>NZ_JBJNOO010000003.1:0-1522395 GCF_052166595.1 Serratia sp. CY81684 | reverse complement strand
AACACCTCTATCCACTGCGCGGTGGTCAGCTCTTTTTCCTGCGCGGCAAAATCGAGCGGGTTGGAGCAGTACGGACACTGCAGCGGACAGCGGTAGGTCAGCTCCGCCAGCAGCCAGAGGGGCGGATTCACCGCCGGCGCACGTGGTTCAGTCACGGAAGGTCACCCATTTTTGTTCGTAGGCGCGCTGGAAAAACTCCAGCACGTCGTCCGCCAAGCCTTCGGCGCCGGGGAAGCGGGCGTTCAGCTGGGCGATGATGCCGTTCAGCGTGGTGTGGCCGTCGACCAGCTGCAAGATGGCGGCGGCGCTGTCGTTCAGTTTGGCCATGCCTTCCGGGTAGAGGATCACGTGGCTGTTTTGCACCGGCTCCCATTGCAGGCGGTAGCCGCGGCGGAAGACGGGGGTGTGTTCAGGGTTCAGCGTCATTACACCAGCCTCTGGTTGTGCCAGACCCGCGCGGCGGTCACGCTGTGGTAAGGCGGGCGGTTCAGGGTATAGGCCATGCTCATGGCGTCCAGCATGCTCCACAGAATGTCCAGCTTGAACTGCAGGATCTCCAGCATACGCTGCTGCTTTTCAACGGTATCGCAATAGTCCAGCGCCAGCGCCAGGCCGTGTTCCACGTCGCGGTTGGCCTGGCCGAGGCGGCTGCGGAAATAGCCGTAACCGGCGGCGTCGATCCACGGGTAGTGTTGCGGCCAACTGTCGAGGCGCGACTGGTGGATCTGCGGCGCGAACAGTTCGGTCAGCGAGCTGCAGGCCGCTTCCTGCCAGCAGGCGCGGCGCGCGAAGTTGACGTAGGCGTCCACCGCAAAGCGCACGCCCGGCAGCACCAGCTGTTCAGAAAGCAGGGCGTCGCGCTGCAGGCCGACGGCCTCGCCGAGGCGCAGCCAGGCCTCGATACCGCCTTCGCTGCCGCCGTAGCCGTCATGATCCAGAATGCGCTGCACCCATTTACGGCGGGTGTCCGGCTGCGGGCAGTTGGCCATGATCGCCGCATCCTTGATCGGAATGCTGGTCTGGTAGTAGAAGCGGTTGGCCACCCAGCCCTGGATCTGCTCACGCGTCGCTTCGCCGTTGTGCATTGCGATGTGGTACGGGTGGTGAATGTGGTAATAAGCGCCTTTGGCGCGCAGCGCCGCTTCAAATGCCTGCGGAGTCAGTGGGAGTGGTTGCGTCATGGCGATTCCCTACAGTTCGATGTTCATGCCGTCCCAGCTCACTTCGATGCCGGCGGCGGTCAGACTTTGCCGCTCTGCCGAGTCTTCATTGAGGATCGGGTTGGTATTGTTAATGTGGATCAGGATCTTGCGTTTGGCGGGCAAGGCGCTGAGCAGGGCCGCCAGCCCGTGCTCTTCCGCCAGCGCCAGGTGCCCCATGTCCTTGCCGGTGTTGCGCCCCACGCCGGCGTTGGCCAGCTCATTGTCGCGCCACAGCGTGCCGTCGATCAGCAGGCAGTCGGCGCGGCGCAGCCAGGGCATCAAGGCCTCGTCCGGCTCACCCAGGCCCGGCGCGTACAGCAGACCGACCCCGCGCGCGGTATCTTCGATAAACAGCGCCACGTTGTGGCCCGGCAGCGGGCGATCGCGGTACGGCGAATAGGGCGGCGCGTTGCTGAGCAATGGAATGGCGGTAAAGCGTACGTTCGGGCAGACCGCCGTGCGGAACGGTTCACCGGGCGTTACCGGGTGGTGAATCAACCCGCCGTTCCAGTGGGAGAGCATGGGAAACACCGGGAAACCGGTGCTGAGATCGTCATGCACTTCAGGGGGGCACCAGACGTGGTGCGGGCAGCCCTCACGCAAATTGAGCAAGCCCGCGCAGTGATCGATCTGGCTGTCGGTCAGCACGATCGCGCCGATGCCGGTGCCGCGCAGCACGTCGGGATTGTTCAATTCGGGCGAGGCCAGCAGCTGATGGCAAATGTCCGGGGAAACGTTGCACAGTACCCAGTTTTTACCGTCGTCGCTGACGGCGATGGAAGACTGCGTGCGGCGCGTGGCGTTGATGCTGTGGCTGCGAACGCCCCGGCAGTTGTCGCAGTTGCAATTCCACTGGGGAAAGCCGCCGCCCGCTGCCGAGCCGAGAACTTTTATCTGCATGTCTGAACCAGAAAAAGAGGGAAAGAAATGCCCGCGCGAAAGGCGGGCAGACGGGCGATTAACGGTTGGAAATGTACAGCGTCACTTCCAGCCCCAGACGCAGGTCAACAAATTCAGGTTTAGTCCAGGTAGTCATAGCGGTGCTCCTTTGCATGCATCGTGATAGTTCGAAGCCAATGAGAAAGATTCGCATTAGGCCGGCCCAATGTTGGCGAAATGTGACGAAGATCGCAACCTTTAAAGCGTAACCGGGTTATTCACCCCAGGTGGCGGCGAGCACGTTCAGCCAGTTGCGCCAGGTCAGCTTCTCCAGCAGCCGGTTATCGAACCCGGCCTGCGCCAGCGCTTGCGTCAGGCGCGGCAGGCCGGCGGCGTCCTCCAACGGTTGCGGTACGTTGACCCCGTCAAAATCAGAGCCAAATCCCACGCGATCTTCACCAAGTTTAGCGATCAAATACTCAACGTGTTTAACAATTTCTGTTAGACCTGTCGTTGCACTGTCACGTTTACCGTCCGCGCGCAGGAAGGCGGTGCCGAAATTGACGCCGACTATCCCGCCGCTCTGGGCGATGGCCTCCAGCTGTGCGTCGGTCAGGTTGCGCGGCTGCGGGCAGAGGGCGTGGACGTTGGAGTGGGTGGCGACCAGCGGTGCGCGGCTCAGCGCGGCGGTTTGCCAGAAGGTTTTCTCGTTCATGTGCGAGACGTCAATCATGATGCGGCGCTGGTTGCAGGCGCGGATCAGCGCCTCGCCGGCCGGCGTCAGGCCGGGGCCGGTATCGGGGGAGCCGGGGAACGGCCCGCTGACGCCGGTGCCGAAGGCGTTCGGCAGATTCCAGAATGGCCCGATGCTGCGCACGCCCAGCCGGTAGAAGGCCTCCAACTGCGTCAGCTCCGCATCGATCATGCCGGCGCCTTCGATATGCAGCACCGCGGCCATTTGCCGGTTGAGGCGGCACTGTTCTATCTCGGCGGCGGTGCGGCAGATGCGCAGCCGCCCCTGAGAAGCCTGTTCCAGCTGATAAAGGATAGCGATCTGCCGTTCGGCGATCGCCAGCGGATCGAAGGCGGCCTGCGCCTCCTCCGGCGTTTGATTACGCATCTGGGCGATATAGCTGACCGGGGGAATAAATACCGCGAACAGCCCGCCGCAGAATCCGCCGCGCTGCATGCGGGAGAAATCGAGGTGGCCCGGCGTGACGCGGGAATAAAAGGCGGCGACCGGATCGTCATCATGCTGTAGCCACAGGTTGAGCAGCAGATCGTTATGGCCGTCGAACACCGGCCAGAGAGGGGGAAGCGTCATGGGCATTTCACTGAGTCAGGCATCATGCACGCTATGTTGTACGATCGCGCGAGGGGGAACAACCCCCGCGCGATGAGGGATTTAAAGGCGTATCGACAGCTCGACGTCATCCGCGAACGGCGTGGAGAGATAACCCGACGCCGGAGAACGCACGCGCGCCAGATATTCCGGGCTGTAATCGGCGTTGTCGGCGACGATCAGCGCGCCGGGGCGCAGACGATTTTCCAGCAGCGCGAGGATATCGGGGTAAAGCCCCTTGGCGCCGTCCAGCAACAGCAGGTCGACAGTGGCCGGCAGATCGTCGCGCAGCGTTTCCAGGGCATCGCCCACGCGGATCTCCACCAGATCGACGACGCCGCCTTCGGTCAGGTTGTGGCGCGCCTGCGCCGCTTTGCTCGGTTCAAACTCGCAGGTGATCAACCGGCCGCCGCCGTTGTCGCGCAGCGCGGCGGCCAGGTGCAGCGTTGAAATACCGAACGACGTGCCGAATTCGACGATGTTTTGCGCCCGACAACCGCGCGCCAGCATGTACAGCAATGCGCCGGTTTCCGGCGACACCGCCAGGGGGAAATCCTTCAGGCGATGGTAGAGTTCACGATAGTCGGTTTTACTCTGCATCAGTCGATTTTGCTCTTCGTCAGGCACGTCGCGGAACAGGGCGGCGAGCGCCGGTGAACGGCCGGCGGCCTGCTGGAACAGGGTGCTTAGCAGCGGCGCCAACGGCGCGGTGGTCAGGGTACTCATGGCAAAACTCCCGTAGAAAAAGTGAGCGCGAAAGCGCGTGCCGCTATAATATGACGAACTATTCGCATTTCACTATTCGCATTGGCGCCCGCTATGACTGAACGCCGCAGTAAGCAAATTTCCTCGAGAAAACAACCGCAACAGGCGCGATCCGCCGAATTGGTCTCCGCCATTTTGACCGCCGCTATTCAGGTTTTGGCGCAGGAGGGCGCCGCGCGTTTCACTACCGCCAGAGTGGCTGAACGTGCCGGCGTCAGTATCGGTTCGCTTTATCAGTATTTTCCCAACAAAGCGGCGATCCTGTTTCGTTTGCAAAGCGACGAATGGCGGCAGACCACCGCCATGCTGAGCGGCATTCTGGCCGATAGAGAGACTGCGCCGTTCGAGCGTTTACGGTTGCTGGTGCAGACATTTATCCGTTCGGAATGTGAAGAGGCGCAGATGCGCGTGGCGCTGAACGATGCGGCGCCGTTGTACCGCGATGCGCCGGAGGCGCAGGCGGCGAAGGCCACAGGCAAGGGTATCGTGCAGGTGTTTATGGGCGAAGCGCTGCCCGATGCGGCGGAAGGTGTCCGTACGTTGGCAG
Organism: Serratia sp. CY81684; assembly: GCF_052166595.1. Classification (NCBI taxonomy): domain Bacteria; kingdom Pseudomonadati; phylum Pseudomonadota; class Gammaproteobacteria; order Enterobacterales; family Yersiniaceae; genus Serratia; species Serratia sp. CY81684. The sequence continues at coordinate 1,517,660 of NZ_JBJNOO010000003.1, read as the reverse complement.
GCGAGCTGATCGTCGGCACGCTTGGGGCGGCGGGCAAGCAATTCTCCGAAACGCCGCGCAGCGATGTGGAAATTGTGGCTTATGCCGACGCGATGGCGGACATGTTTTGCGCCTATCTGGCCGATTTAAACGGGCGAGCGGCGCCGTAAGGGAATGTTTGGTGACGTTGTCACTTGAGGTGCGCGGTGCCTACGCCCGCTGGCGGCAGACGGCCAACACCAACTGCCGCAGCCAGCGGTGATCCGCCTCGGCGTCCAGGCGCGGGTGCCACATCTGCGAGACGGTGATGGGCGGCGTTCTTACCGGCAGCTCGAAGACGCGCAGCGGGCCATCGGCAGGTTGAGCCTGCAGGAAAGAGGCGGGCAGCAATGCCAACAGGTTCGAGGCTTGCGCCACCGCCAGCGCGGCGGGAAAGCTCGGCACCACGGCGGCGATATGGCGTGCCAGCCCCAGCTCCGCCAGCGCGGCGTCTACCGGCCCGAGGATGCGCCTGCAGGCGGATTTCCGGCCCCATTTTGCCCAGCACGCCGATCTCCAGATCGACCAGCCCTTCACGCAGGGGGCGGTCGCTTTTCTCCGGCTTGGGCGCAAAGCGCAACCGCGCCCGCGGCGCCTGTTCGGCAGCGGCGGCGATCAGCGCCGGGCCGAAGGCCTCGACGAAGCCGTCGTTGGCGCGCAGCGTGAAGGTACGATCCAGCGCGGCGGGATCCAATGCTCCCTGCGCCGGGCGCAACACAGCGCGCGCTTCGAACGTCGCGTGCCGCGCCCGCTCGCACAGCGTTTCGGCATAGGGCGTCAGCACCATATGACGGCCGGCGCGCACCAGCAGGGGATCGCCGGTGGCCGCGCGCAGTCGGCTGAGGGTACGGCTCATCGCCGAGGGGCTTAAACCGAGACGGCGCGCCGCGCCGGCAACGCTGCCCGCCGTCAGCAGCGCGTCGAGCGCGATCAGCAGGTTGAAATCCGGGTCGGTCATGCGTTTATCCTGTGGCGCTGGAAATAAGGGAAGGCGTTGGCTGCAGTATATCAGCGTAAACGCTGCGTCTCCTGCGATTGATGAGCAATAAAAAAGCCGATAACAAACGTTATCGGCTTTACAGGCAGGGGGACGACGTTACGCCGGCAGCTGCTGCGCGGTTTTCTCGACCAGCGCCAGCAACAGCTTGATGTCTTCCAGCGTCACGATCGGGTTCAGCAGCGTCATTTTCAGGCAGGTTACGCCATCGAACTCGGTCACGCCGACGTTGGCGCGGCCCGATTCCAGCAAGGCGTCACCGATGCGCTGGTTGAACAGGGCGACCGCCGCGTCGCCTTTCGCCGCCAGCTGCGCCGGACGGTAGCGGAACAGCACGCTGGCCAGCTGCGGCTGCATCACCAGTTCCAGTGATTCCTGGTCGGCGATGTAACGCGCCACCTGTTGCGCCAGCGTGACGCCGTGATCGATGATCTCGGCGTATTGCTTCTGCCCCAGCGCTTCCAGCCCCATCCACAGCTTCAACGCATCGAAGCGGCGGGTGGTCTGCAGCGATTTGGAGACCAGGTTCGGCACGCCTTGCGCTTCGTCGAATTCGGAGTTCAGGTAGGCCGCCTGATAGCGCATCAGCTCGTAGTGGCGCTCGTCTTTCAGCAGGAAGGCGCCGCAGCTGATGGTCTGGAAGAACTGCTTGTGGAAGTCCAGGGTGATGGAGTCCACCAACTCCAGGCCGTCCAGGTAGTAGCGGTACTGCTCGGAGAGCAGCAGCGCGCCGCCCCAGGCCGCATCCACGTGCACCCAAATTTTCTGCTCCGCCGCCAGCCGCGCGATATCGCGCAGCGGGTCGATCGCACCGGCGTCGGTGGTGCCGGCGGTGGCGACGATCGCCATCACCTGCTCGCCGTTAGCCTTGGCCTGCGCCAGTTTTTCCGCCAGATCGTTCACGTCCATGCGGGCGAAGCGATCGGTTTTCACCAGCGTGACGGACTGGTAGCCGAGGCCCATCAGCGCCATGTTCTTCTGCACCGAGAAGTGGGCGTTTTCAGAACAGAACACTTTCAGCTTGCGCAGATCGCCCACCAGACCGTCCTGCTGCACGGAGTGGCCCTGACGCGCGAAGAACGCATCGCGCGCCAGCATCAGCCCCATCAGGTTGCTCTGGGTGCCGCCGCTGGTGAACACCCCGGCGTCGCCGGGCTGGTAACCGACCTGGGCGCGCAGCCACTCGATCAATTTCATTTCGATCAGCGTGGCCGACGGGCTCTGATCCCAGGAGTCCATGCTTTGGTTGGTGGCGTTGATCAGCACTTCGGCGGCCTGGCTAATCACCAGGCTCGGGCAGTGCAGGTGCGCCACGCACTGCGGGTGGTGCACCGACAGGCTGTCTTTCAAAAAGTACTCGATGGCGCGCTCGATCGCCGCCTGGTTGCCCAGGCCTTGCGGGGTGAAGTCGAGCTGGATGCGCTCGCGCAGTTCGGCAACGCTTTTGCCCTGATACATCTCGGGCTGTTGCAGCCACTGCACGACGGCTTCACTGCTCTGTGCGATCGCCTGGCGGTAAGCCTCGGCGCTGTGCGCCGAGGAAGCCAGAATCGGGTTTAACTTGGACATCGCGGTTATTCGCTCCACTCAGACTGGCTTGACGCCGGCGGCCAACAGCGCCTGCTCAAATTTATCCAGGAAAATACCCAGCTCATCGTTGGTGATCAGCAGCGAAGGCAGCAGACGCAGCACGCAGCCGTTGCGCCCACCGCGCTCCAGGATCAGACCGGATTCGAAGCATTTCTTCTGCAGCAGCGCGGACAGCTCGCCATCGGCCGGGTAGCAGCCCATGTGATCCTGCGCTTCGTTCGGCTTGACGATCTCGATGCCGATCATCAGGCCCAGACCGCGGACGTGGCCGATCACCGGATAACGTTTCTGCAGCTCGGCCAGCTTGCCTTTCAGCCACTCGCCCTGAGCGGCCACTTTGTCGGCGACCTTATGCTCTTTCAGGTACTGCAGGGTGGTCAGGCCGGTGGCCATCGCCAGCTGGTTGCCGCGGAAGGTGCCGGTGTGGTGGCCCGGTTCCCAGGCGTCGAACTCTTTTTTGATGCCCAGCACCGCGAGCGGCAAGCCGCCGCCGACCGCTTTCGACATCACGATGATGTCCGGCTCGATGCCCGCGTGTTCGAAGGCGAACAGCTTGCCCGTACGGGCGAAACCGGCCTGAACTTCGTCGATGATCAGCAGAATGCCGTGTTCCTGGGTCACTTTGCGGATGCGCTGCAGCCACTCGGCCGGCGCCGGGTTAACCCCGCCTTCGCCCTGAACGGCTTCCAGGATCACCGCAGCCGGTTTACGCACGCCGCTTTCCACGTCGTTGATCAGGTTGTCGAAGTAGTAGGTCAGCGCCTTGACGCCGGCTTCACCGCCGATGCCCAGCGGGCAGCGGTATTCATGCGGATAAGGCATGAACTGCACTTCCGGCATCATGCCGTTGATCGCCGCCTTCGGCGACAGGTTGCCGGTGACCGACAGCGCGCCGTGGGTCATGCCATGATAACCGCCGGAGAAGCTGATCACGCCGGAACGGCCGGTGTGCTTTTTCGCCAGCTTCAGCGCGGCTTCCACCGCATCGGCGCCGGACGGGCCGCAGAACTGCAGGCAATACTCTTTGCCTTCGCCAGGCAACAGAGAGAGCAGGTAATCGGAGAAACGATCTTTCAACGGGGTCGTGAGATCGAGAGTATGTAACGGCAAGCCGCTGGTAATGACATTTTGGATGCTTTGCAGGACGTCGGGGTGATTATGTCCAAGAGCCAACGTTCCCGCCCCGGCCAGGCAATCAAGATATTGATTATTCTCAACATCAGTGATCCAAACGCCCTGGGCTTTCGCAATTGCCAACGGCAATTTGCGCGGATAACTCCTAACATTCGACTCAAATTCGGCTTGACGCGCCAAATAGGTTTCATTGTTTCCGTTTAATGAGTTTGCAACTAAAGTATCAATACGGACTTTATCCGTCATCATATCTCTCCTACAACCGAAGGTCTCAAGACGCAACGATTGAATTAATGAATTAGAAAAGTAACTGCCTTGTGAAAAGCGCGACCAATATATGGCTTTTTCGCCTGGGACTCAATAGCCGATTTTGTTTTGAATTGTTTAGTTTTTTCTTAGGCTCATCAATATGTTGTTGATTTGTTGACCGTTGGTTTTGCCGGCAGAAAACAACATTTATTTAACATTGCGTAAAAATCCTTTTCTGCTTTCCTTTGGCTGCTTCTTTAATGCATTTATTATTAAGGTGAATTTCCGATTAATAACATAAATAGAAAATAGCGGCTTATTTTCATCTATTCACCACCTTAAGTCCTATAGCGGTTATATACACAAAATTTGTGATGAATATAAGCAATCGAGCGTTAAAAGCGCAGTATCCAGAGTGGTGATTTCTTGCAGATTTTACGTAGCGCGATCAAAACAGCGGGATTTTTGTGCGGTGCCGGCATGTCTGCCGGCGCCGCGGTCATTAACGTTGCCGTAACCAGGCATGATAGCGCCGCAGAGTGCGGCGGGTGCGCCACCGATCGATGAGCAGCGACCACAGCGGGGAGTAACGCACGTTGCGCGTCCGATTGCGGCTCAGAGCGTGCATGCGGCGCTTGATCAGCGCCATGCGGGCGAGCAGCGTCAGCGTTTTGTCGCGCCATTTTACCGGCGCGGGCAGCGCATGAGGGGCTTCGCCGGTTTGCCAGCGGCACGGCAGATCGGGAATTTCCGCCATGGCGGTGGCGATGCCGACCACCGCGACGCCGCTGTTCAGCACCCGTTGCGCCACCGTCGGGCGGGTGATGCCGCCGGTGGTCATCACCGGCATGCGGGCTACTGCGGCGAGATCGCGGGCAAAGGTCAGAAAATAAGCTTCACGCGCCAGGGTACTGTCGTCTGCCGTTTCGCCCTGCATCGCCGGGCTTTCATAGCTCCCGCCCGATAACTCCACCAGATCGACCGGCAGTTCGTTGAGCATCTGCAACACCTGCCGGGCTTCGTCCGGCGAAAAGCCGCCGCGCTGAAAATCGGCGGAATTGAGCTTTACCGCCACGCAAAAACCTGGCGAGACCCGCTTGCGCACCGCGCGTACCACCTCCAGCAGCAGGCGGGCGCGATTTGCCAGCTCGCCCCCCCAACGATCGCTGCGCTGGTTGGCCAACGGCGACAAAAACTGAGAGATCAGGTAGCCATGTGCCGCGTGGATCTGCACGCCGGTAAACCCGGCCCGTTCGGCGGCGTGTGCGCTGGCGGCAAAGCGGGCGATCACCTCGGCAATCTGCGCTTCGCTCATGGCTTCCGGCTGCGCGAACGCTTTGCTGTACTTACCCATGGCCATCGGAATGGCGGAGGGCGCCCAGGCGTTGCCGCCCATGTCGGCCATTACCTGGCGGCCCGGGTGGCTGAGCTGCATCCAAACCTGCGCGCCTTCCTGGCGCGCGGCCTTGGCCCAGGTTTCGAACGAGGCGAGCGGCGTATCCTGTTCCAGCACCACGCCGCCGGGGCCGGTCATGGCGCGGCCGTCGATCATCACGTTGCCGGTGATGATAAGACCGGCGCCGCCGATACCCCAGTGGCGATACAAGCGCCATAGCGCGGGGCCGGGCAGTTGGCCTTCATCGGCCAAATTTTCTTCCAACGCGGCTTTGGCCAAACGGTTGGTCAGGCGGCTGCCGTTGGGCAGTGTCAGTGGGGTAAACATCGGGTTTGCGCTCCTGTCGCAGGGGGAATGGCGCTATACTAGGTTTAAAGTTAACTTTAAGGTCAATAGGGCATGAAGATCGGAGAATTGGCGGAACGGGCCGGCGTGGCCGCCTCGGCGATACGCTACTACGAGCAGCAGGGCCTGCTGCCTAAAGCAGTGCGCGGCGTCAACGGTTATCGGGTGTATAGCGAAAGCGCGCTGGAGCGGCTGCACCTGATCCAAATCGGCCAGAATCTGGGTTTTTCGCTGCAGGCGATCCAACGCGTGCTGGCGCTGCAGGGCAGCGCTTATGAGGATGGGTTGATACAGGGCGTCGAGACCCGTCTGGCGGAAATCGAGCGGATGTTGGTCACGCTGAATGAACAGCGAGAAGCATTGCTGGCGACCCGACTTACCTTGCTGGGATCCGGCGTGGCGGGGTTATGCCAGGTCAAAAATGAAAAGTTGGCCGGTGCGTGGCCGGCCTGCAAAGATTAGCGGCGTTTAAAGGCGGAGCGCCCGGCATATACCGCCGCGGTGCCCAATTGGTCCTCAATGCGCATCAGCTGATTGTATTTTTCGATGCGCTCGCCGCGGCACGGTGCGCCGGTTTTCACATGGCCGGCTCGCATCGCAACCGTCATATCGGCGATAAAGCTGTCGACGGTTTCGCCGCTGCGGTGCGAGATAAAGGCGCCCCAGCCGTTCGCCTGACAAAGCTGCACGGCGGCGAAGGTTTCGCTCAGGGTGCCGATCTGGTTCAGCTTGATCAGCGCGGCATTAGCCAACCGTTCATCAATCCCGCGCTGGATATATTTCACGTTGGTGACGAACAGATCGTCACCGACCAGCTCCACCTGGTCGCCCAGGGCGTCGCTCAGAATACGCCAGCCGGCCCAATCGTCCTCGGCCAAGCCATCTTCAATCAGCACAATGGGGAAATCCTGCACCAGCCGCTGGTAATAGGCCGTCATCTGGGTTGCGTCCAACTCGAGGTTCTCGCTGCGCAGGCGGTATTTGCCGTCGGCGTAGAATTCACTCGAGGCCGGATCCATGCAGATAGCGATATCTTCTCCCGGTCGGTAGCTGGCTTTCTCTATCGCCTGAACGATTAGCTCCAGCGGCTGGCGGTTTGAGGCGACCGCCGGCGCGAAACCGCCTTCGTCGCCGACGCCGACCGACAGGCCTTGTTCCAACAGGATTTGGCGCAGCGCCTGATAGACTTCACTGCCCCAGCGCACGGCCTCGCGCAGCGACGGCGCGCCCAGAGGGGCTATCATAAACTCCTGAAAGTCCGCCCCTTGCCAACGGGCGTGCACGCCGCCGTTAATGATATTCATGCAGGGCACCGGCAGCAGGTTGGCGCCGATGCCGCCCAGATAACGATACAGCGGCAACTGCGACAATTGCGCCGCGAGGCGGGCGGCGGCCAGAGAAACGCCGAGCAGGGCGTTGGCCCCCAATCGGCTCTTGTTCTCGCTGCCGTCCAGCGCGATCAGCCGGCGGTCAATCTCCTGTTGTTGGCGCACATCCACCCCGCGCAGCGCCTCATTGATCGCCGTTTTGACGCTGTGCACCGCCTCCAGTACGCCTTTGCCGCCGAAACGGTGCGGATCGCCGTCGCGGTGCTCCACCGCCTCGCGCGACCCGGTGCTGGCGCCGGAGGGGACCGAAGCCCGGGCCACGACGCCCGCCGCGCTCATTTCGACTTCGACGGTCGGGTTGCCGCGCGAATCCAGGATTTCTCTGGCGGTTACGCTTTCAATCTCATAGCTCATGGGTAGTCACCTCATTCTAGGGAGTTGGCACATGCTTTATCAGCACGTCGATGGACAAATGGTTAATGAATTCGAAGCCGAAGGAGGAAAAGACGCCGAACGGACGGTTCTGATGGCCTAACAGCAACAGATCGACGCCTTCGCGGGCAATCAGGGCTTCGACGTCTTTGAAGCGATGGATACTGACAATTGCGCGCACCTCCAGGGGGATTGAGCAGTCTTCCACCAGACGGCTGAGCATGGCCTTGGCGGCGATCACCTCGCTGGACTGGCGATCTTTGGTCAGCGAATCGCTGAGGTAGTCCAGCTCGGCATAGTCGGCACTGATGTGCGCCACGGTAATGCGCGTATTCATCTGCTGATTGAGGCGTTCGGCATGATGCAACAGCAGCCGGCCGTCGCGTTCATCCTGTACCAGCAGTAAAGCATGTTGGTAGAGCGGCATGACTTATCTCCCTGCGTTAGCGATCTGGCGGGTTAACCACGGTAAAACCTCTTTTTTCCGGCTCGTCATGCCGGGCAGAGACACCTGACGAATGTCGAGCACCCGGTTCGGCGAGAAATACAGAGTGGAGCGACGGCAGGTGATATCGGTGACCAATAGCGCGGCCATCTCCAGCCCGGCTTCCTGCTTCGCGTGTTCAAGCGCCTGTTGCAGTGCGGGCAACAGTGGATCGATGTCGCTCATGGTTCGCACTTCTATCTGCGACAGCAGCAGCGAGACGCTCTGGATGCGGTAATTCTTGGCGTCGCGGTGCAGCAACTGCGCGGCGGATTGCCCCGAGAGATCGGTTTTGGCGGCGAGCAGCCCGGCGGTGAAGGCGTCATAGTCGACATGAGAAATTGCGCGCAACCGCGAGACCGCCAGCCGATCCTGTTCGGTGGCGGTCGGCGCGCTCAGCGCGACGGTATCGCTCAAAATGGCGCCCAGCAGCAGCGTGGCCTGGGCGGAAGAAAGCGGCATCGGCCTTTCCGCCGCCAGGATCTGCAGGATCACGGTGGCGCAACAGCCGACGGCGCGAACCCAGACATCGGGCGGGTTGCGGGTGATTAACGTGCCCAGCCGGTGATGGTCGATAACGCCGACCACATCGCTGTCGGGCAATGAGGCCGGCCCTTGTTCGACGTCGGTAAAATCGACCAGCCAGACTTTACGGTCACGGAGATCGCCTTTCAGCAGCGGAGGCGCTTGTACGCCGGCGGCGGCCAGTATGTAGCGGGTTTCCGGCGTCAGTTCGCCAAGGCGGAAAGCGACGGCCGGTTTGCCGAGGTGATTGAGCCAGTCCGCGACCACCAGCGCGCTGCAGATGCTGTCGCTGTCGGGATTTTTATGGCCGAAAACGTACAGCGGCATTTCCCGCGCGTCGGCATCGGGCTGGAGTGGAAAAGGGGTAAAGCGTGAGATTTCATTCATAGCGACTCCTGACATACCTGCCTAAAAAATAAAGCGAAGTTGTATATCAGGCGTCATCATCCGGTTCGAGCGAACGCGGCGGTTGGGAAAGGTGGAACACCATCACCTTGTGAACGACTGTAGCGCAGCGCGGTGACAAACGCAACGCCTGGCAAAGCTGGCGAGAATGCGCAATCGGATTGATACTGAGTGAGTCTATGATGGACAAGGATATTTGCCGCTAATCGACGGAAACGCTGAACGGACTCACGCGGCTATGCCGGGTCCGTCGGTGACACAATGGGAGACAACATGCTCGAACCCTGCTTCCCCGAAAACGAAGCCGAACGCCTGTCGGTATTGCATTCGCTGAACGTGCTGGATTCAAACTCGGTGGAAAAACTGGATCGCATCACGCGGTTGGCGGCGAAATACTTCGGCGTGACCATCGCGCTGGTGTCGCTGATCGACCGGGATCGCCAATGGTTTTTATCGCGTTACGGTCTGGATGCCCGGGAAACGCCGCGCAATATCTCGTTTTGCGGCCATGCTATCTTGCAACGCGAAGCGCTGGTGGTGCCCGATACCGCCAAAGACCCGCGCTTTTTCGATAATCCGCTGGTGATTGGCGGGCCGCGGATCGGTTTTTACGTCGGGCAGCCACTGCTGTCGCTCGACGGGGTGCCGCTCGGTACCCTGTGTATTATCGACAGCCAGCCGCAGCCGTTTTCCCCGGAACAACTGGCTGACCTGCACGATTTCGCCGCCGTGGTGGAGGAGTATTTGCAGAGCATTGAACGCCACGTCTATACCGAAAACCTGAAGTCCAATCTGCAACGCTCGGAAGCCCTGTTCGAACAGACCTTCGCCCAGGCGGCGGTAGGGATGGCGCTGGTGTCGCTGCAGGGGTATTGGCTGCGGGTCAATCCGCGCATCTGCGAAATGTTGCGCTATTCCGAGCGCGAGCTGATGGATCGCACCTTTCAGGACATTACCTATCCGCTCGATCTCAACACCGATCTGGAAAAACTGCAGCAGCTGCTGAGAAACGAGATCAGCACTTACTCGCTGGAGAAACGTTATTTCCGCGCCGACGGCTCGATCATCTGGGTGCAGCTGACGGTGGCGTTAAACCGGCTGCCTAACGGCAAGCCGGACCATTTCATCTCGGTTATCGTCGATATCAGCGAGCGCAAGGCGGCGGAGGCCGATCTGTTCGCTCTGCAACACGAGCTTGAACAACGCGTCGAAATCCGCACGCGAGAGCTGAACGTGGTCGTCAAGAAACTCAACGAAGAGATTGAAACCCGGGTGCTCGCCGAATGTCAGCTCAGTGCGGAGAAGGAGCGTTTGCGCGCCATTACCGACAACATGCCGGCCTTAATCAGCCAGATCGACGGCAATGAACGCTACCTGTTCGCCAACAGCGCCTACAAAACCTGGTTCGGGCTGGAGGAGTCCAGTCTCAGAGAAATGACGGTGCGCGATTTCATGGGGGAAAGCGTTTATCGGATAGCAAAACCGATGATCGAACGGGCCCTCGCGGGCGAAATGGTGAGTTTCGAGAATGAGCTCCAGACCCAGAAGGGGTTGCTGATGATCCACACCACGCTGGTGCCGTGTGAAGCGCAGGGGTTTTACATTCTGTCGATGGACATTACCGAGTTGAAGCGGCTGCAGCAGCGGCTGGAATATGACGCAACCCACGACATGCTGACCGGATTGACCAATCGCCGCGCGTTTCTGCGCCGGTTGTCGGGCACGCTGCAGGCCTGTTGCCATCAGCGGCAGATGGCGCTGTTGTTTATCGATCTCGACGGGTTCAAAACCCTTAACGACAGCTATGGTCATGACTTCGGCGACGCGATTCTGAAGACATTCGCCACATTGCTCAGCGCCTGCGCCGGCGAGCACCACAGCGTCTCGCGCCTGGCCGGTGACGAGTTCACGGTGATCCTGTGGCCGTTGACGGATCCGCAGCGCGAAGTCAGCGAATTTTGCGAAAATGTGTTGGCGCAACTGGCCAAAATTACGCAGATCGGGCCGCAGAAGGTACGGCTTTCCGCCAGCATCGGCGCGGCCATTTCCCCACGCGGCGATGTGACGGAGGAGATGCTGCTGACCCGCGCCGACGGCGCAATGTATCAGGCGAAATCGGCCGGAAAGGGGACTTATGCCATCTGCGAGCTGTGAGCGTGCAACGGTGGCGGTCTCAGGGTAAGCTGTTTTTTCTTTTCCTGTGAGCAGAACTCCGGATTTATTGCATGGCGTCAAATCATCAACATACCGACTGGCTCGAACTGCGGCGCGATGACGAAACCGGTATTGAGAGCGTCAACGCCCACTTTCAGGGGCATGCCTACGATCCTCACGATCATGATGAAATGCTGGTGGGCGTCACGCAGCAGGGCTTGCAGCGTTTCAATTGCCACCGCTCGCTGCATACCAGCCGACCGGGGCGCGCCATGCTGATCGAGCCGGGCGCGGTGCACGATGGCCATGCGCCGCAGGCCGAAGGGTTTACCTATGCGATGCTTTATCTGCCGCAGCGCTGGGTCTCCGACGCGATGCAGCGCCGCGGATTAGGGGACGCCTCAGTGCTGGAAGGCGCCTTTCACAGCACGTTGACCGACGATCCGATGCTGGCGACCGCGATACAACAGGCTTTTTTTGCGTTGCATCAGAGGGAAGGCCGGCTGGCGCGCGATCAAAGCCTGGACCAACTGCTGACGCTTTTGGCGCGGCATATACGCGTCAGGCCAACGTCCCAAAGCGATGACGCTTTGATTGAGATGAATCGTTTACGGGACTACTTGCACGAGCACATGGCGGATAATCCCAGTCTGGAGGAACTTGCGCTTCAGTGCGGCCTGGATCGTTTCCGTCTGACTCGCCAATTCACCCGCGCTTTCGGCCAGTCGCCGCATGCTTACCTGATCCGGCTGAGGCTGCGTGCCGCGCGACTGTTACTGGCGCAGGGGGAAGAGCCGGCGCAGGTCGCCATGCAGGTAGGCTTTGCCGACCAGAGTCATTTGGGCCGCTGGTTCCGGCGCGCCTACCGTTTATCGCCGGCGGCCTATCAACGCCAGTGCACAAACGTTCTATACCGCTGACTCGCTCATCGCCGATGATGTGCTTTTAACAGCACAACGGAGTAAAGCGAAACATGTTTGATACCAAGATAGCGTTTATCGTGCGTGACGATCTGCAAACCTGGCAGCGGCTGAACGTGGTGGCCTTTCTGGCGACGGGCATCGCCGCTGCGGCCCCGGAGATCATCGGCGAGCGTTACGTGGACGCGCAAGGCAGACGCTACGGCGGCATTTCCGGGCAGCCGATGCTGATTTTCGCCGCGGATCTGCCGGGCCTGCAAAATGCGCATCGTAAAGGGCTGGAACGGGAATTGACGCTGATCCCCTATGTGCACGCCATGTTCTCGACCGGGCACGATGAAGCCAACCGGCAGGTTTTTCTCGCTGAAAACGCGGACAACCTGGACTTGGTCGGCCTGGCGCTGCGCGGGCCGAAGAAAGCGGTGGATAAGGCGATAAAAGGGCTGACGCTCCACGCCTGAGAATACCGTTAGCGCGGTGCGCTTCCAATACGGCGCTTAGGCCTGGAACGTCTGCAGCCAGGCGGCGAATTTTCTCACGACCTCATCGTCCCGATCGCGCAGCAGCAGGGAGTAAACGCCGGTTCGGATAGTCAACGCCGGGAAAGGCGACACCAGCCGACCGGACGACAGATGTTTGGCGCAGAACAGGTAAGGTACGACGGCCAGCCCCAGGCCGTCTTCGGCCGCCTGAATGGCGGCGAAGGTATGGTCGAGCGTGAGCGGCGGCGGTGAGGCGTCCAGCGCCGTCGGGTAGGTATTCAGCCAGCTGTGCCATAAATCTTCCCGGGCGCGAATGCGGATGGCGGTATGCTCGCCAAGCTTGTCCGGCGCACTGACCGGCATGGCGCGCAAATAGCTCTGGCTGCAGACCAGCAAGCTGTCTTCCTGCAGGAAAGGGATCGCCTTCAGCCCGGAGAAGTGCGCGGGATCGCGCCGGATCGCCACGTCAAACGGCGTATTGCGATCGACGGCGCCGGTGCTGGTGGTGATATCAACCGCGATCCCCGGATGTATCTCATTGAATGCCGCCAGCTTTGGCATCAGCCAGTGCATGGTAAACGTCGGCAGGCTGTGCACTACCAGCCGCTGCCGGCCGGCGCTCGCTTTCAGCGCGCTTTCCGCTGCAAACAATTCGCTTATCACCCGAGACGCGGTGCGCGAAAAATTCTCACCGGCCGGCGTCAGCCGCACGGACTTGTGCGCGCGATAAAACAGCGTGATCCCCAGCTGTGCTTCCAGGCTGCGAATATGGCGGCTAATTGCGCCCGTGGTGAGAAACAGCTCATCCGCAGCGGCGCTGAAGCTGCCCAGACGGGCGGCGGCTTCGAATGCGGACAGGTGTGGCAGGGAGTGAACTTTTTTCATAGGTTGAGTTTAGCTCAACCAAATGAGGGACGAAAGATCGTTTGTCAGCCGTTGATTTTGCTCATTATTATGGCGCATTCTCCCTTGTCTGTGAGTGTGTCATGCTGACGTTTTCCCCGCCTGTCGCCCGTGTTAGTCGAGTCATCCTCACCCATCGATGGACAGGGAGGCGGCGCTGAGATGCGAGCTTTCTTTCTGCTTTGCGTAAGCCGGGCAGGCCTCTGCCTGGGCACCATGATGTTCGCCGGCGCATTGCCGACCATCAGGAGCGAGTGGCAGCTCGACGCCGCCTCCGCCGGTACGGTGCAGACAGTGTTCAGCCTGACCAACGCCCTGGCGTTGCTGGTGGCCTCCTGGTGGTGCGATTCGTTGGGCGCGCGCCGGGTTTATCTGCTGTTCTCCTGGCTGGGCGCCGCTGCGTTGATGCTGTTCGCCGTATTTGCCCATTCTTATCTCGGCGCGTTGGTGTTGATGGCCTTCGTCGGTTTGACGCAGGGCGGGGCTTATACGCCGGCGCTGCTGTTGGCGATGGGGATGAACGGTCCGGCGCGGCGCGGTTATGCCATTGGCATGGTGCTGACGGCCAGTTCGCTGGGGTATTTTCTGTCGGTTTTCATCGCCGGTTGGAGCGCCATGCGCTGGGGCGCAGGCGTGGCGTTTTCTCTGTGCGCCGCCGGTGCGTTACTGGGAGCGCTGGCGGGATCGTTGGCCCTGGTCGGTTATCGGGAACCGCAACCGCGCACGCTGGGGAGGAAGACGAAACGTGAAAGCTATGCTATCACCTACGCGACCCTGCTGTTGCTGATCGGGTATATCGCCCACAGCTGGGAGCTGCTCGGCAACTGGGCCTGGGCACCCAGCCTGGTCAGCGAGGCGTTGAGCGGCTTCTCTCTGGATCCGCTCAGCGCCGGATTGATCGTCGCGGCGGTGATCCACCTGGCCGGCATGGTGGCTACATTGATTGTCGGCACCGTTTCGGACTATTTCAATCGCGCGTCGGTGCTGATGTTTATGGGCGCCGCCGGCGCGTTGGGTTCGCTGTTGATGGGATGGTCGGCGAACTGGGGGCCGGGCTGGACGCTGCTTATCGTCAGCATCGGCAGTTTCTTCATCCTCGGCGACTCCGGCGTGCTGTCGGCTGCGATGGCGGACAACGTGCCGCCGCAACAGCTTGGCAGCGTGATGGGCTGGCGATCGTTGCTGGGCTTCGGCATCGGTTCGTTCGCCCCGTTATCCTTTGGCGTGGTGATGGATACCACCCACAGTTGGGGCGCGTCTTACGCCGTGCTGGCCTGCGGCGGCGGGGTAGCCTGTTTGGCGGCATGGCTGCTTTGGCGACAACATTTGAAATGAGGCACGGGCATCATTAATGAATGGAACATCATCACGCATTATTATCGTGGGCGCCGGGATTGTCGGGGCATCGATCGCCTATCATCTTGCGCGTCAGGGGCAGCGCGTTATCGTCGTTGAGCAGGTGTATCCCGCGGCGGGGGCCACAGGCAGCTCGTTCGGCTGGATCAGCGAAGGCGTACCTGACGGCGCTCCCGATGCGTTTCTGCGGCGCGAGATCGTGGCTGACTGGATGCGCCTGACGCAGGAGATCCCGGAATTGTGGGTGAATTGGTCCGGCGCGCTCAGCTATGGTCAGGCACCGGCTACGCAAAACCCCGACAATCGGCGTCTGTCCTTAGCCGAGGTGATGGCGCTGGAGCCGGCGCTCAGGCGGCCCGATAGCCAGGCCTATTTTGCGGCGCGCGATGGCGCGGTCGATCCGCAAGAGGTGACACAGCGGCTGCTCGAACGGGTAGGCGCGTTGGGCGGCGAGTTGCTTCTGGGTCGTGCGGTCAGCGGATTTCTGCGCGAAGCCGGTGGGCAGATAACCGGCATCGTTACCGATGAGGGCGCGATCGCCGCCGAACGGGTCGTGCTCGCCTGCGGTACGGGGATCTCGGCGCTGCTGGACGGCAGCGAATTCTCGTTGCCGATCGAGGCGTCGCCGGCAATTTTGTTGCGCTATCACGCGGCGGCGCAGGCGGTGAACACGCTGATTGCGGGCGACGACATCGAAGTGCGTCATGCGCAAAATGGCGATCTGCTCGCGGCGGAGGATTATCCCGCTGGCGGCAATGTCAAACACGTGGAAGAGGACGCGCAATCGGCGATTCAAAGCCGCCTGCACGGCTCGGCGCCATTGCAGCTGCAGACGTGTTCGGTGGGGCTGCGCCCCAGGCCGCGCGACGGTTATCCCATCCTCGGGCCGCTGGGCGCCACCTGTCTCTATGTGGCGGTGATGCATCCGGCCGTGATGTGCGCTCCGACGCTGGGTCGGCTGGTCAGCGACGAGCTGCTGCACGGCGTTAATCCCGCCATTCCTCGCGGCTACCGCCCGGCGCGATTCACTGATCGGGCTGCTAGATAATCTTTCCGGCTACGGATTAACACCGTAATGCGCTCAACGTTGCAGCGGTTTTTTGCGCCGTCGGCGAGGCTCTTATATATTTATTAGCATGCCTGAGGCAGGTTAGGCATGAAACGGCGGTCGATCGGGCCGCTGCAAGTACGACAGTTAATCCGTTCGCCAAGAGGCTGCGAGCCTGTGCTTTCGGTAGGGACAGCCGCCAATCGTTTCTACGGCGACCGAAGGCGGAGCAGCTACTCACCGGTCACGAGGACACTTACCATGCATAAGAGAACACTGGCGTCACTGCATTACGAAAACATGCCTTACGATGGGGTACACTTTCACATTTTGAAACGGGAGACGCCTGGCCATACGGCGTTGCTGAAGCTGGATGCGGGCAGCCGGCAACCGGCGCGTTTTCATCCGGGCTGGGTGAAACTGATGGTGCTGAGCGGTGAACTGAAGGTTGACGATCAGACGTTGCAACCCCATGAGATGTTGATCATTCCTGCCAATACCGCTTATACGGTACAGGCCATCACGGAAGTGATTTGTCTGGCGATTTCCGAGCTGGACGGCGCCGAGTTGGCCCGTTGATGAGATAACAACGTTGGATGGAGGAGAGCCTAGGCGCTCTCCTTATCCCTTCAGCAGTAAGCCGTCCCCCAGGCCGAGCTACCTGCTGATTGATGCGTACACCTCCTGATTATGCCACCGCGCTTTCCCTCTCCATCACTTTCGGCCGCGTCGCCCCCGCAACGAGCCGCCATCGCGCAGCGCATGCGCAACGTCATCGCCTCCGTTTTACGCAGAACGATGAAATTTTGGTGTAAATAGTGAGTTTCTTCGCATAAGGCCCCTGGTGTGGCTTGCGAGAACGTCACTATATGGAGGATCATGCGCTCCCTCTATCAAATAAAAGACATTCGCGTTATCAAAAGGGACAAACGATCATGGGATTCGAAGTCGACAACGCCGAAACGAAACGCATTGACCTCAGCAGCCACGAAAATTCCTCGTTCGAGGTGACGGGGCTGGTGAAACACTATCCGGCGGGCTTCGTCATTCCTTACCACTCGCATAAACGCTGTCATTTGCTCTATTCGCAACAGGGCGTTATGGCGGTCGAGGCGAGCAGCGGTCGCTGGATCGTGCCGCCCACCACCGCGGTTTGGTTGCGGCCGGGGGTAGAACATCAGATCGTCATGCAGAGCAACATCTGCGTTTACGGGATTTTGGTCGATGAAATCACCGCCGCGCGTTTGCCGCTGCGCGACGGCGTATTACAGGTTTCACCGCTGTTGCGAGAACTGATCGCCCAGTTGGCGACGCTGGCGCCTGAAGGGGCGGAGACCAAACGCAATGCGCTGCTCAGAGCGTTGTTCCTGGAGGAGCTGAGCCTGCAGCCGCAGCTGGCGCTGCATCTGCCTTGGCCGGTAGAGGCGAGAATGGCCGAAATTTGCCGGCAGTTGGTCATCACGCCGGCCGACGAACGCGGTATTGAGGCCTGGGCCGATTCACTGTCGATCAGCGTAAAGACCTTTCAACGCCATTTCAGCCAACAAACCGGCATCACCTTCGGCCAGTGGAAACAACGCCTGCGGCTGCTGTCGTCCATTCCGCTGCTGCTGGCCGGCAACTCGATCATCCACGCCGCCTTCGAAAGCGGTTACGAGAGTCACAGCGCCTATTCGGTGGCGTTCAAAAAACTGTTTGGCGTTTCGCCTTCGCGCTTTACGCTATAGCCTTATGGCATAGCGCGCTTCTCCTATAGATTGAAGCAACCTAATGACGTATAAAGCAAAGCAGTCAACTTCCGAGGCCGCGTCCCGTGATAAAAATTGTCGTGTATCTGATTCTCGCCGTGACGGTCGCCATTATTGCGGCAAGAGTCCTCTTTCGTTTGCCGGATATTTCGCAGCGTCTGCCGCAGGCGGCGTTGCCGGCGGATCCTGCCGCGCTATTGCCGGCGCGAGCCGCCGAACAGATGGCGGCGCATCCCGGCCTGAGCGGCGTGGTGCCGCTGGTCAGCGGCCACGATGCATTCGCCAGCCGCCTGGCGCTGGCGCGAATGGCGGAAAGGTCGATCGACGCCCAGTATTACATCTGGCATAACGATACCTCCGGGCAGATCCTGCTGAAAACCCTGTATGACGCCGCCCAGCGCGGCGTGCGCGTGCGGCTGCTCTTGGACGATAACGGCGTCGCGATGGACGAGACCCTGGCGGCGCTGAACGCCCAGGAAAACGTCGAGATCCGTCTGTTCAACCCATCAACCGTGCGCACGCCGAAGTTGGCCGGCTACGCCTTTGACTTTATGCGCATGAACCGGCGCATGCATAACAAGTCTTATATCGTCGATGGCGCTGTGGCGATCATCGGTGGCCGCAACATCGGCGACGAGTATTTCCAGGTCGGCGACGAAAACTATTTCCTCGATCTCGACGTGTTGAGCGTCGGTAACGTGGTGGCGGAAACCGCCGAGGTCTTCGATCGCTACTGGAACAGCGCTTCGGTGTTTGGCGTTGAGCAAATTATCCGAGGCAAAGGCAATCTTCCTGCTTTCCTGACGCAGGCCACCGCGACCGAAAGCAGTGACCGGGCCCGCAAACTGGCGGTGCAGCTGGAAACCAGTGCGGTGCGCTTTCGCGATGGCGCCGTGCAGCCGGAATTCACCCAGGTCGAGCTGGTGGCCGACGATCCGGCGAAGGGATTGGGCAAAGCGTCGCGCGATCGTTTGATGGTGACGCAGCTCAGCAAGATCATCGGCGGCGTCAACCAGCAGTTGGAGCTGGTTTCCGCCTATTTCGTGCCGGGCCGGGAAGGGGCGAGCTTTTTTGAATCGCTTGCCAAACAGGGGAAATCCATCCGTGTGCTGACCAACGCGATGAACACCACCGACGTGCTGGTGGTCCATGCCGGTTACGCCAAATACCGACGTGAGCTGCTGAAGGCGGGCGTCGAGCTGTTCGAGCTGAAATTGCGCGCCGGCCAACCGACGGGGCGCAAGGAGCTCAAACCGCTGGGGCTGTCCGGCGCGGCGCTGCACGCGAAAACCTTCGCCATCGATGACAAACGGGTGTTTATCGGTTCGTTCAATTTCGATCCGCGCTCGGCGCACCTGAACTGCGAAATGGGCTTTTTGATCGACAGCCCGACGCTGGCGGCCGACACCCGCCAACTGTTTGATGGCCCGCTCGAGTACGCCGCCTATCGGCCGACATTGACGCCCAAGGGTAAAATGGTGTGGAACGAAGCCTTCGAAGACGGCCACACCGAGGTGCACCAGCAAGAACCCGGCGCCGGCTGGGTAAAACGCATCGTTCTCACCGTGGCCGGCTGGCTGCCGATCGAGTGGATGTTGTAAGGGCGGCGAATGCCGCCGACACCCGTTAAGTCAACCGTTGCAAGGGAACCTATCCTGCGCTTATCGGTTGGCTTCAGCATCACCAGAGAGTTTAAAAGTAAACAACGCTGTTTCATTAACGCTGCCTGGTATCCAGCAGCTGCGTGCGATAGCGCTTTTGGTGTCGCGATAGAATTCCGGGGTGCCCGTTAGTACGATATTTCTGGCTTTACCCTTATCATCAACATCAAACGTTGCGCTCACTTCGCCTTCACGTTTTTCAGCCTTCGCAGAGGCGGAATAGTATGGCCGCTCATAAAAGACTTGGCCGTCGCATCCCAGGTTAGGCGGTTGCTTTGCCGCTGGAACATTGCTGCCTGCACGCCAGGCATAGACGCAATCGTTCACCGCACCGGCTTTTTCACAGCCATCAGGTTGCAATGGCGCGCAGCCGGCAAGTGCCAGGCTCAGCGGAATGAGGGTGAATCGTGACATGGCGTTTCCTGCATGTTCTATCAATCAGATAACGCATATTTTCGCTTAGCGCAGGGTATTTAGAAAGAGAAATTATGCGGCTTTCGCTAGGGTGTTAACCATTCTTTTCTTAAGCGATGCTCTACTCGAAAATATGAAGGTAAATAGTTTGTCGGGGTGGGGTTAATTCTTCGGTTAATTATATTTATTATTTTACTTCGCTATTGGAACTATTGATGAAAGTGATTACTTCACAAGAAATTAAAATAGAAAAAATAACCGTTTTGATTATTCTTTCTTGTAATTACCTCGACAGAAACCAAAGGATCTTCCACCATGCGCATGATGAAAGCCGCCGCCTTTATCGACAGGGGGAGAATAGAACTCATTGAAAAGCCGATTCCTTCTCCTGGCCCCAACGATGCTTTGCTCAAAATAACCACGACGACAATCTGCGGTACCGATATTCATATTCTTAAGGGCGAATATGCCGTGCCTCACGGATTGACCGTGGGTCATGAGCCGGTTGGGATTATAGAAAAGCTCGGGAGCAATGTTAAAGGCTTTAATGAAGGGCAGCGGGCGTTGGCCGGCGCCATTTGCCCCTCTTTTACATCCTATGCCTGCCAGGATGGATTTCCTGCCCAGGACGGAGCCTATTTGCCGGAATGCCGTTGCCACGGATATAAAGCCACGGCGGGTTGGCGCTTCGGCAATGTTATCGATGGTACCCAGGCTGAATATGTACTGGTGCCTGATGCTGAAGCCAATCTGGCGCTCATACCGGACGGTCTGACGGATGAACAGGTGCTGATGTGCCCGGATGTGATGTCTACCGGTTTTAAAGGCGCGGAAAATGCCAACATTAAAATTGGTGACACGGTGGCCATCTTCGCCCAGGGGCCGATCGGTTTATGCGCCACTGCGGGCGCTCGTCTGCAGGGCGCCAGCCTGATTATTGCCATCAGCAGCTCTCCCGAAAAGCTGATGATGGCGGGAAAGATGGGGGCAAACGTCTTGCTGAATTACAAGGAAACCGATGTGATTGATGAAATATTCAAGATTACGGCGGGGCGTGGTGTGGACGCCAGCATCGAGTGTTTGGGGACGCAAGCCACCTTCAACCAAGCGCTGCGGGTGTTAAAACCCGGCGGCACCTTATCCAGCCTTGGCGTTTATAGCGAAGACCTCCATCTGCCGGTGAGTGCACTTGCCTATGGGTTGGGCGATCATACGATCCGTACGGCTCTGTGTCCCGGCGGCAAGGAGCGGATGCGCAGAATGATGAACGTCATCCAGCATGGCGGTTTGGATCTCCGGCCGTTCGTGACGCATCGCTTTCGGCTGGAGAATATCGCAGAGGCCTACGCGTTGTTCGCGGAGAAACGCGATGGCGTGATTAAGTTGGCCATCACGCCATAAAGCCCAGCGATACGGTTAGCGGCGGATTATTCCCCGTTATCCTTGAGACTGACCGTCGCCGTGCGGCCGGCGATCAGCTCGACGCCGTGGGGAATGGTGTCGATCGCGATGCGCACCGGGATGCGCTGCGCCAGACGGATCCAGCTGAATGTCGGGTTGACGTTGGCGAGCAGAGTGCCGGCGGCGGTGGTGCGCTCGCTGTCGTTGATGCCGGCGGAAAGCCCGTCGACGTGGCCGTACAGCGGCTGCCGTTCCCCCATGATGCGGATCACCACCTTGTCACCGTTCTGGATGCGGCCCAGCTTGGTCTCTTCGAAGTATCCGGCGATGTAGAAACTGTTGGAATCCACCAACGCCATGATCGGCTGACCGGCGGTCGCGTAAGCGCCGGGGCGCAGGGAGAAGTTGGTGATCACGCCATCCACCGGCGCATAGAGATCGGCGCGCTGCAGGTTGATGCGCGCCAGCGCCCGATCCGCCAGGGCCTGATCCAGATTGGCCTTTGCCAGCGATTGGGCATCGCGGCGATTGTCGCGTTCCTGTTGTGAAATAGCCGACTGCAACGCCTGATAACGCCGGTTTTCGCGCTGGGATGACGCCAACTGGACGTTGGCGCGCTCCACGGCGGCCTCGGCCTGATCCAGCGCGTTGCGCAGCCGTACTTTGTCCAGGCTGAGCAGCAGCTGCCCTTTATGCACCATCTGGTTGTCGTGAATGTGCACGGCCTCCACCTTGCCGGAAACATCCGTGGCCAGCGGCACCACGTCGGCGCGGATCTTGCCGTCGCGCGTTTGCGGGGCGTAGGTGTAATAAAGATAAAGCTGCCACAGCACACCTGCCGCGATCAAAACGGCAATCAGGGTCAGCGCGGGGCGTAGCAGAGCAAGGGTACGTTCACGAAACATGGGGGCCTCAGGGGGTGGTAAGCCATTTCAGGCCGTGGAAAAACAGCCCGGCCAGAATAAGAAACAGGGCGGTGTCGAACAGCGGGCGCTGCGCGACCCAGCGATAGATGCCCACCGCGTTGAGCGTCCAGGAAAGCGCCATGCGCGAGAAGAACGCGCACACCAGGCACAGCAGCAAGGGCGAGATGAATACGCCGTCAATGTTGATTTCACCGATCATGTCAGGGATTCCAGTGCAAAGCCGTGGGGAAGTGCAGCAGCCGTAGCCGGGTAAGCGGCCGCAGCGCGCGCCGATCGTTCTGCCGCCAGGCCTGTTGCAGACCGGCGTCGATCTGGCCCAGCAGCTCGGAGGGTGCCTCGGCGTGCAGAGAAAGTTGGCGGAACGCCGCCGGCAGACCGGCGTTCGGCGAAGCGCCAGGAGTGAGCCCGCCGGCCTGCTGCAGACGAATCAGGTCGATACCGGTTTTTAAGCGCATCAACAGCTGTGGGCTGCGATCGGCTTGCCCAACGACGGCCAGGCGGCTACCCAGCGCGGTGATGCGATCCAACGCGCGGGCCTGATAGCGCTGTAAGTCGCGCTCCGTGATGTGGCGATTGAGGTGCAGCATCTCTTGCGCATCCTGCCGCATCAGCCGCGCTACTACTTGATCAGTGCCCCAGCGCCGGAACAGCGCGGCGCACAGGAATGCGAAATAGACGCCGATCAGCGTGCCGGTGGTGCTTTCCAGATACAACCCCATATTGTTCGGCGCATAGTGCCCCTGAAAGTTGACGTTGCTGAGCGACAGGGCGATCGCCAACGTCGCCAACGGGTTGCTCGCCGCCCACACGCCGAGCGGCAGCAAAAACAGCCCCATCACGATCAGGAAACTGCCGTAATCCCCGGCCAGCGGCAGCAGCACATAGCTAAGCAGGGCGCCGAGGACCATAGCGATAGTGGCGAAGCGGCCAAAAGTGGCGATGGTGGCGCCGGGATTGTCGCCGGCACCGAAGAAGGCGATAGCCACGATCCCCATCAGCACCATGTTGGCGCCCTGTTCCCAGCCGGTGAAATACCAGAGGCCGCACAGCAGGGCGTAGGTCGTCAAAATTCCGGCGAACATGCGCACCGCCATGCCGGTATCCGGCGGCGGCGAGAAGACGCGGCTGCGCATCATCTGCGCCTGCAGCGCCGCGGGCAGCGGCTCGCCGTCCAGGAATGCGTTCAACTGCTGTACCTCGGCCCACAGCGTTAACCACTGCTCAACCTGTTCAGCCAGCTCGTCGACGATCAGCGTTTCCCACGGCGACAGCGACGCTGCGGGTGGCAACAAGCTCACCGAGGGGGCAGCGTGCGGTGCGGATTCAACGGCCTGCCGCCGGACCTCATTCAGCCACGGCTGTAGGCGGGGGCGCAGACCGACCGGCAGTGCGGCGATGCTGCTGCCGATGGCCGAGAGCAGCGGCACGATTTGCAGTACGCGTTGCTGTATCGAAATCGCCGCCTGACGGGTGGGCTTATCGACCGAACTGTCATAGCCAAGGGTGGTCATCATCTGATTGAACGAGGCGATGTCTCCCAGCAAACGGATACGGTCCGCGTCGGCCTGGGCGTCGCCGCCCTTGCCGTCGAGGCTGTCCTCCTGCCAACGGGCCAGGTCAGACAGCCAGGCTTTCAGCCGCGTGCGCAGCACCGGCGCCAGCGACGATGGGAACAACACGCTGTCTACCAGCGTCACCGCCAAAATACCCAGGCAGATCTCCGTCACCCGCGTGACGACCATGGTGAACATCGTGTCCGGGTGATTGATGTAGGCGATGGCGACCAGCATCATGGTGATGGCACCCAGCTGGAAAAAGTAAGCGCGCGGCGTGCGATCGAGATAAGAGAGGCCCAGCATCAGTGACGATGACAGCCCAGCGGCGACGATCAACAGCACCGGCGTGTTGCTAAGCCAGGCCGAAAGGCCCAGCGTCAGCACGCCGGCGAACAGCGTGCCGCAAAAACGGTAGGTGGCGCGGGCGCGTACAGCGCCGCTGACCGGATTGCTCAGCACGCAGCAGGTCACCATTGCCCAATAGGGATTTTGCAGGCCGATGCTTTCCGCCAGCGCGAAGGCCAGCATGGCGGAAATAAACAGTTTCACGGCATACAGCAGCTGCGGTTTACCGATTCTCATGGCTCATTGCCGGCCTGTTGCAGATAGTGGCCTGCGCGCTCTTCAAACAGGCGCAGAATGCGCGTGGCGGTTTCAATATCTTCCAACGGCACGTCGTGCATCAGCTCGACTCGCAGCTTATCGGCCGCGGTTTCGACCTTTTTAGCCAGCTCGGCGCCGGCGGGCAGAATGCGCAGGGTTTTAAACCGACGATCGCCGGCCGACTCCTGCCGCTCGAGGAAGCCTAACGCGGCGGCCTGATCCAACAGACGCACCAGCGCGCCGGGATTGACGCCGACTTCTTCCGCCAGATCGCGCTGATTGATGCCCTGCGGATTGCGATGCACCAGAACCACGACGGTAGCCAACGACATGGAGATGCCGGATTTGGCGATCGCCAGCGTCGCAGCCTGTTTCCACACCCGGCGAACCGGTTGCAGGGCGTTGGTGAGGGCATAGAGGGATTTTTCTTTCGATGACATGGAATACCTCGGCAAACAGTGAATATAGGTTAAATGGCAACAGTTGCTTTGGCAATTAATTTTAAACAATCGACTCAGAGACAGAAGGCAAGACATATGTGACGTCGTCACATAAAACAGAAGGGCTACATAGGCAGCCCGTTTGAAAGGTGGGTATTACAGCGCCTGAACGGGGTTCATCGCGGCGCCGGGGAAGGCCGTATCCTCACCGCGTTCACGCCACGGCGCCAGATCAGCCTGGCGATCGCCGCCATGCACGCCGAGCCGGCGCGCAACTGGACGCTGGAAGAGCTGGCCCGCATCGCCGGCTATTCGCTCAACGTTTCAAAGGGCTGGTTGGTAGCACCGCCATGGAATACCTCTCGCATTGGCGTATGCTGCAGGCGGCAGATCGCCTGCGGGCCGGTAAAGAAAACGTCGCATCGATCGTCTACCCGTTGGGGTATGGCTCGGAAAGCGCGTTCAGCACCGCCTTCAAACGGGTGATGGCGCAGTCGCCGTCGCAGTATCAGCGGCAAATGCCGGCCGGGGCGAGTGAACCGGAGTGAAAGGGGGCGCCGCGGCCGTAGCCGCCGCGCCTGAGGCTACCGGCCGATCGTCTGCTGCAACGCCTGAACGGAAGAGTCGATGCCGGCATCGACCGACATGGTCAAGTCTTCCATTTCCAGCGACACCCAGTCGTTGTAACCCATCATGCGCACCACCGAGAAGAATTCCTTCCACCACTGCAGATCCCGGCCGCAGCCGACGGCGACATAGTTCCAGGCCCGGCCAGCTACCTCGTCGATCGGTTTGGTCTCCAGCAGCCCGTTGATCTCGACGACGCCGCGCTCCAGGCGCACGTCCTTGCCGTGTACATGGTGAATGGCGGGACCGAGGGCGCGGGCTACCGCGATGGGATCCGCGCCCATCCAGATCAAGTGGCTGGGATCGAGGTTCAGGCCCACCATCGGGCCAACGGCCTCGCGCAGCCGGAACAGCGTTTCCGGGTTCCACACCAGCATGGCGCTGAAGTTTTCCAGCGCAAAGCGCTCGACGCCGCACGCTTTGGCTCGGGCGACCAGCGCCTGCCAATAGGGGATCGCCACCTCATTCCATTGATAGTCCAGGCAGTTTTTCACCGTAGGCGGCCAGCTGACGGTATAGGTGATCCAGTTGGGGATGGTGTCATGCGGGCTGGCCGGCGGCAGGCCGCTCATCATCACGATCTTCTTCACCCCCAGCAGGCCGGCCAGCTCCAGCGTATTGTCGGTTTGGCGCAGATGACGCTGCCCCAGCTCGCCCGGATCGAGCGGATTGCCGGAGACATTGAGCGCGGCGATCTCCATGCCGCGGCTGGCCAGCGCTTCCTGCAGCTGCCGGCGTTTGGCGGGGTTGGCCAGCAGTTCCTCGGTATCCAGATGGGGCGCCGGGGACCAACCGCCGGTGGTCATCTCCACACCGCGCACCCCCAGCTCCAGCAGTCGATCCAGCATCGGCTCGAAGGGTAAATGGCCCAGGCTGTCGGTACAGAACGAAAGTTTCATGGTGCTTTCCTTATTGGTAATTAACCCAGGTGGCGCCGTTGTCGGCGGAACGAACGCAGTTTTCAATCCAGCGCACGCCTTCCAATCCGGCATCGATATCCGGATAGATCAGCGCGGCCAGCGTCTGCCGATCGCCGCGCTGACTGGCGCTGATGGCGATGGCGAACTTGAGGTAAATATTGGCCCAAGATTCGGCCAGCCCTTCGGTATGCAGCGCGCCGAGCCGCTCTTCTGCCAGCGCGCTGTCGTCCAGATAGGGCATGCCGTGGTGCAGCGTCTGGCTGGGCCGCCCCTGGATCTCATAGCGTAATTCGCCGGGTGTGGAATCACTCCATTGCAGGCTGGCGCGTGAGCCCACCACGCGGATGCTTTGGCTGTCCATCGCGCCCGCGTTGATGGCGGAGGCCCACATGCGCCCGACGGCGCCGTTTTCGTAGTGCATCAGCACCATGGCATTGTCTTCCAGCGGGGCACGGGAAGGGATAAAGCTCTGGCGATCGCACAGCAGGGAGGCAATTTTCATGTCGGGCATGACCAGCTGTGAGATGTAGAAGGTGTGGGTAGAGATGTCGCCCAGCACAAAGGAGGGGCCGGCGATTTTCGGATCGACGCGCCACTTTTGCGCCTCGAACGTGTCCGCGCTTTCATTGGCGTTGAAGCCATGGGTGTACTGCAATTCGACCATGCGTATTTCGCCGATGTCGCCGTTCGCGATCATGGCGCGCATCTGCATCAGCAGCGGATGGCCGGAGAAGCCGTAGGTTACGCCGACGATCAGGCCTTTCTCCGCCGCCAGCGCCTTGATTTCTCTTGCCTCCGCCGTGGTAAAGAACAGCGGCTTTTCACAGATGACATGCAGGCCGGCACTCAGCGCGGCGCGCGTAATTTCATAGTGGGTGCCGTTGGGGGTGGCGATGGTCACCACCTCAACGCCATCTTCGCGGTTAGCTTCTTGCTCCAGCAGCTGTTGATAGTCGTCATAGCAGCGTTCAGCGGGCACACCGAGATTGACGCCAAACTCACGTCCGCGCGCCGCGTCGATATCAAAAGCGCCGGCAACCAGCCGATAGGCGGTATTGTCGCGCAGTGCGCCGGAACGATGCTTGTAGCCCACCTGGCTGAGGCGGCCGCCGCCGATCATCGCCCAACGCAGCGGGCGAGGGATACTTCTTTCACCATTTAACATGCTGACTCCTGATATTGTGGTATTGCACTCGGGTGCAAAACGGGTTGAAAAGAGAGTGGCAACGGTTTATTTCTGGTTCATCTGTGCAAATTGCGGGTAGTTTTCTCGCGTCACGGTGGCATAAGGCACCCAGTTGTAAGACTCGGTTTTGGCGCGATCCAACATCGCTCGGGTCACTTGCACCGCGCCGATCGCCTGGGCTTTGGCATCCTGGAAAATGGTCACCGCCAGGTCGCCATTTTTGATAAATTGCAGGCCGTCGGGCGTGCCGTCGATACCGGCAACCAGTACGCCGTTCTTTTTGGCCTGCTTCAGCGCCATGATCGCGCCGATGGCCATCTCATCGTTGTTGGCGGCGATCGCATCGATCGGGACGCCGTTCAGCAACCAGCCGGAGACCACGTCGACCGCTTCATTGCGCTGCCATTTGGCGGTCTGTTTCTCTACCACGTTCAGGTCTTTGTGTTTGGCGATCACCGCTTCCACCGCGCGGGTGCGTTCACGGGTTTCTTCGTTGGAGAGGGCGCCCATCAGGATCGCCACGTTGCCGCGGTAATTCATTTTTTTCGCCAGGGCCTCCATCTGCAGGCGGCCGCTGAGCGCCGAATCGGAGCCGACGTAGGCCGTCGCGCCGCTCAGCGGCACTTCGGGTTTACGGTTGACGAAGATAAGGGGGATAGCGGCGCGTTTGGCGGCCGCTATCATCGGCTGGACGCCTTGCGTATCAACCGGGTTGAGGATAATGGCGTCCACGCCCTGATTAATCAGATCATCTACCTGCTGTACCTGCAGGGCGACATCGCCTTTGGCATCGACGAACTGGCCTTGCAGCTGTTGCGTAGCCAGTTCTCGCGCCATTTGGCTGCGCAGGATGGAGACAAAGTTGAGATCGAAATTGGCCAGTGCCACGCCGACCTGATAGCTCTTGGCCTGAGCGGCCACGACAAACAGCGAGCAGGCTAACATCAACAGCAGTCTGGTTTTTTTCATTACGGTATCCTGTTGAGAAGAGAGGTGTTATGTAAAAAC
This sequence comes from Serratia sp. CY81684, assembly GCF_052166595.1. NCBI lineage: Bacteria > Pseudomonadati > Pseudomonadota > Gammaproteobacteria > Enterobacterales > Yersiniaceae > Serratia > Serratia sp. CY81684. The sequence goes on along the minus strand of NZ_JBJNOO010000003.1, from coordinate 1,489,404 downwards.
AGCGTTTTTTGCAACCGGGTGCAAATTAGAAGAAAAAACGGCGATGAGTCTCTGAATGCCACCGTGAATGTCGGCCATGGATAAAATTTGGTCAACAGGGGAAAGGTGAAAACAGCGCGGACGATCACAAACTCTTTACGTTTTGCACCCGGTTGCACAACAAATTGCAATCGGGTGCAAAAGCGATACATAATTGCAGCAGATATACCGGCAGGCGCTTAGGGGATCTGAGCGAGCAGGGTATAGTTTAACTTCACCGAAGCAGGGATCGACGCAACCATGAAAAAACACCACAAAGCCACCGCCAGCGACGTCGCCGAAAAGGCTGGCGTCTCTAAATGGACGGTATCGCGCGCCTTTACGCCCGGCGCGTCGATCTCGGACAGCGCGCGTGATAGCGTGTTGGCGGCGGCGGCCGAGCTGGGCTATCGGCCAAACCTGCTGGCGCGCAGCCTGTCGCAAAAACGCACGCACATCATTGGCGTGGCCATCGACGAGATGAAGAACCCGCATTCGATGATGATGCTCGATATGGTCACCAAACAGCTGCAAACTCGCGGTTATATGGCGCTGCTGCTGAACATCACCGCGGGGGAAAACTACCGGGCGGTGATGGCGATGGCCGATCAGCTGCAGGTCGACGGCATTCTGTTCCTGGCGACGGTGTTAACCAAAGAGTGGGTGGCGATCGCGCAAGATCTGCATCAGATCCCGCTGGTGCAGGTGTGCCGCAATACGGAAAGCGAACACATTGATGTGGTCAATATCGACGGCTACCGCGCCGGCGAAGAGATCGCTGCGCTGCTGATAGAACAAGGGCATCGGCGCTTTGGTTACATGAAGGGGCCGGACACGCAAAGCAGCCATTTACTGCGCATGGAAGGCTACCGCGACAGGCTGATGGCCGCCGGCTTTCAGCTGGATCGGGTGCTCACCGCCGGCCACTACGATCGCCAACGCGGTTTCCAGCTGATGAGCGAATACCTGCAGGCAACGCCGGAAAGCGAGCGGGTTGAGGCGCTGTTCTGCGAGAATGACGTGCTGGCGCTGGGGGCGCTCGAAGCGCTCAGGCAAACGGCACCGTCGTCCGCGATGGCCGTGGTGGGCTTCGACGATATCGATGAGGCCGGCTCAGCCAATTGGGCGCTGACCAGCTATAGCCAACGCATCGACCGGCTGGTTGAAGAAGCCTTGAATCGCCTGATCGACAATCGCGCCACGGCAGACGGCGCCTGGAGGCACGGGGAATTGCGGGTTCGGCGGTCGCATTTGGGAGATAAACAGGCGTGAGGCTTTTTCTTTTAGTGACGGCGTCACTTTGGAGGTTTGATGAGAACACATCGCGATACAAAGAAAAAACTCTATAGAAGAGAAAGTGTTACATCCAAAGGGTCCATCGCCAGCGGTGGTGAATACCGTTGGGGACGCCATGGCAAACAGGCGGACGATGAGCAGTTGCCGCTGCGTGAAAGCATGCATGGGCGGATACAACATGGCATGGATTACACGCCGCTATTTCAATTTCTGCTCAGTAAAGTGGGCCAACCCTGGAATGAAGTACATAGCGAAGCGGTTAGTCGATTGGACAAACCAGCACCCATTTTTTACCTGGTGGCGCTGCACCGTAAAAACTGGCGGAGCTATGTCTGCTGTGGTGAATCTAGCTATTACAGCGGACTGTGTGTCGATGAACGCGGGATACTGCAGAAAGTGAACCCGGCATTTACCGCAGAAGATGTGCCGGTGAGATGCCGTTGTTGCACCTACACGTTCAACGGGGAACTCGTGCCCGTCACGGAAAAGAACTGGCAAAAGCCTTATGAGAAGGAGTCCTGGGAATAATCAGCTCTCACGAGTGTCATTCTGGTGCAGATTGACTGCCGGAGTTTGCCAGATTTCACGTAGCGCGATCAAAAAGGAGGGTATTTTGACCCATTTTGCAGAGTGGCACAGCCAAATCCAGGCGCTTGAGGTTGAACTTCATCAGCCGCCGGTGCGGCGCGATCCGCGGCGCGTCGCGGCATTGCTGCATGAAGACTTTGAAGAGATTGGTCGTTCAGGGCTGCGTTATGACAAACGCCAAACCGTTGCGGCGCTGGAAATGGAAACTGAACATCCGCAGATTTTTGCCGAAGGTTTTAAGCTGGCGCAAATCAGCGAAGGCGCCGTGTTTCTGACGTATAAAAGTTTTCAGCGTGACGCGCAGGGCCACGCCGTTCGTTGCACCGAACGTTCATCGATTTGGCTTCTGACAGCCAAGGCAGGTTGGCAGATGCGGTTTCATCAAGGTACGCCGACTAAGGGTTAAACTGAGATGGGTTGATAGATGGGCTTAAACATAAAAAAGGATATCCGCCTGATAAAGCCTTGAAGGTGAGGTGAGAAAGGACGGGCAGGATAACCCCGGTGCGTATCCAGTAATTCAATTTAACATAATATACATTATGCGCACCTAGATGCAGGTATGTGGATTATGCCGTCCAGGCCTGATTCATGGGGTTTCACCTGTGGCCAACCAGGCTAGCGCCAACTGCTCGTGCCGTTGAATAAATTCGTTTTTCAACCGGTCATAAGCCGCTGGATTTTGCCGGCAGCCTTCTTCTGCCTGATATTTAATTGCCCTGTATTGCTGAGAACATCATAATGCTTGCGCAGATAATCTCTGAACGCCAAATGTCAGATCGCCTATTCACTTCCTGCTGATGCGTGCGTTTGCCGTTTCCCTTGATGTCGTAACGCCTGCCGGCAATGCCGTTCTCGCCACGCGGCGTATATCCCATGTCATTCAAGCTATCCAACGCCGGCAGACTTTCAACCTCCAGCAATATATCAATCGTTGGGATCGTGATGATGCGCGCTGACATTTTCCACTCCAATAATGATGACCGGGCATGGTTTCCAATGGCGTATACCTGCCGGTATTGGCCAAAAACCCCCTGCTTTTTTGATCGCGCTACGTGAAATCTGATAAAACGTGGCGGCTTACGATACTGCAGATTTCTCCAAAACGCGTCATTTAAGCGGGCAGTATTTGCACGCCAAATGCGCATTGGCGCGCGTTTCATTGCTTTCGGCGCCCACCACGGCGTTGGCTATACTGAATGGAAACATTCTTCCTCGCTCCAGGAGCCTCTCCATGTTTGATCATGTGAAATTTGGCGTCAGCGACTTTGCCCTAAGCAACGCGTTTTTCCTCAATGCGCTGGCGCCTCTGGGTGTAAAAATCGTTGCTGAAGGCGAGCCCGGCTATGGCGTCGAACTTTGTCCCGATCGGGGGAATGTGTCATTGTGCCTGTTTCAAACCGACGAAAAGCCGGCGCATCTGCACCTAGCATTTGTCGCAAGCAGCCGTGAGCAGGTCGATGCGTTCTACCACGCCGCGCTAAACGCCGGCGGCAAAGACAATGGCGCGCCCGGTTTACGGCCCCATTACCATGCCCACTACTATGCGGCATTTGTGATCGCCCCGGATGGCCACAATATCGAGGCAGTTTGCCACAATCCGATGGGCTAGTGTTTTTTCCAGTTAAAACAGCATGTTAATCGCGAGGCAACGCACTAGATTTAACATAACATAATTGTGACATCGTCACTTAAAGTTACCCTGTCACGTCAATCCACTCCGCTCCCGTGATGCCGGCCAGCCGCTGCGGCGCAATTCTCACGCCTGAATTATCGCTGCCGCCTGCCGGAAGCACTTCACTGTAGCTGCACAGGCTGCGATCGCAGTAAACTCTCACCGTTGCCGGTGCGGCAAAGGGGCAAACGCCGCCGGGCGGATAGCCGGTCAGCGCCTCCACCTCCTCCGTCGGCAGCATACGTGCCTTTACGCCAAAGAATTGCTTGTACTTCTTGTTGTCGATTCTGGCGGTTCCCGCCATTACCAGCAGCACCACATCGTCGTTAACGCGAAACGAAAGCGTCTTGGCGATCTGCCCGCTCTCCACGCCAAAGGCTTCTGCCGCCAGCGCCACCGTTGCGGTGTTCTTTGCCAGCACCGTCACCGTCGTCTCCGGTGCGTGCTCGGCCAGAAAACGCTGAACGCGTTCTATGCTCATACCCTGCCTCCTGATATTGCTAAGCCATTGATAATGCCGAAGTGATGGTTTCGGTTTTAACATCGCATGCTAAAAATGAGAATCAAAATTGTTCAAATCGGTGAATCTGAACAAAGCTTTAAGGGGCCAACGCCTTTTTTATCTATCATTTTTCATGGAGATAACCGTATGACCACGCAAACGACAGCAAGGCCTTCAGCGGCCGCGGTGGCCGTCTATGAATGGCTCAATCCGATACCCTACGGATTTTTTACCGCGGCGCTCATTTTCGACATCATCTATGCCTGCACGGCGAATATTCAATGGGTCAATGGTGCCAGTTGGCTGATCGCCATCGGCCTGATTTTTGCCATTATTCCCCGGCTGATTAATCTGGTGCAGGTGTGGTTCGGCAGCGGCCGGTTACAGGGCTCATCGGTCAAGCTCCATTTCTGGCTGAATCTGTTGGCCATCGTTCTCGCCATTATCAACGCTTTCGTGCATAGCCGGGATGCGTATGCCGTGGTGCCGCAAGGTCTGGTGCTGTCTGCGATCGTGGTCGCGCTGCTGAGCTTCGCCAACATTCTGCTGGCCGTGAGCGCCCGCGCAAAATAAGGAGGTTTTCATGAAGCTATCATCCATCGCGATTGCGCTTTCGGCCGTGCTGGCGCTGGCCGGCTGCGATAACAGCGCCGTCATTTCGCCGGAACAACAAATGGGGCCGGATCCGGCGTTGCCGGCGGCGCAAGACTTCCTGATGCCACCGATGCAGGTGCCAAAGGGCGTGGGCTGGCAGCAAAACCAGATGCCGAAAGTCGCCGAAGGCTTGAAAATTGACAAGGTGGCAGACGGTTTGCTGCACCCGCGTCAGTTGCTTACCCTGCCCAACGGCGATGTTTTGGTGGTGGAGGCCAACGGGCCGGGCACGGAAGCGGTCAGCACGCCCAAGCAGCTGATCGCCGGGTTGGTTAAGGGCAAGTCAGGTAAAGGGGGAAAAGGCGGTAACCGCATCACCCTGTTGCGCCCAACCGCCGGCGGCAATTGGGAAAAGCATGTCTTCCTCGAGGGGCTCGATTCTCCGTTCGGCGTTCAGCTGATTGGCAACACCCTGTATGTGGCCAACACCGGCAATATCATGCAGTACGTCTATCAGCCGGGCGAAACGCGCATCAGCGATCCGGGTAAAGAGCTGGCCGATCTGCCGGACACCATCAACCATCACTGGACCAAGGCCTTGCTGGCCAGCCCGGACGGTAAAAAGCTGTATGTCGGCGTCGGCTCCAACAGCAACATCACCGAAAACGGCCTGGCCGTAGAGTACCGGCGCGCCGCCGTGCTGGAAGTGGACACCGCCTCCGGCGCCAGCCGCATCTTCGCCAGCGGCCTGCGCAATCCGACCGGGCTGCAGTGGGAACCGCACAGCGGCAAGCTGTGGGCCATCGTCAACGAGCGTGACGAGATCGGCGCCGATCTGGTGCCGGACTACCTGACCTCGGTGCAGGACGGCGGCTTCTACGGTTGGCCTTACAGCTATTTCGGCCAGCACGTCGATCGTCGGGTACAGCCGGCGCGGCCGGATCTGGTGGCGAAAGCTATCAAGCCGGACTACGCCCTCAGCTCGCACGTCGCGCCGCTGGGGCTGCTGTTCTACACCGCGAGCGCTCTGCCGGCCGACTATCGCGGCGGCGCCTTTGTCAGCGAGCACGGCAGCTGGGATCGCTCGCCGCTGAACGGCTACCGGGTCAGCTACGTGGCGTTTGAGCAAGGCAAGCCGGTCGGTAAACTCAAAGCGGTGGTCACTGGCTTTGTCTCCGACGACGAGAAGGAACTCTATGGCGCACCGGTTGGATTAGCGGTCGATAAGGCTGGCGCCCTGCTGATTGCGGATGATGTGGGCAACACCGTCTGGCGCGTCAGCGCTAAATAACGTTAACGTGCAGGTTCCGAAGAACCTGCACGTGACATTGTCACTCAATGCTTTGCGCCAACCAGACCGTTCTTCCCCCGCAGGCGGGATCTTCCACCACATGATCGACCACGCGGAAGCTGTTCTCCTGCAGCAAGCGCGTATACTCCTCCGGCGCCAGGCTGGCGTGAAACAGCGGCTGGCCTTCGAAATTGCCGATCGCCACGCCGTCTTCAGGGCCGCTGGTGAACATCAATGCGGCATTCGGCTTGGCGTGCCGTCTGAACAGTAGAAACATGCGGCGCTGATCGTCGCGCGCCAAATGGAAGAAGCTGTCCCAGGCCAGCAGGCCGTCGAATCTTGTCGCCAGATTCAGCTGGCGCATATCCATCTGCCGCCACTCCTGCTGTGGAAAACGCTGCCGGCAGCGCGCGATCATCGCCTGCGCACCGTCGATGCCGGTGACTCGATACCCTTGTTCGATAAAATAGGCGGCGATCGGCGCGCCATTGCCGCAGCCGAGATCGAGCAGCCGCGCATTGGCCGGGGTAAGCTGTAAAAAGCGGTCGAGCCACGGCCGCTCAAACAGCGTGATGGGTCTGAGGCGTTCCCAGGCGGCGGCATGTTCGTCATAAAGCGGAATAATCGTGCTCGCCAGTTTTTCCGTCATTAATATTGTCCCCGTCACGTTATTGGCGCAAAAAAAATAGCCTTTGGTCAGAATTAAAGCGCTTGTCCGATAATATATTCATCAACAGGCCGTTGACCAGAAATAAAAGGTTTTAACATTTCGACATAAACCAGTACAATTCCCTACCCTGTGTTAACCCTTTTTTTAGGTTGATTGTGTCGTTAATTCAGCCCCATGCATCGCGAAATCGGGCCGCCGCCTGGTTAGGGATGTTTGCCATTCTGATGTTGTTCATTGCGCCGGTGATCTCGCGATCCCTGGAGCATGTACGCGCCGGAAGTGCTGGAACGACCGCCATGGCGGATTGCGGCATGGATATGCCGATACATCACGAGATGCACTCGCCGCCGCCTGAACCTGAAAAAGCCGCGCAGCCGCAGATGCAGCACGGCGGCGGCCACCACAACATGGCGATGATGATGGACGACAGCGCCTGCGGCTACTGTGTGCTGTTGTTGCATGCGCCGCTGCTGGACGTGAGCCACGCCCCGCTGTTCTGGTCCCTGCCGCTGGCTTCGCGCCCGCCGCCGATCCACTATCTCGTTCCCCTGTTTGCCCACGTCGTTCACACCGAATTACAGCCGCGCGCGCCGCCCGTCTCTTTCCTCTGATTTAACAATAAGCCCATTGCCGTTCTCTGTATTGCCGTTGATCGCTTCAACCCGGCGGAATTAATTCGCCCAATGGTTAATCATCGAGACGACATTATTAGCCCGGTTATTTCCACGTTCAGGGAATTAACCCCCGTATTTTCCGATGGTGATTTTCGCCAGGCCTCCCCACGCCTGAATAAATCGCCGGAAAATAATGGAAAAAGTTAGCTTAAGGAAAGATGATGTTTAAACCCGCTTATAAAAAGAACGCCGCCACCCGCGCCATTACCACCGCCATGCCGCTGTTCCTGCTGGCCGGCCACGCGGCGCAGGCGCATCAGCACCCTACCGACGCGCAGGTTAATGATGGCGACGTGATCACCGTCACCGCCCCACTCTACTCTCCGCTGACCATCGTGACGTCACCGAAAACTCCGCGCCAGCCGGTGCCCGCCAGTGACGGTTCGGACTATCTGAAAACCATTCCCGGCTTTTCTCAGATCCGCAACGGCGGCACCAACGGCGATCCGGTGTTCCGCGGCATGTTCGGTTCGCGGTTGAAGATCCTCACCGACGGTTCGGAAATGCTGGGCGCCTGCCCATCGAGAATGGACGCGCCCACCTCTTACATCTCGCCGGAAAGTTTCGATCTGCTGACCATCACCAAAGGGCCGCAGACGGTGCTGTGGGGGCCGGGATCGTCGGCGGGCACCGTGCGTTTCGAACGTGAACGCCCGCGCTTCGACAAGCCGGGCGTCAAAGGCAACGCCAGTGTGCTGACCGGCTCCAACGGCCGCTGGGACGAGAATATCGACGCCAGCCTCGGCGCCGAGCAAGGTTACTTGCGGGTGATGGCCAACAAATCCCGCGCCAACGATTATCAGGACGGCACCCATACGCGCGTGCCGTCGCGCTGGGACAAATGGAACGGCGATCTGGCGCTCGGCTGGACGCCGGACAACGATACGCTGCTGGAAGTGACCATGGGCCGCGGCAACGGCGAAGCGCGCTATGCCGGCCGCAGCATGGACGGTTCGCAGTTCAAGCGCGAAAGCCTGGGCATGCGGGTGGAAAAATCCAACATCGGCGAGGTGCTGGATAAGCTGGAAGCACAGGTCTACTACAACTACGCCAACCACGTGATGGACAACGTCACCCTGCGCTCGCCGGGCAGCGGCGGCATGAGTGGGCACGGCGGCCATGGCGGCATGAGCATGGGCGGCCATGGCGGGCATATGATGTCCTCCGGCATGACGATGCAGCTCGATCGCCGTACCGTCGGCGGCCGCGTGATGGGCACCTGGCAGTGGCAGGACGTGAAGCTGGAAAGCGGCCTGGACACCCAAACCAACACCCACCGCAGCATGAGCCGCGGCAGCTGGGAAAAAGACGCCCAGTTCAACAGCTACGGCGCCTTCAGCGAACTGACCTGGTCCACCAGCGAACAGGATAAACTGATCGGCGGCGCGCGTCTCGATCGCACCCTGGTGGAAAACTTCCGCAACGGCGGCGATGCGGAGCGTTCCGACACCCTGCCGAGCGGCTTTATGCGCCTTGAGCATACGCTGGCCGAGCTGCCGCTGATGCTGTATGCCGGCGTCGGTTATACCGAGCGTTTCCCGGATTACTGGGAGCTGTTCTCGCCGAAGCTCGGCCCGAACGGCAGCAAGGATCCGTTCTCCAGCGTCAAGAGCGAGAAAACCACGCAGCTTGATATCGGCGCGCAGTATAACGGCAAGCGCTTCAACGGTTGGGTCTCCGCTTACCTGGGCCGCGTCGATGATTTCATCCTGTTCAAATACGATCCGCACAACGCGCGCCTCAGCCAGGCCGACAACGTCAACGCCAACATCATGGGCGGCGAAATGGGCATGGGCTACCAGCTGAGCGAACACTGGAAAACCGACGCCAGCCTGGCCTACTCCTGGGGTAAAAACACCCGCGACGGCCGCCCGCTGCCGCAGATCCCGCCGCTGGAAGCGCGCCTGGGGCTGACCTACGAGTACGGCGACTGGAGCGGCACCGGCCTGTGGCGTCTGGTCAGCAGCCAAAACCGCGTGGCGATCAACGAAGGCAACGTGGTGGGCAAAGACTTTGCCGAAAGCGCCGGCTTCGGCGTGCTCTCCGCCAACGCCGCCTACAAGGTGAATAAAAACGTCAAGCTGAGCGCCGGTCTGGATAACATCCTGAACAAGACCTACAGCGAGCACCTCAACCTGGCGGGCAACAGCGCCTTCGGCTATTCGGCCAACAGCGCGGTGAATGAACCGGGCCGCACCCTGTGGGCCAAGGTTAACGTCACCTTCTAAGCTATTCACCGGGCGATGGATAACCGTCGCCCGGTCAGGCGATATGCGATCCGGTTCTTAGGATATGAGTTTTAAGTTTTTCCCATTCGGTTAGGCGGCGATTACTATCATCCTCAGGTTAATCATTGCCCCGGAGGGAATATGCAAAAGATCACTCGTTTTCTGGCCCTGCTCGGCGAGCTGATGATCGAAAAAGCCGAAGACACCGCACCACAGGCTGCCCAGCCTGACGATCGTGACGACGCGTTGCCACCGCGCCTTGAGCGTGGCGTTCCGCTGGCCGATCGCTTCCTGTTCATGTAATTTCCCGCGCTGTTTCCGCTCACACTGAACGCACGATATGTTCGCGCAGCCACTGGTGAGCGGGATCCCGATGCGAGCGTTCGTGCCACAGCATAGTCATTTCAAAACCCGGCACCGCCAACGGCGGTTTGAGTTGCTGCAATAAAGGGTGGTTGCGCGCCAGCCGCTCCGGCAACATCGCCACCAAATCGGACTGCGTCAGTACCGAGATCACAAAGAGAAAATGCGGCACCGAAAGCACCACGCGCCGCGTCAGCCCCACGTCCGCCAGCACCTGGTCGGTGATGCCGTAGAAACCGCCGCCGTCCGGCGAGACCATCACCTGCTCCAATTCGCAAAATTGCGCCAGCGTCAGGTTTTCATGCAGCTTAGGGTGACCGACTCTGCCCACCAGCACATAGCGTTCACTGAACAGCGTACGCTGACGCAGACCGGGCGGCGCCCCTTCGCGGGTGTGAAACGCCAGATCGATCTCTCCCTGTTCCGCCAGTTTGGCGATGCGTGCCGGCGCGGTTTCCAGCACCGCCAGCCGGGTGCCGGGCGCCGCCGAGCGCAAACCGTTCAGCGCGGGCAGCACGATGGTGGATTCGCCATAGTCGAAGGCAGCCACTCGCCAGGTATCGGTCGCCACGGCGGGATCGAACGGCGTGGCCGGCGTCACCGCCAACTCAAGCGCCGCCAGCGCCTGACTCAGCGGTTCCCGCAGCTGTTCCGCTCTGGCGGTCGGACGCATGCCGCGCGGGCCGGGCAGCAGCAGCGGATCGTCAAAGATCGCCCGCAGTTTGGCGAGATGCACGCTGACCGCCGGCTGAGAGAAATTGAGCCGCTGCGCCGCGCGCGTGACGTTGTTCTCCGCCAGCAGCGCGTCGAGCGTCACCAGCAGATTGAGATCCAACCGCCTTAAATTATTCATGGTTATACCTGGGATAACAGTAATTCATTTCTAATATACCTTGTGACGCCCTAACCTGCAGCTCTCACCCCAAGGAGTGTTGTTATGAATGTATTGATTGTTTACGCCCACCCAGAGCCACAGTCGCTGACCGGTTCACTGAAAAACTTCGCCGTTGAGCGCCTGACGCAGGCCGGCCATCAGGTCCAGGTGTCAGACCTGTACGCCATGAAGTGGAAAGCGGCGATCGACGCCGATGACAGCCAGGAAGGCGCATCAGGGCCCCGTTTCGATCCTTCGCTGGATTCCCGGCGCGCGTTCGCCAACGGCGTGCAAAGCGCCGATATTGAACGGGAGCAGCAAAAGCTGCGTTGGGCGGACGCGGTGCTGCTGCAGTTCCCGCTGTGGTGGTTCTCGATGCCGGCGATCCTGAAAGGCTGGGTCGATCGCGTCTATGCCTATGGTTTTGCCTACGGCGTCGGTGAACATTCCGATACCCATTGGGGCGACCGTTACGGCGAGGGTATGTTGGCGGGCAAACGGGCGATGCTGATCGTCAGCGTCGGCGGGTGGGGATCCCATTACGCCCCGCGCGGCATCAACGGGCCGATCGACGATATCCTGTTCCCTATCCAGCACGGCATGCTGCATTACCCAGGCTTCGAGGTGCTGCCGCCGTTCGTCACCTACCGCGCCGGTAAGACCGACGAGACGCGCTTTGCCGAACTGTGCGAGCAGCTCGGACAGCGGCTCGATAACCTGTGGCGCACCGAGCCGATTCCGTTTCGGCGGCAAAACGCCGGTGACTACCTGATCCCGCAGTTGACGCTGAAAGCCCATTTGGCGCCGGGGCAAGACGGCTTTAGCATTCACCTGAAATAGCGCGAGCCGCTCCCCTTATCGCGGCGCTGACACAGCGCCGCCCCCAAGGAGGAGTTTGGCGCCCAATCCCATCATGACCACGCCCGTAAATCTCTGCTGCCAGACCAACAAACGGGGATTGCGGGCGAGCCATTGCCCCACGGTGCCGGAGGCCATCGCGACAGAGCCCAGTGAAAGGATCCCGACCAGCTTCTGAATGGAACCTAAAACGAGCAATTGCAACCAAACCGGCCCGTTTTCTGGGTTAACAAACTGCGGCAGAAAAGCAAACATGAACAGCAGCGACTTAGGATTGGTCAGGCTGTTAATTGCCCCTTCTTTCACCGCCTGCCACCCGGTCATCATCCGGGGTTTCAGCACGGCATCGGAACGCTGCCGACTTACCTTCAGCATTTTTATCCCCAGCCAGACCAGATAGGCGGCCCCAACCCAACGCAATACGTCCAACGCCAGCGGATAAGTATGCAGCAAGGTGGCGAGACCGAGCACCAGCATGGAAACCTGCACCATGCCGGCGACAAAAACCATGCCGAAAACATTGAGCAGCGCGATACGGCGGCCTTGGCCGATACCCCGGGCCAGCGTGAGCATCATGTCCGGTCCGGGAGACAGTTCCAGGAGGGTGAGTGCAACAAGAAAAGCAATAAACGTTTCGGCCGAAGGCATGGGGTTATCACCGGCTAATCATAGGAGACGGTAATCATATTCTTCCCCGGACATTCGCAACAGCACTATCAGGCGCATCCGGGGCGTGTCGTTAATTCAGGCCGGCGAGAAATGCCCGATAGCCCTGCGCGCTGCTGTCCAGCTCGTGCTGCTGAACCTGCTCTGCCGCCCCGTCCGAAGCGGCTTCCTTGCCGTAAAAGGCAAAGAACGAAGCATAGTCGGCCCGCACGTAACCGGCGGTGACTTCAAACGGCCGGAAGATTTCCTCCAGCGAGTAGCGATAGCGCCCTTCACGCGCGTAATCTTCTGCGCGCACGCCCGCCGTGACCGCCAGCGCCAGTTTCTTGTTCTGCATCTTATAGCCGCTGCGGGAACCGTAGGCCCAGCCGTAGGTGAGCACGTCGTCCAGCCATTTTTTCAGCAGCGGCGGGCTGCTGAACCAGTAAATCGGGAACTGCAGCACGATGTTGTCATGGGCTTCAATCAACTGCTGTTCTTTGGCGACGTCGATCTGCCAGTCCGGATAGGCCTGATGCAGTTCGTGCACGGTATACAGCGCCGGATAGCGGCGCAGTTCCTCCAGCCAACGTTTGTTGACCTCCGAGTTCGCCATATCGGGATGGGTCACGACCACCAAGGTTTTCATACTGAGTTCTCCAGTCAGGTGTTTCGACGCATCTTAGGGTATGCTGACAGAATGTAAAATACGCACACTCACGACACATACTTACCTTGGAGAAAGTGTAAATGACCGCAGAATCCCGCTGCAGCCCAACGGGCATCAGCCTCGAAGACACCGGCTATGGCTATACGCTGTCGGTGATCAACGGCAAATACAAAATGATTATTCTCTACTGGCTGGCCCTGTATAAGCCGGTATTGCGGTTCAACGAACTGCAGCGCTGCATTGGCACCATTTCGTACAAGACGCTGAGTTCGACGCTGAAAGAGCTGGAAAAAGATCGGCTAGTGGTGAGAAAGGAGTATCCGCAGATCCCGCCCAAGGTGGAGTACAGCCTGTCCGAGCGCGGGCGTTCGCTGATCCCGGTGATCGACATGATGTGCCACTGGGGGGAACAGCACCGGCCGGAACCGCCGGTGCCATAAGGGGTTAATTGTCCGCCGCCGCTGAGGTTGCCGGTGCGGGTTCATCGTGCTCGACCAACGCGTCTGCCGGCCGGCACTGGCGCAGCGTGCGCACGCTGCAGGCCACCAGCACGCCCAACAAGGCGGCGAACGCACCGAACGACAGCACGCTCATCAATGGGGTGAACACCCTGCCCAGAACGCCGAGCCCCAGCGCGCCGATCGAATCGCCGGTCACGTCCTGTGCGGTGCCGAGGCTGTTCACCCGCCCCAGCAGATGGTCCGGCGTGTTGCTCTGGATCAGCATGAACTGCAGAAGTGAGGCGATGGCATTGGCATAGCCGTAGCACACCAGCGCCAACAGCGCCGGCGCCAGATGGCTGAACAGCCCCAGCGATGCGATGGCGGTGAACGCGACGATCGCGGCGGCCAGGATCAGCACGCCAGGGCGAGAGAAACGCCCCACCCAACCGCTGGTCAGCGCGCCCAGCATCGCACCGAGCGGCACCGCAGAATACATCAGGCCAATTGAGGAGGCTCCAACGTGGTAAGCATCCTGCGCCAGCGCCGGGAACAGCACCCTGACGGCGCCGACGATGCTCATCAACATCCCCAGCAGCACTACCGAACCCACCACCTTATTGCGCCAGACAAACTGGAAACCGCTGGCGAGCGCGCGCAGCGGGTGTTCCGGCTCCTGCTGCTGCGGCAGCAGCGTCGGCAAGCGCACCAGCGGCACCAGGGTGCCCAGCGTCCCGGCCGCCGCGACGGCGAAAGCGAGACCGACACCGCCGAACACGATGATAATCCCGCCCAGCGCCGGCGCCAGGATCGCGCCGATGCGTACCGTCACCATGCTCAAGGCCCCCGCCGCCGCCAGGTTTTCACGCCCGACCAGCAGCGGGATCACCGCCATCAGCGCCGTCATGCCCAGCGCGCCAAAGAATCCGTCCCAGGCTGCCAGCAGGTAGAGCGCCCACAGCGACGGCGCCGGGGCGAAGGCGTTCAGACTCAGGGCGACAAAGCCCAGCCCGCAGGTGCCGCGCGCGAACAGGATCAGCTTGCGGCGATCGTAGCGATCGGCGAGTACCCCGCCCAGCATCAGGCCGATAAACATGCCCACCCCGTCCAGCGCCACCGCCACGCCCACCTGCAACGTGGAGCCGGTCATCGCCTGGATCTGAATCGGCACCCCCACCGCCAGCATGCCGAGTGAAAACACCGACAGCATGCGGGCGCAGAAAATCGCGCGAAAATGCGCATTGCTTCTCAGCAAACTGAAATCAAGAAAAAAAGAAGGTCTGGCCATAGTGTCCTGCATATCATGTTTTAGTACGGGCCGTGGCGCACGCCCCGGCCCGGCTGCGTTATACCAACCCGTATTGCCTCGTCAGCAGCGAATGCAATAGCGGCCCGAGCGTCTCCAGCGAGGCCGGCGACAGGATGTCTGCGTGTTCGCAGCCTTGGTGATGGCAGATCAACCCATCCAGATACGGCGCCCACACGGCGTTGATATCCATCTCTGGCGGCAGCGTCCGGTCGGCGACGAACAGCGTTGCCGTGCCGTGGAAACGCTGACTGCGCGCCTGAGAAAGAAGGCGCACCGCGTCGCGGTAGTTGGCGACAATGCTGTCAAACATCGCCGCCTTCTCCGCCATCAGCGCCGGATCGCCATGATCTTCCTCCATAAACTCGGCCTGTTCCTGCGCCACCTCCTTCTGCGCCTCTTCCTCGGTGGGGCCGGTCCAGTCCTGGCCTTCCGGCGGATAGGTATCCAGCATGCCGAGGAACGCCACCTCCTCCCCCTGCTGCTGCAGACGTGCGGCCATCGAATGCGCCAGCGTGCCGCCGAGCGAATAGCCCAGCAGGTAGTAAGGCCCCTGCGGCTGCAGGCGGCGCAGAGTGGCGAGATGACGATCGACCATCTGCTCAATGTCTTCGCAGGTGGCGATGGCACCATCCGGTCTTGGCGACTGCAGCCCGATGATAGGGTAGCTCCCCGGCAGATAACGGCTCAGCCCCGAGTACTGCCAGGCGAAACCGGAAGCCGGGTGCAGACAGAACAGCGCCGGGCCTTGGCCGGCCCGCAGCTGCAGGCATTCGCCGACGCCGCGGCTTTCGGCCGAGTTGGCGGCCTGCGCGTCATCAAGCAGATGCGCCATCTTCTCCAGGCTGCGGGCGAACATGATTTGCCCGACGCTCAGCGGCCGGGTGACGCGCCGACGCAGCTCCGCCGCCAGACGCATCGCCAGCAGCGAGTGGCCGCCCAGTGCGAAGAAGTCGTCGTCGGCGTACACGTTTTCACGGCCCAGCAGTTCCCCGAACAGCGCCGCCAGCAGGCGCTCGCTGTCGCTGTGCGGCGCGCGGCCGCTCTGCGGGTTCAGCTGCGGCCGCGGCAACGCCTTGCGATCCAGTTTGCCGCTGGCGCTGAGCGGGAAGCTGTCGGTCATGACATAGCTGACCGGCATCATATGCGCCGGCAAACGCGCCTCCAGCGCCTGATGCAGTACGGCGGTATCCAGCGTCACGCCCGGTTGGGCGATCAGCCAGGCGACCAACTGCCGCATATCGGCGCCGCCCAGTCCCGTCGCGCCCTCGCCCAGTTCGATGGCGTGCACCGCCGCTTGCGCTACCCCCGGCTGCGCCAGCAGCGCCTGCTCGATTTCACCCAGCTCGATGCGCTGGCCGCGGATCTTCAGCTGATCGTCGCTGCGGCCCAAATACTCGACGCTGCCGTCCTCCAGCCAGCGGGCGATATCGCCGGTGCGATACATGCGAGCGCCGTTGCCGGCGGGATCGGCGACAAACCGCTGCGCCGTCAATCCCGGCCGATGCAGATAGCCGTCGGCCAGCTGAATGCCGCGCAGGTAGAGATCGCCGGCGCAGCCGACGGGCACCGGCCGCAGCATGGCGTCGAGAATGCTCAGTTGGGTGTTCCAGACCGGTTTGCCGATCGGCACGCCGGCGCCGCTCACCGCCGCCAATGCCTCGCCGGACGCCGGTTGATAGGTAACATCGACCGCCGCCTCCGTCGGGCCATACAGGTTATGCAGCGGCGCGGCAACCAATGCCTGATAGCGGGAAGCCAGTTCACACGACAACGCCTCGCCGCTGCAGAACACGCGTTTCAGGCTGGCGGCGGCGCGCTGCGGCGCTCGTTCGTTCAGCGCCTCAACCCAGATAGCCAACATCGACGGAACGAAATGCAGCGTGGTCACGCCATAGTCGTCGATCAAGGTCGTCAGCGCCTGCGGATCGCGGTGCGCCTCCGGCGGCGCCATCACCAGACGCGCGCCGACCATCAGCGGCCAGAAGAACTCCCAAACGGAAACGTCGAAGCTGCACGGCGTTTTCTGCAGGACCACGTCCTGCGCATCAAGCGCATACTCATGCTGCATCCAGAACAGACGGTTGACGATCGCCCGGTGGTTCACCACCACCCCTTTCGGCCGCCCGGTCGAGCCGGAGGTATACAGCACGTAGGCGGGATAATCGCCGCTCCCCGCCGGTGCGCGCTGCATCGGTTCGCGCCCGCTGTCATCCAGCGCATCGAACCGCAACGTCGGCGCCAGCGCGGCAAAGCGGGCATCCAAGGCGCTCTCGGTGATAATCAGCCGTGGCTTGGCGTCTGCCACCATGTAGGCCAGCCGCTCGTCCGGATAGCCGGTATCCAGCGGCAGCCAGGCGGCGCCGGTCTGCACAATCGCCGTCAGCGCCAGGCTGAGGCGCACCGAACGCGGCAACGCCACCGCGACGATATCGCCCGGCTGAATGCCAGCCGCCGTCAGCCGTTCGGCCAACAGCGCGGCCTGGCGCTGCATGTCACGGTAGCTGAGGCTGTGCCCGGCGTCCTGCAGCGCGATGCGTTCCGGCGTGCGCCGCGCTTGCTCGGCGATCGCCTGATGCAAGGTGGTGTCCGCCACCGCCTGCCCGGTGCGGTTGACCGCCGCGACCAGCGCCTGCTCCTGCGGGGTTTGCAATTGCCAGCGCGGCAGCGGCAGATCCGGCTGCGCTATCCATTGTTGCAGCAGCGCCATCAGCCGTGCGGCGAAGCGTTCAGGCTGCGGCACCGAATCGCGGTACTCCATCAGCAGACGCAGGCGCTCGCCCGGCAGCACCAGCAGCGTCAGCGGATAGTGGGTATAGCCTTTGTTACGGATGGCATCGCAGCGCAAGGAACCTGCGCCGCCAAGCAAGGCGTCGTTGTCCGGGTAGTTTTCCACCACCAACAGCGTGTCGAACAGCGTGCCCGCCCCGGCCAGATGCTGGATCTCCCCCAAGCCCAAGTCGTCGTGCTCCAGCAGTTCAATCTGCCGATGCTGCAGTTCGGTCAGTTGATCCGTCAACGAACGGTCATGCTGCAGACGAACCCGCACCGGCAGCGTGTTGCTGAACAGGCCAACGTGTTCCTCAATCCCTTCTATCTGGCCAAAGCGGCCGGAAACCGGCGAGCCGAACACCACGTCCTGCTGGCCGCAACAGCTGGCCAGCTGCAGCGCCCAGATGCCCTGCATCAGGGTATTGAGCGTCAGCCCGCGTTCGCGGCACAGGGTCAGCAAGCGCCTTTCCTCGGCCGGCGGCAGCGTCATTTCCAGCTCATGCACGCGATCGTTATGCGATTCACCGAACAACAACGTCGGGCGCACATCCTGCAGCGTCTCACGCCAGAGGCGGCGCGAGGCGTCGGCATCCCGCGCGGTCAGGCGGCGCACGATATCGGCATAGTTCGAACGCAGCGGCGGCAACGCCTGTTCGCCTTCACGCAGGGCCTGCATCAGATCGTTGAGCACCACCGGCGTCGACCAGCCGTCGACGATCAGATGGTGTGCGTTAAGGAACAGCGTGTAGCGTTCGCTATCGCCGTGTTTGATCCGCAGCGCATGCAGCATCGCGCCCGGCTGGTTAAACAGATCGCGCTGCAGCTCTTCCTGTTCCAGTTCATGCAGCGCCTGCGCTTCTTGCTCTTCGGACAGCGGCGGCAGCTTACGGCTGTCCAGCGGCCAATGGATTTCCTGCGGTATCAGCTGCAGCGGTTCGCCCTCGCGGTTGAACCGGGCGGCCAGCTGCGGATGGCGGCGGATCACCGCATTCAGCGCTTGCTGGAGTTGATGTTCGTCCAGCTCGCCGCAGAGGCTCAGGCGCGTCAGCGAGTTATAGCTGCCGCCCTGCTGCGCCGTCTGCGCATGGAACAGCAGGCCATGTTGCAACGGCAACAGCGGCAGCGCCGCGGCCAACGGCCCGCACTCTTGCTCCCAGGCGCGCACCGTCTCATCGTCAACGTTCGGCTGGGCGATCTCGGCCGCCACCAACGTTGCCGCCGCGCGTTCGGGATGACGCGCGGCAAACTCGCACAGTGAACGCACCGCTTGCTCGATGCCGCTGTGCAGCTGCGCAATGTCGCTCTCGCTGAAAATCGCCTCCAGCCAGCTCCAGTTGATCGCCAGGCAGGCGCCGTCGCGCCGCTCTTCGACAAAGATATTCACCTCCAGGCCATACGACAGCGCCTGCTGCGCATCCTGCGCCACGGCGAAGGCGTCGCGGAAGCGGGTTTGGCTGCGTTGCGGCGTCCAGTGCCCCTCATCCTGGCTGAAACGCCCGAGGTAGTTGAACAAGATCTCCGGTGCATTGCGCTGCGCCAGCGCCGCCAGTTCGTCACGCTGCGGATGCAGATAACGTAGCTGGCCATAACCGACGCCGCGATCGGCCACCGCTCGCGTCGCCCGTTTCACCGCACGCACGGCCTCATTGTGCTCAGCGTCATGCAGTTCAATGTGCAGCGGATACTCCGCCGTCAACCAGCCGACGGTGCGGGCCAGATCGAGTCCGTCGTCCAGTTCGGCGCGGCCGTGCGACTCCAGAGAGAAACGCAGCGAAGCGGCCTGGAAACGGCGGCGGCAGGCCTGAGCCAGCGCGCACAGCATGATCTCTTCAACCTGCGCGCGGTATCCCTGCGGCAATGTGCCGAGCAGCGCGGCGGTCAGCCGGCTGTCGAGCAGCGTGCGTTTTTCCGATACGTCGCCAGTGCGATCGCTAAGCGGATCCAGCGCGCGTCGCCCCAAACGCGGTGCGCCGTCCGCCAGCATCCGCCGCCAGAACGGCAGCTCGGCTTCCCGGCGTTCAGCGTCGGCTCGTAGGCGTGCAGACCACTCATAGAGCGAGGTTTCTTCCGGCGGCAAGGTGATCGGCTGCCCCTGCATGGCGCTGTCGGCCACCTGCCGCAGCTCGTCGAGCAGGATGCGCCAGGAAACGCCGTCGACTACCAGGTGATGGATCGCCAGCACCAGCCCCAGGCTCTGCCCGTCACGCCGCAACAGGATGCCTTGCATCATGGTGCCGGCAGCCGGTTCGAGATGGTCAAGTGCGGCATCAAACGCCTGTTCCGCCGCTAACTCCAGCTCACCGGATACGTTATGAACCTGCATCAGTTCACCGCCGGCGGCGGTTTCAACCACCAACTGACCGTCGCGGATCCGCGCGCCCAGCGCCGGGTGCGCCGCACGCAACTGCTCCAGTGCATAACGCAGCTGTTCCGGCTGCAGCTCAGCAGGCACGCGCAGAAAAACCCCGTGCGCGAAGCGACGATGCATATCGCCCGTCTCGGCAAACCAGTGCAGGATCGGCAGCCCGTCGATCGGGCCTTGTTGCACGCTGCGTGCAGCCTGAGAGTCTACGGCCAGCGGCTGCATCGCCTGCGCCATGCGCGCGGGGGTGTGCAGCGCGAAGATCTCGCGCGGCCGCAGCAGATACCCTTTGCGCCGCAGGGCGGTGCCCAGCCCCATCGCCGAGATGCTGTCGCCGCCGAGCGCGAAGAAATCGTCGTCGGCGCCGATGCGATCCATCCCCAGCAGCTGCGCCATGGCGCCGCAAATCAGCCTTTCCTGCTCGGTGGCCGGCTCGCGAATGCTTTGCGCCAGCGTCTCCTGCGGTTTGGGCAGCGCCTGGCGGTCAATCTTGCCATTCACGTTAAGCGGCAGCTCCGGCATCACCACCAGGATCGCCGGCACCATATAATCCGGCAGACGCTGCGCCAGCTGCCCCAGCAGCTCGCTTTGCAGCGAGGGTGAGGCACGGCGCGCGTCATCCTGCACCGAGCAATAGCCGATCAGGCGATAGGTGGCGCCGATCGGCTCGGCGATCGCTACCGCCCGCCCCACGTCCGGCAAGGCGGCCAAGGCGCTTTCCACCTCACCCAGCTCGACGCGGAAGCCGCGCACCTTGATTTGGTGATCGGTCCGGCCAATAAACACCAGCTGGCCCTCCGCGCTCCAGCGCATCAGATCGCCGCTGCGGTACATCACCTCGCCTTCGGCGAACGGATTGGCGACAAAGCGCGCCGCCGTCAGATCCGGGCGCCGCAGGTACCCGCGCGCGATGCCTTTGCCGGAAATGTACAGCTCGCCCGCCGCGCCGATCGGCACCGGCTGCAGGCGGCCGTCGAGCAGCCAGACTTCGGTATTGGCGAGGGGACGGCCAATCACCGGCTGTTCGGCGGCCATGACCGGCGCGCCGAGGGTATCGACGGTGTATTCGGACGGGCCGTAATAGTTGTGGATCTCCACCTCCGGATGCTGCTGCATCAGGTTCCACAGCGTCGGCGTCGCCGCCTCGCCGCCGATCATCACGAACGCCGGCAGCGGGAACTGCCCCTTCAGCAGGCCGCAGTCCACCAGTTGCGAGAAGAATGACGGCGTGATGTCCAGCAGATCGATCGGCGTCTGTTGGGTTTGTTCGAGCAGCGCCCAGGGATCGCGGCGCAGCTCCTCATCGAAGATGACCAGTTCGCTGCCCATCATCATGCAGAACAGCGGTTCCCAGGAGGAGTCGAAAGAGAACGAAGCGGTATGGCCGGCGCGCAGGCGGCGCCCATGGCGAGCCTGGAATTTTTCGATCGCCGGGCCAAACAGCGAGGCCTGATGCGACAGGAACAGGTTCAGCAGCCCGCGGTGCGTGGACATCACGCCTTTGGGTTTGCCGGTCGAACCGGAGGTGTAAATCATATAGGCCAGATGCGCCTCGTTCAGCGGCGCACGCCGTTCGGCATCCGTTATCGGCGCAGCTTCGGCGGCCGCGCAGCGCGCCAGGCACGCTGCGTCGTCCAGGCACAATACCTGTGGCAGATCCGGCATATTGGCCTGCGTAGCGCGGTGGGTCAGCAACATCGCCGGCCGCGCGTCGTCGCACATCAGCGCCAGGCGTTCACGCGGGTAATCCAGATCGAGCGGCATATAGGCCGCGCCGCTGGCCAACACGCCGAACAGCGCGACCAGCGTGTCCACCGAGCGCGGAATGCCGATGGCGACCACGTCTTCCGCGCCGATGCCGCTTTCGATCAGCACTCGCCCCAGCTGCATCACCCGTTCGGAGAGCTGACGGTAGCTGAGGCGCACATCGCCACAGGCCACCGCCAGCGCCTCGGGCTGCCGCTCAACCTGGCGCAGGAAAGCGTCCATGATTGACACCATGCCCGCCGGCGGTGTCAGATGCGCGCCGCGCCCCCAGGCCGCGAGCTGCTTTAACTCCCCTTCGCCGATCAACGCCAGTTGACCGTTCGGCTGGTGCGGCTGCCGCGCCAGTTGCTGCAGCCAATGGCCGATGCGCTCCGCGTGGTGATGCAAGGTGCGCGGCGAGTATTTGGCCGGGTTGGCCACCAACGACAGCGTCAGCACGCCGTTGCGAAAGCCGATCTCAAACTCGAGATCGTCGACCGGCCCCATCGCCAGCGTATGGGTAACGGCCGCCTGGCCGTCGAAGGACAAGGCGCTGTGGTAAACCTTGACGTTGATCACCGGGCCGTACAGTTCCTGATGGCCGCCGACCAGGCCGAGATCGCGTTTGATCTGCTCCGCTTCATAGCGTTGATGGCGGCGCGCCTGTTTGATTTGCGCCACGGTCGCCTGGCAGACGTCCGCCAGCGACATCTCCGGCGTCACATTCAGCAGCAGCGGCAGCACGTTAACCACCGGGCCGACCGCCGCCAGCGCCTGGGAGCCCATACGGCGCATGAAAGGAAAACCGAGTGAAAAACGGGTTTCGCCGCTCATGCGCGCCAGATACATCGCCAGCGCCGCCGTGACGATATCGGCCGGCTGCAGCGACTGCAGCGCGCCATCGCGCAGCGCTTCGTCAAACAGCGATTCCGGCAGCACCAGCGCCTGTTTGAGCGGCCGGGCGCCCGGTTCAACCTCCCGACTCTCCGTTGATAACGACAGCGGCGACGGCAAATCGCGCAGATGCTGTTGCCAGAACTCGGCCGCCCGCCGGCGCGCCGGCGACGTTTGCCATTGCTGAAACTCTTCCACCACCTTGCCGAATGGGGTAAACGGCGATGCCGCCGGCGACAGCCCGTGACGCAGCGCGCGATAGATATCGGCGATCCGACGGGTGATGGCCTCGAAGCTGAAGCCGTCCAGGGTCAGATGATGAAAGCGCTGGTACCAGAACCAGCGATCGGCGCTGACGCGGATCACCGCATGGCGATAGAGCGGCCGTTCGCCGTCCGCCGGCAGATCCTGCGCCAGATCGTCGTTCATCAGCGCCAGCGCCGCCTGCTCGGCGTCCGGCCGCGCGCTGAAATCGAACCACTCCGGCGCCTGCACGCGTGCGGGATCGGCTATCAGCGGTAAACGCTGCACCGGCTGGCCGTCCTGCGCCTCAAAGAATCGCGCCTGAACCGTATCCGCTTCGGCCAGCCCTTGACGGATCGCGCGCTCCAGCGCCGAACGATCGATAGCGCCGTGCAGTTCGGTGTAGTGCGCCACGGCGAAGCTGTTGCGGCGCAGCGCGATTTGGTCGGCGATCCAGATCCCCGGTTGCGCAGCAACCAGCGGATAATCCCGATACTCGACCTGAGTATCCGGTAAAGAAAGCGTTTCTGACATGGTGTCTGTCCTTTCCCTCAAACGGAATATATCGATTGTGCCTGGCGCTTAACGCGCCGCATCCGCCGCTTTCAGCGCCGCCGGCCGCATGTCCTGCCAGTGCGTTTCGATGTAGTCGATGCACTCGCCGCGCGACGCCGGCCCCATCAGCACGCGCCACCCCTGCGGCGTATCGGCAAACTGCGGCCACAGCGAATACTGCTGCTGCGCGTTGACCAGCACGGAGAAACGGAGGCTTTCGTCATCGAACGGGTTTTGTTGTTCCTGAGTCATTTTCATTACCTGTCTGTCAAAATGTGGGATTACTTCATTGCGGAAAGCAGTCGGCGCACGCCGTCCACCAGGCCGCCGCGCCAGCAGAGCGCGTCATGTCCGCCGGAATACACGCGGTAGTCGGCGCGGTGCCCGGCCGCCGTCAGCGCTTGGTGCATCTGGCGATTGACGAATTCGATGTCCGCCTCCCGATCGCCGGCCTGTTGGATCACGGTGAGCTTGGGTGCCGCCGCGTTGCGCTGCCGAACCTGGCGTATCAGCCAGCCTTCCTCCAGTTCGTGGCGTTTTTCGAACTGGGTCACAAATTGCACCGTAGGCCACCAGAAGGAGCCGGACTGGCTCAGCACGTGGCCAAAGCGCTCGGGCCAGTGCAAACCGGCGTATAACGCCGCCAGCCCGCCGTAGCTCTGGCCGGCGACCACGGTGCGCGCCCCAGTCTCGCTGAACGCTTCGCGGCGCTGCGCCTGCGGCAGCAGTTCGTCGATCACCGCTTGCCAGAAGACGGCGTTGCAGGGCAGCTCGTTTTCCCGGTATTCACCATCGATCGCATCGATCAGCAACCAGCACGCGGGCGGCAACTGCCCTTTTGCGGTTTCGTTCTCGATCACCGGCAGCAGCGCATGCCTTTCGATCCAGTTTTGGCCGTCGAGCAGCAGCACCAGCGGGCGGTTCGCTTTCACCGCCGCGTCGCCGCTGGCATACAGCCAAACGCGCCGCTGGTTACCCAGCCGTTCGCTGCGCCACTGAAATCGCTGTAGCCGCGCCTCATCCAGCGGCCGATCGGCGGCCTGCCAGGCGCTTTGATCGTCGGCATCCGGCCCTTGCGCCAGGGATACGGGCCGCGGGCGATGAGACGGCCCCAGCGAGAGGCGATTCAGCGGATCGGCGATCGCCAACGGGAACAGCGATACCCACCAGGCACGCTGTTGGCGGTCGCGTAACGTTTCGTCTTCGCTGAAGACGGGGGGCAGGTCTCGCTCGGTAATAGGGATCAGGCTGTAGCTGCCGCGCCAGCGGCGATCGATAACGGCCGAGCCGTACCAAACGTCGGTGCCGGGGAGCCGAGTCAGGCTGCTGGGGGACGTGCTGTGGTGATCGGTAATGCCGTTGATATCGGCGTAAACGCGGCATATCGGCGAGTGCCGTTCATCGCCGGCGGGGTCGCGCCATAGCCAGGTCATTTTGACGTGGCGTTCGTCGAGCGCGTCGACGATGGGCGTGCCCTGCGCGGCAACCTTTTGCCACCACGCGGATTGCCCTGCCGCCTCTTCACGCAGCCATTGCGCCGCCAATCCCTCAAGGTCGTTTCCTGGCCTCTTTTCCGGCAAAAACTCCATAGCGCCCCTTACATAACATGAGTGATTTTTACAAAACCTGACAATCGTATTGATACTCATTATCATTTTCAATACTATTTGTCGGATTTTTACCGTCGTGCACATACGGCGTCTCCGCGTCGACGGGTGAATACCGCTCGCCGATATTTCGGGGTTTATCAGGGTGGCATAACACACAACGCAGGTATGCAGGAGAGATAATGAAGATTAAAAACAAAGGGATAGCTAACGGGAATGCGGAGGCGATGTCCGCCAGGCATCTGTTGCTGGGATCGGCGCTGGCGTTATTGCCCTTGGCGCAACACGCGTCTGCGGCAGCGGACGAAACGATTTTGGTGACCGCCGACGCGCAAAACAGCGTGACCGCGCCGGTCAAAGGGATCGTCGCCAAAGAGAGCGCCGCCGGCACCAAGACCGCCGCCTCTCTGCGCAAGACGCCGCAGTCCATCTCGGTGGTCACGCGCGAGCAAATGAACGACCAGGAGCCGGCGTCGGTCGCCGACGCGCTGAACTACACCAGCGGAGTGATCACCACCTACCGCGGCAACTCCAACCGCAATGACGAAGTGATCAGCCGCGGCTTCCGCTATGCGCCCAAACTGCTCGACGGTCTGCACTTTGGCCTCTCGAGCCAAAATGGCGGCGCCGGGCAGATCGACCCCTGGCTGCTGGAGCGCGTGGAGATGGTGCACGGCCCGGCCGGCGTGCTGTACGGCCAGGTCAGCCCCGGCGGCGTGGTGGTGATGACCAGTAAACGCCCTACCGCCCAGAGCATTCACGAAGTCAAATTCAGCACCGGCAACCGCCATCTGGCGGAAACGGCGTTCGATTTCGGCGGCAAACTCAACGACGACAACACCCTGTTCTATCGCCTGAACGGTATCGCCAGAACCGAGCACGAGTTCGTCAAAGACAGCAAGCAGCAACGGGTGGCCATCGCGCCGGCCTTCACCTGGCTGCCGAACGAAGACACCAGCTTTACGCTGCTGACCAGCTACCAGAACGATCCGAAAGCCGGGTCGCGCAACTTCCTGCCGCGCGCCGGCACGCTGTTCCCGACCAGCGCGGGCTATGTACCTTACGACTTCAACGTCAGCGAGCCCAGCTTCAACAAATCGCGGCGCGAGCAGGCGTCGATCGGTTACAGCCTCGAGCACAACTTCAGCGATGCGCTGTCATTTACCCAGAACCTGCGCTTCACTCACCGCGATGAAGACTATAAATATCTGGTCTATAACGTAAATTCTGACGTTAACGACCACACCGTGACGCGCAGGGCGCAGCATGAAACGCAGATGACCAACGAGTTTGGCGTGGATAACCAGCTGAAGGGTCTGTTCGATACCGGCGAGGTGAAGCACACCGTGCTGGGCGGGCTGGATTACCGCTACAGCCATAGCGATTCGAAGATGTATCGCGATCGCGGCAACGATTACCCGATCGACTGGGCCAATCCGGTTCGCCCCAGCATTGATGGCAGCGCGCTGACGCTGGTTTCCAGCGAATTGAAGACGCTGAATCAGGTCGGGGTGTATCTGCAGGATCAGCTGGAGTGGCATAACTGGAACCTGCTGCTGTCCGGCCGCCAGGACTGGTCGCAGGTCAACACCCGCGATCGCACCGCCGGCGGCAAAGAGCAGACCTACAACGATGCGCAATTTACCGGCCGTGCGGGGCTGCTTTACGCCTTCGACAACGGCATTTCGCCGTACGTCAGCTACAGCACCTCGTTCGATCCTAACCTGTATCCGAGCGCGCCGGGCGCCGATCCGCTCAAGCCGACCACCGGCAAACAGACCGAGGTGGGCGTGAAGTACCAGATCCCGGGCGGCAATACCCTGCTGACCCTCTCCTGGTTCGACATTACCCAGCGCAACGTGGCGTCCTATAACCGTCTCACCTCCGCCTATGAGCAGATTGGCGAGGTGAAATCCAAGGGGATTGAGGCGGAAGTGCACGCTCAGCCGACGCCGGAGATCAAGCTAACCGCCGCCTATACCTACACCGACGTAGTGACCAAAGACTCCAACTCGGCGGACGAAATCGGCCACAGCCCGGCGGGCATCCCGCGCCACGCGGCGTCCGCCTGGGGCAGCTACAGCTTCCTGAGCGGCGCGCTGAACGGCCTGACCGTCGGCAGCGGCGTGCGTTACATCGGCGATGCGCCGGCCGACGCCACCGGCCAGTACGACGTGCCGCACTACACGCTGTACGACGCCATGGTGAAGTATGACCTCGGTCAGGCTTCGTCGGCACTGCGCGGCGCGGCGCTGCAGCTCAACGTGCAGAACCTGACGGACAAGAAATACGTTTCGTCGTGCAGCGGCGAGTACGCCTGCTTCTACGGCAGCGGCCGCAGCATTATCGCTTCGGTCAACTACCGCTGGTAACGACAAGGGGCGGCCATCGCCGCCCCTTTCTTCCGCCTTTCTCGCCGCCTTTCTCGCCGCCTTTACTCCTGCTTCAATTCCCGCAAATGCTTGTACACCGTGGCGCGCCCCATCGACAGCACATTGGCGATGTAATCCGCCGCGCTTTTGGCCTTGAACGCCCCCTGATGATAGAGATCGCTGACCAGCCGCCGTTTCTGCTCGCGGCTCAGCGCGCCGAGCGCAGCGTTCTCGCGCCGCAGCCAGTCATGCAGGAAGGTGTTGATCTTCTCCTGCCAGTCGTCTTTGAACAGCTGTTGCGGCTGTGGCTGCAATCGCGTGACCGATAAAAACATGTCCAGCGCATTGCGGGCGTCCTCGAACATCGCGGTGCTCAGGTTGATGCACAGCAGATAGCTGGGCTTGCCCTGCTCGTCGCGCGCGGCGATGCTCACCGAACGCATCTTTTTGCCGTCCCAGTTCAGCTTTTCATAGGGGCCGGTCACGCCGGCGCCGCCATCGAGCTCGAAGTCTTCCAGCCCGGCGTCATCGCCCGGTTTGCGCTTCGACAGGTTGTTCGCCAGATAGGCAATCTTGTTGGTGGCCAGATCGTGGATCACCACTTCCGCATTCGGGAAAAACAGCGCGGCGATGCCGTCGGCGACCGATCGCAAAAGGTCGAGTTGAGAAGAAGAGTTCGGCACGCTGGGGGGTCTCCGTATAGCCCGGTTTGGTTTGCGGTTCAGCCGCTTAGCATACCGCAGTTGCCGCCGCTTGCCGAGCGGAGCGGCGGCAAGCGGCGTATCCTTCGCCGGTTATTCCGCCTCGGCGCCGCGCCGATAAAACACGTAGCTCTCGCGCGCCACGCTGTCGCGGACCCGATAGCGCCAGATCAGGCCGAGCGTGGTAAACCACAGCGGCATGCTGCACAACGCGATCAGCGTATCGCGATCGAACACCATCAGCACCAGCGTAAAGGCGAAAAATGCCAGCGTCAGCCAGGCCATCGCTACCCCGCCCGGCATTTTGAAGTGGGAAGCGGCGTGCAGATCCGGCCGCTTCTGGCGATACACCAGGTAGGCGACCAAAATCATGCCCCAGCTGTAAACCACCAGGATCGCCGCCACGGTAGAGACAATGGTGAACAGCGTCATGACGTTCGGCACCAGTACCAGCAGCAAGGTGCCGGCCACCATGCAGAAGCAGGAAAACAGCAGGCTGCGGATCGGAATGGCCGTGGTGCGCGACAGAATGCGGAACTGACCGTGGGCATGCTTTTCCATCGACAGGCTGTACAGCATGCGGGTGCTGGAATACACCCCGCTGTTGGCCGAGGACATCGCCGAAGTCAGCACCACGAAGTTGATCACCGCGGCGGCGGCCGGCAGCCCCGCCCGATCGAACAGCATCACGAACGGGCTGCTGTCCGGCGAGATGTGGCTCCATGAGGTGACGGCGATAATGGTCAGCATCGAGCACACGTAGAAGACGATGATGCGGGCCGGGATCGCGTTGATCGCCTTCGGCAGCACCTTCTCGGGGTTTTTGGTCTCCGCCGACATTGTGCCCAGCAGCTCGATGCCGGTGCAGGAGAAAATGGCGATCTGGAAACCGGCGAAAAAGCCGAAGATGCCGTGCGGCATGAAAATGGCGGGATCGGTGACGTTATGCAGCGAAGCGGTCACGCCGTCCGGCGAAGTCCAGCCGCTGAACACCATCCAGGCGCCGGTAGCGATCAACGCGACGATCGCCACCACCTTGATCATCGCGAACCAGAATTCGGCCTCGCCGAACATCTTGACCGACAGCATGTTGAACAGACACAGAAACCCCAGCGTCAGCAGCGCCGGCAACCAGGGCGAGACGTCTGGCAGCCAATATTGCACGTAGCCGCCGCACACCACCACGTCGGCAATGCAGGTTACGACCCAGCTCAGCCAGTAGGACCAGCCGAGAAAAAAGCTGGCGCGCGGCCCCAGGTATTCGGAGACAAAATCGGCGAACGAGCGGTAATCGAGCCGCGTGAGCAGCAGCTCCCCCATCGCTCTCATCACCATGAACATGAAAAAACCGACGATGGCGTAAGTCAGTACGATGGAGGTGCCCGATAGCGCGAGGGTTTTCCCGGCGCCCATAAACAGCCCGGTGCCGATGGCGCCGCCGATCGAAATCAGTTGAATGTGGCGCGCACTCAGCCCGCGCTGCAAGGTTTGGGCACAGTGAGGCCCCTCGGCTGAACCTGGGTTCAGCCGATCGCAGTGGTTTTTTGTCATGGTGTTACCTGTCCGTCGTTAAGGCGATTAAGCAACCGATGCGCGGTTGCAGCAGGAATGAAACGCCCGCGGGCGCTCTAACCGGCAAAAAAATTGAGACCAAACGCTGCCCGCCCCGTTATGACAGGGAGGTAATAATAATGGGTACCAAGAAAATGCTCTCGTGAGCCGTCGTATCGCCCACGTTTGGCGTACAAAGCCTGAGCGTGGTGGGTAAACACTACAATATCAAATGGTTATACTTTCCCTTGTGCAACAAAAAAACGACGCCGGAGCCGTTTTAACATTAATTTAACTCTGGCGAGGGGAAATGCCATTGTCAACATGGCAGTTAAATAAAATGAAACTTTTTGATCACATTCAAGCTTCTGAAAAATAGATAAAAAGGGTTTTTATGCGCTTTATATGCATAAATTATGCATGTGATCGCTCACCGCCGACAAAAAGTAATTAACTATTCATTTACCGCGCTGCAGGCGGCGAAAAACCGTCCGCTGGCCCGATGAGAGGGGGGCTAACAACCGGCATAATTAGTGGTAAATTTAGCGTCGCAAAGTGTTATGCGCTTGCTAATCCACGGTTAAACGAAATAAATACCTCTAATATATAAAGGTTGGTTATGGAAAAGCTATCCTACGCTTCAGACAGCAGCACCACCGCTTGGGCTACATATCTGCAACAAATCGATCGCGTCGCCCCTTACCTCGGTGACCTGTCACGCTGGGTTGATACGCTGCGTCACCCTAAGCGCGCTTTGATTGTCGATATCCCGCTGCAGATGGACGATGGCACCATCCGTCACTTCGAAGGTTTCCGCGTACAGCACAACCTGTCGCGCGGGCCGGGCAAAGGCGGCATCCGCTTCCACCCTGACGTCGATCTGAACGAAGTGATGGCCCTGTCCGCCTGGATGACCATCAAGTGTGCCGCGGTCAACCTGCCGTACGGCGGCGCCAAGGGCGGTATCCGCGTCGATCCGTTCAAACTGTCTGAAGGTGAACTGGAGCGACTGACCCGCCGCTACACCAGTGAAATCGGCTTCATCATCGGGCCACAGAAAGACATTCCTGCGCCGGACGTCGGCACCAACGCCAAAGTGATGGCCTGGATGATGGACACCTACTCCATGAACCACGGCACCACCATCACCGGCGTGGTCACCGGCAAACCCATCCACCTCGGCGGCTCCCTGGGCCGTGAGAAAGCGACCGGCCGCGGCGTGTTCGTCACCGGCAGCGAAGTGGCCAAGCGTCTGGGCGTGCAGATCGAAGGCGCCAAAGTGGCGGTACAAGGCTTCGGTAACGTGGGCAGCGAAGCGGCCCGTCTGTTCGTCGGCGTCGGCGCGCGCGTCGTCACCATCCAGGACCACTCCGCTACCCTGTTCAACGCCAACGGCATCGACCTGGCCGCGCTGACCGAATACCAGGCCAAGCACAAGCAGATCGCCGGCTTCCCTGGCGCCAGCGAGATCGAAAGCGAAGCGTTCTGGTCGGTTGACATGGACATCCTGATCCCTGCGGCGCTGGAAGGCCAGATCACCCGTCAGCGCGCCGAAATCCTCAGCGCCAAGCTGGTGCTGGAAGGGGCTAACGGCCCAACCTTCCCAGAAGCGGACGACATTCTGCGTTCCCGCAACATCACCGTGGTTCCGGACGTTATCTGTAACGCCGGCGGCGTAACGGTCAGTTACTTCGAGTGGGTGCAGGACATGGCGAGCTACTTCTGGAGCGAGTCCGAGATCAACGAGCGCATGGACAAGATCATGACCGACGCGATGGTCCACGTCTGGAACAAGGCGGCCGAGAAAGAGTGCAGCCTGCGCACCGCCGCTTACATCGTGGCCTGTGAGCGCATCCTGACCGCACGTAAAGAGCGCGGCATCTACCCAGGTTGATGCCCGTATCCCGGCCTGCCCCGGCAGGCCGGATTTTCCTCAGCGCAAACAGCGTTTCAACACCTTACCGGTACTGGTCATCGGCAAGCGTTCGACAAACTCGACGATACGCGGATACTTGAACGCCGCCAGCCGCTCCCGGCTCCAGGCGATCAGCGCTTCTTCCTCGATCGGTTCTTCCGTTTCCTTCAATACCACCACCGCTTTGATCTCTTCGCCCAGCGAAGGATGTTCAACGCCGATCACCGCCACCAACGACACCGCCGGGTGGCGAATCAGCGCCTCTTCAATCTCGCGCGGATAGACGTTGAACCCGCCGCGAATGATCATGTCCTTGGCCCGATCGACGATGAAATAGAAGCCGTCGGCGTCGCGGCGCGCCAGATCGCCGGTGCGGAACCAGCCGTTTTCCAGCACTTCCGCCGTCGCTTCGGGGCGATTCAGATAGCCTTTCATGATGTTGTAACCGCGCACCGCGATCTCTCCCACCTGATCGACACCGTCGATCGGTTGCCCGGTGACGTCGAGCAAGCGAACCTCCACGCCCCAGATCGGTTGGCCGATGGAGCCGGGTTTGGTCACGCGGTGCGGATGGTTAAAGGTGGCGACCGGGCTGGTTTCCGACAGCCCATACCCTTCGAGAATGTTGACGCCGAAGCGGCGCGAGAAATCCTCCAGGATCTGCACCGGCAGGCTGGCCCCGCCGGACACCGCCATACGCAGCGTGCTGCGCAGGCACTCGATATCCGTGTACTCATCCAGCGCATTCAACAGCGCCCAATACATGGTCGGCACCCCGGCGAAAAAGGTGATGCCGTGCCGTTGCATCAGCGCGATGGCCTGTGCGGCGTCGAAGCGCTCGACCAGCACCAGGGTGGCGGCGGCGGCAAATCCGGCGTTCATCTGCACCGTCGAACCAAACGTGTGGAACAGCGGCAAGGTTACCAGGTGACGATCGGGATTCGCCTCTGAGCCGTCGAACAGCCGCACCGATCCCAATGCGTTGAGCACCAGATTGGCGTGGGTCAACTCCGCACCCTTGGCCCGGCCGGTGGTGCCGCTGGTATAGAGCACCACCGCCGTGTCGCTTTCGAGCGTTGCGGCAGACGCGAACTCAGTGGACTGTGCGGCTATCGCCTGGCTGAAACGCTCCCCCTCGAGCGGCAGCCGATCGCCGATAATAAACACCTCGCGGCATTGTTCCGCCTTCGCCGCCGCCCGCAGCGCCTCTTCCCCCAACGGCAGAGTGCTGCTGCCTTCGAAACAGAACAGCGCCACCGCCGCCGAATCCGCCAGGTAATAGTCGAATTCGGCGCTTTTAAGCAAAATATTCAGCGGCACCACCACGGCGCCGCTTTTGAGGATGCCGTAGTAGATAGCCGGAAACTCCGGCCGATTTGTGCAGGCCAGCGCCACCCGTTCACCGGGCTGCACGCCGCGCGCGACCAGCAAATTCGCCACCCGGTTGGCCATTTCATTCAGCGCCCGATAGCTGAGCGGGATATCGTCCTGTATCACCGCCGGCCGCTCCGGCCAGGTACGCGCACTCTCTTCAAGCAAGGTTGCCAGATTCAGCATCGGGGATCCTCCCTGGGGTTGAGCGACGAGAAAAGCGCCGCAGTATCACGAGTATAGATAGGCGCTTTGCGGTTCGCATTCCCAGGGGGGCTGGGCTATACCTTAGGCATTCCCCCTCCTGCAGGAGTTGTGATCATGAGCAAGAAAAAGATCCTGATGCTGGTCGGCGACTACGCCGAAGATTACGAAACCATGGTGCCGTTTCAGGCATTGCAGATGATCGGCCATTGGGTGGACGCCGTGTGCCCCGGCAAAGCCGTCGGCGACTATATCCAGACCGCGATCCACGATTTTGACGGCGCGCAGACCTACAGCGAGAAACCCGGCCACCGTTTCACCCTGAACGCCGACTTCGCCGCCGCCAAAGAAGAGCACTACGATGCGCTCTTGATCCCCGGCGGTCGGGCGCCGGAATACCTGCGTCTGAACCCCGACGTGATCGCGCTGGTACAGGCGTTTGACGCCGCGAAAAAACCGATCGCCGCCGTTTGCCACGGTCCGCAGCTGCTGGCGGCGGCCGGGGTGTTGAAAGGCCGCACCTGCAGCGCCTACCCGGCCTGCGCACCGGAGGTGCGGCTCGGCGGCGGTCATTATGCGGAGATCGGCATCGATCAGGCGCACGTCGACGGCAATCTGGTCACCGCCCCGGCCTGGCCGGCGCATCCGCAGTGGCTGGCGAAGTTCGCTGAGGTATTGGAGCAGTAATGCGGCGCTAACGGAGCTGCTCGATCAGAAAATGGATGTCGTACAGCCAGCGTTTGGCGCGCGCGGAGCGCACCAGCATAGACACGCACAGCGGCCGGGTGTGTTCTTTACAGGCGGAGGGAGAAAACCAGCGCCCGGTATTGCTCGGCGGCTGGAAATACAGCTCGTGGTTATAGTTGCCGCTGTCGACGCCGAAGGTGTCGAAGTAGCGGCGCATCAGCGTGTTGGAGTCGCTGAACGACAGATTGAGCACGGTGTTAATCTCGGTTTCCGGGGTGATGGCCACGCCCTTCTGCAGCCGCCCTGATGCGTTGAAGGCGGCGATAAGCGCGATGACCTGTTGCTGAATGTCTTCTGCCATGACGACCTCGAGCCGATATGAAGAAAAAGTGAGTGCAATTACCTGTCTGACTCTGCCCGCCGCGGCGAGTTCGGGCCGCCGCGCGGGTTTTCCGTTTCTTTACACTTTCCATAAAAAACGCGCGCAGCCAAACGCCCGGCGCGCGCGGTCGAAGGTTAGCGGCTGAGCGTCGTCTTGTCGGCGATGACGCCATCCCCCTGCGGCTCGGCGGCAACCCCGCCGCCCAACACTTTATACAGGGTCGCCTGATTGTCGTACGCGGTCTGCTGTGCGGCGATCAGCGACTGCTGCGCCGTATACAGCGTGCGCTGCGCGTCCAGCACGGTCAGATAGCTGTCCACGCCCTGGCGGTAGCGCAGTTCGGCCAGACGATAATATTGCTGCGCCGCCGCCACATAGCCGGTTTGCGCCGCCAGCTGTTCCCGCAGCGTGGCTTTGCGCGCCAGCGCGTCGGCGGTTTCCTGAAATGCCGTCTGCACCGCTTTCTCATAGGTGGCGACATACAGATCTCTCTGCGCTTTGCTGTAGTTCAGTTGCGACGTGTTATAGCCGCCGCTGAAGATCGGCAGGCTGATGCTCGGGGCGAATGACCAAACGCCCGCGCCATGGCTGAACAGCGACGAGAGTTCACCGCTGCCCACCCCGCCGCTGGCGGTCAGGCTGATCGACGGGAAGAACGCCGCCCGCGCCGAGCCGATATTGGCGTTGGCGGATTTCAGGTTATGCTCCGCCTGCAGCACGTCCGGCCGCGTCAGCAGCACCTGCGAAGAAACCCCGGCCGGCAGGTCGCGCATGATCCCGCCCAGCGCGTCGATGCCGCCGGGCAGCAGGTTTTCCGACACGCTTTGCCCCACCGCTAAATCCAGCGCGTTTTTCGCCTGCGCGGCGCTGGTCGCATAGCTGGCGGCGTCCGATCGCGCCTGTTGATAAACGGTCTCCGCCGACGCCACGTCGACCAGCGACGAGATGCCGTGCTGCTGGTTTTTGCGCGTCACCTCCAGCGACCGTTTGGCGCTTTCCATCGTCTGCTGCGCCACCGCCAGATTGCTGCGCTCGGCCGCCACCGCCACCCAGTCGGTGACGATGTCGGCAATCAACGTCAGGCGGGTACTTTTCGCCGCCTCCGAGTTCGCCAGATAGGTTTCGAACGCCGCCCGCGACAGGCTGGCGTTTTTGCCGAACAGATCCAGCTCAAAGGCGCTGACGCCGGCCTGCGCTTCGTAACTCTGGCTGATGGCGGTGGCATTGCCGTTGCCGGTCAGCGAACGCCCGCGACTGCCGTCGGCGGTGGCGTTGATCGTCGGCAACAGCGCTGCCCGCTGCTCACCGTACAGCGCGCGCGCCGAGGCGATATTGGCGATCGCTTCGCGCAGATCGCGGCTGCTGCTCAGCCCCATCGCCACCACCTGGCGCAGCCTGGCGTCCTGCACATAGTCGCGCCAGGCGACGTCCGGGTAGCTCAACGCCTGCTTGCCGGCGGCCTCGCCCTGCGGCAGGTTGGCGGGCACCGGCGCCGCCGGGCGCTGGTAGTGCGGATCCAGCGACAGACACCCGCTCAGCAGCAGCGGTAAAGTTAACATCATGACTCGTTGCAACACGTTATTCTCCTGCCTGCGACGGCGAGTTGGCGGGCCGACGGGTAAACATGCGGCGCACCAGCACATAAAACAGCGGGACGAAAAAGATCGCCAATGCGGTGGCGGTAAGGGTGCCGCCGATAATGCCGGTACCGATGGCAATGCGGCTGTTGGCGCCGGCGCCGCTGGATACCGCCAGCGGCAGCACCCCGGCGGTAAACGCCAGCGAGGTCATCAGGATCGGCCGCAGGCGCATGCGCGCCGCGTGAACCGCCGCGCCAATCAGCGTTTCACCGCGCTGGTGCATTTCCTCGGCGAACTCGACGATCAGAATGGCGTTTTTTGCCGACAAACCGACGATGGTCAGCAGCGCCACCTGGAAGTAGATATCGTTCTCCAGCCCGCGCAGCGTGATCGCAAGCAGCGAACCGACGATGCCCATCGGCACCACCAACATCACCGCAAACGGAATCGACCAGCTCTCATACAGCGCCGCCAGGCACAGGAACACCACGATGAGCGAAATGGTGTACAGTGACGATGCCTGGCCGCTGGTCAGCCGCTCCTGATAGGAGAGCCCGCTCCAGGAATAGCTGCTGCCGGCGGAGAACTTCGCCGCCAGTTTCTCCATCTCGCTCATCGCCGTGCCGGAACTGACGCCGGCGGCGCCCTGCCCGGTGATCTCGAACGACGACAGCCCGTTATAGCGCGACAGGTTTTCCGGGCCGTAGATCCAGTGTGAGGAAGCAAAGGCGGAGAACGGCGTCATGCTGCTGTCGCCCGCCGCGTTGGTGCCGCGCACAAACCATTTGTCGAGATCTTCCGGCTTGGCGCGATACGCTACGTCGCCCTGCATATAGACTTTTTTCACCCGGTTGCGATCGATAAAGTCGTTGACGTAGGTGCTGCCGAACGCGCTGCTGAGCGTGCTGTTGACGTCGCCGGCGCTCAGGCCGAGCGCCTGCAGTTTGCCGCTGTCGATCTCCACCTGCAGCTGCGGCGTATCCGGCAAGGTGTTGGCGCGCACCGCCAGCAGCGACGGATTGCCGGCGGCGGCGGCGACGATCTGATCGCGCATCGCCTGCAGCTCGGCGCGGGTGGTCGCCCCTTTGGCCTGCAGTTCGAAGGTGAAGCCGTCGGACTGGCCGAAGCCGTCGATCGCCGGCGGGCTCATGGAGAACACCTGGGCGTCGCGCAGCGAGGCGAAATGCGCCATGGCGCGCTTGGCGATGGCGTCGGCGGTGTTTTCACTGCCGCCGCGTTGGCTCCAGTCTTTGAGGCTGACGAACGCCATGCCGGCGTTTTGCCCGCTGCCGCTGAAACCGAAGCCGTTGATGGTGAAAATAGTGCTGACGTTGGCCTTTTCCTGCTCGAGGAAATAGGCGGTGACCGCCTCGCTCACCGCCGAGGTGCGGGCATTGGTGGCGCCGGCCGGCAAGGTGTACTGCACCATCACCGAACCCTGATCCTCATTGGGCAGGAAACCGGTCGGCAAACGCAGATACATCACGGCGGTGGCGATCAGCAGCAGACCGTACAGCAGCAGATAGCGCGTCGGCCGGTGGATCACCCCGCCGACCTTGTCGGCGTACTTCTCCTGCAGCCGGTTATAACCGCGGTTGAATTTACCCAGCAGCCCTTTGTCGGTCTGTTCTTCATGCGTCGATTTCAGCAATGTGGCGCACAGCGCCGGCGCCAGCGTCAACGCCAGCACCACCGACAGCACCATCGAGGAGACGACGGTGATCGAGAACTGGCGGTAGATCACCCCGGTGGAACCACCGAAGAACGCCATCGGCAGAAACACCGCCGACAGCACCAGCGCGATGCCGACCAGCGCGCCGGTGATCTCGCGCATCGATTTCTCCGTCGCCTCGCGCGGCGGCAGCTTATCTTCACGCATCACGCGTTCGACGTTTTCCACCACCACGATGGCGTCGTCCACCAACAGCCCGATCGCCAATACCATGCCGAACAGCGTCAGGGTATTGATCGAGTAGCCGAACGCCGCCAGCACGCCGAAGGTGCCCAGCAACACCACCGGCACGGTGATGGTCGGGATCAGCGTGGTGCGCAGGTTTTGCAGGAACACGAACATCACCACCACTACCAGGACCACCGCTTCGAACAGCGTTTTCACCACCTCCTCGATCGAGATGTTGATGAAGTCGGTGCTATCTTTCGGGTAGGCCACCTTATAACCCTGCGGCATCGCGCTTTGATATTCCGCCACCTTGGCCTTTACCAGCTTGGCGGTGTTGAGGGCGTTGGCGCCCGCCGCCAGCTTGACCGCGATCCCCGCCGCCGGGTGGCCGTTGAGGTGCGCGCTGGCGGAGTAGTCTTCGTTGCCCAGTTCAACCCGCGCCACGTCGCCCAGCCGCACCAGCGCACCGCTGCTGTCGCTTTTCAGGATGATATTGCGGAACTGTTCCGGCGTTTGCAGCCGCGACTGCGCCTTCACCGTGGCGGTCAGCTGCTGGTCGGCGGCGGCCGGCAGATCGCCTACCTTGCCGGCGGACACCTGGGTGTTTTGCGCCTCGATCGCCGTCTGCACGTCGGAAGGCATCAGCGCATAGCTCGCCAGCCTGGTCGGATCCAGCCAGATGCGCATCGCGTATTCCGAGCCGAATACCTGCACGTCCCCCACGCCCTCGATGCGCGACAGCGGATCCTGCAGGTTGCTGACCAGATAGTCGGAAATGTCGGCCATTGTCGCCTTGTCCGTCTCGTCATACAGCCCGACGATCAGCAGAAAGCTGCTCTGGGATTTCTTGACCGTCACGCCTTGGGCGGTGACCGCGCTCGGCAAGCGGCTTTCCGCCTGCTGAACTTTGTTTTGCACCTGCACCTGCGCGATATCCGGATCGGTGCCCTGATCAAAGGTGACGTCGATGCTGACCGAGCCGCTGGAGCTGCTGGTCGAAGAGAAATACAGCAGGCCATCCAGCCCGGTGAGCTGCTGCTCTATCACCTGGGTGACGCTGTTTTCCAGCGTTTCCGCGTCCGCGCCCGGGTAGGTGGCGGAGATGGAAATCTGCGGCGGTGACACGTCCGGGTACTGCGAGATAGGCAACGAATTGATCGACATCAGGCCGCACAGCATGATGATGATGGCGATCACCCAGGCGAACACCGGCCGCCGGATAAAGAACTGCGCCATATCACTGCTCCCCGCGTTGGTTTTTGTCGACCGAGACTTCAACCGGCTTCACTGCGGCGCCGATCGTCACCTTGCTGGTGCCTTCGACGATCAGGCGATCGCCTTCGTTCAGCCCGCTGCCGATCAGCCAGTTGCTGCCCACCACCCGTTCGGCGCTGACGGTGCGCTGCGCCACTTTGTTTTGCTCGTCGACCACCAACGCGGTGGCTTCGCCCTTGGCGTTGCGGGTGATGCCCTGCTGCGGCGCCAGAATGGCTTTGGGATCGACGCCGTTATCCACCGTGGCGTGGATATACATGCCGGGCAACAGCTCATGTTCGGGGTTGGGGAACACCGCGCGCAGCGTGACCGAACCGGTAGCCTCATCCACCGCCACCTCGGTCAGCTCCAGCTTGCCGGCATGGGCATAAGACGTGCCGTCCTCCAGCTTGATGGCGACCGGCGTGACCGCGCCGCGCTGTAACGCCGCCTGCTGGCGCCGCAGTTTAAGCAGCTGGGCGCTGGACTGGGTAAGGTCGACATAGATAGGATCCAGCGCGCGGATGGTGGTCAACGCATCGCTTTGGCCGGCGGTCACCAACGCGCCCGGCGTCACTGACGAAATACCGATGCGCCCGGCGATCGGCGCACGCACCTGGGTATAGCCGAGATTGATGCGCGCCGTCTCCAGCGCCGCCTGATACTGCGCCACCGACGCCACGGCCTGCAGATACGCGGCTTTGGCGTCGTCTGCGTCCTGTTTGGAAACGCCGTTTTCTTTCACCAGCGCCGCATAGCGCTGCGATTTGAGCCGGGTGGATTGCACCGTAGCCTGGGCGTTTTTCAACTGGGCGGCGGCCTGATCGTAGCTGGCCTGATAGCTGGCGGGGTCAATTTGATACAATACCTGCCCGGCTTTCACCTCGGCCCCTTCGGTAAACAGCCGCTGCTTGATGATACCGTCGACCTGCGGCCTCACGTCGGAGGTCATGGTGGCGTTGACCCGGCCGGTCAACTCGCTGCTCAGGGTCACTGACTGGCCGCGCAGCGTGACCACGCCGACCTCCCGCTCACCGCCCGCTCCCGCCGGCGCGTCGGCGTTTTGCCCATCGCAGCCGGCCAGCAACAGCGACAGCCCCAGCGCTAAAAGCGTTTTCCTCTGCATTGCAATACGATCCTATTGAGAATGACTATTCTCAATATATCGAATGCCGCAATGCGCTTCTGAAAGGGTTGCGTAAGGATTGCGTAAAATCTTTTCGGGCTGGAAAACGCGCAGCGCGGTGGGTTTACCCTAATCTGCGCGCAAGCGTCAGCGCCAAAACCGTGGCGATGCTGATACCCGCCGCTCCCAGGAAAACGGCGGATGAGCTGCCGGGAATGAACGCCATAAAGGATGACAAGAACTGGCCGGAGAAAATCGCCATCGATAAATAGGCCAGATTTCGCCCCCGGGTGCGGGGGGAGCTTTGTTCTACGGTCATATGATTAACCAACGGCACCGAGAAGCCGAACCCGCATCCCATCAGAATGCCGCCGGCAACAAATGCCGCAGTCTCGTGCGCAGAGGCGAAGAGCAGATGCGCTGCGGCATAACAGACAAACGCCGCGCCAAGCGCGCCGTTTTCTCTGAGTAAAGCCACCAACCTGGGCATCAGCGCGGCGGCAAAAACGGCGATAAGCGAGATAAACGACAGGAAGTATCCCGTTTGCGCCGCCCCGATATTCATGTGGTGGAAATGCTGCGGGATGATAATGATCCCGGTGAAGAAGCAGATCATGGAAAGCACAGCGGAAAAATAGACCGCGGTTAATCTGCCGGCGCCGGTGGAAATGGCATCACCGCGCTGAACGTTGTCTGATTCGCCCACATCGGACTGGGGTTTGGGCACAAACAGCAACTGCATCGCCAGCAACACCCAGGCGACAAGATACAACAGGAAGGGCCAGCGCCAGCCGAGCGTCGCCAACAGTCCGCCGATAAACAGAAAGATGACGCCGCCCAGCTCGATCGACATGCCTTGCGAAGCGATCATTTTCAAGCGCGCCTGCCCGCTGTAAAAAGCAGAAATCAGACCGGTGCCGGCTGACATCACGATCGCCGTGGCGCCGCCAAGCAGCAGGCGGTCGAGCATCACCGGCCAAAAGCCGCGAAGCAACAGCCCCCCCGCCCCAAGCAGGCCATACAACAACAGCCCCCAGCTGAGCGCCGCGTAAGCGCCCGCCCTGTCAATAAAACGTCCGGCGAAGGGGCCAAATATCACCACGCCCAACGACGGCACGGTGACCAGCCAACTGGCCGCGGAAGGCGTGCCCAACTGGCTCGCGATCTCCGTCAAACCGGGAACGATCACGCAACCGACCATGATCGTCAGACAGGCCACGGCCAAGAGCGTAAACGCCGCCATTTTTCTTAATTCACGCATAGAGTGCCTCACTGAAATATCCGATATATGGATATAGCATCCACAATTCGGACGGTATTCTTGAGGCTTCTGCCCAACATGTCAACGCGCGAACTGTAAATCGAATGTCAATCCTACCCTGCCAACGTCGGCAACCCCTCAGTTATTACCTGCAATGGCTGGCAGGCGCTTTTTGGCAATCCATGCGCTTTGTCACTCAATGAGCGTTGACATCGCCCACATCCGGCAACAGAATAATAACCATTATTCGGATGAATGATCCATCATGCGGATAATTCAGAGTCAATATCAACCACACCACATCTCGCTGCCGTCAAGTCGGCGACAACCTAAGTGAGGATCTCATGAGTAAAGAAATTTCACGTCGTAATATCATCAAACGCATTCCGCTGTTGGCTGGCGGCGCCTTGCTTTCTCAATCCCTGCTGTCTTCCGCCATGGCGGCGCCATCATCCGCCCTACCGGCGGCGACGCGGAAAGGCGCGTTTACTGATGCGGGCGCATCGCTCGATAAGTCATTGATTTCCTACTATCAGGTGCCGATGCAGAAACGCTTGAAGATCAATGAGAAAGGCATTCAGGGCAAGCCCTATGCCGAGTTCTTCGACAGCAATCTGGATGCGCCCGTAGAGATGATCCGCGCGCTGGAACAGGGGCCGTTGGCAAAAGAACACATTCTTCAACCCACGAAAGCGGGCCTGAAAACCCTATTGGAACGTTTTGACGAGTTTCCGGTATCGGGTTACGCCGTCGTTGAGGATGGCGGCCCCTGCGCCTATGCGCAAAGCCGCCATATTTTTCCGGGCGTGACCACGGAGATGTTCAAGTGGTGGTTCTGCTGGCACCCGATCGAGAGCGAACGCTATTATCTGTGGTTCCCGCATGCTCATATCCACAACTCGGTTGTCGATCCCAAGCGTCTGGCGGATACCCGTCTGTCCTACGCTGAGCGGCTGTACGGCAACCCGAACCACATTACCGAGTACATTGGCGATAACTATCTGGACGGCGTTATCCATTTTAATGCGCCGGAAAGCTTCGGCGTCGAGAGCGAGTTGCTCAAAAAGCATCGCTTTACCTTTAACGCCAGCGGCATCATCACGCCTTATGATGCGCAATCAACGCCGCTGGTGCTGATGATTCATCTGGGTCGCGACACGCCGCAAGGGATGGAAATGGTCAA
The DNA here is from genome assembly GCF_052166595.1 of Serratia sp. CY81684. Classification (NCBI taxonomy): domain Bacteria; kingdom Pseudomonadati; phylum Pseudomonadota; class Gammaproteobacteria; order Enterobacterales; family Yersiniaceae; genus Serratia; species Serratia sp. CY81684. The sequence goes on along the minus strand of NZ_JBJNOO010000003.1, from coordinate 1,447,046 downwards.
CCGTTACTGGATCGGCACGCACGAATCCTGGGATAGATTCGACAAGTTCCCGGACGGCGGAAAACGCTCGCGCGAATACATCGCAAAAGCGGGGATGACGAAAGCGTCGCTGGAAGGCTTTGCCTATGAAATGGCCGTCCACGATATGACGGAGTTCTCTTCGCTCGGCCGTTTTCTGCCTGAGATTTATGCCCGGTTCGGCAACAGCTGACCGCCGCCTTCCCCTCGCCAACGCAGCGCCGGGGGCGAGGCAGGCTTGCCCATGCGGCGTTTAGCGCCTGCCGGGCCAAACGCCCCGGCTTGTTATGCCAGCATCGCCTCGATTTCCGCTTTGCACTGCATCAGCGAACCGAGCAGATGGTCAAACTTTTCCTCGAAGCGCATGGCCGGAACCGCAATGGATATGGCGTAAAGCTCGTTGACGCCGATATTGAGGTAAACGCCGACGCCACAGACGCCGCGAGCGTGCTCTTCGCGATCGATGGCGTAACGACGGATCCTGGTTTCCCGAATGTCCTCCAGTACGGATGAGACGGTTCTGAGGGTATTATCCGTTCTGACATCCGGCTGGCCGCCAAGCAGATCCGCAATCTTTTCGTCAGGCAGCTCGGCCAGAATGGCTTTGCCATGCGCTGTGCAGTGGCACGGAAAGGCGGTGCCAACGGCTGATACGACGCGAAGTTCCTGATCGGAAACAAACTGGCCTACCGATACCGCGTGGCTGCCGCGGTAAACGCACAAATCGACGGTTTCACGCGTGCGGCGGCCAAGCGTTTCCATCGCCGGTTTTGCAAGGGTGATCACATCCGTATGCGCGGAAGCCGCCAGGCGGGCGAGCGCCGGCCCTAATTGAACGCCGCCGCTGCCCATGATGAGCAGCTGTTGCGATTCAAGCGAGGTGACCAAACGGTGTACGGTGGTGCGCGGCAGCCCCGTTTCCCGGGACAATTGAGAGATGGTCATGCCCTTCGGTTGAGTTTCCAGCGCCCGCAGCAGGGTGGCGGCCCGGGCAATCACCTGTGAGCCGCTATTATCCGCGTCATTACTCATCGTGATGTTCCACATTGAATGGGGTCAGGGACGAAAGAATATCACAGGTTGTCCACATATTGGATAGGTGGACAAGATCCATGGAAAATCCCCCGCCTACCTGCCTCATCACAGATACCAGGATTTTTTAGAGCAACACCGTGAGATAAAAGCAATAGCTCCCCCCATGATATTCAGGATGGCCGTTTGCCCATGTTTCATCATCGCGCAGGCGCCTACGCCAACAGCCTCACGTACCTACGGCTTTTTACGGCTTCGCCAATCTGAACACCGTTTTGGTGTGCCAATAGTAGTCGATCGCCGCCGCGATATTCGGCATCCAACCGTCCGGCTCATAGGGCACGAAGCCGGAAAAACCCAGCCTGCGGGCAGAGACCTGGAACCCCGCGCCGGAGAAAATGCGCGCATAGTCGTCCAGCGAGCGATCCTGCACCACGGTATGCGTCTGTTCAGCGACCCTTGCGCGCCATTGCGGCCACAGCGGGTTGTCGGTGTGGCAACCGGTCACCGCATAGTAAACGCCGCCCGGTTTCAGCGCCCGCAGCATATCGGCGGCATGCTGCGCGATATCTTCGATCAGATAGATGACTTCATGGCTGAAGGCGATATCGAAATGGTCATCCCAGCCTGTCAGCCGCGTGTCGGTTTGATAATCGATCGGCAGGTTTCCTTTCAGGCGATTGGCGTGTTCGACGGACTGGCGGGCGATATCGACGCCGAGCCCTTCACGAAATGGCCGGATTTGGTGCAACAGACGCAGAAAACCGCCCTGATTGCAGCCGAAGTCCAGCACCCTGACGCCGGACAGTTCGTGTTCCGGCACCAGAGTTAGCAGATGCCGCCAGATAGGCGCATGGCCTTCGGCCATGGCCTGCTCTGCGTGCGGATCGCGATACCAGGTGGGAATGCTCAAGGATGAGTCGTTCATGATGGCCTCCTTATGTTTCCACTCAGCCAACCACAGCCTATGGCGACAAACAACCGTGCGCGCATTTTTTGAACATTCACTGCTCTGGTTTGCCATGCACCGGCAGCTGGCTGGTCACGCAGTGAATGCCGCCGCCGCCGGCCGCGATGGCGTCGATCTCCAACTGCACCACCTTGCGCTGCGGATAGAGCGCCGACAGTAGCGTAAATGCCGCCTTATCCGCCTGCGGGTCGCCAAATTCAGGGGCGATCACCGCGCCGTTGATCACGAAATAGTTGATGTAGCCCGCCGCAAAGTCCGGATTGTTACGGCTGAAACGGCTGTCGCGCGGTGCCAGCGGCGGCGAAAGCGTATGCACCTGCAGCTTGCGGCCGTCGGCGTCGGTCGCTGCCTTGAGGATCGCCAGATGCGCCTGGGTAACCGCATGATCATAAGAGGCCGGATCGGTGTCCAGGTTGGCCACCACCACGCCCGGCCGCACGAAACGGGCATAAAAATCGACGTGGGCGTCGGTGATGTCCCGGCCTTTAATGCCCGGCAGCCAGATAATTTTGCGCAGGCCGAGCATCGCCTTCAGCTCCTGCTCCACCCGATCGCGGTTCCAGCCTGGATTACGGTTTGCATTCACCCAACTGCTCTCGGTCATGATGCCGGTGCCGCGCCCATCCACCTCAATGCCGCCGCCTTCGCCTACCAACGCACTGCGGCGCGGCTGAGCGACGCCGTATTTTTTGGCGGCGAACGCCGCCAGACGCGCATCCCTGGCATGCCGCTGCTTATCGCCCCAGCCGTTGAAGTTGAAATCCACCGCGCCCAGCGCACCGGCGTCGTTGACGACGAAATTGGCGCCAATGTCACGCATCCAGATGTCATCCAGTTCGGTGACGACATAGCTGACGTTCTGACTGCCGCAGGTGGCCTCCGCCAGCTGCCGTTCGTGCGCGCGGCAAAATACCGTCAGCGGCTGAAACTCGGCGATGGCGCGGGCGATGCGCCCCTGCGCTGCCTGCACGTCCGCCGTGAACCCGCCCCAGATGGCCTTCTGGGCGCCGAAGGCGAGAAACGCCCGCAGCTGAGGTTCCCCTTCGTCGGGCATCCGCCAGGCCGGATTAAGCGCAGCTTCTGCGTGACCGCGTAATGGAAAGCCCAACGATGCCGTCAAGCCGACGCCGGCCACCGCCGAAAGCTGCTTGATAAAGGTGCGACGCGTTGACATAAACAACCTCTTTTAATTAATTTAAATTCAAATAGTTAGCCGAGATCTTTACGCTCCGGCACTTGAATCTCATGCTAGTCTTCCCCCGCCACCGCGACAAACGATATATTTAGCGGATATCTGATTAGACAGGCTTATCGATAATGTTAAAACACTGGCCCCCCTTGAGCGCCCTGCGCGGTTTCGAAGCGGCGGCGCGCCTGGGTAGTTTTCATCAGGCCGCCGAAGAATTGCACCTGACCCAGTCGGCCATCAGCCAACAGATCCGCAGCCTCGAGGCGTTTTTGGAACAGCCGCTGTTCTTCCGCACCGGCCGCAGCGTAACGCTGACCGACGCCGGCCACGATCTGTTCAGCACCGCGCAGGTGATGCTGCAACAATTGGCCGTCGGCATTCGCCGTTTGGATCAGTACCGCAAACCCAATCAGCTGATCGTCAACACGACGCCGGCCTTTGCCCGTCACTGGCTGACGCCGCGGTTGGGCGAGTTCAACCGGCGACATCCGCAGATCGATCTGTGGCTGTTCACCAGCTTTGAACCGCCGGATATGGCGACGGACAGCATCGATCTGGCGATCCGCGACGATCTCAGCGCGCAGGCGGACTGCACCTTTAACGTTCTCTGTACCGACCGGCTCTATCCCGCCTGCCACCCCAGCCTATTGGCGTTGGCGCCGGAGCAGCGCGTGACCTTGCACGGCGAACGCGAGATGGACTGGAGCCACTGGACGGTGGCGGGCGGCGCGCACGTCGGCCAACGCGACAGCGGGCTGAACTTCTCCGATCCTGGTCTGCTGCTGGACGCCGCCTGCAACGGCCTCGGCATCGCGTTGGTCAGCCAACTGCTGGCGCAACACGCGCGCGACGTCGGGCTGCTGCAACCGTTAACCGAGCAACGCGTGCGCGGCGCCAACTGGGCGTGGCTGCTGCACCGCGACAGCGAACATAATCCGCTCGCCCGGCACTTCTGCCAATGGCTGCAGTCGGCGCTGCCCGCCGGCGCATAACGCGCCACGTCACGATTTGCTACTCTGGTCAGGCGGGCCCGCCTGACCGCTGCTACTTTCAATAAAGCGCCGCAACAGCCCGAAGAAAACGCGCTAACCTGCTGTTTCAAAATAATTAGTTGAATTCACCTGATAACTGAACATCGCTAAAAGGATCTTCTATGTCTGCCGGTTTATTGAAAACGATAGCGCTGAGCGTGACCCTTGTTTGCTCCCTTCCCGCCGCCTGTGCCGCCGATCTGACCGCCAGCGCGGTCGCCGCTCCGGATCAGTATGGCGCCAAGGTCGCCGCGCACATTCTGCAGGCCGGCGGCAACGCGGTCGATGCGGCGGTCGCCACCGCCTTTACCCTGGCGGTAACCTACCCTGAAGCCGGCAATATCGGCGGCGGCGGCTTTATGACGCTGTACGTCGACGGCAAGCCCTATTTTCTCGACTACCGCGAAGTGGCGCCCAAGGCCGCCGGCAAAACTATGTATCTGAACGAGAAAGGTGAAGTGATCGAAAATCTCAGCCTGGTGGGCAGCCGCGCCGCCGGCGTGCCGGGCACCGTGCTGGGGTTGTGGGAAGCCCACAAGCGTTTCGGCAAGCTGCCGTGGGCCGAACTGCTGACGCCGGCGATCGGTTACGCCCGGCAAGGTTTCACCGTAGCGGATCAGCAGTATCAGTACCGTGAAGACGCCAACAAGCTGTTCGCCGGTAAAACCAACTTCGGCGACTATTTCGGCGCCATGAAACCCGGCACGGTGTTCAAACAGCCGGAGCTGGCCGCCACCCTTGAGCGCATCGCCAAATCGGGCGCCGACGATTTTTATCACGGCGAAACCGCCCGCCTGCTGGTGGCGCAAATGCAGCGCGACAACGGGCTGATCGGCGCGGCGGATCTGGCCGACTACCGGGTGAAATGGCGCGAACCGATGCGCATCAGCTGGCGCGGCAACACCGTGTATACCGCCCCGCTGCCCAGCTCCGGCGGCATCGCGCTGGCGCAGCTGCTGGGGATAAAAGAAGATCGCGCCGCCGACTTCAAGGGCGTGCCGCTGAACTCGGCGCGCTATATCCACCTGTTGGCGGAGATCGAAAAACGCGTGTTCGCCGATCGCGCCGACTACCTCGGCGATCCGGATTTCACTAACGTGCCGGAAGCGCAGTTGATCGCCCCTGATTACCTGCAAAAACGCGCCGCCGAGATCAATCCGCAGGCGATCTCACCGACCGAGCAGGTACGGCCGGGGCTGGAAACCCACCAAACCACCCATTTCTCGATCGTCGATGCCGCCGGCAACGCCGTCAGCAACACCTATACGCTCAACTGGGACTTTGGCAGCGGCGTGGTGGTCAAAGGCGCCGGCTTCCTGCTCAACGACGAGATGGATGACTTCAGCGCCAAACCGGGCGTCGCCAATGCCTTTGGCGTGGTGGGCAGCGACGCCAACGCCATTGAGCCGGGCAAACGCATGCTCTCCTCGATGAGCCCGACCATCATCACCCGCGACGGCGACGTCACCCTGGTGATCGGCACCCCGGGCGGTTCGCGCATCTTCACCTCGATCTTCCAGGTGATCAACAACCTCTACGATTACCATCTGCCGCTGGCGCAGGCGGTGGCCGCCCAGCGCGTACACCATCAGCTGTTGCCGAAGGACACCGTCTACTATGACAGCTTTGCGCCGCTGACCGGCAAACCGGCGGACGAGCTGAAGGCCATGGGCTACACCCTCGAAGACCAGGGCTGGAACATGGGGGATATTCAGGTCATCCGCATCGATGGCCGCACGCCGGAAACCGCGTCCGATCCGCGCGGCCGCGGCGTGGGCCTGGTGGTGAAAAAGTAACGCCCCGGCGGCCCGCCTCAGGTTAGACGGGCCGCTACTTCCCCGCATTGACTGCCGCTGCGCCCTTTCTTACTCATCTATACTGAAGCGACAGGCTCGCGTTTGACGACGGCGGCGTCTGCCTTCCTTCTTAGACGATAACGACAATATTAATTTTAAATCAATCACCTGCATTTATCGTAAGCGGTGTCGGAGGCAATCAATAATGGCGAAAAGACGAGCAGTACCCGGTGTCCATCCCTACGATGGGCCCGCCGGCGGTTGGGGCGCGCTGAAAGCGACGGCCATCGCCGTGCGCACACAGATGGATACCCTGGAAGCGCCGGTGACGCTGATGCGTACCAACCAGCCCGACGGGTTTGACTGCCCGGGATGTGCGTGGCCGGATAAAGAGCATCGCTCCACCTTTCAGTTTTGCGAAAACGGCGCCAAAGCCGTGACCTGGGAAGCGACCAGCAAGCGCGTGACCCCCGAATTCCTGGCGCAAAATACCGTGACCTCACTGCTGCAAAAAACCGATTATCAGTTGGAGGACTACGGCCGTCTGACCACGCCCCTGTTTTATGACGCCGGGACGGACACCCTGCGCCCGCTGGCCTGGGACGAGGCGTTCCAACGCATCGCCGCCGTCTTGCAGACGCTGCCGCCGGAACAGGTGGAATTTTATACCTCCGGCCGGGCGTCCAATGAAGCGGCCTACCTGTTCCAGCTGTTTGCGCGTGAATTTGGCAGCAATAACTTTCCCGACTGCTCCAACATGTGCCATGAGCCGACCAGCGTTGGCCTGCCGCAGTCGATCGGCATCGGCAAAGGCACTGTCTCGCTGGACGACTTTGACAGCGCGGAGCTGGTTATTTCCATCGGGCACAACCCGGGCACCAACCACCCGCGCATGATGGGCACGCTGCATGAGCTGGCGCGCAAAAAAGTGCCGATCATTGTGTTTAACCCGCTGCGCGAGCGGGCGCTCGAACGTTTCACCGATCCGCAAAACGTCATCGAAATGGCGACCTACAGTTCGACCCCGATCGCTTCAACCTACTATCAGGTCAAAGCCGGCGGCGATGCTGCGGCGCTCAAAGGCATCGCCAAAGCATTGCTGCAGTTGGATGATGAGCATGGCAATGCGCTGGATCACGCCTTTATTGCCGAGCACACTGAAGGGTTTACGGCTTTCGACGCCGATCTGCGGGCCACCCGTTGGGAAGCCATTGAGGCGGAAAGCGGTCTGACGCGTCAGGATCTGGAACAGGTCGCCGCCGCTTACGCGAAATCCAACGCCACCATCGTGACCTACGGCATGGGCATTACGCAGCACAATAAAGGGACGGCCAACGTGCGCCTGATCGCTGACCTGCTGCTGCTGCGCGGCAACATTGGCAAACCGGGCGCCGGCATTTGCCCGCTGCGCGGCCACTCTAACGTGCAGGGCAACCGCACCGTCGGCATCACCGAAAAACCCTCGGCCGAATTTTTGGCGAAGCTGGAAACGGTGTTTGGCTTCACGCCGCCCAAAGCCCACGGTCACGATGCCGTGAAATGCATGCAGGCGATGATCGACGGCGCTTCGAAAGCGTTGATTTGCCTGGGCGGCAACTTCGCCGTGGCGCTGCCGGACCCCGAGCAGAGCTTCCCGGCGATGAAAGCGCTGGAGTTAAGCGTGCATATCGGCACCAAACTCAATCGCAGCCATCTGTTGGTGGCGAAAGAAACTCTCATTCTGCCCTGCCTGGGCCGTACCGAGCTGGACCTGCAGGCCGGCGGACGGCAATCGGTGACGGTGGAGGATTCGATGTCGATGGTGCATGCCTCGTCCGGCAAATTAAAACCGGCGTCGGAACTCCTGCGTTCGGAACCCGCCATTGTGGCCGGCATGGCCAAAACGGTGATGCCCGCCAGCAAGGTGCCCTGGGATGAGCTGATCGAGGATTACGACGTGATCCGCGATCTGATCGAAAAAACCATCCCCGGCTTCGACAATTACAACGCGCGCATTCGTCAACCCGGCGGTTTTCGCATGCCATTGCCGCCGACAGAACGCCAGTGGCCGACGGCGACGGGCAAAGCGATGTTTTCGGTGTTCAGCGGGTTGCACGAAGACCAGATTGCGGCGGAACAAAATACGCTGCGGCTGATCACCCTGCGCAGCCACGATCAGTACAACACCACCATCTATGCCCTGGATGACCGCTATCGCGGGGTTTTCGGCCGGCGCGACGTGCTGTTTATGAATGACAGCGATCTGCAACGTTTGGGGCTGGAGCATGGCGACGTGGTCGACCTGGAAACGGCGCTGCCCGGCAGCACCCAGCGCCTGGAAGGCATCACGGTGATCGCCTACAACATCTCGGCCGGATCGGTTGGCGCCTACTACCCGGAAGCCAACGTGCTGGTGCCGTTGCATTACATCGATGAGGAGAGCGGTACGCCTTCGTACAAATCGGTGCCAATCCGCGTGAAGCTGAGATCCAAAGAGGTGCGCGCGGTCGATATCGCCTGACGGAAGCGGTTTGAGCCTTTCTCCGCATGGAGAAAGGCTTCTCCCCTTTATACCTGCGCCACCAACACATTGACGTTGGCGGGGAAAACCAATCCTTCCAATGCATTACCGCTGTCGGAGGTCACCAGATAATCGACCTCGGGCCATTTGGCCACCAGCGTCATCGCATGCCCGCGCAGCTTGTTTTCATCCGCCAGCACGATGCATTTGCGGCTCTGCGCAATCATTTTGCGCGCGATGGCCGCCTCATTGACGTTTTGATCCATCACCCCGGTCTGCACATTAACCGCACCGGCGCCGATAATGGCGTAATCGGCGAAAAACGCTTCGATATTATTCAACGCGATCGCGCCCAGGCACGCCATTTTGGAGTCGATGAACTGCCCGCCGATCAGCACCACGTCGATGGAGTCATTTTCCAGACAGACGTTGGCGATCAGCGGCGAGTTGGTGATGACCGTCAACTGATCCACCGTCGCCAACTGCCGAGCGAACTCCAGCGTGGTGGAGCCGAAATCCACGAACACCGTATCGCCCGGTTGGATCAGCGTCACCGCTTTCTCCGCGATGGCGCGCTTCTCAGCCTCGGCGATTTTGGCCCGCTCATTGAATTCATGCTCGAACTTGAACTGGCTGCTGACCGCGCCACCGTGGATCTTCTTGATCAGCCGATAGTCTTCCAGCTTGTTCAGATCGCGCCGAATGGTTTCCTGCGAAACCTGGAATTTATCCGCCAGCTCATTCACGTAAACCCGGCCATTGGCCTGGATCAGCGCCAGTATTTCATTGCGCCTTTCCACGGAATTAGAGATATCCATTCACATTACACTCGCTGCCTTAAGTAAGAGTGACTGCTTCCGCCGAGACTCGCGGCGTTAACTGACGGAATACTACGGGTTTCAGGGCGTTAGACGCAAGCCGTAGCCGCCGTTCATCCGGTGGGTTCGATGCTGATGTGCAGCGCGTCACGCTCGCCGCCGGGCGGCAAGGCGATGTTGCGCAGCAGGATCCGCCGTTCCGGCAGGCAGCGATGCGTTTTGCGGTACAGCACTTTCTCCCCCAGCCGCACCACCACCGAACCGGACACCGGCTGTTCCACGCGCATATTGATCGTGACCGTGGTGGGTTTGCCGATCAGCGCCACGTTGGCAGGCGCGGTCAGGCGGATCCGCTCGTCATGCCGCACCGGGAGGATTTGCCGCGCCGGCGGCAGCGTGCGCTGCAGCGAACGGGCAACGGCTTCGCCGACGTGCAGCCCTTCCTGATAACACTGGTCGCCCATGTCTGCCGGGTGCAGCATGTTACCGACGGCGAAATAGGCGGCGTCGGAACAGCGGCCGAACTGATCGGTCAGCGGGCAGCCGCTCTCCGGCCGCTGCGCCAGGTGGCTCTGGCGGATCAGCGTATACTCCCCGGTGAAGCGGCCGGTGAAGATCAGGCTGTCGCAGGCGATGCGCCGTTTCTCTCCCTGGCGATTCTCCACCTCGATGGATTCGACCCGATCGCGGCCGGCAATGTCGGTCACCCGCGAATAATAGTGAATCGGCACCCCCATCAGGCGCGCATAGAGCGCGCTCAGCCGCCAGGCGACGGGCCTGCCGCCGCTTTCAATCATGGCGACGGCGCGCACGCCGGCGTTGCGCAGCGTCCACAGCGCGGAGAAACTGACCAGCTCGGTGCCGACCACCACCGGCGCCTTGCCCGGCTGCAGCCCGCGCAAATAGACGAACTGCTGCAGCGCGCCGGCGGTCAGCACGCCCTGCGGCCGCAGGCCGCTCACCAGGCGTGGATGACGCGGCGTCTCGCGCACGCCGGTCGCCAGGATCACCCGCTGCGCTTTCAAGATGCTGACGCCACGGCGGTCCGTGATGGTCAGCTCACCGTCTGGTTTGATGGCGAGCACCGTCACGCCGGTGCGGATCTCTACCTGCCCGGCGCGCGCCAGTATCTTATCAACATAGGTGGACCCCAGCATCGGCCGGTAAAAAGTCTGCAGCCCGAAGGTGGGATGTCGGCAGTGCCTGGGCACGCCGCCCGCCTGCTGTTCCCGCTCCAGGATCACCACATCCTCGATGCCCGCCTGCCGCAGCGCGGTCGCCGCCGCAATCCCGGCCGGCCCGGCGCCGACAATCGCCACCTGATACTCAGTTTTCATCAATGCTCCCTACGGCCAGCGTTTGGCCAAAACGATCGCCCACCATTTCCGCCACCCGGCTGCTGCAATAGAAACCGTTGCAGCGCCCCATCATCACGCGCGTGCGGCGCCGCAGCCCGCCGATGCATTCCGGCGGCACGGCGGAATCGAACGCCGCCTCTATCTCCCGCTGGGTCACCAGCTCACAATGGCAAACGATGCCGCCGTTGTCCGGGCGCGCATAATCGCGCAGCGCATAGTCGGCAAGCATCGGCATCTGCGGCCAATGCACGGTCTGCGGCGTTGTCAGCGTGAAGCACGGCGTAAAGTGGTCGCGATAAAGCTGCTCCACGTATTGCGCGATGCCGAGCGCCGCCGTCAGGCCGGTGGAGCGAATGCCCGCCACGCAGATCCACTGCCGATCGGGATAGTGCTGAATGCGGTAGTGTTTCTGTTCGGTCGCCGGGCGTAATCCGGCATAGCTGGCGGTCACGCTGTAATTCGCCAGCGTGGGCAGCAGTCGGGTGCCCTGTTCGATCAGCTCGCGCATTTTGGTTTCGTCCACCGTCGCCGTCTCGCGGTCCTGCTGCTCTTCGGCGGTCGGCCCGAGCAGCAAATTGCCGAAGATGGTTTTCGACAGCAGCACCCCTTTGGTGATCGCCGTCGGCACCGGCAAGATGATGGCGTTGACCTGACCGGCGGCGGCCTTGTCGAACACCAGGAACTGCCCTTTGCGCGGGCGGATTTCAAACTCGGGCTGATGGCAGAAACTTTCTACCCGGTCGCCCTGATTGCCGGCGCAGTTGATGACGATTTTGCCGTGAAACTCGCCCCGGTTGCTGGTTAGCCGCCAGCCGGTCGGCAAGCGTTCGGCGCCGGTCACCTCGGTATTGAAGCGATAGTCGCCGCCGTGTTTGACACCTTGCGTCAGGTACGCCAGCGGCGTGCTCCAGGGATCGATCACGCTCTCTCCCGGTACCTCTACCGCCGCCAACGCGCCGGGCGCCAGCTGCGGCTCACGGCGATACAGCTCGGCGGCGTCGATCTGCGCCACGTCCAGCACGCCGTTGTCATGCGCCTGCTGCACGATCGCGGGCAGCGCCGCCAGCTGCTGCTCGTCCCACGCCACCACCAACGCGCCGGTAGGCAACAGCGGCAAATTCATCCGTTCACGGATGGCGATAAACTCCCGGTAGCCGGCCTGCATGCAATGCAGTTCCAGGCTGCCGCTCGGCGCATCGAAGCCGGTATGCAGCAGCGCGCTGTTGGCTTTGCTGGCACCGGACAGGATATCGCCCCCCTTTTCCAACAGCAGCGTACGGGCGCCCATCAGGCAGAATTTGCGGAATACCGCACACCCGACCACACCGCCGCCAATCACGACAATGTCCCAATCCGTTTGTTCTTCCATCATGCTGATGTCCCGTTTTGATGTGATAACCACAATAAAACCACACAATAACCGCATTTGAAATGGTAAAAACAACACAACTCCCAAAAAAATGCCGCATAAGGCGGGTGATAAGCAAAAAGTATGAGGTCGATCACGCGGGGTTATTTTATCTTGTGATTTATGTTGCTTTAATGTGTGAAATTGAAGATAGATTATTAAAACAGTCACACAACCAACACCAGGCACAATAAAAAAACAAAACCTATAAGAGAGCGAAGCAATGATGAATCAACGTTATGCCGCGATTGATCAGGGAACCACCGGCACCCGGGTCGTGGTGTTCGGCGAAGACGGCAGGCACCATTCGCCGGCCAGCATGCCGCACAAGCAGATCACCCCCAATCCGGGCTGGGTGGAACACGACGCCCTGGAGATTTTGGCGAATATCCGCCGCTGTCTCAGCCAGTGCGACATGGTGGATGCCATCGGTTTAGGGCATCAGGGCGAAAGCCTGCTGGCCTGGGACGCCGACAGCGGCCTGCCGCTGTACAACGCCATCGTTTGGCAAGATCAGCGCACCGAGCCGGAGATCCAGCGCCTGAAACGCGAAGGCGTCGAGCCGCTGGTGATGGCGAAAACCGGCCTGCCGCTCGATACCTACTTCTCCGCCAGCAAGATGGGCTGGCTGATGAACAACGCGCCGGGGGCCAGGCAGCTGGCGCAACGCGGCCGCCTGCGGCTCGGCACCATGGACGCTTTCTTCCTGTTCCACCTGTGCGGCCGGCACCTCACCGACTATAACTCGGCCTCGCGCACCTCGTTGTTCAACATTTATACCCTGCAGTGGGACGAGGAGCTGTGCCGTTTGTTCGGCGTGCCGATCGACAGCCTGCCCGAGGTCAGAGACAACATCGGCCACTTCGGCGACGTCGCGCTCAACGGCAAGCCGGTGCCGTTGACGGCCTGCATCGTCGACCAGTTTGCCGGCACTTACGGCCACGGCTGCCATCAACCGGGGCAGATGAAGATCACCTTCGGTACCGGCGCCTTTTTACAGGCGATCACCGGGCCGCGCCCGATCGACGCCGGCGAGTCCGGCCTGTTGCCCACGCTGTGCTGGAAGCTGCCCGGCAGCGAGCCGGTGTATGGCCTGGACGGCGGCGTTTATAACGCGGCCTCCGCCATTAACTGGGCAAGAAAGATAGGCCTGTTCAACGATTTCGATGAATTCGGCGATTTTCCGGCCCAGCCGGCCATCGCGCGCGGCCTGGCCTTTGTACCCGCGCTCTCTGGGCTGGCCTGCCCGTACTGGGATCGCTCCGCCGCCGGGATGTGGGCCGGCCTGTCGCTGGAAACCGAACGCAAGGATCTGCTGCAGTCGATCCTCGAAGGCATCGCCATGCGTTCCGCCGAGGTGATCAACGCCATGGATAAACTGAAACCGATCGGCGACAGCATTTCGGTGGACGGCGGTCTGTCCGCCAACCGTTACTTCACGCAGTTTCTCGCCAACCTGATCCAAAAGCGCATCGTCTCTCCCGCTAATAAGGAGATCACCGCCCTGGGCGTGGCGCTGCTGGCGCGTAAAGGATTGGGGATGGAACATCCGCTCAAGGTGCTCAACCGTTATGAAGTGACGGAACCCGCCGAGGTCGATATGAGGGTCTGGTTTACCCGCTATCAGGAAATCATCGCGCGCTCGCGCGGCTTACGTTCACCGCAGGAGGAACACCATGGCTGAGTTCGGTAATGTCATCATCTATATCATCATGGCCGGCACCCTGATCGGCGCGTTGGCGTCGATCGTCAAGCCGGAAGGCGAGCTGGGGCGTGAGTTCGTCAACGGCATTCATGCCATCGGCCCGGTGTTTCTCGCCCAGGCGGGCATCATGGCCGCGATCCCGATCATCTCTTACCTGATCATGTACAGCATCGGCCCCTTCTTCTCAGCGCTCGGCTCAGACGCCTCGATCGCGGCGCTGGCGGTGATCGCCGTGGACATGGGCGGCTACCAGTTGGCCGACGCCATCGCCGCCAACCGCGATATGTGGATCGTCGCCATGCTGGTGGGTTACACCTCCGGCGCCAGCATCGTCTATCTGATCCCGGTCGGGCTTATCATGCTGAACCGCGACGACCATAAGTATCTGGCGTTAGGGGCCATGGCGGGTTTGATCAGCATTCCGTTCGCCGTGCTGATCGCCCTGGTGACCATCACCCTCAACAACCTGCCGGTCAGGGAGATCATTTCCACCACCTCGCCCGCCGCGCACTATCTGCAGCTGGACTTGCTGCAGGCGCTGCGGCTGCTGTCGCCGCTGTTCGCCCTGTGCTTCCTGTTGGCGCTGGGGCTGAAGCTGCGGCCGGCGGCGATGGTGAAAGGGTTCCTAATCTTCGGCAAGGCGGCGGATGCCTTTATCAAACTGGTGTTGGCGCTGTGCATCATCGAGCATTTCACCGGCGTGTTTAAAAAGGTATTCGGCGGCTGGGTGTTCGATCCGTTATTTGCCGACAAAGACGAATTATTCCGCGCTATCGAGATCGCCGGTTATATCGGCATTATGTTGGCGGGCACATTCCCCATTTGTTATTTATTCCAGCGCTATTGCCGCAAGCCGATGCATTTCATCGGTAAAAAGCTCGGTTTATCGGATACCGGCGCGCTGGGCTTTATTATGGTATTGGCCAATATCATCGCCGTTTATCACCTGTTCAAAGGCATGCGGGCGCGCGATAAGGTGCTGTGCGTGGCCTTCGGCATCTGCGCGCAGGCCACGTTGGGCGATCACCTGGCGTTTACCGCCAACTTCCAACCTTCGCTGGTGTTGCCGATCATGATGGGCAAATTCCTCGGCGGCATGATCGCCGTGCTGATCGCCATAAAAATTTCGGTGCCGGAGGCTGAATTGCTGGAAAAAGAACAGACGCAAAGGCAATCGACGGCCATCGCCGCCGCCGCTCGCTGAATTTATCCCTAAGCCATAAAAATAAACGGGGCGCCGCCTCACGGGGAAGCTGCGCCCTTTTTTCGTCCCTGACAACAATTATTGAGAGAACAAACGCTAATGAGAAAAATATTTTTGGCCTGCCCCTACAGCCACGCCGACGCCAACGTCGTGCAGCAACGCTTTATCGCCTGCAACGACGTCGCCGCCGCTATCGTTCGCGCCGGCAACGCCGTTTTTAGCCAGGTCAGCATGTCGCATCCGATCAATCTCTGTCTGCAAGATCTCGACAAAACCGCCATCGGCACGCTGTGGGCGCCGATCGACGCGCTGTTCATGGCGGCGATGGATGAATTGATCGTGCTCGACTTGCCGGGTTGGCAAGAGAGCGGCGGCATCAAGCGCGAGATGGATTCTTTCGCGGCGCGCGGCTGCCGCGTCAGCCTGTGGTCCGAGGTCGCAGGCGAGTTCAACTGAGGCGTGCGCCCCGCCGCTTGGCGCGACGGGGCAGCGGCCTATTTGCCGTTGGCCAATTCGCCGTACACCACCTGGCCGCGGAAACCGCGCCGCACCTGCTGGAACAGCTCGCGGAACGCCGGGTAATCCTGCGCCTGGCACAGCGCTTCCTTGCCGCGAATGGCGTTCACCTGCAGGCGGTGATTGACGGTCACCTGCTGCCCGTCGCGCCGCCATGCCACGCGATAGTCGCCCGCCGCATTGCGGAACTGCCTGTCTTGCGGAATGGCGATAATCGGCACGTTGGCCGGCAGCTGCAGGCGGTAGGTTTCGTCGTAGCGCTGCGCGCTGCAGTAGAACGGCGTTTCGTTGCCCGGCGCCGCCGTGGTGGTATACAGCGTGCGGAACGATTTGCCGCCGGGCGGGTTGGGCAAGGTCATGCCGCCCACCACGCCGAAATCGACGTAGTCGTCCGCCTTGAAGCGGAAGCGGTAACCGAACTGCTTTTTGAGATCCAGCGGATCGCTGTTCATCGCCACCTCGCCGCTGCCGTCGATGCCGGAGGCGGACATGATCGTCGCTTCGGCCTGCGCCCGGTTCTGGCGGTTGATCTGCGAGAAGTAGCCCCGCAGGTCAATCTCTTCCACTTCGCTCAGCCGGCGCTCGGTCTCCCCCTGCAGATTGCCCGCCTTGTCGAACACGAAATCGACGCTCAGCGCGCTCTTGACCGGCTGCTCGTCGCTGCCCGGCGTGCGCGCCAGTTTGGCGTCGCGCGTGAGCAGCACCGGCGCCCCCAGGTCGCCCTCCGGCAGTTGCCCGAAACGCGCCCAGGGATTGGTGGAATCGAGGTACAGTTTGAATTCCGGCACATAGGTGATGGCGTGATTAAAGCGGCCGAGCAGCGGCACGTTAGGCAGTATCGGGCCTTCATCCATGCCGATCAGCACCGGCGAGCTTTCGATGCCCTTGGCGGCGAGCAGCGCCTCCAGGATCACCACGTGATCCTTACAGTCGCCGTAATGGTTATCGAGAATGCTCTGCGCCGAATTCGGCTCCAGCCCGCCGTTGCCCAGGTACACCGCCACGTAGCGAATGTTTTGCGCCACCCAGCGATAGAGGGCCTCCGCCTGCTCGCGCCGATCGCTGATGCCGGCGGTGATATTGTCCGCCAGCGCCTGAATGCCCGGCGTCACCTTCGCCGCCGCACCGGCCTTCAGCTGGTAGGCCTTGGCCAACTGCGGCCAATCGCGGTAGGTGCTGGCCATGATGGTCGGGCTGAAGGTCCAGCTGTCCGCCGCCCAGTTTTGCGCCTTCATCGGCGCGCTGCGCGAATAATGCCAGCGCCAGTGCGCCTGCCCGTTGCGGATCTGCGGCTGGTCCCCGCCCTCGACGCCGCGCGTGAAGATATGCATCGGCAGCTTGGCCGGCGCCTGCAGGGTCACTTCGGCGTCGTCGAACTGATCGAAAACGCTGAACGTCTCCCACAGGCCGAAATAGTCGGGGAAATACGGGGTGTTTTGCGTGCGGCGCAGCTCATACACCACGCGAGATCCCGGCGCCAGGTTGGAGAACACGATGACGCGCACTTTGCGGTCGGCATACAGCGGCGCCGTGGCGCTGGAGTAGCTCTCCTGGGTGTAGATGCGGTCGGGTGCCACGTCGTGGCGCTGGCCGTCGGCGGTCAGCGTATAGGCGGCGACCACCTCCAGCGTTTCCATTTTCTCGCTGTAGCTCAGGCGGATCTGGCTGAATTTCTCGATCGCCGCCTTGGTCTTCAGCAGCACTTCGTAGCTTTCCGTCTTCACGTTGGTGGCGTTGGCGTTAACGCGATAATCCGCGCGATAGCGCACGAAGCTGAAATCGTTGTTGGCCGTGTCGTTCTGGCCCTGATCCGCCGCGGCGGGCGGTGCAGCGGCCAACACGGTGGCCGGGTGCGTCGCCGTCAAACCGGCGAGTAACAGTATGGAAGGAATAGCGATTTTCATCTTCGGTCCTTGAAGGGCGTTAAGCAGCGACACCGGGCCATACGTCCGTCCCGGCGTCAAAACAGGCGGGCACACTAATATAATTGAGAATCATTTTCAATAAACGAACCGTCAACGCCCGGGTTAGCCCTGTTCGATCAGCATCACGGCGGTGGTCTCCGGCTCCAGCGCTTCGAATACATGCTCGCGATCGGCGGAGTAACTGATGTAATCGCCGGCGCTCAGCTCCAGCGGCTGATCCGCCGGGCCAAGGCGCGCGCGCCCGCTGCTGATGATCACATGCTCGACGGTGCCCGGCGGATGCGGCCGCGAGCATTTCGTTTCACCGGGTTGCACCCGCAGCCGGTAAATGTCGCGTTGCGCCCCCGGTGGGCAGGTCGCCAACAGCGTGGCGGCGTAGTTGCCCTGCTCCGACAGCGCCGGCGTTCCCTCATGGGCGCGGATCACTTGCACCGGCCTGCTCGGCTGTGAAATCAGCCGGCTGACCGGCACATCCAGCGCCATCGCCAGCGCCCACAGCGTTTCCAGGCTGGGATTGCCGCTGCCGGCTTCGAGCTGCGACAGCGTGGACTTGGCGATACCCGCGCGCTTCGCCAGTTCGGTAACGGACAGGTTCAACCGCTCCCGCTCGCGGCGGATTGCCGCCGACAAGAGGCCAATCGGCGTGATGTTCTGCATTAGGCTCTCGCTCATTGTTCGTTATACCATTCAATTGTTCGGCTTGACGAACAGCGTCAACCATGTTCATCATAATGTTCGATTGTTCATTTTAATGATTAAGCGACTTCACCACAAGCACGGTCAGGCCGCGAGGGAAACGACATGAAAACGAAAACGCGCGGCGCAGTGCAAATGATCCTCGCCATGACGATCTCCGGCACCGTCGGTTGGCCGGTACTCGTTTTAGGGCAGCCGCCCGCCACGGTGGTGTTTTGGCGCTGCGCGTTCGGCGCGCTGGCGATGCTGGCCACCTGCGCCGCGCTTGGGCAACTGAAATCAGGCGCGATCAACCGGCGGCAGCTGGCTTTCGCCGTCCTGGGAGGCCTCGCGCTGGTGCTCAACTGGACGCTATTGTTTGCCGCCTATGCGCATGCCTCGATCGCTGTCGCCACCGTGACCTACCATGTTCAACCGTTTATGTTGGTGGCGCTGGGAGCGCTGCTGTTCGGCGAAAAACTGACGGCTAATCGGCTGGGCTGGCTTCTGCTGGCGTTCGCGGGGATGGTGTTGATCGTCACCGGCCGGCAAAGCGGTGGCGGCGATGGCGACTATCTGTTCGGCGTGGCGCTGACGCTGGGGGCGGCCCTGATGTACGCCCTGGCGGCGGCGATCGTCAAACAGCTGGCTGCGTTGCCGCCGCAGCTGATCGTGTTGATTCAGCTGACCGTCGGCGCGCTGGCGCTGGCTCCGTTCGCCGGGCTGGCCCACCTTCCCGCAGATTCGTTCGACTGGCTGCTGCTGGCGACCCTCGGTTTGGTGCATACCGGGTTGATGTCCACGTTGCTCTATGGCGCGATCCAGAAAATCCCCACAGCTCTGGTCGGCGCGCTGTCGTTTATCTACCCGGCAGTGGCGATCGTGGTGGACTGGGCGGCGTTCGGGCACCGTCTCAGCCTGTTGCAACTGCTGGGCACGCTGGCCATTCTCGGCGCGGCGGCGGGCATGAACTTCGGCTGGCGATGGCCGCCCGCCGCGCACCGGGCCGGTAAAATCGGTTAATCCCGCCTGACGGGCAAGCTATGCACAATAAGGCATTCGCCTTGTGTCCGGCGCGGTGCTATTTATTTAAACCGTGTAGGGTAGAAGGAGTGTTCTATGTGGCATCACCGCCTGCAACGGCGCATCCGTTTCAGCTACTGGAACGAACTGTGCGTCACAAAAAAATAAGGGAAGGCGCAAGCCTTCCCTTTTGTCATTCACCGCTCGGGTCAAAAACGGTCGGTTTTCACCACCTCGTCGAACGGCAGCTTGCCGATGCGCGGGTAAGGTTGCCCCGCCGCCTTGCCGATAGCGACCATCAGCGCGATCTGATAATGCGCCGGCTTATTGATAATCTCGCCCACCGCGTCGAAATCAAAACCGTCCATCGGGCAAGAGTCGTAGCCCTGCGCCTTGGCCGCCAGCATCAGCGTCTGGGCGAAGATGCCGCTGCTGCGCATCACCTCGTCGCGCTGCACCTGCGGCTTACCGCGATAATACTGATCGACGGCCGGGATCATGAATTGCTGCACCGGCTCCGCGGCCTCGGCCCAGACGGTTTTTACCTGTGACTCCCAGCTCGACAGATCGCCGCACAGCACGACCAGCATCGACGCGTCGGTCACCTGCGCCTGCCCCCACGCCGCCTCGCGAATTTTCTCGCGCTGCGCGCGATCTTCGATCAGCAGCGGGCGCCAGTGCTGCAGGTTAAACGCGCTGGGAGCGCCCTGCAGCGCGATAGTCAGCAACGCTTTTTTCTCTTCGAGCGTCATCACGTGCTGCGCATCGAACTGCTTGGTGGCGCGGCGCTGGCGGATTGCGTCTAACGTATTCATTTTACTGCCTCTGTCCATGTGAAAAGCTCTATTGTCGCCAACGCGGCGTGGCTGTCCAGCCCCCGGAGGCTATTTCTGCGCGGTTTCGGCGCGCAAGCGGCCGACCTGCGCCGCCAGGTCCGGCCACGGCGCCTGACCGGCGTAATGCTGCCGCAGGTAGTTGAGCAGGATGGCGATCTGCGCGTCATTCAGGTTATGGCGAAAGCCCGGCATATAGCCCAGCTCGGCGTTCGCCGGCCGCTGTATGCCGTCCAGCACCACGCGAATGGCGTTGTCCGGCGCCTCGGCGAACAGGTTGGTATTCAGCGCCAGAGACGGGCGCACCCCCGCCATCTGCGCGCCTTTTTCCTGCGCATGGCACGCCATGCAGGCACCGGAAAACAGCCGCGCCCCTTGCGAACTCAGGGGCTCGACCTGGCGCTCCGCCTGAGCGTTCAAAGTTGCCGCCGCGGCCTGCGCCGCCGCTTCCGGATGATAGCTGCGCAGATAGACGGCGATCGCCTGCAGGTCGGCCTGCGGCAAGCGCGACAGCCCTTCTTCGATCACCGGCGCCATCGGGCCGGCGGCGACGCCGTGGTTGGCCGAGTAGCCGGTGCGCATGAAATCGACCAGATCCTGCTGTGACCAGGCGAGCGGCGCGGGCGAGCGGCCGGTCAACGCCGGCGCCGTCCAGCCTTCCGCCACGCCGCCGGCCAGGTGCTCGCCGCCGGTTTTCTCGCCGAACAGCACGTTGCGCGGTGAGTGGCAGGCGCTGCAGTGCCCCAACCCTTCGACCAGGTACGCGCCGCGGTTCCAGTCGGCGCTTTGGGCTGACTGTTCCGGCAACGCCCCCGGCGTCAGGAACAGCAGGTTCCAGGCGAAGATGCCCTGGCGAATGTTGAACGGAAAGTGCAGATCGGTGGCCGGCGGCCGGTACTTGACCGGCGGCTGCGACATCAGATAGGCATACAGCGCCTGCAGATCGTCGTCGCGGGTGCGGGTAAAGGCGGTATAGGGAAACGCCGGATAGAGATAGCGGCCCTGGCGATCGACGCCGTGGCGCATGGCGCGTTCGAACGCCGCGTAGCTCCAGCTGCCGATGCCGGTTTCCACGTCCGGCGTGATGTTGGTGGTGTAAATGGTGCCGAAGGGGATCTCCATCGCCAGCCCGCCGGCGTTGCGCTCGCCGCCCGCACGGGTGTGGCACACGGCGCAGTCGCCGAGATCGGCCAACGTTTTGCCGCGCGCGATCTGCGCCTCGCTGAAACTGTGGGTCGCATCGGCGGCGAGCGGCGCAATCTCCGGCTGCCAACTGGCGACCACGCCGGCGACCACCACGGCGATCACCGTAACGCCACCCCACCCGACGATTTTTTTCATCTTACTCATCTTTGCTGTCCTTGTTCGTTACGGGGGGTTAATGGCCGGCCTGAGCGCGCAGCGCGGCGAGCACCCGCGCCGGTGTGAACGGCACCTCGCGCAGGCGCACGCCGAGGGCGTCAAACAGCGCGTTGCCGATCGCCGCCGCACTCGGCACCGAGGCGGACTCTCCTGCGCCCATCGGCGCTTCGTCCGGGCGGTCGATCAGCTGGATATCAACCTGCGGCAATTCGTCGAAGCGCAGGATCGGATAGCCGCCCCAGTCCAATGACGTCACGCCCGATGCGTTGAAGGTCACAAACTCTTTCAGCACCCGGCTGGCGGACTGGATAATGTTGCCGTGCACCTGATGGCGCACCCCGGCCGGATTGATCATCCGGCCGCAATCATGCGCCACGAAGATTTTATCGAGCGTGATCTGCCCGGAAAGGCGATTGACGCTGAGATCGCACACCCAGGCCGCCCAGGCGGCGCCGAAGCCGGGAAATTTGCTGTGGAAATAGCGCGCATAGGCGAAGCCGCGGCCGCTCACCACTTCGGCGCCGGCGGCGCGTGACCGGTGCGCCGGGCCATCTTGCCAGTTCGCCTGGCGCTTCAGGGCCTCAATCAAGGTCACTGCGCGCGGATCGTTCAGGTAACGCAGGCGAAACGCGATCGGATCCTCGCCGGCACGCCAGGCCAGCTCGTCGATCCAGGACTCATGGGCGAACACGTTGGGCAGCGCCGAAACGCCGCGCATCCACGAGGCCCGCACGATCGGCGCGGCGTCCTGGCAAATCACCCGCATGTGCGGATACTCGTATTGCGGAATGGCGGTGCGATCGCCCATCTGTTGCACGTCAGCCCGGTTGGCCACCTTGCCGGTCAACACCAGCGGCAAGGTCACCGCATTGTTGGAGGGATAGCTGGTTTTCAACTCGTAGGCCGCCACTCGGTTTTGCGCGTCGAGGCCGCCGCGCACCCG
This sequence comes from Serratia sp. CY81684, assembly GCF_052166595.1. Classification (NCBI taxonomy): domain Bacteria; kingdom Pseudomonadati; phylum Pseudomonadota; class Gammaproteobacteria; order Enterobacterales; family Yersiniaceae; genus Serratia; species Serratia sp. CY81684. Next base: position 1,424,740 of record NZ_JBJNOO010000003.1, on the reverse strand, counting down.
GATCAACTGACCGGTGCCCTTCGGCTCCCAGCCGGATTCCTGTTCGCGCATCAGTTGCACCCGCACCGGGCGGCCGGTCACCCGCGCCAACAGCGCCGCGTCCGCCGAAACGTCGTCGGCGCAGTTGCGGCCATAGCAGCCGGAGGCCTCCATGCGGGTGATATGCACCTGCTCAGGCGCCAATTCCAGCAGCGTGGCGATATCTTTGCGCAGATCGTGCGGGTTTTGCGTGCCGGACCACACCTGCGCCCGCCCGTCTTTAACCTCCGCCACTGCGCAGGAAGGGCCGATCGAGGCGTGCTGATGGTAAGGCCAGACATAGTCCGCCCGCACTTCGGTATGCAGCGATGCCAGCGCGTCGTCCGTGCCCGCATCGTCGCGCAGCACGCGGTCGGTTTTCGGGTTGGCTTCCAGCGCGGCGGGCAGCGCCTCCGGCGACAGGTCCGGCAGGCCGGCCCAGGGTTTCCATTCGGTTTTCAGCCGGCGCATGGCGGCGATCGCCTGCTCTTCGCGCTCGGCCACAATGCCGATGAAATCGTTGATCACCACCAGTTTCACGATGCCCGGCAGATGCGCGATCGAACTTTCATCCACCGACAACAGGCCGCCGCCCAGCGGCGCGCTGCTGTCGGCGCCTGCGTAAGGCGGGCGCACCACCCGGCCATGCAGCATGCCGGGCAAACGCAGATCGTGCACGTAGGTCAGCGCGCCGCTCACTTTGGCCGGAATATCGACCCGGGCGACGGCGCGGCCGACATAGCGGTTCTGCTGTTCACCGTTCAGCGGCACGTTTTTATCCAGCGCCACGTGCAGATTCTGCCCGCTCGCCAGCTGCGCATAGCTCAAGGCGCGCCCCGGATTCTTGGTCACAAACACCTGCCCCGCCGCCGCCGTCAGCTGGTCGGCCGGCAGTTCGAAGGCTTTGGCCGCCAGCGCCGTCAGCATATGCCGCACCTGCGCCGCCGCCTGGCGCAGCGGCACCGACGTCACCTGAAGGGTGGCGCTGGCGATAGTTGGCCCCTGATCCGGCGTGCGTTGCGTATCGCCGAGGATCATCGTGACGTGCTCGAACGGCACGCAAATTTCGTCGGCGACGATCTGCGCCAGCGCGGTGCGAATGCCGGTGCCGAGATCGACGTGGCCGTTGAAGGCCGTCACCCGGCCGTCGGCGGTGAGGCTGATAAAACTGTCTACCCTGTCCAGCGGCAGATCGGCAGGCGTTGGGGCGGGCTCGGCGGCGAAGGCGTTAAACGGCGCGGGCAGCAGGCTGCTGACCATCACCACACCGCCGGCCTGCAACAGCTGGCGGCGGGTCAGTTCGAGGCGGCTCATGCTTGCCTCCGTGCAGCCAGCAGCGCGCGGGCGCGTTCGGCGGCGCGCAAGATCTCAAGATGGGTGCCGCAGCGGCACAGGTTGTAGGCCAGCTCTTTCTTGATCGCCTGTTCGTCCGCCTCGGGTTCACGTTCGAACAGCGCGACCAGCGTCATGATCATGCCATTGACGCAGTAGCCACATTGCGCCGCCTGCTCATCGATAAATCCTTGCTGCACCGGGTGCGGCGTTTCCGGTGTGCCCAGTCCTTCCAGCGTGGTGACGGACTTGCTTCCTACCGCGGCCAGCGGCATTGAGCAGGAGCGAGCGGCGACGCCGTCGATAAGAACGGTGCAGGCGCCGCACTCCCCCAGGCCGCAGCCGTATTTGGGGCCATTCAAGTGCAGATCGTTGCGTAACACGTACAACAGCGGGGTCTCGGGCGAGATATCGCCGAGTGGAACCACCCGGCCATTAACATTGATTTCCATGGTGAAACTATCCCTTAAACAAACGGATTTAATCCGTAACATCACTGCGTCGAATAATTGAGCAGCATGCTAATAATTATCATCAAAAGACTTGATAATGTTAAGGGAATGTAGCCGCCATGGCTTTAACGAAAAGTGGGTATTTTCTATAAATTTCCGATAGATAAGCCCGGTTTTATGATTGCGTTCCGTGATTATTGGCGTTCGTCAACGCGGCCTCGGCACCGTTGACCAACAGCCGCACGCTGGCTTCGAACAGCGCGTCTGCGCCCTTATCCTGCAAAGTTTCCCAGCCTTCGCACAGCAGCGGGTAACGCTGGCGATCGGCGTCATTCAGCGTATCGTCCGGCTGCATTTGCTGCTCTTCCAGCACCCAGCCTACGACGAAGCGCCCGACGGCGAACAGCAAATTCACCGCGCGTTCAGGCGTCAAGCCCGCCCGGCACAGCAGCGCCACCTTGGCCTCGATAATGGCGAATTGCGGCTCCTGCGGCCGGGTGCCGGCATGCAGACGCGCGCCGTCGCGGTAAGCCAGCAGAGCCCGACGGAAATTGCTCGCATTGGTGACGACCCAATCCTGCCAGGCCATATCGGCGGGCAGTTCTTCACGGTGATCCAACATGATGGTTTCCGCCATCGCTTTCAACAGCTCGGCTTTGTTCTTGAAATGCCAATAGAGCGTGGGAGATTGCACGCCGAGATGTTGCGCCAGGCGACGGGTGCTCAGAGCATCGATGCCGATTTCATTCAGCAGCGCCAGCGCTCCGCGCAGGACGGTTTCACGCGTTAAACGTATCGCAGTATTTTTTTCGCTCATCTCTCTATCACTGATAGGGTAACTATGGAATACTCAATACTCTATCACTGTTAGAGTCACAATCTTGAAAAAACCTATGCTGGTTATTTTGTTGACGGTGTTGCTGGATGCGGTGGGCATCGGTCTGATCATGCCGATCCTGCCGGCGCTGTTGCGCTCGCTGGGCGGTCTTGACGCCGGCAGCCTGCATTACGGCGCCCTGCTGGCGGCCTATGCGTTGATGCAATTCCTGTTTTCACCGATCCTCGGCGCGTTGAGCGATCGCTTCGGCCGGCGGCCGGTGCTGTTAATTTCACTCGCCGGCGCCGCGGCCGACTACCTGCTGATGGCGTTCGCGCCGACGCTGGCCTGGCTCTATCTGGGCCGGTTGCTGGCGGGCATCACCGGCGCCAACATGGCGGTCGCCACCGCTTACGTTACCGATATTACTCCTGCCGGCCAGCGCGCGCGGCGTTTCGGTCTGGTGGGCGCGGTGTTCGGCGTCGGTTTTATCGTCGGCCCGTTGCTCGGCGGTTCGCTGGGCGAGTGGCATCTGCATGCGCCCTTCCTGGCGGCGGCGGCGATGAATGCCCTCAACCTGGCGATGGCATTTTTCCTGCTGCCGGAATCGCGTAAACCCCGCGCCCGCGCCGCCGAGAAAATCCGCCTTAATCCCTTTTCGTCATTGCGACGGCTGCACGGCAAACCGGGCCTGCTGCCGCTGGCCGGCATTTACCTGATCATGGCGCTGGTTTCACAGGCGCCGGCCACGCTGTGGATTTTATACGGCCAGGATCGTTTCGGCTGGAGCATGATGGTGGCGGGCCTGTCGCTGGCCGGTTACGGTGCCTGCCACGCGCTGTCGCAGGCCTTCGCCATCGGCCCACTGGTCGCGCGGCTCGGCGAACGCAAGGCGCTGCTGATCGGCCTGACCGCCGACGCGCTGGGCCTGGTGCTGTTATCGATCGCCACGCGCGGCTGGGCGCCCTTTGCGCTGCTGCCGTTCTTCGCCGCGGGCGGTATGGCGCTGCCCGCGCTGCAGGCGTTAATGGCGCAAAAGGTGGACGACGACCATCAGGGCGAACTGCAAGGGACGCTGGCCAGCATGGGCAGCCTGATCGGCGTCGCGGGGCCGTTGGTGGCGACGGCACTGTATGCCGCCACGCGCGATGTCTGGCCCGGCCTGGTTTGGGCGTTGGCCGCCGCCCTCTATCTGCTGGTGCCGCCGTTGCTGGCGCGTTCGCGCGAGCGTGACGCGGCATAGCGTAGAGATCCCCTTCTCCCGCTTAAGCTCATTTATGGCTAAGCAAGGCATTATTCAGCATAAGCGGGCGCTTTACACGCCACTGCGCCGCTCATTATCATCGCCCTTATCCCGCCGCAGGAAAATTTGAATGCCGTTTCATGGCGTTACGCCCAGCGCGTATCGCTATTGTTCACTTCGCCTATCGGAAAATCAGGATGAGAAAACTCACAACGCCGCTGATCGCCGCCCTGCTGCTGGGCCTGTTTAGCTTGCCGGCCGGCGCGCAGGAGAAACCGCAGCAAATCACCATCGGTTACCAGAAAGCCAACATTTTTGCGCTGCTGAAATACCGCGGCACGCTGGAAAAAGCCCTTGAGCCGCAGGGCGTCAAGGTTCGCTGGATAGAATTCCCCGCCGGCCCGCAGATGTTGGAGGGGTTGAACGTCGGCAGCATCGATCTGGCGGCGACCGGCGACGCGCCGCCGGCCTTCGCGCAAGCCGCCAAGGCCGATCTGGTTTATTTGGCGCATTCGCCGCCCAGCCCGAAAACCGAAGCCATCGTGGTGCCGCAGGATTCGCCGATCCGCTCCGTGGCCGATCTGAAAGGCAAACGCGTGGCGTTGAACAAAGGGTCTGACGTCAATTACCTGCTGGTGAGCGCGCTGGAACAGGCCGGCTTGAGCTACAAGGACATCACGCCGGTCTATCTGCCGCCGAGCGATGCCCGCGCCGCCTTCCAGCGCGGCAGCGTCGACGCCTGGGTGATTTGGGATCCCTACTACGCCGAGGTGGAAACCCGCGCCAACGCCCGCCTGCTGAAAGACGCGGAAGGCCTGGTGCCGCACTATACCTTCTATCTCGCCAGCCGCCGCTTTGCCGAAACCTACCCGGATAGCGCCAAACAGGTGATTCAACAGCTCGGCGCGCTGAGCGACTGGGCCAACGAGCATCCACAGGAAGCGGCGGCGATCCTCGCTCAGAGCACCGGTCTGGATCAGGCCATTTGGGCCAGAGCCATCGCCCGCATGCCGTTCGGCAGCCAGCGCATGTCGCCGGAGGTGTTCAGACAGCAACAGCAGTTGGCGGATAAATTCACTGCCATCGGCCTGCTGCCGGTTAAGGTGGATGTCAACGCCGCCCGCTGGTCCGAAGATAAGCCCGAGGCGCAATAGCCTTTGCCGCGCTTTGGCTTTAGAAAGCAGAAACCGGCATTTTGCCGCCGGCATCAGCTGGCCTATGCTAACCCTGTGTGATGAAACGCGTTTTCATGGCATGTCTTCCGGAACGTTTTGCTTTAATTTGTTCGTCGTGAACCCTGGGCCGCCCCTGACTGGTGCGGCTTTTCTTTTTGTTCGGCAGTGTCGGCGGCGGCGAATTTTGCTATGGTAACCCGCAGATAAATGTCCCGTTTTCAGCCGCCGGATCGACTCATGTTTACCCATAAAGCAATCGCCGAGCTCAACGCCCTGGAGCTGATGGTTTATAACTACGTCAGCAAACACAAAAATCAAGTGATGTACATGACCATCCGCGAGCTGGCCGAGGCCGCCGGCGTATCCACCACTACCGTGCTGCGATTTTGCAAAAAAATGGGTTGCGACGGTTATTCAGAATTTCGCATCCGTTTCAAACTGTATCTGGAGCAAAGCGATGCGCCGCCGGTCGATTCCGGCATCGGCGAAATTCTCAGTTTTTTTAAAAGCGTCAGCAACGACGAATTTAATCAGTTACTCGATGAAGCGGCGCATCATATCGCCGCCGCCGAGCGGATTATTTTCGTCGGCATCAGCACCTCTGGCGCCTTGGGGAAATATGGCGCGCGTTTCTTTTCCAACGTCGGGAAATTCAGCACCCATATCGACGATCCTTATTATCCCGTCAACAGCGATATGTATAAAAACGCGGTGGCGATCATGTTATCAGTCTCCGGCGAAACCGAAGAGATCCTGCGACTGGCGAGCCAGTTCAGTCTGCACCACTGCAAGATCATCAGCATCACCAACAACGAAACCTCTTCGCTGGCGCGGCTGGCGGACTTTAATCTCTCCTACCACGTGCCGCAGCATTTGATCGGCGGCCATCACAATATCACCACGCAGATCCCCGTGCTTTACATTATTGAAACCATCGGCAAACGGCTTGGGCATATTAATTCGGCAAAATAAAACAGGCTGTTTTTTTATTGTGACAAATCACTTTGTCCGGCGATTTGTTATATCGTGACATTTCTTTTGGTCTTGTTACTCTATTGGCAATGCGAACGTTATTATCCTTCATTAAATAAGATGAGACATTGACGATGAAACAGTTGCCGAAAGATTTTCTGTGGGGAGGCGCGGTCGCCGCGCACCAGGTTGAAGGCGGTTGGGATCGGGGCGGCAAAGGCCCAAGCATCGCCGACGTGCTGTCCGGCGGTTCGCACGGCGTCGATCGCGTGATGACCGACGGCGTGCTCGACGGCTACCGTTACCCCAACCATGAAGCGGTGGACTTCTACGGCCGCTACAAACAGGACGTGGCGCTGTTCGCCGAGATGGGCTTCAAGTGTTTTCGCACCTCGATCGCCTGGACGCGCATCTTCCCGAACGGCGACGAAGCAACGCCAAACGAGGCCGGCCTGCAGTTTTACGACGATCTGTTCGACGAGTTGCTGAAATACGGCATCCAGCCGGTGATCACCCTGTCGCACTTCGAAATGCCTTACCATTTGGTGAAAACCTACGGCGGCTGGAAAAACCGCCGGGTGGTGGAATTTTTCGTGCGCTTTAGCGAAGTGGTGATGCGCCGCTACCGCGAGAAGGTGAAGTACTGGATGACCTTCAACGAGATCAACAACCAGAGTAACTACCGCTACCCGCTGTTCGGCTACTGCTGTTCCGGCGTGGACTACACCCAGGAAGACAACCCGGAGCAGGCGCTATACCAGGTATTACACCACCAGTTCGTCGCCAGCGCGCAGGTGGTCAAACTCGGCCATCAGATCAACCCGGAGTTCAAGATCGGCTGCATGCTGGCCTGCGTGCCGTTCTACCCTTATTCCTGCAAGCCGGACGACGTGATGTACGCCGTGGAGGCGATGCACCAGCGCTATCTGTACACCGACGTGCAGATGCGCGGCTACTACCCAAGCTATCTGCTGCGCGACTGGGAACGCAAAGGGCTGAAGATCGAGATGCAGCCGCAGGACGCACAGATCCTGCGCGAGGGCTGCACCGACTACATCGGCTTCAGCTATTACATGAGCAACGCGCTGCAGGCCAACGCGGTGGAAGGCAGCGACGGCATGTTCGGCTTCCCGGGCAACGTGCCGAACCCGCACGTCAAGGCTTCCGACTGGGGCTGGCAGATCGATCCGGTCGGGCTGCGCTACTCGCTGAACGTATTGTATGAACGTTACCAGAAACCGCTGTTTATCGTGGAGAACGGCTTCGGCGCCTTCGACAAGGTGGAAGCGGACGGCCAGATCAACGATGACTATCGCATCGACTATCTGCGCGCCCATATCGAAGAGATGAAAAAAGCGGTGATTGAAGACGGCGTAGACCTGATCGGCTATACGCCGTGGGGCTGCATTGACTGCGTATCGTTCACCACCGGCGAGTACAGCAAGCGCTACGGCTTTATCTACGTCGATAAACACGACGACGGCACCGGCACGCTCGAACGTTCGCGCAAGAAAAGCTTCGACTGGTATCGCCGGGTGATCGCCAGCAACGGCGAACAGCTTTAACCGCACGGCAGACCAATCAGGGGCGATGTTCGCCCCTTTTTACTTTATTGCGCCTTACTCCGCCGTCTGCCCGGCGGCGAGGTACTTCGCCATTTCCGGCGGCGGCACCATGCCGCCGCCGGTCGCCCACACCAGATGCGTCGCCTGCGCCAGGCTTTCCGCGCTCACCCCTTGCCCGCTAAGCTGTTGCGCATTGGCCTCCATGCGCCACGGCCCGGCCATGCCCGCCAGGGCGGAGGGTTCCAGCTGGATATGCTCGTGCCTGTCCAACAACCCGAGCAATGCGAACATCTCTTCGTCGCTCAGCGTGTAAAATGCGCTCAGCAGGCGCTCCATCGCCCGGCCGACAAAACCCGAGGCGCGCCCCACCGCCAGCCCATCCGCCGCCGTGCGGTTGTCGATGCCGAGATCTTGCACCGCAATGCCGTCATGCAACCCGCTGTAGACGCCGAGCAGCATGCAGGGGGAATGGGTCGGTTCGGCGAAAATGCAGTGAACGTGATCGCCGAACGCCAGCTTGAGGCCAAAGGCCACACCGCCCGGCCCGCCGCCGACGCCGCACGGCAGATACACGAACAGCGGATGCTGCGCGTCCACCACAATACCCTGTTCAGCAAACTGCCACTTCAGGCGGCCACCCGCCACCGCGTAGCCGAGGAACAGGGTTTGCGAATTTTCATCGTCGATAAAGAAGCAATTCGGATCGTTCGCCGCCTGTTGGCGCCCTTGCTCGACCGCCACGCCGTAATCTTCGGCGTATTCCACCACCGTCACGCCATTGTCGCGCAGCTTCTGTTTTTTCCACTCTCGCGCATCCGCCGACATGTGCACGCTGACATCAAATCCCAGGCGGGCGCTGATGATACCGATGGATAATCCCAGATTGCCGGTTGATCCGACGGCGATGCGGTACTGGCGGAAGAACTGACGAAACGCGTCGGAACACAGCCGGGCGTAGTCGTCGCCGATCTGTAGCAGCCCCGCCTCCAGCGCCAGTTTCTCCGCGTGCGTCAGCACCTCATAGATGCCGCCGCGCGCTTTGATTGAACCGGAAATCGGCAGATGGCTGTCCTTTTTCAATAGCAGACGCCCGCCCAACGCCTGCCCATAGCGCCGATCCAACGCCTGCTGCATGGCGGGGATCGCCACCAGCTCGGATTCGATGATCCCCTTTGTCGGTTGGGTTTCCGGGAAGGCCGCGGCGAGATAAGGCGCGAAACGCGCCAGGCGCTGCTCGGCTTCGGCCACGTCGGCGGCGGTCAGCCCGACATGGGGCAAGCCTGCGGCCAGCGTGGTCGCACGCGGATTGAACCAGGTGATAGGCGCGAGGGCGACCATTCGCTGCAACAGCGGATGCTGCGCAACCCACGATTGGATCTGTGATTTTTGCATAAGAGTCCCTGACTGATTTGGCGTTGCCGTCACCATGCCGTGAACGCCGGCGGCTGACAAATGATAAATTCTGAGTTTGAGGTGCAATAGATTGATGCAAACGCGGCGTTAGCCTGCCGTCACGCCAAACAGCATGCCCACGCCTGAGGAGACCGCCATCGCCAGCGCGCTCCAGATCAGAATACGCGCCACCCCCGGCAAGATCGGCGCCCCGCCGGTTTTCGCGGCGATGCCGCCGAGAACGCCGAGGGAAATCAGCGCCGACGCCACCAGCGCCGGTCGCGTCCAGGCAACCGGCACCCACAGCGCCACCAGCAGCGGCAACAGCGCGCCGAGGGAGAAACTCAGGGCCGACGCCAACGCAGCCTGCAGCGGCCGGGCGCGGGTGGCGGAGGAAATGCCCAGCTCGTCGCGCGCGTGCGCCTCCAGCGCATCATGCGCCATCAGCTTTTCCGCCACCTGCCGAGCCAGCGCCGGATCCAGCCCGCGATGCACGTAGATTGACGTCAGTTCGCGAAACTCCCCCGGGTAGTCTTCAAGCAGCTCCGCCTGCTCTTCCGCCAGCGCGGCCTTTTCGGTATCCGCCTGCGACGAGACCGACACATACTCACCGGTCGCCATCGACATCGCCCCGGCCACCCACCCGGCGACGCCGGCGATCATCAGCGCGGAATGCGAGGCGCTGGCCGCCGCGACGCCCAGCAGCAGGCTGGCCGTTGAAACGATGCCGTCGTTGGCGCCGAGCACCGCCGCCCGCAGCCAGCCGATGCGTTCAATACTGTGCCGTTCTCGGTGCATCCGTTCTCTCCCTCTGTGACTGTTGCGCTACTCGCGCGCCGCCGCTTCCAGCCCGGCGATGTCGATTTTGCCCATCAGCAGCATCGCTTCCGTGACCCGCCGCACGCGGGCGGCGTCGGGATCGTTCATCAACTCCGTCAGCCGCCGCGGCACAATTTGCCAGCACAGCCCCCAGCGATCGCGCAACCAGCCGCACTGCTCCGCCTCGCCGCCCTCGCTCAAGGCATCCCACAGCCGGTCGACTTCCGCCTGATCGTCACATTCCACCATCACGGAGAAACTGTGGTTGAACGGATCCAGCGGCCCGGCTTCGATCGCCGCGTAGCGCTGGTCCCCCAGCGTGAAAGAAGCCAGTTTCACGCTGCCGGCCGGGCCGCTCGGCGTATCCGCCGGCAGGTCGGAAAACCAGTTCACGGACGAACCGGGGATCAGCGCGACATAGCAATTCAGCGCCGCTTCCATGTCCTTTTCAAACCACAGATGTTGCGTAATTCTGGCCATTTGCGCCTCCTTTACGCATCGAGGATCGGCGCGAACCCGCCAAAGATCATGCGTTTGCCGTCAAACGGCATCTCACCCAGCGCCTTCATGCGCGGATCGTTCATCATTTTCTCGTTGGCGGCGTCGCGCACCGCTTTGGAGGGGTACTCTATCCAGCTGAACACCACCACTTCGTCTTCCTGGGCTTTCACCGCGCCGCGAAAGTCGGTGAGCTTGCCGTCGGGCACGTCATCACCCCAACACTCCACGATGCGCGTGGCGCCAAACTCTTTGAACAGCGGCGCCGCTGCGGCCGCCAACCGGTGATAAGCCTCCTTGTTGGCGGCCGGTACCGCCACCACAAAACCGTCTACGTATTTCATCCTGGTATCCTCTTGTCTGATTAAGGACAGTCGGTTCAGCGCGGGCGACGTTGCCTGCGCCCCCTACCAGTTTAGACGGCGGGCGCGCAACCCGGATCGGAAGTTCAGCGCTCAGGATCGTTCGGTGGGTAAGAGTCCGGCGTGGCGACCCGGTTACGGCCGGCGTTTTTCGCTTTGTATACCGCCAGATCCGCCAGTTTGAGCAGGTCGGCCAGGCTGTGGCCGGAACCGCCCGGGCAGGTCACCATGCCGATGCTGACGGTGATCTGCAGCGGATGGCCGGCCGGCATGGTGATCGATTCCGCCTCAATGCGTTGCCGCAGCCGTTCGGCCAGCTGCAACCCTTGCTGTGGCTGGCCGAGCGTCGAGACGATAGCGAACTCTTCGCCGCCCATGCGGCCGAACAGATCATCGACGCGCAAATCGGCGGCGATCGCACGGGTAAAGGCCATCAGCGCCTGATCGCCGCCGGCATGGCCGAAACGGTCATTAATCGACTTGAAATAGTCGATATCGAGCATCATGACGCACACCAGCTCGCCCTTTTGGTCTATCAACCGTTCGCCGCGCTGCATAAACGCATTGCGCGTCAGCACGTGCGTCAACGCATCGTGATTCGCCACGTGCTCCAGCGTGCGCAGCAGCGCATTGCGCGCATAGTTCATGCTGGCCACGGCGATGGGGCCCAGCGCCAGCAGCGCGATGCCCAAACGCATCGATACCGCGTTTTGCAACACCTTCATGTCGAGCGTCGAACTCAACAGCCCGAAATCGATAGCCAGATGGCACCAAAGCACATAGATCAGCACCGCAATCATGGTGCAGAACAGTGAGAAGGACATCGCCAGCCACAGCAGCACCGGCATGGGAAAGATCACCGCCCCGGGGCCGCCGATCAGCACGCTGCACACCGCCGCCAGCAACAGCAGCGCCAACACCGTGAGTTTTCGCCCCGCCCGCGGCCATTGGCTGCGCTGGGTGAACATGGCGCCGGCCGCCGCAAGGCGACGTCGCCAATCGCCGGGAAACGCCAGAATAAACGGCATCAGCGTGACGTAATTGGTGAACTCGGACGAGAACCACAGCGCCAGCGAGGTCAGATAGGGTCTGCCGAACAGCCACTGCGAAGTTGCGGCGCCTACCGCGCCGGTCGCGGCGGCGGCGGCCAGGCAGATGCCGAACAGGTACATGCTGGACGTGCCGCGTTGCAACATGCGCGCCGGCGGCGACAGCCGCATGAACAACAGATACCCCACCACGACGCCGGTCAGATTGGCGACGTTCAGCAGCAGCGTCTTTTGCAGCGAACTGCCGGTCAACAGATCCGCCGCCAGATAGCCCAGCACCGCCATGCCCCAGCCGGCCCGCGTAGCCCACTGTGGCCGACGCACCAAAACGGCCAGCAGTACGGCGTTCACCGGCCAGAATATCGCCAGAAAGCTGCCGGGACGACTCACGATGCCCAGCAGACACAGGGTGAACACCAACAAAAAAATGATGAGCGCGGGCCAGATTTTCCGGGTATCAGACAACGAGGTGGTTTGCATCTTGGATCCAGAGACTTCTGCTGCGTAAGGTGACAATCTGTTCGTGTCACAACCGTCGGCGGTGAGGCGAAGATAAACGGCCGACCCGCCTATTATTGCCAGTTTTGCCTGCCCGGACACCTGTTTATTCATCAAGGGAAAATATATTTGTGTATCAATATATTGACAGAAATAACCCTTCCGGCGAACAAACTGCCACGCCCCTCCCGTCACTGCGATCGTTATTGCCATCCATCCGACTTTTTACCGGCAAAATCGCCGCCTTTTTCCCTAATGGCAAAATTAAATCGCGCAATGAAGGGATACCGGCATTCCCCCTCTATTCAAAATCTATAAATGATAATTATAATGATAATCGTTACTATTTATTATTTTTTCATGGAATTATATGCACCAGTCAGTTCTTCGCCACCCCACTAAAAGAAATAAAAATCACGTTCTTCGCACGCTGCCCCTGATTGCCGGTTTGTTCCCCGCGCTGGCGATCGCCGCCGCGCCCGGCGCAAAAACGGAGGAATCCATTACGGTGACCGCCGCGGCCCAGCCTTCCGGCAGCTATAGCGCCGACACTGCCTCGACCGCCGGCAAGACCGCCGCGCCGCTCGCCGAGGTGCCGCAATCGGTCAGCGTCGTCACCTCTCAGGTCATTAACGACTTCCAGGTCAAAAGCGTCAATGAGGCGATGAAGTTCGTCAGCGGCGTCACCCAGGGCAACACGCTCGGCGGCACGGAGGATGGCTTCGTCAAGCGCGGATTCGGGGTTAACTCCGACGGCTCGGTCTTCATCGACGGTGTGCGCAGCAACCAAGGGCTGAGCATGGACGCCACCACCGATCGCGTCGAGGTCCTGAAAGGTTCCGCGTCGCTGCTGTATGGCATCCTCAGCCCCGGCGGCGTCATCAATCTGATCGGTAAAAAACCGCAGTATGACTGGAACACCCGCATCAGCGGCGCCACCAACAGTTTTGGCGGCGGCAGCGGCAGCGTCGATGTGACCGGCCCGCTGGGCGGCGGCTTCGCCTTTCGCCTGATCGCCGAACGCCAGCACGCAGATTACTGGCGCAATTTCGGCAGCGACGAACACACGCTGATCGCCCCCTCGCTCAGTTGGTTCGGCGACCAGGCTTCCTTTAACATCGCCTACAGCGAATACAAGTACGACATTCCTTACGATCGCGGCACCGCATTTATCGACGGCAAACCGGTCGATGTGCCCTATGACCGCCGCTTGGATGACTACGCGAACCATGCCTGGGGCAAGAACAAACGTCTGAACGCCCATTATGAGTACGCGCTCGATCCGATCTGGACCACCCGCTTCAACTACGCCTGGCTGCAACGCCGTTACGACAGTAACGAAGTGCGCGCCACCGCGGTCGACACCACGACCGGCATCGTCTCACGCCGCGCCGACGCCAACCGCGGTTTCAATCATCAAACCCACTATTACTCCTGGGATCTGACCGGTTCGCCGCAGCTGTTCGGCATGCAGCACGATCTGCTGCTGGGCGTGGACTACGAGAAAAATCAGACCTACAAGGCCTATTCCTACCGCGGCAAGATCTCGAAGACCTTCAACATGTACGATCCGGTGTATGGCGAAACGCCGGTCACCGACAGCACCACTTACAGCGACGCGTCAAGCAACCTGCGCGCCACGCTGTTCAGCCGCTCCCTGTACGCCAAGGACAGCATTCATCTCACCGATCAATGGATCGCGGTGCTGGGCGCGCGCTATCAGTCGTATTACCAGAACAACAGCAACGGTTTCCAGAAACCGAAAAATACGCTCAATGACAAAGACGACCAGTTTTTGCCGCAGGCGGGGTTGGTGTATAAGCTAACGCCGAGCCTGTCGCTGTACGGCAATTACAGCCGTTCGTTCACGCCGTCCACCGCCATCGACGACAATGGCGACGTCGCCACGCCGGAAACCGGCACCACCTATGAGGTGGGCGGAAAATGGCAGATCACCCCGGCGTTTGACGCCACGCTGGCGCTCTATCGCATTGATGAAAGCAACATGTCGATCTTTATCAACGGCGTGACCCGCAGCATCCCCAAAGCGCGCTCCACCGGCGTCGAACTGGAGTTGAACGGGGAAGTGGCGCGCAACTGGGATCTCACCGCCAACTACAGCTACGACAAGACCGAAATTGTCGAAGACAACCTCAACCCGGACAACGTCGGCAATCGGCTGGTCAACGCCCCAACCCACATGGGCGGCCTGTACCTCAGCCGCCGCATGACATTGCCGGTGGTGCCCGGCGAGGTGCGCGTTGGCGGCGGCGCGCGCTACGTCGGTCGCCGCGCCGGCGATCCGGAGAACAGTTTCACCATGCCGGCCTATACCGTGGCGGATGCCTTTGTCGCCTGGGACAGCAAGCTGCTTGGGAAACATACCCAGCTGAAACTGAATGTGAAAAACCTGTTCAACCGCGAGTACTATGCCTCCAGCGCCGGTAATTTACGCGTGATTGAGGGTGAACCGCGCAGCCTGAGCCTGCAGGCGACGGTCGATTTCTAACCTGTCATGCCTTGGGCGCCGTTTGGCGCCCGTTTTCTTTGCGCCGGCTGCGGCACATCACATCGGCAAGAAAATCCAGCAACGCGCGGTTGAACAGCGCGGGCCGCTGCAGCGGCGCGAAATGGCTGACACCCGGCAGCGTCGTCAAACGGGCGCCGGGAATGCTGCGGCTAAGATAGGCGGCATGTTCGGCGCGGATAAACTCATCGTGTTCGCTGTGCACAACCGTCACCGGCACGCGAATGGTCGCCAATTCCTGCGCGGTATAGTTCGGCTGGCTGCTCATCATCAGGCTTACGGCGGAGACGAAGGGAGCGAAATCCTCCGGCGTCGGTGACAAGGCGGCATAGTCCTGCGCATGGCGCGCAAAGCAACGCTCGACGAGCAGACTGGACGGCGGCGGTTTAACCCCGCTGGCATCCATATTGCAACCGAAGAAAAAGACGCCGTCCACCCGCTCGGGCGCCCGATGGGCGGCGATGAGCGCGACGCAGGCACCGTCGCTCCAGCCCGCCAGCGCGGCGTGGGGTATTTGCAACGCCGCCATCACCGCCAACAGATCATCGGCCATCCGAGCGTAACGGTATGGCCGCGCGTCGCGCGTGCTGCGCCCGTGCCCGCGGCTGTCGATGACCAGCACGCCATACCCGGCGGCCAGCAGCGCCGGCAGTTGATACCCCCAGTTGCCGCTGTGGCCCAGGCCGCCGTGCAACAGGATCAGCGTCGGAGCAGCGCCATAGGCCGCATACCAGATGTGCGCGCCGTCGTGTTCGACAAAGCCCTGCCTGGAACCGGGCGGCAACGGCGGCGCGCCCTGCGCGGCAAAACGGGTCAAATCGTCGTCGGTTTGCATCTTTCTCCCCTCATTCGCCGAGGTTGAGCATCAATACGGCATCCAGGGAGTATAGTTCGCAGTGGCAAGCGGTGCCGTTCGCTTTCCCGGCATATACTTAAAGGAGGAATCGCAATGGAGGACGGTGAGATGAAGAAGATAATTCTCGTGTTTTTGACGTTGATGCTGAGCGGTTGTATCGGCGGAGGCGGCGGCCCATCGAATGCGCCTTCGGCATCGCCAAATGAACCTTACACCTGCACCAAATCCAGCGCCAACAGCGACTGCTCGCAATCGGTGGAACCATCGATGTACTAGGCCGCGTTCGGCGGGCCGTCGCTTAACGGCCCGCCGCCTCAAACCGGTACTAGGAGGAGTGCTCCTCTTCATTGGCCTGATATCGCGTCGCCTGCTGCTTCATGAACACCACCTCCTGCGGGCTGGACAGGCTCACTTCCTGCGCGCGCAGCAGCTTGAGGATATTGAACAGCAGTTCGCTCTTGGTGGCGCCGACCATGCGCGGGCTCGGCACATAGCCGGTCACGCTCAGGATAATGCCGTCCGGCCCCAGTTGGCTGAAGCGCACGTAAGGTGCCGGCGTCTCCAGAATGGTTTCGTACTCGTTGTAAGCGCTGAGCAAGATATTGCGCACCTGCTCCGGATCGATCGAGGTCGGGAACGTCAGCGCGATGGTCACCACGCCTTGCGCGTTGCCCATGGTGGCGTTACGCACGTTCTGCGAGATCAGCTGTGAGTTCGGTACGATCATGGTGGAACGGTCGCTGAGCTGGATTTCGGTGGCGCGCACGTTGATGCGCCGCACGTCGCCTTCCACGCCGCCGATGCCGATCATATCCCCGACCTTCACCGGGCGTTCGGTCAGCAGGATCAGGCCGGAAATAAAGTTCTTCACAATCTCCTGCAAACCGAAACCGATACCGACCGACAGGGCGCTGACGATCCACGCCAGGTTGCTCCACTGGATGCCCAGCGCCGCCAGGGTGATCAGAATGACCAGCACATAGCCGATATTGCTGAACAGCGTCACCAGCGAGGCGCGAATGCCGACGTCCGAAATGGTCTTCGGCAGCAGCTCAGAGCCCAGCCAGCGCCGCACCGCCCGCAGGATGTAGATGCCGATCGCCAGGCAGATCACGGCGTTGAGCAGGTTGCCGGGCACGATGTTGAAACGCTGCAAGCCTTCGCCGGTCAGGATGGAGACGATTTTCTCCATCAGCGAGCCCGGCGTGGTGCTGCCGAACGAGCCGTTGAACAACGCGACGATCATCAACAGCAACAGTGAACATTTGGCCAGCGCGGTGGTGATGATCGCCACCTGCTCCAGATGGCGATCCTTGAAGCTGAGCGTTTTCTTCAGCATCTTGCCGCTGACGGTCTGCGGCGAAAACAGCGCGGCGCACAGGTCAGTGGCGAACAGCACCATGAAGTAGAACGCCATCAGCACCAGCACCACCCAGATCAGCTGGTAGGTCAGGAAGCGGGCGAAAGCGATATAGCCCACGAGCAGTGAAAGCAGGATCACCACCGAACACACCAGGGTAACGATGTGCACCAGCCCGCCGACCAGCGTGCGTTTTTCCAGGTGCGCGCCCTGCTGCTCCAGACGGCGACGAATGCGCTGGCCGCGCAGCGGCGCCGCCAGCAGCACCATGCCGATCAGCCCCGCCACCAGGCCGTTGCCGAAGATGGTGGTGGCCAATGAGGCGCTGACGACGTTGTTGATCAGCTCCACAGTACCGAACGCCAGCGCCAGGCCGGCCAGCAGCGGCGAGAAGTAACGCAGCCCGGCGGCCACTTCATTGTCCAGCGCAGCCAAACGCCAGGACGGGCGATTCAGCGACAGCGCCGCACGCCCCAGCCCGGCGATCAGCGCGCAGAAAATCCCCAGACGGTTAAAGCCTTCGGCGAAGTCTTCCAGCATCATCGGCAGCGGCTGCACGCGGATAAAGACGTAATACAGCAGGTTCAGCGCAATCGAGGTGGTGATCACCGTCACCGCCACGGTGATGATGGCCATAAAGCTGCGGCGCAGGCGCCCGTCCGGCAGGAAGCGAATGCTGACCCAGGCGAGGAAACGCTCGGACAAATAGCGCCCCCAGGACCAGACGATCACCGCCAGCGCCAGCAACGCCAGCGTGCCGTACCGCCATTCGTCCTGCCAACTGGCGTCCCAGGCCGCTTTCATCTCGGCGTTGAACTGGTCCAGCCGCTGCACGTCATCCGCTGACGGCTGCACGACCGGCGTCCAGAATTTGACGCCCAAAATGCTGCCGGTGTTCAGCGCCAGCTGGGTTTTGAACGCCACCCGGCGCAGATCGCTGATCTGCTGGCCCAGATCGAAGGCGCTGGTCTTGATGGCCTGCGCGCGTTTTACCGCATCGTCCAACTGCTTCTTGCTGCTGTTCAGCGCATTGCGCTGCTGGGCGACGGCCGGGGTTTCCGGCAGCGCGCCGGCCGCCGGGGCCGGCCCCAGCACGTCCAGCTGCGCCTGCAGTTTTTCCTGCACCGGCTGCAGATCGGCGGACAATTTATCCATGCTGGCGACCAGATCGTCCGTCGCCAACCGCAGCTTGCTGAGCTGGGTGTCGGTCGTCGCTTTGGAAACCAGCTGCTTCATGCTGTCCAACTGCTTTTGCGCGGCTTTCAGCTGCGTAGCGGGATCGGGCGCGCTTTCGGCGGCGGGATCATCCTGGGGGGCGGCGACGGCGGCGAACGGCGTCAGTTGCATACCCAACAGCAATAATAACAACAGCAGGAACGGGCGAGGCTTTAACATAAATTCAGTGCTCAGCATCATTATCTGATAGACAGACGAACAGGCGGCGGATGAACCGTCGCTTAACCATAAACGCTAATTATAATAGCTGCTTAATGTCGGCCGAAATACAGTAATTATTCCCATTGTGTGCCACGCGCCCGCGCTCGCCTTAGCTTGCTGATTATTCAGGCGCTTTTACACTGGCGATACGGCATGAAGCGCTCTATAATCCAGCCACCGATTAACCTGCAACCAATAAAAGGAGACTTACTATGCTGACGTGTGAATTGGTTTTTCACTCACACTTCTTTGGTAATCGTCGCCGCTCAAGCATTACCGGTATCGCGCGGCGATAACCCAGCTTGAGCGAAGCTTACTAAATCCAGGATCTTCCCTCCGGCTTACCGGGTTGTCGTCAGCAATGTTTGACGATAGGCATTGTCATGCCTGTAATTCTTGAGTAAGCAATGAGCACATTACTGTCTGCACAATCTGTCGGTTACGACAACGCGTTCGGCGTCCTGCTGAGCGAGATTTCCTTCAGCCTGAAAAAAGGCGACCGCATCGGTTTGATCGGCGATAACGGCTGCGGCAAAAGCACCCTGCTGCAAATTCTCAGCGGCGACCTGCCTGCGCACACCGGAACGGTGACATTGTCACATCAATGTCTGATGGCGCGCATCGAGCAGCATCTGCCGCCGGAGCTGCACGCCAGCACCCTGCTGGATGCGGTTCTGGCGCGGCTCCCTGCGGGCCAACACCTCAGCGAACGCTGGCGCTGCGAAGCGCTACTGGCCGAGCTGGGGTTTGAACCAGAGAGCTGGACGTTGACCGCCGGCACCCTCAGCGGCGGCCAGCATACGCGGCTGCTGTTGGCGCGCGCGTTGATCCGCCAACCCGATCTGCTGCTGCTCGACGAACCCAGCAACCACCTGGACCTGCCCACGCTGCTGTGGCTGGAACAGTTCTTGCGTAACTGGACCGGCAGCTTCGTGCTGGTGTCGCACGATCGCTACCTGCTCGACCAGGTAACCAACTGCACCTGGATCCTGCGCGACAAAACGCTGCAGTTCTTCCGTTTGCCCTGCTCTGCGGCACGCACCGCGCTGGCGGAACAGGACGCTGCGGACGAACAGCGGCGACAGGCCGAGCAAAAGGAAATCGACCGGGTGGAAAAAAGCGCCAAGCGCCTGGCGACCTGGGGCAAGGTCTACGACAACGAAGATCTGGCGCGCAAGGCCAAGCAAATGGAGAAGCGCGTCGATCGGTTGAAGGAAGAACAGACCACTCTGACCGCCGGCAGCCCTTGGCGGCTGCGGCTGCAGGGAGAAGCGCTGGACGCCGATCGCCTGCTGGCGCTGCCGCACTGGGCGGTGCGCCCGGCGCCTGATGCGCCGGTGCTGTTCAGCCTGGAACATCTGCGCGTGAAAAGCGGCGATCGCATCGCCATCGTCGGGCGCAACGGCTGCGGCAAATCGTCGCTGTTGCGCCTGCTGTGGCGCGAGTATCAGCAACAAACGCAGCGCCCGGCGCTGTTCCATCCGCGCGTGCGCATCGGCTATTACGATCAGAGCCTGCAACAGCTGCGCGATGAAGACACGTTGAGCGAAGCGCTGGCGCAGTTTGCGCCGCTGACCGAGGAACAGCGGAAAATGGCGCTGATCGGCGCCGGGTTCCCTTACCTGCGCCACCATCAGCAGATCCGTTCGCTGAGCGGCGGCGAGCGTTCACGGTTGCTGTTTGTCGGCCTGACGCTGGCCAACCATTCGTTGCTGCTGCTGGACGAGCCCACCAACCACCTGGATATGGCGGGCAAAGAGGAGTTGGCGGAAACGCTGCGTCAGTTCCCCGGCGCCGTCATGCTGGTCACCCACGATCGGATGCTGATCGAACAGAGCTGCAACCGCTTTTGGCTGATAGACCAACAAAAACTGGAGGAGTGGCACGATCTGGCGCCGGTGTACCAGCGTCTGGCGGGTGAAACGCCGGCGCTGGCGACGGCGCACGAGGCCAACGCAGACGCCCCTACGCCAAACCCGCAGTTGGAAGGCGAAGAGGCGTTGCTGACCGCCCTTTTTGCCCTCGAAAGCAAACTGGAGGCCGACCTGGCGCGCAAGCCGAAGCACCAGAAACTGGAGCTTCAGGCGCGCTGGCGCCGCGAGATTGCCGACATCACCGCCCGGTTGAGTCTGGGCTAGCCTTGACAGGCCGCCATCCGGCGGCCTGTTTTTTGACGGAGTGCGACATGGCATTTTCCCTTGAGCAAGCCTCACTCGCGCAGCGCCCGCTGCTGGCGGCCATGCTGTCCGATTGCCTGCGCGAGCTGGGCGTCGATGGGGATTACCCCTATTTGCCGCTCTACTGGCGCGAGGCCGGCCGCTACCCCTATTTGATGTTGAGCGATCGGCAAACGGCCGGGTTCGCGTTGGTCAGGCGTCTCGATAGCGCCACCGTCGAAATGGCGGAGTTCTACATCAAGCCCGAATGGCGACGCAACGGGCTGGGACAACAGGCTGCCCGCGCCTTGTTCGCGCAGCATCCCGGCGGTTGGTCGCTGTCGGTCAGCCAGGATAATGCGCGCGGGCTGGCGTTTTGGCGGGCGGCGATACCAGCCGAGGCTCTACATATGCAACAAAGCACCAGGCTCACGTTCTCTTTCGTTATTCGGTAATGGCAGACGGCGAATATTGCCAGGCCAAAAGAAACGCGGTGATAGCCGCTTCGGTCATGTGTTGCAATTGTTCCGGCGTCGGCCACTGGTCGGATAGCAAAACCGCGGGCAATGGATACCCCATAACCGCGCCCAGAAATGCCATCGCCTGCGGCTGCGCATGGACAAATTGGATTTGCCCATGCTGCCGCGCCTGTTCCAATATCCTCGCTAACGCCTGAAGCACTCGCCCGGCATTGCGTTCGCGCAAAGTGGCGTACAACTCAGGTTTCTGCAACAGCAGTTGCACCAGCAACCGCTGAAAATGCACGTTCTCAACGCTGAAAAAATGCGCCTGAACCACCGAGGCGAAACGTGCCAACACCTGCGGTAAATCCACACTCTCCTGTGTCAGAATGGTGGCAATTGGCGGCTGCATCTTTTCGATAAGATGGTTGAACGTCTCCAACACCAAGGCATCCTTGCTCGGGAAATGATTGTATAAGGTTTGACGGGTGGTTCCCGCCTCGTTGGCTATCTCGTCCAAAGAGATGTCCAAGCCCTGCTGCAAAAACAGAACGCTGGCGGTTTCCAGTATCCGGGGCCTGGCCTTCATCGGCCTTCCCGGTTGACGGTTGATCATATTATCTCCCCCTGCCCAGAGGCTCATTTTCGCGCTTTAAGTCGTGCCAACCCTTGTTTAGTCAGAACAAAAAACAGCGGTACGAACAATAATGTCAGCAGTGTGCCAGAAATCATGCCGCCTATCACAGCAATACCGATTTCGCGCCGGCTGGCGGCCCCGGCACCGACAGAAAGCGCCAGCGGGATTACACCAGCGACAAACGCCAATGAAGTCATCACGATGGGCCGCAGACGCAATCGCGCCCCTTCCAATGTCGCCTGCAACAAAGCGGATCCCGTTTTTAGCTGTGTTTCAACAAACTCGACGATCAGGATCGCGTTTTTCGCCGCCAGACCAATCGTCGTCAACATTCCCACCTGGAAGTAAATATTGTTTTCATACCCCGCAAGGCGTGCGGCAACAACGGCTCCGATAATCCCGAGGGGAATGATCAGCATCACAGACAACGGAATAGACCAACTCTCATACAGCGCGGCAAGACAGAGGAAAATGAACAACACCGAGGCTAGATACACCACCAGTGTTTGCCCGGCGGCCAATTGCTCCTGATATGAGAGCCCACTCCACTCAAGGCGGTAGCCGTCTATATCGCCGATGATACTCTGCATACGCGCCATCGCGGTGCCGGAGCTTTCTCCCTCGGCTGCCGCCCCCTGTAACTGCGTGGCCGACAGCCCGTTAAAGCGCTGAAGCATTTGTGGGCCTGAGAGCCAACGCGTAGTCGCGAAGCTGGCAAAGGACGCCATGCTGCCGCTTTCACCACGTACAAACCAACTATCGATATCATCCGGCACCGAGCGCCAGGCCGCATCCCCCTGCATGTAGACCCGCTTCACGCGGCCGCGATCGATAAAATCGTTAATATAAGCGCCTCCCCATGCGGCAGAAAGCGTGTTGGTGATGTCAGCCTGCTGCAGCCCTTGTGCGCTAGCTTTTTGCTGGTCGATATCGACCTGCAATTGCGCTTTATCTTCGAGGCCGTGTATGCGCACCGCCGTTAACAACGGATCTTCGGTAGCGGCGGCGATCACCTGCCTCTGAGCAGCTTGCAGCGCGTCATGCCCGACGCCGTTTTGATCTTGTAACCACAATTCAAATCCACTGGACTGCCCCAACCCGCGCACCGCCGGCGGCGACAACACATTGATTTGCGCGTCACGATAGCTTTTGAAATGGCGATTGGCGCGGCTAATAATCGCCTGCGCGTTATTTTCATCACCGCTGCGTAGCGACCAATGTTTCAGTTCGGCAAACGCCATACCGACATTCTGACCACTGCCGGCGTTATTGCGCCCGACAACCATGAAAATTACATTCAGGTTGTCCCGCTCGGCGGTCATGAAATAGTCGGCGATAGCGTCAGCAGTCTGTTGCGTTCTGGCCATCGGGGCACCTGGCGGCAGAGAAAACTGGACCATTACCGAGCCCTGATCCTCAACCGGGAGAAAACCGGTAGGCATACGCAGATATTGCCAGATCATGAAACTAACCAGCAGCAGCGCCAACAGGCAAAAACGCCCCTTGCGCGCCATCACATGGTTCAATCCCAGTCCATAACGCCGCTGCCCGTATTCCACCAGGCGGTTAAAGCCGCGAAAAAAACGGCTGCGCGGCCGGTGCACCGGCGGTTTCAGCAAACCGGCACACAGTGCCGGCGTCAAGGTCAACGCAACTAAAACCGACAGCACCATAGCCGCGACCAGCGTGATGGAAAACTGTCGGTAGATCATCCCGGTTGAACCGCCGAAAAATGCCATTGGAATAAATACCGCCGAAAGTACCAGCGCGATGCCGATCAGAGCGCCATTGATCTCCCGCATCGAAAGCAACGTCGCCTCGCGCGGTGGCAATTGCGCCTCCTCCATCACGCGCTCAACATTTTCAACCACCACAATCGCGTCATCTACCAACAGGCCGATCGCGAGCACCATGGCGAACAGTGTCAAGGTGTTTACGCTGTAACCCAACAGCGCCAAAACACCGAAAGTGCCGAGCAACACTACGGGTACCGTAATGGTGGGGATCAACGTGGCGCGCCAATTTTGCAAAAACAGATACATCACCACAATCACTAGCGCGATCGCTTCCAACAGCGTTTGTACGACGCCTTCAATGGAAACCAGTACGAACGGCGTGCTGTCTCGTGGATAAGCCACCTGCAACCCCGGTGGAAACTGCGGGGCCCTGCGATTCACTTCGGCCCGTACCCGCTCTGCCACCTCCAGCGCATTGGCGCCGGAAGCCAACTGAATCGAAATACCCGCCGCCGGGTGACCATTGAGGCGCGTTTGGTTTTGATAGTTTTCCGCCCCGATTTCAACACGAGCAACATCGCGCAAATACACCGCCGAACCGTCGGTATTGGTACGCAGAATAATATCCTCAAACTGTTCCGGCGTTTCCAGCCGCGATTGTGCGGTCACGGTCGCGTTCAACGACTGGCCTTCTATCGTAGGCAAGGCTCCGATCTCACCGCTGGTGACCTGGGCATTTTGCGCTTCTATGGCGACCTGCACGTCAGACGGCATCAAACCATAGCCGCTCAGTTTGATCGGATTGAGCCAAATGCGCATAGCATATTGGGCACCAAACACCGTCGTCTCCCCGACGCCATCCACCCGGCTCAGCGGGTCTTGCAGCGAACTGACCAGAAAATCATTGATATCAACGCTGTCCATACGGCCTTGCGTGTCGTACAAGGCAACCACCATTAGGCTATCACCCTGCGATTTAGTCACAGTGATGCCTTGCTGCTGCACTTCTTGCGGCAATCGCGACGTTGCTTGATTGACCGCATTTTGCACTTGAACCTGAGCAATGTCCGGATCGGTTTGTTGTTCGAAGCTAAGGCTGATGCGAGCCTGGCCCGCCGAACTGCTGGTTGATGAGAAATACAACAGGCCATCGATGCCTTTAATTTGTTGTTCGATAATCTGAGTCACGCTGTCCTCTACCGTTTTGGCCGAAGCACCGGGGTAATTGGCTGTCACCGTGACACCAGGTGGCGCGATGTCGGGATATTGCTCAATCGGCAATGTCCAGAGCGCCAGAGCACCCGCTGCCATAATGCAGATGGCCAGCACGGCCGCAAACACCGGTCGAAAGATGAAAAAATGCGCTAGCATGCCTGACCCCTCTGATTATCTTGCTGACGGATGCTTTGATGGTACGTTTAATAATTAAATTTACTTTACAGTAAAGTAAATAAATTAAATCAAACCTGAAATCAAGCAGGAATAGACACCGTATTGTCATCTGACTATGGCACCCTGCACACTAAACTTTGTTTGGAATACTGCCTGCCATGACGTCACTCTCTCCACGGGACATCGAGGCGCGCTACCGCTTCGCGCGTGAGATCGCCCGCGCCGCCGCCGATCTCGCCTTCAGCTTTTATCAACGCCGGCAGAGTCTGGCCATCGAGTTTAAACAGGGCCTGCAGGACGTGGTCAGCGAAGCCGATCGCCGCGTCGAGGCGCTGATCCGCCGTATGATCAACCGTCGGTTTCCCCTGGATGGGTTTCTCGGCGAAGAGAGCGGCGGCAGCGGCGATAATGCCGCCTGTATTTGGGTGGTCGATCCGATTGACGGCACCGCCTGCTTCCTGAACGGGCTGCATACCTGGTGTATCGCGATAGGCGTGGTGATCGACGGCGAGCCAACGATCGGCGTGGTCTACGATCCCAACCACCGCGAGATGTTCCGCGCCTGCCGTGGCCAAGGCGCTTTCCTCAACGGGGAACCGATCGGCGTGCATGCCGGGCGCAGCGTCGCGGATGGCGTGATGGGCGTCGGGATATCACCGCGCGCCTCGGCGGCGGAATTCAGCGGTTTTCTCTGTCGCCTGCTGCAGGCGGGCGGCATGTTCGTGCGCAGCGGCTCCGGCGCGTTGATGACCGCCCAGGTGGCCGCCGGGCGCCTGCTAGGCTATTACGAACCGCATATGAACGCCTGGGACAGCCTGCCTGGGCTGGTGCTGACGCGCGAAGCCGGCGGCGTGGCGAATGACTTTATGCACCACAACGGGCTGCGACGCGGCAACCCGCTGCTGCTGGCCAACGCGGCGCTCTATCCGCAATTGGCCGAGCTGATTCAAACGCCGGGCTTGATCGGCTCGACGTGCCCTATCGCGCGTGAGATGGCCGGATAAAGCGCGCGCAGCCGCCGCTCGACCCGATCGACCGCATCGTGCGCGGCGGCGATGGTTACCGCCGGCGACACCCGGCAGTGGAAGTTGACGATGATGCCGCCGTCGGTTCTGCGCGCCCGGATGTTATGGACGTCTTGCACCTTATCCCCCTGCTCCAGCGCCGACTGCAAAATCAGCCGGATATCGGCCAGCTCGGCGGCGGAAACATCCTCGCTGGCCAGCCAGTGCGGCGTCTGCGGCTCCAGATGGGTCTCTATCTCGGTGTCCTCGCCGATCGCCTGACGCAGGATCCCTTCTATCTCCGTGGCGATTTCATGCGCCTGCGCCACGCTGGCGTTGGCCGGCACCGCCAGATCCATGCCGATCGCCATGTGCGTCGGCAACTGCTGCAAGGTGACATTCTGCACCTGCGCGCCGTGATTGGCGGCGATCGCCCGAATGCGCGTCGCCATGTCTTCGTCGCTGCGGGTCTGCGGCACCGCGATGACGGTAAACTCCGCCTTGGCATGCTGCTCCCGCAGTCGTTCGACGATTTCTCGCTTGAGCGCATCGATGCGCTCCAGCGGCAAGGTGCGGCACACCGCCACCGTGATCTCGACAAACAGTACGGCGCCGGCGTTGCGAATGCGCACGCTGTCGCAGGCCAGCACCGCCGGGAAGCTGTCCAGCGTGGCGCGAATCGCCTCGGTGGCTCCGGCCGGCGCGGCATCCATCAGCGAGTCGAAGGAGCGTTTACCCAGTTTGATTGCCGCGACCAAGATAAAACCGGCGACGATCAGCGCGGCGATGGCGTCCGCACGGCCAAAGCCCAGCAGCACAAACACCATGCCCAGCAGCACCACGCCGGACGAAAGCATGTCGGAGAAGAAATGCAGCGCATCCGCCTCCAGCGCCGCGCTGTCGGTCGCCTTGGCGACGCGATTGAGCGCCCGCACGCGGAAAAAATCGACGCAGATGGAAATCAGCAGCACCGCGATCACCACCGGCGCCGCGACGATCTCATGCGGCTGCCCAAGCAGGCTGCTGCCCGCCTCGTAGACGATCCAACTGGCGGCGCCGAGCAACAGCAACACCTCGAACAGCGCCGCCAGGTTTTCCACCTTGCCGTGGCCGAAGTGGTGATCGTCATCGGCGGGTTTATCGCTGATGCGCACCGCCAGCCAGGTGATGCTGGTGGCGATAAAATCGGTGAAAGAGTGGATCCCTTCGGATATCAGGCCAATACTGCCGGTAAAAATGCCGGCGACGAATTTGCCCGTGGCCAGCAACCCGCTGGCGATCATCGAGTTTCTGGCCACGGCCTGTTTTTCATTTTGCATGATGCTGCTCACATTCGGACGGTGATTTATTTTTTTACTTTAGAGGATAATTGCCAGACAAAGGCGATCAGCAGCATACTGCCAGAGAAAGTCAGCATGAGGCTAGTAAGAAAATTGGATTTTCCGGTGGAATAAAAATAAATCTCATTCACCCCCACCGAAATCATTAAAATGGCGTAGAGCAATCCCAGAATAAGAATCGTCATTATTATCAACTCCCGTATCAGGCCGCGCGTTCAGCGCGCCGCTAAATCCTCCCCATAATAAATAGCGGTTACGGGGAGGATGCATCTAGGCGGATCTTTAGCGTTCATCAATCATCCCATTTGGTGCTCATATAGGCCGCCAACAGGCCCAGCGAGCTGATCATTGCCAGGAATCCCATAAAAATAGTCATGTTTCCCATTATTTTGTCCTCAGGTTAAATGTTATCGATAAAATCCCCTTGCGTTAAATATCGGGGTTGGTCGGCATCCATGGTTTTTAACGTCCTCCTCAGGCTTGTCACATTTCCGCCCTTTACGGGCGGAGCGGTTTAAATACCCAAAACGTGCTGGGCGATTTTGAAATAAATAATCAGGCCGGTGCCATCGATAAAGGTGGCGATAAACGGCGCCGAAACCACGGCAGGATCGATGCCGAGACGTTTCAGCAGCATCGGGATGATCGACGAAACAATGGCGCTCCACACGGTGATCGCCACCAGCGACAGGCTGACCACCAGCGTCACCTCCATGCCGACGCCCATGATCCAGGCGCGCACCCAGGCCGCCAGGCCGATGGTGACGGCGATCAGCAGCGAGGTCGAGACCTCCTTGCGGATCACCGCGCCCAGGTTGCGCAGGCTGACCTCGCCCAGCGCCATGGCGCGCACCAGCGTCGAGGTGATCTGGGTGCCGCTGTTGCCGCCGGTGCCGATCAGCAGCGGGATAAAGAACGCCAGCGCAATCGCCGCTTCGAGCTGATCTTCAAACGCTTTCAGCACGTTGCCGGTGTAGGCTTCAGCGACGAACAACATCAGCAGCCACACCGAGCGTTTACGCCACAGCGCCCACGGGCTGGTCTCCAGATAAGGCTTGTCCAGCGGCAGGCTCGCGCCCTGACGCTGCGCGTCTTCGGTGTTTTCATCCTCGACCAGCCGGGCGATCTCACGCTCGCCCAGTACGCCGACCAGCGTGTTATTGGCCACCACCGGCACCACGTCCAGCCCCCCTTTGCCCAGCAGATGCGCCACGTCGTTGCGATCATCGTCGGGTGAAACCTGGAAATAGCTGTAATCCATCATTACGCCGACGGCTTTATCCTGTTCTTCGCACTGCAACAGTTTTTTCACCGACAGTGTGCCGCGCAGATGATAATCGTCCGCGGTAATAAATACCCGGCTGGGAATTTCGTCCGTTTTGAGCTGCGAAAGTAAATATTCCCGGGCATGATTGACCGTCATCGTTGCGGGAACGGTAATAAAATCGGCGTTCATATAACCGGCGACCGAAGTCTCGTCGAGAGTTTCAGTCGCGTTCAGCGCCGGAGAAGAATAGTGTTGATGTGACTTGATCATTTTGTCAGTCCCTATTTCTGTTGTGAACTTCAACAGCGAATCGCATAGGGGCGTAACCACAGAGGGAGTGCAGACTGCCTATCTCCGCGTCCAGGTTTTAGCACTATACAACGTATCCGAGTTGTTGCTCGGAAGTTACTTTGGGCTGAACCTTAATCCGATAAAGCCTGTCTTAACCTTGGGCATCTCTCGATGTCGTCAGATCAGTAACCTGTGTTTGTATAGGAGCCTCGCCAAACGAGATACTGCATATAAACTACCGGCGCAGTATAGGCGTTGTTTTATCCGGCGGGAAGAAAAGATTGCCCGTCGTTTATGGAGTATTTAGGATAATGTTAATTAAACGGCCATTTATAAAAACGGCTGATATAAATCAGCCGTTTTTTATTTTTCAGTGTTCGAGAATGTAGACGTTTTTATCGTATAAGGCGCCCTGACGAGTAAAGTCGATCCCCTTCACGTAAGGTTTGATGAGCGTGGCGTTGGCTTCGTAGTACACCGGCGCGACCGGCGTATCGACGGCCAGCACCGCCTCGGCCTGCTGGAAATACTGCTGCACCTGCTGCGGTGTCGGCGCCGCCGTCGCCTGATGCAGAATGCGATCGTACTCCGGATTGCGGTATTTGGGGCTGTTCTCGCTGCTGTCGGAACGGAACACGTTCAGGAAAGTAGACGGATCGTTGTAATCCGCCAGCCAGCGGGTAAAGGCCACGCCGTACTGCCCGCGGTTGATATTGTCCAGCGTGACTTTGCGCTCCTGGCTTTGCAAGGTGGCCTCTGCGCCGAGGTTCTTTTTCCACATGGCGGCGGCGGCGATGACGATCTTCTTGATGGTGGCGTCATTGCTGTACAACACGGTAAAGCGCAGCGGATGCTCGGCGTTGAAACCGGCCTGCGCCAGCAGTTGCTTCGCCTGGGCGTGGCGTTGTTCCGGCGTCAAACCGGCCGCGGCGCCGGGCTGCAGGCTATAGCCGCCCGCCCCGGTTGGGGTAAAGGTCCAGGCCGGCTGCTGGCCGTATCCCAACACTTTGCCGGCGATAATCTCTTTGTCCAGCGCCAGGTTCAGCGCCTGGCGCACCCGCACGTCGTTAAACGGCGCCTGGCGGTTGTTGAAGGCGAAATAGCTGGTGGAGAGCAGCGGATAGGTCACCAGCTGTTGCTCGCCGAGCGTTTTTTTCAGCTGCTGATACAGCTCCGGCGGCGTGGTATACCCCAGCTCAACCTCACCGGCGCGAAAACGCGCCACTTCAGGGAAGCCCTGGATCGGCAAGAAGGTGACCTTGTTGAGCACGGTATTGGCGTTATCCCAATACTGCGGGTTACGTTCCACCACCACCTTTTCGTTGACCACCCACTGGCTGAGGCGGAACGCCCCGTTGCCGACAAAGTGCGCCGGCTGCGTCCAGTTTTTGCCGTACTGCTCCACCACCTTGCGGTTAACCGGCAAAACCGGGAAATGCACCAGTTGCTTGATCAGATAGGAATTAGGCTCCGACAGCGTCACCTGCAGAGTGTGCGCATCCAGCGCCTTGACGCCCAGCTCGCTCGGCGGTTTGCTGCCGGCGTTGATCGCCGCCGCATTCAGCACGTAGGCCGAAGCCAGATAGCTGCCGTACGGCGAGGCGGTTTTCGGATCGGTGAGGCGCCGCCAGCTGTAAACGAAATCGTCGGCGGTCACCGGATCGCCGTTCGACCATTTGGCCTGCGGCCGCAGATGGAAAGTCCAGACGTTGCCCTGATGCTCCCACGTCTGCGCCAGTGCCGGGATCACTTCACCGTCTTTTCCGACGCGCAGCAAGCCTTCGAACAGATCGTTGAAGATGTAGAACTCCACATTGCTCTCGGCCAGGTTTGGATCCAGCGTCGCCGGTTCATACCCGTTGGCGCGCACCAGTTCTTGTGCCGCCGCCAGTTTAACGCCTGCCGGCACCTCGGCGGCATGGGCAGCCGTAGCGTTAAAAGCCAGGAGGATTAAACCAGCCAGTTTCTTACCATTAAATGAATATTTCACGTCGATATCCCTGATTAGTGTTTTATCGCGTTTAATATGCAATGAGGCAGTGGAATAAATTAAATCATTAATCGCTATGAGTCATAACCAAAAGCGGTGTTGAATTTCTTTCATTATCAAAGAAGTACTGGCGACAGAACGATGAAAAACACGAGGATAAACGCGGAGACCGGCATTGCCGTCAGGAACGCCGTGAACCGGCGGTGACATAAATTCAGGCAATCAATACAGATTATTCCAGCCGAAGCTTAACTTATCCTTAGGGCAATTCATTTTGTGAGCGATCGTCAAAAATAATTTAATACGAATCGTTTTCACTATCATTATTGATGTTCTTGGCTAAAATCGGCCTGCTTGCGCTCGCCAGGCGATATTCGTTTTCTTCATTCGAACGCTAAAAAGGATAACTGCATGAAGCTGCGTATTTCATCTCTCGGCCCCGTCGCCCTGCTCGCCTCCTCGATGATGCTGGCCTTTGGCGCTCAGGCGGCCTCCGCCGACCAGGGCATCGTTATTTATAACGCCCAGCATGAAAATCTGGTGAAATCCTGGGTCGACGGATTTACCAAAGACACCGGCATCAAGGTGACGCTGCGCAACGGCGGCGACAGCGAACTGGGCAACCAACTGGTACAGGAAGGCAGCGCTTCACCTGCCGACGTGTTCCTGACGGAAAACTCCCCGGCGATGGTGTTGGTGGATAACGCCAAGCTGTTCGCCCCGCTGGACGCTGCCACGCTGGCGCAGGTGGAACCACAATATCGCCCAAGCCACGGCCGCTGGATCGGCATCGCCGCCCGCTCTACCGTATTTGTTTATAACCCGGCCAAACTGAGCGACGCGCAGCTGCCGAAATCACTGCTGGATCTGGCCAAGCCGGAATGGAAAGGCCGCTGGGCCGCTTCGCCGTCGGGCGCCGATTTCCAGGCGATAGTCAGCGCGCTGCTGGAGCTGAAAGGCGAGAAAGCCACGCTGGACTGGCTGAAAGCGATGAAAACCAACTTTACCGCCTATAAAGGCAACAGCACGGTGATGAAAGCGGTCAATGCCGGCCAGATCGACAGCGGCGTGATCTATCACTACTACCCGTTCGTGGACGGCGCGAAAACCGGCGAGAACAGCAACAACATCAAGCTGTATTACTTCAAACATCAGGATCCGGGCGCCTTCGTCAGCATCTCCGGCGGCGGCGTGCTGGCTTCCAGCAAGCATCAGCAGCAGGCGCAGGCGTTCATCAAGTGGATCACCGGCAAACAGGGCCAGGAAATCCTGCGCACCAACAACGCCTTCGAATACGCCGTCGGCGTCGGCGCAGCCTCCAACCCGAAACTGGTGCCGCTGAAAGATCTGGACGCGCCGAAGGTAGACGCCGCGCAGTTGAACAGTAAGAAAGTTGTCGAACTGATGACCGAGGCCGGCCTGCTGTAAGGCCCGCTGGCAAACCGAGAGTTTTTGATCGTTATGTCAAACCTGAGTACCCACGCCGCGCAGACCGCGCGGCGTTATTCCACTATCCCTCGTCACCCGCGGCCGGGGCCGATCGTGGTGGCCTGCGCCGTGTTGCTGTCGTTGCTGGCGCTGCTGCCGTTGGGATTCGTTATCGGCGTGGCGTTTGAAACCGGCTGGCAAACGGTCAAAGCTCTGGTTTTCCGCCCGCGCGTGGCGGAACTGCTGTTGAATACCCTGCTGTTGGTGGTGCTGACGCTGCCGATTTGCGCCGTGCTGGGCGTGGCCCTGGCCTGGTTGACCGAACGAACCACGCTGCCGGGCCGGCGTCTCTGGGCGGTATTGGCGACCGCGCCGCTGGCGGTGCCGGCCTTTGTGCAAAGCTATGCCTGGATCAGTCTGGTGCCGTCGATGCACGGCCTGGGCGCCGGCGTTTTCATCTCGGTGCTCGCTTACTTTCCGTTTATCTACCTGCCGGCCGCCGCCGTGCTGCGCCGCCTGGATCCCGGTATCGAGGACGTCGCCACCTCACTCGGCTCCCGGCCGCCGGCGGTGTTTTTCCGCGTGGTATTGCCTCAACTGAAACTGGCGGTCTGGGGCGGCTCGCTGCTGATCGCGTTGCACTTGCTGGCGGAGTATGGCCTGTACGCCATGATCCGTTTCGATACCTTCACCACCGCGATCTTCGATCAGTTCCAGTCGACCTTCAACGGCCCGGCGGCCAACATGCTGGCCGGCGTGTTGGTGCTGTGCTGCCTGGGGCTGCTGTTGCTTGAGGCCATAAGCCGTGGCCGCGCACGCTATGCCCGCGTCGGTTCCGGCAGCGCACGCAGCCAAACGCCGCGCCGCCTTTCGCCGCCGCTCGCCGCGCTGGCGCTGCTGCTGCCGATCGCGCTGACTGCGCTGGCGTTGGGCGTGCCTTTCATCACCCTGGCCCGCTGGCTGTGGCTGGGTGGATTCGAGGTGTGGCGCAACGCCGAGCTGTGGCCCGCGCTGTGGCAAACGCTGTCGCTGTCCGCCGCCGGCGCGCTGCTGATCACGCTGTGCGCCATTCCGATGGCCTGGCTGTCGGTACGCTATCCGGCCCGGCTGTATCGGGTGCTGGAAGGCTGCAACTACGTGACCAGCTCGCTGCCCGGCATCGTGGTGGCGCTGGCGCTGGTGACCATCACCATTCACAGCTTCCGGCCGATTTACCAGACCGAAATCACCCTGCTGCTGGCGTATCTGCTGATGTTTATGCCGCGGGCGCTGATCAATCTGCGCGCCGGTATCGCACAGGCGCCGGTGGAATTGGAAAACGTGGCGCGCAGCCTGGGCAAATCGCCGGCGCAGGCGTTGTGGAGCACCACGCTGCGGCTGGCGGCGCCGGGCGCCGCTGCGGGCGCGGCGCTGGTATTCCTGGCGATCGCCAATGAACTGACCGCCACGCTGCTGCTGGCGCCGAACGGCACCCGCACGCTGGCCACCGGCTTCTGGGCGCTGACCAGCGAGATAGACTACGTCGCCGCCGCGCCTTATGCGCTGATTATGGTGGCGCTGTCGCTGCCGCTCACCTGGCTTCTTTATTCTCAATCTAAACGCACGGCGGGACTATGAGCACGCTCGAACTGCACGGTATCGGAAAATCTTACAACGCCATCAGAGTGCTGGAACACATTGACCTGCAGGTTACCGCCGGCAGCCGCACGGCGATCGTCGGCCCTTCCGGCTCCGGCAAAACCACTCTGCTGCGCATCATCGCCGGCTTTGAAATCCCCGACGGCGGCCAGATCCTGCTGCAGGGGCAAGCCATGGGCAACGGCGGCGGCTGGGTACCTGCGCATCTGCGCGGCATCGGCTTCGTTCCGCAGGATGGCGCGCTGTTCCCGCACTTTACCGTCGCCGGCAACATCGGTTTTGGTCTCAAGGGCAGCAAACGCGAGAAACAGCATCGCATCGAGGCGTTAATGGAGATGGTGGCGCTGGATCGCCGTCTGGCGGCCCTGTGGCCGCATGAACTGTCCGGCGGGCAGCAGCAGCGGGTCGCGCTGGCGCGCGCTCTGTCGCAGCAACCCCGGCTGATGCTGCTGGACGAGCCGTTCTCGGCGCTGGATACCGGCCTGCGCGCCGCCACCCGAAAAGCGGTGGCCGAACTGCTGACGGAGGCCAAAGTAGCGTCGATCCTGGTCACCCACGATCAGAGCGAGGCGCTGTCGTTCGCCGATCAGGTGGCGGTGATGCGCAATGGCCGGCTGGCGCAGGTGGGCGCGCCGCAGGATCTTTATCTGCGCCCGGTCGATGAACCGACCGCCAGCTTCCTTGGCGAAACGCTGGTGTTGACCGCTGAACTGGCGCACGGCTGGGCCGACTGCGCACTGGGGCGCATCGCCGTCGACGATCGCCAACGCAGCGGCCCGGCGCGCATCATGCTGCGCCCGGAGCAGATTCAAATCGGCTTGTCAGATCCGGCGCAGCGCGGCCAGGCGGTGATCACCGGCATTGATTTCGCCGGCTTCGTCTCTACGCTCAACCTGCGGATGGTCGCCGGCGGCGCGCAAATCGAGATCAAAACCGTCAGCCGCGAAGGCCTGCAGCCCGGTGCTCAGGTCACTCTCAACGTAATGGGCCAGGCGCATATTTTCGCCGGCTGACTCACTTAAGGCCGGGCTGCTCCCCGGCCTTCTCAGCGGCAAATCTTGTCGCGGCGCGGCTTTTTCGGCGCCAGCAGATAATCCACCACGCTTTCGTCAACGCAGCTGTCGATGCCGTTCAGCACCAGCGTATGCCCGTCGCGTTCGCGGGTGATCAGCGGGCTTTTAAAGGCGGCGGCCATCACCTGGGCATTGCGGTACGGCGTGGTTGGATCGTAGCGCTGGGCGACGAACAGCAGCGGCGGCAGCGCGGCGGACGCCACCGGGGGGTGCGGCCGATCTTTGCCGCGGTACGGCCACAGATCGCACATTTCCAGCGGGTATTCGTGCAGCGGCAGATAGTGGGCATACAAAGCGGCGGTATTGATCTCCTGCCGCTGCCGGCGCAACTGCTGCGGATCGGCCGTCGGGTTGGCGACGTCGGCGCAGGTGATGACGTTCAGGGCGTCATCGGCATCCGGCGAATAGCTTTCGTCAATCAGATCGGAAACCTGCTGCCCGGCGATGCCGGCATCGAGCTGGCGCAGCACGGTGGCCAGCTCATGCCAGCGCTCCGGCCACAATAACAGCGAACGCGTGACCGTCAGCACGTCGTCGGCGGAGATTTCATAGCCCGCTGCGGTGACGAACGGCTGCTCGTGCAGCTTGCGCAGCAAGGCGTGATAGCGCTGCAGTGCCTGATTGGCGCCGCCGCCCAGCTGACAGCTGTCGGTTTTACCGCAGTAGGCGGCGAAGCGCAGGAAGCTTTGCTGGAAACCCCGTTCCTGGTTTAGCCGCTGGGTGAAATCGTCCTCCGCCAGATCCACCACCCCGTCCAGCACCAGCGCGCGCGTTTTCTTCGGAAAACGCTCGGCATACAGCGCCGCCACCTTGGTGCCGTAAGAGTACGCCACCGCCGTCAGCCCTGGCTCGCCCAGCGCGTGGCGGATCGCATTCAGATCGTTGACCGCTTCGTCGGTGCCGATATGTTGCAGCACGTCCGCGCCGGTCTGTTTGATGCAGGCGGCAATCAGGGCGCGCGTCTGGTTCTCCGCGCCGGCCACGTCGTTGTCGTCCGGTTCAGGGAGTTCGTCACCTTCGGCCAGCTGGCAGGAGATTTTCGGCGTCGATTGGCCGACGCCGCGCGGATCGTAACCGATGATGTCGTAGGATTTACGCAGCCTGGCGACGTGGGCGTCGTTGCCTAAATAGGGGTTGATGCCCGGCAGGCCCGGCCCGCCGCTGATCGTCACCACGCTGCCCTTTTTCGGCCCGGTGGCGGGCAGCAGGGTCAGCGCCAGGCGCACGGTCTGTTCGCCCGCCTGCGCCGCATGAGCGGGCGGCGTGGCGTACGCCAGCGGCACCTCGAGATAGCCGCAGCGCAGCCCCGGCGGCGGCGCCTCATCGAACCAGCGCTGAAAGCCGCTGTTGAGACAAGATTGCCAACGAATGCCGTTTCCGGCCGCCGCCCCGTGGAGCGCAGGCTTAGCCTGAGCGGGCAACGCGGCGGCAGTCGCGGCGAGCAGCGCCAGAATACGCAGTACTGACATGGGGAGTCCTTTCAACTCAACGAATCGGTCAAAGGTTAACGGTACCCGGTTAAACCGCTAGCCAATAGAACACAAAAAGCCGCGCGGGTGAAGCCGCCACCGCGCGCCCGGCAAGACTTTTCTCTGCTCGGATTGCTCTTATAACGCACAGAATGCTGCAAAAAACGTCGTTTGCCTGCTAGGCTTAGAGTTCATTATCCCACAAGGAACAGGAGAGCAGCATGTTTGGAAAAGCGGAAGACAAAGCCAATGAAGCCGCAGGCGCGGTAGAAGAAGCGTTCGGCAAAGCCGTTGATTCGCCGGAGCATCAGGTGCGCGGCGCGGCGCGCAAATACGCCTCCCAGGCCAGCTATGCCGCCCGAGACGCCGCGGACAGCGTAAGAACGCAGGTGGAAGCCAACCCGCTGGCCGGCGTGGCCGTTGCGGCGGCGGTCGGCATCGTTTTCGGCTTCCTGCTGGGACGCAAATAAGCGGCGAACGCGCCGCTCGACAACAGGCCCGTTACGGGCCTTTTTTTCGCCTGCCTGCAAACTTTCATCTATCACAGCCATCGCTTAAAAAAACCAACGCCTTCAACTACGATTAGTTTGTGACCAGAGCAAGGCTCTGCGATCCGGCGGATAACCCTATGAGGATTATCACCATTATCCATGCTGTTTAAGCCGCTCTCCTTCACGCGGCTAAGAAAGGTTGATTATGGCTCGCACCACCCCTATCGAACGTTACCGCAATATCGGCATCTCCGCGCATATCGATGCCGGCAAGACCACCACCACCGAGCGGATTCTGTTTTACACCGGGGTCAGCCACAAGCTGGGTGAAGTGCATGACGGCGCGGCGACCATGGACTGGATGGCGCAGGAACAGGAGCGCGGCATCACCATCACCTCGGCGGCCACCACCTGCTTCTGGAACGGCATGCAGCATAACTATCCGCAGCACCGCATCAATATCATCGACACCCCCGGGCACGTCGATTTCACCATTGAAGTGGAACGTTCGATGCGCGTGCTGGACGGCGCCGTGATGGTTTATGACTCGGTGGGCGGCGTGCAGCCGCAGTCGGAAACCGTCTGGCGCCAGGCCAACAAGTACAAGGTGCCGCGGCTGGCGTTCGTCAACAAGATGGACCGCATCGGCGCGGATTTTTTCCGCGTGCGCAAAATGATGATCGAGCGCCTGAAAGCCAACCCGGTGCCGATCGTTATCCCTATCGGCGCCGAAGATCACTTCAGCGGCGTGGTGGATCTGGTGCGGATGAAGGCCATTCTGTGGGACGAAGCCTCGCAGGGCATGAACTTCAGCTTCGAAGAGATCCCGGCAGAGCTGCGCGAATCGGCGCAGGAGTGGCGTGAAAACATGATTGAGGCCGCCGCCGAAGCCTCGGAAGAACTGATGGAGAAATACCTCAACCAGGTGCCGCTGAGCGAAGAGGAGATCGTCCATGGGCTGCGGGTGCGCACCGTCGCCGGTGAAATCCAACCGATGCTGTGCGGATCGGCGTTCCGCAACAAAGGGGTGCAGCGCATGCTGGACGCGGTGATCGAGCTGATGCCCTCGCCGCTCGATGTGCCACCGATGGAAGGCCACGGCGAACACGATGAAATCATCACCCGCAAAGCCGACGACAACGAAAAGTTCTCGGCGCTGGCGTTCAAGCTGATGACCGATCCGTTCGTCGGCCAGCTGACCTTCGTGCGCGTCTACTCCGGGGTACTGGCCAAAGGCAGCAGCGTTTACAACCCGATCAAAGGCAAAAAGGAGCGCATCGGCCGGATCGTGCAAATGCACGCCAACGATCGTAAGGACATCGACGAGCTGCACGCCGGCGACATCGCCGCCTGCGTTGGCCTGAAGGACGTCACCACTGGCGATACGCTGTGCGATCCCGGCGCCATCATCACGCTGGAGCGCATGACCTTCCCCGAGCCGGTGATCGCCCAGGCGATCGAGCCGAAAACCAAGGGCGACCAGGAGAAAATGGGCATCGCGCTGCAGCGCCTCTCTTCGGAAGATCCGTCGTTCTGGGTGCGCACCGATGAAGAATCCGGCCAGACCATTATCTACGGCATGGGCGAGCTGCACCTGGAGATTATCGTCGATCGCATGCGCCGTGAATTCGGGGTGGAGACCACCACCGGCAAGCCGCAGGTGTCGTACCGCGAAACCATCCGCAAACGGGTGGCCGACGTGGAAGGCAAGTTCGTGCGCCAGTCCGGCGGTAAAGGGCAATACGGCCACGTGGTGCTGACCGTCGAGCCGAACGAACCCGGCAAAGGCTTCGAGTTCTTCGATGAAATCAAGGGCGGCGTCATTCCCGGCGAGTTTATCCCGGCGGTGAAAAAAGGCGTGCTCGAGGCGCTGAACAACGGCGTGCTGGCCGGTTATCAGGTAGTGGACGTCAAGGTGCACCTGACCTTCGGTTCTTACCATGACGTCGACTCGTCGGAACAGGCGTTCCGCATGGCGGCGATCTTCGGCTTCAAGGAAGCCTGCCGTCTGGCGGATCCGGTGATCCTGGAGCCCATCATGTCGGTGGAGGTGGAAACGCCGGAGGATTACGCCGGCAACGTGATGGGCGACCTCTCCTCACGCCGCGGTCTGGTGCAGGGCATGGAAGAGATCCCGGGTGGCGGCGGCAAGGAAATACGCGCCAAGGTGCCGCTGTCCGAGATGTTCGGCTACTCAACCACCCTGCGTTCGATGTCGCAGGGCCGCGCCACCTACACCATGGAATTCAGCCACTACGCCGAAGCGCCGCGCAACGTGGCCGAAGAGATCATTCACCACAGCAAGCGTTAACCCTCGCGCCCGCCGCTGCGGCGGGCGTCACCTCGGCTTGTCCTCCAACGCCACCACCACCGGCTGCGGCTTGATGCGCATGGCGTACACCACGCCGGCGATCAAACAGACGATGCCGGCCAGCGTCAGCAACGGCGGCCAGGCCTGGCGCAGCAGAAAGGTATACGCCAACCCCGCCAGAATTTCGAACACGATGAGCGGCCCCACCAACACCGTCGGCAGTCGCTGGCTGGCTTCGTTCCAGCACAGCGCCCCCAGCCAGGAGCAGAACACGCCGATGATCAGCATCAGCGGAATAAACACCTCGGGGCGCGGGCCGAACGGCAAGGCGAACGCCGGCTCGCTCAGCGCCAGCTGGCCGCAGACCGCCAGATAGCCCAGCAGCGCCAGCGGCAGCGTCACCAGCCCCTGCGCCGTGGCCCAGGTGGCCGGCCGCTGCGTCGGATTCTCCCGCAGCCAGCGTGAATTGCGCAGAGGGAACCAGGTCCAGCACGCCACCGCCAACACGGCCAGCCCAAGACCGCTGAGATAGCGCCAGCCGTCGATCGATACCGCATTGCCGCGCAGCTCGGCGACGTTCACGCACACCAATCCACAGACGATCAGCAGCAGCGCCGGCGCCAGCTTGCCCCAGGCCAGGCGCCCGTCGTGCCGGCCGTAAAACAGGTTGGCGCAAATGGCGATCACCACCGGCAAGGTGCCGATGATCATGGTCGAGACCGGTGCGCCGGTGCGCTGAATGGCGCTGGCCAAACACAGGTAGTACAGCAGATTGCCGATGGCAGTCAGCTTGAGCGCTTCCAGCCAATCCTGACGCCGCAGCTTGCGCAGACGGCGACGATCAAACCAAGCCAGCGGCAAGGTAATCAGCCCAAAGGCCAGATAGCGCCCGGTGGACTGCAGCGCGGCGGGATAGTCCGGTACCAGCAGCGGGCCGACGAAAATCAGTCCCCACATCAGCCCGGCGGCCAGGGCAAACACAACGCCAATGAACATAACGACTCCGACAAACGGCCGGCGCGGCCAACCCGCCCGACAAGACAGCGGCAGAGTAGCGAAAACGCGGGGAGGAATTATTGTAGCAGGTTGCTGTTTTAGCCCAATTTCACCTGTTTCTGGAAACGCACCGGCGTGACGCCGTAACGATTAGCGAACGCGCGCGTCAGGTGCGCCTGATCGGTCAGCCCCGCCGCCGCCGCCACCTGTGCGGCGGGTATGCCGCGCTCCAGCATGCGTTTAGCCTGCGACAGCCGGATCGCCATCAGCATCTGCTGCGGCGAGACGTGATATTCGGCCTTGAACTTGCGCTGGAAATGGTACGGGCTGAGCGAGACCAGATCGGCCAGTTGGTGGAGGCTTATGGCCTCGGCATAATTATCGTGCAGGTAGCTTTTCACCACCTCGAAACTGTGCGCCGCCTCGGCTTTCTCTCGTTGCCCGGTGCGGATATGCGGTTGCAGCAACTCGACGGCCTCCAGCAGCAGGCCGTCGAGCGTAAGCGGATCCTCGGTTTGCCACAGCATGGCGAGAATGGCGGACAGGCGCTGCGCCGCCCGCGGATCGTGACGCACCGCCTCGGTAAACCACTGGCTCCGATCGCCGGACAGCTGCTCCAGCGCCTCGGGCGCCAGATAGAGCATGCGATAACACCAACCGCCCGGCGTTTCGGCTTCGCCGGTATGCAGCTCGTCAGGATTCATCAATACCAGCGCGCCCGGCGCCGCCAGGTGCTGCGCCCCGCGATAGCGAAAACGCTCCGCCCCGGTATCCACGGTGCCGATGGCGAAGGCGTCGTGGGTATGCGGCTCGAAGGCATAACGTTCGATATGCGCCTGATAGAGTTCGACGCCGGGCAGATGCGGCAAATGCCGGAACTGCGCGCAATCCTTCTCGAACGGAAACTGTTGTGGAACCCCTTGCACCCGACCTCCTCATCCGTGCTGA
This sequence comes from Serratia sp. CY81684, assembly GCF_052166595.1. Classification (NCBI taxonomy): domain Bacteria; kingdom Pseudomonadati; phylum Pseudomonadota; class Gammaproteobacteria; order Enterobacterales; family Yersiniaceae; genus Serratia; species Serratia sp. CY81684. The sequence continues at coordinate 1,383,740 of NZ_JBJNOO010000003.1, read as the reverse complement.
CAATCTGCTCAGCATAGCCAAAACATCGCCGATTGAGTAGCCGCCCTGGTCCTTTCGTGCCCCTCGCCTGGACGATCGCCGCCATTCGGCGTAGGGTTAAGGTCCCTGTCCCATTCAGGCGCGCCGCATCGCAAAACTCAGCGGCCCCTGACCACTCCGTAAACAAGAGGCAACAATGTATCCGGATACTCAACTGTATATCGATGGACAATGGCGCAACGCGCTGGCCGGGAAAACCCTGCCTGTCACCAACCCCGCCAGCGACGAGGTCATCGGTCAGGTGGCGCACGCCGCCACAGAGGATCTCGATCTGGCGCTGGCCGCCACCGAGCGCGGATTTAACCTCTGGCGCAACACCGCCGCACACCAGCGTGCCAACCTGATGCGCAAAGCCGCTGCACTGCTGCGCGAACGCGCCGACGCCATCGCCGCCATCATGACGCAGGAACAGGGCAAACCGGTGGCGCAGGCCAAGATTGAAATTCTCAACGCCGCCGACGTTATCGACTGGTTCGCCGGCGAAGCCACCCGCACCTACGGGCAGATCATTCCGTCCCGCGCCCGCGACGTGCAGCAGCAAACCCTGAAACTGCCGGTCGGCCCGGTGGCCGCCTTCACGCCGTGGAACTTCCCGATTAACCAGATCGTGCGCAAGCTGTCCGCCGCGCTGGCGGCGGGTTGTTCCATCATCGTCAAAGGTCCGGAAGAAACCCCGGCCTCACCGGCAGAGCTGATCAAAGCCTTCGCCGACGCCGGTATCCCAGCCGGGGTGATCGCACTGGTGTACGGCACCCCGGCGGAAATCTCGGAATACCTGATCCCGCATCCGACCATTCGCAAGATCTCCTTCACCGGCTCCACCCGCGTGGGCAAACATCTGGCGGCGCTGGCCGGCCAGCATATGAAAAAGGCCACCATGGAGCTGGGCGGCCACGCGCCGGTGCTGATCTTTGACGACGCCGATCTCGACGCGGCAGCCAAAGAGCTGGCGCAGTCGAAGTTCCGCAACGCCGGCCAGGTCTGTATCGCCCCGACCCGCTTCCTGATCCAGCAAGGCGTTTACGAGGCCTTCGTGGAGAAATTCACCGCCGCGGTGCGTGAGCTCAAGCTCGGCAACGGGCTGGAAGACGGCGTGACGATGGGCCCGATGGTGCTGGGCCGCAGCGTCGACAATATCGAGGCGCTGGTGCAGGACGCTATCGCCCACGGAGCGAAGGCCAGCACCGGCGGCAAACGCGTGGCGGGCAAAGGCAACTTCTTCGAGCCGACGGTGCTGCGCGACGTGCCGCTGAGCGCGCGCGCCATGTCGGAAGAGCCGTTTGGCCCGGTCGCCCTGCTGCGCCCGTTCGCCACCTACGACGAGGCGATCGCCGAAGCCAACCGCCTGCCGTACGGGCTGGCCGCCTACGCCTACAGCCGTAACATCGCCACCGTCAATGCGCTGGGGCGCGACGTGGAGAGCGGCATGCTGAGCATCAACCACATCGGTTTCGGCCTGCCGGAAACGCCATTTGGCGGCGTGAAAGACTCCGGTCACGGCACCGAAGGCGGCAGCGAAGCGATCGAATCCTATCTGGAAACCCGCTTCGTCACCGTCGCCGGCCGTTAATCGCGTGTCTGATGAATAGCCAAACGCCCCGCAATGCGGGGCTTTTTTTTTACTCGCCGGCCAGCTCGAACAGCCGTCGCGCCGCCGGGGTCAGCCCCAGCATGTGTATGCAGGCATGCACCATGCCCGGCAACCGTTCGCAGCGTACCGCCACGCCCGCCTCGCGCAGCCGCTGCGCATACTCCTCGGCCTCATCGCGCAGCGGATCATATTCGCAGCTCAGAATGGTGGCCGGCGGTAACCCGCGCAGCGTGGCGGCGTGCAGCGGTTCGCCGTAGGGTTCGCGCCGCTGAGCCAGATACTGCTGCCAACAAAATACCATCGCGTCGCGCGTCAGAAAGTGCCCCTCGGCAAACTCGCGATAGCTCCTCGTCGCCATTTCGCGGCTGAGCGCCGGATACAGCAGCAGCTGACGCTCGATATGCGGGCCGCCGCGATCCCGCGCCAGCAGCGCGACCGCCGCCGCCAGATTGCCCCCGGCGCTGTCGCCCCCCACTGCCAAGCGCTGCGCGTCGATCCCCAACTGCGGCGCCTGTTGCACCACCCAGCAGAGCGCCTGATAGACATCTTCCAGCGGCTGCGGAAACGGATACTCTGGCGCCAGACGATAGTCGACCGACAGGATCACCCGGCCGGTTGCGTTAGCCAGCGCCTGGCAGGGCTGGTCATACAGCGACAGCGAACCGAGGCACCAGCCGCCGCCGTGGGCGAACAGCATCGCCGGTTGTGCGGCAGCGCGCCTTTCCCCCGCCGGTAGATAAGCGCGCAGCGCAATCCGGTGCCCATCGGCGGCGATCACCGTATAGTCCCTGACGCCGCCGCTCGGTGCCGCTTCGCCCTGCAGCAAGCGCAAACCGGTTTCCGTGGCCGTGCGCATTTCCGCCAGCGACGCGGGTGGCAGTGCGTCGACCGATGCCGTCAAAAAGGCGGCGATGCGTTCATCAAGCGGCATGTTGTTCTCCCGCCAGGAACGGCGTAATCAGTGCGATAAACGCCTCATGACACTCCTCGGTGATGAAATGGCCGCAGCCGGCGACCGTTTCGCCCCGCAGATCGCGCGCATTGCCCTGCAGCGTCGTCAGCGGCGCGTCGCCGGTGGCGTGTTCCGCCCCCACGGTCAGCACCGGCATCGTCAATGGCGTGGCGGCGCGCACTCGGTTCTGGCGAACGGTCTCCGGGATCGCCCGGTAATAGTCGAATCCGGCGCGCAGGCCGCCCGGCGCCGAATAGGCGGCGATATAGACCTCAGCCGCCACCCGATCGCGCCGATAAGACCAGCGGTTGAAGATATAGCCAAGATACTCCCGCTCGCGCCCCTGGGTCAGGGTCTCCGGCAAATCCGCCAACTGGTTGAACATGAAATGCCACAGGAAGATGTTCTCCTCCGGCGCGACGAAAATCGGCGGCGGCGGCGCCAGACCGGGGATCACCGCCTCCGTCAGCACCAGGCGCTCCACCGCCTGCGGGAAATCGCTCGCCATGGCGTAACCGACCCACATGCCGATGTCGTGGCCGACCAGTTGGTAACGTTCGTGGCCCAGTTGCGCCATCATCGCGTGCAACGCCGCACCGATGCTGCCGGTGTCGTAACCGCCGACAGGCTTGTCCGAATCGCCGATGCCCGGCGGATCGACGGCGATCGCCTGAAAACCGGCCGCCGCCAAGGCGCGCATCACATGGCGCCAGGTGTACCAGGTTTGCGGCCAGCCGGGGATCAGCAACACCGGCCGCCCTTCACCGGCTATCACGCAGTGGATACGTTGGCCATTGACCTGGGTATAGACGTGTTCCGCCCCGAGATCCTGCAACAGGATCTCGTTCTCTTGTTGTTTCATGGGGTTAACTCCCTGTGGGATCAGGCTCAGCGAATGCCGAGCAACGCATTGATCTGCTGTGGGTTGACCGGCGCACCGGCGAAGTCATCGAACACTTTGTCGGTGACATGGATGATGCGATCGCGAATGAAGGCCGCGCCTTCGCGCGCGCCGTCCTGCGGATTTTTCAGGCAGCATTCCCACTCCAGCGTCGCCCAGCCCGAATAGCCGTACTGCGTCAAACGGGAAAAAATGCCGTTGAAATCGACCTGACCGTCGCCCAGCGAGCGGAAGCGGCCGGCGCGATCGATCCATGACTGATAACCGCCGTAAATACCCTGGCGGCCGGTCGGATTGAACTCGGCGTCCTTAACGTGGAACATGCCGATAACCTCTTTATAGATATCGATAAACTCCAGATAGTTGAGCTGCTGCAGCACCATATGGCTCGGATCGAACAGCACCCGGCAGCGCGGATGGTGGCCGACGCGTTCCAGAAACATCTCGTAGGTCACGCCGTCATGCAGATCTTCACTCGGGTGAATTTCGTAGCACAGGTTGATGCCCTGCTCGTCGCAGGCGTTGAGCACCGGCAGCCAGCGTTTGGCCAGCTCGTTGAACGCAGTGTCGATCAATCCTTCCGGCCGCTGCGGGAACGGGAACAGATAGGGCCAGGCCAGTGAGCCGGAAAAGGTGCCCAGCTCGCTGAGCCCGAGCCGCGCCGAGGCTTTTACCGCCAGCAGCATTTGCTGCCGCGCCCACTCGCCGCGCGCGTTGGCATCGCCGTGCAGCGCCGGCGGCGCGAAGCTGTCGCACAGCGCATCGTAAGCCGGGTGCACCGCCATCAGTTGGCCGAAAATATGGCTGGTCAGTTCGCTGACCACCAACCCATGCTCCGCCAACATACCGGTCAGATCGTCGCAGTAGGTTTGGCTTTGCGCAGCGGTGGCCACGTCGAATAAACGCCGATCCCAGGCCGGGATCTGCAACGCGCTAAAACCGGTCTGCGCCGCCCACTCGGCAATGGCGGGCAGGCTGTTGAACGGCGCTGTCTCATCGCTGAACTGCGCGAGATGCAGGCTTGGACCTTTGAGGGTTTTCATCGTAAACTCCTATTGGTTGTCGATTGACAAACAATAGGAGCAAAGCGCGGCGACCGCAAGCGAAATTTATAAAGGCATTGGTATTCCCGCCGATTTAAGCGATCCTATGTCGCTGAATGGCAGGTAAATTGGAGCAGCGAATGGCAGGCAGACCGCGCGAGTTCGATCGCGAACAGGCGCTCTTGAAGGCGCGAAACTTATTCTGGCGGCAGGGTTACGAAGGCACCTCGATGTCGGATCTGGTGGCGGAATTGGGTATTGCTTCCGCGCGCATCTACAAAGCGTTCGGCTCCAAAGAGCAGTTGTTCCGCGAGGCGATCGCCAGTTACGAAACCACGGAAGGCGGCTTTGCCGATCGCGCCTTCGCGCAGGAAAGCGGCATTCGCCCGGCGATCAAACGCCTGCTGGAAGATGCCGTGCGGCTCTATAGCCGGCCGGATCTGCCGCAGGGCTGCATGGTGGTCTCCTCCGCCGCCAGCGTCAGCGCAGAAAACGACGGGCTCAAAGCCTGGCTGGCAGAGCACCGGCTGCAGCGCACGCAGCAGATCGTCGAACGGCTGCGCCAGGCGGTGCAAACCGGCGAATTGCCGGCCGACACCGACGCCGACAGCCTGGGAGACTATTTCGCCGTCTTCCTGCACGGCCTGTCGATTCAGGCGCGTGACGGCGTCACCGAAGCGCGGTTATTGGCGGCGGTGAACGTGGCGCTCAGGGCCCTGGGCAACCGCGCCTAATCGATTCTTGAATGCGGTTCAAACTCAGGCGCGTTTTACCTATGGCTGTGAAGGAACCGCGTTTCTGACAAAATCTGCGACGTGAGGATTGGTATTTTCCGGCTTGTGAATCAGAGCAACCTGATACGGGATCTGTTCTCCACTAAGCCGACAAAAAGAAACGTTTGCCCAGCCGCTTTTTTGCATGAATTCAGGGACCAGACTGACTCCTAATCCCGAAGCAACAAGGCCGACTATCGTTTCCATCTGCACGGCTCGCTGAACAACCTCAGGAGCAAATCCTGCCTTTTCGCAGGCCTCAATGATAGCACGATAGAGACCTGGCCCTTCTTGCCCAGGAAACAATACCCACGGCTCCCTGGCCAGGGCAGAAAGCGAAAGAACGCCGCTTGTTCCGGCAGGATGTTTACTCGGCAAAACGGCAATCAGCGGGCAGCTAAAAAATGGATGGCAAGACAGTTTCGGTATGGCGTATTCAGGAACAGGTAAAACCGCAATGCCAATATCAAGCGTGTCTTCCAAAAGGCTCGCAACCTGTCGCGCCGTCGTCATTTCTTTCAGTTCAAGGACGACCTCCGGACAGGAAAAGTGAAAACGGGCGACTATTTCGGGAAGCAGATGTCTGACGGCGGAAGCGACAAAACCGATGCGCAAAGCCCCAGTCATTCCCTGGCCGGCGCGTCGTGTCAGTAACATCGACCTTTCCATCTGCATCAGCGTCGCAACCGCTTCCTTCTGCAACACTTTGCCTGCCGGGGTCAGTGCCGTTATACGATTGGTTCGTTCAAAAAGCCGGGTGCCCAACGCCTCTTCCATTTGACGGATCGCGTTTGTCAGCGGGGGTTGAGCCATATGCAAACGCTCAGCCGCTTTACGGATATTCATTGTTTCTGCAACCACAAGAAATTGACGGAGCTGACGCAGGGTGAGCATATCGCGATACCTTCAACGTATTAAGAAAGCCCCTCGATAGTATTAGACACACTAGCCAGGTAGCCTGAAGATGCTTCCTGTATATATTCGCGGAGCAGAAATAACAATGAACATACTCAGATCGTTGTCACTGACTTATCGAAACCTAAATACGTTGCTGGCCCTCCTTATCATGTCAGCGTCGTCAACGCTGGCTGCATCAAAAGAAAATGAAATCCCCACACCTGTAAGTCGAACAGACAGATACATTTTGCTTGCGGGCGGAGAGCAACTGCACGTCAGGGAAGTCAGCCTGAAATCTGAGGGCAAACCTGTACTGCTGATTCATGGCGCACGGGTTCCCGGCCTGGCCTCTTTTGATTTGCCCGTCAAGGGCGGCTCTTTGGCTGCAGATCTGGCATTAGCCGGCTTTCGGGTATATATCCTCGATCTGCGGGGATACGGGTTATCCAGCCGGCCGGCCGCGATGGATAGCCCCCCTGACCAGTCGACGCCGTTGATCCGCACTGCGGACGCCATAACCGATATCGATCGCGCCGTGCAGGCTATTCAGGCATGGAGTCGAGCGCCCCGCATTAATATCCTGGGATGGGCGACGGGAGGACACTGGGCTGGCGCTTATGCAACCCAATATCCACAGAATGTGGAACGGCTGGTGCTCTATAACACGCTTTATGGCGGAACCGCCCACCACCCGCTGCTGGGCCAGGGATCGCCGCTGGACGATCCTCAAAATCCCGGGCATTTCAACGCCGCCAAATTTGGCGGCTGGAGCCTCAACACGCGGGACAGTCTGTTTGTCGCCTGGGATAACAGCATTCCCGTGGCGGATAAAACACAGTGGCGTGATGAAACAGTGAAACGCGCTTACGGCGATGCCGCACTGGCATCGGACAACACCTCGCAGCGCAGAACGCCACACAGTTTCAGGGCGCCAACCGGTGCCATGGCAGACAGCTTTGAGCTGGCGACGGGCAGAAAACAGTGGTCGGCAACCGCCTTAACCACCGTTCCCGTGTTGGTTATTCGCTCAGAACGGGATTTTTGGAGCCGCCCTGAAGATATGGACGCCATCATGAAAGATGCCCCTTCAGCCGAAAAGCTGGTCATTCCTGAAGCGACACATTTTGTCCATCTCGATAGAGATAACGCCGGCAGACAACGCTTTCTCCAGGGCGTTGTCAGATTTCTGGCGCAGCCTCAGCCCAACGACGGCACTTGCTCCTCCGGCAAATCGACAATCACCAGCGTGCCTTCGCTGCCCGGCAACACGCGGTGCGGTACGCCGGCCGCGGCCTGATACAGCTGCCCGGCTCGCACTACCACTTCTTCCCCCGCCACCTGCAGCCGCAGGTGGCCGCTGATCACCAGCAACCCTTCGCTGTAATCATGCACTTCATCCGCAATGCTGCGCGCATCCATACGCAGCACTTTGATGTTGGCCGCACCGACGCGGCCCAGCACGGCGGAACGCCAGGCCTCGGGCAGTTCGGCCGCCTGCTGGTTTAAATCGAACAGCATCGTCATACCTTATCGCTACAGAGGAACCGGCACTCTACTGCAAAGCCGTCACCTGCTGAAAGACGCGTTGGTTGTAGATTATGCCCCGGCGTTCTGAGCCGCCGCCTCACGGCGCAGCCACTGCCGCAGATTTTCGCCTTCCTGCGACAGTTCACTGTCCAGCCGAGCGCACAGGTAATAATCGCGGCCGTCATCGATCGGCAGATCGAACATTTTGATCAACTCACCGCTCTCAAGGTACTGGGCGATTAACGGTTCACGCATCAACGCGCACCCTAACCCCGCCTGCACCGCCGCCAACGTCAACAATCCATCCTCGAACATCGGGCCGATACTGCGCAGCGGGCGCTTGACGCCGGCCTGCTGAAACCATTGCATCCAGGTATTGCGCTCCTCGTCGTGCAGCAGCGGCAGCGTCGTCAGCTGATCCGGCGTATCGAGCAGACCGTGCAGTTTACTGAATGCCCGGCTGCACACCGGCACCATTTTTCCGGACATCAGCTTCTCGCTGCGATAGCCGGTCCACTGCCCGACCCCGAAGCGGATCGACAGATCGGCGGCGTCGCTCAGGTAATTGCGGTGGTTGGCGTAGACCACATTGATGTCGATATCCGGATTTTCACGCAGAAAACCGCGCAGCCGCGGAATGAACCAGCCCATGCCGAACAGCGGGATCAGGCTGATGGTCACCTGCCGCGACGCGGATTGTTCACGCACGTGTTCGGTCGCCTGCCGCAACACGTTGAACGCCGAGCGAATCGAGCGGTAATACTCCCGCCCCTCGCTGCGCAACACCAGGTTACGCCCCTGCCGTTCGGTCAACGGCATCTGCAAAAATGCCTCCAGCGTTTTGAGTTGATGACTGACCGCCGAAGGCGAAATCATCAGCTCGTTAGCCGCCGCGCTGATGCCACCCAGGCGCGCGATGGCTTCGAACGCCCGCACGGCGCGCAGCGGCGGATCGTTCGGCAGCATCGGCAATGGCTCATCGTACTGTTCTGTTTTTTTCATATATTGACTGTTTTTGGGAAATCGACACTGAAGGAATGGATTCAATATACATAAAAATCAATACATTAAAATCACTCGTTTTTTGTATAAGAAAGTATTTTTCCGTATTTTACAATTTTTTTAAATTCTCTACTGTGAGCCTCTGACTCATTATCTCCGGACTCTCCTTATGGATACGCTGGTACAGCAAACCGTCAACGGTTTGATGCTCGGCAGCATTTATGCGCTGATCGCGCTCGGCTACACCATGGTGTACGGCATCCTGCGCATCATCAACTTCGCGCACGGCGACGTGCTGATGGTCGGGGCGCTGAGCGCGCTGTCGGCGATAAACGTGTTGCAACACCACTTTCCCGCGTTATCGCCCTACGCCACGCTGCTGCTGGCAGCCCTGTGCGCCATGGCGGTCTGCGCCATCACCTCGATGGCGATCGAGCGTCTGGCCTATCGCCAGTTGCGTAATGCACCGCGCCTGGCCCCGCTGATCAGCGGCATCGGCGTCTCGCTGCTGTTGCAAACCCTGGCGATGCTGATCTGGTCACGCAATCCCCTGATGTTTCCGCAGCTGTTGCCGATGACGCCCATCGCCCTGACCGCAGGCAGCGCCGAACATGCGCCGGCGGTGATCACCGGCACGGCGATCGTCACGCTGGCGGTGGCCGTAGCGGTGATGGCCGGTCTCTGGCTGCTGGTCGAACACAGCCGTTTCGGCCGCGCCATGCGCGCCACGGCGGAAAACCCGCAGGTCGCCGGCCTGATGGGCATCAGTCCTGACCGCATCATCGTTCTGACCTTCGCGCTCGGCGGCGCGCTGGCGGCGGTCGCCGGCATCATGATGGCCAGCAACTACGGCAATGCCGGTTTCTCGATGGGCTTTCTGCCCGGCATCAAGGCGTTTACCGCCGCCGTGCTCGGCGGCATCGGCAACCTGCGCGGCGCGATGCTCGGCGGATTGCTGCTGGGGCTGTTCGAATCGCTGGGCACCGGCTATCTCGGCGAGCTGACCGGCGGCGTGTTCGGCAGCAACTACCAGGACGTGTTCGCGTTTCTGGTGCTGATCGCCGTGCTGGTTTTCCGCCCCTCCGGGCTGTTGGGCGAACGCATCGCCACGCGCGCATAAGGACATCACCATGACCGTTTTGACTCCCCCCGCTCCTCTGGCCAGGCCGCGTTGCGCCGGGCTGGGGCTGACGTTGTTCATTCTCTCCCTGCTGCTGGCGCCCTGGGTGGCGGGTGCCGCCGGCGGCAACTATTGGGTGCGCGTTGTCGACTTCGCCTTGCTGTACCTGATGCTGGCGCTCGGGCTGAACATCGTGGTGGGCATGACCGGATTGCTGGACATGGGCTTTATCGCTTTTTACGCCGTTGGCGCCTATCTGGCCGCGCTGCTGTCGTCACCGCATCTGACGCAGCAGTTCCCGCTGCTGCTGCAGTGGTTCCCCGACGGACTGCACCTGTCGATGCTGTGGCTGATCCCGCTGGCGGCGCTGCTGGCGGCGGCGTGCGGCATCCTGCTCGGCGCGCCGACGCTGCGGCTGCGCGGCGATTATCTGGCGATCGTCACGCTGGGCTTCGGCGAGATCGTGCGCATTCTGATGCGCAACCTGGATCGCCCGGTCAACCTCACCAACGGCCCCAAAGGCATTTCCGGCGTCGATCCGGTCAGCCTGTTCGACCTGAAGTTTTCCGGCATGCATGAGTGGTTCGGCGTGCGTTTTTCCGGCCTGTACCTGTATTACTACCTGTTCGCCGCGCTGCTTCTGGCGATCCTGTTTATCAGCCTGCGGCTGCAGAATTCGCGCATTGGCCGCGCATGGACGGCGATCCGCGAAGACGAGGACGCCGCGCGGGCGATGGGCATCAACACCCGCAACTTCAAGCTGCTGGCCTTCGCCATCGGCGCCACCTTCGGCGGCGTGGCCGGCGCGCTGTTCGCCGCGTTTCAAGGCTTCGTGTCGCCGGAATCCTTCACCCTGCAGGAATCGATCGCCGTACTGGCGATGGTGGTGCTCGGCGGCATGGGGCACATTCCCGGCGTGATCCTGGGCGCGCTGCTGCTGGCCGCCCTGCCGGAGCTGCTGCGCAGCAGCATGGGGCCGCTGCAGCAGGCGCTGTTCGGCCAGGTGCTGATCGACCCGGAAATCATCCGCCAACTGTTCTACGGCCTGGCGCTGATCCTGGTGATGCTGTATCGCCCGGCGGGCCTATGGCCGGCTCGCCATGCCGGGAGGAACGCCGCATGACGCCGCTGCTCGCTTTAAATCACGTCAGCAAACGTTTCGGCGGCCTGACGGCGGTGGATGACGTCAGCATGAGCATCCGCCAGGGGGAAATCTACGGCCTGATCGGGCCGAACGGCGCCGGCAAAACCACCTGCTTCAACCTGATCACCGGCCTGTATCGCGCCGACGAGGGCGAGTTCAGCCTGTTGGGCCAGCGCTATAAACCGCAGGCCATCGACAAAGTGGCGCAGGCCGGCATCGCCCGCACCTTCCAGAACCTGCGGTTGTTCAACGAAATGAGCGTGCTGGAAAACGTGATGGTCGGCTGCCATGTGCGCACCCGCAACGGCCTGTGGGCGGCGATCGCTCGCCACGGGCGCGCGAAAGAGGAGGAACAGGCGGTGCGCGATAAATCTCATGCGCTGCTGGAGTACGTCGGCATCAGCCAATTCGCCCATTACCGCGCCGGCGATCTCGCCTATGGCCATCAGCGGCGGCTGGAGATCGCCCGCGCGCTGGCGACCGAGCCCCGGCTGCTGGCGCTGGACGAACCGGCGGCGGGCATGAACGCCGGAGAAAAAGTGGCGCTGCGCGAACTGCTGCTGCGCATCCGCGACAGCGGCAAAACGCTGCTGCTGATCGAACACGACGTCAAGCTGGTGATGGGCCTGTGCGATCGGCTGACGGTGCTGGATTACGGCAAAGCGATCGCCGAAGGCGAGCCGGCGCAGGTGCGGCGCGAACCGGCGGTCATTCAGGCCTATCTGGGAGGCGGCGCGCATGTCTGAAGCCCTGCTGAGCGTTAAACGACTCAAAGTGTCTTATGGCGGCATTCATGCGGTCAAAGGCATCGATTTTATGGTCAACGCCGGCGAACAGGTGACGCTGATCGGCGCCAATGGCGCGGGCAAGACCTCCAGCCTGCGAGCGCTGACCGGCCTGCAGCCGTTCGAAGGCGACATCCTGTTCGACGGTTGCTCGATTCGCGGCGTGCCGCCGCACCGGTTGCTGCAACGGGGGCTGGTGATGGTGCCGGAGGGACGCGGCATTTTCACCCGTTTGACGGTGCGGGAGAACCTGCAGCTCGGCGCCTATGCGCGGCGCGACAAATCGGCGGTGCGGCAAGATTTCGAACGGGTGTGCGCCACCTTCCCGCGGCTGAGCGAGCGCCTGCACCAACCGGCCGGGCTACTTTCGGGCGGTGAACAGCAGATGGTGGCGATGGGCCGCGCGCTGCTCAGCCGCCCGCGGTTGCTGATATTGGACGAACCCTCGATGGGGCTGGCGCCGATTGTGGTGGAAGCCATTTTCACGGTCATCAAGCAGTTAGCCCGTGACGGCGTCACGCTACTATTGGTCGAGCAGAACGCCCGCCTGGCGCTGGAGTCCACCGATCGCGCCTACGTGTTGGACAGCGGTAGCCTGAGCCACAGCGGCCGTTCCGCCGACATGCTGGACGATGAAAAAATCAAACAGATCTATTTGGGTGAATAACCGTTGTTTCTTTTAACCGCACCAGGAGTATGACATGCAACAGAACATTCGCATCAAACCGTTGGCGCTGGCTGCCATGACAATGATTCTTAGCCTCCCGGCGCTGGCGGCCGACACCGTGCTGATCGGCCTGGCCGGGCCGCTGACCGGCCCTTCCGCGCGCATCGGCAAAGATCTCGAAAACGGCGCGCAACTGGCGATCGCCGACGCTAACGCGCAGAAACCGACGCTGAACGGCAAACCGGTCACCTTCAAACTGGTGTCCGAGGACGACCAGTCCGATCCGCGCACCGCCGTGGCCGTGGCGCAGCGTTTGGTCGACGAAGGCGTCGCCGGCGTGGTCGGCCACTGGAACACCGGCACCAGCATCCCGGCGGCGCGCATCTATCACGACGCCGGCATCGCCCAGGTGGCGCCGGTCGCCACCGGTCACGGCTATACGCAACAAGGTTTTGACACCAGCTTTCGCGTGATGGGCCACGACGACGACGGCGGCAACTACGCCGGGCAATATGCGGTGAAGACGCTGAAAGCCAAGCGCATCGCGGTGATCGACGATCGCACCGCTTTCGGCCAGGGGCTGGCGGACGAATTCATCAAATCGCTGCAGGCCCAGGGCGTGCAGCCGGTCGCCCGTGAATACGTCGATGACAAGACCGTCGATTTCAGCGCCGTGCTGACCACCGTGCGCAGCAAAAACGCCGATCTGATCTTCTTCGGCGGCGTAGATTCCCAGGCGGCGCCGCTGGCGCGCAAACTGAAACAGTTGGGCATGAACGCGCAGCTGATGGGCGCCGGCGGCTTTGTCAGCCAAACCTTCCTGACGCTGGCGCAGCAGGAAGGTGAAGGCGTGGTGGCGCTGGAGCCGGGGCTGCCGCTGGAACAGATGCCGGGCGGCAAGGCGTTTGAGCAAGCCTACCGCGATCGTTACCACACCCACATCGAACTGCATGCGCCCTTCGCCTACGACGCCACCCGAGTGCTGATCGCCGCCATCGAACAGGCCGGCTCGGCCGACCCGGCCGATTATCTGCCGAAACTGCGCGCCATACATTATCAGGGCGTGACCGGCGCCATTGCCTTCGATGCGCAGGGCAACCTGCAACAGCCGAGCTTCACCCTGTATCGGGTGGTTGACGGCAAATGGCAGCCGCAAACCGTGTTGGGCGGCGCCAAACCACAATAAATCAAGAGGAGCAAGGCGATGAGCTGTGCAAACAACGAGTTGGGCATTTTGGCCCGCAGAAAAATCGAGGCGGAGATCATCAAACCGATCTACCAGATCCTGGTGCGTGAAATCGGCAAGGCGCGCGCCCAGGCGGTGATCGGCGAGGCCATCGAGAATGCCGCCATCGAGGCGGGCAAACAGTTCGCCGCCCAGGAACCGAACGGCGCGGATCTGCGCAGCTTCGCCGCCTTGCAGTACCTGTGGGAAAAAGACGATGCGCTGCGCGTCGAGGTGATCAATCAGGACGAACAGCACTTCGACTATAACGTCACCCGCTGCCGCTACGCCGAGATGTATCACGAGATGGGGCTGGGGGAGATCGGCCACCTGCTCTCCTGCGCTCGCGACAGCCAGTTTATCGTCGGCTATGCACCTGACGTTGAACTGCAGCGCACCCAGACCATCATGTCCGGCGCCCCTTGCTGCGATTTCCGCTACACCGCTAAAACGCCGGGAGAAGATCAATGACGTATCGAGTCAACGGCGAGCGCCTGTGGCAAAGCCTGCAGACGATGGCGCAGTTCGGCGCCATCGCTGACAACGGCGTCACCCGCCTGGCGCTCAGCGAAGAGGATCGTCAGGCGCGCGACCAGCTGCGCCGATGGGCGCTGGAGGCCGGTTGCAGCGTGCGCGTCGATCGGATGGGCAACATGTTCCTGCGCCGTGAAGGCACGCGGCCCGAGCTGGCGCCGGTCGTCACCGGTTCTCACGGCGACTCGCAGCCCCGCGGCGGCCGTTTCGACGGCATCTACGGCGTGCTGGCCGGATTGGAGGTTATTCGCAGCCTCAACGATCGGCAGATCGTCACCGAACGCGCGATTGAAGTGATCAACTGGACCAACGAAGAAGGCGCGCGCTTCGCGCCGGCGATGATCGCCTCGGGCGTGTTCGCCGGGGTATTCGACCTGGAATACGGCCTGACGCGCCACGACGAGCACGGCGTCAGCCTCGGCGAGGCGCTGGAGCGAATCGGCTACGCCGGCGAGTATCCGGTGGGCGGCACGCCGATCCATGCCGCCTTCGAGTTGCACATCGAACAGGGGCCTATTCTGGAAGCGGGGCATCTCGACATCGGCGTGGTGACCGCCGCACAAGGGCAGCGCTGGTATGAACTGGAGGTCGTCGGCTTTAGCGCCCATGCCGGCACCACGCCGATGGACCGCCGCCGCGACGCCCTGCTGGGCTTTGCGACGCTGGTCACGGCGGTCAATCGCATCGGCTGGGATTTCGCGCCCGACGCGCGCGCCACGGTGGGCATGGCGCAAATTACCCCCAATTCACGCAACGTGGTGCCGGGACGCGTCTTTTTCAGCGTCGAATTCCGCCATCCAGAGGAGTCAATTCTGGCGCAGATGGAGCAGCGCCTGCTGGCGGCGGTGAACGCCGTCAACGACGGCAGCCTGACCGCGCGCGCCGAGCGCATCTTCCAGTATCCCCCGGTCGCTTTCGATCGGGGCTGCATCGACAGCGTACGTCATGCCGCGCAAGCGTTGGGCTATCGCCATCGCGACATGATTTCCGGCGCCGGCCACGATGCCTGTTACCTTAACCGCGTCGCTCCGACGGCCATGATTTTCATTCCCTGCGTGGACGGCATCAGCCACAACGAGCGGGAAGATATCACCCCCGCCTGGGCCGCCGCCGGCGCCGACGTGTTGCTCAACGCCCTGCTGGCGCACGCCGACGCCTGATCCTCGCCCCGGTTTGGCGCCGGGGCAAAAAATATTCAACAAAACGGTTGAATATTAGCCTGCCTGATCTATATTCAACCATATGGTTGAATTATCTTCCTCACAGCTGGACGCCATTTTTCATGCGCTGGCCGACCCGACCCGCCGCTCGATGTTACGCGCGCTGGCCGGCGGTGAGCGCAGCATCGGCGAACTGGCCGCGCCGCTGCAGATGTCGTTCGCCGGCGCCTCCAAGCACGTGAAAGCACTGGAACATGCGGGCCTGGTGCAACGCACCGTGCAAGGAAGAAACCATATCTGCCGGCTCGAACCCGAGCCTATGGCGCAGGCCATGCTCTGGCTGCAAACCTATGAACATTTCTGGACTGAACGGCTGGATGCGCTCGAACAGGCGCTGCTGCAGCCCGAACAGCTTCCTCCCAAGGAGTGAACCATGAATGATTACGGCATGATTATCGAACCCGGCACGCTGCGCATCCAGCGGCTGCTGCCCGGCCCCATCGAGCGGGTGTGGGCTTACCTGACCGAATCCGACAAGCGCGCCACCTGGCTGGCGGCCGGCGCCATGAAGTTGGAAAACGGCGCGCCGCTGGAGCTGGAGTTTCGCAACTCCGATCTGGCTGGCGAGCACGAGCCACCGCCGGCCAAGTACAAACAGCACGGCGGCTGCGTCAGCAACCGCGGCCACATCACCTGCCTGTTCCCGCCGCGCCTGCTGAGCTTTACCTGGGCCGAACAAGATCAGGGCCGCCCTTCCGAGGTGACCTTCGAGCTGACGGAACAGGGAAACGCGGTGCTGCTGACGGTCACCCACCGGCGCCTGGCCAACCGCGACGAGATGCTCAGCGTCGCCGGCGGCTGGCACACCCATCTGGATATCCTGCTGGATCGTCTGCACGATCGGGCGCCGCAGCCGTTCTGGAGCACCCATGCCCGGCTGGAAGAAGAGTACCGCGCCCGCCTGTAATTACGACTCGTCCCTGCGCCTGAACGCCAGATAACCCGCGATCAGCGTAAAACTGCCGACCAGCAACACCAGCAGGATAAAACCGTGGTGATTGCTGGCCAGCGGTATCCCTCCGACGTTCATGCCGAAGAAACCGGCGACGATGTTGATCGGCAACGCCAGCACGGTGATCACCGTCAGGGTGTAGAGCGTGCGGTTATTCTGCTCCATCAGCTTGGCGCCCAGTTCTTCCTGCAGCAGCCGGATGCGTTCGGTCAGGCTGGCGAGATCGTTCAACACCACGGTGAACTCTTCGGTAAACTGCCGCAGATCCTGCACCACCTCACGGCTCAGCCAGGCCGGCGGCCGGTTCAACAGCCGAAACAGCGCTGCCGGTTCCGGCGCCAACAGGCGCTGAAAGCGCAATAACATGCGGCGCATGCGCCCCAGCTCGGCGCGGTTGCGTTTGACGCGGCGGGTCAGCAGGCGATCCTCGATGGTATCGACATACTGGTTAGCCTGCCGCACCACCTGTTCCAACACGTCCTCCTGCTCTTCCAGCAGGTGCGCCAGCAGCTCGGTAGACGATGCCAGCTCCAGCGCCGTCAGGCGGCCAAGCAGCCGTTCAATCAATCGCACCGGTTTGTGACGCACGGTGACCACCAGCCCACGGCAGCAATAGAGCCACAGCGTCGCCGTTTCCGGGTTGTTGTCCTCAGGGTGGAAAATCACGTCGTTGAGCACCGCGAACAGATCGTCGCCCTGGCGCTCGATGCGCGTGGTGTGGGAACCATGCCGAATTTCATGGAAGAAAAAATCGGAAATGGCGAAATGGTTTTTCAGCCACTTCTCCGCCGCCGCGTGGTTGAGATTGAGGTGCAGCCAGACAAAGCCGTCGCCGGACGGCAAAGCCTGGTAGGCCTGACAGATCTGCTGCGAGTTCAGGCGCACCGGCGGCTCACCGGAACGAAACACATGGCCGTAGATCAGCCCGGTCACTTCATCATCGAAATCAAGCTTGTGCATCTTTTCCGCTAACCGTTGCACCATAACGCCTTATCCTGCCTGTTGCCGTTAACCCAAGACCGTCCCCGCTGTTATAACAATCTTTATTTATCGGCGTTAATGATTTTCACCGTTCCCGATGATTAATATTTTCGTCATAAAAAAGCCACATTCATTCAGAATACTTTTCAGGCGACAGCTACCGCATTCAATCCTCTTAGGAAGGTCATTATGAGCGATAACAGCGCCGTTCAAACGGGTGTGCCGGCCGCATCCAGCCTGCCCAAGCTGCATCAAAAGAACAGTCGACTCACTGTTCTTTTTTTTGTGTTTTTATTAATTCTGGGGATCGCGTTCGCCGGGGTGAACTTATTTAACGACGTCAGCGACGCCGGCGCCGTCTATACCAGTTACATTCCGTTTTTATTATTGGGGCTGGCGCTGCTGATCGCGCTGGGCTTTGAATTCGTCAACGGCTTCCACGACACCGCCAATGCGGTCGCGACGGTGATTTACACCCACTCGCTGTCGCCGATGGTCGCCGTGGTGTGGTCCGGTTTCTTCAACTTTCTCGGCGTGTTGCTCTCCAGCGGCGTGGTGGCCTTCGGCATCATTTCGCTGCTGCCGGTCGAGCTGATCCTGCAGGCTGGCACCGGCAACGGCTTCGCCATGGTGTACGCCCTGCTGTTCTCCGCCATCATCTGGAACCTCGGCACCTGGTGGCTCGGGCTGCCTGCCTCGTCGTCGCATACGCTGATCGGCTCGATTATCGGCGTTGGCGTGGCCAACGCCCTGATCCACGGCCGCACCGGCACCAGCGGCGTGGACTGGGGCCAGGCGATCAAGGTGGGCTATGCGCTGCTGCTGTCGCCGGTGATCGGCTTCGTGTTCGCCGGCCTGCTGCTGCTGGCGCTGAAGCTGTTCGTCAACAACCGCCAGCTGTACAGCGCGCCTAAAGACAATAGCCCGCCGCCGCTGTGGATCCGCGGATTGCTGATCCTCACCTGCACCGGCGTTTCCTTTGCCCACGGCTCCAACGACGGCCAGAAAGGCATGGGCCTTATCATGCTGATCCTGGTGGGCACCATGCCGATCGCCTACGCCCTGAACCGCTCGATGCCGCCGGAGCAGATCCCCCGGGTGGCGGCGCTGGCGGAGGTGACCAAAAACGAGCTGCTGCGCCAGTTCCCGGCCGGCGACCAAACGCCGCCGCGCGAGGTGCTGACCGGCTATGTGCGCACCAGCGATCTGACTCCGGAGGTAGTGCCGGCGCTGGCGCAACTGACCGGCGCGATCGGCGATCAAATTCGCCAGTACGGCTCGGTCGACAAGATCCCGGCACAGGCGGTGTCGAACACCCGCAACGACATGTACCTGGCGTCCGAGACCATCAAGCACCTGAAGACAGAGCATCAGTTGCAGATCAATCCCGACACGCAGCGCAACCTCGACGCGCTGAAGGGCGAACTCGACAACGCCACCCGCTTCATTCCCTTCTGGGTGAAAGTGGTGGTGGCGATTGCACTGGGGCTCGGCACCATGGTCGGCTGGCGCCGCATCGTGGTGACGGTGGGCGAAAAGATCGGCAAATCGCACCTGACCTACGCCCAGGGCGCCAGCGCCGAACTGGTGGCGATGACCACCATCGGCGCGGCCGACGCCTTCGGCTTGCCGGTTTCGACCACTCACGTACTTTCATCCGGCATCGCCGGCACCATGGCAGCCAACCGCTCCGGCCTGCAAATGGCCACCCTGCGCAATCTGCTGATGGCCTGGGTGCTGACGCTGCCGGCCTCAGTGCTGCTGTCGGCGGTGCTGTACTGGATCTTCAACCATTTCTAACACCGGGCTGATACGGAGAAAATCTGATGACCATGCATGAATTCAACCGCGAAGACGGATTCAACCAGCGCCTGCTGCAAGAATTTTACGACAGCTACGACGAAGAGCTGGAAATGGAGCTGGACGACCTGCGCTTCGACGCGGCAGAAGTCGACAGCGACGCGAAGAAAGCCTGGCGCAAGCAATACTTCCGCGAACTGCTGCGCCTGCAGGGCGAACTGGTAAAGCTACAGGACTGGGTGATGCGTACCGGCCATCGGCTGGTGATCCTCTTCGAAGGCCGCGACGCCGCCGGCAAGGGCGGCGTGATCAAACGCATTACCCAGCGCCTCAACCCGCGCACCTGCCGCGTGGCGGCGCTGCCGGCGCCGAACGATCGCGAACGCACCCAGTGGTATTTTCAGCGTTATATCGCGCATCTGCCCGCCGCCGGCGAAATGGTGCTGTTCGACCGCAGCTGGTATAACCGAGCCGGCGTGGAGCGCGTGATGGGCTTTTGCAACGACGCAGAGTACGAGGAGTTTTTCCGCAGCGTGCCGGAATTCGAAAAAATGCTGACGCGCAGCGGCATCCAAATCGTCAAATACTGGTTTTCGATCACCGATGAGGAGCAGGAGCTGCGTTTCCTCAGCCGCATTCACGATCCGCTCAAGCAGTGGAAACTCAGCCCGATGGATCTGGAAAGCCGCCGCCGCTGGGAGGACTACACCGAGGCCAAAGAAATCATGTTAGCGCGCACTAACATTGCCGAGGCGCCCTGGTGGGTGGTTCAGGGCGTCGACAAGAAAAAGGCCCGCTTGAACTGCATCACTCACCTGCTGCAGCAGGTGCCTTATGAGGAAGCCGAAGGTAACGTCATCACGCTGCCGCCGCGCAAACGCAGCCCGGAGTACCACCGTAACCCGGTGCCGGACAACATGGTGGTGCCGGAAATCTACTGACCGTAGCGCAGAGAGGCGGTTGCCGCAGCTCTGCGCAAATACAACGCTTTGATTTCTCTCACGCTAAGGGGCCAGCCCCCATGTTAAAGTGGTTGCTTTCCATTTTGACAGGAGTCCTCCATGCGCCAACGCATCATTGTCTGCCCGCTGATTGAAAACGATAACGCCTTCCTGCTGTGCAAAATGGCGGCGCACAAGGGCGTGTTTCCCGGCCAGTGGGCGCTGTCCGGCGGCGGCGTCGAGCTGGGTGAACAAATAGAACAGGCGCTGCGACGCGAAGTGCGCGAAGAGTTGGGCGCCGCGCTGATCCTCGACAACATCACGCCCTGGACTTTCCGCGATGACGTGCGCACCAAAACTTACGCCGACGGCAGCCGGGAGCAAATCTACATGATTTACCTGATTTTCGACTGCCATGCCGCCAACCGCGACGTGACGATCAACGACGAGTTCGATGACTACGCCTGGGTGCCGCGCGAGCGCCTCGCGGACTACGATTTGAACGAGGCCACCCGCTTCACCCTGCGGCAACGCGGGCTATTGTAGTCATTACAGCAAGAGTACAGCGGGTACCGTTCTGTAACGAGACATGATAGCAGAACGATTGCCCGCCCCATTCTGAGGGAAACGAACGCCAGAGCAATTGCCTTCCTGTCCTGCATTGACAATGTTAATATACTGACAGATAAATTTTAATAATGTGGTTTATTAATGAAAGCAATTACTATTGATCAGTTTATAAAAAGAGAAAACAACAACCTTGATTTAATTAGAATATTCTGCGCTTATTTTGTTATCTATGCCCACGCGTTTGTCTTATCTCCATCAGAGGGAAGTAATGACATTTTATACAAAATAACCTTGCTGGGGCATGTTTCATTCGGTGGGTTAGCCGTAAAAACCTTTTTCCTAATCAGTGGCCTACTCGTTACCAATAGTCTCCTTGCCAATGGCAGAATAATAAATTATGTTAGCTCACGCTTTCTCAGGGTTTTTCCGGCTTATGCGCTAACGGTCATCGTATCGGCACTCATTATTGGCCCCTGGTTAAGCACATTAAGTCCCTCCGATTATTTTACATCAAGTGACGTTTGGTCTTATGTCGTTAAAACATTAAAACTCGATGTTCAGTACCACCTCCCGGGTGTCTTTAGCAGCAATGCCTCCAACGCCGTAAACGGCTCGCTTTGGACTATCCCTATGGAAGTAAAAGCATATTCTTACCTGCTCTTAATATACTTGGTCAGTCTTATCTTTGGCCCCTACAAGAAACTATTTATCGTACTCATATCCATCCTTATACTCGTTGAGCCTTTTACTCCGTTAAAAGGTCATCTGATCGTGAAATCAGATAGCCCAAGCATCTATTTACTTTACCCTTTTTTTGCAATAGGTTGCCTTCTGGCAATACTGAAAGATTGGGCAACTACTCGCGACCTGTTGGCAACAGCCATTATCGCACTCCTCGCTTTCTTTATCGTCGATGATGAGATCGGCAAAACTGCCCTATTTTATGTATTCTCTTCCATGCTGTTGTTATACAGCGCATCGACGTCCTATATGAAAAGGCTGAAGATAAAAAATGATATCTCCTACGGCATTTATCTTTGGGCATTTCCAATACAGCAAGTCATCGCATCCGTATTTGTAGCCTCGCCATACATTAACATGGCGATATCAATGATAGTTTCAAGTGTCTTTGCCTATTTGAGTTTCAAATGGATAGAAAATCCGGCTATGAAAATCAACAAAAGGCTGCAGAAAAATCATGTATCACTGCAAAGCGATCGCGTTTAAAAACCTGTGCCGTCAGCTTATTTAAAAACCAAGTTTTTCCACTCGGGTATTTTAGAAATGTTAACCTTAAACACGCATCTAAAATACCCGGTGTCGTTTACACCGAACGACGCTCAACGCTTCATTGTTTGAAACGTTTTGCCGTCCTGCGCATATCTAAATCCGTTTTGGAACAATGGAATATTCTATCGCCAATCAGTATTAAGGCGTGCGCCGCCCGCATGGTATTTGTCAGGCATATCTGATGAGGAAAGGAGCGGGAAAATGGCTTATGCCTTGAGCATATTGGAAAAGAGTCCGATCGCCGAAGGGGAAAGCGCCGCGCAGGCGCTGGCGCGCACGCTGCATCTGGCGCAACAGGCGGAACGCTGGGGATATCGGCGTTTCTGGTTAGCGGAGCACCACAATACGCCGCAGCTCGCCTGCCCGTCGCCGGAGGTGCTGATCGGTTATCTGCTCGGCCAAACGTCGCGCATTCGCATCGGCTCCGGCGGCGTGATGCTGCAGCACTACAGCGCCTACAAGGTAGCCGAAAACTTCAACCTGCTGGCGGCGCTGGCGCCGGGGCGCGTCGATCTCGGGGTGGGCAAAGCGCCCGGTGGGCTACCGCTCGCCACCCAGGCGCTGCAGGCCGCCCATGACCGGCAAAACAAACCGGCCTTCCCGCAGCAGCTGTCGCAACTGACCGCCTACCTGAACGACGACGCCGAGCCCGGCCTGAGCGCCACGCCGTTGCCGCCGCACGGCGCTCAGCGCTTTCTGCTCGGCGCCAGCAAAGAGAGCGCGACGCTGGCGGCCGAGTCCGGCTGGGCTTTCGTGTTCGCCGCGCATCTGAACGGCAATCCGCAAGACATTCGCGAAGCGCTGGCACACTACGCCGCACACAGCGGCGGCCGCAAGGCGCTGCTGGCGGTGGCGGCGATCGTGGCGCAGAGCCCGGAGCAGGCCGCGACGCTGGCGGCGGATATTCAGCAATACCGCGTGCACGTCGCCGGTGAGCAGAGCGTGACCGTCGGCAGTCGGGCGCAGGCCGAGAGTTTCGTGCAACAGGCCGGCGCCACCGACTACCGCATCGAGCCGCGAGAAAGCCATGTTCTGCTCGGCACCGCGCAGCAGGTGCATCAGCAACTGGCGCAGCTGCAGCTGCAGTACGGCGTGGACGAGTTCATCATCGACACGCCGATCGCCGAACCGACCGCCCGGTTAACCTCGCTACAGCGGCTGGCGGAGGAAAACCTGACGCCGGCTTAGTTGATCGCCACCCCGGCCCGCATGGCTTCGGACAGATCCTGCGCCAGCGGCGCCAGCATGGCAAGGGCTGGGCGTCGCGCGAGCGTCTCACGGACTACGATTTGAACGATGCCATCCGCTTCACGCTGCGACAAAAAGGATTGTTGTAACAGTTTGAGCGATTATCGCCCTATTTTCTTCACATTTGCCGGGCAGACTCTTTTGATATTTTTTAATCACTTAGGGTCACTATTGCCACCGTTATGCTTTTATCTCACGCTTTTCTCCGTCTGTCCGCACGGCGCTTCGGCGCCACCCTCCTGTTCAGTCTGCTGTTCGTTTTGGCGCCCGTGCATGCCGCGGCACCGCCGCTGGTGCTGAATGCCAAATCGGTGCTGGTCGTCAATCAACGCACCGGAAAGACCCTTTATCAGAAGCAGCCGAACCGCGTGCTGCCGATCGCCTCGCTCACCAAACTGATGACCGCCATGGTCGCCCTGGACAGCAAACGCCCGATGGGCAGCAAGCTCAAAGTCACCGCCGCCGATCGCGATCTGCTGAAGAAAACCCATTCGCGCCTGACCATCGGCTCGGTGCTCAGCCGCCGCGACATGCTGCACATCGCCCTGATGTCTTCGGAGAACCGCGCCGCCGCCGCGCTGAGCCGCAGTTATCCCGGCGGGCGCAAGGCCTTCGTGGCGAAAATGAATCAGAAAGCGCGCGCCATCGGCATGAAACGCGCCCGCTTCTACGATCCGACCGGGCTGACGCCGCGCAATGTGGCGACCGCCAACGATCTGCTGAAGATGGTCAATCACGCCTATCGCTATCAGTCGATTCGCCGCTTCAGCACCGACAAGCAGCAGATCGTGCGCCCCGGCCGCGGCCAATTGGTCTACCGCAGCTCCAACGGCCTGATCAACAACCCCGCCTGGAAGATCCAGCTACAGAAAACCGGCTTTACCGACGAGGCCGGTCACTGCCTGGTGATGCGCACCACCATCAAAGGGCAGCCGGTGGTGATGATCCTGCTCGGCGCACAGCCGCGCTACGGTCACTACCGTGACGCCATTCGTCTGAAGGCCTGGCTGGGGGGGTAACACCGCGTCGTAATGGAACACCCTATCGCCAACCAGTATTAAGCCTCACGCCGCCCGCACGGTATTTGTCAGGCATATCTGATGACGGAAGGAGCGGGAAAATGACTTGTGCCTTGAGCATATTGGAAGATCGCCGAACCGACCGCCCGGTTAACCTCGCTACAGCGGCTGGCGGAGGAAAACCTGACGCCGGCTTAGTTGATCGCCGCCTCGGCCCGCATGGCTTCGGACAGATCCTGCGCCAGCGGCGCCAGCTGTGCCGGCACCACGTTGGCCAGGCTAACGCGGAGCGCCGGGCCGCCCTTCAGGCGGAAAGGCTCACCGCCCTGCACCAACCACCCCCGCTGCGCCATCAGCTGCGAGGCGGCGCTTTCCGACCTCACCGGCAGCCACAGATGCAACCCTTCACCTACCGCCAGCGCCGTGTGATTCAATGCATTGAGCCGCTGCACCAGTTCATCCCTTCTGGCCTGATATGCCTGTTGCGCCCGCGGCAGTTGCCCTTCCCGCAAGGCCTGTCTCCACAGCCTGGCGGCGATCTGTTGCAAGATATGGCTGACCCAGCGTTCGCTGATGTACTGATCGGCGCGCATCGCCTGCAGCAACGTCGGGTTGCCGCAGGCCAGCGCGATGCGCAGATCCGGGCTGAGAAACTTGCTCAGCGACAACACGTACAGGCCGCGATCGCCGTCGAACGGCAGATGCAGCGGCTGCTGCGACAGCGGCCCCCAGAAGTCGTCGACGATAGCCAGACACTGCGGGTTGTCGCGCAGAAAACGCCGCCACTGTTGCGCGCGCTGCGCAGAGAGCGAAGCGCCGGTCGGATTGTGAGCGCGCGGCGTCAGGATCACCGCGCCGGCGGCCCCGCTTTCCGGCAACCGACAGCCCTGTTCATCTACCGCCAGCGGCAGCGGCCGTAGACGCAGATGGCGCAAAAGCGTCAATAGCGGCGGCCAGCAGGGATCTTCCACCCACACCGCCGCACCCGGCTGCACATGGCAGCGCAGTGCCTTTTCCATCGCGTCCAGCGCGCCGGAGAACACCGCCGGTTCCCCCAGCGTGACGCCCTGGCGGCTGAGCCACTCGCGTCCCAGACCGGTCAATACCGGCAGATCGCCACTGATGTCATAACCATTTTGCTGCGGGAACACCTCCGCCGCGCCCAGCGCCAATGCCGGCAACAATGCGGCATCCAGATTGCCGCTGGCCAGATCGCACATTCCCGCCGGCACCTGACGCGGCGTATAGGCCGCACTCACCGCCGCCAGCGGCGGCTCCAGCACCACCGTTCCCGCCCGCCCGCGCGTTGCCACCAGGCCGGCATCGCGCAATCGGGCATAAGCGCTGGCGACGGTATTCGGATTGACCTCCAGCTCCGCCGCCAGTTGGCGTACCGGCGGCAACAGCTCGCCCGGCCGCAGCGCGCCGTCTTTGATGCGTGCGGCGATCTGCTCGGCAATCTGGACAGCGCCGCCGCCTTTTGCATACAATAAAGCCATACATAAATCCTTTTGTACTAGTTCAAATAAGATTAGCAGCTTCCGCGGCCAAAAGTAAGGGGTTCCATGGATAAACATTACGTGCTCGACATTCAGTATGCAGGAAAAGCCTTTGCCCGCCTGGAGATGTTCACCCCCTGGGCAGCCGATCAGCTGGAGCAGGCGTGCGCGCTGTTCCCGGCCGCGCAGGGTTATCAGGTGCAGCTCAGCCAGGTCAGCGAACGCCGCATCGTCTACCAGAGCGGCGCGCAGGGCATCACGGTGCTGGGCGAGTCGCTGGCGCTGACGCCGTTCACCCACGCTCACGAGGTTAAACAATGAAAAAAGCCGTCGCCATTCGACACGTCAATTTTGAAAACCTGGGTATTCTCGGTTCCCTGCTCTCGCTGCGCGGCTATCAGATCGACTATTACGATGCCGGTCGCGATGATATTCGTGCTATCAATAATGAAGAGACAGATCTGTTGGTGGTGCTCGGCGGGCCGATCAGCGCCGCCCGGCACTTTTCCGGTGAGCAGCGCTATGATTTTCTCGACCATGAATTGGCGCTGGTCAAACAGCGCCTGGCGCAGCGGCGGCCGACCCTCGGGGTGTGTCTCGGCGCGCAGGTGATCGCCCAGGCGCTGGGCGCCGACGTGATTTCGCTCGGCGTTAAAGAGATCGGCTTCGCTCCGCTGACCACGCTCGCGGCCCAAGACGACTCGGTGCTGGCGCCGCTGGCCGATACGCCGGTGCTGCATTGGCACGGCGATATGTTCATGATCCCGGACGGCGCCCGCTGCCTGGCCGGCACGGCGATTTGCCCGCATCAGGCTTTCGACTATCAGGGGTTCGCACTCGGTCTGCAGTTCCATCTGGAGGCGGATCACCGCGATATCGAACGCTGGTTGGTTGGCCATGCCTGCGAGCTGGAGCTGGCCGGCGTCGCGCCCCAGAGCCTGCGCGAACAAGCGGCGCGCCACGGCGCACAGCTGGAACAGCGCGCGCGGCAGGTGTTCGCCCGCTGGCTGGATAATAACGAACCAAGGATGTAACTCATGCAACAGGCTTCACCCTTGCGATCACCGTCCATCGACGTGATCAGCATTCAATCTCAGGTGGTTTACGGCAGCGTCGGCAACGGTATCGCCTACCGTGCCCTGCTGAAAAAGGGGCTGGAAGCGCTGCAGGTGCCCAGCGTGCTGTTCGGCTGCCCGCCCTATTACGGCAAGCCGCATGGCGGCGTCATCTCCGGCGAGTGGTTCGGCGGCTTTCTCGACGATCTGATCGCCCGCGGCGTGATGAAACGCACCCGGGCGGTGATCGTCGGTTACCTGGGCGACGTGATGCAGTGCCATATTCTGGCCAACTGGCTGCAGCGGGTGCGCGCCCTCAATCCGCAGATAAGGATCTATATCGATCCGGTGATGGGCGATTACGGCGAAGGGATCTACGTGGATGAGCGCATCGTCAATTGCTATCGTTCACCGTTCCTGCGGCTGGCCAACGGCCTGACGCCGAACGGCTTCGAACTGGAGCAGCTGTGCGGCCGCTCTTTGAGCAGCCGGGAGCAGACGCAACGCGCCGCGCAGGCGCTGTTGAACGACACCACCGAATGGGTGCTGGTCACCAGCGCGCCGGGCGTGGCACAGCACGAAGACGAAGTGGGTTTAATGTTGGTCACCCGGCAGGAAGCGCAGTGCTTTACCCATCCGAAGGTCAAATCGGCGGTCAAAGGCACCGGCGATCTGTTCACCGCACTGCTGGTGAGCCATCTGCTGCGCGGCGCCGCGCTCGACGCGGCCGTGGTTGCCGCCGGCGGCGAAGTGTGCGACGTGCTGGCCGAAGCGGCGCATTTCGGTTGGGAAGAGATTGGCAGCCTGCGGGCGTTAAAACCGTAAGACCTGTGGGGAGTCAGGGGCAGCATGCCCGCCCCTGATAAATATCAGCGTTTTTTCTTTTTGTTGAAATCCAGCTCGAAGGCGAACACCGCGCTCTGAATTTTGCGCTCCATCGCCAGCCCCAACTTGAGGAAACGGCACGACAGGCGCGAGAAGTGCACCACCTGGTCGTTATCGTCGGTTTCCTGATCGTCGTTGACCACCACCAGCTCCATATTGACCTTGAAGCTGCCGTAGCTGCCCAGATCCAGCTCCGCTTTTTTGAACTGCAGGCCAGGCTGGAAGAAATCCGGCAGCGGGCCGTCGAAACGCAAACCGACGCCGCCGGCGGAGAGATCGTGGATACGCAGTTCATAAGGCGTGCCATCCGGGTATTCGCCGGTACAGAAGAATTGGCGCCAGTGCGGCGTGGTGATGCGGAATTGGCGACGGCGCTGGATATAGACCAACTCCTGCGGCAGCCGGGTCGAGCAGGCCTGGACACCCTGATGTTCGGTCAGTTCTGCCTGACCGACGGAAAACTCGATTTTGGCGTCGTGGCTTTCAATCACGATGGTGCAGGCGCCGTCGATGGCGTTTTCCGCTTCCTCACCGCTAAACACGATATTGTCCGGCCCGACGCTCAATAACAGACTTTGAAACCGGTGCTGCTGATTTTCTACGCGCAGCGGCGTGCGTTGTTTGCAAATTTCACGCAGAATCGCCAGAACTTCAAAACGCTCCCGTTTGATAAACAGTCCGTTATCGCTGTGCTCCACACGTCTCTCCTGACTTTTTTTCTAATGACGTCTTATGTATTCCTTATGGTTATCATCTCTGGGAATATTCCTAAAGTCAAATTTGCCAGCGTTGCCAGGCCTGCGGCAGCAGGCGCGCGAAACGTTTCGCCCATGCCTGTTGCCCGCGTTCGTCGGCGATCAGATCCTGGCGAATTTCGATGCCGACGTAAGGCAATCCGCGCCGTTCCGCGTGCACCGGCAACGTGTAGTCGGTGGCGTCGGTCATCGCATAGGGCTCGTTGATCCCCACCTGCAAATCCCCCTCTTCGCGCAGCAGCTCGGCCAGCAGCCGGGCAAATTCCGGGTAGCGATTAAACAGCAACCCCACCTGCCAGGGGCGCGATTCCCCTTTGAACACCGGTGTGAAACTGTGCATGGCGATCACCGCTGTCGGCAGTTCGCGCAGCTGACGCTGCCCCAAATGATCGTCGATGGCGTGGTGATACGGCAAAAACACCTCACGCTCGCGCGCCAGCGCGTGCTCGGCGTCAATACCGATATTACCGGGTATCGGCGTCAGTTCGGACAAATGCGGGATCGAGCTGGCGATACCGGGCGCCCGGTTGCAGTCGATCACCAGCCGTGAATAACGCTGGTGGATCAGGGTGGCGTCCAGCTGACGGCTCAGATGGCGCGACACGTTCAACGCGCCGATGTCCCAGCCGATGTGGCGTTCGATCTCCCCCGGCGGCAAACCAAGGTCGCCAAGGGATTGCGGTATCGCCTTACCGGCGTGATCGCACAGCAGCAAAAAGGGCGCTTTGCCGCGCGGGATTTCCACGGCGGCGGCAGAGGGTTCATCGGCGGACAATAACGGCGGGATAAACGAATGGGGCATGACGGGCTCCGGCGGTGGAAAGCAAAACGTTTATCGTAGCGCTATCCCGTCGCCGGCCCCAAGGTCGTGCTTAGATCAAAAAGGCATGAGTCAGAATGTAGTCATGCCGTCTCGGCCGGCTGCGGCTGGTGCACCGCGATGTAACGCTGATACCGCGATGGCTTGAGCCGCGTGGTATCCACCAACACCAGCCCGTCGATACAGTTGTTGAACGCCGGATCGGTGCCGAAATCGATAAACTGCACCCCGCCCGGCTCGCACAGTTCGGTGTACTGCTTGTACAGCGTTGGGATCGAGCAGCCGATATTGCTGAGCAGGCTCTTCAGCCGCACCAGATCTTCCTGATAGTTGTCCCCGGCAAACTGCGCCAGCACCTGCGGCAGCGACGCCGGATAAGGCCGCCGCGACTGGCCGAACGCGTGATCCGGCGAGAAATAGAGCCGATAGAAGGCGATCAGCAAATCACGTGCTGCCAGCGGCATGCCGCCGGAGATCGACACCGGGCCGAACAGATAGCGGTACTGCGGGTATTTCGACAGATAGGCGCCGATGCCCAGCCACAAATAGTCCAGCCCGCGCTTGCCCCAATAGGCCGGCTGAATAAAGCTGCGCCCCAGCTCGATGCCCTGCGCCAGGATCGGTTCCATATCGCGGTCATAATGGAACAGGCTGTTGCTGTAGATGCTTTCCAGCCCTTTGCGCGCAATTTGTTCGGCGGTAGGGATAAAGCGATAGGCGCCGACGATCTCCAGCTCCTCCTCGTCCCACAGCACCAGGTGGTAGTAATCGTCGTCGTAGCTGTCCAGATCGCGGCGGCGGCCGGATCCTTCCCCCACCGCGCGGAAGGCGATCTCACGCAGGCGCCCCAGCTCGCGCAGGATTGGCGTACGCGCTTCGTCATGGCGACGATAGAGATAGATGGTTTTACCGTCCGGCGTTACCCCCAACCGTTCGCAGTTCGCCAGCGCCTTTTTCAGCTCCAGACGATCTTCCGGCAGCGCGATCGGCGATTCGCTGGCGAACAGCCCCGGCTTGCCCTGGCCCAGACGATAGACGTGGCGGCGAAAACGCTCCGCCAGATCCTTGGCGCTGGTGTGGCCGTCGTGCCAGTTGGCGAACGGCACGCGGCCGCCGACGCGGATCTTGATGCGCCCGCCCCGCTGCTGGAACATTTCGCGCACCAGCAGCAAGGTCGACAGCGGCCGGTAGACCAGAGAGGTAAAGTAGAACAGGTTGCTGTTGCGTGCGCTGATGTGGATCGGCACGATCGGCGCGCGCGCTTTGGCGGCCAGGCGCAGAAAACCGGTATGCCAGTGGCCGTCGCGGATGCCTTTCGGGCTCATGCGCGACACTTCGCCAGCCGGGAACAGGATCAGCGCCCCCTGGTTGTCCAGCTGCTGCTGCATGCCTTCAATCTGTTTGCGGCTGGTTTTATAAGCGACGTTATCCACCGGCACGAACAGGCTGCGCAGCGGTTCAATGTAGGTCAGCAGCTGGTTGGCCACCACTTTCACGTCCGGGCGCACCGCGGCAACGGCGCGCAGCAATACCAAGCCGTCGAGCGAGCCGATCGGGTGATTGGCCACGAGCACCACCGGCCCCTGGCTCGGGATGTTTTCCAGATCGCCGTCCACCAGTTCGCAGCTGAGGTTAAAGTAGTCCACCACCTGCTCGATCAGATCGAGCCCTTTCAGATGGGGATAATCGGCGGCGAACTGTTTGAATTCTTTTTCGAAGAGAAGGGTTCTTAGCAGGCTGCGCTGCCAGGCGGGGGTATTGCGGTGTGGAAATGCATCTTGCAACAGAGAATCCAGGCTGAACATCGCGTTATCTCCTGACGTAGTCGCTGCAAACTTAAGCCAGAGCCGTGACTCTGACATGTCAGTTACATGACAATAAAGTGAATCCATCGACTATCAGGTATAGCAAAGTAATGGCGAATTGGGAGCGAAAGACGCATTTTCGCCCCCACTTGCCTTCACATCGGCGCCAGCAACGCTTCGATGCGGCGGTTTACCGCGTCGCGCAGGCGCAGCAGCGGCCCGGCCTGGTGCGGATAACGCTTGAAGGTGATGCGCATGCCCAGCTCACTTTCTATAAGCGCTTCCACCGTCGCCCGATCGGTCAAACTCTCCAGCAGCTGCAGCGCGCGCATGTCCTGCAGCCCCTGGTGCAGCACCCGCAGGCGCAGCGACTCCACCGGCTGCAGATCCTCACCGGGGTAGACCACGAACGGATCGCCGGAGGGAAACGCATGGCCGCTGTCGGTCACCGCGTACGGATTGATGCGTTCACGCGAATGGGCGCTGTTATAGAAGTTGAATCCCCAGTGCAGAAAGCCGGCGATGCGGTACAGATACAGCTGCACGCCCAATATGCGGTTGCGCGCCGAAGGCTGAGCGAAGAAGCGATTGGCGACCTCAGTCTTCTGCACGCAGCAGTAATAGGCCCACAGGCCGGGGACCTGGTGTTCGATAAAAGGTTCGAGGTGGTCGGTCGCAACGACCGGGGTTTCCACCAGGCCTTGCTGATAAAACGCGAAATCCGACAGCGCATCGAAGGTGCGGAAGCCATCCAGCAGCGGGCGCAGCGCGGCGCTGGCGCGCCGGTAGGCCGCCAGGTTGTCCAACGTCGGCTCATCGGAAACATGGAACCATACCTGCCGTTCCAGCCCCCGTTCGCGGAACCAGGCGATCAACGCCGGCAGCAGCGCCTGTAGGAAACGCTGATACGCTTCGCCCTGCGCATCGGTGTGCCAGCCGAACGGCGTTCGCGTCTCGCCCTGCTCCTCCACCACGATCTTCGGCGCATGCGCCGCGCCCCATTGGGTAAACAGCGGCGCGATTTCGAAGTGCTCGATGCCCTCTTCCTGCGCCAACGCCACCCACTGCGCCAGACGGCTGAAATCGAAGCCATACCCGTGCGCCGAATGTGTCACCCTCACCAACTGTACCGTGGTGCGTTCGCCGCCAACGGCGGTATCCAGCGGCGGCGTGAACAGCGGCGTCAGCAGCATATTGACGCCGGCCTGCACCGCGCAGCGCACAAAGTTGCGCACCGCGCGCCAGTACGCCGGGCTGAACACCGCCAAACGGTAGTAATCCGCCAGGCAGTCGGTGTGCAGCCATTCGGTGTGCAACAGCGTTTGCGGCGGCAACGCCGCGGGCACCAGATGCAGCGTCAGTGTGGCCTCGGCCAGCGCCTCGCCGCTCTGGGCATCCAGCAGCCGCAGGGTCAACGGAAAGTCGCCGGCCAGTTGCGCGTCGGCCGGCGGCGTCAGGGTCAACCACAGGCTGCCATAATAGCGGCAGGCGGCAAAAAAACGCCGTTGCGGCAGCGGTATCAGCGGATCAGGAAATAAGCCCGGCTCGGTGGTCAGGTAATTCTCATCGGTCTCGCGATAACAGGGAAAACCGCTCGGCACCGATTGCACCTGGCGCACGCTGATATACTCCGCCAGCGGCCCGTCGAGTTGATAACACAGCTCATGGCGAGTCTCGTTGCCCGGAGTTTGCAAACAGTACACCGCCTGCCAGGACAGCACCTCGTTATTTAACCCGCTCAGCCGATTTTCCACGGCAATGGGCGGCATATTTTGGCAATGAAATACTTTTTCCAGGCAATGCGTAAATACCAGAGACAGGCGCATGATATTTCGCCCTCTTTATTTTGGATGAATAAATGTTGTGAGATTCAGGCTAGCGTCTTTTATCGCCACAAACAATAGCCGGCAATAAAAAACGTTCAAGTGCCCTCCGCGGACAGCCCCAGCAAGATTTTTTTGTTTATTTGCATCACAAAAATGAAAGAAGCTGAAGCTTGCACAATAAAAATATTTTTAATCCCCATTATGGTGCAAGGGTTATCAGTTATTCCTATGCCTGCGAAGGCCGCTAAATGCCGCGCCACCGGGGAAAAACCCCGCCAAAAGGTTAATGAGATGTGAACAAAAACCCCTTTCACTTGGCCGTAAAAGCCTTTCGATTTTAACAACAATGAAACATTGTCGCCCCATTTTTGGGCGTTTGGGGGTGTATTGACACATTGAAAGTTAAGGGATAGAAAGAATTTACGTTGCGAAAAACGCTATTCGTCGCTCACCGAGGGGAAAGCAATGTCACCGATAAAAAATACCGGCCGCCTGCTGGCGCATTCTATTCTTGCCAGCGCATTATTATTACCCACACTGCTCCATGCCGCAGATAAAATAACTTTACGCTATGCCGTTTGGGACAGAAACCAATTACCCGCCGAACAGGAGATTGCCAAGCGTTTTGAACAAGCTAATCCGGATATAAAAATAGAAATAGAATTAACCCCCTCGGCGCAATATTTCGTTAAATTAGATTCCGCTGCCGCCGGCGGCGTAGCGCCGGATATATTCTGGATTAATATGCCTTATTTTGTGCAGTACGCCAAAAACGGCATTATGGAGCCGCTGGCGCCTTATATTAAGGACAGCGGCCTTAAACTGGACGACGTGGTCGCCAGCTCGGTGAAAGCCTATCAGTACGACGGCCAACAGATGGCCATCCCGCGCGACGTCGATTCCATCGCCGTGTGGTACAACAAAAAACTGTTCGATCAGGCCGGCGTCAGCTATCCCACCAGCGACTGGAGCTGGGACGATCTGAAGAGCAAGGCCGCCGCGCTGAAAAACGGGCTGAAAGGCGCCGCCTTCCCGCTGGTGATGGATCTCAGCATCGACGGTCAGGACAGTTACATGAACCTGCTGTTCCAAAACGGCAATCACATCGTGCCGAAAGATGGCCAGCCCACCGACATCGCCAACGATAAATCCCTCTGGGTCTATCAGCAGCTGCAGGGCATGATGAAAGACGGCCTGATGCCAAGCGCCCAGCAGATGAGCGAAGTCAAAACCGAGAACATCTTCCAGTCCAACCGCGCCGCGATGGTCTATGCCGGTTCCTGGCTGGCGGCGCCGTTCGCCAATAACCCGCTGATCAACGACCACATCGGCGTGGTGATGATGCCCAAAATTGAACGCCAGTCCGGCGTGGCCCACAGTTTGGCCTTCGCCATGTCGGCGAAAAGCGCCCACAAGCAGGCCGCCTGGAAATATATCGCCTTCATGAGCAGCGAGGCCTCACAGGCGGAGCTGGCCAAGGTGGTGATCCCGGCCAACAAGACGGCGGCCAAGGTCTGGGCGCAGCAGATTCAGAAAGTCGACGTCTCGCCTTACATCCAGACCCTGGAAGTGACCCAGGCTTACCCCACCGCCGGCACCAATACGCCGAAGTGGCAAAACATGTGGATCGCCAGCCTGAAGAAGATCTTTATGGGCGCGGACGCCAAACAGGAAATGGACAAATCGGTCAAGAAGATCGCGCGCGTCATGGAGCAGTAATCGCCCCGCCGCGGCGCGCTGCCCCGAGCGCGCGCCGCGGTGGACCCACGCTGAACGTCATAGGTGAGGAATGGCAACATGTCGCTGGCAGAAACGGCTACGGTCACCCTGAAACCATCCCGGCGCACCGCCCGCCCCGCGCTCAATCGGCTCGAACGCGCCGAACGCTTCTGGGGCTGGGTGATGATCCTGCCGCTGCTGTTGGGGGTGACGGTGTTTTACCTGATCCCCTTTTTGCAGAACATTTTCTACAGCTTTACCGATCTGAACCAATTCATGCGCTGGAGCAGCATCAGCGTCGATAACTATCTCAACCTGTTTGAAGACGACGACTTCTACACTGCCGCCGCCAACACCCTGTTTTACGTGGTGGTCTGCGTGCCGATCAGCCTGAGCCTGTCGCTGCTGCTGGCGATTGGCCTCAACCAGAACATCCGCGGCAAAGGCCTGCTGCGCACCCTGCTGTTCCTGCCGGCGGTCACCATGCCCGCGGCGGTGGCCATGGTGTGGCAATGGCTGTTCAACAAGGATTTCGGCCTGATCAATCAGGCGTTGGGCCTGCTGCACATTGCGCCGGTCGCCTGGCTGTCCGATCCGGACGTGGTGCGCATCAGCGTGTCCATCATCATCATCTGGTCGTCGCTGGCGCTGAAGATCATCATTTTGCTGGCCGGGCTGCAGAGCATTCCGCGCCAGCTGTACGAAGCGGCGGACATCGACGGCATCGGCACCCTGCGGCGCTTCTTCTGCATCACGCTGCCGATGATGGTGCCGACGCTGTTCTTCGTGTCGGTGATGAGCTTTATCGAGATCCTGCAAGTCTTTGACGTGGTGTTCCTGATGTTCGACCGCGCACTGGTGGAGAACGACGTGATGACCGTCACCAACCTGTTCTACAAGTACGCGTTTTACCTGCAGGAAAAAGGTTACGCCTCCGCCATCACCGTGGTGCTGTTCGCCGTCACGCTGGTGATCACCCTGATTCAAATGGCGATCGGCAAGCGCCTGAAAGTCAGCTGAGGAGCTGCATATGAACGCAAGCAAGAAAACGCTGGTGTACCTGTTTATGGGGCTGGCGGCGCTGGCCTCGGTGGTGCCTTTTATCTGGATGCTGGTGACCTCGCTGAAAACCCAGGCCGAGAGCATTCAGATCCCGCTGACGCTGCTGCCGGCGCATCCCAGCCTGCAGGCCTACGGCCGGGTGATGCACGAAATCCCGTTCGCCGGTTTTTATCTCAACTCGCTGCTGGCGACCTTCTTCACCGTCACCCTGCAGATGGCGATCGCCACCCTGGCCGCCTATGGCTTCTCGCGCCTGCATTTTCGCGGCCGCGACGCGGTGTTTCTGGTGTGCGTGTCGATCCTGATGGTGCCCGGCCAGGCGTTTCTGATCCCGCAATTCCTGGTGGTGCAGAAGCTGGGGCTGGTCAACAGCATCACCGGGCTGGTGCTGCCGGGCATTTTCAGCGTTTACGCCACCTTTCTGCTGCGCCAGTTCTTCCTGGCGGTGCCGAAGGAGATGGAGGAAGCGGCGTTGATCGACGGTTACAGCTACTTCGCCATCTTCTGGCGCATCATGCTGCCGCTGATCCGGCCCGGCATTATCGCCTGCGTCATCATCAACGGTCTGTGGAGCTGGAACAACCTGATGTGGCCGCTGATCGTCAATACCACCACCGAGAAGCTGACGCTGCCGGTTGGGCTGGCCTCGCTCTCCAGCCGCGCCGGGGTGGAATACCCGTTGCTGATGGCCGGGGCGCTGATGGCGGTGATCCCGATGCTGATGCTGTTCATTATTTTCCAACGCTATTTCATCCAGGGCATCGCCAGCGCCGGGGTGAAAGGCTAACGCGCAGACAAGGTAAACGACATGGCCGGAATTCAGTTAAACAGCGTTAAAAAAGTGTACCCCAACGGTTTCCACGCGCTGCACGGCGTCGATCTGGACATTGAGGATGGGGAATTTATGGTGTTCGTCGGCCCGTCCGGCTGCGCCAAATCCACCCTGCTGCGGATGATCGCCGGGCTGGAGAGCGTCAGCGAGGGGCAGATCCTGATCCACGATCGCTGCGTCAACGACAGCATGCCGAAGGATCGCGGCGTCGCCATGGTGTTCCAGAACTATGCGCTGTACCCGCACATGACGGTGTACAAGAACATGGCGTTCGGCCTGATCGGCAAAGAGAGCAAGGCCGAGATCGACCGCCGGGTGCGCGACGCGGCGGAAAAGCTGGAGATCACCAATCTGCTGCAGCGCAAGCCGGGCCAACTCTCCGGCGGCCAGTGCCAGCGGGTGGCGGTCGGCCGCGCCATCGTACGCAAACCCAAGGTGTTCCTGTTCGATGAGCCGCTGTCCAACCTCGACGCCAAGCTGCGGGTGTCGATGCGCGTGCAACTGATCGAACTGCACAACCAGCTGAAGCAGGAAGGCGCCGCCGCCACCATGGTGTACGTCACCCACGATCAGGTCGAGGCGATGACCATGGGCGATCGCATTTGCGTGATGAACCGCGGCGCCATCATGCAGGTGGATAAACCGATCAACCTGTACCACCACCCCGCCAACCGTTTCGTCGCCGAGTTTATCGGCAGCCCGTCGATGAATTTGCACGATCTGGCGATCGTGCGCGACGGCCAAACGGTGCGGCTGCGTATCGGCCTGCAGCACCAGCTCGATCTGCCGCCTGCGCTGCAACGGCAATTGGCGGACTACCCGCATGCGCGGGTGTGTCTCGGCATCCGGCCGGAGTCCTTGCGGCTGTGCGCGCCCGGCAGCGCCAACTGTTTCCCGGCGCAGATCGTCACTATCGAGCGCATGGGCAACGAAGAGCTGCTGCACTGCGAACTGGCCGATCTGCGCTTCGTGCTGCGCATGGCGTCGCTGCCGGATTGGGAGCCGCGCCTCGGCGAAAACATTCATCTGGCATTCGATCTGACGCGCGCGCATTTGTTCGACGAGCTCAGCGGCCAAAACCTCAAATAACAACAGCGGAGTATCCAGCAATGTCGTCAACACAACCCAACAGCTTTGCCCATCGCCCGGTGCGGGTGCTGGTGGTCGGCGCCGGGGCGCGCGGTGAGATCTACTCGCGCTATGCGCTGGCGCATCCCGATTTGATGCAGGTGGTGGCGGTAGCGGAACCGCGCGACGCCTACCGCGAGCCGTTCGTGGCGCAGCATGCCATCGCGCCGGAAAACGTCTTCACCGACTGGCGTCAGGCCGCCGACGCCGGCAAGCTGGCCGACGCGGTGCTGATCTGCACCCAGGATCAGATGCACCTCGAACCGGCGCTGGCCTTCGCCCGCCAGGGCTACGCCATGCTGCTGGAAAAACCGCTGTCGCCGGACGCCGACGAGTGCCGCGCCATCGTCGCCGAGGTGACGCGCCAAAAGCTGATCTTCTCGGTCGGCCACGTGCTGCGTTACACCCGCTATACCCAAAAGCTCAAGCAGCTGCTGCGCGACGGCGCGATCGGCGATATCGTCAGCCTGCAACATTTGGAACCGGTCGGCTACTGGCATCAGGCCCACTCCTTCGTGCGCGGCAACTGGCGCAACGATCGGCAGGCCGCTTTTATGCTGCTGCAGAAATCCTGCCACGACATCGACTGGATCCGCTACGTGATGGAACAGCCCTGCGAACAGGTCAGCTCCTTCGGCAACCTGCGCCACTTCCGCCAGGAAAACCAACCGGCCGGCGCGGCGGACAACTGCCTGGATTGCGCGGTAGAGGCAAACTGCCCCTATTCCGCCAAACGCATCTATCTGGGCGACAATCACAAGGCCACGCCCGGTTTTCTGCGGGTGCTGACGCCGGAACCCGACCAGACGACGCTGCGGGCGGCGCTGCGCGACGGGCCTTACGGACGCTGCGTCTACCGCTGCGACAATAATGTGGTCGACCATCAGGTGGTCAATATGCAGTTCGCCGGCGGCCGCACCGCGTCGTTCACCATGACGGCCTTTACCCGCCACGAAGATCGGCACACCCGCATCTTCGGCAGCCGCGGCTGCCTGGAAGGCGACGGCCGCCATATCCGCATCACCTCGTTCCTCGACGACGGTGAAACGCATTACGACACCGACGCCGGCCAGGATCTGCACGCCATGGCCGGCCACGGCGGCGGCGACTACTACCTGATGCAGCACTTTATCGCGGCCATTCGCGCCAACGATCCGAGCCAGGTGCTGGCCGGCCCGGCGGAAGCGCTGGAGAGCCACCTGATGGTGTTCGCCGCCGAACGCGCACGCCGCGAGGCGGCGGTGGTCACCCTGAGCGGAGCCTAAAGCATGGCGATGAGAGAGATGCGTTACGGCTTCGACATCGGCGGCACCAAAATTGAAATGGCCGCTTACGATCGCCGGCTCAATCAGGTGCTGCTCCAGCGGGTGCGCACCCCAACCGGCGATTACGGCGAGTTCGTGGCCTGCATCGCCGGGCTGGCCGAGCAGGCGGATCGCGAACTGCACACGCGCGGCAGCATCGGCATCGGTTTACCGGGGATCACCGATCCCGTCAGCCGCCGCCAGTTAGCGGTCAACGTGCCCTGCCTGACCGGCCATTGCCTGGCGGATGACCTGACGCAGGCGTTGGCGCGACCTATCGCCATCGAGAACGACTGCCGCTGCTTCGCGCTGTCGGAAGCCAGCACGCCGCAAACCGCGCACCTGCCGCTGGTGTTCGGCGCCATCATCGGCACCGGTGCCGGCGGCGGCCTGGTGGTGAACCGGCAACTGCACAAAGGGCGCAGCGGCGTGGCGGGCGAATGGGGCCATATGCCGATATCGGCCCAGCTGGCGCAACGTTACGATCTGCCGCTGTTCAGCTGCAACTGCGGGCTGACCGGCTGCTTTGAACGCTACGTCTCCGGCAGCGGGCTGCTGGCGCTGAGCCGCCATTTCTCCCATCCGGCCGCCGACGTGCCGGCGCTGGTCGCCTGCTATCGTGCCGGTGATGCGCTCGCACAACGGCTGATGACCATGTACGTCGACATCCTGGCCAGCGCGCTGGCCGGCTTACAGCTGCTGCTGGACGTCGATGCCTTCGTGCTGGGCGGCGGGCTGTCCAACGTCGGCGAGCTGTATCGGCTGTTGCCGCCGGCGATGCGGCGCTGGCTGCTGCCGGGCGTGGAACCGGCGGCGGTGTTCCCGCCGGTGCACGGTGACAGCAGCGGCGTGCGCGGCGCAGCGCTTTTAAGCGCGCCGGCATAAAAAAACAGTGAAAGCCCGGCGGTTGTCGAGCGATCGCTGCGGCTTTCGGCATCGATGGACTGAATGAATAAGCGCTGGGAATTGGCGACTGAAAAATAACGAATTTGCCGTTTTCACTTTGCGTTAACACCGCTTTCGGTTGCCGCTCAACCGAAAGCAAAATCAAATATAACCAACTGATAGATATGGATATTTTAAAATTAATCGATTGCATTTCAGTGTTTCGTTTGCTGTAATTTGCCACGAACAACTGAAAGCGCTCCGGTCGGTATCGCTGCGGCTTATTAAGCCGCGGTCGGGCACGGCTACAGGTAAATCAGGAGTCTGCATTAATGATCAATACCGCAAAACGCCGGGAATTAATTATCGACCAGCTGTGCCGCGAGGGCACGGTGCGCGTGGAGCAGCTTAGCCAGCAGTTTTCGGTGTCCAGCGTCACCATCCGCAGCGATCTGCGCCAGCTGGAAAAACACGGCTGCGCGGTGCGTGCCTACGGCGGCGCCATGTTGAACAAACAGTTCGCCTTCGACCGCCCGCTGCAGGACAAGGGCCGCATCAATCGCGACGTAAAACACGCCATCGCCTGCGCGGCGGCGGCGCTGATTGAAGACGGCGACGCCGTCATCCTCGACTCCGGCTCCACCACCAGCCAAATGGCGCCGCAGCTGGCGGGGAAAAAGGATCTGGTGGTGATGACCAACGCGCTCAACATCGCTTTCGAACTGGCCAACAACGAGCAGATCGACCTGATGGTGGTCGGCGGCAGCGTGCGCCGCAAAGCCTGGTCGCTGTACGGCCCCGCCGCCGAACAACAGCTGCGCCAGTATCGGTTCGACAAGCTTTTTCTCGGCGTCGACGGCTTCGATCTCGCGAGCGGCATCACCACGCCGGATCCGGGCGAAGCGCAGCTGAACCGGGTGATGTGCGAGGTGGCGCGCGAAGTGATCGCCATCGCCGACGCCAGCAAATTCGGCCGCACCAGCTTTTGCATGATCCGCGACATCGGCCAGATCCACCGCCTGGTCA
The DNA here is from genome assembly GCF_052166595.1 of Serratia sp. CY81684. NCBI lineage: Bacteria > Pseudomonadati > Pseudomonadota > Gammaproteobacteria > Enterobacterales > Yersiniaceae > Serratia > Serratia sp. CY81684. Next base: position 1,342,918 of record NZ_JBJNOO010000003.1, on the reverse strand, counting down.
CCGACAGCCGCATTCCTGAACACTATCTGCAGGCGCTGCACCATTTAGGGATCGACGTGATTATCGCCGACCGTTAACCGAGGCTTTTTAAGGAGCTGTCATCATGAACGCGTATTTCTCTTACGAGACGAATTGGCTGAAGCAGCGCAACGCCTGGCATACCGCCGCAGAAATTTGGCAACAGCCGGATTTGTGGGCGACGCTGCATCGCCAACTGCAGGATCAACAGGCGCAGTGGCAGCCGTTCCTGGCGCCGCTGCTGGCCAATCCGCGCCTGCAAATCGTGCTGTGCGGCGCCGGCAGCTCGGCGTTCGCCGGCCGCGCTCTGGCCCCCTGGCTGCGCGAACGCACCGGCCGCGACGTGGTGGCCTACGGCACCACCGATATTGTCGCCAACCCGCTGCAGTATCTCGACCCTGAGCGGCCGACGCTGCTGGTCTCCTTCGCCCGCTCGGGCAACAGCCCGGAAAGCGTGGCGACGGTGGAGCTGGCCGACCAACTGCTGCCGGAAAGCTACCACCTGATGCTGGTGTGCAACCCGGACAGCCGGCTGGCGCAGTACGCGCATCAGCGTGGCAACGTCTGCTCGCTGGTAATGCCGCAGGGCGCCAACGATCAGAGCTTCGCCATGACCTCCAGCTTCAGCTGCATGATGCTGAGCGCCGCGCTGCTGCTCGGCCCAACGTCGCTTGAGGCCGCCCAGGCGCCGTTGAACGCCATGGTGCAGCGCTGCCGCACACTGCGCGAAACGCTGCAGCCGCAGGTGAAGGCGCTGGCCGCCAGCGGTTTCCGCCGTTATATCACCCTCGGCGGCAGCTGCTTTACCGGCCTCGCCGAAGAGGCTTCGCTCAAGATGCTGGAGCTGACCGCCGGCCGCATCGTTACGCGCTACGACTCGCCGCTCGGCCTGCGCCATGGCCCGAAATTTATGGTCGACGGCCAGACATTGGTGGTGCTGATGTTCTCCCACCACGACTACGCCCGTCAGTATGACCGCGACCTGTGGAACGAACTGCAGCGCGACGGACTGGCAATGCAGCTGGTCGGATTGACCGGCGAACGCCAACCTCTCGCCGATGCCCTGCTGCATATGCACGATGCCGCTGACGATATCTGGCTGCTGTTCCCGTACCTGCTGTTCAGCCAAATGCTGGCCTTCGAGAGTTCGCTGGCGCTGGGGCTGACCCCGGACAACCCTTGCCCGACCGGCGAGGTTAACCGGGTGGTGAAAGGCGTGACGATTTACCGTTTTCCTTCCCTCGAGCTGTAAGGAGATCCCATGTATCTGATAGCCAACCGAGACATGCTGCTAAAGGCGCAGCGCCAGGGTTACGCCGTGCCGGCGTTTAACGTCCACAATCTGGAAACCGTGCAGGTGGTGGCGGAGACCGCCGCCGAGCTGCGCTCGCCGGTGATCATGGCCGGCACGCCCGGCACCTTCAGCTATGCCGGCACCGACTACCTGATCGGCATCTGCCAGGCGGCCGCGCACCGCTACGATCTGCCGCTGGCGCTGCATCTCGATCATCACGAAGAGCTCGATGACATCGAGCACAAGGTAAAAAGCGGCATCCGCTCGGTGATGATCGACGGCTCCCATTTGCCGTTCGAGCAGAATATCGCCAAGGTGGCCGCCGCAGTGGCCCTGTGCCACCGCTACGGCGCCAGCGTGGAGGCGGAGCTGGGCCGCCTGGGCGGGCAGGAAGACGATTTGATCGTCGATACGGCGGACAGCTTCTATACCGACCCGGTGGCGGCACGCGAGTTCGTCGCCGCCACCGGCATCGATTCGCTGGCGGTGGCGATCGGTTCCGCCCACGGCCTGTACCACGGCGAACCGAAGCTGGACTTCGAGCGCCTGGCGCTGATCCGCGAGCAGGTGGACGTCCCCCTGGTACTGCACGGCGCTTCCGGCATTCCGGAAGCGATGGTCAAGCGCGCGATCTCGCTCGGCGTTTGCAAGGTCAACGTCGCCACCGAATTGAAAATCGCCTTCGCCGATGCGGTAAAAAGCTACTTTTCACAGCACCCGGATGCCAACGATCCGCGCAAATACATCGTCCCCGGCAAGCTGGCGATGAAAGAAGTGGTGGCGGAAAAGATCCGCATCTGCGGCAGCAGCGGCATGCTGTAACCCCGCTCTCGCCCCCGTTGCTGCCGCCGCGCAACGGGGACGAAACAGCCCGCCCTTGTCCGACTTTCCTGAGAGAACGATCACAGCCTGTTATCCCGCCTGCGCCTGAAATCATTAACCGGTCTTCACTATGATCCAAATCATGGTTTTACTCATCCTACCTCCCTATTATCAAATTCATTGAATGCGGGCAGTAGGATTTTTGCCCATTCGTTTTTATTTCTCCAAGCGAAATAGCTTATTTGATGAAAACAAGCGCGCTTGTTTTTTAATTGGCAGTGTTTTTACTCTGAAAGGAACAGCATATGAACCATTACTTAGCCGTATTAAGCGCATTGGTCATTCTGCCCTTCGCTCTGCAAGCAAAACCGCTTTCCGGCAGCCAGGTCGCCTCCGGCGTCGTGCGCTTCACCGGCGCCATTACCACGCCGGCCTGCACCGTCAAACATCAGGATGAAAAGCTTATCTCCAGCTGCTTCGGTAAAGTGACGGAATATCAGAACGGGTATATATCCTCTTCGTTAAAAGAGATGCCAAAAGAATTAGTTTCTGCCGTCAGCAGTGAGTTGGTGAATAACGATCCCCATTTAAAGCGCGTGACTATCAGCTATAAGTAAGCACAAAGCGTTACTGCCTGCTTAAATAATAAACAAGACACAACTTGTCTTGATGACTTATAAATTTATTTTATAAATTTATCGCACAATAACTCCCCGCCTTACCGTAAGCCGGCTATTCGGGCAACCCTGCGGTTGCCCATCAGCATGTCCGAAATCCGCCATCGCACCCTCCCATTTCATGCGATAATCGCCACACTAAACTGAGGAGTGAGCCAGATGCAGACTTTTTTGATTGATCGTACCGCCACGCCGGTGGGAGAACTGGTGCTGATTGCCGATGAACAGGGGCGCCTGCGGGCGATCGACTGGACCGATCACGAAGCGCGCCTGATGAAGCTGCTGAACACCCACTACCGCGCCGATCGGTTCACCCTGCGCGAACAGCGCGATCCCAGCGGGCTGACCGACGCCATGCAGCGCTATTTCGCCGGGGAACTGAGCATTATCGATCGGTTGCCGGTGATGACCGCCGGCACCGAGTTCCAGCGCACCGTCTGGCAACAGCTGCGCCAAATCCCCTGTGGCGAGATCCTGACCTACGGCCAGCTGGCGCAACGCATCGGCCGTCCGACCGCCTCGCGCGCCGTCGGCATGGCCAACGGTTCAAATCCGATCAGCATCGTGGTGCCCTGCCATCGAGTGATCGGTTCGCAGGGCGCGCTGACCGGCTATGCCGGCGGCGTACAGCGCAAGCAGTGGCTGCTGCAGCATGAAGGCTACCTGCCGAAAAGTTTGCTGTAGCCGCTGCGATCGGCTTATCCAGCGCCATTGTTTGGCGCTGCTTAATAAAGCACAGTGCCCAACGCCGCGCTCGTGCCCGCAGGGCACTATTAATAACTTGTGTGAATAGAACACATAAGTCACAAATAATACTCATAACTTCAGTCCGATACAGAATAATCGGCGGCATGTGTGCGCAAAATTCGCACACAATACCCCTATTCATGCTAATGCCACCCTTATCAGCTGCAGCAAAAGATGTTAAAATTGACTCATATCAATTATTGAATGAGCGTAATCTATGATCCCGGAAAAACGCGTGATTCGTCGTATCCAGTCTGGTGGTTGTGCGATCCATTGCCAGGACTGCAGCATCAGCCAGCTGTGCATTCCTTTCACCCTCAATGCTCACGAGCTGGACCAGCTCGACAACATTATCGAGAGGAAGAAGCCCATCCAGAAAGGCCAGACCTTGTTCAAGGCCGGCGACGAGCTGAAATCGCTGTACGCGATCCGTTCCGGGACCATCAAAAGCTACACCATCACCGAGCAAGGTGATGAGCAGATCACCGGCTTCCACCTGGCGGGCGACCTGGTAGGCTTCGACGCCATCGGCGGCCTGAAGCACCCGAGCTTCGCTCAGGCGCTGGAAACTTCGATGGTGTGCGAGATCCCGTTCGAGACCCTCGACGATCTGTCCGGCAAAATGCCGAACCTGCGTCAGCAAATCATGCGGTTGATGAGCGGCGAGATCAAAGGCGACCAGGACATGATCCTGCTGCTGTCGAAGAAAAACGCCGAAGAGCGCCTGGCGGCGTTCGTTTACAACCTGTCGCGCCGCTTTGCGGAGCGCGGCTTCTCACCGCGTGAGTTCCGGTTGACCATGACCCGCGGCGACATCGGCAACTACCTTGGGCTGACGGTGGAAACCATCAGCCGCCTGCTGGGGCGCTTCCAGAAAAGCGAAATCCTCAGCGTGAAAGGCAAATACATCACCATCGAAAACGCCGACGCGCTGTCGGTGCTGGCCGGTACGCCGCGCATCAACGTGACCGTCAACGCCTGATCCCCCCGCCGGATCAACATTTCACCGAAATTGTTGATCCGGCACGCTTCCGTTGTTGTTCTGTTTTTCAATGTTGGGTTACTCTGTAAATTAACAGACTGTTGATTTCAGCTGTAAGGAGGCCCTATGGCGAAGTATCAGAATCTTCTGGTGGCTATTGACCCCAATCAGGACGATCAGCCGGCATTGCGCCGCGCCGTGTACCTGGTAAAACGGAACGGCGGGCGCATCAAGGCCTTCCTGCCCATCTATGACTTCTCTTACGAAATGACGACCCTGCTCTCCCCGGATGAAAGAACGGCGATGCGGCAAGGTGTGATCAGCCAACGCGCCGCCTGGATCAACGAGCAGTGCCGCTTCTATCTCAACGACGGCGTGCCGATCGAAATCAAAGTGGTTTGGCATAACCGCCCCTTCGAAGCCATCATTCAGGAAGTGCTTTCCGGTCAACATGACCTGCTGCTGAAAATGGCGCACCAGCACGACCGGTTGGAGTCGGTGATCTTTACCCCCACCGACTGGCACCTGCTGCGCAAATGCCCTTGCCCGGTGTGGATGGTGAAAGACCAGCCCTGGCCGGAAGGCGGCAAGGCGCTGGTGGCGGTCAATCTGGCCAGCGAAGAACCCTATCACGACCCGCTCAATATCAAACTGGTGCAAGAAACCGTCGAACTGGCGCAAAACGTCAACCAGACCGAGGTTCATCTGGTCGGTGCCTATCCCGTTACCCCGATCAACATCGCCATCGAATTGCCCGACTTCGACCCGAGCGTCTACAACGACGCCATTCGCGGCCAGCATCTGATCGCCATGAAGGCGCTGCGGCAGAAATTCTGCATTAAGGAAGAGTTCACCCACGTGGAAAAAGGCCTGCCGGAAGAGGTCATCCCCGATCTGGCCGAACATCTGCAGGCCGGCGTGGTGGTGCTGGGCACCCTGGGCCGTACCGGTATTTCAGCCGCCTTTATCGGCAACACCGCGGAACATGTGATCGATCATCTGAAATGCGACCTGCTGGTGATTAAACCGGAAAACTTCAACTGCCCGATCGAGGCGGATGAAGATGATGAGCATGACGACGAAGATTAACCTTCGTGCATAAAAAACGGGCCGCTTAGCGGCCCGTTTTTTTGGTTGCCCAATTCTACTTCTGCAACGCCCGCAGAATCGCTTCCACGCTGTCTTTGGCGTCGCCGAACAGCATCTGGGTGTTCTCCTTGAAGAACAGCGGGTTCTGCACGCCGGCGTAGCCGGTGTTCATCGAGCGTTTGAACGCGATCACGTTCTGCGCTTTCCACACTTCCAATACCGGCATGCCGGCGATCGGGCTGCGCGGATCCTCCAGCGCCGCCGGGTTCACCGTATCGTTGGCGCCAATTACCAGCACGGTATCGGTATCCGGGAAATCGTCGTTGATTTCATCCATCTCCAGCACCACGTCGTACGGCACCTTCGCTTCCGCCAGCAGCACGTTCATGTGGCCCGGCAAGCGCCCCGCGACCGGGTGAATGCCGAAACGCACCTTCACGCCGCGCGCCCGCAGTTTTTCGGTGATTTCCGCCACCGGATACTGCGCCTGCGCCACCGCCATGCCGTAGCCCGGGGTGATGATCACCGAGGTGGAGTTCTTCAACTGCTCGGCCACCTCTTCCGCCGTGGTTTCACGGTATTCGCCCATCTCTTCGGCGTCGCCGGTGGATGAACCGTCACTGCCGAAACCGCCGGCGATCACGCTGATAAACGAACGGTTCATCGCCTTGCACATGATGTAAGACAGTATCGCCCCCGAAGAACCCACCAGCGCGCCGGTGACGATCAGCAGATCGTTGCTCAGCATGAAGCCCGCAGCGGCCGCCGCCCACCCCGAGTAAGAGTTGAGCATCGACACCACCACCGGCATGTCGGCGCCGCCGATCGAGGCGACCAGATGCCAGCCGAACGCCAGTGCGATCGCCGTCATCAGCAGCAGCGCTATCACCTGCCAGCCCACGCTGTCGGTACGCACGAACGCCACCAGCAGCAGGAACGAGATCACCAGCGCCGCCAGATTCAGCTTGTGGCGGTTCGGCAGCATCAGCGGTTTGGAAGAGATGATGCCGCGCAGCTTGCCGAAGGCGACGATCGACCCGGTGAAGGTCACGGCGCCGATAAAGATGCCGAGGAACACTTCGGTCAGATGGATATTCGCCATCACCGGCTCCATCGGCGCGCCGTGATCCAGGTAGCTGTTGAAGCCAACCAGCACCGCCGCCAGGCCAACGAAGCTGTGCAGCACCGCCACCAGCTCCGGCATTTCGGTCATCTCGACCTTTTTCGCCAGATAGACGCCGATCGAGCCGCCGATGATCATGGCGATGATGATCCAGCCGACGTTGCCGGAATCCGGCCCCAAGATGGTGGCGATCAGCGCGATCGCCATGCCGGCGACGCCGAACAGGTTGCCCTGCTTCGACGTTTCATGACGCGACAGGCCCGCCAGGCTGAAAATAAACAAAATAGCGGCAACAATGTATGCAGCTGTAACCAATCCTCCAGACATTTGTTACCCCTTAGTTCTTGCGGAACATCTTCAGCATGCGCTGAGTGACGGTGAACCCACCGAAAATATTGATGCTGGCGATCAGCACGGCAATAAAGGAGAGGAAACTCACCCAGCCGCCGTGGCCAATTTGCAGCAGCGCACCGACCACGATAATCCCTGAGATCGCGTTGGTAACCGACATCAGCGGGGTATGCAGCGCGTGGCTGACGTTCCAGACCACGTAGTAACCGACCACGCAGGCCAGCGCGAACACGGTAAAGTGCGACAGGAACTCTTTCGGCGCCGCGTCCGCCAGCCAGCCGAACAGCAGGATCGCCAGGGCCATCAGGCCATACTTCAGCCACGGCGAGGTCGGTTTGGCTTCGGGTTTGGCGGCCGGTGCGGCGGCGGGCGCCGCTTTCGGTTGGGCCGAGACCTGGATCGGCGGCGCCGGCCAGGTGATTTCACCGCTGCGCACCACGGTAACGCCGCGGATCACCGTATCGTCGAAATCGATATCGATCTCACCGTTTTTCTCTTTCGACAGCAGCTTCAGCAGGTTGACCAGGTTGGTGCCGTACAGCTGCGAAGATTGGGTCGGCAAGCGGCTCGGCAGATCGGTATAGCCGATGATTTTCACGCCGTTGTCGGTCACGGTAATGGTGTCGGCCACGGTCAGTTCGCAGTTGCCGCCGGTTTGCGCCGCCAAATCGACGATCACGCTGCCCGGCTTCATCGACGCCACCATCTCTTTGGTGATCAGCTTCGGCGCCGGTTTACCCGGGATCAGCGCGGTGGTGACGATGATGTCAACCTCCGCCGCCTGCGCGGCGAACAGCGCCATCTCGGCCTTGATAAAGGCTTCGGACATCACTTTGGCGTAGCCGTCGCCACTGCCCGCTTCCTCTTCAAAATCCAGCTCGAGGAACTCCGCCCCCATGCTCTGCACCTGCTCTTTCACTTCCGGGCGGGTGTCGAAGGCGCGCACGATGGCGCCGAGGCTGCCCGCGGCGCCGATCGCCGCCAGGCCGGCCACGCCGGCGCCGATGATCATCACCTTGGCCGGCGGCACTTTGCCGGCGGCGGTGATCTGGCCGGTGAAGAAACGGCCGAACTCATGCGCCGCTTCGACGATCGCGCGGTAGCCGGCGATGTTGGCCATCGAGCTCAGCGCGTCCATCGACTGGGCGCGCGAGATGCGCGGCACCGAGTCCATCGCCAGCGCGGTGACGTTGCGCGCCGCCAGCTTGGCCATCAATTCGGGATTTTGCGCCGGCCAGATAAAGCTGACCAGCGTGCTGCCTTCGCGCATCAAGGCGATCTCGTCGTCTTGCGGCGCGTTGACTTTCAGGATCAGATCCGACTGCCACACTTCGCTTTCGTCCACCAGCGCCGCGCCGGCGGCTTCGTAAGCGACGTCTTCAAAACTGGCCAGTTTGCCCGCCCCGCGTTCAATCGCGACGGTAAAACCCAGCTTCAGCAGTTGTTCCACCGTTTTCGGCGTGGCTGCGACCCGGGCTTCATTGGCCAACCGCTCTCTTGGTACACCAATACGCATAATGTTCCCTTCTCACCTGTCTTGGATGATGTTTATTATTTTCCTGCCCATAGCACGGCGCCGTCGGCGAGCATTGCGTTAACTTGCCCGCACTGATTTCAGGCGCCAACTATAACCTACTGAAAATAAGGTCGATGATCCATAATTGCTTACGCATTCATCCCTGTTTTTACATAAAAACGCCGCGCGCGATATGACAAATCGCAATTTACAGTGAAAAAATCCATACAGAACAGCACATTCTGCGTGACAAGAGGTTTACGCCCGGCGTAACGATTTATGGCCGCGCGCGGCGTAAAAGCATAAAAGTTATCATTTTGTGAATAATTAACATTAATGACACCAAAGCCGTTATTATGGAAACTTATGACGGCGGTGCCATCCGTGCGCCCCGCGTCGCCATCGGCGATTTGTCGCACGGGATAACATAAAATGCTGAGACAGTTTTCAGAATTACATGTAATAATCGACGGCTGAATTACACTTAAACAGTTCAGTACGTTATAAACGTTAATGCGCTAGGCGAAAGGATTTTTTATGAAGCTGAAGACCACGATCATCGCGTCAGCCTTGTTATCACTCACCGCGCTGTCTGCTCATGCGGCGCAAGAGTTAACTCCTGAGAAAGCAGCGGCACTGAAGCCGTTTGATCGCATCACGATTACCGGCCGCTTCAATGCCATCAATGAAGCCGTCGACGCCGTATCCCGCCGTGCAGACAAACTGGGTGCCGATTCCTTCTATATCCAGGACAGCAACAACAGCAACAACGGCGGCAACTGGCGCGTCACCGCAGACCTTTATCATAAAGATGCGCCAGAAGTGAGCAAAACACCAAAATACCGCGTATTTAACGGCGTGAACGAACTGCCTAAAGAGGAAGCCTACCTGCTGGAGCCTTACGATACCGTGAGCGTCAGCGGCTTCTACCGCAGCCAGCCGGACATCAACGACGCCATCTCCAAAGAAGCGAAGAAAAAAGGCGCCGCTTCGTTCTTCATCGTGCGCCAGGTTGACGCCAACTCCGGCGGCAACCAGTTCGTCACCGCCTATATCTATAAGGCCGATGCGCCGAAACGCCGCGTGCAGAGCCCGGACGCCATTCCGGCCGATTCTGACGCCGGGCGCGCCGCCCTGGCCGCCGGCGGCGCCGCAGCCGCGAAAGTCGAAATTCCTGGCGTCGCGTCTTCCGGTTCGCCAAGCCGCGAAGTGGGCCGTTTCTTCGAAACCCAGTCCTCTACCGGCCAACGCTATACCGTCACGCTGCCTAACGGCACCAAGATCCAGGAAGTGAACAACGTGACCGCCGCGCAGATGGTGCCGTTCGATTCCGTCACCTTCACCGGCCACTTCAACAGCATGACCGATGTCTCCACCGAAGTGGCGAAACGCGCGGCCGAGAAAGGCGCCAAGTACTACCACGTCACCCGCCAGTGGCAGAACAAGAGCGGCGGCAACCTGACCGTCAGCGCCGATCTGTTCAAATAAAACCCGTTTTTAGGTTTACCATCGGGCAGCCCTTGAGCTGCCCGTTTTTATTGCCGCTTTTTCCATCGCGCGTTGAATAGTTTTTTGTAAATTCCGCATATTCAATCATTGCATCTCTAATCATCCCTCCGTAGAATTTGCGCCAATTTTTAGGGCTATTGTCTATTCGCGCAGTGGTTGTTAATACATTGTTGCCGCCAAGCAGTTCCCTTCCAGTTGTTTATTCTGCGTTCAGGATCCGTCATTGGAAAAAAAACTCGGTCTTACCGCGCTAACCGCTTTGGTGCTCAGCTCGATGCTGGGCGCCGGCGTGTTCAGTCTGCCGCAAAACATGGCGCAGGTCGCCAGCCCCGCCGCGCTGCTGCTGGGTTGGGGGATCACCGGCGTCGGCATTCTGTTTTTGGCATTCGCCATGCTGTTGCTTACGCGTTTGCGTCCGGATCTGGACGGCGGCATCTTCACCTACGCCAAAGAAGGATTCGGCGAACTGGTGGGCTTCTGCTCCGCCTGGGGTTACTGGCTGTGCGCCGTGATCGCCAACGTCTCGTATCTGGTGATCGTGTTCGCGGCGCTGAGCATTTTTACCGATCGCGGTGGCAACGTTATCCTCGGTGACGGCAATACCTGGCAGGCGCTGATCGCCGAATCTGCCCTGCTGTGGATCGTGCACGCGCTGGTGCTGCGCGGCGTGCAAACCGCCGCCAGCATCAATCTGGCGGCCACCCTCGCCAAGCTGTTGCCGCTGGGGATGTTCGCCGTTCTGGCGGCGATCGCCTTTAAAATGGACGTGTTCACACTGGATTTCAACGGCATCGCCCTCGGCAAACCGGTGTGGGAACAGGTCAAGGACACCATGCTGATCACCCTGTGGGTGTTTATCGGCGTGGAGGGCGCGGTGGTGGTTTCCGCCCGCGCCCGCAATAAGAAAGACGTGGGCCGCGCCACTATGCTGGCGGTGCTGTCGGCGCTGGCGGTGTATCTGATGGTCACGCTGCTGTCGCTGGGCGTGGTGCCGCGCAGCGAACTGGCGGAGATGCGCAATCCGTCGATGGCGGTGCTGATGGTAGAACTGATCGGCCCGTGGGGAGACGTGCTCATCGCCGCCGGCCTGATCGTTTCCGTGTGCGGCGCCTACCTGAGCTGGACCATCATGGCGGCGGAAGTGCCGCTGCTGGCCGCGCAGCACGGCGCGTTTCCGCGCGTGTTCGGCAAGCAGAACCGCCATCACGCCCCGTCCTCTTCGCTGTGGCTGACCAACATCGCGGTGCAACTGGCGCTGGTGCTGATTTGGCTGACCGGCAGCAACTACAACTCGCTGTTGACCATCGCGTCAGAGATGATCCTGGTGCCTTACTTCCTGGTTGGCGCGTTTCTGTTCAAGGTGGCTTACCGCCGCCGCGACAAACGCCTGATCTTCGCCGCCACCGGCGCCTGCGTCTATGGCCTGTGGCTGCTGTATGCTTCCGGGCTGATGCACTTGCTGATGTCGGTGCTGCTGTATGCGCCTGGGCTGTTGGTGTTCATGTATGCCCGCCGCGGCCATCGAGATATCAATCTGCTCAATCGCCTGGAAAAAAGCAGCATCTTCTTGCTGCTGGTGGCCACGCTGCCTGCCGGCTGGTTTATGTTGCACTAAAATCGCCTGCCCATGCGGCTGCCCGTCAGCCGCATTTTGCTTCCTCTTTTTCCCCTGCTACCGCGTTTCCCCCCTTTGTACAGTCAGCCATGCGCCACGCTTGCGATCTCAAATGCAATTAATTATCATTATCATTTATTGGTCAATGGTAAGACGCGAGTGCCCCTGGCGAGAGGCGTCAGGCGGCGGATGAAGACAGGCTGAAAATGGAAGGCATTTCATGGCTGAGAAACTGCTGCACGCATTACCTTTGTTTACCGCCTGGGAGGCGCTGATCGCTGAGGGCAACACGGCATTCAATCAGCGGCGCGATCGCCTGGCGATGGCGCGCTATCAACAGGCGCTGGAGGGGGCTCAGGCGATCATCGCCGAGAAGCCCTGGCTGAATGCGGAATATACCGCCAGATTTGAAGCGCTGAATATTTTCGAGTCTGCCCTTGCCGCGCTGATCGTCACGTTCAACAACATTACCCATCTGCGCCTGCGGCAGAAGCCTCTTCGCGGCGTCGAGCTGCATGTTCATCAGGCCCGAGTCGCTATCGAGCAACTGTTGGACGATACGTCGCTGTGCGAACAGATGCAGCAGATCGCCGAACGGCACCTGCTGCGTTTCAGGATTGAAACTCTGCACTTGCTGCGCGAACACCGGCTGCCGGAAACCAGCGTCTGCGCGCCGGCGGCCAACGCTTCCGCTACCTTGCATTAAAAGTGACACACCAATCTGAGGGTCATCTGTAATGAATGAATTGAATGACGAGATGAAGAAGATGCTGGCTAAACAGCTGCCTGTGCAGGCGACCAGCAGCCCGAACGGCGTTCCCGATATCGGCCCCAAGCGCTCTTTGCGCCTCTATGATGACCGTACGCTGATTTACAACGAAAATACCGGTGGCCAAACGCTGAAAAACATCAAGGCCGGCTCGAAAATGGCCGTGGTGATCATCGATCGCGAGGCGCTGGACGGTTACCGCTTCGTTGGCACGCCCGAACTGTTTCTGGCGGGCAAGCCGTTTGACGATGCGTTGACGTTTGCGGAAAAAAATGGGATGAAGCCGCCGAAGTACGCGGTGTTAATTCATATAGACAGTATTTATACCCTGCGCTCCGGCCCGAATGCCGGGACCCAGCTCTAGACACCGGCCGTCATGCGGCGTGAGACATCACGTTCATGGTTAGGCCATCGCGGTAAGTCAATTGCCTAACCATGAACGGGCGGCCTGGTCGGTACACCCGGTCAGCTTTTAGGGGGAATGGTGATGGTCATGCGCTCACCCACCAGGGCGATCGCAATGCCTTCCTCGCACTCTTTTTGAATGGCCGCCAGCTGTTGTGCTTCCAGCGCATAGGGCAACTGAATATCAAACACCGTCAGGCCCTGCTGCTGCGCCAGGTCAATCAGGCGCACGATATTGGTTTCATCGCTGACCTGTGTCGACACCACTTGCAGCGCCAGCTCTTTCAACTGCTCTTTGCGCGTTTGTGACGTGGTCACGCGCGATTTCAACACCATGCCGAAGATCGGCATCACACCATAAATAGCATCAACAAAGCGCCAGTGCTTCCTGCACGATGCGGACAGAAAATCCATATAGTCGAAACAGATTTTCTCACTGCGCGCGATGGATGCAAGGTGATTGCTGTTCATCCCCTCATTCCTCTCATGGCCAGTGTTAACCCGTGGTCTTTCAAGCCGCCGCCGGGCGGCAACCTGAAACGCATTGGGGATCTTACATCCAGAAATGGATAATCATGCGAAGCTTTAACGACTTTCCGCCGTATGATGGCATAATTCCCCTATTGTTTGCCAGTCTGTCCAGGAGCTTTAATCAATGGAACACCCCAACTCTGCCCCGGTGCTGATTACCGGCGGCGCGCGGCGCATCGGGCTGGCGCTCGCCAGAGCGTTTCTCCAGCGCGGCGTTCCCGTCATCATCGCCTATCGCAGCGAATATCCGGCGATGACCGAGTTGAAAGCCTTGGGCGCCAGTTGCATTCAAGGCGATTTTTCCACGCACGAAGGTATCTACCGTTTCGCCGACCAGGTGCGGCAGGTGGCGCCCAAATTGCGCGCGGTGATCCACAACGCCAGCGCCTGGCAGGCCGAGTCGGCGGAAGTGCCGCCGGAGCAAGTGATGGCGGCGATGCTGCAAATTCACGTCTATACGCCCTATTTGCTCAACCAACTGCTCGAATCTTGCCTGACCGGCCAGGGCCAGGCGGGCGCTGACATTATCCATCTGACCGACTACGTGGTGGAAAAAGGCAGCGACAAACATATCGCCTACGCCGCCAGCAAGGCCGCGCTGGACAATATGACCCGATCGTTCGCCCGCAAGCTGGCGCCGGAGGTGAAGGTCAACGCCATCGCGCCGGCGCTGATCATCTTCAATCCGGGCGACGATGAGGCCTACCGCCAACAAGCGCTGGCGAAATCGCTGATGAAGGTCGCGCCGGGCGAGAGCGAAGTGGTCAATCTGGTGAACTACCTGCTGGAGAGCCGTTACGTGACCGGCCGCACCCACGGCGTCGACGGCGGGCGGCCGCTGCGCTGAGGCAAAGATCCGCATGGCGCATCGCTGTAGGCCGCGCTATGCTGAAATCCGCTTTTCTTATTAAAACACGGGCATATGCATAAAATTGTTTTTGTGGAAGACGATCCTGAAGTCGGCAAGCTGATCGCCGCCTATCTGGGCAAACACGACATCGAGGTGCTGATCGAACCGCGCGGCGACAGCGCGCAGGCGCGCATTGAGCGCGAGCAACCCGATCTGGTGCTGCTGGACATCATGCTGCCCGGCAAAGACGGCATGACGCTGTGCCGCGATCTGCGCCCTACCTTCCCCGGCCCGATCGTGCTGCTCACCTCGCTCGACAGCGACATGAACCATATTCTGTCGCTGGAGATGGGCGCCAACGACTATATCCTGAAAACCACGCCGCCGGCGGTGTTGCTGGCCCGCCTGCGTTTGCACCTGCGCCAACACAGCCAGCAGCCGAAAGAAGAGTCGGTTCAGCCGCTCACCCAGCACAACGCGCTGCATTTCGGGCTGTTGTGCATCGATCCGGTCAACCGGCAGGTCACGCTGGGCGAAGAGACGATCACCCTGTCCACCTCGGATTTCGATTTGTTGTGGGAATTGGCGACCCACGCCGGGCAGATCATGGATCGTGAGGCGTTGCTGCAAAACCTGCGCGGCGTAAGCTATGACGGCATGGATCGCAGCATCGACGTGGCGATCTCCCGCCTGCGCCGCAAGCTGTACGATAACGCGCTGGAACCGTTCCGCATCAAGACCGTGCGCAATAAAGGCTATCTGTTCGCCCCTAACGCCTGGGCATCGGTGCAACAATGAGAAAACTTTTCGTCCAGTTCTTCCTGTTGCTGTTCGTCTGTTTTCTGGTGATGGCGATGCTGGTTGGCCTGGTGTACAAGGTGACCGCCGAGCGCGCTGGCCGCCAGTCGATGGACGATCTGATGAAAAGTTCGCTGTACCTGATGCGCAGCGAGCTGCGCGAAATCCCGTTGAAGGACTGGAACAAGACCATCGCCACGCTGGATCTCAATCTGTCGTTCAAACTGCATATCGAACCGCTCGGCAAACAGGCGTTGAGCGAGGATCTGAAAAAACGGCTGCGGCTGGGGGAAATCATCGCCCTCGACGATCAGTACACCTTTATGCAGCGCATTCCGCGCAGCCACTACGTGTTAGTGGTCGGCCCCATTCCTTATCTGTTCTACCTACACCAGATGCGCCTGCTGGATCTGGTATTGCTGGTGTTTATCGGCATGTCGCTGGCGCTGCCGGTGTTTCTGTGGATGCGGCCGCACTGGCAAGACCTGCTCAAATTGGAAAACGCCGCCCAGCGGCTCGGCGCCGGGCATCTGGATGAGCGCACCCACTTCGATCCCACCTCCAGCCTGAGCCGGCTCGGCGTGGCGTTCAACCAGATGGCCGACAGCGTCAACACCCTGATCGCCAGCAAGAAACAGCTGATCGACGGCATCGCGCACGAGCTGCGAACGCCGCTGGTGCGCCTGCGTTACCGGCTCGAAATGAGCGATAATCTGTCCGAAAGCGAGCAGCAGGCGCTGAACCGCGATATCGGCCAGCTGGAGTCGCTGATCGACGAGCTGCTGACCTATGCCCGTTTGGACCGCCCGCAGGTTGCGTTAAACATTGAACCCATCGATCTGCCAAAATGGCTTGAGGACAAGGTCGATGATATCCGTCTTATTCATCAGGAACGTGACATCCAGCTCGATATCCCACACGTCGGCGACTTCGGCGGCGTCGATCTGCGCCTGATGGAGCGCGTGCTCGACAACCTGGTCAACAACGCGCTGCGCTATTCCGAACAGCGTCTGCGCGTCGGCCTGTGGTTTGACGGCGACCTCGCCTGCTTGCAGGTCGAGGATGACGGGCCGGGCATTCCGCCGGAAGAGCGTGAACGGGTGTTTGAACCTTTCGTCCGTCTCGACCCCAGCCGCGATCGCGCTACCGGCGGCTGCGGGTTGGGACTGGCCATCGTCCATTCCATCGCCGTCGCCTACCAGGGGCAGGTGTTCGTCGAAGGCAGTTCGCTCGGCGGCGCCAGTTTCCGTTTCTGCTGGCCGGTAAAGCCGACATTCAGTTTAAAAGCCGATCTGGCATAATGCCGCCAGACCTTCTCATTGGAGCCGAATAATAATGACATCTGCACATTCCAACACGTCTGCTTACGATCACCTGCGCGCCCTGTTCAGCCGGTTGTCGCGTTTCGGCCACCTGTCCGCCATCGCCGGTTGGGACATGCAAACCATGATGCCACCGGGCGGCAGCAAGGCGCGCTCCGAAGCGCTGGCCGAGCTGAGCGTACTGCAGCACCAGATTTTAACCGCACAAAGCACCGGCGCGCTGTTGGATCGCGCGCAGCAAGAGACGCTGGACGAACTCGACCGCGCCAACCTGCGCGAGATGCGCCGCCAATATGAAGACGCCGTGCTGCTGCCGGCGTCGCTGGTCGAGGCCAAGTCGCTCGCGGGTGCGCGCTGCGAACACGCCTGGCGCGCCCAGCGCCCGGCCAACGATTGGGACGGCTTCGCCGACAACCTGCGCGAGGTGGTCAAGCTCAGCCGGGAAGAGGCGCAGATCCGCGCGCAGGCGGCAGGCACAAGCCGTTATGATGCCCTGCTCAACCTGTATGAGCCGGGCATGCGCAGCAGCGATCTTGACCGTATCTTCGGCGATCTGAAAACCTGGCTGCCGGATCTGCTGCAACGCGTGGTGGCCAAACAGGCCAACGAACCCTGCCAGGCGCCGCAGGGCCCGTTCAATGTGGACACCCAACGCCAGCTGAGCCTGAGCGTGATGAAACTGCTCGGTTTCAACTTTGACAACGGCCGCGTCGACGTCAGCGCCCACCCGTTCTGCGGCGGCGTGCCGGAAGATGTACGCATCACCACGCGTTACAACGAGAAAGAGTTTCTGACCGCGCTGCTCGGCATCGTGCACGAGACCGGTCACGCCCGTTACGAACAGAATCTGCCGCGCGATCTGCTTGGCCAGCCGGTCGCCCTGGCCCGTTCTACCGCTATCCACGAATCGCAGAGCCTGCTGTTCGAAATGCAGCTGGCGCGCGGCAATGAATTCCTGAAAATCTTGCGTCCGTTAGTCACCGCGCAGTTTGGCGAACAGCCGGCGCTGGAAGAGACCAACTTCATTCGCCTCAACCAGCGCGTTAAACCGGGCCTGATCCGCGTCGACGCCGACGAGGTGAGCTATCCTGCTCACGTCATCCTGCGCTACGAAATTGAAAAGGCGCTGATCGAAGGCGACATTGAAGTGGAAGACATTCCGGCGCTGTGGAATGAGAAGATGAGTGCTTACCTCGGCCTCGACACCATCGGCAACTACCGCAACGGCTGCATGCAGGATATTCACTGGACCGACGGTGCCTTCGGCTACTTCCCGACTTACACCCTCGGCGCGATGTACGCCGCGCAGCTGTTCCACAGCGTGCGTCAGGCCCTGCCTTCGCTGAACGAAGATATCGCCGCCGGCAACCTGCAGCCGCTGTTCCACTGGTTGCAGCACAACATCTGGCGCCACGGCAGCCGTTTCCCGACCGAGACGCTGATCGCCAACGCAACCGGCGAAGCGCTCAACCCACGCTATTTCCGCCAGCATTTGGAAAACCGCTACCTGTAATCTCCCCTGGCGCGGCCCTGCCGCGCCCTTTTCCCGCCTGTAAGACCGGATAATGCTTCATAACGCACGTTCTGTGCCGACATCGCCTTGGCTACAGAGTGGCGTGTGGCCACTCACCATTAGTATGTTGTAACTAAAATAGCAAGAAACGCCGGCATTCCGGCCTCTCATCCCAGTGCATGACGGGCGATCATCGCCGCCAGCTGCGGCCTCAACGAGGCCGGCAGGTCATGCCCCATGCCTGGCATGATATGCAATTTGGCGTTGGCGACCGCGCGGGCGATCGCCACCCCACCCGCCTTGCGTACCAGCCGATCGCGATCGCCGTGAATGACCAGCGTCGGCGCGGCTATGCGCCGGCTGTAGCGACGCAGATCGCCGCTGCCGAGCAACGCGGAAAGTTGCCGCTGCACGCCTTCGGGATCCACGCCCCGCTTCAACAGCCGATTCACCAATGCATCCAGCTCCGCCTCCTCCGGCGGATAAAACCGGGTACCGAGCGCGCGCAGGAAGACCTTCATTCCTTCGTGGCGCTGCTGCAGCGTCAAATCGGCCGCCGGCCGGCGCACCAACAGCCACAGCAGCGAAGGCGCCGGCGGTGGCAACAGCGGCTGATTGGTGCTGGAGAACAAGATGCATAACGAGGCGACGCGCTGCGGGTATTCGGCGGCCAGCACCTGGGCGATCATCCCTCCCATCGAAGCGCCCAGTACGTGAGCCTGCGGGATGCGTAAATGATCGAGCAGATGCGCCGCGTCCGTCGCCATGTCCGCCAGGGTATAAGGCACCGGCGTTTGCCAACCGAGCTGGGCGCGCAGCATCAGCAGCCACAACGGCTGCGTGCGTTGCGCCTGCGTTTTGCCGGAAAGGCCGACGTCGCGGTTGTCATAACGGATCACCCGAAACCCCTGAGCCACCAGGGCGCGGCAGAAGTCGTCAGGCCACAGCAACAGCTGCGCGCCGATGCCCATGATGAGCAGCAGCGGCGGATGCGCCTCATCGCCCCAGTCCTCATAGGCCAGCGGCACCTCGCCCTGTTCGGTTACGCCACAACGAATCACTATCTCGTTCATTTTAAATCCCTTTTATCGCGCCTGGCGGTCATTATAGCAGCAATCCCCTCGCCGCCGTCGCCCTGTACATTAGGTTACATGCCGAAACCAATCACTCACGGAAAGCCGGGCGCCGTTTGCCTACTATCATTTCAACGGCCCCGCAGTGGGGTTGATACCCAAAAGTCATGTTGAGGATTCTACGATGAAAAAAGTATTAGCTCTGGTTGTTGCCGCTGCAATGGGTCTGTCTTCCGTGGCTTTCGCTGCCGAGGCTGCCACCACCGCACCTGCGGCTACCGCAACCACCGCCACCGCTGCGCCGGCTAAAGCTCAGGTGAAACACCACGGCAAGAAAGCGCCGGTACAGAAAGCGCAGGCGGCCAAGAAGCATCACAAAAAAGCCGTGAAGAAAGCCCCGGCGCAAAAAGCCCAGGCGGCTAAAAAGCACCACAAGAAAACCAGCCACAAAAAAGCGTAATGACGTGAGGGTCCCCTCACCGCTTCAGGCTTGACGTGTACGACACCCGGTTCGCCGGGTGTTTTTTCATCGGGGGGTTCTCATTGATGCTGCGCCGCTACCTGTTCGAGATCGTTCTGACCGCCCTGATCCTTTGCGGACTGATCGCCGTCTTTTTTTACCTGTAGCCTGCCGCATTGCCGGCGGGAAATTATTGAAAAATCAATTATTGCCCATCCACATGGCTGCTAAATCAGTCTATAGTTAGCATTCAGTGTGTTTATGGATGATCCGTATTTGTCAGGCAAGAGATCTATGCGCATATCCGTTTTACTGTTGCTGTGCTCACTCCCGCTCATCGCTACTCAGGCGGCACGCGCCGACGGCCCGTCCAAGGCCGAGCAAACGCGTCTGTTTTTCGGCAAAGATGAACGAATCAAGGTCACGGATACCGCCGCCCAGCCGTGGCAAGCCATCGGCCAGGTCGAAACCGCCAGCGGCAATCTGTGTACCGCCACGCTGATCTCCCCGCACCTGGCGCTGACCGCCGGCCACTGCGTGCTGGCGCCGCCCGGGCAACTGGATAAAGCCATCGCTCTGCGCTTTGTGGCAGGCGATAAATCCTGGCAGTATCAAACCGGCAATATCGAGACCCTGGTCGACAGCAAGCTGGGCAAAAAGCTGAAGCCGGACGGCGATGGCTGGATCGTCCCGCCCGCTGCGGCCGCTTATGATTTTGCGCTGATCCGTCTGAAAGACAAAAAGCCGCTGCCGATCGCACCGTTGCCGCTGTGGCAAGGCGACAGCAAGGCGCTGACCCAGGCCCTGAAACAGGCCAAACGGCTGATCACTCAGGCGGGTTACCCGGAGGATCATCTGGATGACCTCTACAGCCACCAAAACTGCAAGGTCACCGGCTGGGCCCAGCAAGGCGTACTGTCGCACCAGTGTGATACCCTGCCCGGCGACAGCGGCTCACCGTTGCTGTTGAAAACCGCCGACGGCTGGCAGCTGATCGCCATCCAAAGCTCGGCACCGGCGGCGAAAGATCGCTATCGCGCCGATAACCGCGCCCTGGCGGTACCCGGCATCCGCGACGCGCTGGACGCCCTGGCGGCGGGCAACTAACCCTCTCACAACGGCGCATTATGCGCCGTTGTGCTTTTTCAGCCCCCTTGCATATAGCGCCGCGGCGTGGTGCCGGTGAACTGGCGGAAAAAAGCGATAAACGCGCTGTCGCTGGAAAACCCCAACCGCTGTGCCACCGCGCTGACCGACGGCAACGACGCCAGCAGTTCGATCGCGCGCATCAGCCGCCACTGCTGGCACCACTGCTGATAGCTCAGACCGGTTTCCCGCTGAAACAGCCGCGTCAGCGTTTTGGCGTGCAGATGCAAACGCTGCGCCAACGCCGCCAACGCCGGCAACTCGTCGCTCTCCGGCAGCGTCGCCAGCCAGGCGGCTAGACGCTTATCCTGCGGCAGCCGCAACTGGGTATTCTCGCGCTGCGCCTCGCCCAACTCATTGATCAGCACCGCCAGCAAATCGCGCGCCTGGGGCTGCGCCAACGCATAGTCCAGCGGCCAGTGCGCGATGCGCTCAACGATCGCCGCCAACAGCGGGTTTACCGCCAGCACCGCTGCCTGTGGCGGCATGGCGGTCGTCAGCGCCGGATCGAAATACAGCGAGCGATACGCGACGCGGCCACGCAGCTGCACCCGATGCGCAATGCCGCCCGGTATCCAGACGCTGCGCGTCGGCGGCAGAATCAGCCACTGCTGCGCCAACGTGACCGTCATGCACCCCTGCGGCGCATACAGCAGCTGCGAACGCTGATGCCAATGCAGCCCGGAGTCGTGCTCCACCAGTTCAGCCGCGATGCCGAGAGCCGGTGCCGGCAGCCGATCCGGGTCGAACGGGTGATGCTGTTGAATCAGCGCCATCAGATTGTCCTATACCTGTTGTTTTTTGTCCGGATGATTGTAATCGAACAAGACGCGACTCCCTATACTGACGCCTTAACATTTAGGGAGCCCCTGCATCATGCAACGCTTATCTTTACCGCTGCTCGTCACCGTCATCATGACGCCGCAGATCCTGGAAACGCTGTACAGCCCGGCGCTCACCGCCATCCGCAGCGACTTCGGCGTCAGCGCCGCGCAGGCCGGGCAGACGTTATCCATCTATTTCTTCGCCTTCGCCCTCGGCGTCGCCTTTTGGGGAGCCTTCTGCGATCGGTTCGGCCGCCGTCCGGCGATGCTGGCCGGCCTGGCGCTCTATCTGGTCGGCGCCGGCCTCGCCCTGCTGAGCGGCAGTTTCACGCTGTTGCTGGCCGCCCGTGCGCTGATCGCCTTCGGCGCCGCGGTCGGCTCAATCGTCACGCAAACCATGCTGCGTGATGTCTATCAAGGCCCGGCGCTGGGGCGCATGTTCGCGCTGGTCGGCATCGCGCTCTCCATCAGCCCGCTGCTGGGAATGCTCGCCGGTGGCGCGCTGGTCGCCTGGGGCGGCAGCGCGGCGATTTTCACCGCGCAGGCGGCCTGGGCGCTGGTGCTGCTGCTGTGGAGTTACGGCAAATTGCCGGAAACGCGGCCGCGGCAAACCGCAACGGCCGCCGCGCCGGGCATTGCCCTGGCGACGATGTTGCGCGATCGGCACATCTGGTGTTCGGCGCTGCTGGTCGCCAGCTTCAATATTATGGTGTTCAGCTACTTCAGCCTGGCGCCGTTCATGTTCGAAAGGCTGGGGTTGAACAGCCAACAGTTTGGCTACTCGGGTGTGATGCTGGCGCTCGGCAGCCTGGCGGGGGCGCTGTTGAACCGCCACCTGCTGGCGCGCGGCGTCAGCGCCAAACGTCAGATCCTGCTGGGCGGTTTGCTGGCGGTGGCCAGCGGTGTGGCACTGTTCGGGTGGCAACACAGCCTGTGGATGCTGCTTCCCTGTGCGCTGGTGATGCTGGCGTTCGGGTTGGCTATCCCGAATGTGCTCAGCCAGGCGCTGAGCCGCTACCGGCAGCAACTCGGCACCGCCGGCGCGTTATTCGGGCTGCTGTACTATCTGTTGATCGGCCTGGGGCTGACGATTGCGGCGCGCGGGCAGGATTTGGCCGCCACGCTGCTGCTGTGCGGCCTGTTGAGCCTGTGGTGCGCCGGCCGCTTGCCGGCCGGTGCGCCCGAGCTTAACCCGAAAGCTGCTCGATAGTTTGCAAAATGCGCTTGTCGGAGATCGGGTAAGGCGTGCCCAACTGCTGCGCGAACAGGCTGACGCGCAGCTCTTCGATCATCCAGCGCACCGCCTTCACCTCTTCCTCCTGCTGTCGCTTCGGCGGCAGCTTGTTCAACCACTGCTGCCACGCCTGCTGTACCTGCTCCACCCGCAGCATCTGCGCCCGATCCCGGTGCGGATCGATAGCCAGTTTTTCCAACCGCCGCTCGATCGCCTGCAGGTAGCGCAGCGTGTCCGGCAGGCGTTTCCATCCGTTGCCGGTGACGAAACCGCGGTAGACCAGGCCGCTGAGCTGGGTCTTGATATCCGACAATGCCAGCGCCAACGACATGTCCACCCGCCCCTTCAGCCGTTTGTTGATGTTGAAGACCGCCGTCAGGATCTGCTCAACCTGTTTGGCCACCTCGACCACTGTGTCGTTCAACTCGGCGCGGATCTGCTCCTGCAGGCGCGCAAAGCCTTCCTCTTGCCAGACCGGGCCGCCGTGTTCGGCGATCAGCTTGTCGATGCCACACGAAATGCAGTCGTCGATCAGCTCCAGCACCTTGCCGTACGGGTTGAAATAGAGCCCCAGTTTGGCCTTGTTCGGCAGCTTTTCATGCAGATATTTGATCGGCGAAGGAATATTCAGCAACAGCAGGCGGCGTGTGCCCTGCCACATCGCCTGTTGCTGCTCGATTTCGCTGTCGAACAGGCGGATCGCCACGCTGTCCTTTTCATCTACCAGCGCCGGGTAAGCCTTCATCGAATAGCCGCCGCGCTTCTGCTCGTAAAAGGCAGGCAGTTGACCAAAGCTCCAGACATGCAGGTTGCTCTGCTCCAGCCCATCGTCGGCCACCGCCGACAGCGTCTCCTGCACCTTCTCTTTCAGCTGCAGGCGCAACGCGGCCAGGTCTTTGCCTTCGCGCAGCGTCTGGTTTTTCTCGCCCACCACGCGGAAAGTCATCTTCAGGTGATCGGGTACCTGATCCCACTGCCAATCATCACGTGACACGGTCACGCCAGTCATGCGCCGCAGTTCACGCTCCAGCGCGTCCAGCAGCGGCAACTCCAGCGCCGTTACGCGGCCGAGGAACGCTTCGGCGTAGTTCGGCGCCGGCACAAAGTTGCGACGCACCGGTTTCGGCAGCGACTTGATCAGCGCGATCACCAGCTCACGGCGAATACCGGGGATCTGCCACTCGAAGCCCTGCTCCTCCACCTGATTGAGGATCGGCAGCGGGATGTGCACCGTCACGCCATCGGCGTCGGTGCCCGGTTCAAACTGGTAGCTCAGCCGCAGCTTGAGATTGCCCTGATGCCAGAAGTTCGGGTAGTCCAGCGCGCTGATCTTGTTGGCGCCGTCTTTGATCAGCATCTCTTTTTCGAAGTTCAGCAGATCCGGCTGCTGCTTGGCGGCATTCTTCCACCAGCTGTCGAAATGACGGCCGGAAACCACATCGTTGGGGATGCGGCGATCGTAGAAGCCGAACAGCGTTTCGTCGTCCACCAGAATGTCGCGGCGGCGCGATTTATGCTCCAGCTCTTCCACTTCGGCGCGCAGCTTCTGGTTGTCGCGGAAGAAGGCGTGGCGCGTCTGCCAGTCCCCCTCCACCAGCGCATGGCGGATAAACAGCTCACGGCACAGCAATGGATCGATGGCGCCGTAATTGACCTGGCGCGCCGCGACGATCGGCAAACCGAACAGCGTGACCTTTTCGCTGGCCATCACCGCCCCTTGCGACTTCGACCAGTGCGGCTCGCTGTAGCTGTGTTTCACCAGATGCTGAGCCAGCGGCTCGATCCATTCCGGTTCGATGCGCGCGGCGATGCGCCCCCACAGGCGGCTGGTTTCCACCAGTTCGGCCACCATGGTCCACTTCGGCGGCTTCTTGAACAGGCCGGAGCCGGGGAAGATCGAGAAGCGGGCATTGCGCGCGCCGGTGTATTCCTGCTTGTCCGCATCCTTCTGGCCAATGTGCGACAGCAAGCCGGTCAGCAGCGCGGTGTGCACGCTGCGGTAGTCGGAAGGCGTGCTGTTGATCGGCAGCCCCAGCTCTTTCACCACCTGGCGCAGCTGGGTATAGATATCCTGCCACTCGCGCACCCGCAGGTAGTTGAGGAAATCGTTGCGGCACAGCCGGCGGAACTGGCTGGAAGAATTCGCCTTTTGCTGCTCCTGCAGATAATCCCACAGGTTGACGAACGCCAGGAAATCGGAGTCTTTGTCGGCGAAGCGGCGGTGTTTTTCGTCCGAGGCCTGCTGCTTGTCCATCGGGCGCTCACGCGGATCCTGAATCGACAGCGCGGCGGTGATGATCATCACCTCGCGCACGCTGCCGCTCTTCTGCGCTTCCAGCACCATGCGCGCCAGACGCGGGTCAATCGGCAACTGCGCCAGCTGCCGGCCCTGCGGCGTCAGCTGATAGTGGCCGTTGTCGGCGGTGGCGATCGCCCCCAGCTCTTCCAGCAGGCGCACGCCATCCTGAATGTTGCGTTTATCCGGCGCTTCGACGAACGGAAACGCGGCGATGTCGCCCAGCCCCAGCGAGGTCATCTGCAGAATGACCGACGCCAGGTTGGTGCGCAGAATTTCCGGATCGGTAAACGCCGGCCGCGACAGGAAGTCCTGTTCGGAATATAAACGGATGCACACCCCTTCCGACACGCGGCCGCAGCGCCCTTTACGCTGGTTGGCGGAAGCCTGGGACACCGGCTCGATCGGCAGGCGCTGCACCTTGGTGCGGAAGCTGTAGCGGCTGATGCGCGCGGTGCCCGGATCGATGACGTATTTGATGCCCGGCACCGTCAGCGAGGTTTCCGCCACGTTGGTGGCCAGCACGATGCGGCGACCGTGGTGCGACTGGAACACCCGGTTCTGCTCGCTGTTCGACAGGCGCGCATACAGCGGCAGCACTTCAGTGTGCGGCAAATTGAGGCGGTTCAGAGCGTCGGCGGTGTCGCGGATCTCGCGCTCGCCGCTCATGAAGATCAGAATGTCGCCCGGCCCTTCGCGCCCAAGCTCGTCCACCGCATCGAAAATCGCCTGCAGCTGGTCGCGGTCGGTATCGTCGCCGTCGTCGACCACCGGGCGGTAACGCACCTCCACCGGGTAAGTGCGGCCGGAAACCTCGATGATCGGCGCATTGTTGAAATGGCGCGAGAAGCGCTGCGGATCGATGGTCGCCGAGGTGATGATCACCTTGAGATCCGGGCGCTTAGGCAACAGTTCGCGCAGGTAGCCGAGAATAAAGTCGATGTTGAGGCTGCGCTCGTGCGCTTCATCGATGATCAGCGTGTCGTACTGCATCAGCAGGCGATCCTGCTGAATCTCCGCCAGCAAAATGCCGTCGGTCATCAGCTTGACCAGGGTGTTTTCCCCGACCTGATCGTTGAAGCGCACCTTGTAGCCCACGCTGCCGCCGAGCGGGGTTTCCAGCTCGTCGGCGATGCGGTTGGCAACGGTGCGCGCCGCCAGGCGGCGCGGCTGGGTGTGGCCGATCAGCCCTTTCACCCCACGCCCCAGCTCCAGACAGATCTTCGGCAACTGGGTGGTTTTCCCCGAACCGGTCTCCCCGGCAACGATCACCACCTGGTGATCGCGGACAGCGTTTAAAATGTCCTGCTTTTTCTGACTGACCGGCAGGCTTTCCGGATAGGTAATGCGCGGGCAAGACGCGGCGCGCGCCAGCACTTTTTGCCGCGCCGCCGCGATGTCGCTTTCCACTTCGGCGGCAACCGCCAGCTGGGCATCGGGATTTTTGATTTTTCGTGCGCCCTGCAGGCGACGACGCAGGCGTTGTTGATCGCGGAGCATCAGCTCGCCCAGTTGGGCCGGCAGTGCCTCGAGCGGAGATTTCACGTTCGGTGTTCCTTGTTTCTTCGCCGCCAAGACCAGGCTTAGCAACGGTTTAATGTTTTTTTAGCGATTTTTTTGCTTTAGCCGCACAGCCTATCACAAACGGCTTTTTCGCCCTACTTCCGCGAGCAAAACCTCGGCATGTCATTCAATAAAATCGAACGAAGATCTCGAAATATTGCGCTATCACTGTTGGAGGAATGTGAATAGCATGTACTTCATGCAAGGGACGCTGAGTCCTGATGTCACTGTCACAACGTAAGGAATTATCGATGAGCAACGTATTGGTTCTGAAATCAAGCATCCTGGCGACCTACTCTCAGTCTAACCAACTGGCCGATTTCTTCGTAGAGCAATGGAGCAACGCCCATAGCGGCGACACCATCACCGTGCGCGATCTGGCCGCACAGCCAATCCCGGTGCTGGACGGCGAACTGGTTGGCGCGCTGCGTCCTTCCGATGCGCCGTTGACCCCGCGTCAACAAGAAGCGCTGGCGCTGTCGGACGAGCTGATCGCCGAGCTGCAGGCCAATGACGTCATCGTGATTGCCGCACCGATGTACAACTTCAACATCCCGACCCAGCTGAAAAACTATTTCGATCTGGTTGCCCGCGCCGGCGTGACCTTCCGCTACACCGAAAACGGTCCGGAAGGCCTGGTGAAAAACAAACGCGCCGTGATCCTGACCAGCCGCGGCGGCATCCATAAAGGCACCCCAACCGACCTGGTAGAACCTTACCTGCGTCTGTTCCTGGGCTTCATCGGCATTACCGACGTGGAGTTCGTCTTCGCGGAAGGCATCGCCTACGGCCCGGAAGTGGCCACCAAAGCCCAGGAAGACGCCAAAGCGGCCCTGTCTCAGGTGGTTGCTGCCTAAGACCCTGCGCAGGGGCGCCGTGCCCCTGCCGGACAAAAGGCAAGTCCTGTCAAACCTGCACTACCCTCATAATAATCATCTATCCGTATCATTTAGCGCGCCAGACGGCGCGCTTTTTTTTATTTCTTCAGCCATTGTCCGTTGATGCCGCGCACATACTCGCCGCTCTGCGCACGCGTCACCAGCTTCTGCCCCGCCATGCGCGCCACTTCGTCGACGGCGATATGGTTGCCGTCCGCCACTTCCTGATACTTCTCGGCGCGGCCGGCGTTGATGCGCTTCACCAGCGCCAGCGTTTCCGCATCCTGTTTCACCGGCGCAATATAGCCGCTCAGGGTTTCGCCCACCCGCCCTTGCTGCTTCGCCTCATCCAGCGTCAGCGCCATCGCCACGCCGCTGAACAGCCAGACGGCGCCGGCCAGCCACACATAACGTTTTTTCATGTCGGCTCCTAGAACAGACCGCTTTGGGTTTTCAGCAGGTTTTCGACGTCCTTATCCACCTTGATATGAATCTCATGCTCGATCTTGACGTTCATATTGATGGTGATCGGATCCTTCGGCGTCGCCACCTCGATGCGCGGCACGCAGCCGCTCAGCAGCGAAACGCACAGCACCGCTGCCAGCGCCGACACACTCATGATTTTCATTGTTGCTCCCCAGGTTGTGAGAGGGCCTGCTCCAGCCACTCCTGTAAATTGTCGCCGAAGCGCAAACTGCGCCACAGCTGAAACACGTTTTCCTGATGGTGATAGTTCAGGATCACCTCGCGCTTGGCGCTTTTCTGCGGGTTGATGCCGTCGATGCGCGCGCTCAGCGTCAGCTCGCCCAGGTTGTCGAGATCGACCCGGGCGTGCGAACGGTTGATTTCCATGTAGCGCAGCCAGTCGATCGCCGCGCCGGTCGCCAGGTTATTGCTGCCGATGGCGTCGGCCATGTCTTTGTCCAGCCGCAGCGTCAACGTGCCGGCGTTGGCGATCCAGCCGTTTTGCACCAGCCATTTCGGGTGATTCAGGAACAGCGGCAGTTCGCCGTCGACCCGGCCGGACATGGCGAACTGCTTCGGTTTCAAAGCGGTGAACAGCGCGCTGAGATCGACCTTGTCCAGCTTCAGCACCGCGGCGTCATGCTGCGGCAACCGCAGCGCCGACAGGCTGATATGCCCGTTGAGCATGTCCACGCCGACGTTGCTCAACGTCAGCGGCTGCCTTTCGCTATAAGGATAGGTGCCCTGCAGATCGGCGGAAATATTCTGCATCTCGAACAGGTTGGTGAAAGACTTGATGCGCAGCGACACCGGCTGTTTGGCCCCCAATTGCCACTGATGCTGCTTGAACCGGTACGACAGGATGAAATCCAGGCCGCTCATCTCGCCGTCCTTCAGCCACATGCCGCCGTTTTTCACCACCCAGTGGCCACCGGCCTCGAACCCCTGTTCGCGAGCGGCGGAAAACGCCGACTGCGCGTAAAACTCGCCGTCGCGCAGCGTGAGATTGAGATCCGGCGCCAGCAGCGGTTGGAACACCTTCAGCGACTGTTTCGGCCACCAGGCTTCGCCGCGCAGACGTTCGCCGTCCCAACGGCCGCGCAGCGCTATCGGCCCAATCTGTTGCGCCTGCAGTTTGCCCTGCAGCTGGAAACTGTCCGGTGAACGGCCGTTTACCTGCAGCGCCAGCACCGGCGCCGGCAGATAGCCGCCGTCGCTGAAGCTGACCTTATCCGCCGCCAGCTGCAACTCGCCGTTGAACTGCGGACTTTGTTCATCACGCCGCCAGCGCAGCGGCTGATTGAGGCTCAGGCGCGGCGCGGCGACCGTCACCAGACCGTACTTCAACTTATCGAAGCCGGTGGAAAGTTTGTCGAGCACCAACTCACTGTCGCGCCAACGGCCGCTGCCGGCGACGTCCCAGGCGGCCTGCAGCGGCGGCAAGCGGCCATTGCCCCAGTAACGCCATTGCCAGTTGCCCTTGTCCGGCCAGAAATCCTGTGCCTGGCCGTCCAGGTGCAGCTTGAAGCGGCCCCAGTAACTGTCGCTGGCGCTCAAAATCGCCTGCAGGCGGCCGGTGATGCCGGCGGCGGTCACCTTCACGCCCGCCAGCGGCAAACGCGCCTCTTCCAGCGTCATTTCCGGCGTCACCTTGCCCCACAGGCGCAGCAGCGAACCGGGCTGCAGCACCAGCGTCGGGTTGAGAATGCTGCCGCCGATCACACCCGGGATCGACGCGGTAGTGGAAAAGTCGGCCAGATTGGCCTGGCCGGTCAGTTGGAAGCGCAGATCGCTGTCGGTCAACCCCACCTTGCCCGGCCCGAGGGTGAGCACCGCATTGCCCTTGCCGTTGTGACCCGCGGTGATCACGTTCAGCCGCGCGCTGATCTCCGTTTCATCCAGCCCTTTGCTCCAATCGTGCAACGCGATGCTGAGCCCGCCGTTCAACGGCTGCTCGCTGTACGGCCAACGCCACTCGCCCTGCTTGATGCTGACCCGCTGCGGCGAGACTTCCCACGGCAACACCGCCAGCGGGCGATCGTCGCCTTTCTCGCTCACCGTCAATACGCCCTGCTGCTGTTGCCAGCGCATGTCCAGCAATACCGGTTTTTCCAGATAGGCGGTCTGCATTTCCCCCTGCAACGCGCCCTGCGTCGGCAGGCTGGCCAGATCCAACGGGATGGTTATCTTGCCGGCGAGGTGCAGCGGTTGTGCGCTGTTGGGCGGAACCACGGTCAGGCTCTGCAACGTCAGCTGCTGTTTTTCATCCAGCTGCGCCTCGGCGCTGAGATTCGGGCCCCGATAATGCAGACGTTGCCCGTCGGGGCCGGAGGAAAGCTGCAGCTTGCCGGCATAGCGCTGCCAGGGAATGAGCGTCAGGTCATTAATGGTGAGATCCAGCGGCGGCAGCTGTTGCTGCAGCTGATCGAGCGCCAGCGGCGCGCTGTTGGCGTCGCCGCTCGGCAGTTTTGACAAACAGGCGCTATCGATGCTGACCTTATCGCTCGACAGCTGCCAGCGGCCCTGGCGGTAAGCCAGCCGCGTCGGCCCGACGTTGGCCAACAGGCAATCTTGCGCAGTGAAACGCGCCCCCGCCAACGCCAGGCCGCCCTGGCGCCAGTGCAATTTGCCCTGCAATTCCAGGCGGCTCCCCGCCGGCAACCAATGCGATAACACCCCCGGCAGCCAGCGCGGCAAGGTTTGCCACAACGTCAGCACCAGGATTGCGCAGCCCGCCACCGTCCCTATGAATACTTTCAATCGCCTGGTCATTAAATGATTGCTTCGTTCCTGAGTTAGGCATTGGTTAAGTCTATGCCTGAATTGACAATAATGATGGCACGAATTTGACATAGGGTGAAGCCGAGCGGGCTCGCAGAAGCGATTTGCACCTTTTTGGCGCAAACGTGTGCGGGGTTGTAGATTTTCGTTACATATACATCACATAAACAGGACAGTTTTCAGACTTTTGTTATTGTTGTTACCATTGATGATTAATAGTCTTGCAACCATTCTAATAAAAGTTTAGCTGCTAGCTAACTGTGTACTAGAGAAGCCATTCCCCACACCCCCGTGGGGATTTTTTTGCCGCCTGTCGCCACCGTCGCCTTCCCTTCACCGTACCAAGCCCCCAGCGCAGCCCGATAGCGGCGATTTTGACCATGTCGGAAATGGCTAACCAATTGTCGAATTTACTAAAATCTGTTAAATTGATCACAAAATCACGGTGGAGAAACCACGATGAAATTGGCGATATACAGTACCAAACAGTATGACCGTAAATACCTCGAACTGGTGAATCAGCAGTTTGGCTATGAGCTGGAATTCTTCGACTTTTTACTCAGTAAAAAAACCGCCAAAACGGCCGCCGGTTGCAAGGCGGTGTGTATCTTCGTCAACGACGACGGCAGCCGTGAAGTGCTCGAAGAACTGGCGGCGCTGGGCGTCGAAATTCTCGCCCTGCGCTGCGCCGGTTTCAATAACGTCGATCTGGACGCCGCCAAAGAACTGGGCATCAAGGTGGTGCGCGTGCCGGCCTACTCGCCGGAGGCCGTGGCAGAACACGCGGTCGGCATGATGATGTGCCTGAACCGCCGTATTCACCGCGCTTATCAGCGTACCCGCGACGCCAACTTCTCGCTGGAAGGGCTGATCGGTTTTAACATGCACAATCGCACCGCCGGCGTGATCGGCACCGGTAAAATCGGCGTGGCGACGATGCGCATTCTGAAAGGCTTCGGCATGAAACTGCTGGCCTACGATCCGTTCCCGAGCGAACAGGCGCTGGAACTGGGCGCGGAGTATGTCGATCTGAAGACGCTGTACGCGCAATCCGACGTGATCACCCTGCACTGCCCGCTGACGCCGGAGAACCACCACCTGCTGAATGCCGACGCCTTCGCGATGATGAAAAACGGCGTAATGGTGATCAACACCAGCCGCGGCGCGCTGATCGATTCCACCGCCGCCATCGATGCGCTGAAGCAGCAAAAAATCGGCGCCCTCGGGATGGACGTCTACGAGAACGAACGCGATCTGTTCTTTGAGGACAAGTCTAACGATGTGATTCAGGACGACGTGTTCCGCCGCCTCTCGGCCTGCCACAACGTGCTGTTTACCGGCCATCAGGCTTTCCTGACCGAAGAGGCGCTGACCAGCATTTCGCAAACCACGCTGCAGAACATCAGCCAGTTGGATCGCGGCGAAACCTGCCCGAACCAGTTGAACGCCTGAGCGTAACCTCGGGGCGCCCTTGCGGCGCCCTGTTTATTTGAGAGAACGCGATGAGAAAAACCACGGTAGCCGCCCTTGCGGCGCTGGCCTTAGCGGGGTGCAGCATGAAACCACACACGGCCGTCACGCCAGGCGATCTGTTGCATCACAACTTCGTGTTGCAAAGCGTGGATGGCGAAACGGCAAAATCACCGGCGGGCGGCGGCCTGCTCAATCTGGAGTTCGGCGAGAACCTGCATGTCTCCGGCACGATGTGCAACCGCTTTTTCGGCCAGGGGCAATTACGCGACGGCGTGCTGACGGTGAAATCGCTGGCCACCACGCGCAAGCTGTGCCCTGATGAGCCGCGCAACCGCTGGGATCGGGCGATTGGCACCGTGCTGGAAAACGGCGCCGAAGTGACGCTAAACGCACAGCAGCTGACGCTCACCGGCAGCGGCCACACGCTTATTTATACCCTGCGCGATTGGGTGTATTGATCCTGCAGGCCAGGCGCCGCGGGCTTATCCGGCGCAGCTGCCCAGGCCCAGCGTGCGTTCCTCACACTGTTTGCCGTTCGGCATCTGGCACATGCGCAGCGCTTCGCCGTTCAAGTTGTGCGCGATGGTGGTGACGCCGCCGACCGCCGCGCAACCGGCGCTGGTCTGCAACGTATTGATTCTGGCACTGTTGCCCTGCTGTACTGGCTCTTCGTTATTGCTGCTGCAGGCGGCTAAAAGCAGCACGGCGCTGGCAAGCAGCCATTTTGATGTCGTCATTATCCCACTCCTGAACCCGGAACTGCGCTGTGTAAAATCGCCATTGCTGATAACGCGCGTCACTTGGCGGACACGTTTCGCTATCTTTGATGCAAACTTGTTTAATCTAGCTCGATATATAAATAATGAAAATATATTCCAGCCATTATTTGTCGTTTTTTTGCGCCGGCCGAACATTTATTTTGTTTGCAGAATATTTCCGTGACGGCGCCACGCGCTGTCAGGCGCTGGCCGCACGCAAAAAAGTGATAACGTCACCGCGGCCATCGAGGAAGTTTTTCCCGCGACAGCGGTATTAATTATCTTCGTGTGCTTTCATTGCAGCGGCGCATTTTTTGCTACCGGAGAGAACGATATTTGTGTCTATGCTGGCGGCGCTAAGTAATTAGCATTCCACTATTTTCAGTGAATGATGACTGAATTCTTCAACCGGCGCGACTTGCTGTCACGCCGGCTTTTTTTACATCAAAATAACATTTAGTGCACAGAGGCTTTCGACAGTAAATTAATCACCAGCACGCCGGCAATAATTAATCCCATGCCGACGATCGCCGGCCAATCCAATTTTTGCTGATAAACGAACACCGCGGCGACCGACACCAGCACAATCCCCATGCCCGACCAAATCGCATACACGATGCCCAGCGGCATGCTCTTGACCACCATCGACAGCCCCCAAAACGCCACACCGTAGCCCAGCACCACCAGCAGCGACGGCCACAGGCGGGTAAAGCCCTCAGAGGCTTTCAACATGGTGGTGGCGATCACTTCCGCGACTATCGCCATCGTCAAATACATAAATGCGCTCATGGTTTTCTTCTGTCAATTTGCCGATGCGCAATTATGACGCGCCGGAAATAAATTGTCTTTAAACGGTGAAAACAATTTATTGCCGCCGGCCCCTAATCGGCGAGGAAATATGCCTTTGACGATTTATCACCCGCCACACAAACGCGATAAAGCCACGTTCGCCCCCTCTGTTAGACTTTTTTCCATTACTGCGAAAGTGCGCTTTCGCGGCTTTGTGAGCAATGAAAAGGTAACGCCGATGATAACTACAGATGGTAATAATGCAGTCGCTTCCGTGGCCTATCGCACCAACGAAGTGATTGCCATCTACCCTATCACGCCGAGCTCCACCATGGCGGAGCAGGCTGATGCCTGGTCCGGCGATGGCCGGCAAAACATCTGGGGCGATATTCCGCGGGTGGTGGAAATGCAGTCGGAAGGCGGCGCGATCGCCACCGTGCACGGCGCCTTGCAAACCGGCGCGCTGTCGACCTCGTTCACTTCATCGCAGGGTCTGCTGCTGATGATCCCCACGCTGTACAAACTGGCCGGCGAGCTGACGCCGTTCGTGCTGCACGTCGCCGCGCGCACCGTGGCCACGCACGCGCTGTCCATCTTCGGCGACCATTCGGACGTGATGGCGGTGCGCCAAACCGGCTGCGCCATGCTGTGTGCCGGCAACGTGCAGGAGGCGCAGGACTTCGCGCTGATCTCGCAGACCGCCACCCTCAACGCGCGCGTGCCGTTTATCCATTTCTTCGACGGTTTCCGCACCTCGCACGAGATCAACAAGATTGTGCCTCTCAGCGACGATACGCTGCGGCAGATGCTGCCGCAGGCGGCGATCGACGCGCACCGC
Organism: Serratia sp. CY81684; assembly: GCF_052166595.1. Lineage (NCBI taxonomy): Bacteria > Pseudomonadati > Pseudomonadota > Gammaproteobacteria > Enterobacterales > Yersiniaceae > Serratia > Serratia sp. CY81684. Next base: position 1,308,409 of record NZ_JBJNOO010000003.1, on the reverse strand, counting down.
AGCCGGGCGCTGTCGCCGGATCATCCGGTGGTGCGCGGCACTTCCGCCAACCCGGACACCTATTTCCAGTCGCGCGAAGCCACCAACCCGTGGTATGACGCCACCGGCCAACACGTGATCGACGCCATGGAAGCCTTCGCCGCCCTCACCGGCCGCCGCTATCGGCCGTTCGACTATTACGGCCACCCGCAGGCCGAACGCGTGGTGGTGGTGATGGGTTCCGCCGCCGGCACCTGCGAAGAAGTGATCGACACCCTGCTGACCCGCGGCGAGAAAGTCGGCGTGCTCAAGGTGCGGCTGTTCCGGCCGTTCTCCGCCCAGCATCTGCTCGGCGCGCTGCCGGACAGCGTGCGCAGCGTCGCGGTGCTCGATCGCACCAAAGAGCCGGGCGCGCTGGCCGAGCCGCTGTATCTGGACGTGATGACCGCGCTGGCGGAAGCCTACAGCCGGGGGGAGCGCGCCACGCTGCCGCGGGTGATCGGCGGCCGTTACGGCCTGTCGTCGAAAGAGTTCGGCCCGGACTGCGCGCTGGCGGTATTCCGCGAGTTGGCCCTGCCGCAGCCACGCCCGCGTTTCACCGTCGGCATCTTCGATGACGTCACCGGGCTTTCGCTGCCGCTGAGCGACGAAATCCTGCCGCAGCGCGCCTCGCTGGAAGCGCTGTTTTACGGTTTGGGCAGCGACGGCTCGGTCTCGGCCACCAAGAACAACATCAAAATCATCGGCAACGCCACGCCGCTGTATGCCCAGGGCTATTTCGTCTATGACTCCAAAAAGGCCGGCGGCCTGACGGTGTCGCACCTGCGCGTCAGCGAGCAGCCGATCAATTCGGCCTACCTGGTCAGCCACGCGGACTTCGTCGGCTGCCACCAACTGCAGTTTATCGATAAGTACCAGATGGTCGAACGCCTGAAGCCCGGCGGCACCTTCCTGCTCAATACCCCTTACGGCGCCGATGAGGTCTGGTCGCGCCTGCCGCAGGAGGTTCAGGCGCTGTTGCACCAACGCCAGGCGCGTTTCTATATCATCAACGCCGCCAAGCTGGCGCGTGAATGCCGGCTCGGCGCGCGCATCAACACCGTAATGCAGATGGCGTTCTTCCACCTGACGCAGATCCTGCCGAGCGACGTGGCGCTGCAACAGCTGCAGGACGCCATCGCGCGCAGCTACAGCAGCAAGGGCCAGGAGATCGTCGAGCGCAACTGGCAGGCGCTGGGCGCCACCCGCGCCGCGCTGACCGAGATCCCGCTGCAGCCGGTCGACGCCAGCAGCCCGATGCGTCCGCCGGTGGTGTCGGACGCCGCGCCGGACTTCGTCAAAACCGTTACCGCCGCGATGCTGGCCGGGCTGGGCGATGCGCTGCCGGTTTCCGCCTTCCCGCCGGACGGCACCTGGCCGGTGGGCACCACCCAGTGGGAAAAGCGCAACATCGCCGAAGCGATCCCGATCTGGCAGCCCGACCTGTGCACCCAGTGCAACCACTGCGTCGCCGCCTGCCCGCACTCCGCCATTCGCGCCAAGGTGGTGCAGCCGGCGGAGATGGAACACGCCCCCGCCTCTCTGCAGTCTCTGGATGTGAAAGCGCGCGATATGCGCGGCCAGAAATACGTGCTGCAGGTAGCGCCGGAAGATTGCACCGGCTGTAACCTGTGCGTCGAGGTCTGCCCGGCGAAAGATCGCCAGAACCCGGAAATCAAGGCCATCAACATGGCGTCACGCCTCGATAATCTGGTGGCGGAGAAAGACAACTATGACTTCTTCCTGCAGCTGCCGGAAATCGATCCGGCGCAGCTGGAGCGCATCGACATTCGCACCTCGCAGCTGATCACGCCGCTGTTCGAGTACTCCGGCGCCTGTTCCGGCTGCGGCGAAACGCCGTACATCAAGCTGTTGACCCAGCTCTATGGTGACCGCTTGCTGATCGCCAACGCCACCGGCTGTTCGTCGATCTATGGCGGCAACCTGCCGACCACGCCGTACACTACCAACGCCGAAGGGCGCGGGCCGGCGTGGGCCAACTCGCTGTTCGAAGACAACGCCGAATTCGGCCTGGGCTTCCGCCTGACGGTCGATCAACATCGCGCGCGAGTGCTGCGTCTGCTGAACGCACTGGCGCCGCAGCTGCCGGAGCAATTGGTCAACACCCTGCAGATGGAAGACGTGGCGCCGGAGCCGCGCCGCAAGCAAATCGCCGAACTGCGCACGCTGTTGGCGAGTTTCGAAGGCGAAGATGCGCGCCAGCTGGCGGCGGACGCCGACTACCTGGTGGATAAATCGATCTGGCTGATCGGCGGGGACGGCTGGGCCTACGACATCGGCTTTGGCGGTTTGGATCACGTGCTCAGCCTGACGGAGAACGTCAACGTGCTGGTGCTCGACACCCAGTGCTACTCCAACACCGGCGGCCAGCAGTCGAAAGCCACGCCGCTGGGCGCGGTGACCAAGTTCGGCGAGCACGGCAAGCGCAAGGCGCGCAAGGATTTAGGCGTCAGCATGATGATGTACGGCCATGTCTACGTCGCGCAGATCTCGCTGGGGGCGCAGCTCAACCAGACGGTGAAAGCGATTCAGGAGGCCGAAGCCTATCCGGGCCCGTCGCTGATCATCGCCTACAGCCCGTGCGAAGAGCACGGCTACGATCTGGCGCTCAGCCACGATCAGATGAAACAGCTGACCGCCACCGGTTTCTGGCCGCTGTACCGCTTCGATCCGCGCCGCAGCGCCGAGGGCAAGGCCGCATTGGCGCTGGATTCGCGCCCGCCGAACAGCAGCCTGGCTGAAACACTGCTGAACGAGCAGCGTTTCCGTCGCCTGAACGCGCAGCAGCCGGAGGTGGCCAGCGCGCTGTATCAGGCCGCCGAGAAAGAGCTGAAGGAGAAATACGATTTCCTCAGCCTGCTGGCCGGCAAGGCGGAAAAGTCCGCCGCTGAGTAACCTCCCTCAGGGCGCGAGCGATTCGCGCCCTGTTCTTTTACCGCCGACGTAAATCGCAGCAACAAAACCTGCTGGCATTCCGGCGCGCAATCCGTACCATACAGGCCTCGCGTCGGGTGCGTGGCGGCTGGATGATGAATAATGATCAAAATCGGCCGGTTGAATGGTAAACTCGCGGTCTATAACGCCATGCCCCTAGTGCCCCCCATTGAGAATGAGCACGATTTAAATGTCAGAAAAGCAATCCGTTAGCCAAAAAGAGCAGTACAACCTGAACAAATTGCAAAAGCGCCTGCGCCGCAACGTGGGCGAAGCGATCGCCGATTTCAATATGATTGAAGAAGGCGACCGCATTATGGTCTGCCTGTCCGGCGGCAAAGACAGCTACACCATGCTGGAGATCCTGCGCAATCTGCAGCAAAGCGCGCCGGTCAACTTCTCGCTGGTGGCGGTGAACCTCGATCAGAAACAGCCCGGCTTCCCGGAGCACATTCTGCCCGCCTATCTGGAAAGCCTGGGGGTGGAGTACAAGATCGTCGAAGAAAACACCTACAGCATCGTTAAAGACAAGATCCCGGAAGGGAAAACCACGTGTTCGCTGTGTTCGCGCCTGCGCCGCGGCATTCTGTACCGCACTGCCACCGAACTGGGCGCCACCAAGATCGCTCTGGGCCACCACCGCGACGACATTCTGCAGACGCTGTTCCTCAACATGTTCTACGGCGGCAAGATGAAAGGCATGCCGCCCAAGCTGATGAGCGACGACGGCAAACACGTGGTCATCCGCCCGCTGGCCTATTGCCGCGAGAAAGACATCGAGCGTTTCTCGATCGCCAAAGCGTTCCCGATCATTCCATGCAATCTGTGTGGCTCGCAGCCTAATCTGCAGCGCCAGGTGATCGGCGACATGCTGCGCGACTGGGACAAGCGTTACCCAGGCCGGTTGGAAACCATGTTCAGCGCCATGCAGAACGTGGTGCCTTCGCACCTGAGCGATATCAACCTGTTCGATTTCAAAGGCATTCACCACGGCAGCGCCGTGGTGGACGGTGGCGATTTGGCCTTCGATCGCGAAGACATCCCGATGCAGCCGGTCGGCTGGCAGCCGGAAGACTCGGACGACGCGGCGCCTGCGCCAGAGCGTTTGAACGTGCTGGAAATCAAATAAGCCCCCTCGCCGCTTGCCATCCTGCGAGCGGCGACATTTCCCTTTCCCGACGATCTCGATCCTGTTCACAGTTTGCGCAAAATTTACTGGGCAGTGCCGTTTTTACCCTATACTGTTTATCCATACAGTCATATGGAGATCGCGCAATGAATATCACCCCCTGCCTGTCCCACGTCTCGCTGGGCTCCAACGATTTCGAGGCCGCCGCCGCCTTTTACGATCGTGCGCTGGCCGCTTTGGGTTGCCGACGCGTGCTGGAGCATCCCGGCGCCATTGGCTACGGCCGCGACTACCCGGAGTTTTGGCTGCAGGTGCCGATCGACGGCCGGCCGGCCTCGCCCGGCAACGGCACGCACGTCGGTTTTTTCGCGACCAGCAAGCAACAGGTGGATGAATTCCATCGCCAGGCGCTGCTGGCCGGCGCCGTCGATGAAGGCGCGCCCGGTTCGCGGCCGCATTACGGCGAGGCTTACTACGGCTGCTTTGTCCGTGATTTGGATGGGCACAAGATTGAAGCCAGCTTCTGGGATGAAAGCGCGGCCTGAAGAAGAAGGAAATCGAATAAAAAAATGCCGGTGATTAAACCGGCATTGTACGAATCAAATGTGCTATGCAGTAATTCAAAAATAAGAAAGTAAGACAATTATGGAGCGCAACGCCCATCGCTTGACGTTGCATTCACCTGCGAGAGAGATCATGCCCCATTTCCCCCGGCTAAATGTTGATTTTGCTCAATGTTAACCGGGTTTTCGTCATTTTCGCCTACAGCCAGCGGCTGCGCTTCAGCCACCAGGCGACGCCAAGCACCAACCCGACCAGCATCAGGCAAAATGCCGCGAAACCGAAAGGATTACCGCCGCCCGGAATACCGCCAAGGTTGACCCCGAACAACCCGGTCAGGAAAGTGGTTGGCAGAAATACCATCGCCAACAATGACATGGTGTAAGTGCGGCGGTTCATCGCGTCGGCCATCACCGTGGTGATTTCGTCGGACAAGATGGCGGTGCGCGCGATGCTGCCGTCCAGATCGTCCAATCCCCGTCCCAGGCGATCGGCGATATCCTGCATGCGGCGACGATCGTCATCGCTCATCCACGGCAGGCGGTCGCTGGCCAGCCGCGCGAAGACGTCACGCTGCGGCGCCATGTAACGGCGCAGCACGATCAGCTGTTTACGGATCAGCGCCAGCTGGCCGCGCTCCGGCACCTGCTGCTCCAGCAACGCGTCCTCCAGATCGATAATCTTGTCGTGCAGATCCTCGATAAATTCGCTGGTGTGATCGGTCAACGCATCGGAAATTTCCACCAGCCAGCTGCCGCTGTTGGTCGGCCCGGCGCCGCTTTGCAGATCGTTCACCACCTGATCGATGGAATACACCTTGCGGTGCCGGGTGGAGATAATCAGCTTGTCGGTGATATATACGCGGATGGTGACCAGCTGATCCGGCCGGGAATTAGCGTTAAAGTTGATGCTGCGCAGGGTGATCATGGTGCCTTCGCCCTGGCGGCTGACGCGCGGCCGCGAGCTTTCGCCGGAGAGCGCTTCACGCACCGAGTCCGGCAGCAGCGGCGTGGTACTCAGCCATTCAGCGCTGGCCGGGTGCGCGTAATCAAGATGCAGCCAGCACGGCGCGTCGCAGGTGATCTTGTCATCCCGCTCGATCGGCGTGACGCCCCCCTTGCCGTCGAGCTGGTAGGCGTAAACCGCATCGGCGACCTGCAGCTCGCTCCCCTCAATCACATCCATTCATTTATCCCCTCAGTCTTGCTTATGTTGCTGAGTCTAGCGTTAACGCCTTGGAGATCAAAGGCCAAGCTGTAACGCCAGTTTTCTCGTTGTCCCATAAACGTGATCTATACTTCTGCCGCAAGGAACGAACGGAGAACCGCAGGAGATCGTCATGCTAAAAACTTTTCTGGACATCGTCGTACCCACCGTAGGCGCCTTTGGCGCGATGTTTTTCGCCCTCGTCAAAATGCCCTTCCGCATTCGGCGGGAAAACCACGATAAGCTGCTAAACCTGCTCGAATCCGTCGAGAAGCCCCAAAGCGCCCCCATACGCCTGTTGCGCTTTCGCGACTATATCGGCAACAGCAGCGCCAGCCTCACTGCGCTGCAGCTGCTGTTGGCGTTACCGGACAGCGTAGCGGCGCTGGAACGCTATCGTTTCACCGGTGGCCGTCAGCAAATCTTGCGCGCCACGCCCGCTGGCTTCGTGTTGCGGCCAAGCGCCAATAACGCTTTCAAACGTTTCCTGCTTTCCTGCCGCTATTTTTTGCTGTATTTGGTGTTCGTTACGCTGCTGGTGCTGTTCCCCGCTTTGACGCAATGGGGACTGCAGCAGTTAGGGGTATTGGTTACCCCCCATTCACTCCGCTATCTGCCTAATGCGCGCATCACCGACGGCTGGCAGCTGCTGTTCCCCGGCCTATTATTTATTATGATTATGTTCAGCCTGGCATTCCTGACCTTCAGGCAGCTGGCACGCGCGGGTAACCTCAGTTCGGAACGCGCCTTTTATCGCTACTATCAACGCGCGCGTGAGGAACAACGATGCCGGGAAGTCCTGAGACAAATGCGCACGGTGCTGCGCCGAACCTGACGAGGCTGCGCCGTCTGCGCGGCATCGCCATGGCCACCCTGCTGCTGTTCGGCCAATCGGTTCGCGCAGAACCGGTGTTAGAACATCTCGCCACGCCCTACCACGCGCCGACGGCGGCGGGTTCCCTGCCTTATTTTGTCGCTCGCGCTCGATTCCCCCAGCCGCGTACCGCGCTGGTGGTGATGCACGGGCATCCACGCGACGCCGCCAAGACGTTGCAAGCGGCGATCGATGCCGCGCAGGGAGCGGGAGACAACAGTTTGCTGGTCGCCCCGCTGTTCCAGGTTCCGGTGAAACTCGCCGTCCACTGCCATTCCGCCGGCCTGCCCCAGCCGCAAGACGGTGACGCTCTCTGGCGCTGTGGCTCGTGGATCGCAGGCGGTTTGGATAATGGCGGGAAAACCGGCTCGTTCAACGCCATGGATAACCTGCTGGCCGATCTGAAACGGCGTTGGCCTTCGCTGCAGTCGATCACCGTGGCCGGTTTTTCCGCCGGCGCCCAATTCGTGCAGCATTATGTCGGCTTTGCTCATCCGCCGAGCGGAGTGCGTCTGCGCTATGTCGTCGCCGATCCCGGCAGCTGGCTCTATTTTGATCGCCTGCGCCCTCTGCCCACAAGCTGGGGAAGCTGCGGCAATGAAACAACCTGCCGCTTCCGCTGGCAAACGCTGGACGCCGGCCGCTGCCCGCAGGCCAATCGTTGGAAATACGGTCTGGAAGCGCTTCCCGCTCACCTGCAGCGCACTGCAGATGCAGCCCGCCAGCGCTATGTGGCGGCCGATATCACCTATCTGGCCGCCGCCGATGATACCGGCACCGCGCCGGGCGCCTACTATCGGATACTCGACAAATCCTGCGCCGCCCAGCTACAGGGCCCCTATCGGCTGCAGCGCGCCCTGGCCTATGCCGACTATGACCGACGTTATCTGGCGCCGGATAAGCCGCATCGGTTAACGATCGTACCCGGCTGTGGGCACAACGTCGCCTGCGTCTTTCCGGCTCCGGCGGCCAGGCACGCGCTGTTTCCCATTAATGCAGACTAATAATAACGGCAATGAAATAAACCCTTGCCGATAAATCAGACAATATCACCGATAAAGCGCTGGTAATGCCGTTATTATTATGACTTAACATATTGCTATCAATTTTAATTCAAAATGATAATAATAAATCAACACAAAGCTGTTTCAGCGCAAATTTTAGGGGCATATACTTTTCTCACTACGAGGAGGTAGTTATGTTACGCGACCATTTAAAAATAAACGCCAGCGATACGCTGGAAAAAATCAGCAATATTCATTTGCAAAACCAGGGCCAGGAAGAGATCAGTGAGTTCGTGGTGAAAAACGCCGCCGGCCTGCAGATTGGCAAGGTCTCCGTCCACGATCGTTTCAGTACCCGCCGTTCTTATCCCACCAGCTACCGCATTACTCAGACCGATATGAGCGGCCGCGTAGTGGTGGACGCCATGCGGGACTGTCTGTAAGCGTAACCGAGCTCTGAAATAGACAATATTAATGTGATGATGGCAACCCTGTTTATTATTAAACGGGGTTTATCGCGTGGAAAAATTAATTAGTCTCGTGATTTCGCCGCCGAAAAAAAATACCCCCCCACATTGCGCGGGGGCGGTAAATAAGCCCACTCAGTGTTTGATGATATACATCGTTTGGCTATAGGCCACGTCTTCCGGATTGGTGATCGGGTAGCCTTTTACCCACGGTTTGATCAGGCGGCCGTTGGTGTATTGATATATCGGCGCGATTGGCGCCTGATCGGCAATGATCTGTTCCATCTTGTTGTAATCGGCGGTCACCGCCGCCGGGTTGGTTTCCCGCCCCGCCTGCGCCAGCAGCTTGTCGTAGTCCGCATTCTTGAACTTGGCGATATTGCCGCTGTGGGTGGAGGTCAGCAGCGACAGGAAGGTCGACGCCTCGTTATAGTCACCCACCCAGGAGGCGCGGATCACATCGAAATTGCCGGTATTGCGGCTGTCGATGTAAGTTTTCCACTCCTGATTCTGCAGCTTGACATCAATACCGAGCTTTTTCTTCCACATCGAGGCCACGGCGATGGCGATCTTCTGGTGGCTTTCAGAGGTGTTATACAGCAGCGTCAGCTTCAGCGGGTTGTTCGGGCCGTAACCGGCCGCCTGCAGCAACGCCTTGGCCTGTGCATCCAGCTCCGCCTGTGATTGCTGTTGCAGCAAGCTCGCTTCCGGTTTGAACCCGGCGGTCACGTCCGGCGTAAAGTGGTAGGCCGGTTTTTCGCCGGTGCCCAACACTTTTTCCGCGATAATCTTGCGATCGATGGCGTAGGACAAGGCCTGACGCACCCGCACGTCGTTGGTTGGCGCGCGCTGGGTGTTGAACGCGTAGTAATAGGTGCCGAGCTGATCCGGGGTGTACACCTGCCCCGGAATGTCTTTTAGCAGCTTCTGATACATGTTTTTCGGGAAGGATTCGGTGATGTCGATGTCACCCGCCAGGTAACGCTTGGTGGCGTTGGATTCCTGGTTGATCGGCACGAAGGTCACTTTGGTCAGCACGGTGCGCGCATGATCCCAGTAATGGTCGTTAGGCGTCAGCACCAGCTTCTCATTCACCACCCGTTCCTGCAGTTTGAACGCACCGTTGCCCACCAGATTACCGACCTTGGTCCAGTCGTTGCCGTATTTTTCCACCACCGCCTTGTTCACCGGGAACAGGCTGAAGTTGGCCGTCAGGCTGACGAAGTACGGCACCGGCTTGTCCAGCTGCACCTTGAGCGTGTAGTCATCCGGCGCCGATACGCCCAAGCGATCGGCAGGCAGTTTGCCGCTGATGATCTGCTCGGCGTTCTGGATCCCCGCCAGCTGCGCGAACCAGGCGAACGGCGACAAATTTTTCGGTTCTACCAGCCGCTGCCAGCTGTAAACGAAATCCTTCGCTGTGACAGGGTCACCGTTTGACCAGCGCGCGTCTTTACGCAGATGGAAGATATAAGTCTGGTTATCGCTGGTCTGCCAGCGGGTGGCGACGCCGGGGATCACTTTGCCGTTGGCGTCCTGATTGACCAGCCCTTCGAACAGATCGCGCGCCAGCTGAGCCTCCGGCAAGCCCACCGCTTTGATCGGATCGAGCGAGGCCGGTTCGTCTTTAATGTGGCGCACGATTTCCTGTTTGTCCGCCAGCGCGGTGCCCGGGGGAACCTGCGCCGCCATGGCGCTGCTCATACAGGCGCCGATCGCCGCCGCGCAGAGCGCCAAACGAAAACCCCGTTGCATTTTTTTTCCCGTCATTATGATTTGTCCCCCGTTAACCATCTGAATTTTTTATCATATAGCACAAGATCCGTCCGGCCTAGCGCTCACGGGCGAGAAGTTGCAAAAAGTGCGATTCAGGCGATAAAAAACCCGTGCGGCGCAGGGCGGCACGGGTGGGATTGCGGCAGCGACCGTCAGTCGTACAGGTGGATGCTGTTGATGCGGTAGCTGAACTCTTCGCCCTCTTCTTCATCGAACACGGTGAAAAAGCCTTTCTCGGCCAGCGGACGTGCCGAGATATCGGTTTTTTGCAGCTGGCGCGCATCCGCGTCGTCGTAACCGTAGTCGAGGTAGAAGGCATCTTTCTGGTAATCGATATGCAGGGTGAACGGATAGTTCGATTCGTCCCCGCGCCCGTCGTCATTTTTCACCACGCCGAACCATTCCCCCTGGCGGATCTGGTTTTCAGCGTCTACGCCGCACAGCAGCGTGATGGTGTCATTTTCATTTTCGCTATAGCTGGCGATGATTCTGGCTACTGGCATGTTAAATCCTCTTGCGGGTGATTGGCTTAGCTCTGCCGTTAGTATAACAACAGCCTCAGGCCAGGTGCGGTTTAATTGGCGTTTTCGCCGCTACCGCATCACAGATCGCGCAAACGCCGCACAATTGCGATGGGAAAGATGTCTCAAAGCGTAATACACTGAATAAAATGACAATGACTCTCGGCCTTTAACTCAGGGACAACACCATGACCGAACATCGACCACGCAGTGAACGTGGCCAGTTGGCCATCGCAGGAGAGAACTACGGCAGCTCGCTGCTGGGCGCACCGCTGCTCTATTTCCCGGCGGCGGTCAGCGGCCCGCAGACCGGGCTGATCATCGCCGGCACCCACGGCGATGAGAGCGCCGCCATCGTAACCCTGTCCTGCGCGCTGCGCAGCATCGCCCCCGAACAGTTGCGACACCACGTGGTGCTGGCGGTCAACCCCGACGGCTGCCAGCTGGGGCTGCGCGCCAATGCCAACGGCGTCGATCTGAACCGCAATTTCCCGGCCGCCAACTGGCGCTCCGGCGACACCGTCTATCGCTGGAACAGCGCAGCGCCGGTGCGCGACGTCAGGCTCTCCACCGGCGGGCGCCCCGGCTCCGAACCGGAAACCCAGGCGCTGTGTCATCTGATCCATCGCCTGAAGCCGCATTGGGTGGTGTCGTTCCATGAGCCGCTGGCCTGCATCGAAGATCCCGCCAGCTCGCGGCTCGGCGTTTGGCTGTCGCACAAGTTCGAACTCCCGCTGGTGACCAGCGTCGGCTATGAAACGCCCGGTTCGTTCGGCAGCTGGTGCGCGGATCTGTCGCTGCCCTGCATCACCGCCGAATTCCCACCGATCTCCGCCGATGCCGCCAGCGAGCGTTACATCGACGCGATGACCGAGCTGTTGACCTACCCGGATTAATCCCTACGGGGCGATATCGACGATCGCCCCGCATTCGAACGCCAGACCCGGTTCGACGTCTCGCGCCAGCCAGGTCGGGCCGTCCAGATCGACGAAGCGCGCCGCCGGCGCCAGCGGCAAGGCGGCGGATATCGCCCGCGACGTACACAACATGCAGCCGAGCATGATGGCGAACCCTTGTTCGCGCGCGGCCTGCGCCAGCGCCAACGCCTCGGTCAAGCCGCCGGTTTTGTCCAGTTTGATGTTGACCATCTGATAGCGCTGCGCCAGCCGCGGCAGATCGGCACGGGTGTGGCAGCTCTCATCGGCGCAGATCGGCAGCGGATGGATAAAGTGCTCCAGCGCGGCGTCGTCACCGGCCGGCAGCGGCTGCTCCAGCATCGCCACGCCAAGATCGGCCAGCAGCTGGCAGCGCGCCGCCAGCCCTTCCGCCTGCCAGGATTCATTGGCGTCGACGATCAGCGTCGCCTGCGGCACCGCGGCGCGGATCGCCACCAGCCGCTCGCTGATATAGTGATCGTCGAGTTTGATCTTCAGCAGCGTGGCGCCCTGCCGCTCCAGCTCACGCGCGGCGAAGGCCATCGCTTCCGGCGTGCCGATGCTGACGGTCTGCGCCATTCGGATCTGCGCCAGCGCCGTCACGCCGCTGCGCTGCCACAGGCTCTGCCCGTGCAGACGACACTCCAGATCCCACAGCGCCGAGTCCAACGCGTTGCGGGCCGCGCCCGCCGGCATCTGCGTCAGCAGCCGCTCGCGGGTGATGCCCTGCGCGATCGCCGGCGCCATCTCAGCCAACTGCGCCATCACCGATTCCTCGCTCTCGCCATAGCGCGGATACGGCGTGCATTCGCCGACGCCGCGTACGCCCTGCTGTTCGATTTCGACCACCACCACCCGGGCTTCGGTGCGGCTGCCGCGCGCGATCACGAAGGCGGTGTGCAGCGGCCAGGCTTCCGGGTAAAAACGCATGTCTCTCATAACGGCTCCTGAGCGAAAACTGCGCATCCAGGCAGGCTGATGCGCCGGTGATGTTTTATAGAACAGCCTAATATATACAACTATTTAGCAAACTTTGATATCCAATCCGCCCCGCTTGTCATAAACTGGCGCCAGGGTGTGAACCTGATGTTAACAGCCGTCGCCGGCGCGCCGTCCCATCAGGTTCATACCCTTTGTATAAACACCTGTAAAAGGAATCTAGCAATGACTCAGACAGTACATTTTCAAGGCAATCCGGTCAGCGTAGCGGGCAAACTGCCACAGCAGGGCGAACAGGCCAAGGCCTTCTCGCTGGTTGCCAAAGACCTGTCAGACGTAGCGCTGAGCAGCTTCGCGGGTAAACGCAAAGTCCTGAACATCTTCCCAAGCATCGATACCGGCGTCTGCGCGACGTCGGTGCGTAAATTCAACCAGTTGGCCAGCGGCCTGGATAACACCGTGGTGCTGTGCATCTCCGCCGATCTGCCGTTCGCCCAGTCGCGTTTCTGCGGCGCGGAAGGCCTGAGCAACGTGGTCACCCTGTCCACCCTGCGCGGCGCCGAGTTCAAGCAGGCGTACGGCGTTGAAATCGCTGAAGGTCCATTGGCAGGCCTGACCGCGCGTGCGGTCGTGGTGCTGGATGGCCAGGACAACGTGCTGTACAGCGAGCTGGTGAACGAAATCACCACCGAGCCGGATTACGACGCGGCGCTGGCAGCGCTGAAATAACAAAGCCGGCGTTCGCCGGCTTTGGAAACACGCTAAAGGCGCCGCAAGGCGCCTTTCTTATTCTTCGCCCTCGGCGCCGCCTTTACGGCTGCTCAGGCCATACTCGCGCAGCTTGTTGGCGATGGCGGTATGGGAAACGCCCAGGCGCTTCGCCAGCTTGCGGGTGCTGGGATAGGTGCGATACAGGCGCGTCAGCACCGAGCGCTCGAAACGCTTGCTGATGTCGTCCAGCGAGCCGTCCAGCACCTCGTCACCCAGCGACATCTCCACCTCGAACTCCGGCAACACGATATCCTGCGGCCGCAGCTCGTAACCTTCGGTTTGCGTCAGCGCGCGGTAGATGGCGTTTTTCAGCTGGCGCACGTTGCCCGGCCAGCCGTATTTGCTGAGGAAGCCGCCCAGATCGCTCGCCAGCTTAGGTCGCGCCACGCCCTGCTCATCGGCGAAACGCGCCACGAACAGTTCGGTCAGCGGCATGATGTCCTGCGGACGTTCGCGCAGCGGCGGGATGGTGATGGTCAGCACGTTGAGGCGATAATAGAGGTCTTCACGGAATTCGCCGCGCTGCACCAGCTCGGTGAGGTTTTTCTGGGTGGCGCAGATCACGCGCACGTCGACGTGCACCTCATGCTCCTCGCCGACGCGGCGGAACGTGCCGTCGTTGAGGAAACGCAGCAGTTTGGTCTGCATGCGCGGTGACATTTCGCCGATCTCGTCCAGCAGCACCGAACCGCCGTTGGCCTGCTCGAAGAAGCCTTTCTTGCCTTCCAGCGCGTTGGGATAAGCGCCCGGCGCATGGCCGAACAGCTCGCTCTCGACCACGTCATCCGGCAGCGCGGCGCAGTTCAGCGCCAGGAACGGCTGCTTGCCGCGCGGGCTGCGCAAGTGACAGGCGCGGGCCAGAATATCCTTGCCGGTACCGGTATCGCCGACGATCAGCAGCGGTGCATCGAGCATCGCCAGCTTGCGCGCCTGCTCCAGCACGTGACGCATCTTGGCGCTCACCGCGACGATGTGGTCGAATTCGGTATCGTCGTTCACCGACAGATTTTGCAGTTGGCGGCCCATGCGCGCGGTGGACTTCAACATCACCACCGCGCCGACCGCAGCCGGCTGTTGCTGTTCGTCTTCCAGATAGATAGGCGTAATGTCCATCAGGAAGTCCTGGCTGCGGATCACCACCCGTTCTGAGTGCGGCGCCGTATGCTCGCTCTCCAGCCAGCGGCTGAAGTTATAGCCGCCGATCAGCGCCCCGGCGGTCTGGTTGCGGATCTTGTCTTCGCTCAGGCTGAACAGCGCCTGCGCCGCCGGGTTGGCCAGCTCGACCTTGCCCTTCATATCGATAGAGAACACCGGCTCCGGCATCGACTCCAGCAGCGCACGCAGCGCGCGATGCTCGCGTTCAGAAGGCATAAAGCTGACGGTGCGCACGTCGGTTACGCCGGCGATGCGGCGGATCTCCGCCATCAACGCGCGGAAAGTATCGAAATCCAGCTGGGAGAAATTGAGGTAAATGCGGCCGATGGGATCGATCTCGATGCCACGTAAGTCAATGCTGCGCGATACCAAAAGATCGAGTAATTCTCGAGTGAGACCGAGGCGGTCTTCGCAAAATACTTCCAAACGCATCAGTGTTGGCCTTATCTCTGCAAGTGCGGGGATCGTTGACGATGATGATACTCCCTCGCACCGGGCGGTAGAAGCGATCTGTCAGCAAAAGTTGACAGAACTCTGATTTATTGCCGTGGTTGCTGATTTTAAACGCAAGTGAATAACAGCATCGGCGTAATTTTAGCCTACAAACAGAGAGTTATCACAATTATAATTAATTTTGCAGAGATTTATCACGCAATCACAGGGGGATCAACTGTCGTCAAGTCTCGATTACGTCCGGCGTCGGCACCGCTCAGAAAACGGCGCTCCTGAGAGCGCCGTCGCGGGGTTATTTGGCCTTGCCGTCGCCCTTTTTCAGCGTATCTTTCAACTGGCCGATCAGCTGGCTGCGGAAATCGCCGAGCTTCGGTTTCTCCCCTTCCAGCCACGGCAGCGGGCGGCACAGTTCCATCGCCTTGATGCCCAGCCGCGCGGTCAACAGCCCGGCGCCAATGCCCTGCGCCGCGCGCGCCGACAGCCGCGCCGCCAGATCCTGCGACATCCAGTCCATCCCCACTTCGCGCACCAGCTCGGAAGCGCCGGCGAAGGCGATATTGAGCAGTACCAGCCGGAACAAACGAATGCGGCTGAAGTAGCCCAGTTCGATGCCGTACAGCGCGGCGATGCGGTTAATCAAACGGATGTTGCGCCAGGCGATAAACGCCATATCCACCAGCGCCAACGGGCTGACGGCGATCATCAGCGTCGATTCGGCGGCGGAGCGGCTGATTTCGCGCCGCGCCTGATTGTCGAGCACCGGCTGCACCAGTTTGGCGTACAGCTCCACCACTTCACGATCGTTTTGCGTTTCATGCAGCGAGGCCTGCCAGCGCTGCAGCGCCGGATGCCCCTGATCCAGCCCGGCCTGGCGCGCCAGCTTCTCGCAGAATTCGCGCCCTTGCCCCAGCCCGTGGCTGTGCAACAGCTCGCGCGCCACGTCGCGCTCTTCCGCGCGCTGGCGCAGCCGATACAAACGCCGCCACTCGGTGACCACCGAACCGACGCCAGCGAACACGATCAGGCCGCCGGCCACGCCGCCGCCCATGGCGATCCAGTCCTGCTGCACCCAGGCGGTATGCACCCACTGCACGCCCTGCGCCACCACGCTGGCGCCGAACAGCGCCAGCCCGGCGGTCACCATTTTGCGCCACAGGCTGCGTTTCGGTTTCAGCGCGGCGTTAATGATGCCTTCGGCGCGCCCTTCCTCCTCTTCCTGCTGCAGCTCCGGCGCCGCCGGAAAGAAGCTTTCCGCCTGCTCGGCGTCGAAAGCGACGCCGGCGCGCAACGCCGGTTCCTGCGGCGGCTGCAGCGGCTCGTCAAAATCGATACGCGGTTTGATCGGCTCGCTCATCGCAATTTATCTCCCAATAAAAACTCCATTACCGCATCCAGGCGGATGTGCGGCAACGGGGTGTCCACGCTCATGGCGCGCGGACGAAACTCATCGAAGTGGAACCCCTGGCTCTGCCAGAACGCCGGCCCCGGCAGGCGGGCGGGCACTTCGCCAGGGAACACCGTCAGCGGCGCGCCGTCGCTGAGGCGGTTGCCCTTCAGCGCCGGGATACGCTGCCCCTGATGATCGACGATGCCGCTCTCGGTCGCCTGCACCGAGGCCAGGCCGACGCAATCCATGCTGATGCCTTCGAACGCCGCATTCTGCCACGCCTCTTGCACCAGCTGTTGCAGCAAGGACACCAGATTGGCGTGCTGATCGGCGGTGATATGGTCCGCTTTGGTGGCGGCGAACATCAGTTTGTCGATGGTCGGCGAGAACAAGCGGCGAAACAGCGTGCGCTTGCCGTAATGGAAGCTCTGCATCAGTTGGGTCAACGCCAGACGCATGTCGTTGAACGCCTGCGGGCCGCTGTTGAGCGGCTGCAGGCAGTCGACCAGCACGATTTGCCGATCGAAACGGACGAAATGCTCTTTGTAGAAGTTCTTGACGATCGACTGGCAGTAGTAATTGAAGCGAGCGCGCAACATGCCGATGTTGGTGTGTTTGTCGGCCTGCGCCAGCTTCGACTCGCCGATCGCGGCCACGTCAGGCCACGGGAAAAACTGCAGCGCCGGCGCGCCGGCCATGTCGCCCGGCAGCACGAAACGCCCCGGCTGAATGAAGTGCAGCCCTTCGCTCTTGCAACGCAACAGATAATCGGTGTAGGCCTGTGCGATCGCCGCCAGCCGGTTTTCGTCGGCCGGCGCCAGCGGATCGCAGGTTTTGCACAGCTCAAGCCAGGGCTTAGCCCATTCGGCGCGTTCGCCCTGCAGCAGCCCGGTCATCTGGCGCGACCAGGCCAGGTAATCCTGTTCGAGCATCGGCAGATCCAGCAACCATTCGCCGGGATAATCGACGATCTCCAGGTACAGCGTGGAAGTGTCTTTGAAATGGCGCAGCAGCGAGTCGTTGGAGCGGTAGCGCAACGCCAGACGAATTTCGCTGACGCCGCGCGTCGGCGTCGGCCAGGCCGGCGGCGTGCCGTACAGCTGCGCCAGCCCTTCGTCATAGGTGAAACGCTGGATGCCGAGATCGCGCTGCGGGATGCGTTTGACGCCCAGCAGGCGCTCTTCGCGCACCGGTGAAAACAGCGGCATGCGCGCGCCGCTGTGCACATGCAGCAGTTGGTTGACGAAGGCGGTGATAAAGGCGGTTTTGCCGCTGCGGCTCAGGCCGGTCACCGCCAGGCGCAGATGGCGATCCATTCCGCGGTTGACCAGCGAGGTTAACTCATTTTGCAGTCGTTTCATTGCTCTCCTTGACGTAACGCCCGAATGCCTTGTTCAGGCCTTTACGGAACAGCGGTTCCAGCACCAGCGCCAGCACGAAGCGCACCGGTTTGCGGCCGACGGTTTTCAACAGCCAGCCGGCGGCGCCCGCCGGGCCATAGTTCAATAACGCTATGATGATGACTTTAGCCAATGTCTTCAACATTGCCGCCGCTCCTCGTTTAAATCCACCCGTTCTGGCGGTGTTTGCGACATCGATTTTATTCATGGCAATGCCCTCCGGCACTAGATGATTAAGGTTACATTCACGGGATAGCGGCGGCGAAGATACCCGGCCTGTGCAGGCCGGGTATCGCAAGAAGGGTTACAGCTTGCGGAAACGGCTCTGTACGCCGAAGGTATCGGACGTCACGTAGCGCTCGACCTGACGCAGCTGCTGCTCGCCGCTGCCCAGCTCATACTCCAGCTGATCGAGCAGCTGGCGCGGCGTCTTCTGATGTTCGCCTTCGAAACGGCTGGCCGGCGCTTCGTCCAACACGAACACCAGCGCGATATAGGCCACCAGCGTGAAGAAGAACAGCCCGAAGAACAGCGACAGCACCACCATCACGCGGATCAGGCGCACCGGCACGTCGAAATAGTGGGCCAAACCGGCGCAGACGCCTTTCACCATGCCTTCTTCGGGAACGCGATAAAGCTTTTTACTGCCCAGCGTTGTGCTCATCAGGACTGTCTCCAGTTCGGGTGTTCCGCATCAAGGATCTCTTCCAGCGCCTGAATGCGTTCACGCATGCGTTTGGCGTCTTCCGCCAGCTGCGCCAGGCGCTGCATTTCTTGCTGACTCAGCTGGATGCCGGTCTGTTGCCGATTGCTGTAATGCAGCCAAAGCCAAATCGGCGCGACAAACAGCACGAAAATTGTCAGCGGAATGGCAAGTAATAAAGCACTCATTGTTATTCCTTCTTATCGGGTCCTGGATTGGCGGCCACCTCCGGCGTGTGGCCGCGGTTCGCCTTACTCTGAGCGGTTCATCTTGGCTTTCAGCGCCGCCAGCTGCTCACTGATGGCGTCGTCGGCTTTCAGCTCGGCAAACTCTTGGTCCAGCGACTTCTTTTTACCGATGCTGATACTTTCCGCTTCGGCTTCCATGTGGTCGATGCGGCGCTCGAACTGTTCGAAACGCGCCATCGCCTCATCCAGCTTGCCGCTGTCGAGCTGACGGCGTACCTCGCGCGAGGAAGAGGCGGCCTGATGGCGCAGCGCCAGCGCCTGCTGCCGCGCGCGGGTTTCGGTCAGCTTGTTTTCCAGCTCGCCGATTTCGCTCTTCATGCGCGCCAGCGTTTCTTCTACGGTCGCCACTTCCTGCGTCAGCGTGGCGATCAGATCGGCCACCTTTTGTTTTTCGATCAGCGCCGCACGGGCCAAGTCTTCTTTATCTTTGCGCAGCGCCAGCTCGGCTTTTTCCTGCCAGTCGCTGACCTGGTTTTCACCCTGCTCGATGCGACGCAGCAGCTGCTTTTTCTCCGCCAGCGCGCGCGCCGACGTAGAGCGGACTTCAACCAGCGTGTCTTCCATCTCTTGGATCATCAACCGCACCAGCTTCTGCGGATCTTCCGCCTTGTCCAGCAGGGTGTTGATGTTGGCGTTCACGATGTCGGCAAAACGAGAAAAAATACCCATAATTCACTTCCTCTTGGTTCTGATGGCGTCTGAAGCGCCGCGTTAAGTCGTACAGCTTGCCCAAAGATATAATCAAAACCCGTGCCAACTTTTATACCATTGAAAAACAACAACTCTTTATTTTTGACTCTCCGAGCGCTTGCTGTAGAGTGATTATTTTCACCAAACATTGGCGAATTTCATCATGAACGAACAGCCAGAGAATTTGTTGGGCGAAGCAAACGCCTTCGTCGAAGTCTTGGAGCAAGTCTCCCAGGTGGCAAAGCTGAACAAACCGGTGCTAGTGATCGGCGAGCGCGGCACCGGCAAGGAGCTGATCGCCCACCGCCTGCACTACCTCTCCAACCGTTGGCAAGGGCCGTTCATCTCGCTCAACTGTGCGGCGCTGAATGAAAACCTGCTGGACTCCGAGCTGTTCGGCCACGAGGCCGGCGCCTTTACCGGCGCGCAGAAACGCCATCTGGGCCGCTTCGAGCGCGCCGACGGCGGCACGCTGTTCCTCGATGAGCTGGCGACTGCGCCGATGCTGGTGCAGGAGAAATTGCTGCGGGTGATCGAATACGGTCAGCTGGAACGCGTGGGCGGCAGCCAGCCGCTGCGGGTGGATGTGCGGTTGGTGTGCGCCACCAACGACGATCTGCCGGCGCTGGCGGCGGCGGGCAAGTTTCGCGCCGATCTGCTGGACCGGCTGGCGTTCGACGTGGTGCAGCTGCCGCCGCTGCGCCAACGCCGGCCCGATATCATGTTGCTGGCCGGGCACTTCGCCATTCAAATGTGCCGCGAGCTGGGGCTGCCGCTGTTTCCCGGCTTTACCGAACGCGCCAGGCAGACGTTGCTCGAGTATGGCTGGCCAGGCAACGTGCGTGAACTGAAAAACGTGGTGGAACGTTCGGTCTATCGTCACGGCGACAGCGACAACCCGCTGGATGAGATCGTCATCAACCCGTTTGCACCACGCGAGGCCACGCCGCTTGCGCCCGCCCCTGAAGGCGTCGGCGTGTTGCCGTCGTTGCCGCTCGAGCTGAAAAACTGGCAGTTGGAGCAAGAGAAGGCGCTGATCGAGGCGGCGCTGCAGCAAGGGCGATTCAACCAGCGCAAGGCGGCGCAGCTGCTGGGGCTCACCTACCATCAGCTACGCGGTATGCTGAAAAAGCATGCGCTGCTGCAAAACGGCGAAACGGACGAGGAATAGCGGGCAAAAAAAAAGCCAGCACCCGAGCTGGCTTAAAAAACACTGGAAGCAATGTGAGCAATGTCGTGCCTTCCACATCAGAGCCGCAAACTGTGGCCTTCCGTGAACTGCCAGGCGATGATAATAGTTATCAGTATCGTCTGTAAAGCACTTTGTTGAGAATTTTTCTCATTACCACACGAAGATTGCGCAATTACCACTCAGGGAACGGGTCTGCCATCTCCAGCCAATAGTCCACGCCGGCGGCCATTTCGTCGTCGTTCAGCAGGCAGTCGTCCAGCAGACGCACGATCGCCGCCTGTTGCAAGTGCTGGCCGATAAACACCAACTCCTGGCGCATGTCGCCGAACGGCTCCACCCATTTCTCCTGAATATGCGCCCGCGTTTGCGGATCCTGCGGCCAATTATCTTGCGGGATCGCGCGCCAAAAGGTGCCCGCCAGGCCGTAATGGGCGATGCCGCCGGCCTGGCTCCACTGCCCGGCCTGCCGCGGCCGCGTCGCCAGCCAGAAGAAGCCTTTCGAGCGCAGCAGCTTGCCGCCGCCCCAATCGCCGTTGATCACGCGGTAGAACTTGTCCGGCGCAAACGGCCGCCGCGCCTGATAGACAAAGCTGCTGATGCCGTAGCTTTCCGTTTCCGGCACGTGTTCGCCGCGCAGCTCTTTCAGCCAGCCGGGCGCCTGCTGCGCCTTTTCAAAGCTGAAGCTGCCGGTATTCAGCACCGCCTCCAGCGGCAGTTTGCCCGGCGCGATCGGCACGATGCGGGCGTCGGGATTCAGGCTGGCCAGCAGTGCCATCACTTCGCCCTGCTGCGTTGGCGTCAACAGATCGGTCTTGCTGACCAGGATCACGTCGCAAAATTCAATTTGCTCAATCAACAGGTCCGCCACGCTGCGCAGATCGTCTTCACCCAGGCTTTGGCCGGCCTCCTGCAGGCTTTGCGCCTGCTGGTATTGCTGAATGAAATTCACCCCGTCGACCACCGTCACCAGCGTATCCAGCCGGGCGAATTGGGACAGGCTTTCGCCCGTTTCATCCTCAAAGGTAAAAGTTTCCGCCACCGGCAGCGGCTCCGAGATGCCGCTCGATTCGATCAACAGGTAATCGAAACGCCCCTCCTGCGCCAGTTCGCGCACCGACACCAGCAGGTCTTCGCGCAGCGTGCAGCAGATGCACCCGTTGCTCATCTCCACCAGCTTCTCTTCCTGGCGATCGAGATGCACTTCATTCTCCACCAGCGCGGCGTCAATGTTCACTTCGCTCATGTCGTTGACAATCACCGCCACGCGCATGCCCTGCCGGTTGTTCAGGATATGGTTCAGCACCGTGGTCTTGCCGGCGCCGAGAAAGCCGGAAAGCACGGTCACGGGAAGTTGTTTCATGGAAACCTCATTAAAATTCATTGCGTAATGCCTGATAACCGCGCACCAGTTCGACGTTGGTGGCGGCCACTTCTTCCGAAAACTGCAGCGCGCCGCGATCGACCTGGCGATAGCGCGACAGATCGCTGTCCGGCCCCACGCGTTCAGTCGAGGGGATATAGCGGTTTTCCGGCAGCGTCACGCCGTCCACCACCGCGTTGTAGCGCACCACGCAGCCGGACTGAACGTGGCAGTTGAACAGCACGCTGTTGAAACCGATAAACACCCGATCGCCGATGCGACACGGGCCATGGACGATGGCGCGGTGGGCGATAGAGCTGTAACGGCCGATGGTGACCGCCGCCCCGCTTTTGGAGTGGATCACCACGCCATCCTGAATATTGGAGTGCGAGCCGATGACGATCGGCTCCATGTCGCCGGCGGCGTTCAACTCGTCGGCGCGGATCACCGCATACGGGCCGACGTAAACGAAATCTTCAACGATCACCCGGCCGCAAATAATGGCGGTGGGATCGATGTAGGCCAGCGGCGAGACCTGCGGCAGATGGCCGCTGGGATTTTTACGCAGCATGGTGTTCTCCCCGCCAGCTCAGCTCCGCCACCGCATTGTGGGCATGCAGGCTCTCCTGATGTTCGACGCGCAGCGAGAAGGCGCGGTAGTCGCACTGGCTGCGCAGCATGCGATACAGGCGCCGCGCCGCATCCTCGCAAAACATCAGGTTCTGACCGTTAGCCAGCGCGAAGGCCTGCTCGACGCGGCGTTTCACCAGCGTTTGCACTGGCGTGCCCAGCGCGTGTTCGATGCGGTCGATCAGTTTTACCGGTTCGAACGCCCGTTCATTCTCGGGCGTTACGGTGATCCAGGCCCAGCTGCGCTGGCTGTGGGGCGTGGCCGGCATTCCCTGCTCCAACAGCCACTCGCTCACCTGCCGCTGGCTGACCCGCTCCGCCTCCTGTTCAAAATCAAACTGGAACTGTTGCTGCGCTAGCTGGCGGCTGAGCGCCGCTGAACTCGGGCAGGTGGAGGAATAAGGCACGCCGACGGTCAGCGCCAGCGTCAGCGTGTCCGTCAGGGTGGCCTCGATGCGCAGCGGATAGGCTTTCCAGCCGCGCTGCGGCGACAGCAGCGCCGGGCGTGACAGCAACAGCTCGCCGCTGAGCGTCAGGCTGGCGCGATCGCTGTGTTCCGGCTGCGAAGCCAAAAAGGCCTGCAACGTCCGACCGATGCGCTGTGGCGTCAGCTCTCCCTGCGTCAACTCGTCCAGCGCCAGATACAGCCGCGACATGTGAATGCCGCGTTCCCCCGCCGCTTCGGCGCGCAGGTTGATACCGGCGTCGACCTTCGCCATCAATGGCTTGCCGGCCAGCTCCAGCGGCAGCGCGATCCCTTGCATCCCGACCCAATCGAGCCCGACATCACTCATTTCGCCGCGCCATGCCTGAGCGTCCGGCAGCGAACGGCGTGGTGGAAGTGCAACTTCGTTCATACATCCCCTTGCGTTATTGTGACTTTGCCTGGGAACGGTAACACGATTTTGTTATGTTATAACATATCAAATAAGATTTTTTTCACGTCGCGAACCGCCTTGCTTAATCAAGTCGCAGAAAACTCAGCGATTTTGCTCAATGGATTGGGCTGCTGGTCAGAGTGCGATACACTAACGCTATTGCTGATTAACCCATGAGCCTCTATGCGTGGTTTACCCTTTTGGATACTGTCGTTGTGCCTGACGGGCTCTGCCCTGGCCGCGACAACACCGCCCGCGCCCACCGCGGCGCCGCTGCCGGACATTCGCCAAAGCGGCTTTGTTTATTGCGTCAGCGGCATACTGAATACCTTCAACCCGCAAATGGCCAGCAGCGGCCTGACGGTGGATACCCTGGCCGCCCAGCTGTACGATCGCCTGCTGGACGTCGATCCCTACACCTATCGTCTGATCCCCGAGCTGGCGCAAAGCTGGGAAGTGCTGGATAACGGCGCCACCTACCGCTTCCATTTGCGCAAGGACGTGCCGTTCCAGACCACCGCCTGGTTCACGCCCACCCGCAAGATGAACGCCGACGACGTGGTGTTCAGCTTTGCGCGCGTATTCGATCAGAAACACCCGTATCACGACGTGAACGGCGGCGAATACCCCTATTTCGACAGCCTGCAGTTCGGTGATTCGGTGCAGAGCGTGAGAAAGCTCGACGACTACACGGTGGAGATTCGCCTGCAGTCGCCGGACGCCTCGTTCCTGTGGCACCTGGCCACCCACTACGCGCCGGTGCTGTCCGCCGAATACGCCGACACGCTGACGCGCGAAGGCCATCAGGAGCTGATCGATCGCGAGCCGGTCGGCAGCGGCCCGTTCCTGCTCAACGAATACCGCTCGGGGCAATATATTCGCCTGGCGCGCAACGCCGCCTACTGGAAAGGCCTGCCGCGCATGCCGCAGGTGGTGATCGATCTGGGCGCCGGCGGCACCGGCCGCCTCTCCAAGCTGCTGACCGGCGAGTGCGACGTACTGGCCTATCCGGCGGCCAGCCAGCTGTCGATTCTGCGCGACGATCCGCGCCTGCGCCTGACGCTGCGCCCGGGGATGAACATCGCCTATCTGGCGTTCAACACCCGTAAACCGCCGCTCGACAACCTCAACGTGCGCCAGGCGATCTCGCTGGCGATCAACAATCAGCGGTTGATGCAGTCGATCTATTACGGCACGGCGGAAACCGCCGCCTCGATCCTGCCGCGCGCCTCCTGGGCCTATGACAACGACGCGCACGTCACCGAGTACGATCCGGCCAAATCGCGCGAGATGCTGCGGCAGGCCGGCGTCAGCCAGCTGAACCTGAAGCTGTGGGTGCCGACCGCCTCGCAGTCTTACAACCCGAGCCCGCTGAAAACCGCCGAACTGATCCAGGCCGATCTCGGCCAGGTGGGCATCAACGTCACCATCGTGCCGGTGGAGGGCCGCTTCCAGGAAGCGCGCCTGATGGAGATGAACCACGATCTGACCTTGACCGGCTGGGCCACCGACAGCAACGATCCGGACAGCTTCTTCCGGCCGCTGCTGAGCTGCGCGGCAATCCGTTCGCAAACCAACTATGCTCACTGGTGTGATCCGGGCTTTGACGAAGTGCTGCAGAACGCGCTGCTGTCGCAGCAGCTGTCTCAGCGCATCGACAACTACCGCAAGGCGCAGAAAATCCTCGAGCAGCAACTGCCGGTGCTGCCGCTGGCGTCTTCCCTGCGCCTGCAGGCCTATCGTTACGACATCAAGGGATTGGTGCTGAGCCCGTTCGGCAACGCCTCGTTCGCCGGGGTGTATCGTGAATCCGCGCCGGAGGTGAAAAAGTGATTATCTTTACCCTGCGCCGCATTCTGCTGCTGCTGATCACGCTGTTCTTCCTGACGCTGGTCAGCTTCAGCCTGAGCTATTTCACGCCGCGCGCGCCGCTGAACGGCGCCGCCCTGCTGGACGCCTATCAGTTCTACTTCGTCAGCCTGCTGCACTGGGACTTCGGCGTTTCCAGCATCAACGGCCAGGCGATCAGCGAACAGCTGCGCGAAGTGTTCCCGGCCACCATGGAACTGTGCCTGCTGGCCTTCGCTCTGGCGCTGTTTATCGGCATTCCGCTGGGCATCATCGCCGGCGTGCTGCGCGGCAAGTGGCAGGACACCGCCATCAGCACCTTCGCGCTGCTGGGCTTTTCGATGCCGGTGTTCTGGCTGGCGCTGCTGCTGATGCTGTTCTTCTCGCTGCATCTCGGCTGGCTGCCGGTTTCCGGCCGTTTCGATCTGCTGTATCAGGTGAAGCCCATCACCGGTTTTGCGCTGATCGACGCCTGGCTGTCGGACTCGCCGTATCGCGCCGAGATGATTGGCAGCGCGCTGCGCCACATGATCCTGCCGATCGCCGCGCTGGCGGTGGCGCCCACCACCGAAGTGGTGCGGCTGATGCGCATCAGCACCGACGACGTGCTGAGCCAAAACTATATCAAGGCCGCCGCCACCCGCGGCCTGTCGCGCTTCACCATCATTCGTCGCCACGTGTTGCACAACGCGCTGCCGCCGATCGTGCCCAAGCTGGGGCTGCAGTTCTCCACCATGCTCACGCTGGCGATGATCACCGAAGTGGTCTTCAGCTGGCCGGGCCTCGGCCGGTGGCTGATCAACGCCATTCGCCAGCAGGACTATGCGGCGATCTCCGCCGGCGTGATGGTGGTCGGCACGCTGGTGATCACCATTAACGTTCTGGCCGACATTCTGGGTGCGGCAACCAACCCGCTGAAACATAAGGAATGGTATGCCCTTCGATAACGTATACCGCGAGAAAAAGATGCCGAGCCCATTGCGCTACACCTGGCGGATTTTCTACGGCGACGCGCTGGCGATGATCGGTTTTTACGGCGTGATCGCCCTGCTGCTGCTGTCGCTGTTCGGCAGCCTGCTGGCGCCCTACGCGCTGGATCAGCAGTTCCTCGGCTATCAACTGCTGCCGCCGTCCTGGTCGCGCTACGGCAACGTGTCGTTCTTCCTCGGCACCGACGATCTCGGGCGCGACATCCTCAGCCGCCTGTTGACCGGCACCGCCGCCACCTTCGGTTCCGCGCTGGCGGTGACGCTGGCCGCGGCGTTCTGCGGGGTGATCCTCGGCGTGT
Source organism: Serratia sp. CY81684 (assembly GCF_052166595.1). NCBI lineage: Bacteria > Pseudomonadati > Pseudomonadota > Gammaproteobacteria > Enterobacterales > Yersiniaceae > Serratia > Serratia sp. CY81684. Next base: position 1,282,021 of record NZ_JBJNOO010000003.1, on the reverse strand, counting down.
TCGCCGGCGTCACCCACGGGCTGCGCTCGGCGGTGCTCAACCATATCCTCGATACCCTGCTGTCGATTCCGTCGCTGCTGCTGGCGATCGTGGTGGTGGCGTTTATCGGCCCCAAACTCGAACACGCCATGCTGGCAGTGTGGCTCGCCTTGTTGCCGCGCATGGTGCGCACCATCTACAGCGCGGTGCACGATGAGCTGGAGAAAGAGTACGTGGTGGCGGCGCGGCTTGACGGCGCTTCCACGCTGCAGATCCTGTGGTATGCGGTCATGCCGAACATCGCGGCGGTGCTGGTGACCGAGTTCACCCGCGCGCTGTCGATGGCTATTTTGGATATCGCCGCACTCGGCTTCCTCGATCTCGGCGCGCAGTTGCCTTCGCCTGAATGGGGAGCGATGCTCGGCGATTCGCTTGAGCTGGTGTACGTCGCGCCCTGGACGGTGATGCTGCCCGGCGCGGCCATCCTCGTCAGCGTGCTGCTGGTTAACCTGTTAGGCGACGGTATGCGCCGCGCAATCAATGCCGGGGTGGAATAATGCCGTTACTCGATATCCGCAATCTGACGATTGAATTTATGACCGCCGAAGGGCCGGTCAAGGCGGTCGATCGCGTCAGCATGACGCTGACCGAGGGCGAGGTGCGCGGCCTGGTGGGCGAATCGGGCTCCGGCAAGAGCCTGATCGCCAAAGCCATCTGCGGCGTGACCAAAGACAACTGGCGCGTCACCGCCGATCGTTTCCGCTTCGACGACATCGACCTGCTGCAGCTGAGCCCGCGCGAACGGCGCAGGCTGGTGGGCCACAACGTGTCGATGATCTTCCAGGAACCGCAGTCCTGTCTCGACCCTTCCGAGAGCATCGGCCGCCAGCTGGCGCAGGCCATCCCGGGCTGGACCTACAAGGGCCACTGGTGGCAGCGCTTCAACTGGCGCAAACGCCGCGCCATCGAGTTGCTGCACCGCGTCGGCATCAAGGATCACGACGACATCATGGGCAGCTTCCCCTACGAGCTGACGGAAGGCGAGTGCCAGAAAGTGATGATCGCCATCGCGCTGGCCAACCAACCGCGCCTGCTGATCGCCGATGAGCCGACCAACGCCATGGAACCAACCACGCAGGCGCAGATTTTCCGCCTGTTGGCGCGTCTCAACCAGAACAACAACACCACCATTCTGCTGATCAGTCACGACCTGCAGATGATGAGCAAGTGGGCCGACCGGGTGAACGTCTTGTACTGCGGGCAAACGGTGGAAAGCGCCCAGTGCGAAGAACTGCTGGCGGCGCCGCACCACCCTTACACCCAGGCGCTGATCCGCGCCATGCCGGACTTCGGCCGCTCGCTGCCGCACAAAAGCCGGCTGAATACGCTGCCGGGCGCCATTCCTTCGCTGGAACACCTGCCGATCGGCTGCCGCCTGGGGCCGCGCTGCCCTTACGCGCAGAAGAAGTGCATCGAAACGCCGCGCCTGCGCCCGGTCAAGAACCACTTCTTCGCCTGCCACTTCCCGCTGAACATGGAGGAGCAATAACATGGAAACGCTGTTGGAAGTGCGCAACCTGAGCAAAACCTACCGCTATCGCACCGGGCTGTTCCGCCGCCAGCACGTCGAGGCGGTGAAATCGGTCAGCTTTACCCTGCGCGAAGGCCAGACGCTGGCGGTAATCGGCGAGAACGGCTCCGGCAAATCCACGCTGGCGAAGATGCTCTCCGGCATGGTAGAACCGACCGCCGGCGAACTGTTGATCGACGATCATCCGCTGGAATTCGGCGACTATCGCTACCGCAGCCAGCGCATTCGCATGATTTTTCAGGATCCGAGCACCTCGCTCAACCCGCGCCAGCGCATCGGCCAGCTGCTGGACGCGCCGCTGCGGCTGAACACCAATCTTGAGCCTGCCGAGCGCGAGCAGCGTATCAACCAGACGCTGCGCCAGGTCGGCATGCTGCCGGATCACGCCTACTACTATCCGCACATGCTGGCCTCCGGGCAAAAACAGCGCGTCGCGCTGGCCCGTGCGCTGATCCTGCAACCGAAGGTGATCGTCGCCGATGAGGCGCTGGCCTCGCTGGACATGTCGATGCGCTCGCAAATCATCAACCTGATGCTTGAGCTGCAGGAAAAACACGGTATTTCCTATATCTACGTCACCCAGCACCTCGGCATGATGAAGCATATCAGCGACCAGGTGCTGGTGATGCACGAAGGGGAAATCGTCGAACGCGGCAGCACCGCGGAGGTGTTGGCGGCGCCGCTGCACGAATTGACCAAGCGCCTTATCGCCAGCCACTTCGGCGAGGCGCTGACCGCCGATGCCTGGCGGCGCGACGGCGGCCGCTTCTGAGTCACGCCTTCACCTACAAACCCGCTGCGGCGGGTTTTTTATCGCCTTGCGCGCCTGCCGCTTAGCAAGAAAGCGCACATGCAAATTACATTCTTGTTATATATCCTTATATTTTATTCCTTTCAGTTATTGATTAGTCCGTAACATTATTTTATCTCGCCAGGGCGATCGGTGAGGATATCCCCTACGTTGCACTTCTCATACGACAGGATATCGCACTGATGAACAGCATTCGCCATCGCCGCCTTACGCAGTTTCTGCTCACGCTGGCAGCCGGTTTTTCTGTTTACGGCCACGCCCTCTGCTGTGATGAGCTGCGCTAAAACCGCCTTTCGCCCCGCCTGCGGGCATGTTGCCTCTTTGTCCAGCCGACGCTGCCGCGCGCAGCGGCGGCTGTTGATCATGATTAAGGATTGACCCTATGGAACGACTCCGTCGACAACATAATGCCCAGTGGTATCACGAAACCCAAAGCAGCGTGCGGGGCGATGCGCCGCTGGAACCGCAGGCGGCCACCCTTCGCGATCGCTTTCTGCTGGGGCTGGGCGCCTTCGCCGATGAAGCCTTAAACAATGCGCTCAGCGCTCGCGCCGGCGTGTTCAGCGCCTCGTTGGCCGGCTACCACGCGCTGTTTCCCGACCAGGTTTCGCTGTCACGATACGTGACATTGTCACCCTATGATCGCCTCAGCACCGCGCTGACCGTCGCTCAGGTGACGGGCGTGCAATCGCTTTGTAGCCACTACGCCGCCCGCCTCGCCCCGCTGCACAGCCCGGACGCCTCCCGGGAAAGCAATATCCGCCTTGCTCAGATCACCCAATATGCCCGCCAGCTTGCCAGCCAGCCCACGCTGATTTGCCGCAAGGCGCTGCAACAGCTCGCCGACGTCGGGCTGAGCCCGGCGGATATCGTCACCTTTTCGCAGGTGATCGGTTTTGTCAGCTATCAGGCGCGCGTGGTCGCGGGTGTCGCGGCGTTGGCCGGCCGGCCGGCGGTGGTGGTGCCCGGCTTCCCTAACGTCGAAGACGCCGATGGCGTCGCGTTCAGTGCCGAAGAGTTAAGCTGGACCGCGCGTCTGCCGCCAATCGACACGGAAGCCGCCGCCGCCGAACAGCTTGATGTGCTGGATCAGAGCCACCCGCAGGCGCGCGCCGAATCTTATTATCTGCTGTTGGCGCACGATGCCGCCGCACTGCGCGAGCGTAACGGGGTGTTCAACGGCATCAATGCCGAAGGATATGGGTTATCGAGCCGCCTGAAGGCGCTGGCGACGCTGGCGGTCTCGCGCATCAACGGCAGCCATTACTGCGCGGCCACCGTCGCGCAAGAATTACAGGATGAGGGATTGGTTCAGGCGCTGTTCGCCGGGCTGCCTCAGGGACTGGCGTATACCGAAGACTCGGTAAAACTCGCGGTGATGCGCACTGCCGCCGAGCTGACGCGCGCACCGGAGAAGTTCACCCCGCAGAGCGTGCAGCCGTTGTTCAACAGCGGCCTGAATCAGGCGCAGGCGCTGGAAGTGATCCTCACCGCCGCGCTCTACGCCTGGGAAAATCGCCTGCGCCAAACGCTGGGCGATGCGGAACCGGCACAACCGGCGCCGTGATCTGTCATCACTGAGTTGACGGCTAGCGTCCTTCGCCGTTAACTCACCCTTCTCTGTTTCGGCGAAAAACTTCACCAAAATATAAATTGATAAAGCAAAAATCCAAACACACTTCATTTATCAGGATTATGATTCGTTTTGTTCTAGCATCGGCGAAAAACAGGGTTCGTCAAAATTATGTCTGCAAACAAAGCAATAGGCAGATTGCGCCATCGCTCAATTCTGTAACCGTTCTCATCGCATAAGCAGTAAAACAAGGTTTTAACCCTGCTAATTAATAGATGAACTCATTAACACCCCTAACCTTTCAGCAGTGGTCGTCTTGCTATTTCGTTTCTATGATTAAGCCGATAGCGGCGTTGTGATGCCCCCTTTTAAATATTCAACAAAGATAAACGCTCGCCGTTATTCCCATTATTTTAATTTTCTATCACAGCAAAAAAATATTGTGAGGTAACCCTATGTCTGAACAAGAACTTAAATCCAGCAACAGTATCGTTAACGTGATTGTCGTCATCGATACCGATGCCCTGATAGAAGCATTCGAGAATAACAACCCCAGCCAGGACGCCGGCAACCCGACGGGCATTGGCCATCAATACGCCTATATGGTCGTCACCTCCGAACAGGTGATCGGCGGCTCCGGTACGGCGGACCTGAATTTTAAAGCCAATGTCGGCGACGTCATTCGCTGGACCGGCACCTCGGAATCCGCCAATTTCGACGCCAGCGTGCTGATCTACGGGCTGCCGCAGTTCGGCAGCGGCACCCAGGTTTTCTCCAACCCGACCTTCAAAATGTATACCCGCAGCTCGATGATGCCGGCGCAAAATACCGTATTCCCCGTCAGCTTCACCAACCAAACCTATTGGTTTATACAGGCGGACATTACCAATACCGGCACGGAAAACTATTGCATCCAATTTGGCCTTTATTATCGGCCAAACGGCGGCGATCAGAAATTACTGGGTTATTTCTATTGGGATCCGACCATTACCATCAGTAATTAACATGATTTCATCGGCCGTTAGAGAAAACATGATTATGGCCCCGTGGGGCCATAATCATGGGGGAACATCGGATAAACTTAAACGTCTCTATTCCTTTTGCCGACGCAGCCACTCGCTGGCGGCATCGAAGAATTTTTGCGCCAACGGCGTGGCGCGCTCCGCCATATCAACCACCACCGCCGCATGGCGCGGCATGGCGGCGATGGCCACCGGCCGCCGCTGCAGTTCCGGCATCAGCGGCGATTGCAACTGGCCGCGCGGGAACAACCCGCAACCCAGGCCGACGAAAATCCCTTCCAGCAGTTGGAAGATCGAAGCGGTTTCCAGCCGCGGGTGCAGCGTCAACCCGGCGTCGCGGAAATGCTGATCGAGATAGCGGCGAAAATACCGCGTCGGCTCGGCCAGGCACAGCGGCAAGGCGGCCACCGCCTCCAGCGGCAACGGTGTGTCGCCCACCAGCTTAGGGAAGTGTTGCGGATGAAATACCAGCTCAACGCCGGTTTCCACCAGCGGTTGTGATTGAAAATGCAGTTCCTTCAGCGTCGACAGCTCGAAAAAGCCGATGCCGATGTCGACGGTATGCGCCGTCAACGCCTCCAGCAGTTGATCGGCGCTCAGCACCGCCAGCCGGTAATCAAGATGCGGATAACGCTCGCTGACCGCCTTGAGCATTTCCGCCACCGAGATGCTGCACTGCGGCACCACGCCAAGGCGTAACGTACCGTGCAAACCGTGCTTGAGCGACTCCACCTCCAGCTTCAGCCCTTGGTAAACCGAGACGATCTCACGCGCCCACGCCAGCACCCGCTCGCCTTCGGCGGTAAAACCGCCGAAATGGTTGCCGCGGTTAATCAGCGAAACGCCCAGCTCTTTTTCCAGGTTTTTCAATCGCATGGACAACGTCGGCTGGCTGACGAAGCTGGCCTCCGCCGCCCGGCCGAAGTGGCGTTCCCGTTCTAAATTACACAAATAAATCAGTTGTTTAATATCCATAGCGCGGCTCAATGATCGGCATTCGCGCTCAGTATACCACCGGGCGTCGTCGCTCGCCCGGTGAGTCAGAGCTTCAGCTTCATGTAATCCATCAGGCGTGAGAACACGCCGCCCTGCGGCACCGCCTGCAGCGCCACCAGCGGCAGGGTTTTCACCACCTGGCCATTATCGCTGATGCGGATCTCGCCAACGGTTTGTCCTTTGTTGACCGGCGCTTCCAGCCGCGCAGCATTGATCACGTACTGCGCCTTCAGTTTGTCCGCCTCGCTTTTCGGCAGGCTGAGCGACTGGTCCTGCGCACTGCCGACCGGCAAGCGGTGGTTTTCGCCGTACCAGACCGGTTCTTCCCCCAGGCTCTGGCCGGCGCTGAACAGGTGCACCGTGGTAAAGTCGCGCAGCCCCCACGTCAACAGCTTACGCGCCTGTTCCTCGCGGCCTTTGGAACTTTTGCCGCCCATCACCACAGCGATCAGGCGGCGATCTCCTTCGGTGGCGGAGGCGATGATGTTGAAGCCGGCCGAGGCGGTGTGCCCGGTTTTCAGGCCGTCGACGTGCAGAGTCTTATCCCACAGCAGGCCGTTGCGGTTCTGCTGCGTGATGCCGTTCCAGGTCAGCGATTTCTCGCTGTACATGTGGTATTCCGCCGGCTCGCTCATGATGATGGCGCGCGCGATCACCGCCAGATCGCCGGCGGTGGTGAACTGCCCTGGCGCATCCAGCCCGTGCACCGTCTCAAAATGGGTGTTCTGCAATCCCAGCTGGGCGCTCTTTTCGTTCATCAGCTTGACGAAGTTGGCCTGGCTGCCCGCCACATAGTCCGCCATCGCCACGCAGGCATCGTTGCCGGAATCAATGATGATGCCGCGGCTGAGATCGCGAACCGTGACCCTGTCACCTGGTTTCAGAAACATCAGCGAGGATCCTTTGAACACCGGGTTGCCCTGCGCCCAGGCGTCTTTCCCCACGGTGACGACATCGTCGAGGCCAATCTTATGCTGGTCGAGCGCGTGGTCGATCACCAACCCGGTCATCAGTTTGGTCAGGCTGGCCGGATTGCGCCGCTCGTCGGCATTGCCGGCGGCCAACACCTGGCCAGTGGTGTAATCCATCAAAACGTAAGAGGCGGCGTCTATCGCCGGCGGAGTCATGGCGGGAAAATGGGACGCCGTTTCCGCCGCCTGCGCCGCCAAAGGCAGTAACATACCGCCAATCACTACTGATACTGAACGCTTCACGCTGTGTTCCTCAGGCCCGCAGGCTAAATAAAATGCCAATATAATCCGCGAGATAGACTGCATGAATTCACTTTCAGGCGAAACCATTACTCTTTTGCAGCGGGTGTCTTTATGCAACCATTTGTTTAGGTCAACATCCATCTGCGATAGATATGCTCTATGCCGCCATTGCACCATTCGATTAGACGCCCGCCTGCCGCGCTCCTAAACTTGTGACATAAATACGCAAAACGCATAAAAAAGCGTTTACTTTTTAGCTACAACCACCTGCGAAGTGTCACCATGAAATTCAAACCGTCAATCAAGCCTTATACCGGCCCGGCGGGCGGCTGGGGTTCGCTTGAAGCCACCACCCGCTTTGTCCTCGACAGTAAACAAACGCTAAAAAACATGCGCAACCTGATGCGCGTCAACAAGGCGCGCGGCTTCGACTGCCCCGGTTGCGCCTGGGGCGACGATAATCACAGCACCTTCAGCTTTTGCGAAAACGGCGCCAAAGCGGTCAGTTGGGAAGCGACGCGCAGCGCCGTGGAGCCTGAGTTCTTCGCCGCCCACAGCGTCAGCACCCTGCAGCAGCAGAGCGACTATTTCCTCGAGTATCAGGGGCGCCTCACCCATCCGATGCGCTACAACGCCGAAACCGACCACTATGAGCCTATCCATTGGCCGGACGCGCTGGCGCTGATCGCCAAACACATCAACGGCATGGACAACCCGAACCAGATCGAGCTGTATACCTCGGGCCGCGCCAGCAACGAAGCGTCGTACCTTTATCAGCTGTTTGGCCGCATGCTCGGCACCAGCAACTTCCCCGACTGTTCCAATATGTGCCACGAGGCGAGCGGCGTTGGGCTGAAACAGAGCATCGGCGTCGGCAAAGGCACCATCCGCATCGATGACTTCGAAAAGGCCGATGCCATCTTCGTGTTCGGTCAAAACCCCGGCACCAACCACCCGCGCATGCTGCACAGCCTGAAAAACGCCGCCCGACGCGGCGCGCGCATCGTCAGCTTTAACACCCTGCGCGAGCGTGGGCTGGAAAGATTCGCCGATCCGCAGGATCCGGTGCAGATGCTGACGCCAAAATCCTCGCCGATCAGCTCTTCCTATTACCAGCCGAATCTGGGCGGCGATATGGCGGCGGTGCGCGGCATGGTGAAAGCCCTGCTGGAAACCCACCGTCAGCGCCTCGCCGCCGGTGAACCAGCCTTGTTTGACCTGGCGTTTATCGAACGGCACAGCGTCGGCGTGGAGGCTTATCTGGCGCAGGTGGACGCCACCGAGTGGCAGACCATCACCGCGCAATCGGGCCTGAGCGAAGCGCAATTGCGCCAGGCGGCGGCCACCTACCAGGGTGCTGAACGGGTGATCTGCACCTGGGCGATGGGCGTGACTCAGCATAAGCACTCTATTGCAACGGTGCGTGAAATCACCAACCTGCAGCTGCTGTTCGGGCAACTGGGCAAACCGGGCGCCGGTCTGTGCCCGGTACGCGGCCACAGCAACGTCCAGGGCAACCGCACCATGGGGATCGATGAGAAGTCGCCGAAGGCGCTGCTCGACAGCCTGGAACGCCACTTTAACTTCACCGCCAATCGCGCGCTGGGCCACAACACGGTGGAAGCGATCGAAGCGATGCTGCGCGGCGAAGTGAAAGTGCTGATCGCGCTGGGCGGCAATCTGGCCGCCGCGGCGCCGGACACCGAGCGCACCGCCCGCGCCCTGCGCAACTGCGATTTGACGGTACACATCAGCACCAAACTTAACCGCAGCCACCTGGTGACCGGCAAAGACGCGCTGATCCTGCCGACGCTCGGCCGCACCGAACTGGACATGCAGGCCAGCGGCTCACAGTACATCACGGTCGAGGATTCGTTCAGCATGGTGCACGCCTCGGAAGGCATCGGCAAACCGCTGGCGGATACTCAACGTTCGGAGACGGCGATCGTCTGCGGCATCGCCGACGCCGTGCTCGGTACGCAACAGCTGGACTGGCTGGAACTGGCCGACGACTACTCGCTGATCCGCGATCACATCGCCGCCACCATTCCCGGCTTCGAGGATTTCAACCGGCGCTGCGAGCAGCCCGGCGGCTTCTACCTGGGCAATGCCGCCGCCGAACTGCGTTTCGCCACGCCGAGCGGCAAGGCGGAATTCAGCGACGCCGCGCTGCCGACTACTCTGTTCCCGCAGCTGGGCGGCGAGCAAGCGCCGTTTACCCTGCAGACGCTGCGCTCGCACGATCAGTACAACACCACCATCTATGGTCTGGATGACCGCTACCGCGGCGTTTACGGTCAGCGCGAAGTGCTGTTCATTCATCCGGAAGATCTGGCGGCGCTGGGCCTGCAGGATGGCGAACGGGTAGAGATAGAAACCCTGTGGAACGACGGCGTGGTGCGTAAGGTAGATGGATTCAAGCTGGTGAGTTACGACATCCCGCGTGGCAATCTGGCGGCCTACTACCCTGAAACCAACCCGCTGGTGCCGCTGGCAAGCTTCGGCGACGGTACCGGCACCCCGACCTCGAAGTCGATTCCGGTGGCAATTCGCCGCAGCGAGCAGCAACCGTCGCTGCGCATCGCCTGAAAACGCGCGCCCGGTTCACGCCGGGCGCGCCAATATTTCCAGGATAGTCTGCAATTCCTCGGACAGCTGATGCCGCCGCCAGACGAAATAGAGATCGCTCACGCCCTCCTCGCCCATTTCCACCACCTTCAGCCCCGGCGCCGGCAAGATCAGCGGCAGCAACGAACCCGGCACGCAGGCGACACCGCAACCGGCCTGCACGCAGGCTGCCATCGCGGCATAAGATTCCATTTCCAGCGTCATGCGCGGTTTCAGCCCGCGCGAGGCCAGCCAGTGATCGACCTTCAGCCGGAACGAGCACTCGCGGCTGAACGTGTAAAACTCCAGCGGCGCCAGCGTGGCGGCGTCGGGCTGCCCGACATCCGCCGGCATCAGCAGCACCAGCCGTTCGTCAAACGCCTTTTGGCTGGCCAGCAGCGGATGTTCAATTGGGCCGTCGGTAATCGCCAGATCGAGATCGCTGTCGATCAGCATGCGTTCCAGCACCAGCGAGTCGCGGCTCAGCACGTTGATGTGCAAATGAGGCTGTAAACGGCGCAGCCGGGCAATGCGCGCCGGCAAGTGACTGACCAGCGAAAAATCCAGCGCGCCGAGGTTTAACAGCCCATGCTGTTGCTCGCCGGCGAACAGCTGCTTGCTGCGCTCGGCCTGCGCCACGATGTCGCGCGCCTGCTGATAGAACAGTCGTCCTTTGGGATTCACGTACAGCCGGTTCTTGTCGCGGAAAAACAGCTCGCCGCCCAGCGACTCCTCCAGCTCGCGCAGCCGCAGCGTGACGTTGGAAGGCACGCAGTGCAGCTCGCGGGCGGCGGCGGCGATGGTTTTGTGTTCCACCACGGTGCAGAAAAACTTCAGCTGACTCAGCTTCATTTATCATTCACTTTTAGTTAGTGTTTTAGTTAAAAACAATCACTTTAGATTAGCATCGATTTCATCTACAGTCTGCCGACACCCTGAGGAGGATCTCTGATGCCACTGAATGACCTACTGACGCTGCCCGGCGTGGCGGCCCAACCGGACGCGGTAACCGATGGTTACGTGTTCAACCACACCATGATCCGCGTGAAGGACCTGACCAAGGCGCTGGATTTCTATACCCGCGTACTGGGCTTTACGCCTGTCTATCTGGAAACGTTCGAAGAAGCCGCTTTCACCATTTGCTACCTGACGCGCAGCCCGCTCGAGCAGATCCCGCAGGATGACGACGAACGCAAACGCTGGGCGCTGAGCCAACCGGGCATTCTCGAACTGACCCATAACCACGGCACCGAAAATCAGGCGGATTTCCACTACCACAACGGCAACGGCGAGCCGCGCGGCTTTGGCCACCTGTGCGTCACGGTGCCGGACGTGCGCGCCGCCTGTGAGCGTTTTGAGCGCCTGGGCGTCACCTTCCAGAAACGCCTGCATGAAGGCCGCATGAACTACGTGGCGTTCATTCGCGATCCGGACGATTACTGGATTGAAATCCTGCAGCCGACGCCGCTGCGGGGCTGATTGTCACCCGCCCTTCACCCCGGCCCTCGCGCCGGGGTTTTTCGTCGATAGCGCTTCGATTGACCATTCTTGCGCAAAATCGCGCGGCAACGCGGGGTTCCGTGACGTTAGGCTTGCTCGCAGCGGGTGATTCGCGTAAAACTGTCAGCCGCAAATCTTGCCACTCACAACCCATTCACTGGACGATATGTTTCAAGATAACCCGCTGCTGGCGCAGCTAAAACAGCAACTTCACTCTCAGACCCCGCGCGTTGAAGGCGTCGTGAAAGGGACTGAGAAAGGCTTTGGCTTTCTTGAAGTAGACGGTCAAAAAAGCTACTTCATTCCGCCGCCGTACATGAAGAAAGTCATGCACGGGGATCGCATTATCGCCACCCTGCACACCGAGAAAGAGCGCGAAATCGCCGAGCCGGAAACCCTGGTCGAGCCATTCCTGTCGCGCTTTGTCGGCCGCGTGCAAAAGCGCGACGATCGTCTGTCCATCGTGCCCGATCATCCGTTGCTGAAAGAGGCGATTCCGTGCCGCCCGGTGCGTGAATTGACCCACAACTTCCAGGCCGGCGACTGGGCGGTGGCGGAAATGCGCCGCCATCCGCTGAAAGGCGATCGCGGCTTCAACGCCGATCTGACCCAGTTTATCACCAACGGTGAAGACCATTTCGCCCCGTGGTGGGTGACGCTGGCACGCCACAATCTGGAAAAAGAAGCGCCGGAGATGCAGGCCCTTAGCGAGCCGGACGCCGCGCTGACGCGTGAAGACCTGACCGCGCTTGAATTCGTCACCATCGACAGCGCCAGCACCGAAGACATGGACGATGCGCTGTACGTGACCGACAACGGTGACGGTTCGCTGCAGTTGACCATCGCCATCGCCGATCCGACCGCCTACGTCGAGCAAGGCAGCAAGCTGGACGATATCGCCCGCGTGCGCGCCTTCACCAACTATCTGCCGGGCTTCAATATCCCAATGCTGCCGCGCGATCTGTCGGACAACCTGTGCTCACTGCGCCCTAATGAGCGCCGTCAGGTGCTGGCTTGCCGCGTGACCATCGCCGCCGACGGCGCGCTGGGCGACGATATTCAGTTCTTCGCCGCCGAGATCGAATCCAAAGCCAAACTGGTGTACGACGAAGTTTCCGACTGGCTGGAAGGCATTGCCGGCTGGCAACCGCCGAGCGACGCCATCGCACAACAGATCACCCTGTTGAAACGCGTTTGCGACGCGCGTAACGCCTGGCGCCACCAGCATGCGCTGGTATTCAAAGATCGCCCGGACTACCGCTTCGTGCTGGGTGAAAAAGGCGACGTGCTGGAGATCGTCACCGAGCAGCGCCGCAGCGCCAACCGCATCGTTGAAGAGTGCATGATCGCCGCCAACGTCTGCGCCGCCATCGTGCTGCGCGATCGTTTGGGCTTCGGCGTGTACAACGTGCACACCGGTTTCGATCCTGCGCTGGTTGAGCAAGCGGTCACCGTATTGCAGGCTAACGGCGTGGAAGCCGAAGCCGAAAAACTGCTGACCCTTGAGGGCTTCTGCGAACTGCGCCGCCACCTGGATGCGCAGCCGACCCAGTTCCTCGACAGCCGCATCCGCCGCTTCCAGACCTTCGCCGAGATCAGCACCACGCCGGGGCCGCACTTCGGTCTGGGGCTGGAGGCTTACGCCACCTGGACATCGCCGATCCGTAAATACGGCGACATGGTCAACCATCGCCTGCTGAAGGCAATCATCAACCAGCAATCGGCCGAAAAACCGCAGGATGACGTGACGGTGCAGCTGGCGGAGCGCCGCCGCCTGAACCGCATGGCGGAACGCGACGTCGGCGACTGGCTGTACGCCCGCTTCCTGCAGGACAAGGCCGGTACCGATACCCGCTTCAACGCCGAGATTATCGACGTGACACGCGGCGGCCTGCGTGTGCGCTTGTTGGACAACGGCGCGGTTGCCTTCATCCCGGCACCGTTCATTCACGCGGTGCGTGACGAGATGCAGTGCAGCCAGGAAACCGGCACCGTGCAGATCAAAGGTGAAGTGGTTTACCGCCAGAGCGACACCTTGCAGGTCACCATCGCTGAAGTGCGCATGGAAACCCGCAGCGTGATCGCCCGCCCTGTGGCCTGAACGCCAACCTGAAACGGTCGTAACGCAAAACGCCGGCGGTGAGAACCGCCGGCGTTTTTTTCGCCCCGCGTCTGCTAGCGCAGCGGATCGCCGCCGGTTTCACGCAACAGCGGCAGCGCGGCCAGCGAGATCAGCGTCGCCAACATCAGATAGCCGGCGGGCGCCAGCAGCGAACCGCTGAGTGCGATCGACTGTGAAGCGATGTATTGGGCAAAGCCGCCGAAGATTGCGACGCCAAGGCTATAAACCAACGCAAACCCCAGCGCGCGCACCCGCTGCGGAAACAGCTCGGAAATCACCAACAGCGTAGGAACAGACCCCAACGTCGTTAACCCAACCATCAGCGCAACCACGCTCAGCAACACCGCCGGATACGGCGCCACCGTCAGCAGCCAGAAAACCGGCAACGCCAGCAGCAAAATAGCGATCCGCGCCCGGCGGATCAGCGGCAGACGGCCATAGCGATCGCACCAGCTCCCAACCAGCAAACTGCCGCCGAAAGTGATGATCCCGGCCAGCAGCATCGCGGCATAGCCGTATGTCTGCGCCATGCCCAGATACTTCACCGCAAAGGTACCGAAATAATACATAGAGATGTAAGTGGCGACCGTGGCGCCGATGGTCAACATCACGCCGAGTACCACCGCACGCGAGTGCCGGCGCAGCTGCACAGGCGGCTCCTGAGTGCGCGGCATCGGTGGACGGTCGCTTTCCAGCCCGAGGCGCAGCCAGCAACCGAGCGGAGCAAGCGCCACGCCGATAAAGAAAGGAATGCGCCAGCCCCATTCAGCCATCGCGTTCGGCTCGCCGGAGATCGCCGGCAACGCTGCGCTGAGCGCCAGCGCGGTGACGCCGCCAACCACGGTGGCGATGCCCTGCGTCGCCAGCGACCAGCTGGAATAGAAGCCGCGCCGGTTAGGTGGCGCCGACTCCACCAGCAACGACATCGATGCGCCCACCTCGCCGCCCGCCGCCACGCCCTGGATCAAACGCGCCACCACCAGCGTGATGGTTCCCCAATAGCCGGCGCTGGCGTAGGTCGGCGCAAAACCGATCATCGCCGTACCCAGGCTCATCAGTGAAATCGTCAGGATCATCGCCGGTTTGCGCCCGCGGCGATCGGCATAGGCGCCGATCAAAATACCGCCCAGAGGCCGCATAATAAAACTGACGCCGAACGTGGCGAACGCCAGCAGCAACGCCAGATTGGGATCGCTCGACGGCGGAAAGAACAGCACACTAATATAAATGACGAAGAAGTTATAAATGCCGAAGTCGAAAAATTCCAACGCATTACCGAAGGAGGCGGCAAATATCACTTTCTTGCCGCCCGTCTTCGACGGCGCGTTTATTTCTGATTGCGTCACCGCCGTATTTTCACTCATTATTATCTTCCCTGTTATTATTTTTCTGACTTATTTTAAATACGCTTCCGCCAGCGCGCCCCAATAATGGCTGCCCGCCGCCAGGCATTCATCGTTAAAGTCATATCCCGGGTTATGCACCATACAGCTGCCTTCACCGTCGCCATTGCCGATCAGCAGATAGCAGCCCCGCGGCTGCGCCTCAAGCATGAAGGTGAAATCTTCGCTGCCCATCAGCGGCTTAGCGCCGTAGTGCGCGCGCGCGGCACCAAACTGCTGCTGCGCCACCTGATGCGCGAAACGCGTCATGGCTTCGTCGTTGACCAATACCGGAGCACTGTTGACATGAGTCACGACCGCGCTGGCACCGAAACTTTGCGCCTGCGCCTGAATCAGCGCGGGAATGCGCGATAACAGCGTTGTTCGCCATTCGCGCCCCAGCGATCGCACGCTGAGCTTCATTTCCGCACTATCAGGGATCACATTGGCCGCCTCACCGGCTTTAATGCTGCCGACGGTGATCACCGCCGCTTCAAGCGGATTGGTATTGCGCGATACGATGCTCTGCAGCGCAATGACAATGTGCGACGCCACCAGCACCGGATCGACCGTCAAATGCGGCATGGCGCCGTGGCCGCCACGCCCCTGGATCGTGACCACAATCTGATCCGAAGAAGCCATAAAGGGACCGTGCTGGAAAAAGAACTCGCCGGCGGGCAACCCAGGCATATTGTGCATGGCGAAAATGGCGTCGCAGGGGAAGCGTTCGAACAGCCCCTGTTCCACCATGCGCGCACCGCCGTCCAGCGTCTCTTCCGCCGGCTGGAAAATCACATGCAACGTGCCGTTGAAATTGCGCGTTTGCGCCAGGTAACGCGCAGCGCCAAGCAACATGGTGGTATGCCCGTCGTGGCCGCAGCCATGCATGCGGTTGGCTACGCTGCTGCTCCAGGGTTTGCCGTTGTTTTCCTCTAGCGGCAAGGCGTCCATATCGGCGCGCAGCCCGAGGCTTTTCACGCCGTCACCCACCCGCAGCGTCCCCACCACGCCGGTGCCGGCCAAACCGCGGTGCACCTCATAGCCCCACGAACTCAAATAGTCCGCCACCAAATCGCTGGTGCGGAACTCTTCAAATCCCAGCTCCGGGTGCTGGTGAATATCGTGCCGAATCGCCGTGAGCTGCGGTAAATACCCTGCAATAACTTTATTTATCATAATTAAATCCCTTTCCTTTCCATATTATTTATTTAATGAATGAATAAACAGGCGGATGAAAATAAAGGTATAACACGACGCGCGCCATTTTATTCCGGCACACCTCTACAGGTGAAATAATAAGCCGGCAAACGCCGCGCCCAGATAAAAAACGGCGATGATTCGCTGCATGCGCAGTAAAAGTGCAGAATGAAAGTCTGTTCGGAAATGCGTGGGCGGCAGCCTGCGCCAACGGCGTTTCATCGCCTTGTTTTTACACTAAAACCCCACCTGCTTCACATTTCTCATCCGACCTGCCGCGGTTCAGCGGCAAAACTTCTACTGTTAAAACGTCATCCCTAATAACAACGTCAATTTCTACCTCTGTACGCCAAGGAGTTGTTTCATGAAAAACATCAGGTCCGGACTTATCTGGCTGCTGGTGGCGTTGGTCGGCGCTTTCGCCTTCGCCATGCTGGCGCTCAGCCGCGGCGAACACGTCAACGCCGTCTGGCTGGTGGTCGCCGCCGTCGCCTGCTACAGCATCGCCTACCGCTTCTACAGCCGGTTCATCGCCGACAAGGTTTTTGAACTGGATGACCGCCGTCTAACCCCGGCCGAACGCCATAACGACGGCCTGGATTACGTGCCCACCAACAAATGGGTGCTGTTCGGCCACCACTTCGCCGCCATCGCCGGCGCCGGGCCGCTGGTGGGGCCGATCCTGGCCGCACAAATGGGATTCCTGCCGGGGACCATCTGGATCCTGGTCGGCGTCATGCTGGCCGGCGCGGTGCAGGACTTCCTGGTGTTGTTCATTTCCACCCGCCGCGACGGGCGTTCGCTGGGGGAGATGGCCAAACAGGAACTGGGGGCGTTTGCCGGGGTGATCACCATGCTCGGCGCGCTGGGGGTGATGATCATCATCCTGTCGGCACTGGCGCTGGTGGTGGTGAAGGCGCTGGCCGACAGCCCGTGGGGGCTGTTCACGATCGCCGCCACCATCCCGATCGCGTTGTTCATGGGCATCTACATGCGCTTTATCCGGCCGGGCAAAATCGCTGAAATCTCAGTGATCGGCTTCGTGCTGATGCTGCTGGCGATCGTTTACGGCGGCAACGTGGCGCAAGATCCCTACTGGGGGCCGTTCTTCACGCTACACGGCACCACCCTGACCTGGGTGCTGGTGATCTACGGCTTCGTCGCCTCGGTGCTGCCGGTGTGGCTGCTGCTGGCGCCGCGCGACTACCTTTCGACCTTTATGAAGATCGGCGTCATCATCGGCCTGGCCATCGGCATCGTTTTCGCCATGCCGGAGATGAAAATGCCGGCGGTTTCGCGCTTTATCGACGGCAGCGGCCCAGTGTTCGCCGGTGCCCTGTTCCCGTTCCTGTTCATCACCATCGCCTGCGGCGCCATTTCCGGCTTCCACGCGCTGGTCTCCAGCGGCACCACGCCCAAACTGGTGGAGCGCGAAAGCCACATTCGCTTTATCGGTTACGGCGCCATGCTGATGGAGTCTTTCGTCGCCATCATGGCGTTGATCTGTGCCTCGGTGCTGGATCCGGGCGTTTACTTCGCCATGAACTCACCGGCGGCGCTGATCGGCACCACGGTGGAAAATGCTTCGCAGGTGATTAACAGCTGGGGCTTTATCGTCACGCCGGAGACGCTGGCGCTGATCGCCAAAGAGGTGGGCGAGAACTCCATCCTGTCGCGCGCCGGCGGCGCCCCGACCTTCGCCGTGGGCATGGCGCACATCATCAGCGAGGTGTTCAACAGCCGGGCGATGATGGCGTTCTGGTATCACTTTGCCATTCTGTTCGAAGCGCTGTTCATCCTGACCGCCGTCGACGCCGGTACCCGCGCCTGCCGCTTTATGGTGCAGGATCTGGTGGGCGTGGCGGTGCCGCAGCTGGCCAACAACCGCTCCTGGTTCGGCAACCTGGCGGGCACCACGGTGGCGGTGGCCGGCTGGGGCTTCTTCGTGTATCAGGGGGTGGTCGATCCGCTCGGCGGCATCAATACCCTGTGGCCGCTGTTCGGCATCGGCAACCAGATGCTGGCGTCGATGGCGCTGATCCTCGGCACCGTGGTGCTGTTCAAGATGAAAAAGCAGCGCTATGCCTGGGTCACCATTCTGCCGACCGCCTGGCTGTTCGTGACCTCCATGACCGCCGGCTGGCAGAAGATCTTCCATGAGAAACCGAGTATCGGTTTCCTGGCGCAGGCGAAGAAGTTCTCCACCGGCATCGAGCAAGGCACGATCATTGCGCCGGCCAAGTCGCTGAAGGACATGGAGACCATCGTGTTCAGCAACCAGATCAACGCCGCGCTGTGCGGGTTCTTTATGCTGGTGGCGGTGACCATGCTGATCGCCGCCTTCTTCGCGATCCGCCGGGCGCTGCGTTCCGAACAACCGACGGCGCACGAGGTCAGCGCCGCGCTTAGGGAAGAGGCCGGCCGCAGCTAAACGAACCGAGCATCAAGCAAGGGCGCCGCGGCGCCCTTTTTACTGGCTTTAGCCTAACAGCGTCGAGCCGAACGCACCCTGCCAATCCTGTTCGAATTTCTCGACCGCGGCCTGCACTGCCGGCGCGTTCAGGAACTGCTCCGCGACGTCCACCGGCAGCGTGATGGCCTGACAGCCCGCGAGCAGACACTCCAGCGCCTGGCGCGGCGTTTTGAAGCTGGCGGCCAGCACCTGCGCCGACGGCGCATGCAGGCTCAACAGCTGCTGCAGCTCGTGCACCATTTCGATGCCGTCGCCGCCCTGCGCGTCCACCCGGTTGACGTAAGGCGCCACATATTCCGCCCCGGCCAAGGCCGCCAACAGCCCTTGCCCGGCGCCGTACACTGCGGTGCCCAGCGTCGGGATGGACATCGTTTTAAGCTTCTTGATCGCCGCCAACCCTTCGGCGGTCGCCGGGATCTTCACTACCAGCCCCGGTACCCGCTGGCTGAGCAGCGCCGCCTCCGCCACCATACGTTCCGCATCGGTCGCCATCACCTGCGCAAACAGCTTGCCGGTGCCGCCGAGGGCGTCGCGCAGCGCGGGCAGCACTTCCCAGATCGGCTTGCCTTCCTTCGCCACGATGCTCGGGTTGGTGGTGACGCCGTGCAGCGGCAGAATGCGCGCCAGGCGTTTTACCGCGGTCACATCGGCGGTATCGAGATAAAGCTCCATCACGGACTCCTGTGTCATGTTCTGTGGGCGGATTCAAACTCTGATCATCATAGGGCAAAAAAACCGCCAACCTTTGATCAAAATCAATTCAGCTTTCATTCGAAACACCTTTAATGGCGAAAGATTCAGCAACGCCAAACGGGTGACTCATGTTCTTCAATCTGCAGCGCTACTCGACCCATGACGGCCCCGGCATCCGCAGCGTGGTCTTTTTAAAAGGCTGCCCGCTGAGCTGCCGCTGGTGTCAGAACCCGGAAAGCCGCTCGCGCCACGCAGACCTGCTGTTTGACGAGCGCCTGTGCCTGAGCGGCTGCACGCTGTGCGCCGAGCGTTGTCCACAAGGGCTGCAGCGCACCGACGGGCCGCTGACGCTGCAACGCGAGCTGATTAGCGCAGACGATTATGCCGCCCTCGCCGCCACCTGCCCGACCGGCGCGCTCAGCCTGTGCGGCAGCCCGGTCAACCCCGACGATATCATGGCCGAGGTGATGCGGGATAAGCCTTTCTACCTGCGCAGCGGCGGCGGTTTAACGCTGTCCGGCGGCGAGCCCTTTATGCAGCCGGAGGTTGCGGCGGAACTGCTGCGGCGCGGCCGCGAGGCCGGCATCCACACCGCCGTCGAATCCTGCCTGCACGTTCCCTGGCGTTACATCGCGCCTTCATTGCCGTGGCTGGATCTGCTGCTGGCCGATCTCAAGCACACAGACGAAGCGCGCTTCAGAGCCTGGACCGGCGGCTCCGCCCGCCGGGTGATGAACAATTTCCGCCGGCTGGCGGCGCATGGCGTGCCAATGACCGTGCGCGTGCCGCTGATCCCCGATTTCAACGCCGATCGCCGCTCTGTCCACGCGATCGTCGACTTCGCCGCCGACGAGATCGGCGTATCGGAGATCCACTTTCTGCCGTACCACACGCTGGGCATCAACAAATATCACCTGCTCGGCGAGCCCTACCGCGCCGCCCGCACGCCGCTGGACGCGCCCGATCTGCTGGCCTTCGCCGAAGACTATGCCGGCGCCAAAGGCCTGACCGCCATTTTGCGAGGATAACGCCATGACCACATTGGATTTGACCACCCTCAGTGCCCGCATCCAGGCGCACAAGAACGCGCTGATCCACATCGTCAAACCGCCGGTGTGCACCGAACGCGCACAGCACTATACCGAAGCCTATCAACAGCATCAGGACAAGCCGCTGCCGGTGCGCCGCGCGCTGGCGCTGGCTAACCATCTGGCGAAACGCAGCATCTGGATCGCCAACGACGAGTTGATCGTCGGCAACCAGGCCAGCGAACTGCGCGCCGCGCCGATCTTCCCCGAATACACCGTCGGCTGGATAGAAAACGAAATAGACCAGCTAGCCGACCGGCCGGGCGCCGGTTTTTCGGTCAGCGAAGAGAACAAGGCGATTTTGCATCGTCTGTGCCCCTGGTGGCGCGGCCAAACGGTGCAGGATCGCTGCTACGGCATGTTCACCGACGAGCAAAAAGCGCTGCTGGCCACCGGCATCATCAAGGCCGAGGGCAACATGACCTCCGGCGATGCTCACCTGGCGGTCAACTTCCCGCTGTTGCTGGAGCTAGGTCTCGACGGCCTGCGTGAAAAAGTGAACGCGCGCCGCAGCCGCCTGCGCCTGACCGAGTGGGAAGACCTGCACAAAGCGCAGTTTCTCAACGCTATCGACATCGTGCTGGCGGCGCTGAGCGAACACATCCTGCGCTTCGCCCGCCTGGCGCGCGACATGGCGCAAAACGAACCGCGCACTGGCCGGCACACCGAGCTGCTGGCCATCGCGGACAACTGCGACCGGATCGCCCATCGCCCGCCGCAAACCTTCTGGCAGGCGCTGCAGCTGTGCTATTTCATCCAGCTGACGTTGCAGATCGAATCCAACGGCCATTCGGTTTCCTTTGGCCGCCTCGATCAATACCTCTATCCCTGGTATCGGCGTGACGTGGAGCTGGAGCAAAAGCTGGCGCGGGAAGACGCCATCGAGCTGTTGCACAGTTGCTGGCTGAAGCTGCTGGAGGTCAACAAGATCCGCTCCGGCTCGCATTCCAAGGCTTCCGCCGGCAGCCCGCTGTACCAGAACGTCACCATCGGCGGACAGAAGCTGATCGACGGCCAGCCGTGCGATGCGGTCAACCCGCTGTCCTACGCCATTCTTGAGTCCTGCGGCCGCCTGCGCTCCACTCAGCCCAACCTCAGCGTGCGTTACCATGCCGGGATGAGCGCCGACTTCCTCGACGCCTGCGTGCAGGTGATCCGCTGCGGTTTCGGCATGCCGGCATTCAACAACGACGAAATCGTCATTCCCGAGTTCATCAAGCTGGGGGTTGAGCCGCAAGACGCTTACAACTACGCCGCCATCGGCTGCATCGAGACCGCCGTCGGCGGCAAATGGGGCTATCGCTGCACCGGCATGAGCTTCATCAACTTCGCCCGGGTGCTGCTGGCAGCGCTGGAACAGGGCCGCGACGCGACCTCCGGGCAGATCTTCCTGCCGCAGGAACAGGCGCTATCCAAAGGAAACTTCGCCGATTTCGAGCAGGTCTTAGCCGCCTGGGATCGGCAAATCCGCTACTACACGCGCAAGTCGATCGAGATCGAATGCGTGGTGGACAGCGTGCTGGAAGAGAATGCCCACGATATCCTCTGTTCCGCGCTGGTGGATGACTGCATCGAACGCGGTAAAAGCATCAAGCAAGGCGGCGCCAAATACGATTGGGTTTCCGGCCTGCAGGTCGGCATCGCCAACCTGGGCAACAGCCTCGCGGCGGTGCGCAAACTGGTGTTTGACCAGGGGGCGATCGGCCAGCAGCAGTTGGCGACGGCGCTGGCCGAAGACTTCGCCGGGCTGGATGGCGAGCAGCTGCGCCAGCGGCTGCTCAACGCCGCGCCCAAATACGGCAACGACGTGGACGAGGTCGATCGGCTACTGGTGCGCGCCTACCAAACCTATATCGAAGAACTGAAGCAGTATCGCAACACCCGCTTCGGCCGCGGGCCGATCGGCGGTGGTTACTACGCCGGCACCTCATCGATTTCGGCCAACGTGCCCTTCGGCGCCGCCACTCTGGCCACGCCCGATGGTCGTAAGGCGCACACGCCACTGGCGGAAGGCGCCAGCCCGGCGTCCGGCACCGACCATCTGGGGCCGACGGCGGTGTTCAATTCGCTCGCCAAGTTGCCGACCGAGGCGATCCTCGGCGGCGTGCTGCTCAACCAAAAGCTGAACCCGGCGACGCTGGACAACCCGCGCGATCGGGAAAAGCTGATGCTGATGTTGCGCACCTTCTTCGAGAGCTACCGCGGCTGGCATGTGCAGTACAACATCGTGTCGCGCGAAACGCTGCTGGCGGCGAAGCAACACCCTGACCAATATCGTGATTTAGTGGTTCGCGTAGCTGGCTATTCCGCCTTCTTTACCGCATTATCCCCTGAGGCGCAGGATGATATTATTGCGCGCACAGAACATACTCTTTAAACCTTTGACTCTTAGCGGCCGCGCCTTGGCGGCCGCATCATCAGGCCGATATGAATTTACGACAACAGACCATATTGCAGTTGGTTAACGATCGCCGGCGGATCAGCGTCAATGAGCTGGCGCGCGCCTCGGGCGTCTCGGAAGTCACCATCCGGCAGGATCTCAACCTGCTGGAAAAGCGCAGTTATCTGAAGCGGGTGCACGGTTCCGCCGTGGCGTTGGAGAGCGACGACGTCGACGCCCGCATGATGTCCAATTTCACCCTCAAGCAGCGGCTGGCGCAATACGCCGCCGCGCAGGTCAACGACGGCGAGACGATCTTTATCGAGAGCGGCAGCGCCAACGCCCTGCTGGCGCGCTACATCGCCGAACGCAAGCGCATTACGCTGATCACCGTCAGCCACTACATCGCCAACCTGCTGAAAGAAACCGACTGCGACGTGATTGTGCTGGGCGGCATGTACCAGAAGAAAAGCGAGACCGTGGTCGGCCCGCTGACGCGGCTGTGCATTCAGCAGGTGCATTTCAATAAGGCGTTTATCGGCATTGACGGCTTTCAGGCCGAAACCGGCTTTACCGGCCGCGACATGATGCGCGCCGATGTGGTCAGCGCGGTACTGGCCAAGGGCGTGGAGAATATCGTGCTGACGGACTCCAGCAAATTCGGCCAGATCCAGCCCAATCCGCTGGCGCAGCCGGGGCAAATCAGCCGGGTGATCACCGATTCACGTTTGGCGCTGGAGTATCAGCATCAGCTGAAACGCCAGGGCGTACAGGTGGAATTGGTCAACGAATAACGCAGACCACCGCCGCACCGCGCGGGCCACGCCGCGCGTCTTTCCCCTTGCGCCGCAGGATTTTAAGACTATTTACCTGTTTATCCTTCCCGAGAAACCTATACTCAGTTTCGGCGACTTTTTGGCCGTAACCTGCTAATTATTCGGCCGTTAACAAAAAATGCCATTTTTTATATCGATACCGCATGGGAATCAACAGCAGGCCTGATTTATGGTTAACGCCTATACTTATAGGGCACTTCCATATAGCCAATGCTAAGGAGAAGTCATTATGATGATTATCAATAAACGTTTCGCCACCGCCGCTCTGGCTCTGACTCTGGCGTTTTCACTGAGCGCCTGTTCCAACATGTCCAAACGCGATCGCAACACTGCTATCGGCGCCGGCGCCGGTGCAGTCGGCGGCGCAGTGCTGACCAACGGCAGCGCTTTGGGCACGCTGGGTGGGGCTGCGGTGGGCGGCATTATCGGTCACCAGGTAGGTAAATAATCTGACCGAGAGCCCTCCGCCGACAGGCGGGCAAAAGCGCCTTGGCGCTTTGACGTATTAACCAATAACGATGATTTCAGGTCTGTTTTACGTTAAGTCTATAGTTCTTTCGCCGTTAACGGGTTAACCCCCGGCAGCAACAACCTCTAGCCATGCCGCAGCATTGCACCGCGGCATGGCGATTCACCTCAGCCGCCCGCCAGTTTGACCTTCATGCCTTTGGCTTCCAGCAGCTGTTTGAGCAGATCGCGTTTATCGCCCTGGATCTCGATGACTCCCTCTTTCACCGAGCCGCCGCAGCCGCATTTCTTTTTCAGCTCGGCCGCCAGTTTGTCGAGCGCGGCATCATCCAGATCGACGCCGGTAATCAGGCACACGCCCTTCCCCTTGCGGCCGCTGGTCTGGCGCTGGATGCGCACGACGCCATCGCCCTTGGCGCGTTGCGGTTTAACCTCTTCCTGCTTGATGCGACCGGTGTCCGTGGAATACACCAGACGGCTGTTATCGTCATTCATCATCGCTTCCTCAGGCCAAAGAGGCGCGGATCGCGCGCAGCGTCGCGGCCGGATCGGCAGATTGGGTGATCGGACGCCCAATCACCATATAGTCCACGCCGGCGGCCTGCGCCTGCACCGGCGTCATGATACGACGCTGATCGCCCGCCGCGCTGCCTTCAGGGCGGATCCCCGGCGTCACCAGTTGGAAAGCCTGCCCGCAGGCCGCCTTCAGCCGCTGCGCTTCGTGTGCCGAACACACCACACCGTCCAGCCCGCAGTCGCGAGTCAGGCGCGCCAGGCGCTCGGCGTGTTCCGCCGGGCTGGCCTCGATGCCGATGCCGCGCAGGTCTTCCGCTTCCATGCTGGTCAGCACGGTTACGGCGATCAACAGCGGCGCATCCGTCCCGAATGACGCCAGCGCTTCTTTAGCGGCAGTCATCATGCGAGCGCCGCCGCTGGCGTGGACGTTAACCATCCAAACGCCCAGTTCGGCCGCCGCCGCTACCGCATGCGCAGTGGTATTGGGAATATCGTGGAATTTCAGGTCGAGAAACACGTCGAAACCGCGCCCATGCAGATCGCGCACCAGCTGCGGCCCAAACAGCGTGAACATTTCTTTGCCCACTTTCAGCCGGCAGTCTTGCGGATCGATACGGTCGGCGAACGCCAGCGCAGCGTTCTTATCGGCGTAATCTAACGCCACAACGATTGGAGATGATTTTAAGTCATTGTTATTAGCGTTATTTTCAGACTTCATTTCTTCTACCTTTTGTAAAATGGAGATAATCAGGGACTCACCCGCGAAACTGACCGCCGCATTCTACATGTCGGGGGCCCGAAATCCCAGCCGCAGCGCGCACCTACGCTCTGTCATGTTACCTCCCGCCTTTGTCATGGCGCGTCAATGAACGCCCGTCAGCAATAAACCACGCAGCGTAAAACGCCGTAAAGATGCGTAAATTGTTAATCAGATATTTTGAATGACTTGCTCAGCATTATCAGATTTTCAATCGGCACGGATGCTTTATTATTCACCCCATCGGAAGCGAATGGCTTCCTTCCTAAATAAACAGACTGGAGTCACCCATGAAAACCATCAAATATTTTGCAGCCACAGCCGCTATCGCACTGACCTCTTTCGCCACCTTCGCCGCTGAACCGATCAGCAGCCAGCAGGCCGATAACCTGACCGCCGCCGGCATCGTTTCCGCAGGCCACGCGACCACCCTCAGCAGCCTGGAGAAAAAGCTGGCCGCTAAAGCCGATGCCCAGGGCGCCAGCAGCTACCGCATCATCTCCGCCGGCGGTAACAACATGCTGAGCGGCACCGCGATCATCTACAAATAATGTTTCCGGTACAGGGCCCGAACGTTCGGGCCCTGCCTCTGTTTGCCGCCTGAAAAAACCGCATTTGCCCCGCCCCGCTTTGTTACAAAAATATTAAATTTTTATTACACACTAGACACCCGATCGCCAGTGGCTTAGCTTGAAGGCATCTTCCTGCAGAAAGGCTTTCAAAATGAGCGAGATATCGACACTTACCATTAAAATTCCTCTGGAACTGAAGGAAAAAATCCGCGCCGCCGCCGCTGAAAACGAATTTTCGTTGAGCGTAGAAGTGTGCCAACGCCTGGAAAGCAGCTTCAGCGCGCCCGCCGCCAAGGCTGAAAAACCCATCAAGAAAGCGGATGAGCTGCACCACGGCGAAATCGACAATCAAAGCACCGAAGAAGAAATTGAACAGCCGCTGAGCCAGAAAGAGCTGAAGAAACTCCGCCAGCTGTTAAAAACCGGCGCCAAAGGCGGCAAGAAAAAGTAAGTATGAACATAAAAAAACGGGGCGATAAATCGCCCCGTTTTATTTTGTCGCTCCGCCGCGTTATTGCCCGTCCAGACCGCGGATCGGTTTGACCGATGACCAGGCGCGGCACGACGGGCAATGCCAATAGAGCGAGTGCGCGGTGAAGCCACATTTGTGGCAGCGGTATCGCGGCTTGGTGCGAATTTGCTCGCCGACCATATCGCGCAACAGCAGCAGACTCTCTTTCGCCCGGCCGTCTTCAGCGTCCGCCAGGTGATAATCCATCAGCCGATAAAACACCCGCATGGTGGGATGACGCTGCAGCTGACGGTTGATATAGACCTGCACCACGTCGCGCCCTTCGTGCTGCTCGATGATCTCGGCCAGCATCAGATCGGCGGTAGCGCCGGTGTTCTCTTCCACGCAGCGCTTAAGAAAATCGACCCAGTTGTGCTGTTGTTCCGGCAGATGCGTGTAGCATTCCTGCAGCATCGGCAGCGTTTCGCTGACCAACTCTTTATCCTGGCTCAGTACGCGTTGCAGCGACTCTGCCGCTTTGGCGTAGTCGTTTTGCGCCATGTAGATGCGCCCGAACATGATGGACACGCGCGCACACTGTTTATCGGCGGCGTCCGCCCGCTTGAGCAGGTTCATCGCCCGATCGAGATCGTCGCTGCCCATTGCCTGCAGCGCCAACTCACAGTAAAAGTGCGCGATCTCGACGCGTTGCTTCTCTTTGCCCAGCTTGACCAGCTTTTCCGCCACGTCGATCGCTTTCTGCCAGTCGCTGGTCGCCTGATGGATCACCAGCAGCTGCTGCAGCGCCGAGACGCGAAAATCCGCTTCGTCAGTCAACTGGCTGAACATGTCTTCCGCGCGGTCATACAGCCCGGCCGCCATATAGTCGCGGCCCAGCTGCTGCACCGCCAGCAGGCGCTGTTCGAAGGTCAGGGAGGCGCTTTCCATCAAGGCCTGATGGATGCGGATGGCGCGGTCGACTTCACCGCGCGAACGGAACAGGTTACCCAGCGTCAGGTGGGCTTCAACGGTGTTGCTGTCCTCTTTCAACATGTCGAGGAACAGATCGACCGCCTTGTCCTGCTGGTTGGAGAGCAGAAAGTTCACCCCTGCCACGTATTCGCGCGACAGGCGGTTGGCTTCTTGCTGTTTATCCTGCTGAGCGCTTCTGCGCCCCATGTACCAACCGTACGCGGCAGCCACGGGCAGCAACAGAAACAGCAGTTCTAACATAGAGGATTATTCCTTGCTGACAACAGGCTGAGCCGCCGGTTCAGCGGGCTGCTCAAGCTGCAGCTCCAGCCTTTTGATCTTGCGCTCGGCGCGACCCAGCGCAATACGCGTGCGCAGGTAGAACAGGCCGCAAATGATCCAGCCGAGAACGAAACCGGCACCAAACAGCGTGGCCAACAGGGTCGATACGCGATAGTCGCCCTGCGCAACCAGATAGTTAAAATTGACCACCTGATCGTTATGCGCACCCAAGGTGACGGAAATCACGAAGATCACCAGAACCAACAAAAAAATCAGCAAATATTTCACATTCTTTCCCGCGATGCCGAGTGAATCGGATGAACGATGCCAAAATGTGGCGTCCCTAACCCTTAAGTTAGCATTTCCCGCTGCGGCAGGGAAACCCTGCCGCACGATAAAACCACATATCTGCTGGCATATTCGGCAGTAAACGGTCTTAGCGAACAAATTGATGAGAAAGCTTCTCAAAACGTCGAATTTATAAGGATATGGGGGCAACCGGGCGAATTGCAATGGCGGGAAAATGTAAGCGGTTAATGCGGCACCGATCCGATGCCGCCTATTTTGTGACATAGTCACGTCAGGACATGATTAACCCACCATCCACATTGATGGTTTGGCCGGTGATATAGTCGGCATCGTCTGAGGCAAGGAAGGTCACCAGACCCGCCACATCTTCGGGTTGACCGGCACGCTTGAGCGGAATGCCCGCCACCCACTCGGCCATCAACTCCCCTTTGCCGTAAGTTTTTTTCGGGCCGCTGAGAATTTCTCCCCAAACGCGGTCGTTATATTCCCACATCTCGCTTTCAATGATGCCGGGGCAGAATGCATTGACGGTGATGCCATGTGGCGCCAGCTCAAGCGCTAAACTCTGCGTAATGCCGATCACCCCCATTTTGCTGGCGGCGTAATGCGGTGTGTAAATGAACCCGTTACGTCCTTGGCCAGAAGACGTGTTGATCAACCTCCCTCGGCGTTGGCCAACCATATATTTGGCCGCCTCCCGGCAGCAGAGCCAGACCGCCGTGGTATTTACCGCCAACACTTTCTCAAAATCGCTTTTGGGCATCTGGTCAAAACGATCGATAGTGATCACCCCGGCGTTCTGAATGGAAACGTCGATCGCACCAAATCGCTCCCAGACCTGACGATAAAAATCAACCACCTGTGTTTCATCGGTGACGTCGAGGATGACCGACAGCACCTCCGCCCGATAACGCTGGCGCAGCGTTTCCGCCGTGGTCAGGATGCGATCCGCATTCGACGCGATCACCAAATTGGCGCCCAAACTGGCGAAACGTTCGGCGATACCGGCCCCAATGCCGCGGCATGCGCCGGTAATCACCACGGTTTTCCCCGTGAAGTCACGATTCATGATTGTTCTCCTGTCATCAATGAGGCCGTCTGCGGCCGCCACAAGGTGCGCTGTACCGCCTGCCGCCACGCGCTGTAGTTTTCCTGCAACTGCCGGTGGCGCTGCATATCGGGTTTAAACTCATCATGTTGAGGCAACAGTGCCGCCAGTTGCCGATCGGTAGCTCCCCACAGGCTGCGCATCGCCATCAAAGCCGCCCCCAGGGCCGACAGTTCCGCCGTGTTGCTGCGCCACACCGGGCAACCCAGCAGATCGGCCTGAAACTGCATCAGCCAGTCATTGCGGCTGGGGCCGCCGTCAGCCATCAGCCCCTGCAGCGCAAAACCCGGTTGTTGCCGCAGTACGCCGATCACATCGGCGATTTGATAAGCCACCGATTCAAAAGCGGCCCGCACCAAATGTTCTCGCCGCGTGCCGCGGCTGAGCCCGCAAATCACGCCGCGCGCCTGCTCATCCCACCAAGGTGCGCCGGCACCGGTCAGCGCCGGTACAAAATAGACGCCACCGCTGTCGGGCACGCGAACGGGCAGTTCACTCAACGG
The DNA here is from genome assembly GCF_052166595.1 of Serratia sp. CY81684. NCBI lineage: Bacteria > Pseudomonadati > Pseudomonadota > Gammaproteobacteria > Enterobacterales > Yersiniaceae > Serratia > Serratia sp. CY81684. The sequence goes on along the minus strand of NZ_JBJNOO010000003.1, from coordinate 1,252,619 downwards.
CGCTTCACCCTCCGACGGCATGGCGGCGATATCCAGCATCCAGGCAATAGCGTCGCCGGTGTGGGGAATATTGCCCTCCAGTGCGTACTGCATGCGTCCACCGTCATGCCAGGCGATGGTCGTTGCCAGAGCGCTCGTGTCGCATTGCGCTTTGACGATTGGCGCCATTACCGATGAGCCGGTGCCATAGGTGGCTTTAACCTGCCCAGCCTGACCCAGCGCATGGCCATAAAGCGCCGCATGTGAATCCCCCACCATCGCAGCAATTGGAATGCCGTCGGCAATGCCTTCCAATCCCAGCGTCGTGCCGAACAGATGGCTGGAAGGATGGATCGTCGGCAGCGCCTGACGGGGAATATTGAACAGCGCCAGCATCTGCTCGTCCCACTCCCCGGATGCGAGATTCAGCAGTTGAGTTCGGGCGGCATTGGAAACATCACAGCCGAATGCCCGCCCCCCGCTCAACTGCCACAGCAGCCAGGCATCGATGGTGCCCAGGCACAGCTCGCCGTTCTCCGCCAACCGTTGTCCCTCTTCGCAGTGATCGAGCAACCAGCGCATTTTCGACGCCGAGAACAACGGTGAAAGCGGCAAGCCGGTAGCGCGGCGCACCGCTTCCTCCTGCCGATCGCGCCGCAGCCGTTCGCAGAAATCGGCGGAACGCGCGCATTGCCAAGTTAAGGCTGGCCCGATAGGCTGGCCGTTGGAACGCCGCCAGCCGATGGCGGTTTCACGCTGGTTGCTGATGGCGATACCGGCAATGCGGGATGCTCCGGCCAGCGCAATAGCCTCCCGCAATACCGCCAGAGAGGCGGCCAGCAAGGCCTCGCCCCGTTGCTCCACCCAACCGGGCTTTGGCGTCTGCAGCGTCAGTGGTCTGCTGGCTTTGGCGACGATCGTACCCCGCGCATCCACCACCACGGCCTTGGCGTTGCTGGTGCCCTCGTCCAACGCGACAATGCAATCCGCTTTAACCATGGCTCACCTCAGCCAGCGGCTGCACCGCTTTTTTTTCCAGGCGCTGCATCAGAATGACCTTGCTCTGCAAACGCTGCTGAAACTGGTCAATCACCACGGCGGTGACGATCACCAGCCCTTTAATCACCATTTGCCAGAACTCGCTGACGCCCAACATCACCAAGCCGTCCGCCAGAAAAACGATCACAAAGGCGCCGATGATCGAACCGAATACCCTGCCGCGGCCACCGCTGAGCGCCGTACCGCCCAGCACCGTCGCGCCGATGGCGTCCATCTCGAACATATTGCCGGTCATCGGGTGCGCAGTTTGCAATTGAGAAGCGATGACCAGCCCCACCAGCGCCGCACACAGCCCGGAAAACGCATAGACGAACATTTTTACGCTGGCAATCGGCACCCCCGACAGCCGCGCCGCCGGCTCATTGCCGCCAATCGCATAGATATAACGACCCAGCGGCGTTTTCTTGGTGAGATAGATCCCTAACAACACGATGGCCAACATCAGCCAAATCGGGTTGTAAATCCCCAGAAAGGTGCCGGATCCCAGGGCCGCGAAACCGGTGTTGCCCAGCGCTTCCAGGCCCACCAGATTGGGATAGGTTTTGCCGTCCGCCGTCAGCAATGCCGCCCCACGCGCCACGTACATTGCACCCAGGGTGCAAATGAACGGCGCAACGCCGAGCCGTGTAATCAGCGTGCCGTTGATCAAACCCAACAGCACACCCAACAACGCCACCGCGCCGATCACTTCAAAGACGTTGAGAAACAGCCGATTGCCATCCCACAGCGGGATACCGACGGTCAACAGCGCACCGGCAACCATCCCGCACAACCCCGCCACCGCGCCGACCGACAAGTCGATGCCGCCGGTAAGGATCACCAGCGTCATGCCAACCGCCAGCAGCCCGGTGATCGCCACGTGCTGCGTCATGATCAGCAAATTGGAGACGGTCAGAAAATTCGGCACCATGCTGCTGAAGAACAGCACCACCAGCAACAGGGCGATAAAGGTACGCGCCTGCAGCAAATACATATACAACCGATACTTGGTTTGCATTGCCTTATCCTTATGCGTGAGGGGTGGAGGCGCGGATCAGCGTTTCACGATCGGCCCGTTCGCGTGGCAGATCGGCCGTCAACTGCCCGTCCGCCATCACCATCACCCGGTCGGCCAGCGAGACCACCTCATCCAGCTCCGACGAAGAGAACATCACCGCCAACCCCTGACGCGCCATCGCGCCAATCAGGTGGTAAACGTCCGTTTTGGCACCGACGTCGATTCCGCGCGTCGGCTCATCGAGAAACACCACCTGCGGCCCGGTCAGCAGCGCCTTGCCCAACACCACTTTCTGCTGATTGCCGCCGCTCAGGCTGGTGATTGGCAGCTCCCGGTCACTCACCTTGATCGCCAGTTTTTCGATCATGCCATCGACCAACGCGCACTCCCCGGCCGACGCCAACGGCCGTAGCGCATTACGCCCCAGGCTGGCCAGGGTCATGTTGGCCTTAATCGACATCATCTGCACCAGCCCCTCCGCCTGCCTGTCTTCCGGCACCAGCGCCATGCCCAACGCCTTGCGTTGACGAAACCCCAACCGTTCCACGCTTTTGCCGTTGAGCAAAATGCGGCCTGCCGTCTGGCGCATCACGCCGTTGAGCACTTTGAACAGTTCGGTACGGCCGGCCCCCAACAGGCCATAAATGCCGATCACTTCCCCTTTGCGCAGTGAAAAACTGACGTCGTTAAGGCAATAGCCGCCGTTTTCACGCGGCAGCGTTAGCTGTTCGACCTTCAGCACTTCATCCCCTTGCTCTGCCGCGCAATAATCAAAGTGCTTGCTCTTTTCCCCCACCATCTTTTCGATGATCCACGGAATGCTGACGTTACTGACCGGCTCGGCGGCGACAAAACGCCCGTCGCGAAACACCGTGATGCGATCGCCAATCTCCATCAGCTCTTCCAGTCGGTGAGAAATGTAGATGAGGGTGACGCCGCGTTTTTTCAGATCGGCGATCACCCGAAACAGCGTGCGCACTTCGGCCTGACTCAGCGCCGACGTCGGCTCATCCATGATCAGCACCCGGGTGTCCTTCGCCAGGGCACGGGCAATTTCAACCAGTTGCTGATGACCGATACCGAGGCTGCCCAACGGCGTATGCGGGTCGATATCCAACTCCAGCCGCTGCAGCAAGGACTTGGCCAGCTGATACTGATAGTCCACATTGATACGGCCGCGCTGGAAGAACTCGTTGGCCATAAAAATGTTGTCCATGACCGACATGTTGGGGAACAGGTTCAGCTCCTGAAAAATAATGCTGATCCCGAGCCGCTCCGCCTGCTGCGTGGAGGTTAACGTCACCGCTTTCCCCTCCAGCTCGATGGTGCCCGAAGACGGGGTTTCCACCCCCGCCAACAGCTTCATCATGGTCGACTTGCCGGCGCCGTTTTCGCCGATCAGCACGTTGACCTGATTGCGAAACACTTGATAACTCACGCTATCCAACGCGGTGACGCCAGGATAGAGACGCGAAACGTTGCGCGTTTGAATAATGATCGAATCGCTCATCACGCCCCCTTAAGGTTGAATGCGTACCGGCGTGATCAACAGCGGCTCGGCAGGCGCCTGCCAGCTGCTGAATACGCCATACACGGTAATGTGGTCACCCACCTTGGGTTGGAAGCCGGTCAGTTCGTCGATCGAAGCCAGGTTAATTGCCCTGGCAAAATCGCCGAACAGCGCCTGGTCATTGAAATCGCTGTAACTCAGGCCGCGATAGCTGTCGCGCAACGCCGTGCCGCGATAAACCGGCCCGATCTGCACCTCTACGCTGCTGAGCGGCGCATCGGTCAGTTTGAGCGTTACTTTTCCGCTGCGTGAACGGGTGTTGACCGCCGCAATTTCACCGCTGACCTTAACGTTGAAATAACAAGGAAACTCCGGTTGAGCGCGGTACCCCAACTGGCCGCAGGCGCTGTCAAAATCCTTGGCCTGGGCGATCCGGGCGATCAGCTCGCCCAGCGGCTGCGCCGTTTTGACCACTTGCGGGGCGATTTGGCTGCGGTAAATCTCCGCCGCCTGCGCCACATGGGGATTCACCGGGGAGCGAAGCTCCGCCAGCTTTTTCTCCGAGACGATACGACAACCGCTCAACGCCAGGACGACGATGACGGTCAACGCAATGCGCATCGACATAACAACACCTCCGATCGCACCCCGCCGCCAGGACGGGGTGGTGAAAGACGCCGCTCAGCGCGGGTTACGGTTTGAAGTTGAAGTCACTGACTCGTTGTGCATTGTCTTTGCCGATCAGGATGCCGCGGAACATCACGCGCTCCTTGCCGGTATAGCTGCCGGATTGGAAATAGCCGTCCAGGATCTCAACACCCTGCGCGGCGATCGCCTGCGCCTGCAGCATCACGCTGGCGTAGAGGTTGCCGTTGAGAATGGCGTCGCGTTCATCGTTGCTGCCGTCGATGCCCACCACGGTGACATCCTGCCGGCCGGCGGCCTTCAGCGCCGCCACTGCGCCCAGCGCCACCGGGCCGTTGCCGCAAATCACGCCTTTGATGTCCGGATGCGCCTGCAGGATGCTGTCCATAATGCGTTTCCCCTCCAGCAGATTGCCCTTGGCATCCTGACGCGCCACGCTGACCATCTCAGGATATTGGTCGATCACGTTGTGGAACGACTGCGAACGCGTAACGCAGTTATTGTCCGCCAGATTGCAGGTCAGCTCGGCGTATTTGCCGGTTTCCCCCATTTTTTCCACAAACTGGTTGGCGACGTCCGAGCCGGCCTGGAAATTGTTATGGGTGATCTGTGCCAACGCCACACCATCGACCGGGATCTCGCGGTTGATCAGCACCACCGGAATACCGGCGTTTTTCGCCTGCTGCACGGCGGCGACGCTGGCCTGGGAATCGGCGTTATCCAAAATGATGCCCTGAACCTTGCGGCCGATAACCAGGCTGATGAGCTCCCCCTGGCGCTTGACGTCTTCACCGTGCGACAGCACCAGCGTCTGGTAGCCGAGAGACTTGGCTTTGGCCTCGGCCCCCTTGGCTTCCGCGGAGTAATAAGGATTGTCCAACGAGTTGACGAGGATGGCGATCGTGCCCTTTTCCGCCGCCATGGCAGAGGTGCAGGCAAAACCGGTGAGCAGGGTAAGGTAAGTGGCTATTTTTCTCATGATGGTGTTCTCTTATCGTTGTGTTGAACATCGTCTGGTGTTGGCGATCGCTGCGGTTGCCGCTTACCAAATGGTAAAACCGCCGTCGATCATCAGATCCGCGCCGGTGATCATGTCGCTACCGTTGCTGGCAAAAAACAGGATCGCCGCTGCGATTTCATCGGTATAGGCAAAGCGCCCCAGCGGGATCAGCTTTTTCATCGCCTCGCCCTTCTCACCGCGCCAGGCTTTCTCTCCCATAGGCGTCAGCACTACGGTGGGCGATAAGGTGTTGACGGTGATGCCGTGTGGCGCCCACTCTTTGGCCATCACCTTGGTCATGCCCAGCAGCCCCGCCTTGGCAGAGGTATAGGCACAGTGATCGTCAATGGCGATAGAGGCCGCCTGCGACGCGATGTTGATGATTTTCCCTCCGTGGCCGGCGGTTATCGCGCGGCGCGCCAATTCTTGCGAGCACAGGAAAGGCCCGGTGAGGTTGACCGCCAGATGGCGCTGCCACTCCTCGAGCGTGACCTCCGTCGCTGGCTGCAAATTAACGTAACCGGCGCAGTTGACCAGGATATCGAGCCGGCCAAAGCGCCGCTCAGCCGCGTTGAAGGCGGCAACTACCGAGTCGGGGTCGGTCACGTCACACACCTGACAGAACACCTGTTCTTCGCCCAACTCTCGTAGCGCCGCCGCGGCCTTGTCCTGTTCAAAGGGCGGATACATCAACACCAGGCGCGCGCCCTTTTCCAACAGCAGGCGATTGGCGGCCATCGCGATGCCGCCCAAACCGCCGGTGATGACCGCAACCTTCCCTGCCAGCGACATCCGGCTATCGACACCGTAGCGTAAATTAACGTCGTATTCGTTCCGCTCCATCGCATTCCCCCTATTGCGTTAACTGAGCGTGCAATCCTGCCGCATCGATGGCGTATTGCCGCCGCAGCGCCGCCCGGCTGCTGCTGTGGGTAAACTCGTAAGCCGGCATGCCCAGTGCAGTAAACGGCTGCGGCAGCTGGTGCCGCAGCAACAATTCACCGATGATGGTGCCTAAACCACCGCTGAGCGCATGTTCCTCCATGGTCAACACCCGGCGGTGCGAGCGTATCAACGCCACTACCGCCGCCTCATTGAGTGGCCAGAGCGAAGGGAGAGAAACGATGGTCGGGTTGTCGCCCAATGCCAGTACCTTCATCGCCTCATGCGCCACCGTCCCCAGACAAAACACCAGGCTGTCGCCCCCCTGATGCAACACCTCCGGTTCTCCGGGACGGAAGTGATAGTCCGCGTTCAATACCGGCAACTTGTCGCTGTCCATGCGGATATAGGCTGGGCCAGGTTGTGCGATAACATAACGGACAATCTCTGCCGCTTGCCGCGCATCAGCCGGCGCATAGATGCAGAGATTGCCCAGCGTGCGGGCGATGGCGATATCGTTCATGCAGTGGTGCGTCGCCCCCAGCGGCCCATAGCCGAATCCGGCATTCAGGCCGAGCATTTTCACGTTGGTCCCCGTGTAGCAAACATCATTTTTCATCTGTTCGTTAGAGCGAGCGAACAGGAAGGGTGCCGCGTTGGCGGTAAAGACCGTGCGGCCACTGAGCGCCATGCCGGCGGCCATGCCCACCATATTTTGTTCGGCAATACCGACGTTCACCACCCGCTCCGGATAAGCCTGTTCAAAAGGCGCGATTTTCGACGTGGACGTCGAATCCGCCACCATCACGCTCAGATCTGCCCCCGCTCGTTGCTGTTCGATCAACGCCGTCACCACGGCATCGCGTAAATCCTGCATATTTACCCCTCCAGTTCCGCCAGCGCCTGCGCCAACTGTTGCTCGTCCGGTACCGCGTGATGCCAGGCGGCAACGTTAGCCATAAACGACACACCGTGCCCCTTTTCCGTATTGGCCAAGATCACTCGCGGCTTGTCCTGGCTCGGACGTTGGATCGCCGCCACCAGCGCCGCCGGATCGTGGCCGTCGCACTCCAGAGTTTCAAAACCGAAAGCGCGCCATTTTTCCGCCAGCGGTTCCAGCGGCATGATGGCCTCCGTCTTGCCAGCCAGCTGCAGCCGGTTGCGATCGACGATGGCGATCAGGTTGTCCAGTTTGAATTTACTGGCCGCCATCGCCGCCTCCCAATTGGACCCCTCCGCCAGTTCGCCGTCGCCCAGCAACACAAAAGCGCGGCGATGCGCACGCCCCGCCAGCTTGTTGCCCAGCGCCAGCCCCACGGCGATCGGCAGCCCATGCCCCAAACCGCCGGAGTTAATCTCCACCAGATCCGGCAGCTTTTGCCGCACCGGATGCCCGGCCAACAGGGTGTCGTCGCCCATGAACTGATCGAGCACCGCCGGATCGAGCAAGCCCATTGCCGCACAACTGCAGTAAAAACCGCCGGCGCCATGCCCTTTAGACAAAATGAACCGATCCTGATCGGGCCGGGCATTGCTGCGATCCATCACCGCCATATACAAGGTGCAGATGATGTCGATTTCCGACAGATCGGCGCCGGTATGGCCCTTGCCTGCCTTATGGTTCATGGTCACCACATATCGGCGCGCCTGGCGCGCCGTGTTTTTAATCGCCTGAAAGTCCATCGTCACCTCTGCATAAACGCCTTGATTATCGTTATCGCATCGAAAGCGATCCGTTAACTCGCCATTGATTTTCGAATGGAAATCATATGCAGCAAAAACGATAATTAATGTGGGCAAGATCAAATTTCAAACAAAAGCACTTAACAGACAACACCAAAGCTCATATAAATCCATATATAACAATAAAATAAAATAAAAAAAGCTACTTTTCCTTAGTTTTTATCGTTGGAAATCGCGGACACAAAAGACTTTCGAATAAAAATCAATAGGGATTGGCCGGGTTTATCCATAGCTTTATCAATAATCGCAAGCTAAAATTCAGCGCATCAATAAGGAGTTGCCGTGGCAAGCCGCGCGGCGGAAACTGACAGGTGCAGGAGTCTTTCGATTGAAAAGCAAAAGCGAACAGCTGGCGGAAATGCAGCAACGGCGCGAAAAGATCCTCGACATGATCCGCGAAGACGGCTCGGCGACGGTCAAAATGCTTACCGATACCTTCAAGCTAACCGAGGCGACCATTCGTACCGACCTGCGGATCCTGCAGCAACAAGGCTATGTGCAGCGTTTCCACGGTGGCGCCACCCTGGTTGATGGCAAGCAAAATACCCACGCCATGCTGCTGGAACGCCAGGTTAACCTGACCGCCAAAGATCGCATCGGCAAGCTCGCCGCCGGTTTTATCGAACCGGGCGACACCATCATTCTTGATTCGGGCACCACCACCACGGCTATCGCCAATCACCTGAATCACATAAAGAAATTGTCCGTTATCACCACCGGCGTCAATATTGCGCTGCAGCTGGGTGGCGAGCCGGGCGTGAATATTTTGCTGACCGGGGGCTCATTCAAATTTCCCACGCTCTCCACTTCCGGGGACAAGGCCGCCAGCTTCTTCGAAAACGTGCTGGCGCAGAAACTGTTCCTCGCGACGGCCTGCATCTCGCCCCGTCACGGCCTCAGTTTCCCAAGCGAAACCGACATCAAACTGAAAATGGCGATGATCAATGCGGCCAACACGGTGTATGTGGTGGCCGACTCCAGCAAGATCGATAAGGTTTCAATGTTTGCGCTGCCTTGTGACTGGCAACATATCGACTATTTGATTACCGATAACGGAATTGGCGATGCCGCCAGGCAGGCATTTGAACAGGTAGGCGTTAAGGTGTTGGTGGCAGACGCCTGACTGGCGCCTGCGAGAAGAATGCTTATTCCGGCTTGCGCGCCGCGATTTCCTGCTGCTCTTGTGGCGGCGGCGTCAGCGGGCCGAACCAGCGCTGCGCCAGCCAGCAGGTGACCACCACCAGCAGCCAACTGATCAGCGTAGCCATCGCCAGATCGCGCGGCCAGTGCATGCCCAGCAGCAGACGGCTGCCCATCACCCCCGTTGCCCACACCATCAGCAGCGCAACGGTTTTATAATGGCGGCGCGGCCACAGCAGCCCTACGCCCAACAGTGCCCAGGTGGCGGCGAACATCGTATGCCCCGACGGGAAAGCGAAGCCGGTTTCAAACTGCCAGTGCTTGCGCAGCCAGTTCGGCACCAGCGTCTGGTCTTGCAGTTGCTCGCGCACCAGCGCGCTGCGCTCTTTGCGATGCAGCGAATAGAAATATTTTCCGTCCACGCCGTGGGTTTGCTCGAGCCATACCACAAACGGCCGCGGTTCTTGCACCCGATCCTTGATCAACGACTTGACCCCCTGCCCAATCACCAACGCGGCGGAAAGCAGGATCGCCAGACCGATGGCCGCCTTCAGCCGAAAGCGCAGGCACCACAAAAACCAACCGCAAAGGACAGCGCTGGTCAGAATGCCCCACGGCGAGGTAACGGTTTCGGTCACCCAGAACAGCGCTTTGAGCAGCCGATCATTGCCGCCGGGCTGCCAATGCCAGCCGGATGCCCATACGACCAGCGGCATCAACAGCAGCAGCAGCGCGCCGCCCGCCGTACGTTTTGCTATCTCATACATTCCCGTTTTCCTCTGCGTGAATCAGGCTGCAGTGTAACAAGAGTGCAATATTGATAACACGCGAAAAATTAAACAGATAGAAAACCTATCGCAATAATAGGTGGCCAGAAAACGCCATCTGCTGGTTTGCTGAGCACCGCCCGGCAAGAAGTTGTGGCAAAATAGCCGATAATTAACGAAATAGAGATCGGCGTAGCACGTTTTAGTCTTGGTCAATTTACTGAACCGGACTTAGGATGCGCGACAATGATTGAATCGTAGGTTTTTGTGGAGAGTGACATGCAGCTGAAACGGGTGGCAGAGGCTAAACTGCCGACACCTTGGGGCGATTTCCTGATGGTAGGATTCGAAGAACTGGCGACCGGACATGACCATCTGGCACTGGTATTCGGTGATATTTCCGGCGAAGCGCCGGTGCTCGCACGCGTGCATTCCGAATGCCTGACCGGCGACGCGTTGTTCAGCCTGCGCTGCGACTGTGGTTTTCAACTGGAAGCCGCACTGGAGCAGATTGCGGAAGAAGGCCGCGGCATCCTGCTGTACCATCGCCAGGAGGGCCGCAATATCGGCCTGTTGAACAAGATCCGCGCCTACGCCCTGCAGGATAAGGGCGCAGACACCGTGGAAGCCAATCACCAGCTCGGCTTCGCCGCCGACGAGCGCGACTTCACCCTGTGTGCCGACATGTTCAAACTGCTGGGCGTCGACGCGGTGCGTTTGCTGACCAACAACCCGAAAAAGGTCGAGATCCTGACCGAAGCCGGTATCAACATCAGCGAACGCGTGCCGTTGATCGTCGGCCGCAATCCGAAGAACGAACGCTATCTGGCCACCAAGGCCGCCAAAATGGGCCATTTGCTCGACCAGAAGTGATCGCCACCGCCGCGGAAACAATCAGGGCGCCTTACGGCGCCCTTTTTATTGATTAATTACAGCATTTTCCTGATCACATAGTGCAGGATGCCGTCGTTTTCGTAGTAAGTCAGCTCATTGCCAGTATCGATGCGGCACCGGGTGTCGACCACTTCCTTGCGCCCGTCGGCATAGGTGATGTGCACCGGCACCGTCTGGCCCGGCTGCAGCTGTTGCAGGCCGCCAACGCTGATCTGCTCATCCCCGGTCAGCCCCAGCGTTTTACGCGTCACCCCTTGCGGGAACTCCAGCGGCAAAATCCCCATGCCGATCAGGTTAGAGCGGTGAATACGCTCGAAGGATTCGGCAATCACCACCCGCACGCCCAGCAGGCGCGGCCCCTTCGCCGCCCAGTCGCGGCTGGAGCCGGAACCGTACTCTTTACCGGCGATCACCGCCAGCGGCACCTTCTCCTGCTGATACTGCATGGCGGCGTCGTAGATAGACAGCTGCTGTTGCGAAGGAATATGGCGGGTATAACCGCCTTCCACGCCCGGCACCATTTCGTTGCGGATGCGAATGTTGGCGAAGGTGCCGCGCATCATCACTTCGTGGTTGCCACGGCGTGAACCGTAGGAGTTGAAATCCTGCGGCGCTACGCCATGCTCGCTCAGGTAACGCCCCGCCGGGCTGTCGCGCTTGATGTTACCCGCCGGCGAGATGTGATCGGTGGTCACCGAGTCGGCCAGAATCGCCAGAATGCGCGCCTCTTTGATGTCCTGCACCGGATCCGGCTTCACCTTCATGGTGCTGAAGAACGGCGGATGGCGGATATAGGTAGAATCCTCCTGCCACTGATAGGTCGCCGAACCGGTCACCTGGATCGCCTGCCAGTTGGCATCACCGTCGAACACTTCGCCGTACTCCTTGTGGAACATCTCGGTGCGCACTTCTTCCACCGCCTGAGCGATGTCCCGGCTGCTCGGCCAGATGTCCTTCAGGTAGACCGGCTGGCCATCGTTGCCCTCGCCCAGCGGCTCTTTGGTCAGATCGATCTTCATGCTGCCCGCCAGCGCATAAGCTACCACCAGCGGCGGCGAGGCCAGCCAGTTGGTTTTCACCAGCGGGTGGATGCGCCCTTCGAAGTTACGGTTGCCCGACAGCACCGCGCCCACGGTCAGATCGCCCTCTTTGATCGCCTGCTCGATCGGATCCGGCAGCGGGCCGGAGTTACCGATGCAGGTGGTACAGCCATACCCCACCAGGTTGAACCCCAACTCTTCCAGATAAGCGGTGAGTTTGGCGCTGTCGAAGTAGTCGGTCACCACTTTGGAACCCGGCGCCAGCGAGGTTTTTACCCAGGGTTTGCTGCGCAGCCCTTTCTTGACGGCATTTTTCGCCAGCAGGCCGGCCGCCATCATCACGCTCGGGTTGGAGGTGTTGGTGCAGGAGGTGATCGCCGCGATCACCACTGCGCCGTCGCGCAGTTCGTGCTGCTGCCCGTCCAGCGTAAAAGTTTTGCTGTCTGTTTTGGCCTTGTGACCGCCGATATCCAGCTCGGTAGCAGCCTTGAACGCCTGCGGCACATTCGGCAGCGCCACGCGATCCTGCGGGCGTTTCGGCCCGGCGAGGCTCGCCTCCACCGTCGACATATCCAGCGCCAGCGAGCTGGTGAATACCGGCTCATCTCCCGGGTTGCGCCACATGCCCTGCGCCTTGGCGTAAGCTTCCACCAGCGCGATTTGTTCGGCGCTGCGGCCGCTGAGCTTCATGTAGCCGAGCGTAACGTCATCTACCGGGAAGAAGCCGCAGGTAGCGCCGAACTCCGGCGACATGTTGGCGATGGTCGCCCGATCGGCCAGCGGCAGATCGGCCAGGCCATCGCCGTAAAACTCGACGAACTTGCCGACCACGCCGTGTTTGCGCAGCATTTGGGTGACGGTCAGCACCAGATCGGTGGCGGTAATGCCCTCGCGAAGCTTGCCGGTCAGCTTGAAGCCGACCACGTCCGGGATCAGCATCGACACCGGCTGGCCCAGCATCGCCGCTTCCGCTTCGATGCCGCCCACGCCCCAGCCCAGGATGCCCAGGCCGTTAATCATGGTGGTGTGGGAATCGGTGCCCACCAGCGTATCCGGATAGGCCACGCGGCGGCCGCTTTCGTCGCTGTGCCACACCGTTTGGCCAAGGTATTCGAGGTTAACCTGGTGACAAATGCCGGTGCCCGGCGGCACCACGCGGAAGCGGTTGAAGGCCTTCTGCCCCCAGCGCAGAAAGGTGTAGCGCTCGTGGTTGCGCTGCATTTCGATGCGCACGTTGTCTTCAAAGGCATTATCGTCGCCAAATTCATCGACGGTGACCGAGTGGTCAATCACCAGATCCACCGGCGACAGCGGGTTCACCTGGTCGACATTGCCGCCCAGTCGCCGTACCGCTTCGCGCATCGCCGCCAGATCCACCACCGCCGGCACGCCGGTAAAATCCTGCATCAGCACGCGCGCCGGACGGTAGGCGATCTCACGGTCAGCATGGCCGGTTTGCAACCAGGCGACGATGGCCTTGAGGTCGTCAACCTGCACGGTATCGCCATCCACATGGCGCAGCAGGTTCTCCAACAGCACTTTCATTGATTTCGGCAACCGGTCGATATCACCCAGCTGCTTCGCCGCCAGCGGCAGACTGTAGTAGTAATATTCGCTATTCAGCGCAACCAGCTTATCCAGACTTGTTTCACGAAGATCGGACGACATAGCTCCTCCATTTCTTATTGTGATTAAAACAGGGTAATCAGTGAGGTCTTGTTTAAAGATACCACAAAGATAAGTTAACGTTTTGATAACAACACGATTTGATCACAACGATAGGCGGGAACAATCAAGAGGAAGGAAGTGCGAGCGCAGCCAAGGGGTTAGGCCACACGTCAACGAAAACGCCGCAACGAGGCGGCGTTTTTGCAGGGAAAATCTCGCGGCTTTAGCGGGATTTGCGCACCAGGCGGCGACAGACTGTGAGCACAACTGCAGCAATGATGGCAGAGACACCCAATTTAATGGCAATGACAGCCGAGTCGAAATTATTCATCCCTATTTCACCATCACCGCTAATTTCTATGTTGTTGGAAACGAAGCTGTCGAAAATGCCGTCTGGCAGGTAGCGCAACAACAAAAGGGTTAGCAACAAGAACAGAACAATCCAGAGGCTTTTTTTCATTGTGATACCACGCATTTACTGTAATCAGGCTTGCCTTGAACATCTATACGACCGTACGCCATCAGCCCTCGACCTCCAGGCACTCTCACCTTTCTACGCCTTTGCAGCGCATCCCGAAGGATCTGAAAGTCAGATGCCTGATAAAGAGTAATGCATCCCCAAGAAACACCAGTACCATCTGTGTTGAGTGGATGCAGTCTAAAACTGTTTCGAATGGCGCCATTTACGACGAGGTAGTCACTCATCGTTTCATTGCTGAAGAGACCAAACCACTCAGAGTGGCGATTCTTGTAGAGATGATACAGGTCAACCAACTCAGAGCGAATTTGATTTGCGATACTGCCCTTTGGTCTGTCGACGATCCAGTATGTTCCTGGAGGAATGGCAGCCTTCTCACGATCCGAACAGTTTGGGTTGTTAATGTAATGCTCGATACCCGATAACACGTCGAATGTCCCCACTCCATAGCACCGAAATTTCACTATCTTGCCATCACTTGATAAATCAGCGTAGTTAAGCCTGCATATCTGCATAACGTTGAATTTCCTTATTCAATTATCTGAACGTTTTGCAGTCTACTTAGAGGCTAACGGGTTGAAAAGAGGACGGCAGCTTTTCAGGATGATCCTGAGAAACAAGGAAGGTGCGGGTTTCCGGGCTAAAAAACCCGGTTAGGCAGCCGCCTAACCGGGTTTGATTTGATATCGTCGATGGTTACTTAATCGGCAGCTTGATGTCCTTGAACATCGCTTCGATTTCTTCGTTGGAGCGCAGCGCCACCGCGCTGTCGACCACGTCGCGCGTCAGGTGCGGCGCGAAGCGCTGAATGAAGTCGTACATGTAGCTGCGCAGGAAGGTGCTGCGGCGGAAGCCGATTTTGGTGGTGCTGTAGGTGAAGATATCGCGCGCATCCACCGTCACCAGATCCGGATCCTGCACCGGATCCACCGCCATGCTGGCGATCACCCCCACCCCCAATCCCAGACGCACATAGGTTTTGATGACGTCAGCGTCGGTGGCGGTGAAGACGATGCGCGGCGTCAGGCCGGCGCGGTTGAAGGCGGTGTCCAGCTCCGAGCGGCCGGTAAAGCCGAAGGTGTAAGTGACGATGGGGTAAGCCGCCAGCTCTTCAATGCTGATGCTGCTTTTGCCCGCCAAAGGATGATCGGGCTTCACCACCACCGCACGGTTCCAGTGGTAGCACGGCAACATGATGAGATCGTCGTACAGGTGCAGCGCCTCGGTGGCGATGGCAAAATCGGCGGTGCCCTTGGAGACCGCTTCGGCGATCTGCGTCGGCGAGCCCTGATGCATGTGCAGCGAGACGCGCGGGTAACGCTCGATAAAGCCCTTGATCACGTTTGGCAAGGCGTAGCGAGCCTGGGTATGCGTGGTGGCGACGTACAGCGAGCCTTTGTCCGGGTAGGTGTGTTCACCGGCAACGGCTTTGATGGCGTCTACTTTGGACAACACTTCACGCGCGATGCGAATGATTTCCTGGCCGGCGGGGGTGACCTGGGTCAGGTGCTTGCCGCTGCGGGCGAAAATCTGGATGCCCAGCTCATCTTCGAGCATGCGCACCTGTTTGCTGATGCCGGGTTGAGAGGTATAGAGCCCTTCTGCCGTCGAGGAGACATTCAGGTTGTGGTTAACCACTTCCACAATGTAACGAAGCTGCTGCAATTTCATATCTTATACCATCCTAGGTTAAACACTGCGGCTTACCCGCAGCCAGGTATATCGGTGTCGCCCCGGTATGCTGAAACTCACAAGCCATAAACCCCGTGTTCTACCCTGATGGTGAAGAAAACGCCGTTGTTAATAAGCTTTAATAATAAAAAAACTTTTTATATAACCACTATACCACGATGCAGCTTCAAGTATAGATCCGCGTCACACTATGATAACGATTATTTTGCATTGGTATCAACGTGAAACGGCGATGTCGGAGGGATAAAAACAGCAAAGGATAGATCCGTTTGCCCCTTTTCACCAATAAAAAAACCAGCCGCCGGGGCTGGTTTTTCATCTTGCAGGCAGGACATCGCCCTTATTTCTTGCCTTCAACCCACTTGCCGTCCACGTAGAACGCAGACCAACCGGTCGCCTTGCCGTCTTTTTCAGAGGAGACGTACTGCTGCTTGGTTTTGCGGCTGAAACGCACCAGCGTTTTGTTGCCTTCGGCATCCGCCACCGGCGCATCGGCCAGATAGCGCAGTTTCTCCGGCAGACGATCCTTGAAGCGAGCCAGCTCTTCCACCAGCGGCGCGCGGGTCTCGCGCGATTTAGGGAAGGTGTTGGCCGCCAGGAACACGCCGGCAGCGCCGTCACGCAGCACGAAATAGGCGTCGGACTTCTCGCACGGCAGCTCCGGCAACGGCACCGGATCTTCCTTCGGCGGCGCGACATCGCCGTTACGCAGGATCTTGCGGGTGTTTTTGCAGTTCTCGTTGGTGCAGCCCATGTACTTGCCGAAACGCCCCATTTTCAGGTGCATTTCCGAACCGCACTTGTCGCACTCCACCACCGGGCCGTCATAGCCTTTCAGGCGGAACTCGCCCTCTTCGATCTCATAGCCGTCACACGCCGGGTTGTTACCGCAGACGTGCAGCTTACGCTGGTTGTCGATCAGATAGCTGTCCATCGCCGTACCGCATTTCTGGCAGCGGCGGCGGGCGCGCAACGCGTTGGTTTCCGCGTCGTCGCCTTCGAGGATGTTGAGCACTTCCGCTTCCGGCACCAGGTTGATGGTGGTTTTGCAACGTTCCTTCGGCGGCAGCGCGTAGCCGGAACAGCCGAGGAACACGCCGGTGCTGGCGGTACGGATGCCCATCTTGCGGCCGCAGGTCGGGCAGTCGATGCTGGTCATCACCATCTGGTTAGGCCGCATGCCGCCTTCTTCCGGATCCTTCTCCGCCGTTTCCAGCTGCTCGCTGAAATCGACAAAGAACTCGTCCAGTACCGCTTTCCACTCGGCCTGGTTGTTGGCGACCTCATCGAGGCCGTCTTCCATGCGCGCGGTGAAATCATAGTTCATCAGCTCGCGGAAATTTTCTTCCAGACGATCGGTGACGATCTCACCCATTTTCTCGGCATAGAAGCGGCGGCTTTCCACCCGCACGTAACCGCGATCCTGAATGGTCGAGATGATGGAGGCGTAGGTGGACGGGCGGCCGATGCCGCGTTTTTCCAGCTCTTTCACCAGCGAGGCTTCGCTGTAGCGCGCCGGCGGCTTGGTGAAGTGCTGGCTCGGGATCAGTTTCTGCAGATCCAGCTCGCTGCCGATTTCGACGTATGGCAGGGTGCGATCTTCATCGCCCTTGCGCAACGCCGGCATCACCTTGGTCCAGCCATCAAAGCGCAGCGTACGGCCCTTGGCGCGCAGCTGATAATCGCCGGCTTTCACCGTCAGCGTAGTGGAATCGTATTGCGCCGGCGTCATCTGACAGGCAACGAACTGGCGCCAGATCAGCTGATACAGCTTCTGCGCGTCCGCTTCCATGTCTTTGAGCTGCTCGGCGAGCACGTTCACGTCCGAAGGACGGATCGCTTCGTGCGCTTCCTGCGAATTCTCTTTGCTGCTGTACTGATTCGGCGCCTTCGGCAGGTATTTATCGCCGAAGTTGTCGCCGATATAGCCACGCACCATGTTGAGCGCATCCTGGCTCAGGTTGGTGGAATCGGTACGCATATAGGTGATGTGGCCGGCTTCATACAGCCGTTGCGCCATCATCATGGTTTTCTTCACGCCGAAGCTCAGGCGGGTGCTGGCGGCCTGTTGCAGCGTGGAGGTAATGAAAGGCGCGCCCGGCTTGCTGCTGGTCGGTTTGTCTTCGCGATCCAGCACCGTGTAGCGGGCTTTTTCCAGCAACTTGACCGCGGCGTGCGTCTGCTCGCGGTTGACCGGCTTGAACGGTTTATCGTGCGCGTGGGTCACTTCCATCTGCAGCGCGGTTTCACCCTTCGCCAGCAGATCGGCATGCAGCTCCCAGTACTCTTCCGGCACGAACGCCTTGATGTCGCGTTCGCGCTCAACCACCAGACGCACCGCCACCGACTGCACACGGCCGGCGGACAGGCCGCGGGCGATTTTCTTCCACAGCAGCGGCGAGACCATATAACCCACCACGCGGTCCATAAACCGGCGCGCCTGCTGCGCGTTGACGCGATCAATGTTCAGCTCGCCCGGCTGTTTGAACGCCTGTTGGATCGCGTTTTTGGTGATTTCGTTAAACACCACGCGGCTAAAGCGTTTGTCATCGCCACCGATCACTTCCCGCAGGTGCCAGGCGATGGCCTCCCCTTCGCGGTCAAGGTCGGTTGCGAGATAAATGTGGTCGGCGTTTTCCGCCAACGATTTTAACTCGGCGACCACTTTTTCTTTACCCGGCAGGATTTCATAATGCGCTTTCCAGCCGTGGTAAGGGTCGACGCCCATGCGATTTACCAGCGCCGCCTTCTCATCTTTTTTAACTTTTTTCTTGGCTTTGTCTTCGGTTGAGTCAGCGCTCTTTTTGCTGGCTGAGCCACTGGTCGGCAAATCACGGATGTGACCGACGCTGGACTTCACCACGTAGTCACTTCCTAAATATTTATTAATAGTTTTGGCTTTTGCCGGGGACTCAACTATTACGAGAGCTTTACCCATATTTACCTTTACCTAATTTATTTCTTCTAAAAAGAAGTCTTTTATCTCGCCGTGCCGCGGCAATTCGTGTCTCTTTTTTTATATTGCGGCAGTCTGGCAAGAGATCAACAGATTTTTTTCTTTTGGTTGCCCAACTGCTCAACCTGAACGCAAGTTGTTGATCCTGCCTGCTATTCACCCATGCCCCAGAAGTATGGCTGTGTGAGTTTTATTCATGGCGTAAACAAAACCTTCCACCCGACGCCGCAAAATCCCACACTGTACCTGATAAAAAGCGTCACGCAACCTAATTAGCATGGAAAGTCCGATTTCGCCAACCGGCGGCCGCCCATGGCCATCCAGACGGCAAATAAACCTTAGTCGGTTTGCGGATAAAAGCGAACCGGCGTTAGAATATGCGCAGAGTTTTTAGTTTGGAGTCTAATAAATGCGCACGAATACTGCACCTATCGGCCGCGAGGCCCTGCTGGCGGAAGCAAATAACATCATCCGCCAACACGAAGATTATCTGCACGGCATGATCGCCACCGACGTTGAACAAAAAAGCGGCGTTTTAGTTTTTCGCGGCGAATACTTTTTGGATGCCGATGGATTGCCCACCGCCAAAACCACCGCGGTATTTAATATGTTTAAACATTTGGCTCACCTGCTTTCGGAAAAATACCACCTGGTCGATTAAGACAAGAAAACGGGGGCGCCTGGCCCCCGTTGATTCCCGCTCTCGTTGCCGTTACAACAACGGCTTTTCCCCACGCTGCCACCAGCGCAGCAGCAAACGATCGACGCTTTCCGCCGCGCTGCCGGTGAAGCGATCCATCAGGCGTTTGCGGCGCGTATAGCGCACGGCGATCACTTCGTGGTTATCCAGCTCGGCGATCAGCAAATCATCGCTGGTGCCGATGGCGTCGATCAGGCCCTTCTCTTTCGCCTGTGAACCGAACCAGTGCTCACCGGTGGCGACGCTGTCGATGTCGAGCGACGGGCGCTGCTCATGCACAAAGCGCTTGAACAGCTCGTGCGTTTCGTTCAGATCTTCTCGGAACTTCTCGCGCCCTTGTTCGGTGTTTTCGCCAAACAGCGTCAGCGTGCGTTTAAATTGCCCGGCGGTGTGCAACTCCACGTCGATATCGTTCTTTTTCAACAGACGGTGGAAGTTCGGGATCTGCGCCACCACGCCGATGGAACCGATAATGGCGAACGGCGCCGCCACGATGCGATCCGCAACGCAAGCCATCATGTAGCCGCCGCTGGCCGCCACTTTATCCACCGCGACCGTCAGACGAATGCCGCCTTTGCGCAGGCGCTCCAACTGCGAAGCCGCCAGGCCGTAGCCGTGCACCACCCCGCCTGGGCTTTCCAGGCGCAACAGAACTTCATCCTGCGCCGACGCCACCGCCAACACCGCCGAGATCTCTTCGCGCAGCGAGGTGACCTCGTGCGCGTCCATGCTGCCCTTGAAGTCCAGCACATACAGACACGGCTTGGCCACTTCCACCGCGCCGGACTTGGCGCGCTGTTTCTTCAATTTGTCATCAGATTTGGTCTGCTTTTTGAACTGTTTCAGCCAAACCTTCTGCTCGGCGGCATCCATGCGCGCCAGGCGCATATCGCGCTGCATCTCGCGATACTGTTCGCCGAGATCGGTCAGCTGCAGCTCCCCTTTCTGGCGGCTCTTGCGTTGCCCCAAACTGACCGCCAGGATGGCCAACGCGGCGATGGCGAGCACCACCGTGGCGACCTTGGCCAGAAACAGGCCATAAACAGATATAAACTCCACAGATTCCGCCTTTATTTACAGGTTGTTAGTATGCTTATTTCCATTTTAGCCAACCGCAGCGGCTGCTGTCGCGGCTAAATGAAAATTCATTGCGCACAGAGCATCACTATGGGGACGATTTACGGCCGAACCAAGCCGCCACCGCCGCGCTTTTGTTACAAAAGAATGCCATTTCAGCCTGCTACGCATTGAAAATGCCCGCGGATTAAGGCATATAACACCCATTATTCATCAATATGATGAGACGGATTCGCTGCGCGGCCCGCAGACGGTCGAGCCTTCGCTCCCGCCCCGGCCGCGCGTTTCACCCTTGCTCCCCGATATCTGCGGGAGAACAGCCACCCAGGCGAGGATTTATCGTGCATTACCAACCCAAACAAGATCTGCTCGAACAACGTATCATTTTGGTCACCGGCGCCGGCGACGGCATCGGCCGTGAAGCGGCGCTGACCTACGCGCGCTTCGGCGCCCAGTTGGTGCTGCTGGGGCGCACCGAGAGCAAACTGCTGGCGGTACAACAAGAGATCGCAGCCCAGGGCGGTGCCCCGGCCCTGGTGGTGACGCTGGACTTGCTGCACGCCACTCAGGAGCAATGCCGGCAGATAGCCGACGATCTGGCGCGCCAGATCCCCCGCCTTGACGGCGTGCTGCACAACGCCGGCCTGCTCGGCGACATCGCGCCGATGGCCGACCTGTCGATGACCATGTGGCAAGAAGTGATGCAGGTTAACGTCAACGCCACCTTTATGCTGACTCAGGCGCTGCTGCCGCTGCTGCTGAAATCCCACGCCGGGTCGCTGGTGTTCACCAGCTCCAGCGTCGGGCGTACCGGCCGCGCAGACTGGGGTGCCTATGCGGTGTCGAAGTTCGCCACCGAGGGCATGATGCAGGTGTTGGCCGACGAGTACAAAAACCGCAATCTGCGGGTGAACTGCATCAATCCGGGCGGCACTCGCACCAAAATGCGCGCATCTGCCTTCCCGCACGAAGACAAGAACAAGCTGAAAACCCCGGCCGATATCATGCCGCTGTATCTGTATTTGATGGGCGAAGACAGCCGCCGCAAAACCGGCATGAGCTTCGACGCGCAGCCGAACCGCAAACCCGGCGCAGCCGAATAATCAGGAGCGTTTCATGGCGGAAGATCGTCATCAACAGCGCCAGCAGCGCCTGAAAGAACAGGTCGATGCGCGCATCGCCGCGGCGCAGGACACCCGCGGCCTGCTGCTGGTGTTTACCGGCAACGGCAAAGGCAAAACCACCGCCGCCTTCGGCACCGTCACCCGCGCGGTCGGCCACGGCATGCGCGCCGGGGTGATCCAGTTCATCAAGGGCGAATGGCCCAATGGCGAAAAGAATCTGCTGCAGCAACACGGCGTTGAATTTCAGGTGATGGCCACCGGTTTCACCTGGGAAACGCAGAACAAGGCCGGCGACACCGCCGCCTGCCAGGCGGTGTGGCAGCACGGCAAACGCATGCTGGCCGACAGCAGCCTGGATCTGGTGCTGCTGGACGAAGTGACCTACATGCTGACCTACGGCTATCTGGAACTGGAAGAGCTGAAGGAAGCGCTCCTGCAACGCCCTGCGCATCAAACGGTGATCCTGACCGGGCGCGGCTGCCATCGCGATCTGTTGGAACTGGCGGATACGGTCACGGAGATGCGGCCGGTGAAACACGCGTTCGACGCGGGCGTGAAGGCGCAACAAGGGATCGATTGGTAACAAAACGTTCTGGCCCCGAACGGGGCCAGAATGGCGGGATTAGCTGCGTTTGCTTGGCTTGCCTGGTTTGCTGCCTGGCGCACTGCGGCGGCCGCTGCCGGCCACCTGCGAGTGGCGTTTGACCGCCCGGCGGATCTGGTTGGCCTTCACGCGGCGGCGCTCACGCTCCACCGGCATTTTGCTGACCGTTTCCGGTTTCAACTCCACCAGCTCGCGCAGGTAGTTGATCGCCGGCAGATCCAGTTCGGCCCAACCGCCGCGCGGCAGGCCTTTCGGCAGATCGATGTCGCCGTAACGCACGCGGATCAGGCGGCTCACCTGCACGCCCACCGCTTCCCACAGGCGACGCACTTCACGGTTGCGGCCTTCGGTCAGGGTCACGTTGTACCACTGATTGAGGCCTTCACCGCCCTGGAAGCTGATGGTGCGGAAGGCGGCCGGGCCGTCTTCCAATTGCACGCCTTTGCTCAGCTGCTTCACTTTCGCATCGTCGACCTGGCCGAACACGCGCACCGCGTATTCGCGCTCCACTTCACGGCTCGGGTGCATCAGACGGTTGGCCAGTTCACCATCGGTAGTGAACAGCAGCAGACCAGAGGTGTTGACGTCCAGGCGCCCTACCGCCACCCAGCGAGAACCGCGCAGCTTCGGCAGGCGATCGAACACCGTCGGGCGGCCTTCAGGATCGCTGCGGGTACACAGTTCGCCTTCCGGTTTGTAGTAAGCCAGCACCCGGCAAACCACCTCTTCGGACTCTTTGATCGACAGGACATGACCGTCCAGACGAATTTTCATCGCCGGGGTCACTTCAACGCGATCGCCCAGCTTGGCGACCTTGCCGTCGACGCTGACGCGCCCGGCTTCAATCATGGTTTCGATTTCACGACGCGAGCCATGCCCGGCGCGCGCTAAAACTTTCTGTAACTTTTCGCTCATTGAGCAACCTCTAATGTCGCCTTCACAGGCGTCGGGGGGATACCGCCGCGGCCAACCGCCACCACGGTCATAATACGTTTATCAGGATCGAACCGCGCATTATACAGGCTTTCTAAGGTGTTGAAACCCACTTTATCGGCGGTGGCCCCCACAGGCGGCGTTCACGGCGCCAAAAAATCCTCCACCGCCCACAGCACCGCGTCAGGCCGTTCCAGAATACCGAGGTGAGTGCGGGCCTCCCCTAGACGCACCACGGAGAAAAACGGCTGCTCGGCGGCAAATGCCTGCTGTTGCCGCAGGTAGTCGTCGCGGCGATCCAACGAGTAGATGTGCCGGCACGGCGGCGGCGCGCTCATGCCCGCCAGGCGTTGCAGCGGCGAGCCGAATTGCCGGTAGGCCTGTTCGATGGCCACCCCGGCGGCACGCCAAAGCCGGTAATCCTCCTGCGCCATCTCGACCTCCAGATGGCGTTTGACCCGATCGTGGCGGATGCCGCCCTGCCAAAAGTCAAACAAGGCGTCGCGTGCCGCCAGCCACTGCTGCGGCTGCTGCATGCGGCTCACCGCCGTAAAGAACGCCGGCTCCGGCTGCGTCATGATCCAGTCGAGAAACACCATGCCCCGTACCCGTTGCGGCAACGCTTCGGCCAACGCTACCGCCAGCCAGCTGGCGTGCGCCACCGACAGAGTGACCGCGTTATCCAAACGTAGCGCCGTCAGCAGTTGGCGCACATCCTCCAGCAAGTCGTCCGCCGTCAGCGACATCTCCGTAGCTTTTGACGACAGGCCATGGCCGCGCCAGTCGATGCTGATCACCCGATAGCGTTCGGCCGCCAGAGCGATGAACGGCTCAAACACGGTTTTCGGTTCGCACCAGCCGGGCAGCAACACCAACGTGAGCGACCCTGAGCCGACATCCTGATAGTCGAGTATCATGTTGGCACTGTGAAATGCGGTCATATTACCTCCTGCGCGTCTCTCCCCGACCCGTTCGGGGAATACCGACGGGGATAAGGTGACAGCGCAGCAGGTATTGATCTATTGAAGTTCGTGCGGAAAGCCCCCTGGGCGCACCTTATGAAAAAATGCGCACTAATTGGAATGGGAACTTAATGGCGCACGCAGGGATAGGCGGCACTTAATGCCAGCATGATCACCGAGGGTGCGGAATAATGCAGTTGCTCAGGATGCTCGTTCAAATACTGCATCACCGCGTCGGCGGCTACGCCGATGCTCATCCCGGCTTCCGGGCAGATATTGCGGTTGCCCTGCATGGAATAAGTATCGAATACGCCGGCGACGTATCCCATGAACATGCCGCCATTCAGCGCTTCGGCCACGGTGGCTTCACCGCTTTTATTTTTTACGTAACCGCCGGATTCCGCCAGCAGACCACTGCCCGAATAAAACCCCGCATTTGCCATTGAGGAAAATAATAAGGCCGCTAAAAAAGAAACCTGTTTAATCATTGCTGCGCATCCTGCCCATTATCAATTCTGAAGTCTTCAAGAATAGCGGCTTTCACGCGAAATAGCGTCGCTTCAGCCGATTTTCAGACAATGGGCAAGGTGGCAACAATTGACATCAACGGAAAGGCGCCGCGTCGCCCGCCCCCTCACGCACCACTTCCGGCGAGGATTCGGTCAGATCGATCACCGTGGTCGGCTGTTGGCCGAGGAAGCCGCCGTGGATCACCAGATCGACCACCTTGCCCAAATGATCGTTGATCTCTTCCGGATCGGACTCGGCAAAATCATTGCCCGGCAGCATCAGGGTGGTGGACATCATCGGTTCGTTCAGCGCCTCCAGCAGCGCCAATGCGATCGGGTTCGACGGCACGCGCAGGCCGATGGTTTTGCGCTTTTCATTCATCAGGCGGCGCGGCACTTCTTTGGTCGCTTTCAGAATGAAGGTGTAGTTGCCCGGCGTATTGTTTTTAATCAGGCGGAACGCCGTATTATCGACGTGCGCATAAGTCGACAACTCGGACAGATCGCGGCACATCAGGGTGAAATTGTGGTTGCCGTCCAACTGACGGATGCGGCAAATGCGTTCCATCGCCGCCTTTTCTTCCAGCATGCAACCCAGCGCGTAGCCGGAATCGGTGGGATAAACGATCACCCCGCCCTTGCGCAGCACCTCAACCGCCTGGTTAATCAAACGCGGCTGTGGGTTGTCCGGGTGAATATAAAAAAGCTGACTCATGACTTGCTCCTAAAATGATGCCCGCGCGCGTTGCCACGCGCGAAAAATCAGACCGCCTCGCCAGGCTGCGGCCAATCGCGCCACACCGGCTCGACCCCGCCCGGCAGCCACAGTTTGCGGCCCAGTTCGATCCACGAACAAGGCTGATGAAAATCAGATCCTTGCGAGGCCAACAGGCGGTAGTCCTGGGCGTATTTCGCCAACTGCGAGCGCTCATGCGGCGCCTGCTGACACTGCGCCACTTCCATGGCGTCGCCGCCGTGTTCGGCGAAATGCGCCAGCAAACGTTTCAACCACTTCGCGGTCAGATCGTAACGGCCGGGATGCGCTATCACCGCCTGGCCGCCCGATTGATGAATCGCATCAATGGCTTGTTCTATTGTACACCACTGCGGCGGCACGTAGCCGGTTTTGCCTTTGGCCAGATATTTCTTGAACACCTGCGCCATGTTGTCCGCCACGCCAATCTCCACCAGGTAACGGGCGAAATGGCCGCGGGTCACCGCACCGGCCCCCGCCAACCGCTGGGCGCCGGCATAGGCGTCGGGAATGCGCGCTTTACCCAGACGCGCGCCGATCTCCTGTGCCCGCCGGTTGCGACGTTCGGTTTGTTCCGCCAATAGCGCCACCAGCGCCGGGTGCGCGACGTCCATGCCCAACCCAACGATATGAATTTCATGGTTTTCCCACAGCGTCGAGATTTCCACCCCGTTGACCAGCCGCAGCGGCAACGCCTGCTCCGCAATGGCGGCGGCGGCCTCGGCCAGCCCGGCGGTGGTGTCGTGATCGGTGATCGCCAGCACACCCACGCGCATCTCTACCGCCCGCAGCACCAGCTGCGTCGGCGTCAGGTAGCCATCGGAGGCGGTCGTGTGGCTGTGGAGATCGTACAGAGTAAAAGCGGTGGATGGGGGGTTACTGTCTGTCAAAACGGCTATCCGGCAATGGCTTGGCTTTCTATCATACCCGCGATCGGCGGCCGGACGGAAATCTATTCTGCGCCAGGCAGACGATGAATAGAATTCACGCTGATCGCTAAAACATTGTGCAAAAAGAGGGTTGACTTTGCCTTCGCGAACCAGTTAACTAGTACACAAGTTCACGGCAACGGCCGTGTCGGATGAGAGTTAACAAAGAGAGTCTGCAAATGAACACATACATTTCTCTTCACGGTTGGTGGCGTACCTCCCTCTTGCGGGCGGTGTAATCGCGCATAGCTGTCATCTGACAATGCAGATTTCCTGAGCCCGCACCTGATGCGGGCTTTTTTATGGACAGAATTCACTGGAACCACCGATGATGAACACCAAACCACAATTGACACTACTGAAGGTGCAAGCCAGCTACCGGGGCGATCCCACCACCCTTTTCCACCAGCTGTGCGGCGCCCGTCCGGCCACCCTGCTGCTGGAGTCGGCGGAAATCAACAGCAAACAGAATCTGCAGAGCCTGCTGGTGATCGACAGCGCGCTGCGCATTACCGCACTGGGCCACACCGTTAGCGTGCAGGCGCTGACCGCCAACGGCGCGGCGCTGCTGCCGCTGCTGGACGAAGCGCTGCCGCCCGAGGTGCGCAATCAGGCACGCCCTAACGGCCGCGAACTGACCTTCCCGGCGATCGACGCGGTGCAGGACGAAGACGCCCGCCTGCGTTCACTGTCGGTGTTCGACGCGCTGCGCACGCTGCTGACGCTGGTGGACTCTCCGGCGGACGAGCGCGAAGCCGTGATGCTGGGCGGCCTGTTCGCCTATGATTTGGTCGCCGGTTTTGAAAACCTGCCGGCGCTGCGCCAGGATCAACGCTGCCCGGACTTCTGCTTCTATCTGGCGGAAACCCTGCTGGTGCTCGATCACCAACGCGGCTCGGCCCGTCTGCAGGCCAGCGTCTTCAGTGAGCAGGCGAGTGAAGCGCAGCGTTTGCAGCATCGCCTGGAACAGCTGCAGGCTGAGTTGCAACAACCCCCGCAGCCAATCCCGCACCAAAAGCTGGAAAACATGCAGCTGAGCTGTAACCAGAGTGACGAAGAGTACGGCGCGGTGGTCAGCGAGCTGCAGGAAGCGATCCGCCAGGGCGAAATCTTCCAGGTGGTGCCGTCGCGCCGCTTTTCCCTGCCGTGCCCGGCGCCGCTGGCGGCCTACCAAACCTTAAAAGACAACAACCCCAGCCCGTACATGTTCTTCATGCAGGATGATGACTTCACCCTGTTCGGCGCTTCGCCGGAGAGCGCGTTGAAATACGACGCGGGCAATCGCCAAATCGAAATCTACCCGATCGCCGGCACCCGCCCGCGCGGCCGCCGTGCCGATGGGTCGCTGGATTTGGATCTCGACAGCCGCATCGAGCTGGAAATGCGCACCGACCACAAAGAGCTGGCCGAGCACCTGATGTTGGTCGATCTGGCGCGCAACGATCTGGCGCGCATCTGCCAGGCCGGCAGCCGCTACGTGGCCGACCTGACCAAAGTGGATCGCTATTCGTTCGTCATGCATCTGGTTTCCCGGGTGGTGGGCACCCTGCGCGCCGATCTCGACGTGCTGCACGCCTACCAGGCCTGCATGAACATGGGCACCCTCAGCGGCGCGCCGAAAGTGCGGGCGATGCAGCTGATCGCCGCCTCCGAAGGCACGCGCCGCGGCAGCTACGGCGGCGCAGTGGGCTACTTCACCGCCACCGGCGATCTGGATACCTGCATCGTCATTCGCTCCGCCTACGTTGAAGACGGCATCGCCACCGTGCAGGCCGGCGCCGGCGTGGTGCAGGACTCCATCCCGCAGGCGGAAGCCGACGAGACCCGTAATAAAGCCCGTGCCGTGCTGCGCGCCATCGCCACTGCGCACCATGCCAAGGAGGTGTTCTGATGGCCGATATCCTGCTGCTCGACAACGTCGACTCCTTTACCTACAACCTGGTCGATCAGCTGCGCGCCAGCGGCCACCAGGTGGTGATTTACCGTAATCAGATCGGCGCCGAGGTGATCATCGAGCGTCTGCAACAGATGGAACAGCCGGTGCTGATGCTGTCGCCCGGCCCTGGCGCCCCTTCCGAAGCGGGCTGTATGCCGGAACTGCTGCAGCGTCTGCGCGGCCAACTGCCGATCATCGGCATCTGCCTCGGCCACCAGGCGATCGTCGAAGCCTATGGCGGCCAGGTCGGCCAGGCGGGCGAGATCCTGCACGGCAAAGCCTCGGCGATCGCTCACGATGGCGAAGGCATGTTCGCCGGTATGGCCAATCCGCTGCCAGTGGCGCGCTACCACTCGCTGGTCGGCAGCAATATCCCGGCCGATCTCACCGTCAACGCCCGTTTCGGCGAAATGGTGATGGCGGTGCGCGACGACCGCCGCCGCGTGTGCGGCTTCCAGTTCCACCCGGAATCGATTCTGACCACCCACGGCGCGCGCCTGCTTGAGCAGACCCTGGCCTGGGCGCTGGCGAAGTAATATAAGGAACACGACGATGCAACCTATTCTTGAGAAACTGTACCGCGCCGAGTCGATGAGCCAGCAGGAAAGCCAACAGCTGTTCAGCGCCATCGTGCGCGGCGAGCTGGAGCCGAGCCAACTGGCGGCGGCGTTGATCAGCATGAAAGTCCGCGGCGAGCGCCCGGAAGAGATCGCCGGCGCCGCCAAAGCGCTGCTGGACGACGCTCAGCCGTTCCCGCGCCCTGACTATCTGTTCGCCGATATCGTTGGCACCGGCGGCGACGGCACCAACAGCATCAATATTTCCACCGCCAGCGCCTTCGTGGCGGCGGCGTGCGGCGCGAAGATCGCCAAACACGGCAACCGCAGCGTCTCCAGCCGTTCCGGCTCTTCGGATCTGCTGGCGGCGTTCGGCATCCGCCTGGATCTGCCGGCGGAAGAAGCGCGCAAGGCGCTGGACGATCTCGGCGTGTGCTTCCTGTTCGCGCCGCAGTACCACACCGGTTTTCGTCACGCCATGCCGGTGCGCCAGCAGCTGAAAACCCGCACGCTGTTCAACGTGCTGGGCCCGCTGATCAACCCGGCGCGCCCGCCGCTGGCGCTGATCGGCGTTTACAGCCCGGAACTGGTGCTGCCGATTGCCGAAACCCTGCGCGTGCTGGGTTATCAGCGTGCGGCGGTGGTTCACGGCGGCGGCATGGACGAGGTGGCGATCCACGCCCCGACGCACGTGGCAGAATTGAACAACGGCGAAATCAGCAGCTACCAGCTCACGCCGCAGTCCTTCGGATTGGAAACCTATCCGCTGGAAGCCTTGCTGGGCGGCACGCCGGAAGAAAACCGTGACATTTTGGCGCGGCTGTTACAAGGTAAAGGCGAGCCGGCGCACGCCGCGGCGGTCGCGGCCAACGTCGCGTTGCTTCTGAAGTTATTCGGACATGAAGACCTGCGCCAAAATGCGCGGCAGGCACTGGATATGATCAACAGCGGGCAGGCTTATGAGCGTGTCATCGCACTGGCGGCAAGAGGATAAATGATGCAGGAAACCGTGCTACACAAGATTGTCCGCGACAAAGCGCAATGGATCGCGGCGCGACAACAGCAACAGCCCCTGGCCGGCTTTCAGAACGACATCGTGCCGAGTGAACGCAGTTTCTATCACGCGCTGCAGGGCACCCGGACGGCTTTCATTCTCGAATGCAAGAAGGCCTCGCCTTCCAAAGGGCTGATTCGCGAGAGCTTTGATCCGGTAGAGATCGCCACGGTGTATAAAGATTTCTCCTCGGCGATCTCGGTGCTGACCGACGAGAAATACTTCCAGGGCAGCTTCGATTTCCTGCCGCTGGTCAGTAAAACCGTCAGCCAACCGGTGTTGTGCAAAGACTTTATCATCGATCCGTATCAGATTTACCTGGCGCGCTACTATCAGGCCGATGCCGTCCTGCTGATGCTGTCGGTGTTGACCGACGACCAGTATCGCCAGCTGGCGGCGGTAGCCCACAGCCTGAATATGGGCGTGCTGACCGAAGTGATCAGTGAAGAAGAACTGCAGCGCGCGATCGCGCTGGAAGCGCGCGTGGTCGGCATCAACAACCGCGATCTGCGCGATCTGAGCATCGATCTGAACCGCACCCGCCAGCTGGCGCCGCGCGTGCCGCATGGCGTGACGGTGATCAGCGAGTCAGGCATCAACAGCTATGGGCAGATCCGCGAACTGAGCCATTACGCCAACGGCTTCCTGATCGGCAGCGCGCTGATGTCGGAACCCGATCTGCGCGCCGCCGTGCGCCGCGTGATCCTGGGCGACAACAAAGTGTGCGGCCTGACTCGCCCGCAGGACGCCGCCGCCGCCTATCAGGCCGGCGCCATCTACGGCGGATTGATTTTCGTCGGCCGTTCACCGCGCTATGTGGACATCACCCGCGCCCGCGAAGTGATCTCCGGCGCGCCGCTGAAGTATGTCGGCGTGTTCTGCGACGCCCAGCTCGATACCGTGGCGTTGACCGTTGAGCGCCTCGGGCTGCACGCGGTGCAACTGCACGGCGCGGAAGACCAGGCCTATATCAGCGCCCTGCGCGCCCGTTTGCCGGCCGATTGCCGCATCTGGAAAGCGCTGAGCGTGAAAGATCGGGTGCCGGCGCGCGATCTGCAGCATGTCGATCGCTACCTGCTCGACAACGGCGCCGGCGGCACCGGCCAACGCTTCGACTGGTCGGTATTGCAAGGCGAAGATCTGACTAACGTGATGCTGGCGGGCGGCCTGCGCGCCGACAACTGCGTCGAAGCGGCCAAGCTCGGCTGCGCCGGGCTGGACTTCAACTCCGGCGTGGAAAGCGAACCGGGCATCAAAGATCCCGCGCGCCTGGCCTCGGTCTTCCAGACCCTGCGCGCCTACTGAATACGGCTCTATATTAATAACGGATAATAACGGGAACTCTCATGACGCTGCTTAACCCCTACTTCGGCGAATTTGGTGGCCAATACGTGCCGCAAATTCTGATGCCGGCCCTGAAACAACTGGAAGAAGCCTTTGTCAGCGCCCAGCGCGATCCGGCGTTTCAGGCGGAATTTATCGATCTGTTGAAGAACTACGCGGGCCGCCCGACGGCGCTGACGCTGTGCAAAAACCTCACCGCCGGCAGCAACACCAAGCTTTATCTGAAGCGTGAAGACCTGCTGCACGGCGGCGCACACAAGACCAACCAGGTGCTGGGTCAGGCCTTGTTGGCCAAGCGCATGGGCAAAACCGAGATCATCGCGGAAACCGGCGCCGGCCAGCACGGCGTCGCGTCGGCGCTGGCCTGCGCGCTGCTCGGCCTGAAATGCCGCATCTATATGGGTGCCAAAGACGTTGAGCGCCAGTCGCCGAACGTCTTCCGCATGCGGCTGATGGGCGCGGAAGTGATCCCGGTGCACAGCGGCTCCGCTACGCTGAAAGACGCCTGCAACGAAGCGCTGCGCGACTGGTCCGGCAGCTATGAAACCGCGCACTATATGCTCGGCACCGCCGCCGGCCCGCACCCGTACCCCACCATCGTGCGTGAATTCCAGCGCATGATCGGCGAAGAGACCAAAGCGCAGGTGCTGGAGCGCGAAGGCCGCCTGCCGGATGCCGTCATCGCCTGCGTCGGCGGCGGCTCCAACGCCATCGGCATGTTCGCCGATTTTATCGATGACGCCGAAGTGGGCCTGATCGGCGTGGAACCCGCCGGCCTGGGCATCGAGACCGGCCAGCACGGCGCGCCGCTCAAGCATGGCCACGTCGGCATCTACTTCGGCATGAAAGCGCCGATGATGCAGACCGCCGAAGGCCAGATTGAAGAATCCTATTCAATCTCCGCCGGGTTGGACTTCCCGTCCGTCGGGCCGCAGCACGCCTTCCTGAACAGTATCGGCCGCGCCGAATACGTGTCGATCACCGACGACGAAGCGCTGGAAGCGTTCAAGGCGCTGTCGCGCCATGAAGGCATCATCCCGGCGCTGGAATCCTCTCACGCCCTGGCGCACGCGCTGAAAATGATCCGTGAAACGCCGCAGAAAGAACAGATCCTGGTGGTCAACCTGTCCGGCCGCGGCGACAAAGACATATTTACCGTTCACGACATTTTGAAAGCACGGGGAGAAATCTGATGGAACGTTATCAGCAACTGTTCAAACGCCTGGAAAGCAACAAGGAAGGCGCCTTCGTCCCGTTCGTGACGCTGGGCGATCCTAATCCGACGCTGTCGCTGCAGATTATCGACACCCTGATCGAAGCCGGCGCGGACGCGCTGGAGCTGGGCATCCCCTTCTCCGATCCGCTGGCGGATGGCCCAACCATCCAGAGCGCGACGCTGCGCGCTTTCGCCGCCGGCGTCACGCCGACCCAGTGCTTCGAGATGCTGGCGGCCATCCGCCAGAAGCACCCGACCATTCCCATCGGCCTGCTGATGTACGCTAATCTGGTGTTCCATAAAGGCATCGATGGGTTTTACCAACGCTGCGCCGAAGTGGGCGTGGATTCGGTGCTGGTCGCCGACGTGCCGTTTGAAGAGTCTGCGCCGTTCCGCGCCGCCGCCGCTCGTCACGGTATCGCACCAATCTTCATCTGCCCGCCGAACGCCGATGACGATCTGCTGCGCGAAATCGCTTCGCACGGCCGCGGCTATACCTACCTGCTGTCGCGCGCCGGCGTCACCGGCACCGAAAGCCGGGCGCAGCTGCCGCTGCATCACCTGGTGAACAAGCTGCGCGAGTATCACGCCGCGCCGCCGCTGCAGGGCTTCGGCATCTCCGAGCCCGAGCAGGTGAAGGCCGCGCTGCAGGCCGGGGCCGCCGGCGCGATCTCCGGCTCGGCCATCGTCAAAATCATCGAACAGCACCATGCCAACCCGGCGGAGATGCTGACCAGGCTGGCGGCCTTCGTCAGCAATATGAAGCGCGCCACCCGGGCGTGATCCTCTCCAGCGAGCGCCCCGCCGGCGCTCGCTTTAACAGCTTGTTTCCCCTCAAAGTTTGTTCCATTTATTTACAGCAAAAATTTGAACAAACGCAGGTCTTGTCTCACAATGAAGTTTGTTCGCTATGCATTTCTTCGTTTGATTTGGGGAATGCGCTCGCTGCGGCGAAAAACCGTACGAGTTTCAACCATAACATTGCATGGAGAGTAATTTATGAAGCTTTTTAAAACCCTTTCGGCCTTGTGCATGGCAGCAGTTGTGGCGGTCGCGGTGAGCGCTTGCGCGCCGACGGCGAAATCTGAGGGAACGGGCGGTTATATCGATGACACGGTGATCACCACCAAAGTGAAATCGGCACTGCTGGCGGATAAAAACATCAAGTCACGTGAGATCAGCGTGGAAACCTTTAAAGGGCGCGTTCAGCTGAGCGGTTTCGTGACGTCCAGCGATGACGCCAATCGTGCGGTGCAGGTCACTCGCGGCGTTGCCGGCGTGAAATCCGTTGAAAACGTGATGCAACTTAAATAATACCGACACAGGGAGGCGCAACGCCTCCCTGTTTGTGGCCTTCATCAGAAGCGGTAACCCGCCCCGAACATGAACACCCACGGATCCAGACGCGTATCGAAGCTGTGGTGCCCACCGTTCGCATCGTTGAAGCGAGTTTTGGTTTCGATGTTCATCCACCACACCGACATGTTCAGCATCCAGTGCTCATCCAGGTTGTAATCCAGGCCGGCCTGCGCCGCCACGCCCCAGGAATCTTTCAGATCGAGGTTGCTCAACCCGGCGCTTTTGCCGTAGTCGTTGAACTTCTCGTCAAAGAAAGTGGTGTAGTTAACGCCAACGCCCAGGTAAGGACGCAGCTTATCCTGCTTGTCGCCGAAATAGTATTGCGCCATCAGCGTAGGCGGCAGTTGGTGAACGGTCGCCAAATCAGTGCCGCCCAGCGTAACCTTGTGGCGGAATGGCGTCGCGGCCAACAACTCAACGCCGATGTTGTCCGTCACCATGTAACCGAAGGTCAGACCGAGCTGGGTGTTGTTTTTCGCATCCAGCGAACCCAACCCCAGCACGTTGTCCGAACCTGCATTTGGACGCACCGTCGCGGTGCCCGCGCGGAACAGGAAATCACCGGCCTGATGCGCACTTGCCAACATAGGCGCCATCATCGTCGCCAATACCATCAGAGTTGTCTTTTTCATTATCCATTCCATTTGTGTGGTTAATCGCTCGAGGGGGAATATACCTACTTTCGGGTATTTGTGATCCCATCGAGATCACATCTTATGTGTAAAAATTTAAAATCCTACTAAAAACAAGGTTACCTAACCGTCTAATAAATCAAGGATTGATCTGCATCAAAAAATCGATTTTGTTGCAAATTATCTACATGTTCAAATTTCTGTTGCGGAGAAAAATGCGGCTGAGGTAATTTCATTTTCCGTGTTGGTTTTGGTTGGTGCCGTGAGGAGTCGGTGGGCAATCAAGATGAGCGAAATCCTTAATCCCTGTGTCAGCTGCGGCGCATGCTGCGGTTATTTTCGAGTGTCATTCTATTGGGCCGAAGCCGAAGACGGCGGCGGCACCGTTCCCCTTTCCTTAACAGAGCCTTTGACCCCGTTCCTGCGCTGCATGCAGGGGACCAACAGCAAGTCCCCCCGTTGCAGCGCGCTGGACGGTGAAATAGGTAAAGCCGTTTCCTGCTCGATCTACCTTAATCGGCCCAGCCCGTGCAGGGAGTTCGATCAGTCCGGTGAAAACGGCCTGCGCAACGAAGCCTGCGATCGCGCCCGGGAACGCTACGGCCTGCCGCCGTTGCCGGTGCCCTTGCCGCTTTCGCTGCCTGAGACGACGATCGTTGAAGAAATAGGCGTAGTGCAATTCGCGGGGTGCCACAGCGGCGTGGAACAGGGTACAATCACCCACTGATTTATCTCTGTTTTCCCGACGCCAAGGAGTCTGCATGCCTATCACGGCCAACGCTTTGTACCGTGACAGTTTTAACTTTTTACGCAACCAACTGGCCAGCATCCTGATGCTGGCGCTGTTGACGGCGTTTATCTCCGTGCTGCTGAATCAGGCCTTCAGCCCTGATGCCGAACAGTTGGCGACGCTCGCTGCCACCACCAGCGATTTCGCCTCGTCTACCGGCATGGGCATTCAGGAAGTGATCCAGCAGATGACGCCGGAACAGCAGATGGTGTTGCTGAAAGTGTCGGCGGCCGCCACCTTCTCTGCGCTGGTCGGCAACGTGCTGCTGGTCGGCGGGATGCTGACGCTGATCCGTCTGGTGTCGCAAGGGCAACGCACCAGCGCCCTGCGCGCGCTTGGCGCCTCGGCGCCCGACTTGCCGCGCCTGCTGCTGCTGCTGTTTATCTGCACCCTGCTGATCCAGCTCGGCCTGACGCTGTTTGTGGTGCCGGGCGTGCTGATGGCTATCGCCTTCGCGCTGGCGCCGGTGATCGCCTCCGTCGATAAAAAAGGCGTGTTCGCTTCGCTCAAGCTGAGCAGCAAATTGGCCTTCGCCAATGCGCGCGTGATTGTGCCGGCGATGATGCTGTGGCTGGCGGCCAAGCTGCTGGTGCTGTTCCTGGTGAGCCATCTGTCGGTGCTGACGCCGAACGTCGCCAGCGTGGTGCTGACCGCGTTGAGCAACCTGGTCTCCGCCCTGCTGCTGATCTACCTCTTCCGGCTGTATATGCTGCTGCGCGGCTAACGCCGGCGTAAGCAAAAACCAAGGGGCACGCTTCGGCGTGCCCCTTTTTTGTTTACCCCACCACGGCGGCTTCCGCCTGCTCCTTACTCTGAATCAGCTTCAGCGCCAGGTACAGATCCGGCACCAAAATCAACTCCTTATCGCGCCCTAAGCGGTTGATGCGGAACCAACGCGTCAGTTCGGTGCGGCGCCCCGCCAGCACCAGTCTTACGTTACGCTGTAACAGATCGCGTTTCAGTTCATCGATGGCCGCCAGCACGCTGATATCGGCATGGGTAAAACTGGCCACCGCATCCACCACTACCCAACGCGGCTGGAACGGCGTGCCGTCGACCAAATTGAGGATACGGCGTTTGAAATACGCCACGTTGAAATAGGTCAGCGGCGAATTGAAGCGATACATCATGACGCCAGGTACCGCCTTCACCCCATTGTTATTGCCCATGGAATGGATCATACCTTCATCGTTGACGCCCAGCAGTTGTTCCGTCGGCCGGAAGACGGTGCGCAGAAACTGCATCAGCCCCAGCAACACCGCCAGCCCGATGCCGCTGATCACGCCCACCAGCAGCACGCTGAGGAAGGTAAACAGCGCCAGGCGGAACGCCTGCGCGTTGCGACGGCGCAAGATCCAGATGCCGCGAATGTCCAGCAGCGACCAGGCCGCATACATCAGCACCACACCCAATCCCGCCACAGGAATAAACTGCAGCGGCGCCATCAGGAACAGCAAGACAAAGGCGATGACAGCGGCGGCGATGATCGACACCAACTGGCTCTTGCCGCCGTTGGCGTCATTCACCGCGGTGCGAGAATCTGCGCCGCTGATGGCGAAACCTTGCGACAGCGCAGAGACGATATTCACCAGTCCCAGCGCGCGAAACTCAGCGTCGGCGTTCACCTCATAACCGTTTTTGGCGGCGAAGCTGCGGGCGGTGAGCATCATGCTGACAAAGCTCACGACCGCCAGGTTAAGCGCCGGGATCACCATATCGCGCAGCAAACCGGGCTGGAAGTCCGGCCACTGGACGATCGGCAGCACGCCACTGAAACCGCCCACCGTCACCACGCCATGCTGCTGCAGGCCGCCCGCCCAGGTCACGAACGCCGCCAGCACGATAGCGAACAGCGGCGCCGGCCAATTAGGCCGCCATTTTTTAAATCCAAGCAGCGTCACCAGCGTCAGCAACGACACCGCCATCGTCAGCCAGTCGCTGTGCAGCAGGTTACCGGGCAGCGCGTAGATGCGCTCGATCAACTGTGCCGGGCGCATCGTAAACCCCAACACCTTGCCGATCTGATCGACGATAATGGTGATCGCCACCCCGTTCAGCAGCCCGCTGAGGATCGGCCGCGACAGCAGATCCGCCAGCGCCCCCAGCTTGAACCGGCTGGCCAGCAGGCACCAACCGCCCATCATGGCGGTCATCATGATGGTCAATTGCCAATGGCGTTCCATATTGCCCGCCGCCAGCGGCGTCACCACCGCGGCGATCACCGCGCAGGTGGCGGCATCGGGCCCGACGATCAGCTGGCGTGACGAGCCGAACAGCGCATAGGCCACCATCGGCAAGACGCAGGAATAGAGCCCCACCACCGGGCTGACCCCGGCCAACTCTGCGTAGGCGATAGCCACCGGCAACGCCACGGCGGCGACGGAAAGACCGGCGCGAATATCCGGCTTGAGCCAGCTGCGTTGATAGCCCAATAAATGCGTCAAACCAGGCGTCAGGGCCTGGAGAGATTTCCACTGCATGCTGTTTTCCGCGGTAAATTATCTGGTTATTATGATGCTTACTATGCGGCCTGCGGCCCGCGCTGGCAATGCGCCCGCGCTTTCTTGCGTAAGTTTATGCAAATTCCTGCTTTCGCGGCAGAAATCCGCCGACCAAACGCCGATAATCGGCAACGCCCGGCGGTACACAGAGCTCGCCGAATCCGGTATAGTCGGCCGATGAACAGATGATGGATTGATTTATGAAGCAGTTTCTTGATTTCCTCCCGCTAATTGTCTTTTTCGCTTTTTACAAGCTGTACGACATTTACGTCGCTTCCGGCGCGTTGATTGTCGCCACCGCGCTGGCGCTGGTGTTCACCTGGGTGAAATACCGCAAGGTCGAGAAGATGACGCTGATCACCTTCCTGATGGTGCTGGTGTTCGGCACCCTGACGCTGGTGTTCCACAACGATTTGTTCATCAAATGGAAGGTCACGGTGATTTACGCGCTGTTCGCGCTGGCGCTGCTGATCAGCCAATGGGTGCTCAAAAAACCGCTGGTTCAGCGCATGCTGGGTAAAGAGCTGACGCTGCCGGACAAAGTGTGGAGCAACCTTAACCTGGCCTGGGCGGTCTTCTTCCTGGCCTGCGGCCTGGCGAATATCTATGTCGCCTTCTGGCTGCCGCAAAGCGTCTGGGTCAATTTCAAAGTCTTTGGCCTGACGGTGCTGACATTGGTCTTCACCCTCCTCAGCGGTATCTATATTTACCGGCACATGCCGGAAGAACAGAAAAAATAGTTACAAAATTGTTAATGCCTGCGGCGCTTGCCGCGGGCAGTATGATGTTATTCCCTCCTTTTAAAAGCAGACTGCTATGACACAACAACGACCTTTACCCAGCGGCGAGCTGGTGCTGCGCACGCTGGCGATGCCGGCCGATACCAATGCCAACGGTGATATCTTCGGCGGCTGGCTGATGTCGCAAATGGACATCGGCGGCGCCATCCAGGCAAAAGAGATCGCCGAAGGGCGCGTAGTGACGGTACGCGTAGACGGCATGACCTTCCTGAAACCGGTGGCGGTAGGCGACGTGGTTTGCTGCTATGCGCACTGCATCCGCACCGGACGCAGCTCGATCACCATCAATATCGAAGTGTGGGTCAAAAAAGTCTCTTCCGCCCCGATCGGCCAGCGCTACCGGGCGACCGAAGCGGTGTTCACCTATGTGGCGGTCGATGCAGAAGGCAACTCGCGCGCGCTGCCTGAGGGCAAAATGAATTTCCGCGTCGGCTTCGAAGAATAAACTGACGCTACACTGCAAATGCAAAAAGGGTCGCCGAGGCGACCCTTTCTTTTTGGTATGACCGAACTCAGTTCAATTCGGTCGTGCCGTTCAGCTTGAAGCGGATAGTGACGGTACGATCTTTCGCTTCTTTGGCTTCATAGCGCCATTTGCGCATCGCCTGCTTCACTTCACGCTCAAACATGTTGCGCGGTTCGGCCGACAAGATACGCACGTTGCTGACGCGTCCGTCGCTGTCGATATCAAACTGCACCCGCACGCTGCCTTCGATCTGTAAAGCCTGGGCCCGCGGCGGATAGAGCGGATTGGCGCGGCTGATCGGCCTTGGCCCAACCTCGCGCGAGTTGCCCTGCACCGGCGCGGCAGGCGCCTGTTTCACCGGCGCTTTGTCGATCGGCTTGGCCGGCGAGTCGTTGTTGAACGGCGACGGTTCGCGCGGCTCGACTTTTTTCGGCTCCGGTTTCACCTGTTTTTCGACCTTCGGCTTCGGCTTGGGTTTCGGTTTCGGCTTGACCGGTTCCGGCTTCACCATCGCCTTCGGCGGCGGCTCCACAATAGGTTCCGGTTCTGGCTCCGGCTCAGGTTCGACCTGCGGCGGCTCCGGTTCGGCCGGTGCCGGCGGCGGCGGTTCGGCCATCGCGGCGGTATTGACCATCATGACGCTGATCGGCGCGTCCTCTGGCTTCGGCAGCTCCACCACTTCTTTTACCGAAGCGTAAAGCAAACCCGCCACCAGGGCGCTGTGCAGGCCTACGGACAAGACGAAAGGCACGGATATACGGCGATTAAGGAACATCTTTTTTAGCGGCATAATGATTCTGTTTCCTCTGGTTCGCCAAGTTTAAATGCAAATAGCAATCATATTCAATAACGAAAGGCAAACTATCGCTTTAATCGTCAGTATGCGCGGCTAAAACCAGCAAACTCATAAGGATATTAACCTGGCCGTTGCTTTTTTACCGCCGGGGCGACACGCTTTATTAACGTTTGGCCAGGCGTCAAAAAGTAAAAAACCCGCCGGAGCGGGTTAATTGTGGTGAGTCAGCGTTATTCTTCATCGCCATAGTAAAGCACGCCCAGCTTGATCAGCGGCCGCCCTTGCGCCTTACGGTGCAGGTTGGTGTCGCGCAGCGAATAGACGCAGCCGCAGTATTCCTGCTGATAGAAGCGTTCGCGCTTGCTGATCTCTATCATGCGCGACGAACCGCCCTTCTTGCGCCAGTTGTAATCCCAGTACACCAGATCGGGATACTTTTCCGCCGCGCGGATGCCGCAGTCGGTGATCTGCTGCATGTTCTTCCAGCGCGAGATGCCCAGCGAGCTGGAGATAGTGTCGTAACCATGCTCATGCGCATACAGCGCCGTGCGCTCGAAACGCATATCAAAACACATGGTGCAACGAATGCCGCGCTCCGGCTCATTCTCCATCCCCTTGGCGCGGGCGAACCAGTTGTCGGTGTCGTAATCGGCATCGATAATCGGCACCCCGTGCTGCTCAGCGAAACGGATAT
Source organism: Serratia sp. CY81684 (assembly GCF_052166595.1). NCBI lineage: Bacteria > Pseudomonadati > Pseudomonadota > Gammaproteobacteria > Enterobacterales > Yersiniaceae > Serratia > Serratia sp. CY81684. Next base: position 1,212,432 of record NZ_JBJNOO010000003.1, on the reverse strand, counting down.
TCTCTTCTTTACGCAGCAGATACTCTTTTTGCGGGTGAATGTTGGGGTTATAGAAGAAAATGGCATACTCGATCCCGGAGGCCTGAATCGCTTCCATCACCTCGCCGGAACAGGGCGCGCAGCACGAATGCAGCAGCAGTTTGTTTTTGCCCGCCGGCAAATCGAGTTTTTCCCTTACCAGTTCCGTCATGTCCTCACCTCAATGGCATATCAGTTTAAGCGCGCCGCACTATACGAATAAAAAGTAGCGGCTTCAAGGCATAAGCGCCAATCCGCCGGGAAATTCGCCCTATGCCGTTCCCCTGCCGCGCCTTTTGCGCTACCTTGGTAGCACCGTTTTATAGCCATGATTTTAAAGGTGAAACATGCTTTATCTGATCTACGCGCAAGACGTCCCCAATTCGCTGGAAAACCGTCTGGCGGTGCGCCCGGCACACCTGGCGCGCCTGCAGGCGCTGCGCGACGCCGGCCGTCTGGTGGTCGCCGGCCCTAACCCGGCCATCGACAGCAACGATCCCGGCGCCGCCGGCTTTACCGGTTCGACGGTGATCGCCGAATTCGCCTCGCTGGCGGAAGCCCAGGCCTGGGCGCAGCAGGATCCCTATATCGCCGCCGGCGTCTATGCCGACGTGACGGTGAAGCCGTTCAAACAGGTGTTCTGATATCCAGACCGCCCAATACCGGGAACGCCCCGCGATACAACGTTCCCGGATCCAGCCACCTCTCTCCGTCACCTTCGTGCTCGATTCGTCTTGCCGATATTCATGTTCCCCACCGTAAATACTCACCGATGACGCTTTCCAGCATCGCCACCGCCGGTTGGCTGGCGGCCGTGGCAGAACGGAGCAGTTGCACTTCATGTGGTGCGACCGACGGCAATTCGTCGAGTATCCGCATCGCCGCCGAAACCCGTGCGCGGTCGAGCAGCGTGACGGCCAATCCTGCCTCAACGGCAGCCGCCACCACGCTGGCCGAAGGGCTGCTCACAACCACACGCCAATGCCTTCCCGCCCTGGTCAATGCATCGATCATAGCCTCACGATAAGGGCAATCGGCGGCATGCAACGCCAGCGGCAGTGGCCGGTTAGCCTGCAGCGCCAGCGAACGGCCTCCGGCCCACACCGGCGCAGTCACCGCGAGCGGTGTCTGGCACGGTTTCCCCGAGGGTTGAACCACCAGCGCGAGATGCAGCCGATTACGGCCAACTTGTTCCGCCAGCGCCTGACTGGCAGCGGTAGAGACCTCCAGTTCCACCGCGGGAAAACTGTCGGCAAACCGCGGCAAAATATGGCGTATCACATGGGAAGCGTACTCATCAGGCAACCCCAATTTGATATGGCCGCTTAGCGGCGCGCCCTGCAGTTCCCGCAGAATATCGTCATGGGCGCTCAGCAGCCCGAGCGTCGAAGCCAGCAGCTTGTGGCCCAGCGGCGTCAACGCCACGGACTGATTGTCACGCTCCAGCAAGCGGCCGCCCGCCACCTGTTCCAGGCGCCGGATATGCACGCTCACGGCGGCGGGGCTGCGATTGACAAATGCCGCCGCCGCGCGAAATTGCCCCAAACGCGCAATAGCGTGAAAAGTGCGCAAGAGATCGATATCCAATGTCGGCCGCATGATTTAACCCCATTAAACAACTGAACGAGAATTATTCGATTTATTAAATTATAGCCACTCACTACCATCGGGCAGAAAGGAGGTGACCATCATGTCCCTGCCACCATTTCGCCCCTCTTCCCACCGCGGCAAAGCCGCCCTCTGGCTGGCTGCGGCCGAGGTCCTGCTGATCGTGGCCTGGAGCTCCGGCTTCGTCGGCATCCGCTTCGCCGCCGATTACGCGCCGGTGTTGCTGGTGGCGTTCTGGCGCTGCGTGGTGGTCGCGTTCGCGTTGCTGCCGCTTAGTGTGCGTGCCATCAGGCGCGCATCTCCGCTGACGATAGCTGTTCACGCCGGGATTGGGTTGCTCGCCATGACCGGTTACCTGACCGGCGTCAGCAAAGGCATCGAATATGGCGTGCCGGCCGGGTTGGCCGCGCTCATCGCCGATTTGCTCCCGCTCGGCACCGCACTGCTGAGCATGCTGTTGCAACGCCGCTTGCCCGATGGCCGCGTTTGGTCCGGGTTAGCCTTGGGGGTTAGCGGGGTAACGCTGGCGACCGGCAGCGCCATCTCATGGGGAGACGCCCCATTGTGGAGTTACCTGTTGCCGCTGGCGGGGATGTTGGCGCTGGCGCTGGCAACGCTGTGGCAGGAACGGCTGCCGCAGACGCAAGCAATGAGTTTGCCAGCCTCGCTGGGGATACAAAGCGCGGTTTCCGCGCTGGCTTTCGCCGCCATGGCCGGCGCGGAAGGCCCGCTGCTGCCAACGGTAACGACGGGGTTTGTGATCGGCGTGCTTTGGACCGCGCTACTGGCGACGCTGGCCGGCTACGGTCTGTACTGGTTTTGTCTAAGGCTCACTTCTGCGCTGCGCGTGACGAGCCTGCTGTTTCTCAGCCCCTTCGTCACCTTCTGCTGGGCAGGGTTAATGTTCAATGAACCCCTTTCCTGGCCCATGCTGCTAGGCGCGGCGGTGGCAGGAAGCGGTTTATGGCTGCTCATCCGTCCCGCCGGGCGGGATGAGCCCAAAACAGCGCAACGCGCTGAAAAATGACGGATAAGGCGAAAGGTGGCGCCGTTATGCGACGAGTTTTCCCCGCACCACCACCTTGCCCGGCTTGATCTCGGGGTCGGCAATACGACGGATAGCCAGATTCAACGCTTGCCAGGCGATCTCTTGCAAGTCGTGTGACACGCATGGGAAATGAAAACCGTAGATCTCGGCATGTGAAACCTCATCGATGCTGAACAGCGACACCTCCTGCATCAACGGCAGCCGGTGTTCAATGCAGGCTTTGATAATGCCCAGGGAGATCTGGTTATTGCAGCCAACGAAAAAGTCCGGGGCGCGGTGATTGGCCAGCCAACGGCTCGTCTCTTGCCAGGCGACATCCATAAAGAAATCGGCGTACAGCACTTCAAACGACGCCACTTTCCCTTGCAGCGCCGCCTGCAGCCCTGTGACCCTGTCCCGTGCAACGTTGGAGTTCTCCGGCCCGGACACCACCACCACCCGCTGCGCTTTCTGTTCCAGCAGCCAGCGCCCCGCCTGAAGGCCGCAGTCCAGGTTATCGATATACACCCCGCTGCAGTGGCGATTGTCCAGCTCACGGTCGATCAATACCACCGGAATATTCAATGTTTCCAACCGCTTTAGATAGGAAGGCTGGTACAGATGATCGTTGGAAATGACCGAGAGAATGATCGCATCGACGTTGTAACCAATCAGTTTGTCGATGATTCTGTCTTCGCTTTCCTGTGACTCATAGGAATCGAACACCAGGGTGTCATATCCCATTTTTTGCGCTTCAAGCGTCATCAACCGCGTCAGGCCGCCAAAGAACGGGTTGGCCATATCAGGGTTGACGATGCCGATGGTTCTGCTGCTTTTCGCGCGCAGGTTGCGCGCCGCAGCATTGACCACATAACCGAGTTCGGCAGCGGTCTCCCGAATGCGGCGCAGCGTTTCCGGATGAACCTTGTCCGGCTGTGAAAATGCCCGCGACGCGGTGATTTTACTGACGTTTGCCTGTGCGGCCACGCTAGCCAGCGTCGCTTTCCGTCCTCGCCCCACCGCCAAATGCAGCTCCTTAGCTTAAAGTTATCATTTTGTACCATTAACAACATCATGACAGAACTTTCATCGTGGCGCTAATGGTTTACGCCTGCCAGCCGGTTAATCCGGGGATCGGTAAAGATATCCAGCTCGTCACGGCTCTCGGAAGAGAACTCGGACACCACCGCCCCCCGCTTTCCAGCCTGAAACCAGTGCCGGGTATTGGGCGCGATGGTGTATTGTTCGCCAGGCCGCAAGAGGATATAGCGATTGCAGGTATACCACTGCTCCGCGCCTTCAGGCACCCGGCATACCGGTTCACCGCCGGCGTCATTAAGCGTCAGGTTTTCATCGTCGACAAACAGAAACACCTCACCCCAACGGCAGCGAAACGTCTCTTGCTTGCCGGGCGTGCCGGCAAAAGGAGGATGCAAATGCTCTGGGCAAGTCTGCTCAGGAAACAGCACCAACTCTTTCGCACAATACCGAGGTGAGTTGACATAGGTCAGCAGCTGCAGCCCTGAGACAGGATAGTCGGCCAGGCCAAATGTCGCAATTTCAATACGTTGCTGCTCTTCTTCGGTCAGAACGATGGCCGCCTCGCGCAAATATTCCAGCGTAGCGGCTATGGCACGTTGTTGTTTGTTCATCATTTCCCCTGCAAGGTAACGGTATCGATATCAGAATGCTGATATTAAAACCGTCATTACATCGCCGATTTTGTGATCTTCATCCCCATATTGAATAACAACCCACCAGCAAAATTAACTCCCATCGAGTAATTCCAACATCGATCACAGTTTAACCACCCGCTTTGGCCCACTATCGCCGCATTGAAATGATATCGTTACCATAAAAATGATTCACCAGGAGGCAATATGAAAGCATTAGTGTTGGCCAAGGCGGGGGAAATCGCTATCGAGGACGTCCAGCTTGCCGAAACGCTGGGGCCCGATGATGTGCAGATAAAAATTCATTCCGTGGGCATCTGCGGCAGCGATGTGCACTATTACCAGCATGGCCGCATTGGCCCGTTCGTGGTCAAAGCCCCGATGGTGCTCGGCCATGAGGCCGCCGGCGTGGTGCTCGCGACAGGTGAAAACGTCACTCACCTCAGCGTCGGCGATCGCGTTTGCATGGAGCCCGGCATTCCCGATCTCAACTCGGCGCAGACGCGCGCCGGGATTTACAACCTGGACCCCGCCGTTCGCTTCTGGGCGACGCCGCCGGTGCACGGCTGTTTGCGCGAAACCGTCATCCACCCCGCCGCATTCACGTTCAAACTGCCGGACAACGTCAGTTTCGCTGAAGGCGCCATGGTTGAACCCCTGGCCATCGGCATGCAAGCGGCCACCAAAGCCGGGATCAAACCCGGCGATATCGCGCTGGTGATCGGCGCTGGGCCGATCGGCGTGGTCACCGCTCTCGCGGCGCTGGCGGGCGGCTGCTCGGACGTCATTATTTGCGACCTGTTTGACGAAAAACTCGCCGTTGCGGCCAGTTATGAGGGGCTGCACGCCGTCAATATCAAAACCGGCGACCTGGCGGGGAAAGTGGCCGCGCTCACCAGCGGCAATGGCGCCGATGTCGTGTTTGAATGCAGCGGCGCAAAACCGGCCATCGCTACGCTGGCCGAACATGCGGCGCCAGGAGCGACCGCCGTGCTGGTCGGCATGCCGATCGATGCCGCGCCGATGGATATCGTCGCCGCGCAGGCCAAGGAAATCACCTTCAAGACCATTTTCCGCTACGCCAACATGTACCCGCGCACGCTGCGGCTGTTGAGCAGCGGCAAATTGCGCGTCCAGCCGTTGATAAGCCAAACCTACAAGTTCTCCGACAGCGTGGCCGCCTTTGAGCGCGCGGCGGCGGGACATGCCTCGGACATCAAAATCATGCTGGAAATGGAGTGATCCTATGGCGCTCTATGCTGGCATAGACTGCGGTACGCAAGGCACGAAAGTCGTGATTGTCGACAGCACACAGGGCGTGATCCTCGGTGAGGGCAACGCCCCTCACCGTCTCATCAGCCAAGCCAATGGCCGGCGCGAACAGGAGGCCGACTGGTGGATTGAGGCGCTGGTCATCGCTTTTCGCCAAGCCGTGACTAACGCCGGTATTGATGCCGGGGAAATTCATGCTCTGGGGGTCTCGGGCCAACAACATGGGTTTGTACCGCTGGACGCAGACGGCAACGTGCTGCACAACGTCAAGCTGTGGTGCGATACCGAAACCGCAGAGGAAAACGAACGGCTCCTGCAGCAGCTCGGCGGTGCCAACGGCTCGCTGGAAACACTCGGCCTGCGGATCGCCACCGGTTATACCGCGTCAAAAATCCTTTGGTTCAAGACACACCATCCTGCGTTGTGGGCAAAACTGCACACCGTATTGTTGCCTCATGATTATTTGAACTTCTGGCTGACCGGAGAGCGCGTAGCGGAATACGGTGACGCTTCCGGCACCGGGTTGTTCGATGTGCGCACCCGTAGCTGGAGCAAAGCCGCCGTCGATCTCATCGATGACAGCGGCCGTCTGTGGCAAGCCCTGCCGCCGCTCAAAAATGCGGAGTGCTGCATCGGCACGGTGCGCCCCGCCGCGGCGGAAAAACTCGGCCTCAGCCCAACGGTGCGGGTATCGACCGGCGGCGGCGACAACATGATGGCGGCCATCGGTTCCGGCAACATCGAGGCCGGCACCCTCACCCTGAGCCTGGGCACCTCTGGCACGCTATTCGCCTGGTCTGCCGCCCCCGTCGCGGCGGAATCAGACATGATTGCCGGCTTCTGCTCCAGCACCAACGGGTGGCTGCCATTGATTTGCACCATGAATGTCACCTCGGCCACCACCGCGGTACAAACGCTGCTGGACGAGGACCTTGCGGGCTTTAACGGTTTATTGGCGCAGGCCTCACCCGGCGCAGGCGGTGTCGAGATGCTGCCGTTCTTCAATGGCGAGCGCGTTCCGCCGTTGCCTCACGCGCGCGCCAGTCTGCATAACCTCGATAGCGACAATTTTACCCGCGCCAATCTCTGCCTGGCGGTGGTCGAAAGCGCCACCTATGGCCTGCGCTATGGCATCGAGCTGTTTCGCCGTCAGGGCATTGAAGCGCGCGAGATCCGCCTCACCGGCGGCGGCGCTCGCAGCGCCGCCTGGCGACAAATCGTCGCGGACGTGATGGGGTGCCCGGTGGTATGTCTGAAAGCCAAAGAGACCGCTGCGCTAGGCGGCGCCATTCAGGCGATGTGGGCGACGACGTTGGCCGACGATCCGCTGCGGAATGCCGGCGCGTTGCTGTCCGAGCTGTGCCAACGTTTCGTTGCGCTGGATGAGGCCACACGCGCACGGCCACATGCCGGCAGACGGGCGCAATACGAGACGCTTTATCAACGGTACCTGCAACGCTTGCAGCAGACCTACCCGGAGGTGCAACTGTGACGCGAGATCCCCATACGCAAGCGCCCGCCTACCTGCTGGAGGTCAGCGGCGTCAGAAAAGCCTTTGGCCCGGTCGTGGCGCTCAAGAATGCGGAGTTTTGCCTGCGGCGTGGTTCCATCCATGCCCTGTGCGGCGGCAACGGCGCGGGTAAATCCACCTTTCTCAGCATTCTGATGGGCTTTATTCAACCCGATGGCGGCGACATTTTTATCAATGGCCAACGCTGTGAATTTCATCATCCCCGGGAAGCCCTCAACGCCGGCATCGCCATCGTGCAGCAGGAACTGAGCGCGATCCCGGATCTGACGGTGGCCGAAAACATTTGGCTGGGCCGTGAGCCGAGACGCCTGGGGTTCGTCGATTTCGCCACGCTCAATCAACGCACCACCAGCCTGCTCAAGGAACTCGATTTCAAGATCGACGCCCGAGAGAAAATGCGCAACCTGAGCGTCGCCGAGCAGCAGCTGGTCGAGATCGCCAAAGCGCTGTCGCATGCCAATGCCGACATCATCATCATGGATGAACCCACCTCGGCGATTGGCGAGGAGGATGCGCAAAAAATCTTTCAGACGCTTCAGCAATTGGCGGCGAAAGGTAAAGGCATTATTTACGTCTCTCACCGTTTGTCAGAGATATTTCAAATTGCGGACAGCTACACCATTTTCCGCGACGGTGCCTATATCCATGAAGGCTATATCGCCGACATTACCCGTGAGCAGTTGATCGAACACATTATCGGCGGCGAGTACGACAGCGAGTTCGCCAAATTCAATCAGCCCGGCGAAGAGGTCTTGCTGGAGGTCAACGGCCTGTGTTGGCGCAGCAAGATAAAGGATATCAGCCTGCAGCTTAAGCACGGTGAAATCCTGGGCATCTACGGGCTGGTGGGATCGGGCCGCAGCGAATTTCTCGATCTTATCTTCGGCATTCAGCATGCCGACAGCGGCACGATCCGTTTGGGCGACAAGACGCTGAACCGCCATTCCCCGCGAGAGGCCATCGACAGCGGCATTGCCTACGTGACGGAAGATCGCAAGGAAACCGGCCTGGTGCTGTGCCGTTCCGTCAGTGAAAACATCAATATCGCCTCTTTTGCCGGCATCAGCCGAATGGGGTTCGTCAGCGAGAAACGGGAGCAAGCGCGAACCCGCGACATGATCCAGCGCTTCAACGTTAAAACCCACGATGGCGAACAGCCCGTGGGCAACCTGAGCGGCGGCAACCAGCAAAAAGTGGTGCTGGGCCGCTGGGCGCTGCTGGATCCGGAGGTGTTGTTGCTCGACGAGCCGACGCGCGGCATCGACGTCGGCGCCAAGAAAGAGATCTATCGATTTATGTCGGAGTTCGCCTTGCAAAACAAGGGGATCATCATGGTTTCCTCCGAGCTTTCGGAAATTATCGGCATGAGCGATCGCATATTGGTGTTTCGTGACGGGCAGTTGGCCGGTGAGCTTTCGGCAGCCGATGCGACCCAGGCAGCACTGATGAAACTTGCGGTTTAACAGAGAGAGAAAAAAAATGAGCAGCGCCCACTCCTTATCACCAGGAATTTCATTTTTCACCCGCAATAAGCGCCGTATGCACAAATACGGCATTATCATCGCCTTCTTCGCGCTGTGCCTGATCGTGGCGCTGATTGGCGAATATCAGGTCGCCCAGGGGGCCTGGAGCAGCAATTATTTTCTCAGCAATGAAAACACCCTGATCGTCCTGCGCCAGGTCTCGATCAACGGCATTCTGGCGATCGGCATGACCTTCGTCATCATTACGGCCGGCGTCGATCTCTCCGTGGGCTCGGTGCTGGCGCTAAGCGGGATCGTCGCCGCCCGCTTCGCCACCAACAACAGCGGATTGGCTATCGGCGACACCGCGACCGCCGTCATGGCGCCGCTGATCGTGGCGCTGGGCATCGGGACCGTCTGCGGCCTGGTGAACGGCACCGTGTTGGCTCGCTACCGGCTGCAACCCTTTATCGTCACCATGGGCATGCTCTCTGCGGCGCGCGGTTTAACCATGTTGACCACCAACGGCAATCCGGTTTCGCAATTGAACAGCGATTTCCGCTGGTTGGGCAATGGTTATGTCGGCGGCGTTCCGGTGCCGGTCATCATCTTCATCGTGCTGTTCGCCCTCGCCTGGCTGGTGCTGAATAAAACCCTCTTCGGGCGCTACATCTACGCCGTCGGCGGCAACCCGAAAAGCGCGCGCACCTCGGGGATTAACGTCACGCGCATCAAAATACTGGTGTATACGCTGTGCGGCGCGCTGGCCGGCATCGCCGGCCTGATCCTCACCGCACGCACCGGTTCGGCGCAGACCAACGCCGGCGCAGGGTATGAGCTGGACGCCATCGCAGCGGTGGTGATCGGTGGCACCAGCATGGCCGGCGGCGTCGGTACGCTGGTCGGCACCTTCTTCGGCGTGCTGATTATCGGGGTGATGAATAACGGCCTCGATCTGCTCGGCGTGCAATCGTATTACCAACAAATTATCAAAGGCGCATTGATCGTTCTTGCCGTATTGCTCGACCCATCGCGTAAGCAACAGCGCGATTAATAACATCAGACCCAACTCTACCAGGAGAAAACCATGAATAAGACCAAGATAGCGTTGTTTGCCTCTGCCATGATGCTCGGTAGCCTGTCGGCTGCTCAGGCGGCCCCGGTTAAAATCGCGGTATTGATGTACGGCAACAAGGCCGAGTTCGTGCAATTGATGGAAAGGTTCGGCAAGGAACACCCGGCGGTGAAAAGCGGCGAAGCCGTGCTGACCTTCTACGATGGGCGTTATGATGCCTCGGTGCAAAACGATCAGGCCGCCACCGCTATCCAGACGCGCGCCGATGCCATTATCGTCAACCCGATGGATTTTGAGGCCAATATCGATATCGTCACTAATGCCAACGAAGCCAAAATTCCGGTGGTGGTCACCAACGCGCGCCTGAACACGGACGCGATGACGTCTGAAGTGGTGTCTAATGACGAGTTGGGGGGATACCTGGAAGCCAAAGCCGTCCTGGACAAACTCGACTGCAAGAACCGAAAGGTGAACGTGGTGATTATCGAAGGCCCGAAAGGCGGCAGCGGCGAGATCCAACGCGGCAAGGGCAACGATAAAGCGATTGCCGAGTGCGGTGTCGGCCAGGTCACCGTACTTGAACGTAAAACGGCCAACTGGTCACGCGCGGAAGCGCAGCCGCTGATGGAAAACTGGCTGCAGAAACACCGGGGCAAAATCAACGGCGTGATTGGCCAAAACGACGAGATGGCGCTGGGCGCTATCGAGGCGATCAAAGGCGCCGGCCTGAATGTGAAGGACTTCGCGATTGCCGGCGTTGACGGTGTCTCCGACGCGATTCATGCGGTGCAGGCCGGTGAAATGGTCTCTATTCTGCAAGATGCCAAAGGCCAGATGCAGGGCTCCATCGACGTCGCGTTGCGCGCCGTGAAAGGGGAAAGCTATCAACCGCAGTCGGAGATCTGGAAGCAATACGCCAAGGATCTGAAATGGGAGGGCGGCACGCAAAAGCATTACTACATTCCGTGGACCGTCGTTACCGCAGAGAACGCCCAGTCGCTGTTGGACGCCCGTAAATAATTTCCCCCGCCCCCTGTCTTCAGGGGGCCCCGCTGGGGCGCTTGCCTGCAAACAAAAAAAAAGCCAGCACGGAGTGGCTGGCTAAAAAGTTCTTCGAGGGAATATCTTGTGCGATAAACATACGCCTTTCACTGCGGGCTTTACTAGCTATCAGTGCGATAGGCACCCTCAGTTAAAATCAACGCCTGCATATCGGTGAACATCGCTTCCCATTCCGCCTGATCGATATCCATCAAACCAAAGTAACGCAGCATAAAGGCGCCTTCGGTGGCGAGAAACGCCAAGCGCGCGCGCTTGCCTTCTTCCGTCGTCAAATCCAAACCGGCGATGCGGCTGCGATACCATTCGCGCGTGCTCGCCAGATGCTCCGGCGTTTGAATCAGCGTCGCCATCAGCCCGGCGGCCTTGGCGCTGGCGGTCTGATCCGAGCTTTGCGTCGCCAGCATATGCGCCCGCACGCCGGTCTGCGGTGAAGGATCGTCACCGGCGATAGCGGCGAACAGCGTCTCGTAGGCACTGCCCCAGCGATCGAACATGGCGTCAATCAGGGCGTCTTTGCTGCCGAAACAGTACTGCACCCCGCCCTTGGAGATCCCCATCGCTTTGGCGACGGCGTCGATGGTCAAACCGGCGGCCCCCTGAGTGGCGACGATCTCTTCGGCGGTGTCCAAAACCTTGTCGCGATCGATGCTGCGTTGACGTCCCATTAAGAAACCCTTCTTTTCAATACGAACGTATGGATATATATTATTACCAGTATATCACCCGGCATCGCCGGAGGGTTACCCGAATGGCGGCGCCTTCGCGCCGCCCACTTTAACTGGATTATGACTTATGTACGCCAAGAACCGCTGGTTGATCCTGACGATGGTCGCCAGCGCCCTGTTCCTGATCGTCATCGATATGACGGTGTTATATACCGCTCTGCCGCGTTTAACCCAGGCGCTGGACGCCAGCGCCTCGCAAAAACTCTGGATCGTCAACGCCTACCCGTTGGTGGTGGCCGGTCTGTTGCCTGGCGCCGGCATGCTGAGCGATCGCATCGGCCATAAACGGCTGTTTCTCGCCGGGCTGCCGGTGTTTGCCGTCGCGTCGCTGTGCGCCGCTTTCTCGCCTACCGCCGAGTGGCTGATCGCCGCGCGGGTATTCCTCGCCGTTGGCGCGGCAATGATGATGCCCGCCACGCTGTCCATCGTACGCCACGTCTTTACCGATGAACGCGAACGGGCGCTGGCGATCGGCATCTGGGCGTCGGTGGCCTCCGGCGGCGCGGCCATCGGCCCGGTGGTCGGCGGCCTGCTGTTGGAGTATTTCTGGTGGGGCTCGGTGTTCCTGATCAATGTGCCGGTGGTGTTGCTGGTCTGGCCGTTGGCATGGAAACTGATCCCGCGCTGCGGCGGCGATAACCCGCGCCCCGCCGACATCGTCGGCTCGATACAGATCATGATAGGCCTGGTCGGCGCTATCTATGCGCTGAAAGAATTGAGCAAGCCGGCGCCTGACGTCAGCGCCTTGCTCGCGGCGGCTGCGATCGGCGTGTTGTTCCTGGTGCTGTTCGTGCGTCGTCAGCAGCGCAGCGCCCACCCGATGATCGATTTCTCTCTGTTCCGCAACCGGCTGTTCGCCGGCGGCATCGGCGTGGCATTGCTGTCGATGGTGGCGCTGATCGGCGTCGAGCTGGTGCTCAGCCAACGCTTGCAACTGGTGCTTGGCCTCAGTCCGCTGCAGGCGGCGCTGTTCATCTTGCCGATCCCGCTGGCCTCGGCGCTGGCGGGGCCGATGGCCGGTTTGCTGCTGCCGCGCTACGGCGAACGCAGCATCATCCTCGGCGGTTTCGCCCTGACCGCCTTCGGCATTGCCGCCCTCGCCCTGCTGTCTCAGAGCGGCATAGCGCCGCAGCTGGTGAGCCTGGCGCTGGTGGGCTTTGGCCTCGGCGGCGTGATCACCGCCGCTTCCACCGCCATCATGCTGAACGCGCCGGAGGAGAAATCCGGCATGGCGGCGTCCATCGAAGACGTCTCCTACGAGCTGGGCGGCGTGCTGGGCGTGACGTTGCTCGGCGGGCTGATGACGGCGGTTTACAGCCACACTCTGGCGCTGCCGGCGGAGCTGCCGGTCAGCGATTTAGCCTACGACAGCATCGACGAAGCGTTGCGCCTGGCGGCCGGAATGGCGGCCGATCGCGCGCAGCAGTTGACGCAGCTGGCGCGTCTGGCCTTTGATCGCGCCTTTATTTCGGTACTGATCGCCGCCGCGCTGTTAATGGCGCTGGGCGCAGGTGTGGTAAAACTGGCGCTGCGCAAGTAACCGAGAAAAGCGGCTTTTTTCGCCTGCGGAACCTGCGTAAACTGATTCGGCAATTTGCTCGACGGATTTATCGTCATCGGTTTGAGCGATGGCAATAATGCCTGTTATCGTATTTAACCCTGCGATAAATCCGGTTACTGTAACAGCTATGGAAATTGATTCTGTCTACTATCGGAACAAATAATCAGGAGAAGATTATTATGGCAACGGCAAAGAAAGCAGCGAAAACCCATATCGGCCTTGACAGTAAACAATCGGCAAAACTCGCCGAAGCGCTCAATGCGCTGTTGGCAAACTATCAGGTGCTGTATATGAACGTGCGCGGCTATCATTGGAACATTACCGGCCCGCAGTTCTTTGAACTGCACGCGAAATTCGAAGAGACATATAACGATCTGCTGACCAAGGTAGATGAGCTGGCGGAACGTATTCTGACGTTGGGCTCGCAACCGCGTCACGCTTTCAGCGATTATCTGAAAACCGCCGACATCAAGGAACACACCAACGTGACCGATGATAAGGGTACGCTGCGCGGCCTGTTGGAAGGGTATTCAATCTTGCTGCAACAGCAGCGTGAGCTGCTGACGGTGGCGGCAGACGCCGGCGACGAAGGCACCGCGTCGCTGATGAGCGATTACATCAAAGAGCAGGAAAAACAGGTCTGGATGCTCAACGCCTATTTGGGCAAATAACTCAGACGCCATAACAAAACAGTCCCTTACGGGACTGTTTTCGTTTTACCATTCGCAGGATACCGCAAACAGCAGCGCGCGCCGATGCTGATCGTCTAGGCGGCGCCGCACCCGGATAATATGGCGATTGCTGCACGACTGGCGTTCCAGCCAGCGATGCCGCCGACGTTGGCTCTGCCGCAACATGCGCCAGCGGCCCACTTCATTTCTACTGCGTCTCATAATTCCGTCACTCGTTCGTCTAATGCCAACCGCGGGCATTATAGCCCTTTCCGCCCGCGATCCAAGCCGCCGTTATCGGCGGCACAGCGGACGCCACGCGGGCAAAAGCCGCCCTTTCAATTTCGGCAAGTGCCTTAACTTCATCATATTTATGTAACATAAGCGCCGATAAAAGGTTTCGCCTTGCCCGATCTGTGCGTACACTCATCATTGGTGGTTTGCGAACGGGATTTTTCGCCTTTATGACAACATTTTATACCGTAATCAGTTGGCTCATGGTGTTCGGCTACTGGCTGCTGATCGCCGGCGTGACGATGCGCATTTTGATGAAACGCCGTGCGGTTCCCTCTGCCATGGCCTGGCTGCTGGTTATCTATATTCTGCCGCTGTTCGGCATCGTCGCCTATTTATCGTTCGGCGAACTGCACCTGGGCAAGCGCCGTGCCGAGCGCGCCAAGGCCATGTGGCCGTCGACCGCGCGCTGGCTGAAAGAGTTGAAAGAGAGCCGCCGCATCTTCGCCACCGAATACAGTGAAGTCGCCGAACCGCTGTTCCAGCTGTGCAACCGCCGCCAGGGCATCGACGGCGTCAAGGGCAACCAGCTGCAGCTGCTCACCACTACCGACGACACGTTGAAAGCGCTGATCCGCGACATCGAGCTGGCGCGCCACAACATCGAAATGGTGTTCTATATCTGGCAGCCCGGCGGCCTGGTCGATCAGGTGGCCGAATCGCTGATGGCCGCCGCGCGGCGCGGCGTACACTGCCGTCTGATGCTGGACTCCGCCGGCAGCCTGCCATTTTTCCGCAGCCCCTACCCGGCGATGATGCGCAACGCAGGCATCGAAGTAGTCGAAGCGCTGAAGGTCAACCTGCTGCGCGTATTCCTGCGCCGCATGGATCTGCGCCAGCACCGCAAGGTGGTGCTGATCGACAACTACATCGCCTATACCGGCAGCATGAACATGGTCGACCCGCGCTATTTCAAGCAGGATGCGGGCGTCGGCCAATGGATCGATCTGATGGCGCGCATGGAAGGCCCGGTGGCCACTACGATGGGCATCGTCTATGCCTGCGACTGGGAGATTGAAACCGGCAAGCGCATTCTGCCGCCGCCGCCGGACGTCAACATCATGCCGTTCGAGCAGGAAAGCGGCCATACCATTCAGGTGATCGCCTCCGGCCCCGGCTTCCCCGAGGAGATGATCCACCAGGCGCTGCTGACCGCGGTTTATTCCGCGCGCGAACAGCTGATCATGACCACGCCGTACTTCGTGCCGAGCGACGATCTGCTGCACGCCATCTGCACCGCCGCTCTGCGCGGCGTTGAGGTCAGCATCATCGTGCCGCGCGACAACGATTCGATGATGGTGCGCTGGGCCAGCCGGGCGTTCTTCTCCGAGCTGCTGGAAGCCGGCGTGAAAATCTATCAGTTCGAAGGCGGCCTGTTGCACACCAAGAGCGTGCTGGTCGACGGCCAGCTCAGCCTGGTCGGCACCGTCAATCTCGATATGCGTAGCCTGTGGCTCAACTTCGAGATCACCCTGGTGATCGATGACGACGGCTTCGGCAGCGATCTGGCCTGCGTGCAGGAAGATTACATCGCTCGTTCCAGGCTGCTGAACGCCAAAGAGTGGTTGAAGCGGCCATTCTGGCACCGCCTGGTCGAGCGCCTGTTCTACTTTTTCAGCCCGTTGCTGTAAAAGCCACGGCGAGCGTGCTTTAATAGCGCCAAATCATTTGTTATCAGGATTTTTTTATGGATTTGAATAACCGCCTTACCGAAGACGAAACGCTGGAACAGGCCTACGACATCTTCCTCGAATTGGCCGGCGACAATCTGGATCCGGCGGATATTCTGCTGTTCAATCTGCAGTTTGAAGAGCGCGGCGGCGCAGAACTGTACGACCCCTCCGAAGACTGGAGCGAGCACGTGGATTACGAGCTGAATCCGGACTTCTTCGCCGAAGTGGTGATCGGTCTGGCGGACAGCGACGGCGAGCCGATCAACGACGTGTTCGCCCGCGTGCTGATCTGCCGCGAGAAAGACCACAAGCTGTGCCACATTCTGTGGAAAGAGTGATTCGCCGCTCATATTTCGGATAAAAAAAGCCCCGCTGACTCAGCGGGGCTTTTTGTTGCCGGCTAGCGGCGCATTACAGCGGATCGACCTTCAGGCATGAAACCGCATGACGGAAACTGCCCTCCAGCAGCGGACGCGTCTTGGCGCACTCCGGCCCGGCGATCGGGCAGCGGGTGCGGAACACGCAGCCGGACGGCGGGTTGATCGGCGAAGGCAGCTCCCCTTCCAACAGCTGGATCTGCTTTTCCTTCTCCTTGTCCGGATCCGGAATAGGCACCGCCGACATCAGCGCCTTGGTGTAAGGGTGCTGCGGATTGTGGTACACCTCGTCATAGGTGCCCAGCTCCACCGCATGGCCCAGATACATCACCAGCACGCGATCGGAAATGTGCTTCACCACCGCCAAATCGTGGGCGATAAAGATCAATGACAGCCCCATTTCGCGCTGCAGCTGCTGCAACAGGTTTACCACCTGCGCCTGAATCGACACGTCCAACGCGGAAACCGGCTCGTCGCAGATCACCAGCTTCGGTTCGAGGATCAGCGCTCGCGCGATGCCGATGCGCTGGCATTGGCCACCGGAGAACTCGTGCGGATAACGGTTGATCAGGTTAGGCAGCAGGCCGACCTTCAGCATCATCGCCTTGACCTTGTCCTTCACTTCCTGACGCGGCATTTTCGGGTAGTAAGTGCGCAGCGGCTCGGCGATGATTTCGCCGATGGTCATGCGCGGGTTGAGCGAAGCCAACGGATCCTGGAAGATCATCTGGATATCGCTGCGGGTTTTGCGCCAGTCGGCGTCGTTCATGCCCAGCAGATCTTTACCCAGCCAGGCGACGCGCCCGCTGGTGGCCTTCACCAGGCCGATGATGGCGCGCGCGAAGGTGGATTTGCCGCAGCCGGATTCGCCGACCACGCCCAGGGTTTCCCCCTCGAACAGCCGCAGCGTAACGCCATCGACCGCCTTCAGGGTTTTCGGCGGCTGCCAAAACCACTGCTTATCGTCATGAATGTCGAAGTGCACTTTCAGATCGGCCACTTCGAGCAGCACTTTCTTGTCGGTTACCGCTGTCATACCAACGCCTCCACCGGTTTAAAGCAGGCGCGCAGGCGCCCTTCCCCAAATTGCTCCAATGGCGGAGCACTCGCGCACTGTTCCATGGCGTACGGGCAGCGCGGCTGGAACGGGCAACCTTTCGGCAGCCGCAGCAGGTTCGGCGGGTTGCCGGGAATGGTCAGCAACGCTTCGCCTTCGGCGTCGAGGCGCGGCACCGCGTTCAACAATCCGATGGAGTACGGGTGGCTCGGCTGGTAGAACACCTCGCGCGCGCTGCCGTATTCCATGGTGCGGCCGGCGTACATCACCAGCACCTTGTTGCAGATGCCGGCCACCACGCCCAGATCGTGGGTGATCATGATGATGGCAGTGTTGAACTCGCGCTTGAGCTCGTTGAGCAGCGTCATGATCTGCGCCTGAACGGTCACGTCCAATGCGGTAGTCGGCTCGTCGGCGATCAGCAGCTTCGGCCGGCACAGCAGCGCCATGGCGATCATCACGCGCTGGCGCATGCCGCCGGAAAACTCATGCGGATACATGCGCATGCGCTTGCGCGCTTCCGGCATTTTCACCGCGTCGAGCATGCGCACCGACTCTTCGAAGGCTTCGCTTTTGCTCATTTTCTTATGCAGCATCAGCACTTCCATCAGCTGTTCGCCAACGCGCATATACGGGTTGAGCGAGGTCATCGGGTCCTGGAAGATCATCGAGATCTCTTCGGCCCGCAGCTTGTTGAGCTGGTTTTCCGGCAGGTTGAGGATTTCGCGGCCGTTGAATTTGGCCGAGCCGCCGATGCGGCCATTGCTGGCCAGCAACCCCATCAGGGCGAACGCGGTCTGCGATTTGCCGGAGCCGGATTCGCCGACGATGCCCAGCGTTTCACCGGCGCGCAGATCGAAGTTCAGATCGTTCACCGCCGTCACGTCGCCGTCCGGGGTGGAAAACGTGACGCGCAGGTCTTTCACGTCCAGCAGCGGCGACGCTTTAATGCCGACGGCGGTTTGCAGCTCAGGATGTTCAATGGTGCTCATGGTGGCACTCCTTAACGATCTTTCGGGTCGAGGGCGTCACGCAGGCCATCGCCGATGAAGTTGAAACAGAACAGAGTGACAACCAGGAAACCCGCCGGGAACAGCAGCAACCACGGTGAAACTTCCATTGAGTTGGCGCCGTCGCTGAGCAATGCGCCCCAGCTGCTCAGCGGCTCCTGCGTACCCAGCCCCAGGAAGCTGAGGAAGGATTCGAACAGGATCATGCTCGGCACCAGCAACGAGGCATACACCACCACCACGCCGAGCACGTTCGGCACGATATGCCGCAGCACGATGTTGCGCGTGGAGACGCCGCACACCAGCGCCGCTTCGATGAACTCCTTGCGCTTCAGACCGAGGGTTTGGCCGCGCACGATACGCGCCATGTCCAACCACGACACCATGCCGATCGCCACGAAGATCAGCAGGATATTCTGGCCGAAGAAGGTCACCAGCAGGATCACGAAGAACATGAACGGGAAGGAGTTGAGGATCTCCAGCAGGCGCATCATCACCGAGTCGATCTTGCCGCCCAGATAGCCGGACATCGCGCCGTACAGGGTGCCGACGATCACCGCCACCAGCGCCGCCGCCACGCCGACCATCAGCGAGATGCGCCCGCCGATCGCCACGCGCACCAGCAGATCGCGCCCGGAGGAGTCGGTGCCGAAATAGTGCCCCGATTCAACGCTGGGTGCGGCGGACATCATCGCCCAATCGGTATCGTCGTAGGCGAATTGCGACAGCATCGGCGCCAGCACCACAAACAGTGTGATCAGCGCCAGTATGAACAGGCTGCTGACCGCCGCGCGGTTGTGCATAAAACGCCGACGCGCGTCTTGCCACAGGCTGCGCCCTTCCACTTCCAGCTTCTCGCTGAAGTGTTCCAGAGCTTCGCTGTTCTTTTTAGTCAACATCATTCGCGTGCTCCAGATTAATAACGGATTTTCGGATCGATGACCGCATACAGCACATCGACGATCGCGTTGAACAGAATGGTCAGAGCGCCCACCAGAATGGTCAGGCTCAACACCAGGGAGTAGTCGCGGTTCAGCGCGCCGTTAACGAACAGCTGGCCGATCCCCGGCAGACCGTAGATGGTTTCGATCACCATCGAGCCGGTGATGATCCCGACGAACGCCGGGCCCATGTAGGACAGCACCGGCAACAGCGCCGGCTTCAGCGCGTGGCGGAAAATGATGCGACGCATCGGCAAGCCTTTGGCGCGCGCGGTGCGGATGAAGTTGGAGTGCAACACTTCAATCATCGAGCCGCGCGTGATACGGGCGATGCTGGCGATATAGGCCAGCGACAACGCCACCATCGGCAAGATGATGAACTTAGGCGCACCGCCGTTCCAGCCGCCGCCCGGCAGCCATTTCAACGTGATGGCAAAGATCAGCACCAACAGCGGCGCCACCACGAAACTGGGTATCACCACCCCGGTCATGGCGAACCCCATTACCGTATAGTCCCATTTGGTGTTTTGATTCAACGCCGCGATCACGCCGGCGCTCACGCCCAGCACCACCGCCAACAGAAACGCGGCCAGGCCGAGCTTGGCGGACACCGGGAAAGAACTGGCCACCAAATCGTTGACCGAATAGTCCTTGTATTTAAAGGACGGGCCGAAGTCTCCCTGCGCAAGCTGCGCCAGATAATGACCGTACTGTTTCCAGATCGGGTCGTTCAAATGGTATTTGGCTTCGATATTCGCCATGACTTCCGGCGGTAATGCGCGTTCCCCGGTAAATGGACTGCCGGGCGCCAGGCGCATCATGAAGAATGAGATGGTGATAAGGATAAATAGTGTCGGGATCGCTTCCAACAAGCGACGAAGTATAAATTTCAGCATTGCCCTAACCCTGTGCGACAGCCTGATGACGGCTTATTATTCTCAACATGGGCCGGCGGCCTGCGCCGCCGGCTCTTACCGTATCAATGCTTGATGATGTACAGGTTTTTGTCGTACACGTTATCAAGCGGGTCTTTGCCGGTGTAGCCACCGACGTAAGGTTTCACCAGACGGGCGTTCACGTAGTAATACAGCGGAACGATGGCGGAATCTTTATCCAGCTGAACTTCCGCTTTCTGATACAGATCGGCGCGCTCGTCTTTGCTCTTCGCGGTCAACACGTTGGCCATCAGCTTATCGAACTCGGCGCTTTTGTAGTGCGGGGTGTTACTGCTGCTGTCGGACAGCATCATGTTCAGGAACGAACTCGGTTCGTTGTAGTCGGCGCACCAGCCGGCGCGCGCCACGTCATAGGTGCCCTGATGGCGGGTATCCAGGAAGGTTTTCCACTCCTGGTTCACCAGCTTCACGTCCACGCCCAGATTTTTCTTCCAGATGGAGGCGGCGGCGATCGCCAGCTTCTTGTGCAGGTCTGACGTGTTGTACAACAGGGAGAAGGTCAGCGGTTTACCCGGGCCGTAGCCGGCTTCCGCCAGCAGTTTCTTCGCCACTTCGTTGCGTTTTTCCTGCGTCCAACCGAACCACTCCGGCGGGGTCAGCTTGGCGCCGTCGGTGTATGGCGGCGTAAAGCTGTAGGCCGGCAGATCGCCCTGGTTTTTCACCTTGTTGACGATGATGTCGCGATCCATACCCAGCTTCAGCGCTTCACGCACGCGCGCATCGGTGAACGGCGCCTTCTGGTTGTTGATTTCGTAGTAATAGGTGCACAGATAAGGATCGACGTGCACCTCTTTCGGGATCTCTTTCTTCAGCTTCTGGAACAGTTCGATCGGCATGTTGTTATAAGTCATGTCGATTTCGCCGGTGCGGTAGCGGTTAACGTCGGTCACTTCCGACGAAATAGGCAGGAACGTCACTTTATTGATGATGGTTTTGGCGTTATCCCAATATTCCGGGTTGCGTTCCAGTACGATGCGTTCGTTGACAATCCAGTCTTTCAGTTTGTAGGCGCCGTTGCTGACGTAGTTGGCCGGCAGCGTCCACTTCTCGCCGAATTTCTCCACCGCCTCTTTATAAACCGGCTTCATGGCGTAGTGCGGGGTCATTTCAACCAGATAAGGCACCGGCTCGCTCAGGGTCACCTGGAAAGTGTGGTCGTCGATGGCCTTCACGCCCAGCGTCGACTTGTCTTTTTTACCGGCGATGATGTCATCGACGTTTTCCACATGGGCGTACTGCAGGTAGCTGGCGTAAGGCGACGCGGTTTTCGGATCCACTACGCGCTGCCAGCTGTAGACGAAATCTTGCGCCGTCACCGGCTTGCCGTTGGACCATTTGGCGTCTTTGCGCAGGTGGAAGGTCCAGACTTTGAAATCCTTGTTATCCCAGCTTTCCGCGACGCCCGGCACGATGGAACCGTCCGGGCTGTTGTTCGCCAGGCCTTCCATCAGATCGCGGGTCACGTTGTTTTCCGGCACGCCCTCGATTTTATGCGGATCCAGCGACTGCACTTCGGAACCGTTGTTTTTGACGATTTCTTGCTTATCCGCCAGCTGCACCCCCGCAGGAACGTCGGCGGCGAACGCGCCGGTGGTTGCTGTGATGCCGAGCGCGGCGATGACGCCGGCGGCAATGAGGGTTTTCTTCGTGATGTTGGTCATACTTATCGACTCCAGTTTTTATTATCACAGGCTCTTCGTGGAACCTGCGTTGCCCGTAAGCGGACTCTGTTTTCCCGCCGCCGCGGAACGAATGCGGCGGCCGGCCTTCCCTATATTCCCCAGCGCCTCGGCGTGAGGAATACCCCTTTACTGCTTGATAATGTAAAGATTTTTAACGTCGGTATAGTCCAGCGGATCTTTGCCGGTGAACCCGCCTACCGTCGGCTTAATCAACCGCGCGCTGACGCGGTAATACACCGGGATCAACGCGGAGTCTTTGTCCAGTTGCGCTTCTGCCTGCTGATAGAGCGCGGCGCGCGCGGCCTCATCCGGTGCCTTCAGGGTGGCGGCCATGATGGCGTCGAACGCCGGGCTCTTATAAAACACGGTATTGATGCTGCTGTTGGACAGCACCAGGTTCAGGAACGCGCTGGGCTCGTTGTAATCCCCGCACCAGGTGGCGCGCGCCACGTCGTATTGCCCCTGATGGCGGCTTTCCAGCGAGGTCTTCCACTCCTGATTGCGCAGCGTGACGTCGGCGCCGAGGTTCTTTTTCCACATCGACGCGGCGGCGATCGCCTGCTGTTTGTTTTGATCGGAGGTGTTGTACAGCAGCGAGAATTTCAGCGGCTTGGCGTCGCTGTAACCCGCTTCCGCCAGCAGTTTCTTGGCTTCGGCGTTGCGCTGTTCCTGGCTCCAGCCGGCCCAGGCGGGCTGCGTGAAGTTGGCGCCTTCGGTGAAGGTTGGCGTGAAACTGTAGGCCGGGATCTGCCCCTGGCCCATGATCTTGTTGGCGATGATGTCGCGATCCAGCGTCATCTTCACCGCCGCACGCACCCGCGGATCGGTGAACGGCGCCCGCTGGTTATTGAGTTCGTAATAGAAAGTGCACAGATAAGGGTTAACGTGCAGTTGCTCGGGCACTTCACGCTTCATTTTGACGTACAGGTACGGCGGAATGGCGCTGTTGGTGATGTCGATCTCGCCGCTGCGGAAGCGGTTGACGTCGCTGACTTCGGAAGCGATCGGCAGGAAGGTCGCCTGATTGATCACCGTCTGCTTGTTGTTCCAGTAGCTCGGGCTGCGCTCCAGCACAATGCGCTCGTTCACCACCCACTCTTTCAGACGGTAAGCGCCGTTGCCGACATAGTTGGCGGGCAGCGTCCATTTGTCGCCGAATTTCTCCACTACCGCGCGCTTCACCGGTTTGAGCGACGTGTGGCTCAGCATGCTGATGAAATACGGCACCGGTTCGCTCAGCGTCACCTGCAGCGTCTGGTCGTCCAGCGCCTTGACGCCGAGGGCCTGTGGAGGCTTCTTACCGGTCAGGATATCGTCGATATTGTCGACTTTGGTGTACTGCAGGTAGCTGGCATAGGGCGAGGCGATTTTCGGATCGGCCAGGCGCTGCCAGCTGTAGACGAAGTCTTGCGCGGTCACCGGGCTGCCGTCGCTCCACACCGCGCCGGGGCGCAGGTGGAAGGTCCATTGCTGATAATTCTGGTTTTCCCAGCTCGCCGCCGCCGCCGGTACCACATGCCCGTTGGCGTCGGTGCTCACCAGCCCTTCCAGCAGGTTAAGAATGATATTGCTTTCCGGTACGCCCTCGACCTTATGCGGATCCAATGAAGCCACTTCGCTGCCGTTATTGATCACAATATTCTGCTGCTGCGCCAACTGAACGCCGGCCGGCACTTCCGCCGCCAAACTGCTATTTATGGCGCCGACGCTCAGCGCGCCGCTAATCAACAAGGTCAAAGAAGTGCACTTCAGGGTTTGCTGCATAATCGAGGCTCCTTTTCACCGACAAGCATCGCTTATCGAAGTTTGTGAAGTGTTTATAAGAATTCTAAATAAACGGATACCAGCAAAAATCATTCCCGTTTTTATGGCGCATTTCAGTTAATTGACCACGGGAAAGTTGCTCGGAAATTAGCAGAAGCCAAATTCCATAGCCAATAAATTTTACGAAAATGTTAAGCAATTCTCTTTTATCGCACGAAGCCCGATCCGGCCCCCAAGATCGAGGACGCGGAGAAACAAAATCATCGCTATGATTTTAAAGAAAAAAAAGACGAAATCATTTCATTTGAAACCATCAACGCAATCTCATTACCGCACAAAGAAACATTCAGTTAACAATCCGGGCATTCAAAGAACAAACACCTGCCTATGGTCGGTTAATCACTAATAACACCTGGATGAAAGTGAGACAAGCCCCACAGAATGATGTGATTAATTTAACAACAGCTTTACCGTTGAGCGGGGGCAAAACGCGCAGAAATGGGGGAAGAAAAGTGTCTGAAATAACGCTTAGCGTTTTTTTTGCACAGCAACATGAGATTTATGCAACATAAGAGTGCAACCGCATAAATTTTATTCATCCTGTGCACTATAATAATGCGAACCAATAAATAATTTAAACTTTAAAATTAATTTTAGCCGCGCCAAGGCGAAAGGTGCGCGGCTAAACAAAGGGTATTACAACAGGCCGGGGAATATCGCCTTAATGCCGGTAACGATAAACTCGATCCCGAGCGCCATCAGCAACAGACCCATGATACGGGTGATCACGTTGATGCCGGTCTGCCCAAGCAAACGCACCAACAGCGGCGCGGCGCGGAACAACAACCAACAGCAAAAGGCGAACAAGGCGATCGCGACCGTAAAGCCGAGCAGGCTTTGCCAGTTGTGATAACGGGAACTCCACACGATGGTGGAACTGATCGCCCCCGGCCCCGCCATCAGCGGCAGTGCTAACGGCACCACGCCGATGCTCTCGCGGATCGCGCTCTCCGATTTTTCCTGTTTGTTCTGTTTGTCTTCTCCCAGCTTGCCGCTGATCATCGACATGGCGATGGTCACCACCAGAATACCGCCGGCGATGCGGAACGAATCGATGGAGATGCCGAACATCCGCAAGATCCCTTCGCCCAGGAACAGCGATGTCCACAGAATAATGGCGACCGACAGGTTGGCGGTCAGGTTGGTTTTATTGCGCCCTGCTTCCGCCTGGTAGCTGGTCATGCTGATAAACACCGGCAAGATGCCCACCGGGTTGACCAGTGCAAACAGACCGACAAAGAACTTGATAAAGCCGGAAAGATCCAACAGAGATTGGCCCACAGATGGCTCCGCGTTAAGTGCTATAAAAAGGTGTGCTGCCTATGCGCGCTAATGTAATGGAATTGCCGCGGGTAATCCATCCGGCCAGAGCAGCATTTTTGACTACCAGCAAGTTAGGCAACAAAACAAATGCCCTTTGTTAAAGTGATGTATGGCCTTTTGATTTTTTATGTTGAAAAAAGAGTCATCGATCACAGTTATTGATAACCACTCTCAACACCGTCAAGCTGAAAGGTGTCAGCTTGCACTTTTCATGATTTAGATCACAAATCAACTACCCAACAGTGGGTAAGCTCTTAGTCGTAGTCAGGGAGTAGAACAAAGTCGGTGGCAATCCAGCCGGTTCCGTTCTCTTCACTGCCTGCCCCTCCGGTTGGCGCAGGGTAAAGCTCTTTAAGCAAATCAGCAGCATGCGAAGAAATAACGCGGGAAACCCCCGGTATTCGAATCACCGTTTATTCCCGTTATGACTATACTAGTGGCTCGCACGGCTTATTTACTGAAAGAGTTTAACATTATCAGGAGAGCATTATGGCTGTAACGAATGTCGCTGAACTGAACGAGCTTGTCGCACGTGTCAAAAAAGCCCAGCGCGAATATGCCAACTTCACTCAAGAGCAAGTGGATAAAATCTTCCGCGCTGCCGCCCTCGCCGCTGCTGATGCCCGTATCCCGTTGGCCAAAATGGCCGTGGAAGAATCCGGAATGGGTATCGTCGAAGACAAAGTGATCAAAAACCACTTCGCTTCCGAGTACATCTACAACGCCTATAAAGATGAAAAAACCTGTGGCATCCTGTCTGAAGATGACACTTTCGGTACCATCACCATCGCCGAACCTATCGGCCTGATTTGCGGTATCGTCCCTACCACCAACCCAACTTCTACCGCGATCTTCAAAGCGCTGATCAGCCTGAAAACCCGTAACGGCATCATCTTCTCGCCGCACCCGCGTGCGAAGAATGCCACCAATAAAGCCGCCGATATCGTGCTGCAAGCCGCTATCGCCGCCGGCGCGCCAAAAGACATCATCGGTTGGATCGACCAACCTACCGTCGAGCTGTCCAACCAGCTGATGCACCACCCTGACATCAACCTGATCCTGGCCACCGGTGGCCCGGGTATGGTGAAAGCCGCCTACAGCTCCGGCAAACCGGCCATCGGCGTCGGCGCCGGTAATACGCCGGTCGTGGTAGACGAAACCGCAGACATCAAGCGCGTGGTCGCCTCTATCCTGATGTCCAAAACCTTCGACAGCGGCGTTATCTGCGCTTCCGAACAGTCGGTCATCGTCGTTGACGCTATCTATGATGCGGTACGCGAACGCTTCGCTTCCCACGGCGGCTATCTGCTGCAGGGTAAAGAACTGAAAGCGGTGCAGGACATCATCCTGAAAAACGGCGGTCTGAATGCGGCCATCGTCGGGCAGTCAGCACCGAAAATCGCCGAAATGGCAGGCATCAAAGTGCCGGCCAACACCAAAGTGCTGATCGGTGAAGTGAAGCTGGTCGACGAGTCCGAACCTTTCGCACATGAAAAACTGTCGCCTACCCTGGCGATGTACCGTGCCAAAGACTTCGAAGACGCCGTCGCCAAAGCCGAAAAACTGGTCGCCATGGGCGGTATCGGCCACACCTCCTGCCTGTACACCGACCAGGATAACCAAACGGCTCGCATCGCCTACTTCGGCGATAAAATGAAAACGGCTCGCATCCTGATCAACACCCCGGCTTCTCAGGGCGGTATCGGCGACCTGTATAACTTCAAACTCGCGCCTTCGCTGACGCTGGGTTGCGGTTCCTGGGGTGGCAACTCCATCTCTGAAAACGTCGGACCTAAACACCTGATCAACAAGAAAACTGTAGCGAAGCGAGCAGAAAACATGTTGTGGCACAAACTTCCGAAATCGATCTACTTCCGCCGTGGCTCGCTGCCTATCGCGCTGGAAGAAGTGGCGACCGACGGGGCGAAACGCGCCTTCATCGTGACCGACCGTTTCCTGTTCAACAACGGCTATGCTGACCAGATCACCAAGGTTCTGAAGTCTCACGGCATCGAAACCGAAGTGTTCTTCGAAGTGGAAGCCGATCCGACGCTGAGCATCGTGCGCAAAGGCGCCGAGCAGATGAACTCCTTCAAACCGGACGTCATCATCGCGCTGGGCGGCGGTTCGCCGATGGACGCCGCGAAAATCATGTGGGTGCTGTACGAACATCCTGAAACCCACTTCGAGGATCTGGCGCTGCGCTTCATGGACATCCGCAAGCGTATCTACAAATTCCCGAAAATGGGCGTGAAAGCGAAAATGATCGCCATCACCACAACCTCAGGTACCGGTTCAGAAGTCACGCCGTTCGCGGTCGTGACCGACGACGCCACCGGGCAGAAATACCCGCTGGCCGACTATGCGCTGACCCCGGACATGGCGATTGTCGACGCCAACCTGGTGATGAACATGCCGAAATCCCTGTGCGCCTTCGGTGGCCTGGATGCGGTGACCCACGCGCTGGAAGCCTACGTCTCGGTGCTGGCGAACGAATACTCCGACGGCCAGGCGCTGCAGGCGCTGAAACTGTTGAAAGAGTATCTGCCGGCCAGCTACAAAGAAGGCGCGAAAAACCCGGTTGCCCGTGAACGCGTGCACAACGCCGCCACCATCGCCGGTATCGCTTTCGCCAACGCCTTCCTCGGGGTTTGTCACTCCATGGCGCACAAACTGGGTTCGGAGTTCCACATTCCGCACGGCCTGGCCAACGCGATGCTGATTTCCAACGTCATTCGCTACAACGCGAACGACAACCCGACCAAGCAGACGGCCTTCAGCCAGTACGACCGCCCTCAGGCGCGCCGCCGCTACGCTGAAATCGCCGACCACCTCGGCCTGAGCGCACCGGGCGACCGCACCGCGCAGAAGATTGAGAAACTGCTGGCCTGGCTGGACGAGCTGAAAACCGAGCTGGGCATCCCAACCTCCATCCGTGAGGCGGGTGTGCAGGAGGCAGACTTCCTGGCGAAAGTCGACAAGCTGTCGGAAGACGCGTTCGACGACCAATGCACCGGCGCCAACCCACGCTATCCGCTGATTGCCGAACTGAAGCAAATCATGCTGGATACCTTCTACGGCCGCGAATTCAACGAAGCAGTCGAAGAGGAAGCGGCAGCTCCGGCTGCAGCCAAAGCCGCGGTAAAGAAGCCCAAGAAATAACGGTTTCGTGAACCGATAAAAAAACCCGCCAAACGGCGGGTTTTTTATTGCGCCGGAGGCGCTGCATTTCGACTCACGCCGCCAAAACTCCTCAGCGGGCTTTGGCGGCGTTTTCTCCCCTACTCCTGGGAGTGAATCGCCTCTTTATAATGCTTGCGGCAGACGGAGACATAGCTCTCGTTACCGCCAATCACCACCTGCTCACCGGCGTGCATCGCCTGGCCGTTTTCATCCAACCGCAACACCATATTGGCTTTGCGCCCACAGTGACAGATGGTTTTCAATTCCACCAGCTTATCGGCCCAGGCCAGCAAATATTGGCTGCCGGTAAACAGCTCACCGAGAAAATCGGTACGCAGGCCGTAGCACAATACGGGAATGTCCAGTTGGTCCACCACATCGCACAATTGCTCAACCTGCGCCTTGGTCAGGAACTGGCTTTCATCCAGCAGTACACAATGCACCGGCTGCTGTTGATGCTCTTGCTGAATCATGGCGTACAGCATCGAGTCGTTGTTATAGAGCTGGGCCTGCGAGGATAAACCGATGCGCGAGCTGACCTTACCTACGCCAAAGCGGTGATCGATCTCCGCAGTGAACACCAGCGTGCGCATACCACGTTCTTGATAGTTATATGAAGACTGTAGCAGCGCAGTGGACTTGCCGGCATTCATCGCAGAGTAATAAAAATAAAGTTGAGCCATGGCCCCGCAACTCCGATGGTATAAGAAATATTCAAATGTCGATTAAGACGGTAAGTGTACCATAAGCCGCCCCCCAGGCTCAGCCCAAAGCGAACGAATATTGCGTTCGCCGTAATAATGCGCTTTCAAGCGAAACATATCGTTCTGTCGGCCCGTTCTTTTTACAGCTATTTACAGGATAATGTATGCCTGTCATCACTATTAATTCTTGCTAATGGTTAACCGCGATCATTTGCCCATTAATGCATAATCACCCTTTCGCCGCGGCGGGTGCCGCAACCGCAACGGCGCGCCAGTCTATTATACACGGGGCCAATACAGGGCATTTAATCACCTCCGCTGTCCCCGACGTTTCCTGACGCAATCTTTACCTATATACCCCTATTGTTTACAATGTCTGCCTTGCCATGACGTGATTAAGCCCACAGAACCCATTGTAATATTGATATAAATTACGGCGATAACTTATCGATGAAAGCCTTGCGACACGCGCCTTTTAAAGCATGCCTGCTGAAATTTTGACTTAAGTGCGACAAGGGTAATAGTTAACAGCCCTTCCTATATTAGTCGGACAGATCCGATTAACGGTTTTTTAAAAGGTAAATTTGAGTATTCAAGTCAATTTGGCTATTGCAGAAAAGAAAATAGCGCTCTATTATTATCGAGACGCCCCCCACCAATATAATTTGAGACTAGGACAATGAGCGAAGCATTAAAGATTTTGAACAACATCCGCACTCTGCGCGCCCAGGCAAGAGAATGCACACTGGAAACGCTGGAAGAAATGCTCGAGAAACTGGAAGTTGTTGTGAACGAACGTCGCGAAGAAGACAGCCAGGCTCAAGCAGAAATCGAAGAACGCACCCGTAAACTGCAGCAATACCGCGAAATGCTGATTGCTGACGGTATCGATCCGAATGAACTGCTGCAAACCATGGCTGCCAACAAGGCTGCCGGTAAAGCAAAACGCGCAGCACGTCCTGCTAAATACCAATATAAAGACGAAAACGGCGAATTGAAAACCTGGACCGGCCAAGGCCGTACTCCAGCGGTGATTAAGAAAGCTATCGAAGAGCAAGGTAAATCTCTGGACGATTTCCTGCTGTAATAGCGATTCAGCCCGTATCTGAAAGGCTCCCTGCGGGGGGCCTTTTCATTTTAAAGCTTATCGCCGCGATCCTGCCTCATCCCTTTCCTTTTAGTAAATATCCTAATTCGCATTTTGTTCCTTGCATGAGGTTCCAGCGATAAAAAAGGGCCCTAAGGCCCCTTTGTCGCATATACCCTCGTTCAATTATTGAACCTGGTAGAATGCCTTATACCAATCAACAAAGCGCTTCACACCCTCTTCAACGCTGGTTTCCGGCTTAAAACCAATGTCACGATAAAGCTCCGCGGTATCCGCGCTGGTATCCATCACGTCGCCAGGTTGCATTGGCAGCATATTCTTGCGGGCAGTTAGCCCCAAAGCCTGCTCCAACGCCGTGATATATTCCATCAGTTTAACGGGGGTGTTATTGCCGATATTATAAACATGATACGGCGCGGAACTGGTCGCCGGCGATCCCTGTTCAACGGTCCATGACGGATCTGCCTGCGGAATAACCGCCTGCAGCCGCACAATCGCCTCGGTGATATCATCAATGTAAGTAAAGTCACGGTGCATTTCACCGTGGTTATATACATCGATACTCTCCCCCGCCAATATGGCCTTGGTAAACTTGAACAGCGCCATATCCGGACGCCCCCAGGGACCATATACGGTAAAGAAGCGTAGCCCCGTCGTCGGGAGACCGTATAAATGAGCGTAACTGTGTGACATCAGCTCATTGGCTTTTTTGGTTGCCGCATACAGTGACACAGGGTGGTCGACCGAATCTTCGGTAGCAAACGGCAACTTGCGATTGAGGCCATAAACAGAGCTGGAGGAGGCGTAAAGTAAATGCTCGACCTTATTATGACGGCAGCCTTCCAGAACGTTCAAATGACCGATCAGGTTAGCGTCCGCATAAGCCAACGGGTTGACCAGCGAATAACGCACGCCGGCTTGGGCACCCAAATGAATGACTCGTTGGAACTGATGCTCGGCGAACAATATCGCCATGCCTTCACGATCGGCCAAATCCAACTTGATGAAGCGGAATCCCGGCTTATCCGCCAGTCTGTCCAGACGGGCCATTTTCAGGCCCACGTCATAATAGTCATTCAGGTTATCGATGCCGACAACCTGATGCCCGGCGGTCAACAAACGCTCTGCAACGTGATAACCAATAAACCCTGCGGCGCCTGTAACCAGGAATTTCATGCCCACTCCTTAAATAACCGGTTTAATCGAGGCACCGCGGCCAATCGCATAGTAGGTAAAGCCGCGATTCGCCAAACGCTCAGGATCGTACAGGTTACGTCCATCGAAGATCACCGGCTGCTTCAACGCGCCCTTGATCACATCAAAGTCCGGCGCGCGGAAATTCTGCCATTCGGTGCAGATCACCAGAGCATCGGCGCCGTGCAACGCAGCCTCTTTGGTACCCATCAGCTTCAAGTCGTCGCGCTGACCATAGATGCGCTGAACTTCGTTCATCGCTTCCGGATCGTAGGCCTGAACGGTGGCGCCGGCAGCCCACAGCTGCTCCATCAGCACACGGCTGGACGCTTCACGCATATCATCGGTATTCGGCTTGAACGCCAGACCCCACAGTGCGAAGGTTTTGCCCTTCAAATCGCTGCCGAAATAGTCTTTGATAAAGCTGTTCAGCTTGTCTTTTTGTTGGTAGTTGACCTGCTCTACCGCCTGCAACAGCTTCGGTTGGTAACCGATCTGCTCCGCCGTGCGGATCAGCGCCTGAACATCTTTCGGGAAGCAAGAACCACCGTAGCCACAGCCAGGATAGATGAAGTGATAACCGATGCGTGAATCGGAACCGATGCCCTGACGCACTTTCTCGATGTCCGCGCCCAACATTTCCGCCAGGTTGGACATTTCGTTCATAAAGCTGATTTTGGTCGCCAGCATGCAGTTGGCGGCATATTTGGTCAGCTCCGCGCTGCGGATATCCATCATGATCATACGATCGTGATTGCGGTTAAACGGCTCGTACAGCTCGCGAATAGGTTCGATCACCTCTTTATTATCGGTGCCGATCACGATGCGCTCAGGGCGCATGCAGTCAGCCACCGCAGCGCCTTCCTTCAGGAATTCAGGGTTGGACACCACGTCGAACGGCACGTTGCTGCCGCGTTTTGCCAGCGTTTCCGCCATCACCTGACGCACTTTGTCCGCCGTACCGACCGGCACGGTAGATTTGTCGATCACCACTTTGCGATCGGTCATGTGCTCGGCGATGGTGCGCGCCACTGCGGTGACATATTTCAGATCGGCGGAACCGTCTTCATCCGGCGGCGTACCGACGGCGATAAACTGGATATTCCCGTGCGCCACGCCCGCTTTGGCATCGGTGGTGAAATGCAGACGGCCGGCCTCATAGTTTTGCTGTACCAGCGGCGTCAGGCCCGGTTCAAAAATCGGGATATTCCCTTTTTTCAGGTTCTCGACTTTTCGTTCGTCAACATCGATGCACATAACGTCATGGCCAACTTCAGCCAGCACGGCGGCCTGTACCAGCCCCACATAACCAATACCAAAAACTGTTACTTTCATGTGAAAATCCTAGTTTTTCAAATTAAGACGAAAGATCAAATTACTTCTTGTCAGCGGCAACAACCTGTTGCAGCCACTGAGAAAACTCTTTGCCCAGGCTGGCATGACGCATGCCGTACTCCACGAAGGCCTGCATGTAACCCAGTTTGTTACCGCAGTCATGGCTCACGCCTTTCAGGTGATACGCTTCCACCGTTTCCTGCTGCATCAGCATTTCGATGCTGTCAGTCAGCTGAATTTCATCGCCGGCGCCTGGAGGCGTTTTCGCCAACAGCGGCCAAATATCGGCGGACAACACATAACGACCGACAATCGCCAGGTTGGAAGGGGCTTTATCCGGTGACGGTTTCTCAACCACGCTGACCATCGGCGCGCTTTCGCCCGGTTGCAAATCAACGCCCTTACAGTCGGCTACGCCGTAGTTTCCGACATCCTTATGCGGCACGGGTTCAACCATGATCTGGCTGACGCCGGTGGCTTCGAAGCGCTGCAGCATTTCGTGCAGGTTGTCTTTTTGCGGATCGGCGCTGTATTCGTCGAGGATCACGTCCGGAAGCACCACCGCGACCGGTTCATCGCCCACCATCGGGTAGGCACACATAATCGCGTGCCCCAGGCCTTTGGCATTACCCTGACGAACCTGCATCACGGTAACGCCTTTCGGGCAGATCGACTGCACTTCGTCCAGCAATTGGCGCTTGACGCGTTTTTCCAGCATCGCTTCGAGTTCGAAACTGGTATCAAAATGGTTTTCGATCGAGTTCTTGGAGGAGTGGGTGACCAGCACAATCTCGTTAATCCCCGCCGCAATGCACTCATTGACGACGTATTGGATCAGAGGTTTATCAACCAGCGGCAGCATTTCTTTCGGAATGGCTTTGGTGGCCGGCAACATCCGCGTACCCAAGCCTGCAACCGGGATCACGGCTTTTCTGACTTTGCGATTTACAGCAGGCATTATTTCCTCTCTTAAAGCTAAAGCGCTCATTTTATGAGCTTGGGCTCGATATAAAAAAACCTTCGGAGTATACCAGCTTATGCGCGCCGAGCATTAACCAGAACACAAATAGAAAACATTTAGGACTATTACCCGTTCGGATAATCCGGAGAATAAATAAACGGTTTAATTACAGATAAGTAAATAGCTTAAGATCGCGCCGATCGCTGCCTGCTATTCAGCGCTGAGCATCAGTCGCAATCGGCCACCGCTGCCCCATACCTGACATTGCCAGGCGGTACAACGCTGGCTGATCTGATTCATGTAGGTTGCCCCCAGCGTCCCCAGTGGCACGCCGTTGCTCAGCTGGATTTGATTGTCACCGGTATTGACGTTGGCATGCAGCCCGGCGGAAACCAGAATCAGGTTTTTATTTTCGGCGTGATAATATCCCAACAACAGAGGGAATTGACCGTCTAATTTCCCCTGCCGCAATAATTGATTAACCTGCTTTAACAATGCCGACATTTGCGGCAAACGATGCTGTTGATTAGCCAGATGGTCCTGCAGCAGCCCATTAAATAATGCGCGCAACAGCAGTGCCGCCAATACGCCATTATCGCCGGCGCGCGTGACGTCCAGACAATAGAATGCCAGATCCTTTTCTGACAAGGCGGCGATATCCAGCACCAGGCCGGGATTTTCGCCGGTGGTTAACTGCCGATAGTTGATCCGGCAATGCGCAATGGTCTGCTGTACCGGCGGCTGCAGTTGCTTAAGCAGTTTGACGGCTTCGGAAGGATTTTTGCTCAACGCATCCCAATCCTGAAACAGTTCAACCTCTTCAATCGCCTGGGAGGTGAACATATTGGGGTATAAGCATGCCAGCACCGCTTCACGCAGGCGATTGAGATCGGTCAGCGGCTTGAGCAGCACATCCTGCACGCCCAACCGCAGCACCTTGGCGATGTCCGCCATCTTGTCGGTGGCCGAGATCACCAGCACCGGGATCTGCAGCCCCTGCAAACGCAGGTGTTCAACGAATTCGATACCGCCCATTTCCGGCATCGCGAGATCGCACAGAATCAGATCCGGCTTGAAGTCATCCACGGCACTCAGCGCCTGTAAACCGTTGGTCGCCTCGCCGGTTTCAGCGCCCAGCGAGGTCAGATAACCGACCAGCACGGAACGAAAAACCTGTTCGTCCTCAACGATCAAGATGCGCTTGTGAGTGAGTGGTAATGCCATCAGCCGAGCCTCGTCCCTTTCCATAGTGTAATAGTGGCTCAAAAAGGTCACTTATGCTCGTCTGAAACAGACCAACTGCGCATTGCCAACCAAGAACCGAGAATTATCTATTTTTTATCAACGGCAACAACCGATCCAGTTGTTTTTCAACCGCCAGCAACCCCGCCTCGATCGCTTCATCGGCGCGGTGGAAATCCAGCGTTGAGATTTGCGGGCAAAAAGGCTGGATCAAGACATCCGGCGGATCGCTCGCCATTCGGTTGCGCTTCAGGCGAT
Organism: Serratia sp. CY81684; assembly: GCF_052166595.1. NCBI lineage: Bacteria > Pseudomonadati > Pseudomonadota > Gammaproteobacteria > Enterobacterales > Yersiniaceae > Serratia > Serratia sp. CY81684. The sequence continues at coordinate 1,177,624 of NZ_JBJNOO010000003.1, read as the reverse complement.
TCTCCAGCATTTGAATCGATGTGCTCATAATCTCCATCGCCGTCGGCGCCGTCGCCGGTTTGCGCTTGCGCATTCTGCCGACGCGTTCCCGCAGACGCCCGCGCCAGGTAGCCGCAGGCGCATCGTCCGGGCTTTCTTCCTCGATACGTATCGAGAACAGATCCTGCTGCATCAGGTGCGCGTCATGCTGCAGATCGACCGCAATGACGATATCGGCACCCATGGCGCGGCAAAGCGACACCGGCACCGGATTGACCACCGCGCCATCCACCAGCCAATAGCCGTCGGCCCATACCGGCGCCAACAGGCCGGGCATGCTGCAGGAGGCGCGTATCGCCTGATGAATATCGCCTTCGGTCAGCCACAGCTCACGCCCGGTGCTGAGATTGGTCGTCACGGCACCGAACTTCAACGCACAATCGGCGATATCATTGATCTTCAGCAGCTGTCCGACGGCGTTAAACACCCGCTCGCCGCGCAACAGGCCGCCGCGCTGCCAGGAAAAATCCATCAGGCGAATCACGTCCCAATAGCTGAACGATCGCACCCACTGCTCCATCGCCGGCAGGCGATGGCTGGCGAACGCGGCGCCCACCAACGCGCCGACAGAGCAGCCGGCAACGATATCGACCTCAATCCCCAGCTTCTTTAACGCATTGATCACGCCGATGTGCGCCCAGCCTTTAGCCGAGCCCGCTCCCAGCGCCAGTCCGATCTTGATTTGCCGCATCGCGTCATCCTCTCGGTAAACGGTGTTCTCTGCTTTCAGGGTAGATTGTCACTGACGAATATTGTTAGGTAACATATGCGCTAAATTCATTTTCAGCCTCGTTTTCTCAGGAGTCATTTTGCCCGAATCATGCCCATGCGGCAGCGGACTGGCGTATAACGCGTGCTGCGCCCCTTTTATCAGCGGCATTCAGCCGGCGCCGACGCCCGGCCAACTGATGCGTTCACGCTTCACCGCCTACGTGAATCATAACGTCGACTATCTGATCGCCACCTGGCACCCCGACTGCGGCGCCGAAGCGTGGCGCAATGCCATCGTCGACAGTTTTAAGAATACCGAATGGCTGGGCCTGACGATCGTGGAAGAGAAAGCCGGTCATGAGCCGGATGAAGGCTTCGTCGAATTCATCGCCCGTTTCACCGATGGCGAAAGCGGCGAGCCGCAGGCGATGCATGAGCGCTCGCGCTTCCTTCGTCGCGATCAACGTTGGTATTATATCGACGGCACCAAACCCCAGCCCGGCCGAAATGCGATGTGTCCCTGTGGCTCAGGGAAAAAATACAAGAAGTGCTGCGGGCGCTAACCGGCCGGCGCTTCACGTTTACGCCTGCGCAGACAGGCCGTTCAGTATCAGACAGGATCCTCAAACCCATGCCACACCAAAATGTACAACGGAAAGTGTTACGCACCATCTGCCCGGACGCCAAAGGGCTGATCGCCAAGATCACCAACATCTGTTACAAGCACGAACTCAATATCGTCCAGAACAATGAGTTCGTCGATCACCGCACCGGGCGTTTCTTCATGCGCACCGAGCTGGAAGGCATTTTCAACGACAACACGCTGCTGGCCGATCTGGACAGCGCCTTGCCGGAAGGTTCGCTGCGTGAACTGCACAGCACCGGGCGCCGGCGCATCGTGGTGCTGGTCACCAAAGAGGCGCACTGCCTGGGCGATCTGTTGATGAAAAGCGCCTATGGCGGCCTCGACGTTGAGATCGCCGCCGTAATCGGCAACCACGACACGCTGCAATCGCTGGTGGAGCGTTTCGATATTCCTTTCCATCTGGTGAGCCACGAAGGCTTGACGCGCGAACAGCACGACCGCGAAATGACGGCCAAGATCGATCAATATCAGCCGGATTACGTGGTGCTGGCCAAATATATGCGCGTGCTGACCCCGGCCTTCGTGCAACATTATCCGAATCAGGTAATTAACATTCACCATTCGTTCCTGCCGGCGTTTATCGGCGCACGGCCTTATCACCAGGCCTACGAGCGCGGGGTAAAAATCATCGGCGCCACCGCCCATTACGTTAACGACAATCTCGACGAAGGCCCGATCATCATGCAGGACGTGATCCACGTCGATCACACCTATTCCGCCGAGGATATGATGCGCGCCGGCCGCGACGTGGAGAAAAACGTGCTCAGCCGCGCCCTGTATCAGGTGCTGGCGCAGCGCGTCTTCGTCTACGGCAACCGCACCGTTATTCTGTAATCGTTCAATAAATCGGTGCATTTCGTTCAGGGATGCACCGCCAAGAATAAAAAAACGGCAAACGATTCATTTTCTGCATTTCAATACTTTACACATCCGCTTCATTTGATATGATGCGCCCCGCTTACCGAGACAGCGCTCTCGCAAGCAAGGCCAGTTAAATAGCCATGTATATGGTGGGGTTCCCGAGCGGCCAAAGGGAGCAGACTGTAAATCTGCCGTCACTGACTTCGAAGGTTCGAATCCTTCCCCCACCACCATCTTCTCTTTGTTGATGAACTTGAAGCGAAAGCTGAAATATCATTAAACGCCGAGGGGGAGGATGAGAAGCTTCGACAAGGTTCGAGCCGAGCGCAGCGAGACAACGCGCTTTAGCGCGGTAATACTTAGAAGTGCACAATAGGAATTTAGCCGATTCCTTAAAAAATCAGCAAATCCATGAATACCATGGTGGGGTTCCCGAGCGGCCAAAGGGAGCAGACTGTAAATCTGCCGTCACTGACTTCGAAGGTTCGAATCCTTCCCCCACCACCATCTCTTGCAGAAAATCCCAAAACCCACTTAAAGCACATCGCATACAACACGTGCATCCAATGTTCTCGTATCAATAAATCAAGTTATCTCCCCTTATTAACCGCTTTCATCCAGCCGTTTTGTTCCTCACTCCCAGCCGTAACTTGAACTCCGGCCGACAATTCGCTATACCACTGGCTTCTTTAGTGCAGTAAGGAACAGGTGGATGCGAAACAATATTTGCGTTTTTTGTGGCGCCAGCGAAGGCGTCAATCCCGCTTATGCCGAGCAGGCTCGTCAACTGGGGCAACTGCTGGCCGCACAGGGGCGCCGTTTAATCTATGGCGGCGGCAAAAAAGGATTGATGGGGATCGTGGCGGACGCGGTGTTGGCCGCAGGCGGTGAAGCGGTCGGCATTATCCCCGAGCGTCTGGTTGAAGCGGAAACGGCGCATCGCGGCCTGACTGAATTGGAAGTGGTGCCAGACATGCATACGCGCAAAGCCCGTATGGCAGCGCTGGCGGACAGTTTTATCGCCCTGCCCGGCGGCATCGGCACGCTGGAAGAGCTGTTTGAAATCTGGACCTGGGGGCAAATCGGCTATCACAACAAGCCGGTCGGCCTGCTGAACGTCAACGGATTCTACCGACCGCTGAGCCAGTTCCTCGAGCACGTCGCCGATCAGGGCTTTATGCGTCACGACTATCTCGGCACCCTGCACATCAGCGAATCGGCACAGACGCTGCTGCAACAATTTGACGACTATCAACCTAAAAATTACGACCGCTGGGCGAAATAAACCCGCTGCGCAGTCAGCGGTCCTGCCGCTGTCTGCGTTACATTTCCCGCCAAACTCTGCTACTATCACAGCACATTTTTCTCGTGAAAACGGCACCGCTCATGAAGTTTGTCTCTTTTAATATCAATGGACTGCGCGCGCGTCCGCATCAGCTGGCGGCAATTATCGAACAGCACCAGCCCGACGTGATCGGTCTGCAGGAAACCAAAGTTCACGATGACATGTTCCCATTGGAAGAAGTCAGCCAGCACGGCTATCACGTGTTCTATCACGGGCAAAAAGGCCATTACGGCGTGGCGCTGCTGACCAAAGCGGAGCCCCTGGCCGTGCGCCGCGGTTTCCCAACCGATGAAGAAGACGCGCAGCGTCGCATCATCATGGCCGATCTGGCTACGCCGCAGGGCACGCTGACGGTGATCAACGGCTACTTCCCGCAAGGTGAAAGCCGCGACCATCCGATCAAATTCCCGGCTAAAACACGCTTTTATCAGGATCTGCAAAACTACCTGGAGCAGCAGCTGTCGGCGGAATCCCCGGTGCTGATCATGGGCGACATGAATATCAGCCCGAGTGATTACGATATCGGCATCGGCGAAGACAACCGCAAACGCTGGCTGCGCACCGGCAAGTGCTCCTTCCTGCCGGAAGAGCGCGAATGGATGGATCGCCTGCTGAACTGGGGCCTGGTGGATACCTATCGCCACGCCAACCCGGGGCGCAACGACGAGTTCTCATGGTTCGACTACCGCTCCAAAGGGTTCGACGACAACCGCGGCCTGCGTATCGATCTGCTGCTGGCCAGCACCCCGCTGGCTTCACGCTGCATCGCCACCGGCATTGATTACCAAACCCGCGGCATGGAGAAACCTTCCGACCATGCGCCGGTCTGGGCGGAATTCACGCTGTAACCCCATCCCCCCGGCGCTCGCCGGGGTTTTATTCTGTGAAGCCAATGAAAATTATCGACGTAGTAGCCGCCATTCTGGAACAAAATGGGCGTATTTTGCTGGCCCAGCGCGGCGCAGGCAGCGATCAAGCCGGCCTGTGGGAGTTTCCCGGCGGCAAGGTTGAAACCGGCGAAAGCCAGCCGGAGGCGCTGACGCGCGAGCTGGATGAAGAATTGGGGATTAGCGCCCGTATCGGCAACTATGTGGGCAGCAATCAGTGGCGGCAAGGCGAACGCATCATCCGACTGCATGCCTGGCGAGTCGCGGAGTTCTCCGGTGAACTGCAACAGCGCTGCCATTCGGCGCTGGTCTGGGTCACGCCGCAACAGGCGCAGGAATACCCCCTGGCGCCCGCTGACGTTCCACTGCTGGCGGATTATCTAGCCGCGCAAGGCGAGGCGCGCTAAGCGCGGTGACAGGTTACATCGTCACTTCTTTAATCGTACCCAAATCAAGGGGTTGGTGCCGATAGTATTAGGCTCACGCACGCACTGCAGCACTTCCCCTTCGACTTTGAGCACCGCCCCCTCGGAATAGTTCTGATTCTGGTAGACGCAACAACGGCTGCAGGGCTGCGCCGGCGGCGGATTGTCGCCGCTTTTGGCCGCGCCCCAGATCTCCGGCGAAACCGGTAGCACCACGTCCACATCGCCGCGATTGGCGGCGGCCAGGCCGGAAAACATCAGGGCCGCGGCAGCCAATACACCAGTGAGTCCATGCTTCATTCACTCTTCTCCTGCGCCTTGCCGGCGCTTTTCCTGCGTTTTTTGCCTCCGCTGGAGGGCGGCGGCGGCAATCCACGAAACGCCATGCTCGCCCGGCTCTGCTTGGCCTGATAAATCAGCTCTTGCAGCGTGCCGACCAACGGCTGCATAAAGTCCTGATAGCGGCAGGATTTCTCGCTGATTTGCGTCAGCGTGGCTTCCCAGTTGGCCGTCATATCAGGGCGTGCAGCAAGATCCGGCAGCGAGTGAATCAATGCGCGCCCGGTTTCGCTGGAGTGAATATAGCGTCCCTTCTTGTACAGAAACGCCCGCTTGAACAGCAATTCGATGATCCCCGCTCGCGTCGCTTCCGTACCTAAACCATCGGTCGCCCGCAGGATTTTCTTTAGCGCTTTATCTTGTACGAACCGCGCGATGCCGGTCATGGCCGACAACAGGCTGGCGTCAGTAAACGGCCGCGGCGGCTGCGTCTGGCGCTCCACCACTTCACCGCGCTCGCACAACAGCTCATCATCTTTAGCCACCACCGGCAGCGGCGCACCTTCGTTCTCCTCGTCGCGCTCCTTGCTGCCCAGCAGCGTACGCCAGCCGGCTTCCGCCAGGAATCGCGCCTTGGCGATAAATTTGCCGCCGGCGATATCCAGCTCGATCACACATTTGCGGAATACCGCATCCGGACAGAACTGCATCAGATACTGGCGCGCCACCAGCCCATACACGTTCCGCTCATCCTGCGTCAGATTAATCTTGCCGGCGCGGGCGGTGGGAATGATGGCGTGGTGCGCGTCGACCTTTTTATCGTCCCAGCAACGGTTGCGGCGATCGCTGTCGATCACCGGCTGCGGATACAGCTCGGGCTGGTGCACGCTGATGGCGTTCAGCACCGCGTGGCGGCCGGCGAAATGCTCTTCCGGCAGGTAGCGACAGTCGGAGCGCGGATAGGTAATCAACTTGTGGGTTTCGTACAGCCGCTGGCAAACGTCCAGCACCTGTTGCGCGCTGAGGTTATAACGCCGGGCCGCTTCGATTTGCAGCGTGGAGAGCGAAAACGGCAGCGGCGCGGTATCCGATTCCCGTTTATCATTATAAGACGTGACCAGAGCCGGCTGGCCTTCAATGCGCTTGACCACATGCTCCGCCAACGGCCGGTGCAGCAAACGCCCCTCTTCGTCCTGATAAGGCTCACAGGACTCACTGGGCTGCCACAGCGCCACGAAGCGTTCTTCTTTCGGCGTGACGATGTGCGCCTTGACCTCAAAGAAGTCTTTTGGCACGAAGTTTTCGATCTCTTCATCACGCCGTACCACCAATCCGAGCACCGGCGTCTGCACCCTGCCTACCGACAGCACGCCGTCGTAACCGGCGTTGCGGCCCAGCAGCGTGTAGGCGCGGGTCATATTGATGCCGTACAGCCAGTCGGCGCGCGAACGCGCCAGCGCAGACACGCACAGCGGGATGAAGTCACGGTTGTCGCGCAGGCGTTCAACCGCGCGCTCCACCGCCTGCGGGTTGAGATCGTTGATCAGACAGCGGCGCACGTTCTGGCGCTTTTCCGCCGTCAAATCCAGGTAGTCCAGCACCTCATCCACCAGCAGTTGCCCTTCGCGATCCGGGTCGCCGGCGTGAACCACTTCATCGGCTTCGAGCAGCAACTTTTTAATGGCGTTGAGCTGTTTGCTGACCGAAGGCCGCGGCTGCAACCGCCATTTTTCGGGAATGATCGGCAGGTCTGCCAACGACCAGCGCGCATAGCGGCTGTCATAGGCGTCAGGCTGGGCCTGCTCCAACAGGTGGCCGACGCACCAGGTCACCACGTCGTTGTTGCCACAGGCGATATAACCGTCGCCGCGGCGATGCGGCTTGGGCAAGACGTCGGCAATGGCGCGCGCCAAACTCGGTTTCTCGGCTATGAACAGTCGCATTAATCACCGTTTTTCTGGCTGAACGTCATCAAGAATTCTCTTACTTCTGCATAGTTACCACGGAAGACGATCCGCCGGGCTTTCTTTTCCAACTGATAGCAATACATCGGATCGTAGTACTGCTGCAACAAGGGCGCCAACCACTCGCGGTGCGCGTCACCCTGGCCGCTGAGACGCTGTGCCCGCAACGCTGCTTCCAGCCGCTGCGTCAGCTGCTGGAAGCGCTCCAGGCCCAACCGGCGGCGAATGGCGAACAGGCCGTGATGCAGATAGTCGTCGTACTGCCGCCAGCCTTCTTCCACGCCATAGGCCTGTTCGAACTGTTCGCGCATCCCGTCGATATATTCGGCCTGCAGGCGTGCCAGGCGAATATCAAACGGATCGTCGATCACCGCCACCGGCGCCTGCTGCATGCCGTTGAACAACGGCAACGGCAGATTGTTGCTGCCGATGATCCGCCCTTCGTCTTCCAGCACCCAACGGCGGCTGCCACCATGCTGTTTTTTCAGCAATAACACAGCCAGACGATTCTCAAAATCGATCTGTGAGCTTTGCCCCGTCAGCGTTCGGCCAAAAGATGAACCGCGATGGCGCGCCGCGCCTTCCAGATCGACGCCGTCGGCCAGTTCGTTGACCAGCAACGTCTTGCCGCTGCCGGTATTGCCGCCCACCAGGGCCATCGGCAATGCCGCGCTTTGCGCCAACACGCCGAGCAGATAATTGCGCAGCGCCTTATAACCGCCAGTGATACGCGGGTACTCGACGCCGGCCTCATGCAGCCATTGCTGCACCAGCTGTGAACGCAGCCCGCCACGGAAGCAGTAAATATAACCTTCGGGTCGCTGCGCACAGGCCGCCAGCCAGGCGGCGGTGCGCTGTTCGCGCAGTTTGCCGTTCACCAGGCTGTGGCCGAGCGCAATCGCCGCTTGCTGACCATGCTGCTTATAGCAAGTGCCCACCGCCTGCCGCTCGCTGTCGACTATCAGCGGCAGGTTCACCGCCTGAGCGAAGGCGCCTTGCTGAAACTCGATCGGCGCACGCACGTCAATCAGCGGCACGTCCTGCAGAAAAATGCGTTGATAATCGGCGCTGTCCGGCCTGCCTTGCATCTTGGACACTACACAACCTCGATCAGCGGTTTACCTGCCTGTGCGGCATGCAGCTCACCGATAGGATTGAGCGTGATGCCGTGCTGCTCGGCAATCGCCAGCACCTGCGCCTGCGCCTCAGGCAATACCGCCAACAGCAAACCGCCGGAGGTTTGCGGATCGCACAGCAGCTGACGCTGCAAATCGCTCATCTCGCCCACCAGATGGCCGTAGCTGTCGAAGTTGCGCCCGGTGCCGCCCGGCACGCAGCCCTCGGCGATGTACGCCTCGACATCCGGCAGCTTCGGCACCCGATCGAACCAGACCGTCGCCTGCAGACCGGAGCCCTGACAAACCTCGCTCAGGTGGCCCAACAGGCCAAAGCCGGTGATGTCGGTCATCGCCGTGACGCCCGCCACTTCGGCAAAGTCGGCGCCCGGCTTGTTAAGACGGCACATCACGTCCGTCGCCAGCCCTTGATGTTCAGGGCGCAGCTTGCTTTGCTTCTCGGCGGTCGTCAGCACGCCAATGCCCAGCGGCTTGGTCAGATAGAGTTGCGCCCCGGCCTGTGCGGCGCTGTTCTTTTTCACTCGCTCGGTATTGACCACGCCAGTGACCGCCAGGCCGAAGATAGGTTCCGGCGCATCGATGGAATGACCGCCGGCCAGCGCTATCCCCGCCTGCTGGCAGGCGAAACGTCCGCCGTCGATCACCTGCTGCGCCACCTCCGGCGGCAGTTTGGCGATTGGCCAGCCGAGAATGGCGATCGCCATGATCGGTTTGCCGCCCATGGCGTACACGTCGCTGATGGCGTTAGCGGCGGCGATACGGCCGAAATCGAACGGATCGTCGACGATCGGCATGAAGAAGTCGGTAGTGCTGATGATGCCGACGCCGTTGCCGATGTCATACACCGCCGCGTCGTCGCGGGTTTCATTGCCGACCAACAGACGCGGATCGACAAACTTTTCCCGCTCGCTGTGCAGGATGGTTTCGAGAACTTTCGGTGAGATTTTGCAGCCGCAGCCAGCGCCATGGCTGTACTGGGTTAAACGGATCGCTGGCGATGTCATAGTCCACTCCCTTCGGTAACGGCACTCAAGATAACATAGGGTAGCGCTTGCCGAGGGGATTGATAAGAGCGCGCCGCGGATAAGCGAGCGGCCTGCTCAGAAACCATGCAATTTTGCGGGGTTTGGCGCATTTTCGCCGCGCCCCGTTGGAAAAAACTTAGAAATAGCTGACGAAAGGCGTGCTGTCCGGCGGCGTCACTTTGGTGGCGGCCTTCAGCTGCGGCGTGCCCAGGTAGAGGAAACCGACGATCTCATCCTGCTCGCGGCAGCCGAAGGCTTCGCGCACCAGCGCATGCTCGGTCCAGGCGCCGGTGCGCCAGATGCCGTTAAAGCCCTGCGCCAACGCCGCCATCTGCATCGCCTGCACGGCGCAACCGGCGGAAACCACCTGCTCCCACCGCGGCACCTTGGTTTCCTCAGTGCAATGCGCGATGACGGTGATGATCAGCGGCGCGCGGAACGGCGCCTTGGTGGCTTTTTCAATCGCCGCTTCGTCCAGCTGATCCTGCTTCGCCGCCGCCTGAAGCAGCTGGCTGAAGCGCTCCAGACCCTGATTCTCGATCATCACGAAACGCCACGGCTGCAGCGCGCCGTGATCGGGCGCACGCAGGCCCGCGTTGATGATATTTTGGCGCACTTCCCCCGCCGGCGCCGGTTCCGCCAGACGCGAAGCCGAGCGGCGATTCAATAAAAGATCCAGAGCATCCATCGTAAACTCCTGATAACAATTTTCATTCCGGCCACGTTAACATAGCTAAACGACGAGTTACAGCCTCGACGATAGCGTCTGTGAGTCGCGATTTAAAGCTGACATTTACCCGGCCGCTCATTAGGATAGCGGAACATTCTCGACTCTTGTTGGAGAGCACATGCGCACATTGTGGCAAATTTTTGCCGGCATTTTCCGGTGGACATGGCGTCTGCTGAATTTTATCAGGGAACTGATCCTTAACCTGTTCCTGGTCTTGCTGATCCTGGTTGGGGTTGGCATCTATCTGTCCTTCCAAAGTTCCTCCACCTCGACGGCCCCGGCGCGCGGTGCGCTGCTGGTCGATTTAAGCGGCGTGGTGGTCGATCAGCCTTCGGTAAACAACCGGGTGCGGCAATGGGGCCGCGAACTGTTGGGCGCCTCCAGTAGCCGCCTGCAGGAAAACTCGCTGTTCGATGTAGTCGACAGCATCCGCAAGGCCAAAGACGACAAAAACATTACCGGCATGGTGTTGCAGTTGAATGACTTCGCCGGCGCCGATCAGCCGTCGCTGCGCTATATCGGCAAAGCGCTGCGCGAGTTCCGCGACAGCGGCAAACCGATCTTCGCCATCGGCGACAGCTACAACCAAACGCAATACTACCTGGCCAGCTACGCCAACAAGGTCTTCCTGTCGCCGCAGGGCGCGGTCGATCTGCACGGTTTCGCCACCAACAACCTGTACTACAAATCGTTGCTGGACATGCTCAAGGTCACCACCAATATCTTCCGCGTCGGCACCTATAAATCGGCGGTCGAACCGCTGATCCGCGACGATATGTCCCCGGCGGCGCGCGAAGCGGACAGCCGTTGGATCGGCGGCCTGTGGCAGAACTACCTGGAGACCGTGGCCGCCAACCGCCAACTGACGCCGCAGCAGCTGTTCCCGGGCGCAGCCGGCGTGCTGAGCGGCCTGCAGGCGGCCGGTGGCGACACCGCCCGCTACGCGCTGGACAATAAGCTGGTGGATGAGCTGGCGTCGCGCACCGCGATCGAAAATCAGTTGGTCAAGACCTTCGGCTGGGACAAACAGGCGAACGATTTCAACGCCATCAGCATCTACGACTATCAGCCGAAGCCGGACGCCAACCAGGGCGGCAAGATCGCCGTGGTGTTCGCCAACGGCGCCATCATGGACGGCCAGCAGACGCCGGGCAACGTCGGGGGGGACACCACCGCCGCCGAGCTGCGCCAGGCGCGTCTGGATCCGGCCGTCAAGGCCGTGGTGTTCCGCGTCAACAGCCCAGGCGGCAGCGTCAGCGCGTCCGAAGTGATCCGCTCCGAGCTGGCCGCCGTGCGCGCCGCCGGCAAACCGGTGGTGGTGTCGATGGGCGGCATGGCCGCGTCGGGCGGCTACTGGGTCTCGACGCCGGCCGACTATATCATCGCCAGCCCGAGCACCCTGACCGGTTCTATCGGCATTTTCGGCATCATCAATACCTACGAGAAAACCCTGGATACGCTGGGTGTGCACACCGACGGCGTGGCGACCTCGCCGCTGGCCGATATCGCGGTCACCAAGGCGCTGCCGCAGGAGTTCTCGCAGATGATGCAGCTGAATATCGAAAACGGGTATAAGAACTTCCTCGATCTGGTCGCCAAATCACGCAAGATGACCCCGCAGCAGGTTGACCAAATCGCACAGGGCCACGTCTGGCTCGGCAGCGACGCCAAGGCCAACGGCCTGGTCGATCAGTTGGGCGATTTCGACGACGCGGTGAAGAAAGCCGCCGAGCTGGCAAAGCTGCAGCAGTGGCAGCTCGACTGGTTCGTCGATACCCCAAGCCTGAGCGATATGGTGCTCAGCCAGTTTGGCGTTTCCATTCACGCCATGCTGCCGGCCGCGATTCAGGCCATGCTGCCCGCCCCGCTGGCTTCGGTCGCCAACGCGGTGAAAGAACAACCGGGCTTGTTCAATAACCTGAACGATCCGCAAAACCGTTATGCGATCTGTCTCACCTGCGGAGAAGTCCGCTAACAAATAATTCTGCAGCCCGGCCACCGCCGGGCTTTTTTTCTGCCGCCATGTCCCTATAATTCAGCCCATCTTATCTTTGTTAAAATCATAACCATGCAAAAGAAATCCATTTACGTCGCCTACACCGGCGGCACCATCGGCATGCAGCGTTCCGATCACGGCTACATCCCGGTTTCCGGGCACCTGCAGCGCCAGCTGGCGCTGATGCCCGAATTCCATCGGCCGGAGATGCCGGATTTCACCATTCATGAATACGCGCCATTGATTGACTCTTCAGACATGACGCCGGAAGACTGGCAGCACATCGCCGACGACATCAAGCAGAACTACGATCGCTACGACGGCTTCGTGATCCTGCACGGCACCGACACCATGGCGTTCACCGCCTCTGCGCTTTCCTTCATGCTGGAAAACCTGGCCAAACCGGTGATCGTCACCGGCTCGCAGATCCCGCTGGCGGAGCTGCGCTCCGATGGCCAAACCAACCTGCTCAACGCGCTGTATCTGGCGGCCAACCATCCGGTGAACGAAGTCAGCCTGTTCTTCAACAACAAGCTGTTCCGCGGCAACCGCACCACCAAAGCGCACGCCGACGGCTTCGACGCCTTCGCCTCCCCGAATTTGCCGCCGCTGCTGGAAGCCGGCATCCACATTCGCCGCCAGCAAGGCATCGACAGTCCGGCTTGCAACGGCGCGTTGCAGGTGCATGACATCACGCCGCAGCCGATCGGCGTGGTCACCATCTATCCGGGCATTTCCGGCGCGGTGGTGCGCAACTTCCTGCTGCAGCCGGTCAAAGCGCTGATCCTGCGCTCCTACGGCGTCGGCAACGCACCACAGAAGGCCGAGCTGATCGACGAGTTGCGTGCGGCCTCTGAACGCGGCATCGTGGTGGTCAACCTGACGCAGTGCATCTCCGGGCGCGTCAATATGGAAGGCTACGCCACCGGCAACGCGCTGGCGCATGCCGGGGTGATCAGCGGTTTCGACATGACGGTGGAAGCCGCCCTGACCAAGCTGCACTATCTGTTGAGCCAGCCGCTGACGCCGGAACAAATCCGCACGCTGATGCAGCAAGATCTGCGCGGCGAGCTGAGCATCAACGGTTAACCTACTGAACTCTGGAGCGGCGATGAAAACGGCCCTGTTGTTGATCGATCTGCAAAACGATTTCTGCCCCGGCGGCGCGCTGGCGGTCACGGAGGGCGACGCCGTCATCCCGGTAGCCAATCAGGCGATCGCCGCCTGCCTGGCGCGGGGCGAGCCGGTGGTGGCCAGCCAGGACTGGCATCCCGCCAATCACCGCAGCTTTGCGATGAACTCCCATGCGCAGGTCGGTACCCTCGGCGAGCTGGAAGGTCTGCCGCAGGTGTGGTGGCCGGTGCACTGCGTGCAAGGGAGCCACGGCGCCGATTTTCATCCTCAATTGCAGCGGCAACACATCAATGCCGTTTTTCGCAAAGGGCAGGATACGAGCATCGACAGCTACAGCGCGTTCTTCGATAACGGCCACCGGGCGCAGACCGAACTGCACGATTGGCTGCAATCGCAGGGCGTCCGGCGGCTGGCGATCATGGGCCTGGCGACCGACTACTGCGTGAAGTTCAGCGTGCTGGATGCACTGGCTGCCGGCTATCCGACGCAGGTGATCGTCGACGGCTGCCGCGGCGTGAATCTGCAGCCGGGCGACAGTGAGCAAGCGCTGCAGGACATGGCGCGCGCCGGCGCACAGCTAGTTACCCTGTCACAGTTCCTCGCCAACTAAATCCTCTCGGGCGCCACCGGCGCCCTCTCTACGCAGCGGCGAAATTATCGACGCCGCTCACAATACCACCTTTCTTCTTCCCCAACGGCTTGTGACCGGCAGGCGCTTTTGCTGTTATGGCTGCGACGCTTTTGGCGTCAATCGGTTATACGCATCCGGGGCCCCACTGAGCCCGGCTTTATTGTGCCCGCCCCTGGCGGTACGGTCGGCCTTGCCGACCACGAGGAGACAGACATGAAAATAACCCGAAAACTGCTGCCTTTGCTGGCGGCGGTGCAATTGGCTATGGCCGGGGTAAGCACGGCCCAGGCGGCCTATCTCTCCGTCGGCTACTTCAACGGCGGCGGCGACGTTACCGCCGGCCCCGGTGGTGACATCGACAAGCTGGACGTGACGCAAATCACCCATCTCAACTATTCGTTTGGCCTGATCTACAACGACGAGAAAGACGAAACCAATGCGGCGCTGAAAGACCCCGCTCGCCGCCACCAGATCTACCTGTCGCCGAAAGTCACGGCCGATCTGCAACGTCTGCCGGTGCTGCGCAAACAGAACCCCGAGCTGAAAGTGCTGTTGTCGGTCGGCGGCTGGGGTGCACGCGGTTTCTCCGGCGCCGCCGCCACCGCGGAAAACCGGGCAATTTTCATTCGCTCCGCGCTGCAGGTGATCGCACAGTACCGGCTGGATGGGATCGATCTGGACTGGGAATACCCGGTAAACGGCGCCTGGGGTTTGGTGGAAAGCCAACCGGCAGACCGCGACAACTTCACCCTGCTGCTGAGAGAGCTTCATCAGGCGCTGGGTAAAGGCAAGCTGTTAACCATCGCCGTCGGGGCCAACGTCAAAAGCCCGCAGGAATGGGTCGATGTGAAAAGCATTGCCCCTTACCTCAACTACATCAATCTGATGACCTACGATATGGCTTACGGCACACAGTACTTCAATGCCAACCTGTACGATTCAAAGCGCTGGCCAACCGTAGCCGCCGCCGACCGCTACAGCGCCGATTCCGTGGTAAAACATTATCTTGCCGCCGGATTAAAACCGGCGCAGATGAACCTGGGTCTCGGTTTCTACGGCCGGGTGCCGAAACGAGCGACCGAAGCGGGCATCGACTGGGACAAGCCGGACGCCGCCAAACATCCGGTGACGCAGCCTTATTTCAGTGCGCGAGAAACCGCTCTGTTCCGCACGCTGGGGTTGGATCTCAGCAAAGACACTTACTTTAAATACCACGATATCGTCAGCAAATTGCTCAACGATCCGCAGCAGCGTTTCCGCGAGCACTGGGATGACGACGCCAAGGTGCCTTACCTGACGCTGCAATCCGCCGAAGGCAAACCGCTGTTCGCCATCTCCTACGAGAACCCGCGTTCGGTGGCTATCAAAGCCGAGTACATCAAAAGCCAGGGATTGGGGGGAGCGATGTTCTGGGAGTACGGCGCGGACGACAATAACCGGCTGGCGCAACAGCTGGCGGAGTCGCTGGGAATAATAAAAGGCGAGAAACAGTAAATCGACGGGGCGATGGCGACATCGCCCCGCTTTAGGGACAGCTTACTGCGGTTTAAGTTTGACCAGCGGCTCGGCAACAAACTGCTGCTTCAGTTCTTGCTTGCTCTTCATCACGATCTGCCCGTCGGTGCCGATGCTCATGTGCTGCGGATCGACGTTGTTCATCGACTGCCACAGCATCACCGCCTGCAGGCTGTTTTCCTTCTGCTCAGGCGTCAGCGCCACGCCGTCCGGCCACTTGCCCAGCTCAACCGCCTGCACCAGGCGCTGGTATATCTCGGGCGTCATCGCCGCAATCAGATCTTTCACG
Source organism: Serratia sp. CY81684 (assembly GCF_052166595.1). NCBI lineage: Bacteria > Pseudomonadati > Pseudomonadota > Gammaproteobacteria > Enterobacterales > Yersiniaceae > Serratia > Serratia sp. CY81684. The sequence goes on along the minus strand of NZ_JBJNOO010000003.1, from coordinate 1,162,011 downwards.
TCCATCAGAGCCCTTCTCGCTTACAGATGAATAATTAGCTGAATCGATTTTGTTGATTAAATTACCACTTAACCGGCCGTTTGGTCGCCATTTTCGCCATCGGTGAAACTCAGCGAGGCGGAGTTGACGCAGTAGCGGTCGCCGGTCGGCTGCGGGCCATCAGGGAAAACGTGCCCCAGATGCGCGTCGCAGTGGCCGCAGCGGATTTCAACACGATGCATATTATGTGAATTATCATCAAGATAACGGATTGCATCGGCGGAAACCGGCTCATAAAAGCTCGGCCAGCCGCAGCCGGAATCGTATTTGGTTTCGGAATAGAACAGCGGCTGGTTACAGCACAGGCAATGGTACACGCCCTCGCGTTTGTTGTGCAGCAATTTGCCACTGAACGGCGCTTCGGTGCCGCGCTGTTGCGTCACATAACGTTGGATTTCATTCAGTTCCGTGACCGGATGACCGGGGGTTGTCTCTTTAGCCATTTGTGCTTATCTCTGAATGTGGATAATGTCAACGAAAACAATGATTAATAATAACAAAAAATTAACACCGCTGCAGGGGTTTTTGGCCTAAACTGTAGCCCATAAAGGCCACGTCACGATGATATGTGATAACGATCACACATCTTGCGTATGCTGACTTTATACTTGGCGGCTTGTCCCCATATAACGGATGAGGCCGAGCGCAAATGGACTGTGCAATAAGCGTGCAAAACCACCCTTCCGGTTTGACTTGCCGCAAGTATTGACACGATTCCGCTTGACGCTGGGTAAGGTTTTTGTAATTTTACAACCAACCTTTTATTCACTAACAAATAGCTGGTGGAATATATGACTATCAAAGTAGGTATCAACGGTTTTGGCCGTATCGGTCGCATTGTTTTCCGTGCTGCTCAAGAGCGTTCTGACATCGAGATCGTTGCAATCAACGACCTGTTGGACGCAGAGTACATGGCTTACATGCTGAAGTATGACTCTACTCACGGCCGTTTCAACGGTACGGTAGAAGTTAAAGACGGCCACCTGGTTGTTAATGGCAAAACCATCCGTGTTACCGCAGAGAAAGACCCGGCTAACCTGAAGTGGAACGAAGTGGGTGTTGATGTGGTTGCTGAAGCGACCGGTATCTTCCTGACCGACGAAACCGCGCGTAAACACATCACCGCCGGCGCTAAAAAAGTGGTTCTGACTGGCCCATCCAAAGATGCGACCCCAATGTTCGTTCGCGGCGCCAACTTTGACAAATATGCCGGCCAGGACATCGTGTCCAACGCCTCTTGCACCACCAACTGCCTGGCGCCACTGGCTAAAGTCATCAACGACAACTTCGGTATCGTTGAAGGCCTGATGACCACCGTTCACGCCACCACCGCTACTCAAAAAACCGTTGATGGCCCGTCTCACAAAGACTGGCGCGGCGGCCGCGGCGCATCCCAGAACATCATCCCTTCTTCTACCGGCGCAGCGAAAGCGGTTGGCGTGGTTCTGCCAGAGCTGAAAGGCAAACTGACCGGTATGGCGTTCCGCGTACCGACGCCTAACGTGTCCGTTGTTGACCTGACCGTGCGTCTGGAAAAAGCGGCTACCTACGAAGAAATCAAGAAAGCCATCAAAGACGCCGCTGAAGGCTCTATGAAAGGCGTTCTGGGCTATGTTGAAGACGACGTGGTTTCCACCGATTTCAACGGCGAAGTGCTGACCTCCGTGTTCGATGCCAAAGCCGGTATCGCACTGAACGACAACTTCGTGAAACTGGTTTCCTGGTACGACAACGAAACCGGCTACTCCAACAAGGTTCTGGATCTGATCGCTCACATCTCCAAGTAATGGCATGATGTTAAGCTGATAATGAGGGCGACATTTTTTTGTCGCCCTTTTTTTACCCGTCATCTTTCGAGTCACAGCGTTGTTCGCTGCACACACTCACCTCAGTCACTGTCTAAGCATGCGCCTGAGGGCCTGGTTGTGACCCGAAAGCTAATAGGGTCCATTTCTATCTCCGGCAAACAATAGGTCATGAAATGAACGAGAAAATTTTCACCCTGCCCGTTTCCGAACAAATTTCTCCTTATATCAGCCAGCGGCAACTCGATGAGCTGGGCGTGGTTGTGGTGTCGCACCCGAAAGTGCGCGCGGCCGTCGCGCTGCAAGGCGCGCATTTGCTGGCCTGGCAGCCCAGCGGTGAGCAGCCGGTGATTTGGCTCAGCAACAACACGCCTTTCGCCACAGGCAAGGCCATCCGCGGTGGCGTGCCGATCTGCTGGCCGTGGTTCGGCCCGGTGGCGCAACCCTCCCACGGCTTTGCCCGCAACCAGCCCTGGAGTCTGACGGCGCACGATGAAGATGAGAACGGCGTCATCCTGACCTTTACGCTGAAAGACAATGAGCAGACCCGCAAACTGTGGCCGCACGCCTTCACGCTGATTGCTCGCTTCAAGCTGGGTGAAGAGTGCGAGATCGAGCTGGAATCGCACGGCGATTATCAAGCCACGGCGGCGCTGCACAGTTACTTCCAGGTCGGCGACATCGATCGGGTCAGCGTGGCGGGCCTGGGCGAGCCTTATATCGACAAGGTGGCGGGCGGCGCAGAGGCGCATCAGACGGGCGAAGTGACATTCATCGGCCAAACCGACCGCGTCTATACCCGCCCGGAAGCTTTCAGCCAGATCCGCGATCCGGCACTCGCTCGCACCATCGAGGTTCACCACCATCATATGAGCGACGTCATCGCCTGGAACCCCGGCGTGGAACTCTCCTGCAGCATGGGGGATATGCCGAACGACGGTTACAAGACCATGGTCTGCATCGAGACCGGGCGCGTCAGCAAACCGCTGGTCGCTGCCGGCGAGCAACCCGCCCGTTTGGGTGTCACCTTCCGCAGTCGTAAGAAGGTCTGAGGAACCGTGCGCGGAAGCGCACCACGGATGTGCAAAAGGGGCGCCAGCGCCCCTTTTTGATGCACGACATGCACGATAGTTGTGCAATGCGTGATTAGAAGGTGTAGCTCACACCCGTCATCAACAAACCGGTGTAAGATTTATCCACCATCGGGCTGTCTTTCACTTCATCCGACAATTTCACATAGCGGCCGACGAAGAAGGCGTTCCAGCTTTTGTTGATCTGATAATTGGCGCTCAGCTCGAGATACGGAGCCCAGCTATCGCCAGGGGTGTAGCTGTCCAGGCCGCTGCGGCGTGATTCATTGGCGCTGACGCCGTAGTAATATTTGTTCTGGTTCTTGCTGTTCCACATCACGCCCACACCCGGGACCAGCGTCAGCGCGTCCAGATCAAACTTGTACAGATAAGCGACATCGCCCACCAGCCCGTTGCTGTTGTTCAGCGTGTCGCCGGTGAACGTGGTACGAAGGGTGCCCCATTCCGCGTTGTGCGAATAGGCCAGGCCGGCCATCAGCGTGCCGCGACGCTTGTCGAGGCGCTTCATGCGATCGTCGTCGCTGTCGCCCGGACGGTAGCCCCATGGCGTGTAGTAACCCATGATGCTCAGCTGGTTTTCTTGATCTTTCCACAGGTAGTAACCGGCGGTCAGAGTACGGAAGTAGAAGTCGTCACCTTCATAGTCGATGACGGGCACCGGATAAACGCGGTCCTGATAACCGCGATACGCGTCCGGACTAACCAGCGCGGCAGCACCGAGTGACCAGGTCCCCGCCTGAGCACTTTGCGCACAAACCATTGCGGAAGCGATAATTGCTAGCGTTTTGAGTTTTGAAATCTTCACTGGTTCTTTTTCCATAAATTACAGGGTTAATAGCCGCGATAGTTTATGTGAAAATTTAGTTGCGCGCCTAATCTTTACAAAGGAAAACGACCAAGATCGAATAACTTATAGCGGAATTATGAATTAATCATGGCGGAACGATGACGTTTTATCCCGCAGGCCGCGCCAGACAAGGCATTTGGCTTCCACGGTAATAACTGAGTCATTGATATGACTTAAAAAAAGCTTTTTCTGCGGCAGGAAATTTTCCGGCAAGCAAACTAAGCTTAAATCAGAAGGTGAATTTATCCTGGGCCCAGTGGCATACAGCGCAACTCGCGATAATAAGCGCACCAAGTTGGCATACGGGTTGCTGTACTCAGGCGTATTCTCATCTTTCGGGAGCCAGAACACTATCACACGCTCTCTTTAACCTGTGCTAATAACGAAAGGACGGGCATCATGAACATATTTGACCACTATCGCCAGCGCTACGAAGCTGCCAAGGACGAAGAGTTCACACTGCAGGAATTTCTTACCATTTGCCGGCAAGATCGCAGTGCCTATGCCAACGCGGCCGAACGTCTGCTGATGGCTATCGGTGAACCTGTGATGGTCGACACTGCGCTAGAATCACGCCTGTCGCGCCTGTTCTCCAACCGCGTGATCGCACGCTATCCGGCCTTCGAAGAATTCTACGGCATGGAAGAGGCCATCGAACAGATCGTCTCTTACCTGAAGCACGCCGCGCAGGGCCTGGAAGAGAAGAAACAGATCCTTTACCTGCTGGGCCCGGTGGGCGGCGGTAAATCCTCGCTGGCAGAACGCCTTAAAGCGTTGATGCAGCGCGTGCCCATCTACACCCTCAGCGCCAACGGCGAACGCAGCCCGGTCAACGATCATCCGCTGTGCCTGTTCAACCCTCAGGAAGATGCCTCAATCCTGGAAAAAGAGTTCAACATCCCAAGTCGCTATCTCGGCACCATCATGTCGCCGTGGGCGGCGAAGCGCCTGCACGAGTTCGGCGGCGATATCACCAAGTTTAAAGTCGTGAAGGTGCGCCCTTCCATCCTGGAGCAGATCGCCATCGCCAAAACCGAACCGGGCGATGAGAACAACCAGGACATCTCGGCGCTGGTCGGTAAAGTGGACATCCGTAAGCTGGAGAACCACGCGCAGAACGATCCGGACGCCTACGGCTATTCCGGCGCACTGTGCCGCGCCAACCAGGGGATTATGGAATTCGTCGAGATGTTCAAAGCGCCGATCAAAGTGCTGCATCCGCTGCTGACGGCGACTCAGGAAGGTAACTACAACGGCACCGAGGGCATCTCCGCCCTGCCGTTCAACGGCATTATTCTGGCGCACTCCAACGAATCCGAGTGGGTGACCTTCCGTAACAACAAGAACAACGAAGCGTTCCTCGACCGCGTGTACATCGTCAAGGTGCCTTACTGCCTGCGCGTGTCGGAAGAGATCAAGATTTACGACAAGCTGCTGGACCACAGCGAGCTGACTCACGCGCCCTGCGCGCCGGGCACCCTCGAAACGCTGGCGCGCTTTAGCGTGCTGTCGCGGCTGAAAGAGCCGGAAAACTCGAGCATTTACTCGAAAATGCGCGTGTATGACGGCGAAAGCCTCAAGGATACCGATCCGAAAGCCAAGTCCTATCAGGAGTACCGCGACTACGCCGGGGTTGACGAAGGCATGAACGGCCTCTCCACCCGTTTCGCCTTTAAAATCCTCTCGCGGGTATTCAACTTCGATCACGCCGAGGTGGCAGCCAACCCGGTGCACCTGTTCTATGTGCTGGAGCAGCAGATCGAACGCGAACAGTTCCCGCAGGATTTGGCCGAGAAATACCTCGAACATCTGAAAGGCTATCTGATCCCGAAATACGCCGAGTTTATCGGCAAAGAGATCCAGACCGCCTATCTGGAATCCTACTCGGAATACGGACAGAACATTTTTGACCGTTACGTGACCTACGCGGACTTCTGGATCCAGGATCAGGAGTATCGCGACCCCGACACCGGTCAGCTGTTCGACCGCGAGTCTTTGAACGCCGAACTGGAGAAAATTGAAAAACCGGCCGGCATCAGCAACCCGAAAGATTTCCGCAACGAAATCGTGAACTTCGTGCTGCGCGCCCGCGCCAACAACAACGGCCGCAATCCGAACTGGACCAGCTACGAGAAGCTGCGCACCGTGATCGAGAAGAAAATGTTCTCCAATACCGAAGAGCTGTTGCCGGTGATTTCGTTTAACGCCAAAACGTCGACGGACGAGCAGAAAAAACACGACGACTTCGTCGACCGCATGATGGAGAAAGGCTATACCCGCAAGCAGGTGCGCCTGTTGTGTGAATGGTATCTGCGGGTCAGAAAATCCTCATAACGCCTCAGGTAAGCGGCATTATCAGGGCCATGTCCACAGTCATGGACGTTGCAGCGCAGCCCAAGGAGGGGCTTACACATTGCGCTGTCGCGACCGGGACATGAAGAGTTGGCAACGTCGTTTGGGGGAAGTATGGCCTATTTCATTGACCGACGGCTGAACGGCAAAAACAAGAGCATGGTGAACCGCCAGCGCTTCTTGCGCCGTTACAAGTCGCAAATCAAACAGTCGATTGCCGAAGCCATCAACAAGCGTTCGGTCACCGACGTAGACAGCGGGGAGTCGGTCTCCATCCCCACTGACGATATCAACGAACCGATGTTTCATCAGGGGCGCGGCGGCACACGCCATCGCGTTCACCCAGGCAATGACCACTTCGTGCAGAACGATCGCGTTGAGCGGCCTCAGGGCGGCGCAGGCGGTGGCGGCGGCCAGGGCAACGCCAGCCAGGACGGTGAAGGCCAGGATGAATTCGTCTTCCAGATCTCCAAAGACGAGTACCTCGATCTTTTGTTCGAGGATCTCGCCCTGCCCAATCTGAAAAAGAATCAGTACAAGCAGTTGACCGAGTTCAAAACCCATCGTGCCGGCTATACCGCCAATGGCGTGCCGGCCAACATCAGCGTCGTGCGTTCGCTGCAGAACTCGCTGGCGCGACGAACCGCCATGACCGCCGGTAAAAGACGCGCGTTGCACGAGCTGGAAGATGCGCTGACCCAGTTGGAAAATACCGAGCCGGTGCAATTGCTGGAAGAGGAGCGGCTGCGCAAGGAAATTGCCGAACTGCGCAAGAAAATCGAAAGCGTGCCGTTTATCGATACCTTCGACCTGCGCTACAAAAACTATGAGCGCCGGCCGGAGCCCTCCAGCCAGGCGGTGATGTTCTGCCTGATGGACGTGTCCGGCTCGATGGACCAGGCGACCAAAGACATGGCCAAGCGTTTTTACATTCTGCTCTATTTGTTCCTGAGCCGAACCTATAAAAACGTCGAGGTGGTCTATATTCGCCATCACACCCAGGCGAAAGAGGTGGACGAACAGGAGTTCTTCTATTCGCAGGAAACCGGTGGCACCATCGTTTCCAGCGCGCTGAAGTTAATGAATGACGTAGTCGAAGAGCGTTATGACCCGGCGCAATGGAATATCTATGCCGCGCAAGCGTCGGACGGCGACAACTGGGCCGACGATTCACCGCTGTGTCATGAGCTGTTGGCGAAAAAGATCCTGCCGATGGTGCGTTATTACAGCTACATAGAAATCACTCGCCGCGCTCACCAAACGCTGTGGCGCGAATACGAGGATCTGCAGGCGAAATTCGACAACTTCGCCATGCAGCATATCCGCGAACCGGACGATATCTATCCGGTATTCCGCGAACTGTTCCGTAAGCAGACCGTGTGAATAACGCCGCGTGAATGTCACCACAGCCGGAAAGCACCGTTTTCCGGCTGTTTCTTTTCGCATTATATATTTGCAAAACCCATGTTTATTTTTTAAACAATGACAACAACAATAATAAGTCAGATTCCCCAGAACGGTCCTCTCTATTATTTGTTCTTCTGAGGTTATTCCTAAACATCCGCCGCTCCCCTCCGCACGGCTTGATAGGAATATTCCCATTCAGTTATCGTTACCCCATCGCTTAAGTCTCTTCCTAAGCGAAATTTGCCTCATTTTATTTTTCTATGGCTTCTCAGCCCGCTGCGGCGGGCATTTACCTGTCAGCAGGTTAGACATCATGATCGACTACACCCTCTATGGCCTCAACAAGCACGATGTTGATGAATACCATAAGCAAATATGTTGCCTGCTCGGCAAAAACGTGCTGCTGGTGTTGACCGCCAACAAGCCGATAACCAAACAGAACCTGCTCGCCAGCCTTATCCAGGAGATAGAAAAGCAGCCCGATGATTATTTTCAGCGGCTGCATCGCGCGGCAATAGAAATGATCGGCGTTAACGGGCGCTAAGGCGATATGCGTAAGGCAGACCTCTACGCCATTATTGCCGTCGCCGTCGTGTTGATGATGCTGTTATAGCGATATCAGCGAAGGAATAATCTGCCGCAGAATGTCGAGCCTTCCTGCCCCTGCATTATTTCAAACCGGCCGCTTCGTCAATCAAACCCGCCACCTCATCGGCATGGGAAACCAGCGAGGCATGGCTGGCATTCAGCACCATCACTTTCTTGGCCTGCAGCCGCTGCGCCATGCGCCGCTGATTCTCCGGCGCTATCATGCGATCGTCGCTGGAAAGTTGATACCATGACGGCTTATGTTTCCAGGCGGGCTCGCCGATGGTGTTGCCAAAGGTATCGGCCAGCGGGGCCTTCTGCGCCACCGCCATCACCAATGCCTCGTCGGCGGTCAGATCCTGGCAAAAGCTTTCGTGAAACTTGTCGGTTTTAATCCACAGATAACCGTCGCTGTCCGGGGCCAGATTCTCGACTGCCGCAGGAGGATGCGCTTGCGTAATACCGCCGGCACTTTCACCGGCATCAGGCGCAAACGCGGCGATGTAGACCAGGCCAACCACGTTAGGCTGGTTGCCCATTTCCGTGATCACGGCACCGCCGTAAGAGTGCCCGACCAACAATACCGGTCCCGCTTGCTGCGCGACCATCTTACGCGTACGTTCCGCATCCTCAGCCAGCGACGTCAACGGCATTTCCACCGCATGAATCGCCGTATATCCCCTGCGCGACAACTCGATGATGACCTTACTCCAGTGCGCGGCGCCGCCCCAGAATCCGTGTACCAGCACGATAGTTGGTTTTGTGCTCATTGCCGACTCCTTCATCTCATAGGAAAGCGCCGCAGGCAGATGAACGCCCCCGCAAGGGGCGAGCCTGGCTGCCTTCGACGCCACGCAGTCCCCCTTTTATATAGTCAGCCTCATGGCGTTCAGCAATAGCTACGACGAGTTAACGTCTCCGATTTTCCACCGCCGCCACGGCTTATCGAAGCGGCTTACGCCGCAAGGCCGGGAAAAAAAAGGATTAAAACTAGGATTTTTACCCATACCGATCTAAAATTTCGCGCAAAAACAAAGAGAAGTAAATTTGGCTCACCGGGAAAAGGAATGAAGTTGTGAAGGAAATGATCTCCATCGTTTTTATGGCATGCCTGCTGGCGCTGCTGTTTTCGTGGCTGTTCGTCTACGGTCTTAACATTCATTAAACCCGTAACGACAACCATCCCCCTCCCTGGCGGGCAAGCGGCGCATCGCGACTGATGCGCTAAAACCGGCGCCTGAAGGGTTCACGTACCCCCAAAACCGACGCCACCTCACCTTAGCCTTGCTGTTCGCAAATACATCATTAATTTTTATGAGTCATAACCCCACCGCGTTTCCCCCTTCACCAACTCTTTAACTGCTCAACGGAGTTCACTCCAGAAGGATGGCTTGCCTGACGCAAAATGTTACCGGTAACTATGCTGTTGATTTCTTTTGGCAATAAACATAAAGCCGCTAATAACCCTACGTTCTTTATAGAAATAAATTATGCATACTTATGGATAAAGGTTTGAATAAAGGGCCTTTGGTCATTGATTATCACCCGCCAAGCTCCTAGAATTCGCGCGTAAAAATACAACTGGGATCGGGTTTCATGTCACCGCTGTGGGTTGCAACGCAATACTGTTATTTTATTGGTCTGTTAGTTTCTATGGTTTTCACCTACCTGGTTAGCCGGGACACCGTCAAAATTCGCTGTATCAGCGCACTGACCATCGGGTTAACCTGGCCGTTGAGCCTGCCGGTGGTGTTGCTGTTTTCGCTGTTCTAACGCCCCAATGCCGCGCGCTGGCTTTTAACAGTCATATTAATGAAAAGAGGCTGACCACCGACGTCATGGTTTTTGGCGTGGGATAAAAAAGTGCCAGCGCAAGGCTGGCATGAAAACGGGAAGCAATGTGAGCAATGTCGTGCCGGATCGGGGGGCACAGAAGGAGACAACCCTTTTCCCCTCACCGGCGAATGAAATGATAATACGTCTCATTATTGAATGCAAAGTCATTTCCCCAGGCAACTTTCCCCTTTGAGAAACTATCAGCCGCGCGGCGATCGCCAGCGCTGATACAATCGCCCCGCTCCCCACACCAGCAGCCAGAGCAAAGCATTCAACCCCAACCATAGCATCAGCAAGTAGAAGAAAGTCTGATAACCGGGTATGCCCCGATCGGCCAAAAACGGGTTGAAGTGAAAAAATTTGACGATCGCGAACGGATTAAGATTGAAACGGTTGAACACGACCGCCGTCAGCAACGGTGGCAACAGCGTATAAAACGCCAGGCTGAACAGCAGCAGGATTTTTGTGCCCGAAGTGTTTTTATAATCTTTCATATCAATAAATTATATCTGTCATCATAGTGCAAAAACCGCCAGGCATTCGTACGCCAATCGACCCCGCGGGCGCAAAAGAGTTCCAGGCCAACGCGGAAATAAAGCCGATCCCGCGTTTAATTGTCATTTAGCGCTCGGGTGATATATACCCTGTGGATTTTAAATTACGATGTCGCCGCGCCGTCTTCAAGCACAGCGTTTACATGGCATCATCAGGAGGCATTAATGAAACCGGACGCACTCTCCCTGCCGCCGACCCCGAAAAAGCTCAAGGTCATCTACGGCTGGTATATTTATGTGATCTATATCCTGCTGGTTTTCAACATTTATATGGCGGTCTACAACGTCTGCGTTCGGCACCCGATCGAGGCCCCGCTGTTGTCGCTGTTTCACAGCCTGTTTCTCGCGTTGATGCTGCAGCAGGTGCTCAAGAAGAACGTCGTTTTCGCCTGGATCTTGCTGAGCTATTTTATTCTGATGCGCCTGTATTACGCCAATGTGCTGCATGTTGAGTTCACGCTGGTGAGCCGTTGCCTGGTGCTGCTGATTCTTACGCTGCTGCTGACCGGCGCCGTAGCCGTCGGGCAACTGTCCACACCGCCGCAGCGGCATGACTGGCTGGCGCGGCTGGGCTGGCGGCAATGGGGGGCACTCACGGCGCTGGCGGCCATCCTGACGCCGCTGATTACCACCGACTATCTGGGATAAACTGGGGGCTATTTGGGAATATGAGGTTCGGAAATGTCTACGACGCGGCATATTTTGGTGTAGTTACCCGCCTTCTCACAGATCTTGTCCGTGACGAACATGCTAAGGTAGCCCAGCAACAGCAAGTAGCCGGCCATGCACAGAATAAAGATAAGCGTTCTCACCGATAGCGACCAACCTGACAAGAGTATCACGAGCATCATAACCTGAACGAGGCGCTTTAAAAGGATTTCATGTGCGCACCGGCCGCATCGGCGCACGTTCTGTAGTAACATTAAGCCACCACGCCCACCACCGGAAACGCCGATGCACCATCTGATGTTAGACATTGAAACCCTGGATATAAAACCCAGCGCCGTCATTCTGGTGGTTGCGGCGGTGTTTTTCGATCCCCGGACCGGGGAACTCGGCGCCGAATTCGAGGCCGCCGTCAGCAGTCAGAAAGACCAACCAGGCCGTACCATCAGTCTGGACACGGTCGCCTGGTGGGCAAAACAGTCCGATGAAGCACGCAAACAGGCCTTCGGCGGCACCGAGAGCCTGAAGCGCGTGCTGAGCAGCCTCAGCCGCTTTATCCATATGAACAGCACCGATACGGTAAAGGTCTGGGGGAACGGAAAAGAGTTCGACTGCGCGATCCTCGAACACGCCTTCCAGCAGTTGGAAATGCCCTGCCCGTGGAAGTTTTGGGATACTCAGGACGTGCGCACGGTGATCACACTGGCGGAACTGCATGGCTTTAACCCGAAAAAGGCTCGCCCGTTCGAAGGTATGCCGCATCGTGCGCTGGATGATGCTCGCCACCAGGCCCGTTATGTGGCCGATACCGTCTCGGCGCTCTATTATCGTCAGGGGGCGCAGCGCTGACCCGCTTTGCCCCTTTTCATTTGCCGCCAGAGTCTCTACTCTAGCCCTCTTTGTCACTCGGACGTGCCTTTTCTGTTATGCAAAAGTTTCTGTTTATGCTTCTCAGCCTGGTGCTGCTCGGCCCATTAGGCATCGATCTTTATCTGCCGACTATTCCCGCTATTGCCGTCGGTCTGGGCAGCAGCGAAGCGTTGATCCAATCCACCATATCGCTATTTATTCTGGTACTTGGCCTCGGCCAGGTCATCGCCGGCCCGCTGGTGGATAACTATGGCCGCAAACCGGTGGCGCTGGCCGGTATTATCCTCTACATGATCGGCGCCGCGATGGCGGCGCTGGCCACCAGCCCGACGATTTTCATCGCTTCGCGTCTGCTGCAAGGGGTGGCGGTTTGCTGCACCGCCGTCGTCGCCTTCAGCGGCGTGCGCGATCGCCTGAATGGCGACGACGCCGCCCGCGCTTTCGGCTTTCTTAACGGCACGCTGAACATCATCCCGGCGCTGGCGCCGCTGCTCGGCGGCCTGCTCGCCGAAGCCTTCGGCTGGCGCGCGCCCTTCTGGTTCCTGGTCGGCTACGCGCTGCTGGTGTTGGTGCTCATCGCGCTGCGCCTGCCGGAAACTCGCCCCGTCGACACCGTGCCGGTCAAGGGGTTGCCGGTGCGTCAATACGCGCGCATCCTCAGCGAACGGCGTTTCCTCTCTTTTGCGGTGGTGAACTCCGGGGCGATGGGCATGGCGCTGACCTACGTTTCTCTGGCACCGAACGTGCTGATGGGCACCGCCGGCCTGACCCCGCTGCAATTCTCGCTGGTGTTCGGCGCCAACGGTTTCTGGATCATGCTGGTCAGCTTCTTCGCCAACCGCATCATCCACAAGGTCGGCCGCCCGGTTTGTCTGGCGACCGGCGGCATGTTGATGGGGCTGGGCTGTCTGGGCCTGCTGCTGGGCGTCATGCTGCTGCCCGCGACGGCGCAAACGCACTGGCTGGCGTATATGCTGCCAGTCGCCAGCGCCTGCGCCGGGTTGGCATTCGTGATGGGCCCGGCCACCAGCTACGCGTTGGAACCCTACTCCAATGAGGCCGGCGTCGCGTCCGCGCTGGTCGGTTTCGTGCAGATGGCGGGCGGCGCCGCGCTGGGTCTGGTGGCGATGGCGTTGCCGCTGCAACCCAAGCTGTCGCTGGCGCTGGTGATGCTGGCGGGCTGCCTGCTGGCGCTGCACGCGCGGCGGCTCAGCAAGCAGATTAAAGGGCAGATCAGAAAAGTCGCCTGAGCCCCGGCTCAGGCTTCGATGGCGACCGGCACTCGCGCCGCTAACGCCGACAGCAGTTCATAGCCTAACGTCCCTGCCGCCGTGGCCACCTCATCCACCGGCAGACGTTTCCCCCACAGCTCGACTTCGGCGCCCAGTTCGACTTGCGGACAGGGCGTCAGATCCACCGCCAGCATATCCATCGATACCGTTCCCAGGGTGCGCGTCAGCACGCCGCCAACCCATACCGGCGTACCGGTCGGCGCATGACGCGGATAGCCGTCGGCGTAACCGCAGGCCACCACGCCAATACGCTGTGCGCCTGCGGCGCTGTAACGACCACCGTAACCCACACGATCGCCAGACTTCAGCTGCTGAATGCCGATGATTTCACTGCTCAGCGTCATCGCCGGCTGCAGCCCCGTCGACGCAACGTCATTCCAGCAACCGCTCGGCGATGCGCCATAGAGAACGATCCCAGGACGGATCCAACTGCCGTGGGTCGAAGGGTGCCACAGCGTGGCGGCCGAGTTGGCCAGGCAGCGCGGCAGCGGTATATCGGTTGCCGCCGCCTCGATGGTGGCCATCTGCTGCGTCACGCCTTCGGGGCCGTCGGCGGTGGCGAAATGGCTCATCAGCGTAAGCTCGGCAATGTTGGCTACCGCCTGCGCCCTGCGCCACACCTCATGCAGCCGCCCGGGTGCGAACCCCAGCCGATTCATGCCACTGTTCACCTTCAGATAGACATTGAGCGGCGCGTTCAGCGTGGCGTCGGCGATCGCCGCCAGTTGCCAGTCGCTGTGCACCGCCGTCGTCAGGCGATAACGGTCAAGCAACGCCAGATCCTGCGGCTGGAAGAAGCCTTCCAACAACAGGATAGGCCCTTGCCAACCCGACTCGCGCAGCAGCACCGCTTCGGCCAGATCCAGCATGGCGAAGCCGTCGGTTTGCGCCATGCTGCGCCAAACGTGTTTGATGCCGTGGCCATAGGCGTTAGCCTTGACCACCGCCCAGACTTTGGCACCGGGGGCGAAACGGCGCACCACCTGCAGGTTATTTTCAATCGCGCCGAGATGCATCGTGGCGGTTATGGGACGGGGCATCGCTTCTCCTTGGGGCAGCGTACGGCGGCCACGCGCGCCTGTGCGTGGCCGGGAAAGTCTATGACAGAGTCAACGATTAACGTGCGGGATGCACGTCGTTCAGCGGAACCGCGTGTTGCTGACGAAACCCGGCGCTGTAACGCGCCACCGCCAGGTCATCGGAAGGGATCGCCGGCGTAATGCCGGACATCAGATCGGACAACAACTGCCCGGAGCCACAGGCCATCGTCCAGCCCAACGTGCCATGCCCGGTATTGAGATACAGGTTCTTCAGCGAGGTGCGACCGACAATTGGCGTGCCGTCCGGCGTCATCGGCCGCAGGCCGGTCCAGAACGTCGCCTCTTCCACCCGGCCGCCGTTCGGGTAGAGATCGCGCACCACCATTTCCAGCGTTTCGCGCCGTTTTTGCTCCAGCTGCGTATTGAAACCGACGATCTCCGCCATGCCGCCAACGCGAATGCGCTGGTCGAAGCGTGTGATGGCGATTTTATACGTCTCATCCAATACCGTAGAGAACGGCGCCGCCGCTTCGTCGGTGATAGGAATGGTCAACGAATAGCCCTTCAGCGGGTAAACCGGAATGGACACCAGGCCGCGCAGCAGCGCCGTGGAGTACGAGCCGAACGCCACCACATAGCTGTCGGCCTTGAACACTTCCTCGCCGCACTGCACGCCGGCGATCTTGTCGCCCTCCACCAGCAGACGATCGACGCTGCGGTTGAACAGGAAGGTGACGCCCGCCTGCTCTGCCATCTTCGCCAACTGTTGCGTAAACAGCTGGCAATCGCCGGTTTCGTCGTTCGGCAACTGCAGGCCACCGGTCAGCTTGTGCGCCACCTGCCCCAGCGCCGGCTCGACGCTGCCGAGCTGGCTGGCTTCCAGCAATCTGTAAGGCACGCCGGCATCTTCCAATACCGCAATGTCTTTCGCGGCGTTTTCGAACTGTTGTTGAGTGCGAAACAGCTGCAGCGTGCCGCCCTGGCGACCTTCGTACTGGATGCCGGTTTCCTGACGCAGCGCCTTGATACAATCGCGGCTGTATTCCGCCAGGCGCACCATGCGGCCTTTGTTGGTCATGTAGTGTTCGGTGTTGCAGTTTTTCAACATCTGCCACATCCAGCTCAGCTGGAAGCTGCTGCCGTCGAGGCGGATGGCCAACGGCGCATGGCGCTGGAACATCCACTTTATGGCCTTCAGCGGCACGCCCGGCGCCGCCCAGGGGGCAGCATAACCCGGTGAAATCTGCCCGGCGTTCGCCGCGCTGGTTTCCAGTGCGGGGCCTGGCTGACGATCGATCACCGTCACCTCATGCCCCGCCTTCGCCAAATACCAGGCACTGGCTACGCCCACCACTCCACTACCTAAAATTACCACTCGCATCGCTGACTCCAGCTCAAGGCTTCACAAAGCATAATCTTCTGCTTACAGGAAATTAACTCAGTGAAAAAATCCGTCCAACAACTTCGTCATCAAACGTGACAATATTCACAATTAATTTATCGTCGATGGGCCATGTATTTGCAATAGCCGTCTGAAAATAGCGATAAGATGCGGTTTAGGGGGGATTATGGCGTCATACCGCCACTGAATTGATATCAACGCTATCAATGATAGCACTCAAAAAAGGCGTAATAAGCAACATTGATTTAACAGAATATAAAAATACCAGCCAACACTTAATCAGAATAAAAATCTAATAAAATAAAAAATACCAACATAACAAACAAAGAGAGCCCCCTCCCTCCGCAGCAGAAAAATCGCGCAAAATTTCAGCTGCCGTTAACCTTACTTTCAGTACCGGAATAAAACACCCGAGCCCTTGGCCCGCCCGTTTATGTTGAACGCTGCAGCACGATATGAACGTTAAAGCCAGAAGCAGCGCCTAAAGTTCACACCGTCGCTATTGTGGAGAACGTCTTATGTTCATCGCCATCTACCAGTTTTCAGTCAAACCCGGACACGAACACGCCTTTCGCCAGGCTTGGCTGGCGTTGACCCAAGGTATCTATCTGCAGCGCGGCAGCCTTGGCTCGCGCCTGCATCGGGATGTGGGCGGGCAGTTTATCGGCTATGCGCAATGGCCAAGCCGAGTCGCATGGGAAAGCGCCGGTGATATTCAGTTGGATGAACGCTACCGGCAAGCCCGGGAACGAATGCGTGCGACCTTGTTGGCAGATAAAACGCTATTTGAAATGGAAGTGACGGACGATTACCTGCAAATCAGACCGTTTGACTGAGCACAAGCCCACACAGGCGGGCTTGTGGTTGCGGGAACGAGCAGCATCAATGATGCAGCATCTCGTCCACGACTTCTTTGGTTTGCAGTTGGAATGGGTAGTAAGTCGGCCAGTTATCCATCTCTTTCAGCAACGCTTCCTGCGACGTGTTGCCCATAAAGATATGGAAATGCGCCGATTTGCGCGGGCCGATAATGTGATCGCTGAACTGCACGAATTTCGGCGCCAGGCTGCCGGCATCCTGGCATTCAAACAGATAACGCACGCCCTTTTTACCGGAAACATACGTCAGGATCTTATGCCCGGCGTACTTATACTGACAGGCGCTGGATTGGTCACCGCGGTGAAATTCCATGACGCCGTTTTCAATGCCGATGGTATCCACATCGGTGGCATACCCTTTGCGGTAATACGCCTTCACTTCGGCGAAGGTCTTGCGCTTGTCCTGTGCCGCTTTCTTCTTGAATACCGGGTCAAGATCCCCATTGAGCAGATAGGGATACACGGATTGCCACACGCCCTCCCAGTCGGCCAGATCGCGATCTTTGACGTCCTTATCGTCGAACACCCCCGCCTCCGCCTTTTTTTCCGCCTCCGTCAGCGGCTTGCCATGTGAATGATGCCCGTGGGCGCATGCCTGCCCGCTGATAAACAACGCGGCCAGCGCCACCGCCAGTTTGCCAAAATGCCTCGCCAAAATGCGCTCCTTGTCCGTTATCGGGAAAAATTAAAAGTTACAATATAACATAACAATTTTCAATCCTTGTCGTGCAACAGGCATTGTGTTGCGCCCCCCTGCCGCAGGGTTATACTCGAAGAGGAAGTGCGGTGCCGCACCGCCTTCTGCCGGGACGGGCGCCGGATTGACCGCCGTTCGCTCCTTTGCGTACCGGCATTTTTATTTCACTGATTTGCAATGGTTAATTATGACTTGAACTATGCTTGTTACAGGGTCTGCCGTTTGAGCAAGACCCGTGAATAATGAGGGTGCGCTGATGACTACTTCAACACATGAAAAGGTTAAGGATGATAAACGTCTGAGCGATGGACCGGACTGGACGTTCGAACTGCTGCAGGTGTATTTGGAGCAGATCGACCGCGTCGCCAAGCATTACCGACTCGACACCTACCCCCATCAAATCGAGGTGATCACCTCCGAGCAGATGATGGACGCCTATTCGAGCGTCGGCATGCCGATCAACTATACCCATTGGTCCTTCGGCAAGAAGTTCATCGAAACCGAACAGCGCTACAAACAGGGCCAGCAAGGGCTGGCGTATGAAATCGTCATCAACTCCAATCCCTGCATCGCCTACCTGATGGAGGAGAACACCATCACCATGCAGGCGCTGGTGATGGCGCACGCCTGCTATGGTCACAACTCGTTCTTCAAGAATAACTATCTGTTCCGCAGCTGGACCGACGCCAGCTCCATCGTCGATTATCTGCTGTTCGCCCGCCACTACATCAGCCAGTGCGAAGAGCGCTACGGCGTCGATGAAGTGGAGCGACTGCTGGACTCTTGCCATGCGCTGATGAACTACGGGGTCGACAGGTACAAACGCCCGCAAAAAATCTCTTTGGTGGAAGAAAAAGCGCGCCAGAAAAGCCGCGAAGAGTATCTGCAAAGCCAGGTGAATACGCTGTGGAAGACCCTGCCACGCGTCGAGCGCGAAGAGTCGCCGGAGCAGGCGCGCCGGTATCCGAGCGAACCGCAGGAAAATATCCTCTATTTTATTGAAAAGAATGCACCGCTGCTGGAACCCTGGCAGCGTGAGGTGTTGCGCATCGTGCGCAAGGTCAGCCAGTATTTCTACCCGCAAAAGCAGACTCAGGTGATGAACGAGGGTTGGGCCACCTTCTGGCATTACACCATCCTCAACCATCTGTACGATGAGGGCCGAGTGACCGAGCGGTTTATGCTGGAGTTTTTGCACAGCCACACCAACGTGGTGTATCAGCCGCCGTACAACAGCCCGTACTATAACGGCATCAACCCTTATGCGCTGGGCTTCGCCATGTTCCAGGACATCAAGCGCATCTGCCAGTCGCCGACCGAAGAAGACCGCTACTGGTTCCCGGACATCGCCGGAAAAGACTGGCTGGACACGTTGCACTTCGCCATGCGCGACTTCAAGGACGAGAGCTTTATCAGCCAGTTCCTGTCGCCCAAAGTGATGCGCGACTTCCGCTTGTTTACCGTGCTGGACGACGATCGCAACAACTATCTGGAGATTGCCGCGATCCATAACGAAGCCGGTTACCGGGCGATCCGCCAGGAGCTGTCAGCGCAATACAACTTGAGCAACCATGAGCCGAACATTCAGATCTGGAACGTGGATCTGCGCGGTGACCGCTCGCTGACATTGCGCTACATCCCGCAGGAACGCGCGCCACTGGATAAGAGCCGTCGCGACGTGTTGAAGCACCTGCATCGCCTGTGGGGCTTCGACGTGATCCTCGAGCAGCAAAATGAAGACGGCAGTGTAGAGCTGCTCGATCGCTGCCCACCGCGGCCTACGCCGCTGTAATCGCCACAACGACTAAGGGCGCCGCATGGCGCCCTTTCTTATTTCATTGACTCGCGATTAACGACGCGCTTCGGTCAGATCGCTCGGCATGGTGCCCTGCATGCTCTGCCAAATCGCTCCGCTGTCTTTACCGTAGCTGCGCACGGTATCCATCACCTGGTCGTACAATTTCTCATGGCACAGCGTGGACAGCTTGCTGTAGAAGGCCAGCGCCAGCTTGCGCGCTTCCGGATTGGAGAAGTAGTAACGGCCCACGCGGGTGTACAGCCCTTTCAGACCGTTGAAGATCAGGCCGTAGATCGGGTTGCCGGAAGCGAACGCCAGACCGCGGAAGATCTCGTAATCGAGCAGATTGAAAGCGTCCGCCTGATCTTCTACCTCGGCGGCCTTCGCCAACACTTCCTGGGCTTGCTCCGGATGATTGCGCACCGCGGCGCGAATAAAGATCGACGCGATATTGGTGCGCACGGACAGCAGGTTATCGATCAGTTGAGGGACGCTTTTGTGATCGAGACGGGCCACCGTCTCAAGGATATTGAGGCCGGACGTTTCCCAAAAATTGTTCACTTTGGTCGGTTTGCCATGCTGAATGGTCAACCAGCCATCGCGGGCCAGACGTTGCAACACTTCACGTAACGTGGTGCGCGTGACGCCAATCAACTCCGAAAGCTCACGCTCCGCGGGCAAAATAGAGCCAGGGGGGAAGCGATTATTCCAAATACTCTCAATAATGTACTCTTCCGCGAAACCGGCAGGACTCTGCGCCTTTATGACCATGTGTTTGACGTTCCGTTGCGACGATAAAATCAGTAAAAGTAATCAGCTCATCATACCAGATCGTGCTGACATGACATAGCGTGAGCGAAAAACAATAAACGAAAGTGTGCATAACGTGGCAAAAAACGAGCAAAAATACCGGTCGTAGGAATTTTCTCATCGTAAAACAAGCTCAGGTTGCGCACGCCCCCGCAGCATTGTTAGGGTACGTGCTACGACTGATTGAAGGATGCATAGAGCACAATGGAAACAACCCTGCGCAGCGCCCTGCTCAAAAATTTTCTGGGGCAATCTCCCGACTGGTACAAACTGACCATTCTCATTTTTCTGGCGATCAACCCCCTGGTGTTCTTTTTCGCCAGCCCGTTTATCGCGGGTTGGCTGCTGGTGGTCGAGTTCATCTTTACCCTGGCGATGGCGCTGAAATGCTACCCGCTGCTGCCGGGCGGCCTGCTGGCGCTCGAGGCCGTGGCCATCGGTATGACCAGCCCGGCGCAGGTCTCGCAGGAAATCGAACATAATCTGGACGTGTTGCTGCTGCTGATCTTTATGGTGGCCGGCATCTACTTTATGAAGCAACTGCTGCTGTTCGTGTTCACCAAGCTGCTGCTCAACATCCGCTCGAAAACGCTGCTGTCGCTGGCGTTCTGCCTGGCCGCTGCCTTTCTTTCCGCCTTCCTCGACGCGCTGACGGTCGTGGCGGTGGTGATCAGCGTGGCCACCGGCTTCTATTCCATCTATCACAACGTGACGTCGAATCGCCCCGACGGCGACATCGGCGATGACAGCGATTTTACCGGCGAAGAGCGCAAACAGACGCTGGAGCAATTCCGCGCCTTTCTGCGCAGCCTGCTGATGCACGCCGGCGTCGGTACCGCGCTCGGCGGGGTCATGACCATGGTAGGCGAGCCGCAAAACCTGATCATCGCCAAAAACGCGGGCTGGGGTTTTATCGATTTCTTCCTGCGAATGGCGCCGGTCACGCTGCCAGTGTTGGTGTGCGGCCTGCTGGTTTGTTGGCTGGTAGAACGTTTTCGCCTGTTTGGTTACGGCGCGCAGCTACCGGAAGCGGTACGCGACGTGCTGAAAGAGTATGACCGCAAGGCCACTGCGGGCCGTAGCAAACAAGAACGGCTCAAACTGGTGATGCAAGCGCTGATCGGCGTTTGGCTGGTGCTGGCGCTGGCCTTCCACCTGGCTGAAGTGGGGCTGATTGGCCTGTCGGTCATCGTTCTCGCCACCTCCCTGTGCGGCGTGAACGACGAGCACGCCATCGGCAAAGCGTTCCAGGAAGCGCTGCCGTTCACCGCGCTGCTGACGGTGTTTTTCACCGTGGTCGCGGTCATCATCGAGCAGCACCTGTTCAGCCCGGTGATCCAGTTTGTGCTGCGCGCCGAGCCCGCTTCTCAGCTTTCGCTGTTCTACCTGTTCAACGGCCTGCTGTCGTCGGTTTCCGACAACGTGTTCGTCGGCACGGTTTACATCAACGAGGCGCGCACCGCGCTGGAAACCGGCGCTATCGGGCTGAAGCAGTTCGAGCTGCTGGCGGTCGCCATCAATACCGGCACCAACCTGCCCTCGGTCGCTACCCCTAACGGGCAGGCGGCGTTTCTGTTTCTGCTGACGTCTGCGCTGGCGCCGCTGGTGCGTTTGTCGTATGGCCGCATGGTATGGATGGCCCTGCCTTATACGGTGATGCTGACGGTGGTTGGCCTGCTGTGCGTCCAGTTCACCTTGGAACCGGCGACCGAGCTGTTGACGCAGTGGCATTGGCTGACGCTGCCGTCCATCGACGCCGTCGGCCACTGAGACGGCGCCGGCAGGGTGAACCGACTATTTTTACGCTGAATCCGGCCCAGGTGGCTGGCAGCGAAGAGGAATTGGTTTACACTGCCGGTTCAATTGCTTACTGCATGGAAGAATCTAGATATGTTGCAATTCTTTAACCGCTGTTCACAAGGACGCGGCGCCTGGCTGCTGATGGCCCTGACAGCGTTGGTGTTGGAACTGGTCGCGCTCTATTTCCAGCACGTTATGCTGCTGCAGCCGTGCGTAATGTGCATTTACGAGCGTTGCGCGCTGTTCGGTATCCTCGGCGCCTCGCTGGTGGGCGCCATCGCGCCGAAAACGCCGCTGCGCTACGCGGCGATCTTGCTGTGGATCTACAGCGCCTGGGAAGGCGTACAGCTGGCGTGGAAGCACACCATGATCCAGTTGCATCCTTCGCCATTCAATACCTGCGATTTCTTCGTCAGCTTCCCGTCCTGGCTGCCGCTGGACAAATGGCTGCCGGCGGTGTTCCACGCTTCCGGTGACTGCTCCGTGCGTCAATGGCAATTCCTGACGTTGGAAATGCCGCAATGGTTGGTCGGCATCTTCGGCGCCTATCTGCTGGTGGCGCTGATTGTGCTGATCGCGCAGTTTGTTCGCCCACGCCGCCGCGACCTGTTCGGCCGCTGATCGGCAGACAAACAAAAAACGGCGCCGGAAGGCGCCGTTTTTTTTAGGTATTGCTGCCACATTCCGAGATAAAGCCACCTCAGGTATGTGTAAGGAAGTAAACGAGCACGATCAGCGCTCCAGCTACGGCAAACAGGCGGATCATTTTCATTGTTATACTCTCGAACTTGCGGGAGAGCGGCCAAATTACCCAACTTATCGTTTAAAAAGAAGCATCCCGGCACAATTAAGCGCGTAATTTACATAACATTAAACTTCTGCGATATCGGCGACTAAAAACTGGCCGCTCTGGCTCATTCCTTTCAGCCTTCGAGCATCAATAAATTACCGTTACTTATGAACGACTGCACCTTTGTCACATTCAGAGCACAATATTTTGGTGAAGTTTACCCATAAAATCCTTATAGTATCGGCAAAGTGAGTACTACCGATTTCCCTGGTGTTGTTGTGTGTCTTGCCCCTCATCTTTGCAGGGGCTTTTTTCCCCCTCCTCCCCCGCACAAGCCCTTACCATCCTTAAATAAATTGTTGGAATTTGCCTCTATCCGGCAGCAAGCATCAACGCCATTCGCGCACTAAAGATTAAAATCGTTCGCGATGCTTTCCCTATGCTAAATGACGTGTTGACTTTCACCCTTTCTTCCTGTGAGCCAGGTTTTGGCTGACTACAGCACATCATATGACATCAAGGACACGATACTATGCCGGATACCACATTGCCCCCTTCGTCTCAGCGCTCCTTCCTGCGGCGCATGCTGCTCAAAGCCGGGAAAAAATTCCTGCGCTGGAACGGCGAATTTCAGACTCGCCATTCGCTCATCTCCACCACGCCGCGGATCGGTAATCATGAATTTCATTGGGTGACGGCGCTGGAAGCCCGTTGGCCGGCCATTCGCCAGGAGTTGGATCGGTTGCTGGAGCACCCGGAGGATATCCCAGCATTCCACCAAATATCGCCGGATCAGAAACGCATCTCTAAAGGAGATAACTGGAAAACCTTCGGGCTGTTTGTCTACGGGCAACGGGTTGATGAAAACTGCGCCATCTGCCCGCACACAGCAGAGGCGGTCAGCGAGATCCCGGGCATGCGCACCGCCATGTTTTCAATCCTCAAACCGCACTATCACATCGTGCCCCACAAGGGCCCGACTCGAGCCGTCGTGCGCGCGCATCTGGGATTGATCGTGCCAAAGGATCGGGACAAGCTCTGGATCCGCGTTGACGACCAAATTCTGCACTGGGATGAAGGCAAGGTGATTTTGTTTGATGATTCTTATGAACACGAGGTCCGCAATGATACCGACGAGCTGCGTGCGGTGCTGTTTCTCGATATCGACCGGCCAATGGACAAAGTGGGCACGGCGGTGAATAAACTGCTGTTCAGCCTGATCAAAGCCAGCCCGTATGTGAAGCAGCCGCTGAAAAATCTGGCCAACTGGCATCGCCGAGATAAAAAAGCGTGAAGCAAGAGTCTCACGCGCGTAAGCTCAATAGCCAAGAGGGCGGAATGTCTTAACACGCCGCCCTCTGGCATTAAAACTCGTGTTGCCGAGCAACATCTGTCAAGGTATCCGCGTTATCTGGCCCAGTCCGGCTTGTTGAGGATATGATCCTGCCAGTCCACCACTTCACTCTCGCGCACCGCGATATGCCGCACCGTGATGCGCTCGCCGTGCATCGCCGCCTTGGAGCCGCTCAGCAACGGGTGCCAGGGGAACAGCGGTTTACCTTCGCCAATCAGACGATAGGCGCAGGTCGGCGGCAGCCAATCGAAGGTGGTGAGATTTTCGCGCGTCAGTTTGATGCAGTCTTCTTCCAGCTCGAAGCGCCGCTCGTAGTTGCGGCATTGGCAGGATTTGATGTTGAGCTGGTTGCAGGCTACGTTGGTAAAATAAATCTCGTCGGTATCTTCGTCGATCAGCTTATTCAAACAGCATTGCCCGCACCCGTCGCATAGCGATTCCCACTCTTGTTCTGACATTTCCGCCAGCGTTTTCTGTTGCCAAAAAGCGAGTTGTGACATGTTAGCGTCCGGTTTCGGTAAATGGATAAGTCACCTGCGCGCAGGTTCGAGGGGGGACTATATAGACATTTTAGCCACAAGATGCAAGCTTTGCCGCCAACGATGCCGGCGGCAAGGAGAAATCAGATCACCCGGGTGCTGAGCGTTTTGCCGTTCAGGCTGATTTTCAGCATGTCGCCGGAAGCCATCGGGCCCACGCCCTGCGGCGTGCCGGTCAGGATGATGTCGCCGGCGCGCAGCGTGAAGAAGCGGCTCATGTAGCTGATAAGCGGCAGGATTGGCGTGATCATGTCGCGCGTATTGCCCTGCTGGCGCAATTGATCGTTGACGGTCAACGACAGCTCGGCGTTTTGCGGATCGCCGAATTCCGCCACCGGGATAAATCCCGACATCGGGCAGGAACCGTCGAAGGCCTTGGCCTTTTCCCACGGCTGGCCAGCCTTTTTAAAGCCCGCTTGCAGATCGCGCAGCGTCAGATCGAGCGCCACACCGTAACCGGCGATCGCCCGCGCAACGCGATCTTCGTTGGCCTGTTTCAACGGCGTGCCGATCAGCACCGCCAGCTCCACCTCATGGTGCACTGAACCGAACTCTTTGGGGATGGCCACCGGCTGGCGGATATCGCACAACGCCGTTTCCGGTTTGATAAACACCACCGGTTCGACGGACACCGCGCTGCCCATTTCCTTGATGTGATCGGCGTAGTTGCTGCCGACGCAGACCACCTTGTTCACCGGGAAATCGAGCAGCGAACCCTGCCAGTCTCTATGTTGATACATACCGCTTCTCCCAAACTGTAGAGGCTTGGCGCGCCAAGCCGATTATTGGTGTGCCGGATCAATGCCCGATCGCGTCTGCCATCATACCCACGGCGAGAGCGAAATAGTAAGAGCGATTCCAGTGCATGAGGGTGCGGAAATTATCATAGACCAGGAACGTCCGCCCCTGCAGATCATCCGGCGCGATAATCCAACCGCGCTGCACGGCATGCGGCAACGCACTGCCATCCGCGCGGCGCACGCCGCGTTTTTGCCAGTCGTTGACGCTGCGCGCCTGCGCGTCTTTCAGGCCCAGTTCGGCCCGGTTGAAACCGACGGGCAATTTGACCTCGCGCCCCCAACCGATGCCGGGCTGCCAACCCTCTTTGGACAAATAGCTGGCTGTAGACGCGAAAACGTCGTCAATGTTATTCCAGATATCGATGCGCCCGTCGCCGTCGCCATCCGCAGCGTAGCGCAAGAAGGAGCTCGGCATAAACTGGCATTGCCCCATCGCGCCGGCCCAGGAGCCTTTCAGCGGCGTATCGCCGACGTGCCCCTGCTCGACTATCTGCAGCGCCGCCATCAGTTCCTGGCTGAAAAAAGCTTCACGGCGCCCTTCAAACGCCAAGGTCGCCAGCGCAGACACCACGTCTTCCCGCCCCTGAATCTTGCCGTAGGCGCTCTCCATCCCCCACAGCGCGATGATATAACGCCCTGGCACCCGATAGCGCTCGCTGGCCCGCGACCATTGCGCATGGCGCAGCCGATACAGTTCGCGCCCCTGGCGCACCTTGGCGGGCGACATCACCCGCCGTAGATAGTCGTCCAGGGTTATCTTCTGCTCCGGCTGATTGCGATCGGCCTTGATCACCCGATCGACGAAATGGATTTGCGCAAACGCGCGATCAAGGGTGGCCTGACTGATGCCCTGTTCCCGCGCCCGGCGCTTAAGTTGATCGACATACGCCGGGAACTGCGCCGGATCGCGGCCGCTCGCCGCCAGCGTCGTCTCCTGCGCCGCCTGCGATGCGCCGGGCATCAGCACCCCGCCCAGCGCCAACCAGGCGGCCAATACGGTCTTTCTCGCCGAACGTGTCATCGCGCCTCCCCTGGCCGTGGCGACTGTCTCAGGCCTTATCGCCCGCCAGATGCTGATTGAGCAGGTTTTCAACCGGCGGCGGGAACTGCAGATAATAGCCTTCGTCTTTCAACGCCTGCTTCACCTTTTCGATATCCGCCGAGGCCAATTTCTTGCGCTCATCGAGCGACAGCATCATGGCGAATTGCGGCACGCCGAAACTTTTCATCAGCTCTTCCGGCACACGAGAGAAATCGTCTTTTTTTTCGACATAAAGATAAGTTTGATCGCGTTTCGGGCTTCTATAGATCACACAAAGCATTTTTTTAACTCTATTTAATTGAGGGAGCGTCTTGCCTGGATATAACTCTGACTATAACATGCTTATAGTACATCGGAATATCGCACCCCGAGTGGTATTCCGGGGATTTAAAGTTGCTGAGACTGAGTCAGGATAGATGTCACAATCGCCAATTGAGCTAAAAGGCAGCAGTTTTACCCTATCGGTTGTTCATTTGCATAATTCGCAGCCCGAGGTAATACGCCAGGCGTTACAGGAAAAAGTTGAGCAAGCGCCCGCTTTTCTGAAAAACGCCCCTGTTGTTATCAACGTCGCAACGCTGGAAGGCGATGCGAACTGGAAAGAACTTCAACAGGCTGTCGCGGCAGCAGGTCTGCGCGTTGTGGGTATCAGCGGTTGCAGAGATGAGCGTCAAAAGCGCGCGATAGCCCGCGCCGGGCTGCCGCTGCTGAGCGAAGGCAAAGGCCAGAAAATGGCGGCGCCGGAGCCTGCACCAGCGCCCGTGGTGGCGGATAACGCCCCCGCCAAAACGCGCATCATCAGTACGCCTGTCCGCTCCGGCCAACAGATTTACGCCCGCAACAGCGATCTTATCGTGACCAGCAGCGTCAGCGCCGGCGCCGAGTTGATTGCCGACGGCAATATTCATGTCTACGGCATGATGCGCGGTCGCGCACTGGCAGGCGCGTCAGGCGACACGCAATGTCAGATTTTTTGCACCCACCTGGCGGCTGAGCTAGTCTCTATCGCAGGGCAGTACTGGTTGAGCGACCAAATCCCGTCCGATTACGTCGGGCAGGCCGTACGACTCAGCCTGTTGGATAACGCTTTAACCATACAACCTTTAAATTAAGCCCTTTTGACAAGGAATCCATTTCATGGCACGCATTATTGTTGTTACATCGGGTAAAGGGGGCGTTGGCAAGACCACTTCGAGCGCGGCCATCGCTACCGGCCTGGCCCAGAAAGGCAAGAAAACCGTCGTGATCGATTTCGATATCGGTCTGCGTAATCTTGACCTGATCATGGGCTGCGAACGTCGGGTAGTTTATGATTTCGTGAACGTGATTCAGGGCGATGCCACGCTGAATCAGGCGTTGATCAAAGACAAACGCACTGAAAACCTCTATATCCTGCCGGCTTCGCAGACACGCGACAAAGACGCGTTAACCCGTGAAGGCGTTGAAAAAGTCCTCAACGATCTCGGCGAGATGGATTTTGACTTCGTGGTCTGCGACTCACCAGCCGGTATCGAAACCGGTGCGCTGATGGCGCTGTATTTCGCCGACGAAGCTATCATCACCACCAACCCGGAAGTCTCTTCGGTACGCGACTCCGACCGTATCCTGGGCATTCTCTCTTCTAAATCACGCCGCGCTGAGAAAGGCGAATCGCCTATCAAGGAACACCTGCTGCTGACCCGTTATAACCCGGGCCGCGTCAGCCGTGGCGACATGTTGAGCATGGAAGACGTGCTGGAAATCCTGCGCATTCCGCTGGTGGGCGTGATCCCGGAAGACCAGTCCGTACTGCGTGCTTCCAACCAGGGTGAGCCTGTCATTCTGGATGCCGAGTCAGACGCCGGTAAGGCGTATGACGATACCGTTTGCCGCTTGTTGGGGGAAGAACGCCCATTCCGCTTCATTGAAGAAGAGAAGAAGGGTTTCCTGAAACGCCTTTTTGGGGGATAAACCATGGCCTTATTAGACTTCTTTCTGTCCCGCAAAAAACAGACAGCCAATATAGCCAAGGAACGGCTGCAGATTATCGTCGCAGAGCGTCGTCGCGGGGACAGTGAGCCCCCGTATCTGCCTGATTTGAAACGCGATATTCTGGCGGTTATTTGCAAATACATTCAGATCGATCCTGAAATGCTGCATGTGCAGTTCGAGCAGAAAGGGGACGATATTTCGGTACTTGAACTTAACGTGACATTACCGGAATCGGAAGAAGCAGCTAAATGATTGCGACGCATTAATTACCCCCTGTATATTTTATGCAGGGGGTAACTGTATGTGCATCCAGTTATTAAGCATTGTCGGCAGCAAAAAATCGATTTTTCCCTTTGGGACAATTCCCAATTAACTTTGCCGCCACCTCGTTTAAAGTAAATTCTGGCCAGATTTACCTTCAACGCATTATTTCCTGCCTATATTCACCCGAGCAGAGTTTCCCTACCCTGCCCTGGTGATAACCAGCGATTAATAATCTTTCAGGATGTCCTGCAACGGCGCCATTAATAAATCGCCGCGCCAGCCGCTGATTAATTCAGGGCGACTTTCGCCGTCCTTCAGTTTCCAATGCCAGTTCAACAATTGGTTAATTTGGCGACGGGATGCCAGCAGCTCGCTGCTCAACCCGCTTTGCTCGCTGACGGTAGCGATCGCCGCCTTGATGTCTTTGAACACCTTCTTGTAGCCCGGCTGATCGATAAGGTTGGCCAACGGCGCCGGCAACTCGGACTCGTCCAGCGCTTCGGCCTCCGCCACCAGCGCCAGCAGCGTTTTACCGTGATAACGGATCTCCGGCCCGCTCAGACCCAGCGAATCCAGTTCTCCCAGCGAAGACGGCATATAGCGCGCCACCTGCCACAGGTTCTCCTCACGCACCACAAAGTTCACCGCCAGATCGCGCTCACGCGCCTGGCGCAGCCGCCATTCCGCCAACTTCTGCAGACAACCGAGCTGACGCGGGCGCAGCTGCCAGGCGTTGCTGATTTCGCGGTAGGCCAATGCCGGCGCCAGCGTCTCGCTACGGCGCTGGCACAGCAGCAGGCACTCGTTATTGGCCGCCGCGGTCCAACCGGCCTCTTCGGTTTCCTGCACCAACTGTTTAGCCATCGGCAGCAGGTAGAACACGTCGGCGGCCGCATACACGCACTGTCTTTCAGTCAGCGGGCGCGCCAGCCAGTCGGTGCGCGACTCGCTCTTGTCCAGCTCAACCTTCATGTACTCCGCCACCAGCGTCGCGAAGCCACAGGAGAGCGGCCGGCCGGTAAAGGCCGCCAGGATCTGGGTATCGACCATCGGCGTCGGCAGCGTTTTAAAGGCGTTGAGAAACACTTCGAGATCTTCACTGCCGGCATGCAGGAACTTCACCACGGCGGTGTCGGCCAGCAGGTCGACAAACGGCTGCCATTGCTTGATCGGCAGAGGATCGATAAGGGAGAGTTGTTCACCGTCGTAGAGCTGGATCAGGCCCAGCTGCGGATAGTAGGTGCGCGTTCTGACAAACTCGGTGTCCAGCGCAATCTGGGCATGCTTTCTCGCCTGCTCGCAGACCTGCTGCAATCCGGCATCGGTAGTGATCAACTGATAATTCAAAACATCATTCTCTTGTAGGATTCAAACACAACAACGCCGGCATTCACCGGCGTTGTTGATAGTCAGGCGCGAGAGCGACACCTAGGCGGCATCGGCCGGCTTCGGCGTTTTTAGCTCATCGCGCAGTTCTCGCCGCAAAATCTTGCCGACGTTAGACTTCGGCAGTTCATCGCGGAACTCAACAATTTTAGGCACTTTATACCCGGTCAGGTGCCGACGGCAATGGGTCAACAGCTCTTCCTTGGTCAGCGAGGCGTCTTTCTTCACCACGCAGATCTTCACCGTTTCGCCGGAGACCTCGCTCGGCACACCGATCGCCGCACATTCCAGCACTTTCGGATGCTGGCTGACCACGTCCTCGATCTCGTTCGGGTAAACGTTGAAACCGGAGACCAGGATCATGTCTTTCTTGCGGTCGACGATGCGCACGAACCCCTGCTCGTCTACGGTCACCACATCGCCGGTCGCCAACCAGCCATCTTTCAGCACTTCGTCGGTGGCGTCCGGGCGCTGCCAATAGCCTAACATAACTTGCGGCCCTTTGACCCACAGTTCGCCCGGTTCGCCCGGCGGTACATCCTGGCCATTGTCGTCCACCAGACGAATGTCCGTCGACGGCACCGGCAGGCCGATGCTGCCGCTGTAGTGTTTCAGATCGTAAGGGTTACCGGCCACCAACGGCGCGCACTCCGTCAGGCCATAACCTTCCAGCAGGTGTTTACCGGTGGTTTTCTCCCACTTCTCGGCCACCGCTTTTTGCACCGACATGCCGCCGCCGACCGAGAAACGCAGCGTGGAGAAATCGAGCTTGTGGAACTCTTCGTTGTTCAGCAACGCGTTGAACAGCGTATTCACCCCGCTCATGGCGGTGAACGGATATTTGCCCAGTTCTTTCACCAGCCCTGGAATGTCGCGTGGGTTGGTGATCAGCAAATTGCGCCCGCCCAGATCGATAAACAG
Organism: Serratia sp. CY81684; assembly: GCF_052166595.1. Classification (NCBI taxonomy): domain Bacteria; kingdom Pseudomonadati; phylum Pseudomonadota; class Gammaproteobacteria; order Enterobacterales; family Yersiniaceae; genus Serratia; species Serratia sp. CY81684. Next base: position 1,131,172 of record NZ_JBJNOO010000003.1, on the reverse strand, counting down.
CAGGCAGTTCACCGTCAGCGCGAAAATGTGATACAGCGGCAACGCCGTCACCACCAGTTCCTGCCCTTCGCGGAACAGCGGCGAATAGGCGGCCTTGGCCTGCTCGAGGTTGGCCTGCATGTTGCGGTGCGTCAGCATCGCGCCCTTCGCCACCCCGGTGGTGCCGCCCGTATATTGCAGGAAGGCCAGATCGGCATTAATGATGTCCGGTTTTACATACTGCAGGCGGCGGCCGCGCTGCAGCGCGCTGCGGAATGAAATGGCATCCGGCAGGTTGTATTTCGGCACCAGACGCTTGACGTACTTGACCACGAAGTTGACCAGCGTACCTTTGGCGGCCGACAGCTGATCGCCCATGCGCGTCAGGATCACGTGCTTGACCTGAGTGTTGAACACCACTTTTTCCAGCGTATGGGCAAAGTTGGAAACGATGACGATGGCGCTGGCGCCGCTGTCGTTCAACTGGTGCTCCAGCTCACGCGGGGTATACAGCGGGTTGACGTTGACCACCACCATGCCGGCGCGCAGAATGCCGAACAGGGCGATGGGGTATTGCAACAGGTTAGGCATCATCAGTGCGACGCGGTCGCCCTTCTTCAGGCCCAGTTCATTTTGCAGGTAAGCCGCGAAAGCCCGGCTGCGTTCTTCCAGTTTGCGGAAGGTCATCACCTCGCCCATATTGATAAAGGCGGGCTGATCGGCATAGCGCTGCACGGCATGCTCAAACATTTCGATCAACGACGAATAGCGATCGGCATCAATCTCTGCGGGCACATCTGCCGGATACCGTTTTAACCAGACCTTATCCAAGGTATTACTCCTGAAATCATTACTAATTATCATCGCAGCCCTCAAACTCGCAGCCTAACCATAACAATATTTTAACTCAGCAGACCAGTTCGGGTTTTAAACATTATTCAGGTTGCGATGTACGTCACTAATTGTCGGATATTCCTTATCCCAAAAAACAAAAGGGCGGCCTGAGCCGCCCTGTCAAATGTGTTCACATCAAGCGTATGCTACTCGGTTACGATGGTTTGCACCTGTGCCGGGCCAGGGTTGTACCAGCCATAGCCTGCGCCCCAACCGGGTCCCCACGGACCTCCGCGCCAGCCCCAAGGGCCCATCGGCGCCGGCGGCATCACCACCTGCTGCACCAGATGCCAGCGTTTGAAACCGGTCACGTTCATCGTCACGAAGCGATACGGCGTCATGCCGATTCGCCCCTCTTTCAGACCGGTAATGGCGCCGACGACGGTCACCAGCTGGCCTTTGAAATCGACCGGTTCGAGGAAGCCGTTTACCGTGGCCAGCAAGCGGCCGCGCGACGGTTCGCCCAGTATCGGCCGCGCACCGCTGTCGAGCGGCACCGCCGCAATCTCCAGCACCGTGCGCCCTTGTTCGTTGGCGACGTTTACCACGGTGCCGCCGAAACGGGCTTCCGCGCCGGTAAACAGGTTGGGTGCATTTTGTACCGAGGAAAGCTGAGTCACCGGCGTAGGGCTGGAGCCTTTGATCGCATCCGGTACGGTGACGCACCCGGATAAAACCAGTGCGCCGCAGGCGACGGCCAGCAGCGACAGCTTTTTACTTGCAGTGCGGATTAACATGGTCGCAATCTCCTGAAATGGCTGTAACTTTGACCGCGTTTCATCGTTCAAGTTGCAACCCCTCATCGCCCGGCATCAACATCAGCACAATACGCCGCGATCAGTCGCGGCCCGGCAGTTTTTTCCAGGTGACTTCATTGCGCAGATAGGTCGGCTCGGCGTTTTCCACCGCTACCGCCAGCCCTTCTTGCCAGGCCTGCAGTGCCAGCGGCAGCATGTCTTCCGCCTGCGGCAACAGCATCTGACCATCGCGCACGCTCAGCGTGGAACCGTTGACCAGATCGGGGTAGGTTTGCCACCCGGTGCCAACATGGGCCCATTCGCCCTGCAGGCGCTGCGCACGCTCCAGCGCCTGCGCCGGCGACAGCACGGCCTCGCTTTCGCTTTCCAACCAGCGGCCGTCCGCCTGGCGTTCGAACTGCCCCCAGTAAACTTCACCCATGCGCGCATCGATCGCCGCCAGCACACGCTCCGCGCCGCTGACGCGCCAGGCGCCCTGCGCCATGGTTTGCAGCGTGGAAACGCCGATCATCGGCAGATCGGCGCCCAGCGCCAGGCCTTGAGCGATGCCGATACCGATGCGCACCCCGGTAAAGCTGCCGGGGCCACGGCCGAAGGCCAGCGCATCGAGCTGGTTGAGCGCCAGACCGGATTCCGCCAGCACCTGCTGCACCATAGGTAAAATTCGTTGCGTATGCTCGCGTGGGCACAGCTCAAACAGGGCGTGGATTTCGCCTTGATTCCAGACGGCGACGGAACAGGCTTCCGTCGCGGTATCGATCGCTAAAATTCGCGTGGACATGCCAACCTCTGGCGGGAATAAAACTGGGTTTTTCATACAGGGCGCGCATTGTAGCACAGCCCCGTAAGCCCTTCATCTTTCACGTGGCCGACGTGTCGGCGGCCTGCAGGAAGGCGATTGCCTGCTTCAGATCGCGGGTGCGCGGCGTGGGCGGCAGGCTATTGAGGAACACCTCGCCGTAAGGGCGCATCACCAGACGGTTATCGCAAATCACCAGCACGCCGCGATCGCCGGTGTCGCGAATCAAACGGCCGACGCCCTGTTTCAGGGTGATGACCGCATCCGGCAGCTGCACATCATTGAACGGATCGCCGCCACGCAGGCGGCAATCTTCAATACGCGCCTTCAGCAACGGATCGTCCGGTGAGGTAAACGGCAGCTTATCGATGATCACGCACGACAGCGCATCGCCGCGCACGTCCACCCCTTCCCAGAAGCTGCTGGTCGCCACCAGCAGCGCGTTACCGGCGGCGACGAACTGCGCCAACAGCTGGCCTTTACTGGTTTCCCCCTGCAACAGCACCGGCAGCGTCATCGTGGCGCGAAACTCTTCCGCCAGCTCACGCATCATCTGGTGCGAGGTGCACAAGAAGAAGCAGCGGCCGTTGTTGGCTTCGATTAATGGCCGCAGCATGCGCGCCAGCTGGCGCGCCCCGCCGGGCTGATTCGGCGAAGGCAAAAAGCGCGGCACGCACAGCAACGCCTGTTTGGCATAGTCGAACGGGCTCGGCAGCAGCAGCGTTTTGGCCTTGGTCAGCCCCAAGCGTTCGGTGAAGTGGCCCAGCTGATCGTTGACCGACAGCGTGGCCGAGGTAAAGATCCAGCTGCCCGGCTTCTCGTCCAGCATTTCGCGGAACCGGTCGGCCACCGTCAGCGGCGTCAGCGCCAGCACGAAGTGGCGCGAATTGCACTCATACCAATAGCTGTAGCCCGGTTCCGTCACCGCCTTGAGGCGTTTGAGACGCGCGCGGTACAACGTGGCGCGCTCAAAGGCGGCGTCCAGCAGCGCCGAACGCCCCAGAGACAGCTTCATCACGTCGTAACACAGCTCCAGCGCGTCATCGAGCAGCAACAAAGCGCGCTGCACGTTCGGCTCCCCGAGCACGTCGCGCAGATTGCCGCGAAAACCCGGCTCTCCCAGATTCAGGCGAAAATCTTGCGTGCTCAGGCTGAGACGGTCGGCGCTTTTTTGCAGTTGGGCGGCATCGCGCACCTCGGTGCGGTAGGCGATGGTGATGTCCTTCGCCAGATCCAACAATTGGCGGCTGGTGAGCTGCTGGCCGAAATACTGGCTGGCGATGTCGGGGATTTGGTGCGCCTCATCAAAAATCATCACCTCGGCTTCCGGGATCAGCTCGGCGAAACCGCCCTCTTTCACCACCATATCCGCCAGGAACAGGTGATGGTTCACCACCACCACATCCGCATCCATCGCGCGGCGGCGCGCTTTGACCACGAAGCAATCCTGATACAGCGGGCAGTCGCTGCCGAGACAGTTGTCATTGGTGCTGGTTACCAATGGCCAGACGAAACTGTCTTCCGCCACTTCGCTGCAGGTGCTGATGTCGCCTTCTTTGGTCTGCGACGACCACTTGCGCAGCTGCACCAAATCGATCAGCGTCTGCCCCGCCAGTTCGCCGCCGGCCATCGACTGCTGCTCCAGCCGCTCCAGGCACAGGTAGTTGGAGCGCCCCTTCAGCAGCGCCAGCTTGCCTTTGTACTTCAGCGCCTTGGCGACGGTGGGCAGATCGCGCGCATACAGCTGATCCTGCAACGCTTTCGAACCGGTCGAGATGATCACTTTGCGATCGGCGCGCAACGCCGGCGCCAGATAAGCGAAGGTTTTGCCGGTGCCGGTGCCGGCTTCCACCACCAGCTCCTGCTTGAAATTGATCGCTTCGGTAACGGCTTGCGCCATCTGCCGCTGCGGCTCACGCGGTTTGAATCCCTTGATAGCCTGCGCCAATGCGCCGTCTGTTGCAAAATCGTCTGTCACGCTGTCTCTCTGCCGGTGTCATTCAGCGGTGATTATGCCAAGCCTGCCGCCCGGCTACCACCCACTTTATCGCCGCGCTTTTTCATCACCGGCTGTGCTACCCTTAGCGGGACTATGATATGGAGATAAGCAAATGAATATCGAAAGAATTGATCCCGATCAGCGCTGGTCCGAAGCCGTGGTGCACAACGAGACCGTTTACTACACCAGCGTGCCGGAGAACCTGGACGATGACGCGACCGCGCAGACCGCCAACGCTCTTGCAGCCATCGACGTGCTGCTGGAACGTGTAGGGTCGGACAAAAGCCGTATTCTGGATGCCACCATCTTCCTGGCCAATACCGCCGACTTCGCCGCGATGAACGCCGCCTGGGACGCCTGGGTCGTCGCCGGCAGCGCGCCGGTACGCTGCACCGTGCAGGCGCAGCTGATGAATCCGAAATATAAAGTGGAAATCAAAATCATCGCCGCGCTGTAAGCCTGAGCGCAGACGAAAAAAAAACCGCAGACGGCAACGCCTGCGGTTTTTTATTGCCCGCTATCAGGACAGTTTAAGGATCACCATCCCCGCCAGCAACAACGCCAGGCCAATCCAACCTTTGGCGTTCAACCGCTGGCCGAACATGATCCAGCCTGCGGCGATGGTGGCGGCGATACCGAAACCGCCCCACAACGCATAAGCGATCGACAGATCGATGCCCTTCACCGCCTGCGCCAGGGCGCTGAACGCGCCGAGCACCGACAGCAGCGACAGCAATCCCAGCCAAATTTTACGGAAGCCGTCCGACATCTTCAGGAAGATGTTGGCGATGATTTCCAGCACGATGGCCAGCCCCAGGAACCCAATGTGGTACAACTCAAACTGTTGCATGGTTGTCACCTCGCGGGCTGGCCTGTTTTCGCTCTTTGCGGGTACCGGATTTCACCAGCATGATGCCGGCGATCAGCGTAGCCAGGCCCAGTACTTTCAGCGCCGAAATGGGTTCGTCGAACCACAGCACGCTGAACAGGGTGATGAACAGAATGCCGATACCTTCCCACAGCGCATAAGCCACGCCCAACGCCACGCGTTTTACCGCCACCGACAGCAACACATAAGACGCGGTGATCATCACGTACATCACGATATGCCCAATCATGCCGCCATTGACGCTGGCGTATTTCATCGACAAGGTGCCGATGATTTCGGTCATGATGGCCAAACCTAAAAAGATCCAATAAATCATAATTTTTCTCCCAAACGGCGAATAACGCGCGCCAAGGCATATTTATCCCGATTTATCTCGTCGAACGGCCGCAGTACGGCGCGCAAGACGCAGAGATCCCTGGGGATAAACTGACCCAAACGCAAAAAGAATGTTTGCCCGGCTGAACGGTAGAGCGAAGGCCTAAGCCCGCTACCTGCACCGGTTAAGGGAGAAAGACGCTATAGCTCGCTGCACCAGTGATGCTCACTGGCAAGGATCGCAGACAGGAAGAGTTGGCACGTAGAGGTTCTGAGGGTAGTTCCGTTAATAGTCATCATAATAGTTCTCTATTATCAGCCGCACACCGTGCGATTTGCCCAATATCCTCATAAAAGTAAAATTTTCAACTGAGATATTTTTACCACAGCCAAAATAAGAAAGCAAACTGCCGTTTTCATCAAAAAGCAGAAAAAAACGGGTTAAAAATAAGAAAGTTAATCGCGATAAAAATTAAAAAAGGCTCAACGGAGCGTTGAGCCTTGCGATATCCGCGGGTGAGCAAATAAGCGCCAACCCCAGGCCTGGCGCGGGTTACAACGCGGCGCCGCTGACGGCGCTGCGCGCCAGTTCAGTGATGCGCGCATAGTCGCCTTTTTCGAGCGCGTCCGCCGGCACCAGCCAGGAACCGCCGATGCAAAGCACGCTTTTCAGCGCCAGATAATCGCGGTAATTGTTTGGCGTAATGCCGCCGGTCGGGCAAAAACGCACCTGCGGGAACGGGCCGCCGATCGCCTGCAGCGCCTTCACGCCGCCGTTGGCTTCCGCCGGGAAGAATTTGAATTCCCGCAGACCGTGATCCATGCCCTGCATCAGTTCAGACACGGTGCTGATGCCCGGGATCAGCGGGATGGGTCCCGCCGTCGCCGCCTGCAGCAAGGCCTCGGTCAGCCCTGGACTGATGGCGAACTGCGCCCCGGCTTCGGTCACCTGCCGCAGTTGCTGCGGGTTGATCACCGTACCGGCGCCGATGATCGCCTCCGGCACCTCTTCGGCGATAGCGCGGATAGACTCCAGCCCGCAGGCGGTGCGCAGCGTCACCTCCAATACCCGCACGCCGCCGGCAACCAGCGCTTTCGCCAGCGGTACCGCCTGCTCCAGCTTGTTGATCACGATAACAGGCACCACCGGCCCCGCCGTCAGGATCTGCTCGGCGCTGGTTTTCCAGTTTTTCATCGTTATTTCTCCATTACTCGCGGTTAACAATGGCACGCCCCTGCCACAGGGCTCCGCACAAATGCGCGGACGTCCGGCCGTACCGTAAGTGATGTGGCCCACGCGCAGATCGCAGGCAAAAAAAAGCCGGCAGACAGGCTGCCGGCATTACGCATTATTCGAACTCGTTCCAGGAGCGGCCGTCACGGGTGATCATCGCCACCGAGGCCACCGGCCCCCAGGTGCCCGCCTGGTAAGGCTTAGGCGCCTCGTTGTCGGCTTTCCATGCGTCCATGATGGAGTCGACCCACTTCCAGGCTTCTTCCACTTCATCGCGGCGCACGAACAGCGCCTGAATGCCGCGCATGGTCTCCAGCAGCAGGCGCTCATAGGCGTCCGCCACGTGCTCCTGGTTGAAGGTTTCCGAGAAGCTCAGGTCCAGCTTGGTGGTCTGCAGACGGTGCTTGTGATCCAGCCCCGGCACCTTGTTCAGCACCTGAATTTCGATGCCTTCGTCCGGCTGCAGGCGGATGGTCAGCTTGTTCTGCGGCAACTGCTGGTAAGAATCGCTGAACAGGTTAAGCGGCGGGTTTTTGAAGTACACCACCACTTCCGAACATTTGGTCGGCAGACGTTTACCGGTACGCAGGTAAAACGGCACGCCGGCCCACTGCCAGTTGTCGATATCCACGCGGATAGAGACGAAGGTTTCGGTGCTGCTGCTCTTGTTCGCCCCTTCCTCTTCCAGATAACCCGGCACTTTCTTGCCCTGGACGAAGCCGGCGGTGTACTGACCACGCACGGTGGTTTCCCGGACATTGGTCTGATCGATGCGGCGCAGCGAGCGCAGCACCTTCACCTTCTCGTCGCGGATGCGGTCGGTGGTCAGATCCGCCGGCGGCGACATGGCGATCATGGTCAGGATCTGCAGCAGGTGGTTCTGGATCATGTCGCGCATCTGGCCGGCCTGGTCGAAGTAACCCCAACGCCCTTCGATGCCCACCTCTTCCGCTACGGTGATCTGCACCGAATCGATGGTGCGGTTATCCCAGTTGGAGGCGAACAGCGAGTTGGCGAAACGCAGCGCCAACAGGTTCAGCACTGTCTCTTTGCCGAGATAGTGGTCGATACGGTAAACCTGGGATTCGTTGAAGAACTCCGCCACCTGATCGTTGATCACGCGTGAGGACGCCAAATCGGTGCCCAGCGGTTTCTCCATCACAACGCGAGCCGGCTCATGGTTCAGCTTGGCTTCGCCCAGCCCTTTGCAGATGGCGCCGAAGGTGCTTGGCGGCATGGCAAAGTAGTTGATGGTGGTGCGGTGCTTCTGATCCAGCATTTTACCCAGTTTGGTAAAGTTCTTGCTGTCGTTGACGTCCAGGTTGCAGAAGTCCAGGCGCGCGCTCAGCGTAGCCCAGAGTTCGTCATCCAGTTTTTCCTTCATGAAGGTGCCAAGCGCTTCCTTGACCACTTCGGTATAGGCTTGTTTATCCCACTCCGCGCGGCCGACGCCGATGATCCGCGTATCCGGGTGGATGTGTCCGGCTTTCTCTAACTGGTACAGGGAAGGCAGCAGTTTACGGCGCGCCAAATCACCTTTCGCGCCGAAAATAACCAGGTCACACGCCTGGGCTGTAGAGGTTACCGCCATGTTCATCTCCTCGTTGCAGGATATTTGTAATTTTCTTACATTACTAATGTACTCTGTTTAACTACGGCCAGCAAACCCGGAGCAAAGCAGAAAAAAAGGCCTCAAGATTCCAGTGGAAAGCGCCAATGTACGCCAACGCCCTCACCACGGGCAAAACTGTAATTTTTCGTCTTTTTTGACGCTCTGTTACCATTATGAAAGTTAGACACAGGTCATATTCTGGTGAAAAAACCCTGCATACGCCGTGTCGAGACTGCCAACGGTTACCAGCACGTAGTATATTTTCACTAAACCGGCATTGATTTCTCCTTTGTTTGAAATCGACATACCCTATCGATTCCAGGTTACAGCCGCTCGTTTGGCGTCTGCTTGCACGGCGAACACGGGCGAAATTCGACACTGTTGCTTGAAAGCCACAGGGATAAAACCATGAGTGACTCTCGTTATATGAATACGCTGGACAAAATCCAGAGCCATCTGGAGCTCCTGAGCAAATCTGAAAGGAAAGTCGCCGAGGTGATCCTGGCCTCCCCGCAGACCGCCATTCACTCCAGCATCGCCACGCTGGCGCGCATGGCCGACGTCAGCGAACCTACCGTCAACCGTTTTTGCCGCCGCCTTGATACCAAAGGCTTTCCCGATTTCAAACTGCATCTCGCCCAAAGCCTGGCTAACGGCACGCCCTACGTAAACCGTAACGTTGAGGAAGATGACAGCGTCGATTCCTATACCAGCAAGATCTTCGAATCGGTAATGGCCAGCCTGGATACAGTAAAGGCAAATTTGGATATTGCCGCAATCAATCGTGCGGTTGACCTGCTCACCCAGGCAAAAAAGATCTCTTTCTTCGGGCTGGGCGCCTCCGCGGCGGTGGCGCACGATGCAATGAACAAATTTTTCCGCTTCAACATTCCGGTGGTCTACTTTGATGACATCGTCATGCAGCGCATGAGCTGCATGAACTCCAGCGAAGGCGACGTGGTGGTGCTGATCTCACACACCGGCCGCACCAAGAATCTGGTGGAGATGGCCCACCTGGCGCGGGAGAACGACGCCACGGTACTGGCTATCACCTCGCGCGACACCCCGCTCGCCCAGGCGGCGACCCTGGCCCTGCTGCTCGACGTGCCCGAAGACACCGACGTTTACATGCCGATGGTGTCGCGGATCGCGCAATTAACGCTCATTGACGTGCTCGCCACCGGATTTACCTTGCGCCGAGGGGCTAAATTCAGAGATAACTTGAAGCGGGTCAAAGAAGCGCTCAAAGAATCGCGCTTTGATAAAGGCGTGGTCATTCCCAACAGTTTTGATTCGTGACCCGACGAAGAAAAAATCGCCGTTCAACAGACATTTGAATGACGGCATCAGAGGCGGTACCCTGTTAACATGCTCATACGGGTAACCCGGGTGAAATATCAGTGTTGTAAAATTACATTTCACGCCTGGTTTCGTTATCCGACGTTATCGCAACACCAATATTTGCTTCACCAGTCAACGGAGTAATACATGTCCAGACGGCTCAGAAGAACCAAAATCGTTACCACCCTGGGTCCGGCTACAGACCGCGACAATAATCTGGAAAAGATCATTGCCGCCGGCGCCAACGTAGTTCGGCTTAACTTCTCCCACGGCAGCCCGGAAGATCATCAGGCTCGCGCTGACAAAGTACGCGAAATTGCTGCCAAGCTGGGGCGTCACGTCGCTATCCTCGGCGATCTGCAAGGGCCGAAAATTCGCGTATCCACCTTCAAGGAAGGCAAAATCTTCCTCAACGTGGGCGATAAATTCCTGCTGGACGCCAACCTGTCAAAAGGCGAAGGCGATAAAGAAAAAGTCGGTATCGACTATAAAGGCCTGCCAGCCGATGTGGTGCCGGGCGACGTCCTGCTGCTCGATGACGGCCGCGTTCAGCTGAAAGTGCTCGAAGTTCAGGGCATGAAAGTGTTTACCGAAGTGACCGTCGGCGGCCCGCTGTCCAACAACAAGGGCATCAACAAACTCGGCGGTGGCCTGTCGGCCGAAGCCCTGACCGAAAAAGACAAGGCGGACATCGTGACCGCCGCCAAGATTGGCGTCGACTACCTGGCGGTCTCCTTCCCGCGTACCGGTGAAGACCTGAACTATGCCCGCCGCCTGGCGCGCGATGCCGGCTGCAACGCCAAGATCGTGTCCAAGGTTGAGCGCGCCGAAGCGGTGTGCACCGACGAAGCGATGGACGACATTATTCTGGCCTCCGACGTGGTGATGGTGGCCCGTGGCGACCTGGGCGTAGAAATCGGCGATCCGGAACTGGTCGGCATCCAGAAGAAACTGATCCGCCGCGCCCGCACCCTGAACCGCGCGGTGATCACCGCGACCCAGATGATGGAGTCGATGATCACCAACCCGATGCCGACCCGCGCCGAAGTCATGGACGTGGCCAACGCCGTGCTGGATGGCACCGACGCTGTCATGCTGTCGGCGGAAACCGCCGCTGGCCAATACCCGGCGGAAACCGTGGCGGCGATGGCGCGCGTTTGTCTGGGTGCCGAGAAGATCCCGAGCATCAACGTTTCCAAACACCGCCTGGACGTACAGTTCGACAACATCGAAGAGGCGATCGCCATGTCTTCGATGTATGCCGCCAACCACCTGAAGGGCGTCACCGCGCTGATCGCCATGACCGAATCCGGCCGCACTGCGCTGATGATGTCGCGCATCAGCTCAGGCCTGCCGATCTTCGCCATGTCGCGTCATGAGCACACGCTCAACCTGACCGCGCTGTATCGCGGCGTGACGCCGGTGTATTTCGACAGCCACAAAGACGGCGTGATCGCCGCCAATGAAGCCGTCAATCGCCTGCGTGACAAAGGCTTCCTGGTCTCCGGCGATCTGGTGATCGTCACCCAGGGCGACGTGATGGAAACCGTCGGCACCACCAATACCAGCCGTATCCTGCGCGTCGAGTAATCCACGCCGCAGACGACATGCCGGCCGGCTCACGTTGGCCGGCATTTTTTTTGCTCTGACACTGCCATAAACGACGGAGAACGCCATGCTCCACCAACGCAATCCAGCCTCGACCGGTGATGCGCTCGATCTCGATGGGCGCGGTCTGACGCAGCTCGACGAATCGCAGCTAACCGGCCACGCGCTGCGCAAAATCAGCCTGTACGACAATCAGCTGACGGCCTTCCCCGCCTCCATCTTGCAACACCGCAACCTGCAGGTGCTGAACATCTCCTGCAATCAGCTCGACCGCCTGCCGCCGGAGATTGGCCTGTTGCAACAGCTTGAGATGTTCGACTTCGGTCACAATCGCGCCAGCGAACTGCCTGAAACATTGGGGCAACTGCACCGGCTGAAATACCTCTACCTGAGCGATAACGGCTTTAGCGACCTGCCGCGTGCGCTGGCGCAACTGCAGCTGTTGGTTTACCTCAACGCGACCGATAACCAACTGACCGCCTTGCCGCAGGCAATACCGAATCTGGCGGCGTTGCAGGAGCTGCGTTTATACAACAACCGCATCGGCAGCCTGCCCGCCGAAATCGGGCAGCTGCGCGCGCTGCGCGAGTTGCATATCATGAAAAATGCCCTGACCACGCTGCCGGCGGAAATGGCTCTGCTCGGCGAGCTTGAGATACTCGACGCGGCCAGCAACGCCATCGCCGAACTGCCGGCAGCCTTCTGCCGGCTGCCGCGGTTGAGCGAGTTGAACCTGCGTTTCAACCAGCTGACGCGCCTGCCGGAAAATATCGGTGAGCTGACGGCGCTGAGAAGCCTGGATCTGCGCGCCAACCGCCTGAGCGACCTGCCGGAAAGCCTCGGTGAACTGAGCCGGCTGCGCAAGCTGGATCTGCGCTGGAATGATTTCACCCACATACCTAAAATCGTCGACATCCTGCGGGCTCGCGGCTGTAGGGTGCACATCTGAAGAGACGCCGGCCAGGTTGTGGCCCTGCCGGCGTTAGCGGTAGAAAGGATTAACGATACAGATCGTCGCGCGAGTAGGGTTCAATCTCCCCTTCTTTGCGCGTCTTCAACAGTTTGAGGATCCAGGTGTACTGCTCCGGGTTCGGGCCCACCAGATTCTCAACCTCTTCGTTCATGCGGCGGGCAATGCGCGGATCGTCCGCTTCGGCCAGATCGTCCATCGGCTCGCGAATATAGATATCCAGCATGCTGGTTTTGCCGTCGTACACCGGGAACAACGGCACGATCGCCGCACGGCATACCTTCATCAGCCGCCCGACCGCCGGCAACGTCGCCTTATAGGTGGCAAAGAAGTCGACAAACTCGCTGTGCTCAGCGCCGTGGTCCTGATCGGGCAGATAGTAACCCCAATATCCCTGGCGAACCGAACTGATAAACGGTTTGATGCCGTCATTGCGTGCGTGCATGCGGCCGCCGAATTTACGACGCACGGCGTTCCACAGGTAGTCGATCAGCTGATTGCGCTGGTTGTGGAACATCGCCGCCATCGGTTGGCCGCGCGCGGCCATCAACATCGCCGGCACATCCACCGCCCAGCCGTGAGGCACCAGGAAAATCACGTTGCGCCCTTCCGCCCGGATCTTGTCCAACACCTCTTCACCGTGCCAACGCACGCGCTTGAGCACTTTCTCGGGCTTGGTGCAGGCCAGCTCCGCCATCAGCACCATCGACTGTGGCGCGCAGGCGAACATCTGGTCGATAATGTGCTCACGGTCGCTTTCCGGCAATTCCGGCAAGCAATACAGCAGGTTGATGCGGGCACGACGGCGCGCGCCCTTCGCCAGCTTGCCGGCCAGTTTGCCAACCGCACCCAGCACCGGATCGCGCAGGCGCGCAGGCACCAGCGAAATGCCGGCCATCAGACCGGTTCCCAACCACACGCCCCAGTAGCGCGGATATAAAAAGGCTTTTTGAAACTGCGGAATGAACTCTACGTTCGATTTCTTCTCGTTTTGCATGCACATGCTCTTGGCTTAGCGATTCGGCTAATCATAATTGCCAGCACCGATTTTGCAATTAACAACCGCGAACCGCCCAGATAAAACAGCATCGGCCCGCAATCAGGCCGATGAAATTAACGGCGCCGAAGCGCCGGAAAAAGGGGGCGTTAATCCAACTGCAGCTGAGGAATCACTTCCTTCACCTGCGCCAGATAATCGCTGCGGTCTTTGCCGCCCAGCCCTTCGGAACGCGGCAGTTTGGCCGTCAGCGGATTCACCGCCTGTTGGCCGGTCCACAGTTCAAAGTGCAGATGCGGCCCGGTGGAACGGCCGGTGTTGCCGGAGAGCGCAATGCGATCGCCGCGTTTCACCTTCTGGCCTGGTTTCACCAGCAGTTTTTTCAGGTGCATATAGCGCGTGGTGTACTGACGACCGTGGCGGATCGCCACATAGTTACCCGCTGCGCCGCTGCGTTTGGCGATCACCACTTCACCGTCACCGACCGCCAGCACCGGCGTGCCGACCGGCATGGCGAAATCGACGCCCTTGTGCGGCGCCACGCGGCCGGTCACCGGGTTCACGCGGCGCGGGTTGAAGTTGGAGGAGATGCGGAACTGTTTCATGGTCGGGAAACGCATGAAGCCGCGCGCCAGGCCAGAGCCCTGGCGATCGTAGAATTTGCCGTCTTCGGCGCGGATCGCATAGTAATCCTTGCCGCCGGTGCGCAAACGCACGCCCAACAGCTGGCTTTGCGATTTCTTACCGTCGAAATGCTCACGCGACATCAGCACGGAGAACTGATCGCCTTTGCGCAGCTTGCGGAAATCGAGCTGCCACTGCAACGCCTTGATCACCGAGTTGATTTCGTTACGGCTCAGCCCGGCGTCGCCGGCGCTGCTGACGAAGCTGCCGTTGACCCGGCCGCTGATCACGTTGTTGCGCCATTCGCCCTGCTGCGCCTCTTTTGACTCCTTGAAGCTGTTGCCGACGCGATCATAGGTGCGAGTTTCGCGGCGGGAAACCTCCCAGGTCAACTGCTGCAAATCGCCTGCGTCGTTCACGGTCCACGACAGCTGTTGGCCGATCTTCAGGTTACGCAGATCGCGGTTTTGCGAAGCCAGCAAAGTGACATCCGACATATCGATGCCGTACTGCGTCAGAATGCTGCCAAGGGTGTCGCCGGTGGAAACCACATATTCATGCACGCCATCATCGCCGGCATCCTTCTGGTCCAGCTCATCCTGCGGGATTTCGTCATCGGGGGTGGGTTGGTCGACATCTATCGGTTCACTGGCTTCAGGGAGCAATGACCGCATCTGGCTGGATTCTAACTCGACGCTCTTGGCGATGGGGTTGTGTTCTGGGTGGTAAACAAAAGGCCGCCAAACAGCGACGGCCAATGTGACGACTGTCAGCGACCCCAGCATGACGCGGTGGGGCCGTGGCAGGTTGTTATACGCCAGAGCGATAGTTCGGACTATCTGCTGCACTCGATATTATCCTCATAAGCTTTACTTCAGGCAGCTCACGTACTGGTTTGACAGCTGAGTCAGGAATTTCCCGTAGCTGTCCTTCTCCAGCGCGATGCCGGTGCCCAGCGGGTCCAGCGTTCCGGAACGCACTTTGGTACCCTTGGCGACGGCATTGATTACGGCCGGCCTGAATTGTGGCTCAGCAAAAACGCATACCGCTTTCTGCTCAACCAACTGTGTTCGAATTTGGTGTAGGCGCTGTGCTCCAGGCTGAATTTCGGGATTGACGGTGAAATGGCCCAGCGGACTCAAACCGTAGTGTTTTTCAAAGTAGCCGTAAGCATCATGAAAAACAAAATAACCCTTACCTTGCACAGGCGTAAGCATGTTACCAACATTTTTGTCAGTTTGCGTCAGCAGATTCTCGAACTGGCGCAGGTTTGCGTCTAATTTGTCCTTATTTTGCGGCATAAGTTCCAACAATCTGTCGTGAATCGCGATCGCGGTCACTTTTGCTATCTCCGGCGACAGCCAAACGTGCATATTGTACTCGCCGTGATGATGCCCGTGATCGTCATCGGCATGGTTATGCGCTTCGCCTGCATGTTCATGATCGTCGTCCTCTTCGCCTTTCATCAGCAGCGGCTTCACCGCCGGCAGTTCGCTGATAGCCAGCTTTCGCGTCGCCGAGATCGGCACCAGCGCCTTGGTCAGGAACGCTTCCATGTCCGGCCCGACCCACAACACCAGGTCAGCGGAACGCAGGCGCTGGATATCGGAAGGACGCAACGCAAAATCGTGCGGCGAAGCGCCGTCCGGCAGCAACACCTCGGTCGGCGTCACGCCGTCGGCGATGGCCGAAGCGATAAAGCCTAAGGGGCGAATCGAGGTCACCACCGCAGCGGAAGCGCTGCTCAGCGGGCCGGCCATCAACAGTGCGCTGGCCAGCAGCGTGCGCTGCAGCCATTTATTTTTCTTTGCCATCATCAGTAATCCCATCGTTTTCATCAACAAGGCGTGATATTATAACATCCGCTTCGTTCTGCAACCTGTAATCTCGAGATGTCTACACTGATAACGCTAAAAAATATCTCCGTCGCCTTCGGCAGCCGCAAGGTGCTGTCGAACATTTCCCTCAGCCTGCAGCCCGGCCGTATTCTCACGCTGCTTGGCCCGAACGGCGCGGGCAAATCCACACTGGTACGCGTGGTGCTGGGATTGGTCAAACCAACCGCCGGCACGCTGGAGCGGGAGCCCGACCTGCGCATCGGCTACGTGCCGCAAAAACTCCACCTCGACGCCACCCTGCCGCTGACCGTCAGCCGCTTTATGCGTCTCAAGCCCGGCGTAAAGAAAGCCGACATTCTGCCGGCGCTCAAGCGCGTGCACGCCGCCCACCTGCTCGACCAGCCGATGCAGAAGCTCTCCGGCGGTGAAAACCAGCGCGTACTGCTGGCGCGAGCGCTGCTGAATAAACCGCAGCTGCTGGTGCTGGACGAACCCACGCAAGGGGTGGACGTCAACGGTCAACTGGCGCTGTACGATTTGATCGATCAGCTGCGTAAAGAGCTGGGCTGCGCCGTGCTGATGGTCTCGCACGATCTGCATCTGGTGATGGCGAAAACCGACGAGGTGTTGTGCCTCAATCAGCACATCTGCTGCTCCGGCGCGCCGGAGGTGGTCTCGATGCATCCCGAATTCATCGCCATGTTCGGCAACCGCGGCGCAGAGCAGCTGGCGGTGTATCGCCACCATCACAACCACCGCCACGACCTGCAGGGAAGAATTGTCTTGAAGAAAACCGGGAGCCGCGAAGCATGATCGAATTGTTACTTCCCGGCTGGCTGGCCGGGGTGTTGCTGGCTAGCGCCGCCGGGCCGCTGGGCTCCTTTGTGGTTTGGCGCCGCATGTCCTACTTCGGCGACACCCTGGCGCACGCCTCGCTGCTCGGCGTCGCCTTTGGTCTGCTGCTGGACATCAATCCTTTCTATGCGGTGATCGCCATTACGCTGCTGCTGGCCCTGGCCCTGGTGTGGCTGGAACGCCGCCCGCAGCTTTCGGTAGATACCCTGCTCGGCATTCTGGCCCACAGCGCCCTGTCGCTGGGTCTGGTGGTGGTGGCGTTGATGTCCAACGTGCGGGTCGATCTGATGGCCTACCTGTTCGGCGATCTGCTGTCGGTCACGCTGAGCGACATCGTGATGATCGCCGGCGGCGTCGCCGTGGTGCTGTTGGTGCTGTGGTGGCAATGGCGCGATCTGCTGTCGATGACCATCAGCCCGGAGCTGGCACACGTCGACGGCGTCAATTTAGCGCGGGCACGCACCGTGCTGATGCTGGTCACCGCGTTGACCATCGGCCTGGCGATGAAATTCGTCGGCGCGCTGATCATCACCTCGCTGCTGATCATTCCGGCGGCGACCGCTCGCCGCTTCGCGCGCACGCCGGAGCAGATGGCGGGTGTCGCGGTACTGCTCGGCATGGTGGCGGTTACCGGCGGCCTGGCCTTCTCGGCATTTTACGATACGCCGGCCGGCCCTTCGGTGGTGCTCTGCGCTGCCGTGCTGTTCACGCTGAGCCTGTTCAAAAAACAACAGGCTTGATTAAAGCCGGGATATGACAAGGGCCGCATCTGCGGCCCTTTTTTATTGGCGGATTAAAAATTTACTCTTCGCGTTCGAGACCAAAGTGCCGGTAGGCGTGCTGCGTCGCCAGACGGCCACGCGGCGTGCGCTGGATAAAGCCCTGCTGGATCAGAAACGGTTCAATCACGTCTTCGATGGTTTCGCGCTCTTCACCGATCGCCGCCGCCAGGTTATCCAACCCGACCGGGCCACCGGTAAACTTGTCGATAATCGCCAACAGCAGTTTGCGATCCATATAGTCGAAGCCTTCGGCATCGACGTTGAGCATATCAAGCGCCTGCGCCGCCACCGAACCGCTGATCACGCCGTTGGCGCGCACTTCAGCGAAATCGCGCACCCGGCGCAACAGGCGGTTGGCGATACGCGGCGTGCCGCGCGCGCGGCGGGCCACTTCATGGGCACCCTCGTCGGACAGCTCCAACCCCAGGCACCCGGCGCTGCGCGAGACGATGTGCTGCAGATCCGCCACCTGATAAAACTCCAGCCGCTGGACAATGCCGAAGCGATCGCGCAGCGGCGAGGTCAGCGAACCGGCGCGGGTGGTGGCTCCCACCAAGGTAAACGGCGGCAGATCGAGCTTAATCGAACGCGCTGCCGGCCCTTCGCCGATCATGATATCCAGCTGGTAGTCTTCCATCGCCGGATACAATACTTCTTCCACCACCGGTGACAAACGGTGAATTTCGTCGATGAACAAGACGTCGTGCGGTTCGAGGTTGGTCAGCATCGCCGCCAAATCGCCCGCCTTCTCCAGCACCGGGCCGGAAGTGGTGCGCAAATTTACGCCCATTTCGTTGGCCACGATGTTGGCCAGGGTGGTTTTCCCCAGCCCCGGCGGGCCGAAGATCAATAAATGGTCGAGCGCGTCGCCGCGCTGCTTGGCCGCCTGAATGAAGATCTCCATCTGCTCGCGCACGTGCGGCTGGCCGACGTATTCAGTCAGCAGCTTGGGACGAATGGCGCGATCGAGGATCTCTTCTTCGTTGATCGGTTCGGCGGAAATCAGGCGATCGGCTTCAATCATTATCTACCTCTTAGCGGCCTTACAAAGCAGCGCGCAACGCGTCGCGGATCAGGGTTTCGCAGTCGGCGCCCGGCTTGGCAATTTTGCTGACCATGCGGCTGGCTTCCTGCGGCTTATAGCCCAGCGCCACCAGCGCCGAGACGGCTTCGGCTTCCGCGTCCGCTTCCGGCGTTTTGTGGGCGGCGGCCGGCAGGCTGATCTCGCTGCTGTTGTTGAACAGATCGCCGTTGAGCCCTTTGAAGCGGTCTTTCATCTCGACCACCAGACGCTCGGCGGTTTTTTTGCCCACGCCCGGCAGCTTGACCAGTGCGGTGATCTCTTCGCGCTCCACCGCGCTGACGAACTGCTGCGCGGACATGCCCGACAGGATAGCGAGCGCCAGTTTCGGCCCGACGCCGTTGACCTTGATCAGCTCGCGGAATAGCGCACGCTCCTGCTTGTCGTTGAAACCGTACAGCAGCTGCGCGTCTTCACGCACCACGAAGTGGGTAAACACGATGGCCTCTTGCCCCAGTTCCGGCAGCTCGTAAAAGCAGGTCATCGGCATGTGCACTTCATAACCCACGCCGTTCGCCTCCAGTAACACCAGCGGCGGCTGCTTTTCCAGAATATTTCCTCTGAGACGACCTATCATTTACCCTCCTGCAGAATTACCGGGCATGGCGCCCTGCCATGCCGTTGCTGGTAAAGCTTATAACATAAAAAAGGCTGGATGAATATCCAGCCTGAGCAATCATCGTTTCGCGTCAGCGCAAACGCCCGCGCGCCAGGTTCAGCCGCCCTTCGCTCATTCGCAGCACGTTCTGGCTGAGGTGGCAGTGGGTGATGGCGATGGCCAGGGCATCCGCGGCATCCGCCTGCGGGTTTGCCGAGAGTTTGAGCAGCGAGCGCACCATGTGCTGTACCTGCGCCTTTTCGGCCGCGCCGGTGCCGACCACGGTTTGTTTGACCTGCCGCGCCGCATACTCGAACACTTCCAGGTTCTGATTCACCGCCGCCACGATCGCGACGCCGCGCGCCTGGCCGAGCTTGAGCGCCGAATCCGGGTTCTTGGCCATAAACACCTGTTCGATGGCGAAGAAATCGGGCTGGAACTGGGTGATGATCTCGCTGACGCCGGCGTAAATCAGCTTCAGCCGCGTCGGCATGTCGTCCACCACCGTGCGGATGCAGCCGCTGGCGATATAGCTCAACTGGCGCCCCTGCTGGCGGATAAGGCCATAGCCGGTGACGCGCGAGCCGGGATCGATACCGAGTATGATCGCCATATCTACATCCACCTTACATGCACGGCGCCGCCGAACGGCGGCGCCCGTTTTACCGAATTACAGCGTCGCCGCTACTTCGTCGGAGATTTCACCGTTATGGTAAACTTCCTGCACGTCGTCGCAGTCTTCCAGCATATCGATCAGGCGCAGCAGCTTAGGCGCGGTTTCCGCGTCCATGTCGGCCTTGGTCGATGGGATCATCGACACTTCCGCCGCTTCGGCTTCGAAGCCCGCCGCGGTCAGTGCGTCTTTCACCGCGCCAAGGCTTTCCCAGGCGGTGAACACGTCGATGGCGCCATCGTCATAGGTCACGATGTCTTCCGCGCCGGCTTCCAGCGCCGCTTCCATTACGCTGTCTTCATCCAGGCCCGGTGCGTAAGTGATCACGCCCTTCTTGGTGAACAGGTAGGCAACGGAACCGTCGGTGCCGAGGTTGCCGCCGCATTTGGTGAAGGCGTGACGCACTTCCGCCACGGTGCGGTTGCGATTGTCGCTCAGGCATTCGATCATGACGGCGGTGCCGCCAGGGCCGTAGCCTTCATAGATGATGGTTTCCATGTTGGTGTCATCATCACCGCCCACGCCGCGCGCGATTGCACGGTTCATGGTGTCGCGCGTCATGTTGTTCGACAGCGCCTTGTCCATCGCCGCGCGCAGACGCGGGTTGGAATCCGGATCGCCGCCGCCCAGCTTGGCGGCCGTGACCAGCTCACGAATAATCTTGGTGAAAATTTTACCGCGCTTGGCGTCCTGCGCCGCTTTACGGTGCTTTGTGTTGGCCCACTTACTATGACCTGCCATAAAAAAATCTCCGAAAAAAACTACTGGACTGAATTGATCACGAACTCTTCAATCGCCTGCTGATTGCTCCACGACTTGGTCAACTTCACGGCCTCTGCCGCCTCAAGCCATTGGTAAGCGTGATGCTCGGTAATCACCGGATCGCGCTCCTCGGGCAACGCCAGACAGAACCAGTGCTCTTTATTGCGCGTGGTTCCCGGCGCATAGCGATGTCGCAAATGGACAAAGAGTTCAAACTCCACGCAGCGCTGGCAATCGAACAACGGCAGGTGCTCTGCTTCGATATCGATACCGACTTCTTCCATGACTTCACGCCGCGCGGCATGCGGCGGCGACTCATCCTGCTCCAGGCTGCCGGTGACCGACTGCCAGAACTCGGTATCGTCGCGCCGCTGTAACATCAGCACCCGACCACTGGATTTCGCGTAAATCACTACCAGGATAGATTCAGGGCGCTTGTAACTCATCACTCGCTCTCTTGTTCCGCACCGGCTTTCTTTACCACGCTGATCGCCAGCTCCTGCAGCGCCGCCGGGTTGGCGAAGCTCGGGGCGTCGGTCATCAGACAGGCCGCCGCGGTGGTTTTCGGGAAGGCGATCACGTCGCGGATATTGTCGGTGCCGGTCAGCAGCATCACCAGACGGTCCAGGCCGAAGGCCAGGCCGGCGTGCGGCGGCGTGCCGTACTTCAGCGCGTCCAGCAGGAAGCCGAACTTCTCGCGCTGTTCGTGTTCGTCGATGCCCAGAATGCTGAATACCATCTGCTGCATTTCGCTGCGGTGAATACGCACCGAACCGCCGCCCACTTCGTAGCCGTTGATCACCATGTCATAGGCGTTGGCGATGGCATTGACCGGCGCGGCGGCCAGCTCTTCCGGGCTCATGTCGCGCGGCGAGGTGAACGGGTGGTGCATCGCCGCCAGGCCGCCCTCTTCGTCTTCTTCGAACATCGGGAAGTCGACCACCCACAGCGGCGCCCAGCTGTCGAGTTGGGTCAGCCCCAGATCGCGACCCAGCTTCAGGCGCAGCGCGCCCATCGCATCGGTGACAATCTTGAAACTGTCTGCGCCGAAGAACAGGATGTCGCCGGTCTGCGCATCGGTGCGCGCCAGGACGGCTTCCAGCACTTCCGCGCTGAGGAATTTGGCGATCGGGCTCTGCACGCCTTCCATGCCGGCGGAGCGGTCGTTGACCTTCAGCCAGGCCAGGCCTTTCGCGCCGTAGATGTTGACGAAAGCGCCGTACTCGTCGATCTGCTTGCGGGTCAGCTGTGCGCCGCCCGGTACGCGGATCGCCGCCACGCGGCCTTTGGCGTCGTTGGCCGGGCCGGAGAACACTTTAAACTCGACGTCCTTGACCAGGTCAGCCACGTCCACCAGCTCCAGCGGGTTACGCAGGTCCGGCTTGTCGGAACCAAAGCGACGCATCGCTTCGGCGAAGGTCATGACCGGGAAATCGCCCAGATCCACGCCCTTCACGTCCAGCCACAGTTCACGCGCCAGCTTCTCCATCACTTCACGCACCTGCTCGGCGGTCATGAAAGAGGTTTCGACGTCGATCTGGGTGAATTCAGGCTGACGGTCCGCACGCAGGTCTTCGTCGCGGAAGCATTTGACGATCTGGTAGTAACGATCGAAGCCGGACATCATCAGCAGCTGTTTAAACAGCTGCGGAGACTGCGGCAGCGCGTAGAATTTGCCCTTGTGCACGCGGCTCGGCACCAGGTAATCGCGGGCGCCTTCCGGCGTCGCCTTGGTCAGCATCGGCGTTTCGATGTCGAGGAAACCGTGGCTGTCCATAAAGCGGCGTACGAAGCTGGTGATTTTGGCGCGAGTCTTCAGACGCTCGGCCATTTCCGGGCGACGCAGATCGAGGTAACGGTATTTCAGGCGCGCTTCTTCGCTGTTGACCTGGTTGGAGTCCAGCGGCAGCGGCTCGGAGCGGTTGATGATCTCGAGCGCGTGGGCGAACACTTCCACTTCGCCGGTGGCCATATCTTTATTGATCTGGCTGTCCGGACGCGCACGCACGGTGCCGACGATCTGGATGCAGAATTCATTGCGCAGGTCATAGGCCTTGTCGAACGCCACTTTCTCGTCCGGGTCGAAGAACACCTGCACGATGCCTTCACGGTCGCGCATATCAATAAAGATCAGGCCGCCCAGATCGCGACGACGATTGACCCAACCACACAGAGTGACTTCCTGGCCCACGTGGGACAGATTCAACTGCCCGCAATATTCAGTACGCATACGCTATCCTTTTACACAGCCGATGCCGCGCCGGGCTACTGCGCCCCTGTCGCGCGGCTGTTATCTGATAAATTCTACTTGTTGCCCGGTTTAAAATCCGTCGCATACCAGCCGGTGCCCTTAAGCTGGAAGCCGGAGGATGAGATCAACTTGGTCAACGCGGGCTGCCCACACGCCGGGCAGTCTGCCAGCGGCGCATCGGAAAATTTTTGCAATTTCTCTAACCGATGGTTGCAAGCACCACATGCATATTCATAAATCGGCATAGGTCGTTGGATTAAAGAGTGTTGAAAAAAGGGAGTCATTATAAAGGAAATTCATCCGCCCGATAAGTGCGAACACAGCATTGTTACTGCACTAAATGGCGCGTTTTTGTCCGAATCAACACATCGGTTAACAAATTTCCCATTAACCTGCGACAGTTTTTTCACGTAGCCTGATTCTCCCCCGGTTTTGCGCCGAACGCAGCTCGCCCGACGCGCCGAACAGTTTTTATCCACTTCGCAACGAGATGAAATCCATGCTGAAACTTGACGCCCAAACCACCGCTCTGGTGCTGATCGATTTGCAAAACGGCATTCTGCCTTACGCCGGCGGCCCGCACAGCGCCGGCCAGGTGGTGGCGAACGCCGCCCTGCTGGCCGCGCGTTTTCGCATGCTGGGCGCGCCGGTGCTATTGGTGCGCGTCGGTTGGTCAGACTCCTTCGCCGAGGCGCTGAAACAACCGGTGGATAAACCAGCTCCCGCGCCCGCCGGCGGCTTGCCGGCCAGCTGGTGGGAATTCCCCGCGCCGCTGGCGGTCTGCGACAACGATATTCTGATCACCAAGCGCCAATGGGGCGCCTTCTACGGCACCGATCTGGACTTGCAGCTGCGCCGCCGCGGCATCAAATCCGTAGTCTTGGGCGGCATATCCACCAATATCGGCGTGGAGTCCACCGCCCGCGCCGCCTGGGAGCACGGCTATGAACTGGTGATCGCCGAAGACGTCTGCAGCGCGCAGAACGCGGAAATGCACCGCTTCGCGTTCGAGCACATTTTCCCGCGTCTGGCACGGGTGCGCGACACCGGCGAAATTCTTGCCGCGCTCGAGCGGTAACGTTAAGTTGTAGCCTGATAAGCCAAGCACAAGTAAAGGAAGACGACGCCGTGATCTACATCGGACTGCCGCAGTGGCAACATTCAGCCTGGAACCGTATCGGGCTGCGTGATTTGGCGGATTACAGCCGCTACTTCAACTGCGTGGAAGGCAACACCACCTTCTACGCGCTGCCGAAACTGGAAATCGTGCAGCGCTGGCGCGACATGACCGGCGACGATTTTCGCTTCTGCTTCAAATTCCCGTCGGACATCAGCCACAAGGCCGCCCTGCGCAACTGCGCCGCCGAGCTACAGGCGTTTTACCACTGCCTGAGCCCGGTGCATCAGCGCATCGGCCAGTTGTGGCTGCAGCTGCCCGCCGCCTTCGGTCCCGATGAGCTGCCGCGCATGTGGCAGTTCTTCGAAAGCCTGCCGCAGGAATTCACTTACGGCGTAGAAGTGCGCCATCCGGCGTTTTTCGCCAAGGGTGAGGAAGAGCGCGCGTTGAATCAGGGGTTACACCAGCGCGGCATCAATCGGGTGATCCTCGACAGCCGCCCGGTGCATCACGCCGCCCCCGATACCGCCGCCGTGCGCGATGCCCAGCAGAAAAAACCGAAGCTGCCGGTACACGCGCTGGTCACCGCCGACCAACCGTTGGTGCGCTTTATCGGCGGTGACCAACTGGCCGATAACCTGCGCTGGTTCGAAGCCTGGCAACAAAAACTGCCGCTGTGGCAGCAACAGCATCAGCCCTATCTGTTTATTCATACGCCGGACAACGGCGATTCGCCCCAGCAGGCGCAAAAAATTTGGCAGCAGTTGCGCCTGGCGATCCCTGATTTGCCTGCACCGCCAGACTGGCCAGAACAAGATGCACTGTTTTGACCTATTAATCTGACCAATAACATCAAATATTTCCCCGCGACAGTGAATACAATGACGGCTATGATGCTGGCTGCCAGTTTTGGTTAGGGAACGGAGTTAAAAATGGTAAGCGCGCTTTATGTGGTGCTCGGCGCATTGTTGTTGATCAAACTCTCTTATGACGTAGTCAGGTTAAGGATGCAGTACCGCGTAGCCTACGGCGACGGCGGTTTCTACGAATTGCAGACCGCCATACGCGTGCATGGCAACGCCGTTGAATACATTCCTATCGCTGCCGTATTGCTGGTGATCATGGAAATGAACGGCGCGGAAATCTGGATGATTCACCTCTGCGGCCTGATGCTGATGGCCGGGCGGCTGGTGCATTACTACGGTTTACGCAACCGCGAGGTTCGCTGGCGCCGTTCAGGCATGGCCGCGACCTATATCTCTTTGTTGTTGATGGTTCTGGCAAATATCTTCTATCTGCCTTGGGATCTGATTTTCAGCCTGCACTGATCCCGTTTTATCATCAGGCGGCCGCGCCGCCTGCTTCCGCTCCGCTTTTTTGCGCTTTTCTGTTAGACTACGCAGCTTCGAATTCTGAACTGATTTGCCGCTATGCCAAACCGCGATACTCTTTTCTCCGCCCCCATCGCCAAACTGGGCGACTGGACCTTCGACGAACGCGTCGCCGAAGTGTTCCCCGACATGATCCAACGCTCCGTTCCCGGCTATTCCAACATCATCTCGATGATCGGCATGCTGGCCGAACGTTTTGTGCAACCCGACAGCCGGGTGTATGACCTGGGCTGCTCGCTGGGCGCGGCGACGCTGTCGATGCGGCGGAATATCAAGGTGCCTGGCTGCCATATCGTCGCCGTCGACAACTCGCCGGCGATGGTGGAACGCTGTCGCCGCCATATTGACGCCTTCCGCGCCGAGACGCCGGTCGAGGTTATCGAAGCCGACATTCGCGACATCGACATCGAAGACGCCTCAATGGTGGTACTGAACTTTACGCTGCAGTTCCTCGAGCCGGCCGATCGCCTGCGCCTGCTGGAGAAAATCTATCGTGGCCTGCGCCCGGGCGGCGCGCTGGTGCTGTCGGAGAAGTTCAGCTTTGAAGATGCCGAAGTCGGCGAGCTGCTGTTCAACATGCACCACGATTTCAAACGCGCCAACGGATACAGCGAGCTGGAGATCAGCCAAAAACGCAGCATGCTGGAAAACGTGATGCTGACCGATTCGGTGGAAGCGCACAAGGCGCGTCTGCAACAGGCCGGATTCGAGCATGCCGAAGTGTGGTTCCAGTGCTTCAACTTCGGTTCGCTGATCGCCCTGAAAGCGGGGGATGCGCAATGATCGAATTTGGTGATTTCTATCAGCGCATTGCCAAGAGCCCCCTCAGCCACTGGCTGGATACGCTGCCCGCGCAGCTGAGCGCCTGGCAACGCGAATCGCTGCACGGCAAATTCAAGCAGTGGTTCAACTCGGTGGAACATTTGCCGACGCTGACCCCCACCCGTCTCGATCTGCTGCACGGCGTGCGCGCTGAGATGGAGCCTGGCCTGTCGCCGGGCCAGCGTGAAGGCGTCGAGAAAATGCTGCGCACCCTGATGCCGTGGCGTAAAGGGCCGTTCTCGCTGTATGGCATCGATATCGATACCGAATGGCATTCCGACTGGAAGTGGGATCGCGTGCTGCCGCACATTTCTCCGCTGGCCGGACGCACCATTCTCGACGTCGGCTGCGGCAGCGGTTATCACCTGTGGCGCATGATCGGCGCCGGCGCACACCTCGCCGTAGGCATCGATCCGATGCAGCTGTTCCTGTGCCAGTTCGAAGCGGTGCGCAAGCTGTTGGGCGGCGATCAGCGCGCCCATCTGCTGCCGCTCGGCATCGAGCAATTGCCGGAACTGGCGGCGTTCGACACCGTGTTCTCGATGGGCGTCCTGTATCATCGCCGCTCGCCGCTCGATCATCTGTATCAGTTGAAAAATCAGCTGGTAGCTGAAGGCGAACTGGTGCTGGAAACGCTGGTGGTGGAAGGCGATCGCCACCAGGTGCTGGTGCCGGGCGACCGTTATGCGCAGATGCGCAACGTGTATTTCATTCCTTCCGCCGAAGCGCTGAAATGCTGGCTGGAGAAATGCGGCTTCGTCGACGTGAAAATCGCCGATATGTGCGTCACCAGCCTCGAAGAACAGCGCCGTACAGACTGGATGACCAGCGAGTCGCTGGCTGAATTCCTCGACCCAAACGACCGCAGCAAAACGGTTGAAGGCTATCCTGCGCCGCTGCGCGCCGTATTGACCGCCAAAAAGCCCTAGCGCTTGCTAATCGGGCCGGCCTGCGCCGGCCTCAACTTACCCGTTGCTGGCATCGACAATCCGCAGCTCATACACCATCGTCGCGTTCGGCGGGATCTGCGGCGCATAGCCCGTTTCACCGTACGCCAACTCCGGCGGCACCACCATCGTCAGCGAACCGTGATTTTTCAGATGGCCGATCGCCTCGCGGAACAACGGCGGATAGGCGGAAAGCGGCTGAGACATCACCTTTCCACTGCGATCCATATCCTGGATCACGCTGCCGTCGGTCAAGCTCTCTTTCACCACGATATCCACCCGCGCGTTTTCCGCAATGGTTTCATCACCCGTATAATCGATGCGATACCAGAAGCCGGAAGGCGATTTCTGCGTGCCCTTCTTCTTTTTGAACTCGGCAACGAACGCTTCGCCTTTGCTGGTTTGCCTCTTCGCCGCCTGGCTTCTGGCGTCGTTTACCGCTTTTTCCGACTCCGCCAATGCGCTGGCCAGCTGCGCATCGCTCAACTGGTAATGGCCGTTGAAGGTATCAATTACGCCCGCCAGCAACACAGTTTTATCGGGTGTGATGCCCCAATTTTTACGCTCCGCCAGCATCGTTTGAATGTCGCGCCCCAGGGCGACGCCGGCAGCATAGCTCTGTTGTTCCGGCTTTTTCTTCAGCGTTTTCACCTCCGGCAACCATTTGGCCCGCGATCTCAGCCCGCTCAATTCGTCTTGCAAAGCTTGCTGAGCCTGATGGGCGGCAGCCAGCTCCGCCGCCGTTTTATCCGCCCGTTGCGTCGCTTCATCCCTCTTCTGCGCTGCCTGCGCGCTTTCCGCCGTCACCGCCGCCAGACGTTGTTCCAGCGTTTTGGCCTGCACGGTTTGCGTTTTGTTTTTTTCCTGCAGTTGCGCCAACTGCCACTGCAGTTCCTCCGTCACTTTGGCGGCTTCTATCGCCTGCTTTGCCAGCGCCGCCTTCAGGCTGTTCTCTTGCTGCTCGGCCTGCTGGCGTTGGCCATCACGCTCTTTTTGCAGCGCTGCCAGTTGCTGCTGAAGTTCCCCCGTCGCTTTGGCGGTCTCGGTCTTTTGCTGCTCCAGCGCCATCTTCAGGTTTTTCTCCTGTTGTTCGGCCTGATGACGTTGGACACCCTGTTCTTTCTGCAGTTGTGCCAGCTGCCGCTGCAGTTCCTCTGTCAACTTGGCGGCTTCGGCCTTCTGTCGTTCCAGCTCAGCGGCGGCCGCTTTTTTGTCCTGCTCATAACGCTGACGCGCTTTATCGTTGGCGGTTTGCGCCGCCGCCAGCTTCTCCTCCCAAACCTGCTGCCGAACGTTTTCCGCCGGTTTAGGCAAGGCCGCCAGCCGTTGTTCCAGCAAGGCAATGCGCCGATCTCGCTCCGCGGTTTGTTGCTTTTGCCGCGCTAACGCGGCTTGCGCTTCGGCGATCTGCGCCTGAGCCTTGCGCTCCTGCGGCGTCAGGTTCAGCGCCTGTCGCACGCCACTGGCGAAGTCGCTCAAGGCGCTCAGATCGGGAGCAGGTGCCGGTTTATCGGCAGCCGTCAGGGATGACGCAACGCGCAGCGCGGTCAGCTCCTGCTGCAGTGATTGAATAGCGGCTTGCTGTTGTTCCAATCGAGTCTCTTTCTCACGCAGCGTCTTTTGCAACTGCGTCAGTTGCTTTCTCTGCGCAGCCGTTTCACGAATCTGAACCGGCCGGGACGCCGGCTTTTGGGTTTCCTGAGATGGGGTAACCACGGTATCAGCCGCCGGTGCGTCCTGCCGCTGATAACGCTCGGCAAACTGCAATAACGCCGGCACATCGTCATCCGCCGCGGCCACCGCCGGCGCAAACGCCAGCGGTATCATCAGGCTCAGTAATGCCTTTCTTGCTCGAGGGGTCATTGGGCGCGTTCTCCGCGCTCAGCCAGGCCGGTCATCATGGCAGAACTGATGTCTGCGCAGAGGCGGCTGGTGCGATAACGATACAGCGCGTCGACGGTTTCCTGCGTGCCCGTATTGACCCGCTGGCGTACCCCGGCATACTGCGCGGCGCCGCTCATCAAGGTATCGAACTCGCGTTTGAATTTCTGATATTTCTCATTATCCATGCCGCGCATGGCATCCAGTTCGCGCTGGCACTGTTGCATGCGCTCGGCCTCACGCTGCCGCTTATCTTGCTCCGCAATTTCTTCTGCGCTGGGCGGCTTACTCAATGTAGAAACGGGCCGCTTGGCGGTCTGGCAGCCGGTCAGGGCCAACGTCAGTAAAAGCGCCGCGGTCCAACAGTGTGCCGTTCGGGTCATTATCATTATCTCCTTGTTAAGTCCGCCGCCAACGCGCTCTGCAATCGAGCTGACGGCTCTCCTCATTGATGCTGTGATGTTCCGGCCATCAGCCAAGCTGTGTTCGGACATGAAAATGCAGACGCAGCATTGAGAGGCATGGCGCCAATCATTTACTGCATCAATACATATCAAAAAATCATTTAATATTATGATATTTAAAGGATTTTAACTCACAAACTTATCAGCAGGACATGACAATCGCAAGAAGAGATGGGGGGTTGGTCGACCGAGATACCAGGTTGAAACGGGCGAATGGTCTTTACAAAACCTAAAAAAAGCCCCGGCAAAACGCCGGGGCCTGGTACTTGCGTGATCGCCGAGGGCTCAGTGACACGCAAAGGGGTCTTACGGCCCGGAAACCGGTTGTCAAACGCGGCTAACTGCGTGCTTATGCGCTTTGCGCCAGAGGATCAACCAAGGCCAGCGCGTTTTTCATCGCCTCCACCATTTCGCCATCCACGCAATAATGGCTAAATTCGTCAAACTCGTTATCGGAGCACATGGTGACGCCCGCCTTGCGATAACGCATGGTCGACGGCACCAGATGGCCGGAAGAGCTGTGCAGTTCATGCAGGCCGATATCGACAAACTTGTGCAGATTGCTGAGGCGCACGCCGGCACCCGCCATGATCACCGGGCCCTGGCTGGCCTGGCGCAAATCGCGCAGCAACGGCAGGCCAAGTTCGGCGCTCTGCTGCTGGCCGGAGGTCAGAATGCGCGCCACCCCCAGCTCGGTCAGTTGCTCCAGCGCCACCATTGGATTCTGGCACATGTCGAACGCGCGATGGAACGTCACCGCCATGCCCTCGCACAGCCTCATCACTTCGCGCATACGCGGCAGATCGATGTGCCCTTCGTCGTCCAGCATGCCAACCACCACGCCGGGGAACCCCATCTCGCGAATTTGGCGGATATCTTGTTTGATCACTTCGAAATCCACCGCGCCGTAGCAGAAATCGCCACCGCGTGGGCGAACGATCGGATGCACCGGGATCGAAACCCGCTCACGCGCCAGACGCAACGTGCCATAGCTCGGCGTCAATCCCCCTTCGCTCTGGCTGGCGCACAACTCGATGCGATCGGCGCCCGCCCGTTCGGCCGTCAGCGCACAGTCGACGCTAAAGCAACAAACTTCCAGTTTTATCATTGTCACCCCCAGATAACGGCCAACATACGGCGGCAATTGTTCATTTCTTCATTTCTCACGTAGGCTCATGCATAGGCATAAACCGGCTCAGGGTTATCACTATGGCATTCAATTTTGATCAATGGGTAGACCGCAGTCACAGTGACAGCGTTAAGTGGGATAAATATCGCGGCAGCGACATCATCCCGCTTTGGGTCGCCGACAGCGATTTCACCTCACCGCCGGCGGTGATCGAAGCCTTGCAGCGCCGCGTAGCACACGGCGTATTCGGCTACACCCACCCATCCCCTGATCTTGTTGAGGTTTTTACCCGCCGCATGGTAGAGCGCTACGATTGGCACATCAAGCCTGAATGGATCATTTTCCTGCCTGGCCTGGTGTGTGGCCTGAACCTGTGCGTACGGGCCTGCACCGAAGAACATCAGAGCACGCTGGCCCCCTCGCTCATTTATCCGCCGTTTCGCAAAGCGGCCAAATTCGCCGGGCGTAAACACCTTCCGGTATCGCTAACAGCGGTCAACCAGCGTTGGGGACTGGATTTTTCCTCGATGCATGATCAGCTCAACGGCAACGAAAAACTCCTGTTGCTGTGCAACCCGCAGAACCCCGGTGGCACCGTGTATCGCCGAGAGGAGTTGTTGCAGCACCATCAGTTCGCTCGCGAACACGATTTAATCGTCTGTTCGGATGAAATCCACTGCGAACTGCTGCTTGAGCCCGGCGCGCGGCATATCCCCTTCGCCACCCTGAATGAAGACGCGGCCCAACGCAGCGTGACGCTGATGTCACCGTCAAAGACGTTTAATCTCGCAGGGCTCGGCGCCTCAATGGCGATCGTTCCCAACGAAGCATTGCGACAAAAGCTGAAACGCGCGCGCAGCGGCATCGTGCCGGAGGTCAATCTGTTGGCGCTGGTGGCGGCGCAGGCGGCTTATCAATACGGACAACCCTGGCTGGATGAGCAGTTGATTTATCTGCGCGCCAATCGCGATCGGCTGACAAAACGTATCAACGCCATGCCGGGATTGACGTTGCTGCCCGTCGAGGCCACCTACCTGGCCTGGATAGACTGCAGCGCGCTGCCGGTAGATAACCCGCATCAGTTCTTCGAACGTGCGGGCGTTGGGCTAAGCGCCGGCCTGGACTTCGGCGATCGGCGCTTTGTACGGCTTAACTTTGGTTGCCGATGGGCCCTGCTCGATGAAGCGCTCGATCGCATGGCGCGCGCCTGTGCGGCGCTGCCTGGCTAACCTTGTTCGCTGGCGACGATGTCTCGAATGGAATACGGATGAAACTTGATCGTGACCGTTCCGTCGGTGATGGCCAGCGTCGGGTTCGGTAGCCGCTCGCCCTCGCCTTTTGGCGAGCTTTGCTTCAGCTTGATCCCCGGCGCCAACAATGCTTCATCGGCAAGGTGGCTCAAAGCCCGAGCGTACAGCGTCTGAGGATCGCCACTGAGCACTAATTCGACGTGTTCCCAGCCTTCGTGCGGATAGCGTTTCTCCCCAGGATACGGCAGCTCGATGCAGTCTATCCGCCACGGCCCTACGGCCAGCGGCTGAGACAAATCGAACAGACAGATAGGCCGCCCGTTGATCATCGATTCGGATAGCAGTGTCCCGCACTGCATCAGCCCCTGGCGCCAACGTTCGGCGGTGGCATTCTGGTGACAGCGCAGGGAGATGTGATCGGCGGTGAACGCGGCCAGGTCAAGCCGCAATTTGGCGGCGAATTGATGCAGCGCCTGCTCGAAACGCGGCAAATCGAGCTTCAGATCGTCAAGCTCGGCAATGGCCTGCAAGGGAGTGGTCATAGAAACCTCAAAACAACGGAGCGCAAAGTTAAACGCGGTAATTTACACGGTGGCGGCAGCGCTCGCCACCGTTACGACGTTTTTCGGCGGCAGTTCAGAATGATTTTTGATTGCGGACGGGGAGAATAAAAAAACCAGTCCCTTATTAAGATGACTGCTTATTAAAGCAACAGAAAAATAAAAAATAAGATTTTTCGCAAGCCATTATACCTTTTCTTCATGACGCTATGATTTAAGTTATTTTGCACAAAACTCTCTGCAGTCCATTGGTCAACTCGATTGAATAGTCTGGTTTAATCAAACCTGATCCACTTATCGAAACCACATAAAACCATAAGCACAACCTATTGTAAAAGAAGATAATAAACCCCATTAATTGATGTGAAACTAAGGATTATCTTAATTTACCCCCGGGCAATTGATTCACCAAGACAACTCAGCTACTTTGGAGGAAATTTAAATTCGAGATGATCATTATGTTATTGCTGACGATATCCTTGGTGTTGATAATTATCGCCGTATACGCCATCTACCGTCATTTCAAATCACGCAGTGCCAACACGCTGGATGCCGGTCGCCGCAATAAAAAGCGCTAGCTTCGCAACTCTCCCCTTCGTACATTCTGTTCAGATCATTCTGCTTTCACCTTCCGGCAATCAACGCGCCGCCCTCGACAACTGTTTCAACGCAGCGGCCGCGCCAACTGCTGACGGGCTCCGTCAGATCGGTTACAATTACAGGCTGTTTTGTGGCGGTCGCCCATCGCGCCCGCCACCGTTGAATCCCGCAGGGGCTGGCTTCAGCCCCTCGTTCGTCATTAAGGTAACCCGGTGAATATTCAGGTTCTTCTTTCAGATAAAGTCAGCCAGGCGCTGATCGCCGCTGGCGCGCCAGCCGATTGCGAAGCGCAGGTCCGCCCTTCCGCCAAGGCGCAGTTTGGTGATTACCAGGCCAACGGCGTGATGTCAGTCGCCAAAAAGCTGGGCATGCCGCCCCGTCAGCTGGCGGAAAAAGTGGTGCAACTGCTGGATCTCGGCGACGTCGCCGGTAAAGTGGAAATCGCCGGTCCCGGCTTTATCAACATTTTCCTGAACAGCGATTGGGTCGCCCGCCAGGCCGATCAGGTGCTGAACGCACCGAAGCTGGGCATTGCGCCGGTTGAGCCCCAAACCATCGTTATCGACTACTCCGCACCGAACGTGGCGAAAGAGATGCACGTCGGCCACCTGCGCTCCACCATCATCGGCGACGCCGCGGCGCGTACCCAGGAGTTTTTGGGCCATAAAGTGATTCGCGCCAACCACGTCGGTGACTGGGGCACTCAGTTCGGCATGTTGATTGCCTACCTGGAAAAAATGCAGAACGAAAACGCCAGCGACATGGGCCTGTCCGATTTGGAACAGTTCTATCGCGAAGCCAAGAAACACTACGACGAAGACGCCGAGTTCGCCGAGCGCGCGCGCGCTTACGTCGTGAAGCTGCAGGGCGGCGATCAGTACTGCCTGAAAATGTGGCGCAAGCTGGTCGACATCACCATGGCGCAAAACCAGCTGACCTATAACCGTCTGAACGTGACGCTGACCGAAGACGACGTGATGGGCGAAAGCCTGTATAACGCGATGCTGCCGGGCATCGTCGCCGATCTGAAAGCCAAAGGGCTGGCGGTGGAAAGCGAAGGCGCCACCGTGGTGTTCCTCGACGAATACCAGAACAAGGACGGCGACCCGATGGGCGTCATCATCCAGAAAAAGGATGGCGGCTACCTCTACACCACCACCGATATCGCCTGCGCCAAGTATCGCTACGAAACTCTGGGCGCCAACCGCGTTCTGTATTACATCGACTCCCGCCAGCATCAGCACCTGATGCAGGCCTGGACCATCGTGCGCAAGGCCGGTTACGTGCCGGAGTCCGTCTCGCTGGAACACCACATGTTCGGCATGATGCTGGGCAAAGACGGCAAGCCGTTCAAAACCCGCTCGGGCGGCACGGTGAAGCTCTCCGATTTGCTGGATGAAGCCATCGAACGCGCCGAACAGCTGATCGCCGGCAAAAACCCGGATATGC
This sequence comes from Serratia sp. CY81684, assembly GCF_052166595.1. NCBI lineage: Bacteria > Pseudomonadati > Pseudomonadota > Gammaproteobacteria > Enterobacterales > Yersiniaceae > Serratia > Serratia sp. CY81684. The sequence goes on along the minus strand of NZ_JBJNOO010000003.1, from coordinate 1,096,703 downwards.
CGCAAGACGAAATGAAGACCGTGGCCCGCGTGGTCGGCATCGGCGCGGTGAAATACGCCGATCTGTCGAAAAGCCGCACCACCGACTATGTCTTCGACTGGGACAACATGCTGGCCTTCGAGGGCAATACCGCGCCTTATATGCAATACGCCTATACCCGTGTGGCATCGGTATTCAAGCGCGCCGGGATCGACGAAAGCAGCCTGACACTGCCGCTGACGCTGACCGAAGAGCGTGAGATTGCGCTGGCTACCCGCCTGCTGCAGTTCGAAGAGGTGCTCACCACCGTCGCACGTGAAGGCACGCCTCACGTCATGTGCAGCTACCTGTATGATCTGGCCGGCTTATTCTCCGGCTTCTACGAGCACTGCCAGATCCTGAACGCCGACAGCGAAGAAACCCGTCAGAGCCGCCTGAAGCTGGCGCTGCTGACCGCTAAAACGCTGAAAACCGGCCTGGATACGCTGGGCATCGAAACCGTCGAACGTATGTAAGCCGCACCGTGCGGAAAGTAAAAAGGTCGCCAAGGCGACCTTTTTTTGTTCTTGCATTCGGCTCAGGCGACGCGGCGCGCAAAATCACGCGGGCGGAAGCCCAACCCGGCCAGCACGCCAAAGTAGGCCACCACACCGGCCACCACCACCGCAGCCAAACGCAGCAAACGTTCCAGCATATTGCCCTGATCCCAGGCCGGCATCAGCCACATCACGCCAATCAGCACCGCCGACATCGTCAGCACAGCGATCACCAGCTTAGTGAGGAACAGCGCCCAACCCGGCTGTGGCTGGAAGATCTTCTGCTTGCGCAGCTGCCAATACAGCAGCGAGGCGTTCAGGCAAGCCGCCAAGCCGATCGACAGCGCCAGGCCGGCATGCTTCAGCGGACCAATAAACGCCAGGTTCATCACCTGCGTCATGATCAGCGTGATGATAGCGATCTTGACCGGCGTTTTGATGTCCTGCCGCGAATAGAAGCCCGGCGCCAGCACTTTAACCACGATCAGCCCCATCAGCCCCACCGAGTAAGCCACCAGCGCGCGTTGCGTCATCGCCGCGTCAAAGGCGCTGAACTTGCCGTACTGGAACAGCGAGACGGTCAACGGTTTGGCCAAAATACCCAGCGCGATGGCGCTCGGCAACGCCAGCAGGAAACACAGGCGCAGCCCCCAATCCATCAGGCGCGAATACTCGTCGTGGTTGCCGCTCGAGAAGCTTTTGGCCAGCGACGGCAGCAGGATGGTGCCCAATGCCACGCCCAGCACGCCGGAAGGAAATTCCATCAGGCGGTCGGCGTAGTACATCCAGGACACCGAGCCGGATACCAGGAACGATGCGAAGATAGTGTTGATGATCAGCGAGATTTGACTGACCGACACCCCAAGGATCGCCGGCCCCATCTGACGCATTACCCGCCAGACTCCGGCATCGCCCAATTTGAGGCGCGGCAGCACCAGCATGCCGATCTTGCGCAGGTGCGGCAGCTGGTAGCCCAGTTGCAGCACGCCGCCCACTACCACCGCCCACGCCAGCGCCAGCACCGGCGGGTGGAAATACGGCGCGGCGAACAGCGCGAAGCCGATCATGCTGACGTTAAGCAGCGTTGGCGCAAAGGCCGGGATCGAGAAGCGGTTCCAGGTATTGAGGATCGCCCCCACCAGCGACGCCAGCGAGATCAACAGAATATAGGGGAATGTGATGCGCAGCAGCGCCGACGTCAGGGCAAACTTGTCGGGCGTATCGGTAAAGCCCGGCGCGGTGAGATAGATAACCCAGGGCGCGGCCAACATCCCCAGCACCGTCACCACCGCCAGCACCAGCGTCAGCAGCCCGGAGACATAGGCGATAAAAGTGCGTGTCGCCTCGTCGCCCTGCTGGCTTTTGTATTCGGCCAGGATCGGCACGAAGGCCTGCGAAAATGCCCCTTCGGCAAAGATACGGCGTAACAGATTCGGGAGTTTGAACGCCACGAAGAAGGCGTCCGTTGCCATGCCGGCCCCGAACACCCGCGCGACGATCGCATCGCGGGCAAAGCCCAACACCCGCGAAAACATCGTCATCGAGCTGACGGCAGCCAAGGATTTGAGTAGGTTCATGTGGTTGTCTGATAGGTACCGTAAATATCAACGCCTGCAACAGCAGGCGTCAGTGAAACAATCGGCTCAGTTTACGCATCCGGAAAAGAATAGCTACCGCCAGATGTTACATAGAGTTATCCCGCAGCAAACGCTCGACCACCCGCTGGGCAAGCAGCGCCTGTTCGCCGCCGGTTTCCGGCGCGCTCTGATTGGCGACGGCATCAAGGAAATGCCGCACCGCACCGTCGAAGCCGCGTTGCACCAGCGTGCTTTGCCAGCCCGGCACCGGTTGTTCCAACTCGCCCTGCGCATCTTCACGCAGCCAGTGGCGCATATCGGTCAACTGATACAGCGCGCCGTCTGTCACCGCCTGCACGCTTTCGCGCTGGCTGCCGCCGCGGCGATGCATGCTGGTCGTCACCTGCGTATCGCCGCAGGCGAAGTGATGCTCGGCGTACAGCATTTCGCCTGCGGCGTTGGTGCGCACGCTGCCGCTCAGCAGTTGCTCGCCGCCGCCCGCCAGCCACAGCGCCGTGTCCACCACGTGCAGGTAATCATCCAACAGGGTAAAACGCAGATCGTGCGGGCCGACGCTGTCCGCCCGATGTTTATCCATGCGAATGGAGGCCGGCTGGTTCATTTGCTGCTTGAGCTGCCGGTAAAGCGGCGCGAAACGCCGGTTGAACCCCACCATCAGCGTTTTGCCTCGCCGCTCGGCCAGCTCAAGCAACTGCTCGCCCTGCTCCAGCGTCTCCGCCAGCGGTTTATCGACGTAAACGTGCACGCCGCGGTTCAGCAGCTCGCCTATTACCGAAAAATGGCTGGCGGTGCTGCTGTGAACAAAGACCGCGTCGCACTGTTCGGCCAGGCTGTCCAGCCGGGAGAAACAGGCCATGCGGTAGCTGTCGCACAGCGGCTGCGCTTTTTGCTGATTGGGCGAAAAACCGCCCACCAGCGTCCAATCCGCCGCCTGGCCGAGGATTGGCAGGTAAGCCTTCTGCGCGATACTGCCCAATCCCACCACGCCTACACGCAATTTAGTCATTCGCATCCCTCACCAACAGGTGTTGCAACTGCCGTTTCAGTTCCGCCACTTCGCTTTCCAATGCGCTAACCCTGGCGCTCAGTTCGCCGTCGAACTCGGATTCAAACGCCGCCGGCGGCGCTTTATCAATCTGGCCGCTGAACAGATGCATGAATCGGCTTTCGCGCTTGCCCGGCTCACGCGCCAGGCGCACCACGAACGGGCCATCTTCTCGCGTGGCCAGCTGTTGCAACACCTGTTCGACCTCGCTGACATCACTGAACTCGTGCATCCGATTGGTACGGGTGCGCAGCTCGCCGGGCGTTTGCGCGCCGCGCAGCAGTAAGGTGGCGATCACCGCCAGTTCGGCGGGCGAAAGTTTCAGTTGGCCGAACTCGGAGTTGCAAAACCGCTGTTCGTACTTCACTACCCGGTTGCCGAATCCGCTGAGGGTGCGCAAGAAATGTTTGCGCAGCAACAGATCGAGCAGCTGCTGCACTTCGCTTTCGCTCAGATCCATCACCGGTTCACGGTTGGTTTTTTGGTTACAGGCCAGCGTAATGGCATTCAGCGAAAGCGGGTATTGATCCGGGGTCGTGACCTGTTTTTCCAACAGGCAGCCGATAACCCGAGCCTCTTTGGCGTTCAATTCATATTTCATCGTTTGGCCTCAACGTGGGGGTAGCCACTCTTTATTGGTGTATGCCGTCAAAACGTGGTCTTGCCACTGGCCGTCGATCAGCAGGTAATCCTTGGCGTAACCTTCGCGTTCGAATCCCAGACGCGTCAGCAATGCGCCGCTGCGCTGGTTGTGCGGCATATAGTTGGCCATGATGCGGTGCATGCGCTGTTGGCGCAGCATATAGCGGATGGCGGACTGCAAGGCTTCGAACATCAGCCCCTGTCCCTGCCATTTCTCCCCCAGCGAATAACCGAGGAAACAGGCGTGAAACGAACCGCGCAGCACGTTGCTGAAGTTCGCCACGCCGCGCACTTCCTGCTCTTCTGGATCGAGCAGGATAAAATAGTAGGCGCTGCCCTGCTTTTGCATTTCAGCGATCATCCCCAGACGCGCCTGCCAGCCGGAAGGATAACAATGGCTTTCGTCGCGCACCGGCTCCCAGGGTTTGAGAAAGGCTCGGTTCTCGGCATAATAATCCGCCAGACGATAGGCATCCCGTTCATGCACTAAACGGACCACCATCCGGTCGGTAGTAAGACGTACTTTTGGCGATGCAGAGCGGTAGCCGAACATCATTTCCCCCGCAGTCAAAACGGTTCGATAAGAAGTATTTATTGGGAAGCCGCGTGGATAATCATCCGATGCCGATCTGATGGCATGATTTTATTTTGCCAATAGCGCTTCAGAACCGCACTTCCCTGCATTCAATATAACCGTAGCCCGCCCCCGAGGTAAAACCTCGGTCGCTCAGTAAATCGCCGAATACGCGTTTTACGGCGTTTTTCCGCCCATTTTGCAGCACAGGTAACACCTTGACGATAAAAAAATATTATCTACTCCGCCCCTGTCGCCGTCCGGCAATTGGGTAGAGAATAGTGGGGTTGCCTTCCCCCTCTCTCTTAATTGCTCATGGTGATGCATGTCTCTGGTGTCGCAAGCGCGCAGCTTGGGTAAATATTTTCTGTTGCTCGACAACCTGCTGGTGGTTTTAGGCTTCTTTGTCGTTTTTCCGCTTATTTCGATCCGCTTCGTCGATCAATTGGGATGGGCGGCGCTGATCGTCGGCATCGCGCTGGGTTTGCGGCAGCTGCTGCAACAAGGGCTCGGCATCTTTGGCGGCGCCATCGCCGATCGCTTCGGCGCCAAGCCGATGATCGTCACCGGCATGTTGCTGCGCGCCGCCGGTTTCGCCACTATGGCGATGGCCGATGCCCCCTGGATCCTGTGGTTCTCTTGCGCACTGTCCGCCCTCGGCGGCACGCTGTTCGATCCGCCGCGCACCGCTTTGGTGATCAAGCTGACCCGCCCGCACGAACGCGGCCGTTTTTTCTCGCTGCTGATGATGCAGGACAGCGCAGGTGCGGTCGTCGGCGCGCTGATCGGCAGTTGGCTGCTGCAGTACGACTTCCACTTTGTCTGCTGGGTCGGGGCGGCGATCTTCGTGCTGGCCGCCGGCTGGAACGCCTGGCTACTGCCGGCTTACCGCATCTCCACCGTGCGCGTGCCGATGAAAGAAGGCATGTTGCGGGTCGTGCGCGATCGCCGCTTCCTCACCTATGTCCTGACGCTGACCGGCTACTATATGCTGGCGGTACAGGTGATGCTGATGCTGCCGATCGTGGTCAATGAAATCGCCGGCTCACCGGCGGCGGTGAAATGGATGTACGCGATCGAAGCGGCGCTGTCGCTGTCGCTGCTCTATCCGCTGGCGCGTTGGGGAGAAAAACACTTCCGGCTTGAGCAGCGCCTGATGGCGGGCCTGCTGCTGATGACGCTCAGCCTGCTGCCGATCGGTCTCGCCACCAGCTTGCAGGGCGTATTCACGCTGATCTGCTGCTTCTATCTGGGATCGATCATCGCCGAGCCGGCACGCGAAACGCTGAGCGCTTCGCTGGCCGATCCACGTGCGCGTGGCAGCTATATGGGCTTTAGCCGCCTTGGTCTGGCGCTGGGTGGCGCGTTAGGTTACACCGGCGGCGGCTGGATGTACGATACCGGACGCACGATGAACATGCCGGAGCTACCCTGGTTGCTGCTTGGGGCAGTGGGTTTCGCTACGTTGCTGGCGCTGTACTGGCAGTTCAGCCCGCGGCGCAGTGCATCGATGATGCTGCGCGGCGGTTAACGCCATAGAAATCCGGCCGAATCGGCAACAGCTGCTATCCTGTTAGTAAAAACCCCCACAGGAGCCCGTCGGCATGAGTGAAGAAGCAAAATTACCGCAACTACTCGAACATATGATACTGAACTTGCGCATGATTTATGCGCGTTCCACCCTGGTGGAAAAGGCCCTGGCCCATATCCTCGCCAGCGACGCCGGCCTGAAAAACGATATTATCAAACAGCTGCAGGTCGTCACCGCCGCCAACGAACGTGACAAAATCGACCTGGAAGAAGCTCGCATTCACCTGATCGATGTGCTCAACTCGGTACCGGCCAAGAAATAACGCCCCCTAGCCCGCGCCGGTGCGCGGGCAATATCGCAATAACGCACCATCCAACACACGCACGTCAAGACAGCCTCGATAAGCTGTGGTAACTATTGCTGTTAAAACCTGACAACCCGGAGCAAGCATGAAACTGTTCATTTACGATCATTGCCCATTCTGCGTTAAAGCCCGCATGATTTTTGGCCTGAAACGTCTGCCGATTCGTCTGGTCACGTTGCTCAACGACGATGAGACGACTCCGTTCAATCTGATCGGCCAAAAAATGGTGCCTATCCTGGTCAAAGACAACGGCGAAGCGATGCCGGAAAGCCTGGATATCGTGCGCTATGTCGATAACCTGGACGGCAAGCCGGTGCTGACCGGCCGCACCAACCCGGCCATTGCCGAGTGGCTGCAGCGGGTCGGCGGGTACAGCGCAAAATTGTTGTTGCCGCGTATTGCGCATGCCGATTTCGAAGAGTTCGCCACCGACAGCGCCCGCCGTTATTTTATCGATAAAAAGCAGGCGTCAATCGGTGATTTCGCCGAGCATCTCGCCAACAGCGCCGATCTGATCACCCAGCTGGAGGCCGATCTGCAAACCCTGTCACCGCTGATCGTCTCCGCCGAAGCGGTAAACGGCGAACTGTCCGAGGACGATATCCACCTGTTCCCGCTGCTGCGCTCGTTGTCGATCGTCGCCGGGGTTGCGCTGCCGGAGAACGTGGAAACCTACCGCAACCGCATGGCGCAGCGCTGCGAGGTGCCGTTGCTGCTGGACATGGAACAATAACGTTTGAATAACCCAAAGGATAGGGCGTACTGATGCTGAAAATGGTGCTCGCCACCGCTCGCGATCGGGCGCGGCTGAAGGAAATTACCTCCGTTCTGATTCGTTACGGCCTGCAAGACGTTCTGCGTCTGCTGGGCCTGGGGGCTTTGCTGCGCGGCGCCCGCGCTGGATCCGCCCAACAGGACGCACAAACCCTGCCCGAGCGGCTGCGCGAAGCGCTCGAGGCGCTGGGCCCCACCTTCGTCAAATTCGGCCAGATCCTGGCCACGCGTTCTAATCTTCTGGATCCGGACTGGACCGACGAACTGGATCGCCTGCACAGCCAGGCAGCGGTGTTGCCATGGGAAACGCTGGCGCCGCAAATCATCGCCGATCTGGGGGGCGAGCCCGAGCAGCAGTTTGCCGAATTCGATCGCACGCCGCTGGCCGCGGCATCGATGGCGCAAATTTACCGCGCCCGCCTGCACAACGGCGAACAGGTAGTGGTGAAAGTGCTGCGGCCCGGTTTGGCGAAAACCATCCACGCCGATCTGCGGCTGCTGGCCTCGCTGGCGGAAACCGTCGAGCAGCAGAGCCCCGCGTTGGCACGCTATCGGCCGCGGCAGATGGTCCGAGCGCTGGCGACGGCGCTGAATCACGAGCTGGATTTGACTCACGAAGGGCATAACTGCGATCGCGTCGCCAAGATGTTCGCGCATGAACCCGATGTGGTCGTGCCGAAAATCTATTGGCAATGGTCGTCTCCGCGTCTGTTAGTGCAGGAATACTTGCCCGGCACCGCGCCGGAGAACCCTCAGCAATTGGCGGCGGCGGGCTTTGACGGCCCGCTGCTGGCGCAACGCGGCGCGCGCGCCTTTATGAGCATGGTGCTGGAGCATCGGTTGTATCACGCCGATCCTCACCCCGGCAACGTCATGGCGCTGAGCGGTGACCGCGTCGGCTTTATCGACTTCGGCATGGTGGGCCAACTGTCTGAGCGGCGGCGCAATCAGTTGCTTCTGCTGCTGCAGGCCATTGCCGATCGTCAGTCCGAAGGCATCGTCAACACGCTGATCGCCTGGTCGGACAGCGAACCGCTGGATCTGATGGATCTGGAGCTGGCGGCGCAAAACTTTCTCGACAAACAGGCCGCCGCCACCCTGACGTTGGGCAAGGCTCTGACCGACCTGCTGGTGATGGCGCGTGAACACCAGTTGGCGCTGCCGCCCGATCTGGTGCTGCTGTTCAAGGCGTTAATCACCGCCGACGGCGTGTTGCACCGATTGGATCCGGCCTTCGACATCGTCGCCACGCTCAAACCGATGCTGCAACAAACGGTGCTGCAACGCTATGCCCCTGACGCCGTGCGCCAGCGGTTGCTGGCCCTGGGCGGGGAAGCGCTCGACGCCGGGGAAGAACTGCCGCAAACCCTGCGGCTGTTGGTGCGCCGCCTAAAACGCGGGCAGCTCAATGCCGATATCAACGTCAGTAATCTCGGCCAGTTGAGCAAAGCGCTGGAACGCGCCGCCGTCACCCTGGCTATCGCCATTGTCACCGCCGCTTTCGCCCTGGGCCTGGCGCCTTATCTGATGCACTCCTCACTGCAGCTGTGGGGCATTCCGCTGTTCCCGCTGTTGGGGGCCGCGGCCTGCCTGGCCGGCGTGATCCTCCTGGCGCTGCGATTGCGGCGCTGACGCTTTCGGCGTTATCCGATAGGTGTCGCCCGTTTTTGCGCGCACTATCCTCTGCACATCGCCGCCTGCCGTTTTCACGCGCAGGCGGAACGTTTATAATGATTAATCAATTATCTGCAGCACTTTTCGCCAGCAGTCGCAATGAGGCATTAATGAAGAAGATCCTGATGGGCGCAGCCGCCCTGCTGTTCGCCGGCGTATTGGCCGGTTGCAATCAACTGACCCAGTACACCCTGAGCGAGCAGGAAGTGAATGATTACCTGCAGAAACATAACGACTATCAGAAGCAGATCGGCGTGCCCGGCCTGGTGGACGCCAACATCGTGCTGACGCAGCTGCAAAGCCAGATCGGCCGCAGCGAGCCGGGTAAAGTCACCCTTTCCGGCGACGCCAAGGTCAACATCACGTCGATTCTCGGCCCGCAGGCGGCGGATCTGAAGCTGGCGCTGAAAGCGCAGCCGGTTTACGACCGCGCACAGGGCGCCATTTACCTGAAAGACATGGAACTGACCGATTACAGCGTGCAGCCGGAAAAAATGCAGACGGTGATGAAAGCGCTGACGCCATATCTGAACCAGTCACTGAAGTCTTACTTCGACCAAAAGCCGGCTTATGTGCTGAATCCTGACAACAGCAAAACCGAAGCGCTGGCGAAAAAACTGGCGAAGGGATTGGAAGTGAAACCGGGTGAGTTGGTGATACCGTTCAGCGACTGACGCCGTCTGGGGACATCAAGCCCGCCGCCAGGCGGGCTTTTTATTGCCAAAAGAGCGTTACTGCGGCGCGCTGTAGGCGATCTCGCCGGTGTTGCAGTTGAGCGTCACGTTGTAGGTTTTATCTGCCTTGGTGCCACGCACCGTCAACGGCACCTGCCACACCTGATCCTTGCCGCTGATGGCATCCGGGCTGACCCAGGCGATCGGGGTGGCGGTACCCAGCAGCTTTTTGTCCGATTCCCAGCGCGTGATGCGGTTCTGCAAGAAGTCGCGCTTGACCTGGGCGGCGATATCCGCCGGCTGCAGACCCGCACACTGCCCCACCTTGGCGGCGCGCTGCTCGTGATCCTGCGCCCACACCGCAGTCGATGCTCCCATCATGGCCAACAAGGCGATAGCCAAACCCGTTTTTTTCATATCTCCTCCCGTTGTGATTAGCGCTATCCGGGCGCCCATCCCTGGCTCACAACAGGGTTTCGGCAAAGGGTTTACCGTTTGACGAACTCGATGACAAACAGCGCATCCAGGCCCGGATAGATTTCCTTGATCACCTGCTTCAATTCGCCGAGCGACATGTTCTCCTGCTGTGCGTGGCGTTCAGTCAGCGCGTCCAGGCGCACCGGCGTTACCGACAGCACTTCGATAAAGCAGAAAAATACGCCGTCTTCATTGCGGCTTACGCGCAATACCTCGCCCGGTTCGAAGTGCGACTCACTGGCATCCCGAATGGTGATGGTTTTGCGCCCGGCCAGAATATCTTGCTCAAAGCGGCTGAAGAAAGTTATTTCACGGCTCATTTTAGATCCTTTTTCATCACAACACCGCAACATAAGTCATTATGCCGCTTGCTTTTCTGACGCAGATCCCTCTTTTGAGTTAGAGGCCGCTTTTTTCGCTTTCGCTTCCGCCGGTTTCTTGAGGGTTTCCGCCGGTGAAGCGCCGCGCAGAATCAGACCCAGCGCATCTTTATTCTCTGCCAGGAAGAAGCTCAGCCCTTCGCGCTGTTCGTCGTCCAGGTTCAGCGGCGACTGTTGCAGCCACTCTCCGAGGTTATCCGCCAGATCCAGCATTTTGTCGTAGGCGTCGGCTTCTTTCTTGCTCGCGAAAGTCATTTTTTCCTCACCGTTTCTCACCACCACATATTTAACTTCAACCGCCATGCGTGCGTCCTCAAATACTCAAATAACTGTAATTACATACAGTATAAATAGATAATGGCGGGAGGGCAAACCGCCGCCCGCCTTCGGCTTATTTCAGCAGCCGCACCTTGCAGCTCTTGCCTTTGATTTTGCCCTGTTGCAGCTGTTGCAACGCCTTGCGCGCGCTGGCTTTACGGATCGCGACGTAGGCATGCACCGGGAACATGTCGATTTTGCCCACTTCCGCCGCCGTCAGCCCGGCATCGCCGGTCAGCGCGCCAAGGATATCGCCGGGACGGATCTTCGCCTTGCGGCCGCCGTCGATGCACAGCGTCACCATCTCTGCCTCCAGCGAGCCGTTGGCCGCCCCGCTCAGCTCGGACACCGGCGCCCAATCGACGGTCATCTGCAGGTAGTCTTCAATCGCATGCGCCCGCGCCATCTCCTGCGGCGTGCACAGGCTGATCGCCAGCCCGCTCATGCCGGCGCGGCCGGTGCGGCCGATACGGTGCACATGCACTTCGGGATCGAACGCCAGTTCGTAGTTAACCACCAGCTCCAGCTCTTTGATGTCCAGCCCGCGAGCGGCGACGTCGGTCGCCACCAACACTCGGCAACTGCGATTGGCGAAGCGCACCAACACCTGATCGCGGTCGCGCTGCTCCAGATCGCCATGCAGCGCCAGCGCGCTGATGCCGCGGGCCTCCAGGGCCTCAAGCACTGTCTGACAATCGCGCTTGGTATTGCAGAACACCACGCAGGACGCGGGTTGATGGTAGCGAATGGCCGACACCAGCAGCGCCGGACGCTGCTCGCGCGTGGTCTCATAAAAGCGTTGTTCGATGGAGGTCTGCGCTTCGCCATCGTCCACCTCGACGCTCAGCGGCTGGCGTTGAACACGCTCGCTGATGCGTTCGATGCCCGCCGGATAAGTGGCGGAAAACAACAGCGTCTGACGCTGCGGCGGCGTGTAGCTGATCACATCGTCGATATCGTCGGCGAAACCCATATCCAACATGCGGTCGGCCTCATCCAGTACCAACACCTTCAGCTCGTCCAGCAGCAGCGTTTTCTTGCGCAGATGCTCCTGAATGCGCCCCGGCGTCCCCACCACGATGTGTGGCGCGTGCACCAGCGAGTCGAGCTGCGGCCCCATCGGTTGGCCACCGCACAGCGTCAGAATTTTGATGTTTTGCGTGAAACGCGCCAGGCGACGCAGCTCTTTGCTTACCTGATCGGCCAACTCGCGGGTGGGACAGAGCACCAGCGCCTGTGTGGCAACCTGAGTAACGACGATGTTATTCAGCAAGCCAATACCGAAGGCCGCCGTTTTGCCGCTGCCGGTTTTCGCCTTGGCGCGCACGTCTCGCCCTTGCAGGATAGCGGGCAACGCGGCGGCCTGCACCGGCGTCATTTTGGCGTACCCCAGTTCGTTGAGGTTGGCCAACTGTTCGGCTGGCAGAGGCAGGGAAGAAAAAGAAACTGTGCTCACGGCGATAACTCTTATATGACGAATGGAATGGCGGCGCGCCCGCAGGTTGGCGCCGAATCAGCGGTAAATGATAACAGAGATGGGCGGCGTTACGGGCTGCGGGCATAAAAAAACCCGCCGGCGGCGGGTTTCTTGGCGGCTCAGTCGTTAAATCGCAACGACGTTGGCTGCAGCTGGGCCACGTTGGCTGTCCTGGATGGAGAATTCAACCTGCTGGCCTTCAGCCAGAGTCTTGAAACCATCGCTAACGATAGCGGAAAAATGAACGAAAACGTCTTTAGAGCCGTCGGCAGGCGTGATGAAGCCGAAACCTTTGCTTTCGTTGAACCATTTAACGTGACCAGTGATCTTGCTCATTTGTGTTTCCTTTACTTGATAAACCTGCCTTGACGGCACGAGACGCGAAAACCTTGCTATATATAGGCCTTCTTTCGCCGTCGCTTATTAACGCACAATCGCCCAGGCAGGGCAAATATTTCTGCTTGTTATAAAAACAGTAAGTTAGCAACAAACCTGGCGCGGTGGCTGTGAACGCAATCGTTTTCGTATATACTGCCCGCCGATCATCAATCCGCTTACTTTCACCGATCCAGGTACGAAACTATGTTAACGATTGGAACCGCCCTGCGCCCTTCCGCCACCCGCGTTATGTTGCTCGGCTCCGGGGAGCTGGGTAAAGAAGTCGCCATTGAATGCCAGCGCCTCGGTCTGGAAGTGATCGCCGTCGATCGCTATGCCGACGCCCCCGCCATGCATGTGGCGCACCGCAGTCACGTCATCAATATGCTGGACGGTGACGCGTTGAAAGCCGTTATCGAACAAGAGCGGCCGGACTATATCGTTCCCGAAATCGAAGCGATCGCCACCGCCATGCTGGTGGAACTTGAACGTCAGGGCCACCGCGTGGTGCCCTGCGCCGAAGCCACGCGCCTGACCATGAACCGCGAAGGCATCCGCCGTCTGGCGGCGGAAGAACTTGGCCTGCCCACCTCCAGCTATCGCTTTGCCGACAGCGAAGCGGCTTTCCGGCAGGCGGTCGAGCACATCGGCTACCCGTGCATCGTCAAACCGGTGATGAGTTCTTCCGGCAAAGGGCAAAGCCTGATCCGTGCGCCTGAGCAGCTGCAAAGCGCCTGGGATTACGCGCAACAGGGTGGACGCGCCGGCGGCGGCCGGGTGATCGTCGAAGGGTTGGTAAGATTTGATTTTGAAATTACGTTGCTGACCATCAGCGCCGTGGACGGCGTACATTTCTGCGAGCCGATCGGCCATCGTCAGGAAGACGGAGATTATCGCGAATCCTGGCAACCGCAGCGCATGTCAGCCACGGCGTTGAGCCGTGCTCAGGCTATTGCGGAGAAGGTGGTGAAAGCCCTGGGCGGGTTCGGTCTGTTCGGCGTGGAGCTGTTCGTCTGCGGCGACGACGTGATCTTCAGCGAAGTGTCTCCGCGGCCGCACGATACCGGCATGGTTACGTTGATCTCACAGGATCTGTCCGAGTTCGCCCTGCACGTTCGCGCGTTTCTCGGGTTGCCGATTGGCGCCATCCGCCAGTTCGGCCCTTCCGCTTCGGCGGTGATCCTGCCGCAGCTCACCAGCAGCGATGTGCGTTTCAGCGGACTGGAAAATGCGCTGCGCGGGCACAACCAGCTGCGCCTGTTCGGCAAACCGGAGATCGCCGGGCAACGTCGTCTGGGCGTAGCGCTGGCGACGGCCAACACGACGGAACTGGCGGTGGAGCAAGCGAAACAAGCCGCCGCCGCCGTGACGGTCAACGGCTGATACTCACGGGGCCGCTTGCGCGGCCCCGATAACGTCAATAGTCTTCGTCTTCTTCAGCATCGTCATCCCGCGACGCCTCCGGTGCGGCCTCATGTTGCTCGTCTTCGTCATCGAACAATACCGCAACCTGAGCACCCTGATGCTTCTCGCGAATTTCCTGCGCAACGCGAGCAATGGCCTCACCGCTGCTCATGCCCTGCTCCATCAGTTGATGGATGCGATCCGCCGCTTCCTGCTGCTCCGCGTGATTCAGTAATGGCATACCTGCATGCATGTGTCGTTCTCTCCGGCAAAAGGGAGAAGGAGTATACGCGCTAACGCGGCGGATCCCAACGTCTGGTGCGTCAGGCCGGTTGCGAACAGCCGTTATCGTTGCGCCACTGCTTCAGGCGATGCCGCCACAGCATGACATGCCACCCCTGCTTCAGGCCGCGCGCATTGGCGAACATCGCTCTGTCGATACCGCGCTGATAGAACTCTTCGGTGATCTGATTCTGAGCGGCCGGTTCCGGCTCGCGACGAATGCTGTGGCAAATGCCCAGCGCTTCGCGGGTGATTTGCCAATGGAAAGCCGGACGAATGACGATAGTGCCCGCATAGCGCTGGTTGAGCCGCTCCAGCATTTCGACGATTTTCATATAGTGGCGTTGATACTCCACGTTCGCCTTACCGATGCGCCGACGATTACTGATCGACTTGTCGTGCACCCGTTGACGGTACAGCGGCGTACTTAAATATTTGACCCGTTTGGCATTAAACATAACTTCTGTCGTCCAGGGAATATCCTGGTGATGTAACCCCGGCTCGAAATAAAGCCGATGCTGGCGAATAAAGTCGAGGCGATATATTGCCAGCCATACAACGTGAATAAACTTTCGCGATTCCAGCGCACGTTCAAACCACTGCACGCCACTGATCACATCGGTGGTACGCAAACGCGCCTCGGGAAAAATCGGCTGCAATTCATCTTGGCTGGTGAAATAGCGCTCGCCATTACATTGCATCACGTCTAATTGGTGTTTTTCCGCCTGTTCCAGCAGCGTGGAATACATCTCCGGCGCCAGCAAGTCGTCGGCATCGGGAAACGCCACATATTTGCCTTGGGCAACGGCAAGCCCGGCATTACGCGCGTTAGAAACACCGGCATTGGCCTGATCGATCACACGAATATGCGGATGTACCGCCGCGTAACGGTGCGCGATCTCTCCTGAACCGTCAGTGGAACCATCGTTGACGATGATCACCTCCAACCGTTGCTCGCGCTGGGCCAGCAGCGAGGCCAGGAAAGGCTCCAATAATTCCCCCGCATTGTGCATCGGGACGATCACGCTCAGCATTAACGACATAGTCAGCTCTTCAATGATAATGTAACAAAATAATAATTTTATTTTTCTAAAAGACTCATTCGGCCTGCGTAGGCTTGGGATAAGCGTGAAACACTGCAAATTCCCGCGCTGGCTAATGGGACCGAACTGGCCTTTCTTTCTCAAACCCGCGCCAGAAAAGCGCTGAGTAATTAAGCCATTAATTCCAAAAGGCGGCGACGTTGCTAAAATCGGGCATAGCAACATCTCCCCCGCCTCTAATAACAAGCAGAAATAATAAATTTATGAAATTAACGAATCTTTTTTTATATTTCTCGGGTATTGCGCCCTCGATGAATAGGCTTCCAGTGCATTTGACGTTAAATTTTTAACATATCGAAGTATAATCAATGGCGCAAAAAATGCCTTATTTCAGGTTTATTGAGCTGCCGTTTATGTGAACTGTGCTGCATGTCGCGCATGGCAAAACATGCATGACGTGGCCGTCTATGGCACACTAGCCGCCAGATATCGCCGTCCTCACAGCCAGGTTTATTGACGTTCATGAGCGTAACCGCCCCAAACATAAAATCTTTGCCCTACAGCCGCCGTGCCCTGATGACGCTTTTCGCCCCGCTTTCATCGCAGCCTTGGGCGATGCTGCTGCATTCGGGCTTTGCCGACCATTCGCACAACCGTTTCGATATCCTGGTCGCACAACCGCGCGTGACACTCACCACCCAGGGTGCCGACACGCAAATCGAAAGTGACGGCGTCACCATTCAGTCGCAGGAAGATCCGTTCTCCTTGCTGCAGCAGCAACTGGCGGCGCAAGGTTGGCAGCCGGCGTTTAATCCGGACCTGCCGTTTCAGGGCGGAGCTCTGGGACTGTTCGGCTACGATCTTGGGCGCCGGGTGGAAACCCTGCCGCAGTTGGCCGAAGCCGACCTCGCTTTGCCGGATATGGCAGTGGGCATTTATGACTGGGCAGCGATCGCCGACCACCAATTGCAAACCCTGACGCTGCTCAGCTATGGCGATGTGGAGCAGCGCTGGCGCTGGCTCAATAGCCAAACCGCACCTACAGAACGCCCTTTCACGCTACTGAGCGACTGGCGCGCCAATATGAGCCGGCGACAATACGGCGAGAAATTCCAACGTATTCAGCACTACCTGCGCAGCGGCGACTGTTACCAAATTAATCTGGCACAACGATTCTCCGCCGACTATCAGGGGGATGAATGGCAGGCATTCTGCCGCCTGAGCGCCTGCAACCGCGCGCCGTTCTCGGCCTTCCTGCGCTTGCCGCACAACAGCGTACTGAGCGTCTCTCCCGAGCGCTTCCTGTGGCTGGAGCAGCAGCGTATCCAAACCCGCCCGATCAAGGGCACGCTGCCGCGGCTGGCGGACGCGGAACAGGACGCCGCGCAGGCTCGCCGTTTGGCCGATTCACCCAAGGATCGCGCTGAAAATCTGATGATCGTCGATCTGCTGCGCAACGATATCGGCCGCGTCGCCCAACCTGGCAGCGTACGGGTGCCAGAACTGTTCGCCGTGGAGCCGTTCCCCGCCGTGCATCACCTGGTGAGCACCATCACCGCGACCCTGCCAAACCATACCTCGGCGGCCGAACTGCTGCGTGCCTGCTTCCCCGGCGGTTCGATCACCGGCGCGCCCAAGGTGCGCGCGATGGAAATCATCGAAGAGTTGGAGCCGCAGCGCCGCAATGCCTATTGCGGCAGCATCGGTTACCTGAGCGCCTGCGGCACCATGGACACCAATATCACCATTCGCACGCTCGTCACCGAAAACGGTCGCATCCACTGCTCCGCCGGCGGCGGCATCGTGGCGGACAGCCAGGAGCAGGCGGAATACCAGGAGACCTTCGACAAGGTCGGCCGCATTTTGCCGCAGCTAGGGGAGTATGCCCTGTCGTGATCCCATCGAACTCACCGGCCTCACTGCACGCCTTTATCAGCCGTTTTCAACTGCAGCTGCCGCAGGCGACGCAGATTTCGCACCATGTGCGCCCGGCGGCGGTGCTGATCCCGATCGTCTGCCGCGCCGAGCCGACGCTGCTGTTGACCCGCCGTGCCGACTCGCTGCGCAAACATGCCGGTCAAGTGGCCTTCCCCGGCGGCAAAACCGACGCCGAAGACGGATCGGCGATCGTCACGGCGCTGCGAGAAGCGCAGGAAGAAGTGGCGATACCGCCGCAGGCGGTGACTGTCCTCGGCCAAATGGCGCCGCTCGACAGCAGCACCGGATTTCAGGTTACCCCTATCGTCGGCCTCATCCCGCCGGACGTGCAGTTCCACGCCAATGAAGGCGAAGTGGCGGACGTGTTCGAGATGCCCCTGCGGGAAGCGCTGACCCTGTCGCGTTACTATCCGCTGGATATTCATCGCGCCGGCCATACGCACCGCATCTACCTCTCCTGGTATCACAGCCAGTTTATCTGGGGGCTGACCGCCGCCATCATTCGGCGCCTGGCGCAACAGGTCAGTATTTAGCCCGCATTACGTGATCTGACTCGCAATCTGGCACGGTTGCCGGCCTTCGCGGCGGGTAAAGCGATCGCTATCACTTCATTTGATCGCTTTTTCAACTACCGTTCCGTTTGAATGGTTTTAAAAAAACTGTAAACCCTCTCTTAAACCTTACGAAATACCTGTAAAATACCACCGTCCGAGATAAACCACTGTAGAAACAGGGATTAAGCCGGCGGCGTTCAGCACGGAAAGCTGGCGCGATTACCGCTAATGGAGCTTGGGCGAAAGCGGATACCCCGCACAAGGGTTCGCCCCGGGTAATCAGTAAAAAAAGCGACACCACGGATTATTTAATTTCATGCGAAAAAGGCAGCCGAACCCGCACGGCCCTTTTACAATATCGCTGTTCCCTGCGCGGTTTTTGACCGCCGCAGCCATAACAATACGTCTCTTTAAGGAGTTTTAGCGTGATTAGCGTTTTCGACATGTTTAAGATCGGCATCGGCCCGTCCAGCTCTCATACGGTTGGACCGATGAAAGCCGGCAAACAGTTTGTCGACGATCTGGTAAATAAAGGCCTGATGCCTTCTATCACGCGTGTTGCCGTAGACGTTTACGGCTCACTCTCATTGACCGGCAAAGGTCACCATACCGATATCGCCATCATTCTCGGCCTGGCCGGCAACATGCCGGACACCGTCGATATCGATAGCATTCCGGGTTTTATTCGCGATGTAGAACAACGTCAACGCCTGATGCTGGCCAACGGCCTGCATGAAGTCGATTTCCCGCGCGACGGCGGCATGGTCTTCCGCAGCGACAACCTGCCGCTGCACGAAAACGGCATGCAGATCCACGCCTTCGCCGGCGATAAAGAAGTGTACAGCAAGACCTATTACTCTATCGGCGGCGGTTTCATCGTCGACGAGGAGAATTTCGGTAAGGCCGCCGAGCAAGAACTGCAAATGCCATATCCGTTCAACTCCGCGCGCGAAATGCTCGACCATTGCCGCGAGACCGGCCTGTCGCTGTCCGGCATGGTGATGCAGAACGAACTGGCGCTGCACAGTAAGCAAGAGATCGAGACCTACTTCGGCAACGTCTGGCAAACCATGCGCGCCTGTATCGACCGCGGTCTGAACACCGAAGGCGTACTGCCGGGGCCGCTGCGCGTACCGCGCCGTGCCTCCGCGTTGCGCCGCATGCTGGTGGCGTCGGACAAACTGTCCAGCGATCCGATGAACGTGATCGACTGGGTCAACATGTTCGCGCTGGCGGTTAACGAAGAAAACGCCGCCGGCGGCCGCGTGGTCACCGCGCCGACCAACGGCGCCTGCGGCATCGTGCCTGCGGTGCTGGCTTACTACGATCACTTCATCGAGTCCGTCAGCCCGGATATCTACATCCGCTACTTTATGGCGGCGGGTGCCATCGGCGCGTTGTACAAGATGAACGCCTCCATTTCCGGCGCCGAAGTCGGTTGCCAGGGTGAAGTCGGCGTTGCCTGCTCCATGGCGGCGGCCGGTCTGGCCGAACTGCTGGGCGGCAGCCCTGAGCAGGTCTGTGTGGCGGCGGAAATCGGCATGGAACACAACCTGGGTCTGACCTGTGACCCGGTCGCCGGCCAGGTGCAGGTGCCGTGCATCGAGCGCAACGCCATCGCCTCGGTCAAGGCGATCAACGCCGCCCGCATGGCCCTGCGCCGCACCAGCGAGCCGCGCGTTTCGCTGGATAAGGTGATCGAGACCATGTACGAAACCGGCAAAGACATGAACGCCAAGTACCGCGAAACGTCACGCGGCGGCCTGGCAATCAAGGTGCAATGCGACTGACAGACAACCCCGCCACCCGGCGGGGTTTTTTATGGGTAATCAATTTATTAGCCGCCTTTTGTGACAATGTCACCAGAAAAAATTCTGCATTTCTCTCATCGATCCGGCGGTTAGCCTGCAAATTGACCTTCTGTTTTGCCAAATCGAAATAATTTACTGAGTTACCATCAATCTTGTATAACCTCAGGCTAGAATTAGCCGAGCGCAACTTAAGGATCTATGACCTGACCGTGACTCGGGGCTGGATTACCGAACAAGGATTTACCGGATGTTGATGACCCACCTCGCCGCGTCCCGATATCGTTATTACCGTTGGCTGCTGGCCGGAGCGGTGGGCGCGGCTATTCTGTTGGTATCGCTGTATACCCGTTACTATCAAGAGGTCAAAAGTATCGAGCTGAGCCAACAGACATTGGCCACCCGCACCGTCGGCAAGCTCAACCAGTTGTTGACACCGGCTCAGCTGCAGGCGGAGCGCAGCATGGACATGCTGGACCAGCCCTGCGAGAACGTTTCGTCGACCCTGCGCTTTCGCGCCGCGCAGAATCAGGCGCTACGCGCCATGTTGCTGGTAAAAAACGGCATTATTTACTGCTCCAGCCTGTTTGGTTCCCGTCATTATCAGCTGGCCGCGGTAATGCCGACCTTCGTCAACAGCAACGCCAGGCTGGCGCTGCGCCCTTCGCTGGCGGTGAGTAAAGGCCTGCCCACGCTGGTGATGTGGACGCCATCCCCCCACGATAAAACCAGCGGCGTGCTGCACGTGTTTAATATCGAGCTGCTGTCCAACTTTTTACTCGAGCCGCAGGAGCCTTACGTTCAGCGCGTGGTGCTGAACGTGGCTGACAGCAGCCTGGAATACGGCCGACGTGAAATCCTGAGCCGTGACACCCTGACCAACGATCTGCGCTACACCGCCGGCTCTGCGCTATACCCGTTCTCGATTTCGCTGTTCGGCCCGCAGATCGGCATGCTGGCGCTTTCCGCACTGCCGCGCCATATCCCGCTGGCGCTGCTGATCAGCCTGTTGGCCGCCTATGTGGTCTATCTGCTCACCGCTAACCGCATGAGCCTGTCTTATCACATCGGCCATGCCATCACCCATCGCGAGTTCCGCGTCTATTGCCAGCCCATCATCCATAGCGACACCGGGCGCTGCGCCGGCGTCGAGATGCTGCTGCGCTGGAAAAAGAAGCGGCAAGGGTGGATCTCCCCCGACGTGTTTATTCCGCTGGCCGAGCAGCATGAGCTGATCATTCCGCTGACCCGTTATCTGATGAACACCGTGACGGAAAATCTGCAGCTGTTCCCGCCGCGACCGTCGTTCTACATCAGCATCAACGTCGCCGCCGAACACTTTAAAACGCTCAACATCATCGACGATATCCGCCGGATTTGGCTGCCGGCGCATCCGATGCCGTCACTGATGCTGGAGCTGACCGAACGCACCGCGCTGTCGGCGATCCAGCATGACCAGATCCGGACGCTGAAAGACATGGGGATCATGCTGGCCATCGACGATTTCGGCACCGGCCACAGCTCGCTGAGCTACCTGAAGAACCTTAGCCCGGACGTGTTAAAGATCGACCGCGGGTTTACCGCGGCCATCGGTACCGACGCGGTCAACGCCACGGTGACCGATACCATCATTACGCTGGCGCAGCGCCTGAAGCTGAAGCTGGTGGCTGAAGGGGTAGAAACGGCGGAACAGGCCGACTATCTGCGCTCACGCGAAGTCAATGCCCTGCAGGGGTATTATTTCGCCAAGCCGATGCCGATCCACGTTTTCCCGCTGTGGTTGCAGCAGTACGAATCGCGCGTCAGGAAAACGGAAGAGAATACGCCGGAGGCCTGAGCCTCCGGCGGGTGGGTTACGAATGCGCCGGTTCGTCGAAGACGACGCGGGTGACACGCACCAACTCGATGCGATAGTCGGAGACCTCGACGATATCGAAACGCAGGTGGTTCAGTTCAATGGTGTCCCCCACCACCGGCATCTGGCCGTAGTGGGCTAACAGCAGCCCCGCCAGAGTGGCGTAGTCTGCGGTTGGGCTGACCAGGTCATCGCAGGCCAGCGCCTGTTCCAGCGAGTGCAGGTCGGTCCCGCCTTTGACCAGCCAGCCGTCGCCTTCCGCCACGATGTCCGGCGTTTCATCTTCGTCCGGGAACTCGCCGGCAATCGCTTCCAGCACATCCAGCGGCGTCACCAGCCCCTGCACCACGCCGAACTCGTTGGTGACCACCACCAGACGCCCTTTGGCGCGGCGCAGCACCGCCAGCAGCTTGATGACATCCATGGTTTCCGGCACCACGATCGGCGGCGTGCGGGCGGCAAACTCGGCGATATCTTCCCCTTGCTCCAGCGCCACCAGCAGATCCTTGGCGCGTACCACGCCGACGATCTCATCCACAGAGTCGCGACACACCGGGAACAGGCTGTGCGGCGTATCCAGCAACTGTGCGCGCACCTCCTCACGGGAGCGTTCGCAGTCGACCCAGGAGATGTCAGTGCGCGGCGTCATCACGCTGCGCAATGAGCGCGAGGCCAGCGTCAGCACGCCGCTGATCATATAACGCTCTTCCGCCGCAAAGGTTTCATCCCTCGGCAACGCCACCGCGTCGTCCGCCTGCTGCGCACGCTGCTGCCCCATCAGGCGCATGATCGCTTCCGCGGTGCGCTCGCGCATCGGGCGACGCGCCTGATGCTTGATAAAGTTGCGACGCGCGATCTGATTGAACAATTCAATCAGGATCGAGAAGCCGATCGCGGCGTACAGATAGCCTTTAGGAATATGCAAGCCGAAGCCTTCGGCGATCAGGCTCAGACCGATCATCAACAGGAAGCTCAGGCACAGCACCACAATGGTCGGGTGCGCGTTGACGAAGTTGGTCAACGGCTTGGATGCCAGCAGCATCACCGCCATCGCGATCACCACCGCCGCCATCATCACCGGCAGATCGTTCACCATGCCCACGGCGGTGATCACCGCATCGAGCGAGAACACCGCGTCAAGGATCACGATTTGCACCACCACAGCCCAGAACTTGGCGTAACCGCGGTTGGCGCCATCCTGGTGCGTCTGCCCTTCCAGCCGTTCATGCAGCTCCATGGTGGCCTTGAACAGCAGGAATACCCCGCCGAACAGCAGGATAAGATCGCGGCCGGAGAAGCTGAAATCGCCGACGCTGAACAGCGGCGTGGTCAGGGTTACCATCCAGGAGATCACCGACAGCAGGCCCAAACGCATCAGCAATGCCAGCGACAGGCCGATGATGCGCGCCTTATCGCGCTGCTTAGGCGGCAACTTATCGGCCAAAATGGCGATGAATACCAGGTTGTCGATGCCCAGCACAATTTCCAGCACCACCAGCGTAAGCAACCCCGCCCAAATAGAGGGGTCCATTAAAAATTCCATATCAGACTCCAGAAAAAAGTGGGAATGAGCGCACGCCGCTCAGACGTGACGATGCCGCCGCTGCATGGGCGCAGTCGACAATAGCAAAGTGACGGGATGGGATTACCGGGAGATGGCCGAAGGGCCGAACAGCATATGCAACGCCAGCAGGTGGCGGGTGAAACCTGGAAAAACAGTTACTTCGGTGACAGTCCATAGGGAGGGCTGAGGCCCTTCACTCCTTAGTGATGAAAGAGGAAATTACTGTATCAGGATTTTTCTGGGGGACAAAGCGGCTTTTTCAACGGCGGTTTAGGGTGACGCCACGCCATATCGTCTGCGACAGCTAAGATTTCTCCGAGCATTCAATAGCGGAGCAGCGTCACAAAAAATATTTTTTCACTCACTAAAATAAATCTCGCGTTCGTGAAGTATCACGCACAGGCATTTGATACTGCGTGAGAAATGTTAGGCGTGCGTTTCTTTTTTTCTACCATAATGTATCTGAACCGCGGAAGTGACTGCCAAGACGGCGCGGAGAAACGACACAAACCGCGCCTGGAGTTCAACGAGGAGGTAGCGAGTGGCAATAGCTATTATCATCGGCACACACGGGGCTGCAGCGGAACAACTGCTGAAAACGGCGGAGATGCTATTGGGCGAGCAGGACAACGTCGCCTTTATAGACTTCGTTCCCGGTGAGAATGCCGAAACGTTAATCGTCAAATACAACGAAAAAATCAGTGGGTTGGATACCAGCGGCGGCGTGCTGTTCCTGGTGGATACCTGGGGCGGCAGCCCGTTCAACGCCGCCAGCCGCATTGCGGTCGACAAAGAAAACTATGAGGTCGTCACCGGGGTCAACATCCCGATGCTGGTGGAAACCTTCATGGCGCGGGACGACAACCCCGCTTTCG
This sequence comes from Serratia sp. CY81684, assembly GCF_052166595.1. Classification (NCBI taxonomy): domain Bacteria; kingdom Pseudomonadati; phylum Pseudomonadota; class Gammaproteobacteria; order Enterobacterales; family Yersiniaceae; genus Serratia; species Serratia sp. CY81684. The sequence continues at coordinate 1,072,959 of NZ_JBJNOO010000003.1, read as the reverse complement.
ATGAACTGGTGGCGCTGGCGTTGGAAACCGGCCGAGAAGGCGTGAAAGCGCTGAAAAAACCGCAGGAAGAACCCGCAAAACCCGCGGCGCCCGTCGCCAAAGCCGCTGCCCCTCAGGCGCCGCTGGGGCCGAACGACCACATGAAAATCGGCCTGGCGCGCATCGATGACCGCTTGATTCACGGCCAGGTCGCCACCCGCTGGACCAAAGAGACCAACGTCAGCCGCATTATCGTCGTCAGCGATGAAGTCGCCGCCGATCATGTGCGAAAAACTCTGCTGACCCAGGTTGCCCCGCCGGGCGTCACCGCCCACGTGGTGGACGTGGCGAAGGCCATCCGCGTGTGGAACAACCCCAAATACGCCAATGACCGCGTGATGCTGCTGTTTACCAATCCGACCGACGTCTGGCGTCTGGTGGAAGGCGGCGTGGATATTCAATCCGTCAATATCGGCGGCATGGCGTTCCGCCAGGGGAAAACCCAGGTGAACAACGCCGTTTCCGTCGATGAAAAAGATATCGAAGCGTTTAAGAAACTGAACGATCGCGGTATCGAGCTGGAGGTGCGTAAGGTCTCGTCCGACAGCCGGCTAAAAATGATGGACCTGATTAACAAACTCAATTAGTGGCGCCAGCCGCTGATTATTTTACTCAGAGCTTTTTTGGTCATAGGAGAAGTGCAATGGAGATCACCACTCTTCAGATTGTGCTGATATTTATCGTTGCCTGTATCGCCGGGATGGGTTCCGTCCTCGACGAGTTCCAGTTCCACCGTCCGCTGGTCGCCTGTACCCTGATCGGCTTCATTCTCGGCGATATGAAAACCGGCATCATCATCGGCGGTACGCTGGAAATGATCGCCCTCGGCTGGATGAACATCGGTGCGGCGGTCGCGCCGGATGCCGCCCTGGCGTCCATCATCTCGACCATCCTGGTCATCGCCGGCGGGCAAAGCGTCGGCGCCGGTATCGCCCTGGCCATTCCGCTGGCGGCGGCCGGCCAGGTGTTAACCATCATCGTGCGAACCCTCACCGTGGCCTTCCAGCACGCAGCGGACAGCGCGGCGGAGCGCGGCAGCCTGCGCGCCATCAGCTGGATCCATGTCGGCGCCCTGCTGCTGCAGGCAATGCGTATCGCCATCCCGGCGGTCATCGTCGCCATCTCGGTGGGCACCGCCGGGGTGCACGCCCTGCTCAACTCGATCCCGGAAGTGGTCACCAGCGGCCTGAACATCGCCGGCGGCATGATCGTGGTGGTCGGTTACGCGATGGTGATTAACATGATGCGCGCCGGCTACCTGATGCCGTTCTTCTATCTCGGTTTCGTTACCGCCGCCTTCACCAACTTCAACCTGGTGGCGCTCGGCGTCATCGGCGTGGTGATGGCCGTGCTGTATATCCAGCTCAGCCCGAAATACAACAAGTCTCAGGTTGTCCAGGCCGGCCCGGCTAACGCGAACGATCTCGATAACGAACTCGACTAGGAATAGGTGAGAGAAATGGTTGATACAACTGCTCAAAAGAAACTCACGCCGGCCGATATTCGCGGCGTATTCCTGCGTTCGAACCTGTTCCAGGGTTCATGGAACTTCGAACGCATGCAGGCGCTGGGTTTTTGCTTCTCGATGGTGCCGGTGATCCGTCGCCTGTATCCGGAAAACAATGACGATCGCAAACAGGCGATCAAGCGTCACCTGGAGTTCTTCAACACCCACCCTTACGTGGCGGCACCGGTACTCGGCGTGACCATGGCGATGGAAGAGCAACGCGCCAACGGCGCACCGATCGACGACGCCGCAATCAACGGCATCAAGGTTGGTTTGATGGGGCCGCTGGCGGGCGTCGGTGACCCGATCTTCTGGGGCACCGTGCGACCGGTATTCGCCGCGCTTGGGGCGGGCATCGCCATGAGCGGCAGCCTGCTCGGACCGATCCTGTTCTTCGTGCTGTTCAACCTGGTGCGCCTGCTGACCCGCTATTACGGCGTGGCCTACGGTTACCGTAAAGGGGTGGACATCGTCAACGACATGGGCGGCGGCTTCCTGCAGAAACTGACGGAAGGGGCGTCCATTCTCGGCCTGTTTGTCATGGGCGCGTTGGTGAACAAGTGGACGCACGTGAATATCCCGCTGGTGGTGTCCAAGATCACCGACCAGACAGGACATACCAACGTCACCACGGTGCAGACCATCCTCGACCAGCTGATGCCGGGCCTGGTGCCGCTGCTGTTGACCTTCGCCTGTATGTGGCTGCTGCGTAAAAAAGTCAATGCGCTGTGGATCATCATCGGCTTCTTCGTCATCGGTATCTTTGGCTATTGGATTGGCCTGCTGGGCCTGTAATCGTTCGAAACGGCCGGGGGGCAACCCCCGGCTTTTTTATGTGTGGAGCAAGAGATGTCACTGACCGACGCCGTACTGATGCTGTTTATCGCCCTGCTGTTGCTGTATTCGCTGTACGACGAATTCGGCATGGATCTGCTGAAAGGCAAAACGCGGCTCAAAGTGCCGCTCAAACGCCGCAACCGCCTCGACAGCCTGATTTTCGTCGGCCTGATCGCCATTCTGATTTACCGTAACGTCACCGCCAACGGCGCGCTATTAACCACTTATCTGCTTATTTCTTTGGCGCTGCTCGCCATCTATATTGCTTATATCCGCTCGCCCAAAATGGTGTTTAAAGCGCACGGTTTTTTCTTCGCCAATGTTTTTGTCGAATATAACCGCATTAAAGCCATGAATTTATCGGAGGACGGCATTCTGGCCATCGACCTGGAGCAGCGCCGGCTGTTGGTTCAGGTGACGCACCTGGATGACCTGGAGAAGATATACAATTTTTTCGTTGATAATCAATAAATAAAGGGGAATTAATTTTATTCTCGCTCAAACCTTGCGCTGTCTGTGGATAATTAATCGGCAGCGCCATTTCATTTCTGACTATTATTTCTGCAACATTGTTACCCGCGTCTACATTATATTCCCACATGAACTCAGATTAATGAAAACGAGTCTCAATTAAGAACAAAAATCGCGCCAGAATAAAGTTGTCGGTACCGGAAATAATATGGTATGGTTGCGCCGTCATTGGGGAGTAGCCGGTTTCTGGAGAATAAAACGCCAGAAACGCCCGTATCAACATACTCGTTTCGCCGTATGAAACGTGGTGCGGGCAGCCAGGTAAGGTTGGCGAGACCATAGACACGTAACTCCGTCGTTTGGTTGGGGGTGGGTTACGTGTATATGGAGCCACCCGGCCGAGGCTATTTCACATGAACCTTTCAGCAACGCTTATTCTCGCTTTCGGCATGTCCATGGATGCGTTCGCCGCTTCTATCGGCAAAGGCGCCAGTCTGCATCAGCCCCGTTTCCGCGAAGCGATCCGCACCGGCCTAATCTTCGGCGTGGTCGAAGCAATCACCCCGCTCATCGGTTGGGCCATCGGCCTGTTCGCCAGCCAATACATCATGGAATGGGATCACTGGGTCGCCTTCTCGCTGCTGTTCATTCTCGGCATGCGCATGATTGTCGAAGGGGTGCGCAACAGGCCCGACGAAGAAGAGAAGGTCAAACGCCACGGCTTCTGGATATTGGTGGCCACCGCTATCGCGACCAGCCTGGACGCCATGGCGATCGGCGTCGGTCTGGCCTTCCTGCAGGTGAACATCGTGCACACCGCAATGGCCATCGGCTGCGCCACCATGATCATGGCAACGTTGGGCATGATGATCGGCCGCTTTATCGGCCCGCTGCTGGGCAAACGCGCCGAAATCCTCGGCGGCGTGGTGTTGATCGGCATCGGCGTCAACATTCTGCTGGAGCACCTCGGCTACCTGGCCTGAGGCGACCGAACTGCAAAAAAACCTGCCGCGGCAGGTTTTTTTGTTTCTGAGTTCAAGGCCTCTTAAGCGCGACGTCGGTACAACGCCAACACGAAATCCGTCTCGCACACAAACTCGCCGCCCTCCGCCAACCGCTGTTGCACCTCCGGCGTAGCGCGCCAGGCGAACGGCGTCATCTGCAGCAGATTGGCGGCCTGCGCGCCCGGTAGGGTCATCGTATAGGCCAGCGCCTCTTTGCGCTCGCAGTCGAATCCGTCGAACTGTTCATCCTGTTCGGCATGCAGCTGCACCTGCTGGTACACCTGCTCTTTCAGCTGGTACAGATGACGCGGGCCCGGCGAAACCGTCAGCACCACGCCGCCCGGCTTCACTACCCGCGCCAGCTCCTCCGCCTTGCAAGGCGCATAAATGCGCAAGACCGCGTCCAACGCCCCGTCGGCGAACGGCAAACGGTGACTGGAGGCGACGCAGAACGAGACCGCCGGATAACGTTTGGCGCCATAACGGATCGCCACCTTGGCGACATCCAGCCCATAGACCGCCATATTGCGCTCCTGAGCCAGCCGTGCGGCCACGGCTGCGGTGTAATACCCTTCCCCGCAGCCTATGTCCAATAACGCGCCTGAATCGGCCGCCAGCGCCGAATCCAGCCACTCGGCTACCTGCGCTTGCAACGGCTGATAATATCCACCGTCGAGAAACGCGCGCCGTGCCTGCATCATTTCCGCGCTGTCTCCCGGCTGCTTCGATCGTTTGTGCTGCACCGGCAGCAGATTGACGTAGCCTTCTTTGGCTTGATCGAACTGATGATTGCCGTCACAACGCCAGTGTTGTGATGAAAAATACAGCGGTTGATGACACAGGGGGCATTGATAAGACATGAATGGGCTTCCAGAAAGACAGGGCGCGGCTAGTCTAAAGAAGGCGTCGGCTTGATGCAAGGCGCATCCCCGCTCGCTTTCGCCGCCAACAACACCTGGCCAAGCGGGGAAAAAGCTGGCTACACTGAGAGTCTGTTTTCTCATGCAGGTGAACATAACTTATGAGCGATCGTTCCGCGCTGCTCGATGCGGTGCCCCACATTCAGCACGGCTTCGGCAGCAAACTCGCGCTGCTGCCCGGGCATCTGCTGCCCTACAGCGCCACGCTGCCGGAAAAAAAACAGGTGCACGGCACCCGCATCGTCGATGTGCTGCAGCCGGCGCAGGCATGCGGCGAGGCCGATGGTTTCTATACTCGCCAGCCCGGCATTCTGCTCACCGTACTGACGGCGGACTGTTTGCCGGTGCTGTTCAGCCGCCGTGACGGCAGCGCCATCGCTGCGGTACACGCCGGCTGGCGCGGGCTGCTGGACGGCATTCTGGAACAGATGGCAGCACGCATTCGCCAGGACGGCGACACCGCCGATTGGGTCGCCTCCATCGGCCCTGCCGCCGGCCCGTGCTGCTACGAAGTCGATGAAGCGCTGGTGGAGAGTTTTAAACAGCGCCTGCCGCTGCCCGCCACGCTGATCAGCCCGCATTACCGGCATCTCGATTTGGCCGCAATTGCCGAATACAAGCTGGCGGCGCTCGGCTTCGCCGCCGTTGACCGCGCCGGCAGTTGCACCATCTGCACGCCGGACGTCGACCCACAGCGGCCGCAGCGCTTCAAATACACCAGCTATCGCCGCAACAGCCACCGGCGCGCGCAGGATCCGACGCATCCGGGGATCAAAGGCCGCAACCAGTACGCCGGCATCATCATCGCCGCCGGATGACGGAAACGAAAAAGCCCGCGCGAAGGCGGGCTTTTTGTACAGCTGACGCTGATTAGATAGCAGTAACGTTTACTGCAGATGGACCTTTCTGGCCATCTTGGATTTCGAACTCAACGTTCTGGCCTTCAGCCAGGGTTTTGAAGCCGTTACCCTGGATTGCAGAGAAGTGTACGAACACATCTTTGCTGCCGTCAGCCGGGGTGATGAAACCGAAACCTTTAGACTCGTTGAACCACTTAACTTGACCTTTGATCTTTGCCATCTTGAGTATTTCCTTTGGATTGTTTAAACCGCCCGAGGGCGTTACATAGACAAACTAGAGTCGTTACTGCTTGAGGCACTAAGATAAGGATCGGCAGAGAAGCGGTATTCAACGCTAACGTCTTTACTCAGAACTTCTTTACTGAAAATGCCACACATATACAGAACTGTACCTCGTTTTACCCAGATGCGTTATCACATACTCTGTATGCGATGGCAAGCCATTTTTAGTCACTGAACGACATGTCGCACATATTTGAAACGGTCGAGCGCAACATTTGCTTAAATAGGCCAAAAGATGTTGAAGCATCGGCTATTTTCTGCTTGCCAAAATCACTGCGCCAGACCCCGCATTCTGCTGGAGTTTTAACAAAACTTTCATCGTATTGACGCCTTTGCGTCTCATCATTTCCGCTTTTTTGCCGCTTATAGCGTTAAAAAATTTGAATCTTTATGGAATTTGATATGCAACATCTGAATATCGATGAACGGGGGCCAATTTATTCATCGCTCCTCCGACCATTTACCGCCGGAAAGCCCATTCATCATCGGCTTTCCGCCCTGCCGCCAAACGGCGCGGGCGAGAACGGCGCACGGGTCGGCGGCAACGTCTCCGCCCTGCACAACGGATGCATAAGCATGCAAAGCGCCGGCACATCTTCCGCTGCCTGTGATTTCATCATAAATAATCCGAATGTCATTAACCTCAATAGCCGGAATAATCTTATCAATAACGAAAGTTCAACGTTGAATTAAATCCTGAAAACACGGGGGTTATTTGAATCACCACCCGCACTTATCAATTCTGCTAATTACAGCTGCGCTTTCAAACCATTGACTTTATTCATCCCGCTGCGCCGCCGGGTGATTAGGTAACGCAGGCGATGAGCCCTGCAACGCGATGCGCTCGCCAATCTTCAGCGGGAGGAATTGATGCTGCTCCAACCCCGCCTCGCTCAGGGCCAGGTTCAGCTGCTGCGGCGGTTCGTCCAGCGATTCATCCGCCAGTTCGAATACTCCCCAATGGATGGGAATAGCTCGCGGCTGATTCAGCTCGCGATACAGCGCCACCGACTGCTGCGGATCCATATGCTGCTCCTGCATAAACCAGCGCGGCGCATAGGCGCCGATCGGCAGCGCAGCCACGTCGAACGGCCCCAGCCGTTGACCGATCTCCGCCAGCCGTTCCGAATAACCGCTGTCGCCGGAAAAATAAAACCGTAGCGCCGGATGGTGGATCACCCACCCGCACCACAGCGAGCGATTGCGATCCCACAGCGTGCGCATGCTCCAGTGCCGCGCCGGCGTGGCGTAGACCGTCAGCTCGCCCAGTGACAGGCTCTGCCACCAGTCCAGTTCATGCACCTTCAGCCGGTAGCGGCGAAACCAGCGCTTCAACCCCAACGGCACGATGAACTCGGCCTGTGGGAAACGCCGCGCCAATTGCCGCACCGTGCGCCTGTCGAGGTGGTCATAATGGTTATGGGAGATCAGCACCACATCCACCGCCGGCAGTTGCCCCACCGTCAACGGCGGCGGCGTTCTGCGCTTTGGGCCGTAAAAGCTCAGCGGCGATGCACGTTCGGACAATACCGGATCGATCAGGATATAGCGGCCACTCAATCGCAATAGCATCGAGGCATGCCCCAACCACCAGACGCTGTCGTCGCTGCCACTGAGATCGGCAGGTTGCCACCAGCGCTGGGTAAATTGCGCATAACCCTGCTGCGGCGGCCTGGGCAGCCCCTGCCGCTTGCGTTCATCTTGCCAACGCCGAAGATCGCCCTCCTGACGCCGCGAAGGTTCCAGGTTGCGAAATCCCTCCGGCGTATGATGCGCCTTGGCCGCGTCGTAATAACGGTTGATTCTTTTCATCCTGCCTTTTCTCCCGACCACAGCGCCCTGCACGGGCATGACTTTCAGTGTAACAAACCCGATGAAGCTCGCACTTTGTCAGCCGTGCGCTGCATCTCGGGACCTTTTGCCGTATGCTGTTGTCTCACTCCGGTGGAAAGCCAGGGCCGCCAAGAGCCCGTTAAGACTCTCTTAAGATCTTTGTGATTGACTTGTAGGGCATACAGAAAAGGAGAAGTTATGAGTCGTTCTACATCCCGCAAATCAGGCATCGGCCTGGGGCGTCGTATTCGCAGCGCGCTGCTGGCGCAGAAGCAATACTGGAAAATGTATTTCGCCATGAAGCTGCGCCGGCTGCGCGTGCCTGCACCGTTGGTACTGCTGGGCGGTTCGCTGCTTGGGTTCTTCATGCTGACTCTGCTGATGCTCAGCGTAGTCGCCATCGACGTTATCAGCACCCTGCTGCTGCTGTGCCGGAAACTGTTGGGGCGGGGTCACGGTGAGAGCCGCGCCTTTATGCCGCGCGGCTAACGAGAAAAGAAGCGGAGGCGGGCAATACGCCTCCGCAGCACGCAGATTAACGCTTGGCGCCTTTGCGGCGCGTCAGCATGAACCCGCACCACAGCACCGCAACCCATACCGGCATCAGCAACACCGAAATGCGGATCCCTTCGCTGAAATACATGATCACCAGAATCAGGCCGAGGAACGCCAGGCACAGGTAGTTGCCGAACGGATACCACAGCGCCTTAAAGCTGGGGATGACGCCCTGGCGGTTCTTGGCGGCACGGAACTTCAGATGCGCCAGGCAGATCATCACCCAGTTGATCACCAATGTTGACACCACCAGCGCCATCAGCAGCTCAAACGCCTTGCCGGGCATCAGGTAGTTGATCAGCACGCCGATCGAAGTAATCAACGCCGACAGCGCGATGGACAGCACCGGCACGCCGCGTTTATTCACGCGCGTCAGCACCTGCGGCGCATTGCCCTGGCTGGCCAGCCCGAACAGCATGCGGCTGTTGGCATAAACGCCGCTGTTGTAGACCGACAGCGCGGCGGTCAATACCACTACGTTGAGCACCGTTGCCACCAGATTGCTGTTCAGCGCATGGAAGATCAGCACGAACGGGCTGCCGCCCTCCACCACTTGCCCCCACGGATAGAGCGAAAGCAGCACGGTCAGCGAGCCGATATAGAAGATCAGGATGCGGTACACCACCTGATTGGTGGCTTTGGGAATGCTGCGGCGCGGATCGGCGGCTTCCGCCGCGGTGATGCCGACCATCTCCAGCCCGCCGAACGAGAACATGATCACCGCCATCGCCATCACCAGCCCGGAGAAGCCGTGCGGCATAAAGCCGCCCTGCTGCCAGAGATTGGTGATGCTGGCCTGCGGCCCGCCGTTACCGCTGGCCAACAGCCAGGCGCCGAAGACGATCATGCCGACAATCGCCACTACCTTGATGATGGCGAACCAGAATTCGGTTTCGCCGTACAGGCGCACATTCACCAGGTTAATCAGGTTGATCAGCACGAAAAACAGCGCGGCGGAGGCCCAGGTGGGGATCTCCGGCCACCAGTACTGAATGTAGATGCCGACGGCGGTCAATTCCGCCATGCCGACCAGAATGAACATTGCCCAGTAGTTCCAGCCGGAAAGGAAGCCGGCGAAATCGCCCCAGTATTTATAGGCAAAGTGACTGAAAGAGCCGGCGACCGGCTCCTCCACCACCATTTCACCCAGCTGGCGCATGATTAAAAACGCGATAAAACCGCCGATGGCGTAGCCCAGCAGCACGGCGGGGCCGGCCATTTTAATGGTTTGCGCAATGCCGAGAAATAAACCGGTACCGATGGCGCCCCCGAGGGCAATAAGCTGTATGTGTCTGTTTTTTAAACCGCGTTTTAGCGGAGTATCCTGATGCTGACCGCCCATCTTATCCTCATATGGCGTATACCCTTGCCGCTATCGGCCAAGATTTCACCAATCAATAAATGTATCTGCGGGCGGCTTTTTAACACTTAACCCCGTGAGCATCAAGGAGAAGCGCCCCGAGACGGCAGGCCGGAGCGCGATTTTTTTACCGCGAGAAAGCGGATAACGGCAGCGTTTAGCCAGGCATACCGCACAGTTTGGTCAGATTGCGCGCGCCGATCATCAGCGTGGCGACATAAGATTGGCTACGCGTGACCACTTCCACCGCCACGCGATCGTTTTGATATTTTATCAGGTAGGTCGAGGGCCAGCCCTGACGGCGCTGGCCGAAGCTTTCGGCATGACGATCGATCGCCGCATGGGCAATCACCAGATGAGACAAGTTTTTATCACCTTTGATAATGCGCTTCATAAACAGCCTCCGCCAACGACAGCTCTGTTATTAGAAAAAGGAGAAACTCTTACCAATCACCGGTATTGTTCGACTCAGTTAGCCTGTCGGCTCATCAGGAAGCAGATCATCGCCGCGCGCAGCGGGCTGGCGCTGTCCGCCTGCCATTCACCGCCCTGAGTGCTCATGCGCGCCTGCCACTGCGGGCTGTCGCTTTGGTTGTCGGGGTTCAGACTGATTTTGTTGGCGCAAATGATCGGCCAGGCATCGGAGGGATTCTTGCAGTAATCTTTACCTTTCACACCACCGTAGGGATACCACTTGTCCGGGTTCTCTCCGGTCAGCAGCGCAATGCTGCGGTTCACTTCGGCATCGCTTTCTTCGTACCATTTAATCATCGGCTTCATCCATCTTTCGTAAGGTTCGCGCTACATTACGATGTCTGTACGACAGTTTTATGACAGCGCCGCCGGTTTTCACATTATCTCTACTAATGCTTTGTGCCCTTTATCTTTCCTTAGCGTCTGCGTAAACTTTTCTCCCTGTTCAGCGCCCGGAGTACGCATGCATGTTGACCGGCCTTAACCATCTGACGCTCGCCGTCAGCAATCTCGATCGCAGCTTCGATTTTTATCGGCATCTGTTGGGATTTATCCCGCACGCCCGCTGGCAAGGCGGCGCCTATCTGTCGTTAGGGCCGTTGTGGCTATGCCTGTCGCTGGATGAAGCGCGCATGCAACAACGCGAGCGCGATTACACCCATTACGCCTTCAGCGTCGCGCCGGAACACATTGAGCAGGTCAGCGAGCGGTTGCGCCAGGCCGGCGTCGAAGAGTGGAAAAGCAATCGCAGCGAAGGCGAATCACTCTATTTTCTCGATCCCGATGGGCATCAATTGGAGATCCATGCCGGCGATTTGGCCAGCCGCCTGGCGGCATGCCGGGAAAAGCCGTATCAGGGCATGGTGTTTTACTGAGGCGCCCCGGCGACGCTGCCGTCGGCCGGGGCATCATGCTCAACGTTCGGGGATGAAACCTTTGAAATCCAGCGCGGGGTTGAGATCGTCGTCAGCAGCAGCGGCGCCGTCTGCGCCGGCGCGGTGCGCCATACGCTTCAACAGCGCCGTTTGCTGGCGTTGTTGCTCGGCAATCTCCTGCAGCAGGCGAATCTGCTCATTGGCGCGCACGCTGGCGCGATTCACCAGGAACCAGACCCACAGCCCGGCCAGCAACGCCACGGCGGCGAGGGCCAGCGACAACAGGCCGTTCTGGCCAAAACCTAAATCGTACATGGACAACCCTATCTACTGCGAAATTCAGGCCGCCATCTTAACACTCGCGGCGGCCGTGCGAACATCCCTGCCAAAAATTGCTTACCAGGGCACGAAGCGGGTCACCGAACAGATGCCCAACGCAAAATTTCCACCATCGTCGCAATAGCTGTCCAGCGCCAGCAGGTAGAAAAACAGGCAGGCAGCGACGGCCGTCATTATCACGAGGATTTTTTTTCGCAACAAATTTAGCAGCCTCATTGTTATCTTGGTAATCTATCGCGCATGTTATCACAGCGAAGTTAAACGAAGTTTAACTTTCCGTTTAGATTTCTGGCTATCGCCCGGTTTTCAGACTGTTACCCTTGCCCTCGCATAGGCGCCGTGGCTAGATGAACCCTCAGGGATAACGAGGAAATACGATGAGCAAATTGATTAAGTGGGTATTGGTGTTGGCGGTCATTTACGGCGGCTTTTTGATCTCGGGCTACGGCGTGCTGATCGGCAGCAACAAAAACGTTGGCGGGTTGGGGTTGCAGTGCAAATACCTGACGGCGCGCAACGTGGCGATCGCCCAGTACGTGAATGGCGACAACGGTTTCATCGGCGTAGCCGACTGCCCGCTGTTCAAGAAAATCGAAACGGTGGTGGATTAACCGCCACCGCCCGACGCCGCCGCTTTGCGGCGGCCCCGCCTCAGTTGCGGGTAAACTTCATCTCGATCAGCGCAATCGCCTTGTCAATCGCTCGGCGGGTCACCGGATCGGCGCCGGCAGGATGCGTGGAGAAATCGATGCTTTTGAGCTGACCCGCCATCTTGTCGCGCACTTCGGTCGGCGCAATCACGTCGATAACGTCCAGAATCTGTTTGATGACCAGTTGGCAAGCGACCAGATCGGAAGCCAGTTCCTGCTCGTTGCTCAGCATGTCAGACATAATAAATTTCCTTCTTGATTCAAACGCCGCACAGAATAGCATGGCGTCCGCGCCATTGCCCGCACTCCCCGTCTTTTTCCCCATTCTGCGCACCGGCGGGCAAAAGCCTGCGGCGGATTGGCCTATACTTGCTGCATGGCGGTGGTAAAAACCACCCGCAAGCCACAACCAACAGGAGAAAGTTATGGCGAATCACAATGTGAAATCCTGGGCGACAGTGCGTGAAACTTCGGTGGAAATCGCCGAAGCCATTTTTGAGCTGGCAGGGAACGATGAAGTGTTGGCGCAGAAAATCTGGGAAGAAGGCAGTGATGAGGCGTTGGAAAAGGCCTTTGCCAAAACCACCGCCGACCAGCTTTATTGGGGAGAGGAAACCGTCGAGCGGAAAAACGTTTGAGCGGTTACGCAACAAAAAGCCCGGGTTTCTGACCCAGGCTTTCCCGATTAGCGCTCGCCCCGCTCAGCGGCGTGCATGTCTTCTTGCTCTCACGGTTCTTCACCTCCCACACCTTCCGCATTCTTCATGCTCATCACCGGCGTCGCCATAAAAGCGCCGACGCCCACGATTACAACCAGAGTAATAATCACTGTCATTAACATGCGATCACCCCATCAACGTTGAGTTGTTACGGCTGACTCTGTTTTGGCGGTTCTTGCTGCGGCTTTCTTTGCGTCCCCCACCGCGGCGGCGACAGTCTCAGATTAGCCGTTTTTCCTTTCGGCTGACAAGCGGCGGTCAAACGGTTTTTCCGAATAATTGCCCCCGTCACCGGCGGCATTTTTGTCGACGGCGGCAAGTTGTGTATACTTCACCGCTATGTAGGTCTCACACTGACGCACTGATGATACAAGAACACCACCTCTCGTTGGTCTGCGCCCTCAGCAAATGGGTCGAAACTCACCTCGGACGAGTGATCCATCTCGAAGAGCTGGCCGAGTACTCCGGCTACTCGCTGTGGCACATGCAGAAGCTGTTCAAAGAAGCGACAGGGATTTCGCTCGGTAAATACATTCGCGAACGCCGTCTGGCCGGCGCGGTCTATCAACTGCGCAGCAGTGAAGCGTCGATCTTCGACATCGCCCTGGACTTTGGCTTCGGTTCACAGTCCCACTTCACCTACATGTTCAGAAAGCGTTTTAATATCACACCCTATGATTTCCGCCAGGATTTGAGCGTTGATCTGCACATCGATCCGCCGTTGCACGTCATTCACCAAAAATCCGCCTGAAGCCCGCCGCAAATCGGCGGGTTAACGCGCCCCCCAGACCGCCAGCATCGCGATCGCGGCCGGCAGCGCCTGCACCCACAGAATTTTGCGGCTGGCGCTCAACCCGCCGAACACCCCGGCCGCCAGCACACACCCGAGAAAGAACAGCTGCAGTGCCATATCCCCACGCCAGTAACTCCATACCAACCCCAACGCCAGAAAGCCGTTGTACAACCCCTGATTGGCGGCCAACACCCGCGTGGCTGCGGCGAACTCCGCCGTTGTGCCGAATGCGCGCCTGCCGAGGGGCGTACGCCACAGGAACATTTCCAGCACCAGGATATAAAGATGGAGCGCTGCGATGAGCAGCAGCAAAATATCGGCAAAGAACTTCATGATGGTTCCAGTCGTTTATTGAAGATGCCATCAATTATAAACGCCTTCGCTCACCTCCCCATCGGCGGAGATAAAAAAACCCGCCGAAGCGGGTTTATGCAGGAGTCATTTTTTGAGGTTAGTTTAATACGGCGACCAACAATGCCGCGACAGAGACCCAAAACAGCGCCGTGGCAACCACGACATGGGACAATCTTGCACGATAAAGTACCTGGCTCATAATGACCTCACTGACATCTGACTAACGGGAGACAACCTGACTTCCTGAGGATTATCCTAAACTTCTTCTCACTGTCGTTATATGCGCCAGATCACTTTTCCGCCGAGAAACCTTATATTGTCGTAAAGCTGGAGCCGCGATCACATTAATTACGCCTTATTAGAGCGAAATAAGCCGAATAATCGCGGCGATTATATCCTAACGCTATCAAACATCGTTCCAGGGCAGGCGCGGTGCGGTCATGCGCTCACCAGAATAACCGCTAACCGGCGGGAAACGCGGCGCGCCTTGTTCCCAATCATGCTGAGCCCGAGTAATTTCAGCCTTGGTATGGCCAACGAAATTCCACCAGATAAGGATCTCTTCGTTTAATGGCGCCCCACCGATGAGTAATCCCCGGCTCCCCTTCCGTGCATTTAACCCAATAGAGTTATTCTTTATGCCCAAATAGGCGAATTCATCAGGTGAAAAGGTTTCACCATTAAGTTCAAATGCACCAATAAGGGGCAAAAAGCCGATTTCATAATCATCGCGCAACGGCAATTCGATTCTTGCCGCTTCTTCCCATTCCAGATCAATGGCGATTAATGGCGAAAGAGTGAACACCGGTGAACAATAAGCGCCAAATTCCCCAACCAACAAACGATGATTCACGCCGTTATTCTGCCACTGCGGCAAGTCAGGATAATGATCGAAGCGTGGTGCCATGTCGGCATGTTCGGCCGGCAGCGCGATCCATAATTGCGCAGCATGCAATCGCCGTTGCTCACCCACCGACTGTTCCGTATGCGCAATGCCGTGCCCTGCGGTCATCAGGTTAACCTGACCCGGGCGAATCACCTGCTCACTGCCGAGGCTGTCTCGGTGCAGCACCTCACCTTCTATCATCCAGGTGAACGTTTGCAGCCCGGTGTGCGGATGCGGCCCCACATCCATGCCGGGCGAAGTGCCGTTGAATACCGTCGGCCCGGCGTGATCGAGAAAACACCAGGCGCCGACGGTGCGCCGCTCCCGGGTTGGCAACGCGCGGTTGATCGGAATGCCCCCCACTTCGGCGTTACGCACGGCAATACGTTGTATCTGGCGCACGCCGTCAACGACGGGGCACTCGCGTGAAGGTGAAGAGAGCGTAGGACGTGGCTGACTCATCGCAAAGACCTCCTGAATGGCGCCGATTCGCCAAGGGTACCCGCCCAAGCTTAACACAGGACAGCTCCCCCGCAGAGCGGCGACGTGCAGGCACGTTCGCGCGGTTCAGGGGGCTTTGATATAGCAGCTCTTGATGTCTATATCGTCATGCGCGTGCCTGAGATCGGAGAAATAGGTCACGCCAAAGAGAATTGATACCACCAGCAGCACGGACACCAACAGGCCGATGATCGCCAGCAGTTTGGTTTCATCATGGAGATTAGGCTCCATTTTATCTCCCCTAGTTAATCGCGTCAGGTCACCCACAGCGTGACCGCCAGCGTAAAGATAATCAGTGAGCAGGACGCCACCGCCAATACGACGATCGCAAATTGCGCATCACCCAAGGTTTCTCGATAATTTTTATCCGTTGAGGCGTTACGCTCTTGTTTCACTAAATCAGTTTTCACTCGTTCAACTGCTGCATTGCTGTTTGACGGGGCAAAACATCCCCTCAGAATAAGGCGCCAACGTCGCTGACTTGGTCGCTCCGGCCTCAACCGGGGGATGACGCTATCAATTTTCCCCATCAGGGTCAACACCGCGCCTGCCGGCGAGCGAGCAAGTACACAGGGGAGATGTAACTGGCATGGAGAACGCAAGGAAATAAGAGACGCCGATTGCAGAGGGCAAAAAAAAGCCCGGTACGTGACCGGGCCAGGGTAGACCGACGCGTTATTGCGGGATACGCAACACCTGCCCCGGATAAATCTTGTCCGGGCTCGACAGCATCGGCTTGTTGGCTTCGAAAATCTTGTTGTACAGATTGGCGTTGCCGTACATCTCTTTCGAGATCGCGCTCAGCGTATCGCCCTTCTTCACGGTATAGAAGCGGCTCTCGGCGTCGGATTGCGCTACCGCCACCTTGTCTTCCACACCGCTGATACCCGCCACGTTGCCGATAGCCACCAGGATCTTCTCTTTTAACTCCTGGCTGACGGCGTCGCCGGTCACTACGGCTTTACCATCGACCACCTGCACATTCACTTTGTCGGTGCCCGGCAGGCCGCTCTTATCGAGATGCTCCTTGAGTTTGGCGCTTTGATCTTCGGCGGAGGCATTGCCGGTGACTGTATCCCACAGTTTTTCGCCCGCTTCTTTGACGAAGTTAAACAAGCCCATATTCACTCCTTTTGATGGTTGCAGTAATGCGTTTAAGTAAGGCTTGTTAAGCTTAGCATCGACAAAAGGATATGCCATCCGCTCACGGCGTCAGAAACGGGTAGAGTATTCCGAAAGTGTCGTCAGCGGCGTTTCCATGGCGATTAATCGTGCAATGATGCTGAAAAATCGCGCTTTTCTACCTACACTGTTGCAGACAAGGTAACTCGACGAAGGAGGCGTGCGACGATGTACGCATTGGTGATGTTTGTCTGTTATCTGGATGGCGGCTGCAGTGAAATGGTGGTCGATATATTGCGCGACGAGCCGCAATGCCTGGTCGCGATGAAGGAACAGAACTTGCGACACGCCGGCTGTTATCCCATGGAAGAGTTTATCGACGGCTTCTGGTTGCCAGCCAGCGAATATTCGGATTTTTAACCTGCTCCCCGCGCAATGCTGAGGAATTTCTGATTTCATCGGAAACTTCGTCTTCCTCTGAGGCATAAGGCCGCTGTTTTGCTAAATTGCGGCTCCCGAAGAAGAGAGAGACAGAGAAAGGTCATGCCAGCATCGGCTCATTCCAACGAGCAATATGAAACTCTGCTGCGCGACGTCAGCCTGGCGTTAGGCGACGCAGTGTTGCAGTTAATCCAAAAACATAAAAAGGTATCCGGCGGCAATATTCTTTCACAGCTGGTGACAGAGATAGAGCGAGAGCAGGATCAGCAACGTTTCGTCGCACTGCGTTCCGCCATTGAACTGGTCGGGCTGGCGCCCAAAGGCTGAGATCCCGATAAAACAAAGGCAGGGCTTGCGCCCTGCCTGATTACCAATCCCGACACAGGATGAAGGTAATGAAATTGCAGATTAGAAACGATACGTCAGGCTGACGGCAACGATATCATCGTTGGCCAGTTTCAGTTTGTTATCGTCGCTCAGCTGGTTGATTTGATAATCGACGTAGGTGTACATATTTTTGTTGAAGTAGTAAGTCGCCCCCACTTCCACGTATTTCACCAGGTCGGCATCACCGATCCCTTCGATATCCTTGCCTTTGGACTGCACGTAGGCCACGGAAGGACGCAGGCCGTTCTCGAATTGATACTGAGCCACCACTTCGAAGTTTTGTGTTTTATTGGCGAAGCCGGAAGTGCCGTTGACGCTGATCGGCGTCATGTTACGGGTTTCGGCATACATCGCAGCCAGGTAAACCTGGTTGGCGTCGTATTTCACCGCGGTGGTCCAGGCGGTAGCGCTGTCACCCTTGCCATACTGCAGCGCTTTCTGAGCGCTGGTGCGGTTGGAATCGGAGAACGCCGCCGCTACGCCGATGCCGGAACCGCCGATATCCTGGTAGTCCAGAGACAGGCCGTAACCGTCGCCGTTTTGCTTGGTCACGCTGCGGCCGTCACCGTCGTTTTTACCCTGATACTGCACAGCCAGGTTCAGGCCTTCCACCAAACCGAAGAAATCACGGTTGCGGTAGGTGGCCAAACCGTTGGAACGGGCGGTCATAAAGTTATCGGTATAGCTGTAGGAGTCGCCGCCGAATTCCGGCAGCATGTCGGTGTAAGCCTCGGCGTCATACACCACGCCGTAGTTACGGCCGTAGTCGAAAGAACCGTAGTTGCCGAATTTCAGCCCCGCGAAGCCCAGACGCGTTTTGGTGCCGGCGGTGCCCTGCGCTTCGTCGTGATTGGCCTGGACGTTGTATTCCCACTGGCCGTAGCCCGTCAACTGGTCATTGATTTGCGTTTCGCCTTTGAAGCCCAGGCGAACATAGGTCATATCACCGTCGTTGGACTTACTGTCGCTGAAATAATGCTTGGCGTTAACGCGGCCGTACAGGTCGAGTTTATTGCCATCCTTATTGTAGATTTCAGCCGCGTTGGCAAAGGAGGTGATCGCCCCGAGGGCGACAGCTAAGGCTAATACACTGCGTTTCATCATTTATTTTCCTAGATATTATAATTAGAACCCTGCCCGTCACGCCCAATTTATAATTTGGGCTGTGATTTTATCTTTTGGTATTTTATGAGCTCCCCTAATGCCGGGGTGATGTGACATTAGCATCATGAATCAAAACTTAAAATCAAAAAGTTCATGAAACAACGAGGAGAAAGCATGTTTATGTGTAACTAAATATTACAAAAAAGAAATCACTCAACCCATTGAATATAAGAATTTTTTATCACATAAGTTATAACCAAAACGGTGCAATGCACCATTATAGTGCAATTCAGTTTCGTTTTGCGTGCTTTCTGCGCGATTCAAAAGTAACAACAAGATTAGCATGGTTATTAAAAACGTTACTTATTTCACATTTTTATCTTAACAAACTCACCAGGTAATTAAGGCTTTCAGATAACGACCTGGCACTGCCTTCTATTCATTCGCATAAAGACGCGGATTAGTAACGAATAAAATTCGCCTTACGGGAATAAAAATAGCGGGAAATAGCAGATTAAAATAATGAAAGGAATAACGGCGGCGCGCTGACGGCGCCACCGTGGATAAATCAATACAGCGTAGAGCGGGAAACTTCGCTCAACAACATGCCGGCACGCAGGCCCAACGCCACGCTGGGGTTAGGGAACAGTATCCACGCCCCCTCCTGGCCCACGCGATAGTCCTCCTGCGGCTGCTCGCACAGCAACATACCCGGTTGCAGTTCGGTGAAGTTGGCCGTGTCATCGTCCAGATGCAGTTTGAAATCTTCGCTGTGCTTGATCAACGAGTGCATCACACGAAAAACCCGAATCTCGGCGCCCGCACGCGCCGGCAGCGCCCCTTCGCTGACCGCCGCCCGCAGAGCGCGATCGATGGCGGCGAACTGCTGCAGATCATTGCTGCCGAACGGCCGCGCCTTGCCCAGCTCGAGCGTACAGCTCGCCGCATTGAGATGTTCGCTGGAGTAATGGCTAAAAGTCCCGCCCGGCGCACTGTGTACCACCAACGCATCCAGATCGGCGGCATCCAGCAGCTTCAACATCGGCTCACTGTACGGGCGTTTCTGAAAGGGCAGAATGCCGAAACGTGGCAAACGCGATTCACGGATGGCGGTGTGCAAATCGTAATGGAAACGCGCCGCCTGCTCCCCATCGAAAAAGGCGGCGAGCGCACGCTCCAACTGCTGCGCGCGCACGGTTTCGCCACTGGCGGCGAAGTTGCGGTAGCGGCCGCCGAACATGCGGTTCATGTCGCTGTGCAGATAACGCTTGCCGGCTCGCATCGCCGCCGGGTTGCCCAGCACCACCAACAGTCGCACCGTCAGCGGCAACCGGCCGGCAAGGAGATCGCCGACCAGCTGATTGAGCAGTTCAATCGGCGCGGTTTCATTGCCGTGCACGCCCGCCGACATCACCATCGCCTGGCGGTAAGGCTGTCGTGGCGTAAGCTCCAGCACCCCTTCCCCCTGCCAGCGCCACCGCAGCTGCGGTGTTTCACCTTGCCATTCGACGGGTTCGGTCCCTTCCAGCGTCAGGGGCAGTAGATCGATCATGCTGCCTCCCTTAGCGTTGGAACGGATAAATGGCGCCGAGACCGAGGATCGACGTCAGCGCATCCAGCGCCTCGCGCCCTTCGCGCAGCAGCAGCGGATCGGCCAGGTCATCCTGCGTCAGGCGGTCGCGGTAATGACGATCGACCCACTCGTTCAACGTTGCGAACAGCCGATCGTTCATCATCACGCGCGGATTGACCGCTCTCAACTCTTGTTCGTTGAGCGCCACCCGCAACCGCAGGCAGGCAGGGCCGCCGCCGTTGCGCATGCTTTCACGCAGGTCGAACACGCGGATTTCATCGATAGGGCCGCCGCTGCCGACCATGTCGTTGAGGTAACGCCACACGCCGGCGTGCTGACGCGACTCCTCCGGCACGACGATCATCATCTTGCCGTTCGGTTTGGTAAGAATTTGGCTGTTGAACAGATAGGTCGCCACCGCGTCCGCTACCGAGACGCGCTCTGTCGGCACTTCGATCGCTACCAGCTCGCTGTCCAGCGTCGCCATCTTGCGGCGCACTTCATCCAGCGCCTGTTGCTGGCGGTAAAACGCCTGCTGATGATGGAACAGCACGTTCTGGTTGCTGACCGCAATCACGTCGTTATGGAACACGCCCTGATCGATCACCGCCGGGTTTTGCTGCACGAAGACCGTATGCTGTTCATCCAACTGGTGCAGGCGAGCGATCGCCTCGCCGGCTTCGCGCGTCTGGCGCGCCGGATAACGCGCCGGCGCCGTTTCGCCGCCGAACTCCTGACGCCCATAGACGAACACCTGCACGCTGCGCTTAGCGTAATCACCGCCCAGACGGTTATGGTTGGCCGCCCCTTCGTCGCCGAACAACGCCACCTGCGGCAGCGCCTCGTGGTGGGCGAAATGCCGATCGTCGCTGAACATCGCCCGCAATACGGCGGTGGTGGTTTCCGCTTCGATGGCGCGGTGGAATTTGTTGTTCAGGTTGGCGGCGGTGAAGTGCACCTTGCCGTCGGCGCTGTCCGCCGAAGGCGAGACGGTGGCCGCATTGGCGGTCCACATGCAGGACGCCGAGCTGAGCGCCGACAGCAAGCGCGGCGACTGACGCATCGCCTGCGCCAGCACCGCCTCATCGCTGCCGCTGAAACCCAGGCGACGCAGCATCGGCAAATGCGGCCGCTCCTGCGGCGGCAAGACCCCTTGCTGGAAACCGAGATCGGCCAGCGCCTTCATTTTCAGCAAACCTTGTTTCGCCGCCAGCTTCGGGTTCGATACGCTGTTTTGATGCTGTGTCGACGCCTCGTTGCCGAACGACAGCCCGGCATAGTGGTGCGTCGGCCCCACCAAACCGTCGAAATTGACTTCATATCCTGACATGTTCATCCCCTGGGGATAGCGTGCGGCAGCGCCATCGCGCCGCCGCAGACGATTAACGGAACGACAAGCCCGGCGAGAGCGTGGCCGGCAGCGACAGGCTTTCGCTTTCCAGCGAAGCCATCGGCCAGGCGCAATAGTCCGCCGCATAGAAGGCGCTTGGGCGATGGTTGCCGGAGGCCCCCACGCCACCGAACGGCGCCGCGCTGGACGCCCCGGTCAGCGGCTTGTTCCAGTTGACAATGCCGGCGCGCGCTTCCAGCAACAGCCGC
This sequence comes from Serratia sp. CY81684, assembly GCF_052166595.1. Lineage (NCBI taxonomy): Bacteria > Pseudomonadati > Pseudomonadota > Gammaproteobacteria > Enterobacterales > Yersiniaceae > Serratia > Serratia sp. CY81684. The sequence goes on along the minus strand of NZ_JBJNOO010000003.1, from coordinate 1,051,474 downwards.
TCGAACAGCTCGCGCTGCGGCGAGACCAGCCCCACCGACAGGCCGTAGCGCGTCTGATTGGCGAGCCGCAGAGCCTCGTCGAAATCGCGGTAACGCACGATGGTGGTCAACGGCCCGAAGTACTCTTCGTCCGGCACGCCGGCCACGCCGGTCAGCTCGATGATGCCCGGGCTGAGCAGCGAACTGCCCGGCTCCAGCAGACGCATGGCCAGCAGCGATTTGCCGCCCAGCGCCAGCAAGCGCTGCTGCGCTTTCAGCATGTTTTCCGCCGCGGCAGCCGACACTACCCCGCCCATGAACGGCTGCGGTTCGTCATCCCAACGGCCGACGCGCAGTTCGCCCGCCACCTGAACCAAACGCGCGATAAAGGCATCGCCTTCCGCCCCTTGCTTCACCAGAATGCGACGCGAACAGGTGCAACGTTGACCGGCGGAGATAAACGCCGACTGGATAGCCAGGTTGACCGCCGCGTCGCGATCCTCGAAACCGTCGACGATCAGCGCATTGTTGCCGCCCATCTCCAGCGCCAGGATCTTCTCCGGCTGCCCCGCCAATTGGCGATGCAGGTGATAGCCGGTGCCGGCGCTGCCGGTAAACAGCAGACCGTCGATATCCGCACTGGCCGCCAAGGCTTCGCCGGTTTCGCGGCCGCCTTGCACCAGATTGATCACCCCGTCCGGCAGACCGGCCTGCAGCCACAGTTTCAGGGTCTCCTCGGCGGTCAGCGGCGTCAGCTCGCTCGGCTTGAATACCACGCAGTTACCGGCCAACAGCGCCGGCACGATATGGCCGTTCGGCAGATGGCCGGGGAAGTTGTAAGGCCCGAATACCGCCAGCACGCCGTGCGGACGATGGCGCAACACCGAAGCGCCGTCGGCCATCGCCGTCTGGCTAAATCCGGTGCGCGTCTGATAGGCCTGCAGCGAAATGCCCACCTTGCCGATCATCGCCTGAATTTCGGTCAGCGTTTCCCAGCGCGGCTTGCCGGTCTCGCGGCTGATGGTTTCCGCCAGCGACTGTTTGTGTTCTTCCAGCAAGGTGGCGAAGCGTTTCACCAGCTGTTCACGCTGCTCGAACGGCGTGCGCGCCCAGGCGGGGAACGCGGCGCGCGCAGCTTCGCAGGCGGCGGCGACGTCATCGGCGTCAGCGGCGTTGGCGCGCCACAGCGGCTGATTGCTGACCGGGTCGGTCTTGCCAAACTCGGCGCCGCGGCCCTGCCGCCAGACGCCATTAACCAACAGAGCAGGATGGGACATCATGCTTTCTCCTGTGCAATAAGGGGGAGCACCCGCACCGGGCTGCCCTGTTCGACGCCCAGCGCCGCGGCGGTGGCGGCGTTGATATGCAGGCGGTCATCATACAGATCGGCATTGACCAACAGTGCGCGGTAATTCTGATAGTTGTCGTTGGCCACCAGATGCACCGGCGCATCGGCGCGCATCGGCGTGTCATCCAGCACCACTTTCACCAGGCGGCTCTGCTTCACCGCGCGGATATGGTCGATCTCCGCTTCCAGCGTCGGGCCGCCGTCGAAGATATCGACGTAGCCCTGATAACTCAGGCCTTCCGCCTCCAGCAACCGGCGCGCCGGCAGGGTTTGCGGGTGCACTTCGCCAATCACCTTCTGCGCATCTTCGGCCAGGAAATCGACATACAACGGGTGTTTCGGCATCAGCTCGGCGATAAACGCCTTTTGCCCGGTGCCGCTCAGGTAGTCCGCCTTGGCGAACTCGATGGAGAAGAAACGGTGACCGACGCTCTCCCAGAACGGCGAACGGCCGTTTTCATCGGAGAAACCGCGCATCTCGGCGATCAGACGCCGGGAGAAGCGTTCACGGAACGCGGCGATAAACAGGAAACGCACCTTCGACAGCAGTTTGCCGTTCTCGCCGTGGCGATAATCCGGATCGAGGAACAACGTACACAGCTCCGAATGGCCGGTATGGTCGTTGCTGAGGAACAGCGTCGGCACCGATTTATAGACGTTCAGCTGTTTGGAGGCGTGCACCTGCGTGCCGACGCGGAAGCTGTACCAGGGTTCCGCCAGGCCGACGGCCACTTCAATTGCGCAGACCCCCACCGCCTGCCGGCGCTCGCTGTCTTCCAACACGAACAAATAACACTGGTCACTTTGCGGAAGTTCGCCTTGCCAGGTTTTTAACGCCCGCTCAATGCGCGCCGACAAGGTATCTTCATTCTGCGGCAGTGAAGTGAGACCGATGCCGGATTTACCGGCAAGCGTCAGTAAATCCGCCAGATCGCGACGCTCTATAGGGCGAATAATCATCATAATGCGAACCTCTTCTGAATCAGGCTGCGCCGGTGAAGGCGCAGCCCGCTGATTAGCTGCAAATGCGCGCCACGGCGCGCGCGAATCGCGCCAGCCCCTCTTTCACATCCTGCTCAGGGATGATCAGCGACGGCGTGAAACGCACCACGTCCGGACCGGCGATCAGCGCGATAACGCCTTCTTCGTTGGCCAGTTGGGTGATCTGCTTCGCTTTGCCGGCATAATCTTTCTTCAATTGGCAGCCGATCAGCAAACCGCCGCCGCGGATCTCGGCGAAGATCGGGTACTGACGGTTGATATCGTTCAACCCGTCGATGAACCACTGGTGACGTTGCTTGACGCCTTCCAGCACTTCCGGCGTGTTGATGATGGAGAACACTTCCCCCGCCACCGCCGTCGCCAGCGGGTTGCCGCCGTAGGTGGTGCCGTGGGTGCCGACGCCCAGCGTTTTCGCCAGCGCATCGGTGGTCAGCATCGCGCCGATCGGGAAGCCGCCGCCCAGCGCTTTGGCGGTGGTCAGCACGTCCGGCACCACGCCGTACTGCATGTAGGCATACAGATGGCCGGTGCGGCCGACGCCGGTCTGCACTTCGTCGAAGATCAGCAGCGCGTTATGACGATCGCACAGTTCACGCAGCCCCTGCAGGAAACTGGCCTCCGCCGGCAGCACGCCGCCCTCGCCCTGAATAGGCTCGACGATCACCGCGCAGGTGCGATCGTTGATAAGCTCGGCCGCTGCGGCCAGATCGTTATACGGCGTATGGGTGATGCCGCCCGGCAGCGGCGCAAAATCCTGCGAATATTTCGGCTGGCCGCCGGCAGAGACGGTGAACAGCGTGCGGCCGTGGAACGCGTTGTTGAACGCCACAATCTGATCTTTACCGGCGCCGTGCTGGTCGTGCGCGTGTTTACGCGCCAGTTTCAGCGCCGCCTCGTTGGCTTCCGCACCCGAATTACAGAAGAACACCTTGTCGGCGAACGTGGCGTCGATCAGTTTTTTGGCCAGACGCAGTACCGGTTCGTTGGTATAGCCATTGCCCAGATGCCACAGTTTGCCCGCCTGTTCCACCAGCGCCGCCTTGACCGCCGGGTGCGCATGGCCCAGCGCGTTAACCGCGATGCCGCCGGCGAAATCGATGTAAGACTTACCCTGCTGATCCCACACCTGCGATCCTTCGCCACGCACCAGAATAAAATCGGCAGGGGCATAAACCGGGACCATCCAGTCATCGAAAGACTGGCGGGTAACTGCGATTGGCTGTTCCATAGTGACCTCATAATCTCAGCAAAGGCTGAATTTTGACTGTAAGGGCCGCTCAAGCCCGGTTAGGCCGCCACAATGCAAAAAAATCGTTGTTCAAAACCGACTTTCGCGGCGGAGAAAATGCTGTCCCTTACCGCTGATTTAGAAACAAATCTGTTACATAAAATCGGTTTTTCACTATTTATGGCGTATATCCGGTCCCTGAGCGGGGAGTAAATGTTAACGAGCAGTTAAAATACATGTCGTTTGATAAAGAGTGTAGAGCAGCTATCGTGCCAAAACGGGATTTTTGCCGGATTTTGCTATTTTTTACGTTAAAACAACGGCTTATAATGAATATTTATTCATTTTCTATGCATTGGTAATGCATAAATTAAAAAATAAGGCCTAAAATCATCATTGCGTGCGAAATCCTATTCAATTACGAAAAACTTCAGGATTTCTGATCGGGCTCGCAAAAATAATTTCCCCCAATTTGCTCGCTATCACACTTTTTGCCCCCATCGGGTGCAGCGGCGCGCCAGCATGGTGCAACGCGGCAGCGACGCAGAGGCGCCACCCGCTATGCTCGCGAAAAAGGAGCCGCGCTGACCGCGGTTCGTGCTTTGTACGCCAGCGACTACACTGTGATCCTGACCGCCCCTTCTCTTCTGCGCACAAGGAGCCACCATGCCCAAGAAAACCGTCGATCTCAGCCAGCCGCACACCCAACACGACATCCGCGCGTTTCTCGACGCGCTGAATGCCGGTGGCGGTAAACCCATGGAGCAGATGAAGCCCAAAGAAGCGCGCAGGGTTTTGGAGGACGTGCAACGCAGCGTCGAGGTGCCGCTGCGCGAGGTGGAAATCAGCGAGAAAACCATCCACGTTGAGGGCCAGGATATTCTGCTGCAGTTGGTGCGGCCGGCCAGGGTCAAGGAGGCGTTGCCGGTATTCATGTTCTTTCACGGCGGCGGCTGGGTGCTGGGCGATTTCCCCACTCATGAACGGCTGGTGCGCGATCTGGTTTACAGCTCCGGCGCGGCGGCGGTATTCGTCAACTACCCGCGCTCCCCGGAAGCGCATTACCCTCAGGCGATCAATCTGGCCTACGCCGCCACGGAATGGGTGGCCGAGTACGGCGAAAAAATCAATGTCGATGGGTCACGGCTGGCGGTGGTCGGCAACAGCGTCGGCGGCAATATGGCGGCGGTGGTCAGCCTGATGGCCAAAGAGAAAGGCATACCGGCGCTGCGTTGCCAGATCCTGCTGTGGCCCGTCACGCACGCCCACTTTGATACCGATTCCTATCATCAGTTCGCCGAAGGCCATTTCCTGACCCGCAACATGATGAAGTGGTTTTGGGACAGCTATGCGCCCGATAAGGCGCAGCGCAAAGAGATCTACGCCTCGCCGCTCAACGCCACGCCGGAACAGCTGCGGGGCTTGCCGCCGGCGCTGGTGCAGACCGCCGAACTGGACGTATTGCGCGATGAGGGGGAAGCTTACGCGCGTCTGCTTGACGCCGCCGGCGTCGAGGTCACCGCCACCCGCTACAACGGCCTGATCCACGATTACGGCCTGTTGAATCCGCTCGCCCACGTCCCGGCGGTGCATTCGGCGATCCACCAGGCCGGGCGCGCGTTGAAGCACTACCTGTCCTGACGCTAGCCAACCACGTGGCACGCCACCTGATGGCCGGGCGCCACGCTGCGCAGATGCGGCGCCTGTTCACGGCATTGCGCCGTGGCCAGCGGACAGCGGGGATGGAAACGGCAGCCGCGCGGCGGGTTGGCGGGATTGGGCGCTTCGCCACCGGCCACCCACGCCGGCGAACGGTGCGCATCCAGCGTCGGCACCGCCGCCAACAAGGCCTGCGTGTAGGGATGCAGCGGTTGGCGAAACAGCGAATCGCGGTCGGCGCTCTCGACGATCTGCCCCAGATACATCACCGCCACGTCCTGGCACAGATGCTCCACCACGCCGAGATCGTGCGAAATAAACAGCAGCGTCACCCCCTGCCTTTCCTGCAAATCGGAAAACAGATTGATGATCTGCGCCTGAATCGACACGTCGAGCGCCGATATCGGTTCATCGGCGACGATAAATTCCGGTTGCAGGATCAGCGCGCGTGCGATGCCGACGCGCTGCCGCTGGCCGCCGGAAAACTCATGCGGAAACCGCCCGTAATGCTGCGGCGACAGCCCGCAGATCGCCAGGGTATCGAGCACCCGTTCGCGCAGTTCCGCCTTGTTTGCCAGGCCATGCTGCAACAGCGCTTCGCCGATGGCGTCGCCCACGCGCAGACGCGGATTCAGCGAGCTGTACGGATCCTGAAACACCAGCTGCATTTTCGGCCGCAGGGCGCGCAGCGCGTCTTTGCTGAGGCTATCCAGCGCCTGCCCTTTGAACATCACCTCGCCGGCGGTTTTATCGTGCAGGCTGAGCAGCGTGCGGCCGACGGTGGTTTTGCCACTGCCGGACTCGCCCACCAGCCCGAAAACGCGGCCCTTGCGAATGCTGAAGCTGACGTCGTCCACCGCCTTCAGCTGGCCGGTGGTTCGCCCGAACAGCCCGTCGCGCAGCGGGAAATATTTCTTTAATCCTTTCACTTCCACCAGGGGTTCAGTCGACATTCAGGCGCCCTCCCGCGTTGAGGAAGCAGGCGGATTGGCGCTGCGGTGTGCCGTACAACGGCGGGATACCGTCGCGGCAGCGCGCGGTGGCCTGCGCGCAGCGCTCGGCAAACGCACAGTGTTCAGGCAGCCGCGCCAGATCCGGCACCTGGCCGGGAATGGAGTACAAACGGCGACGCCGCTGCCCCGGCACCGGCCGCGAGGCGATCAGCCCCTGAGTATAAGGGTGCCGCGGTTCGGCCAGCACTTCCCGCGTCGTTCCCTGCTCGACGACGCGCCCGGCGTACATCACCGCCAGCCGATCCGCCATTTGTGCGATCACCCCAAGATCGTGGGTGATCAAGATCATCGCCATATTGTGTCGCCGGCTCTGCTCGCGCAGCAACGCCAGGATTTGCGCCTGTACCGTGACGTCGAGCGCCGTGGTCGGTTCATCGGCGATCAGCAGCGCCGGACGGCACCCTATCGCCATGGCGATCATCACGCGCTGCAGCATGCCGCCGGAAAGCTGGTGCGGGTAGCAGCGCATCAGCGCCTCCGCGCGCGCCAACCCCACTTCCTCCAGCAGTTGCACCGCCTGACGCCAGGCCGCTTTCGGCGACAGGGCCAGATGACGAATCAGCGGCTCCAGCAGCTGTTCGCCGAGCGTCAGCACCGGATTGAGCGCGCTCATCGGCTCCTGAAAGATCATCGCCAACCGGTTGCCGCGCAAATCAGCCATCTGCGCCGCCCGCAGCGACAGCAGGTTTTGTCCTTCAAAACGAATCTCGCCGCCGTCTACCTGCGCCAGCGGCTGCGGCAACAGCCCCATCAGCGCCATGGCGGTCACGCTTTTGCCGCAGCCCGATTCGCCGACGATCCCCAGCGTTTGCCCGGCCTGCAGTTCCAGGCTGACCTGCTGCACCGCCCGCACCGGCCCCTGCTCGCCCTGAAACGACACCGACAGTCGGTCGAACGCCACCAGCGGTTGACTCATCGTGTTACTCCATTCATTTTCGGATCGAGCGCGTCCCGCAGGCCGTCGCCCAGGATATTGATCGCCACCACGGTGACGAAGATAGCCAGCCCGGGCGGCATCCACAGCCAGGGCCGGCGCTGAAAGTCGATCAGGCTGTTGGCGGCGTCCATCATGTTGCCCCACGACGGCGTCGGCGGCACCACGCCCAGCCCAAGGTAGCTCAACGCCGATTCGCTGAGGATGGCGTTAGCCACCGCCATGGTGGCCACCACCACCAGAATCGGTACGGTGTTGGGCAACAGATGGCCGAAAAGGCGCCGCCGGGTGGAGAGCCCCAGCACTTCGGTGGCCAGCATGAAATCCCGCTCGCGCAGCGACAGGATCTGGCCGCGCACCAGCCGCGCCAATGACGGCCATCCCAACAGGCTAAGCATGATCATCACCATGTAGATGCGGTAGTCCGGCGACACGTCGAGTTCGGTCAGCATCGCGCCCATGATGATCAACAGCGGCAGGCCGGGAATGGTCATCAGCAGATCGGCGAAGCGCATGATCAGCCGGTCCGCCACGCCGCCCAGATAACCGGAAAGCGCCCCCAGCACGTAGCCCAGCGTCACCGACAGCAACATCGACACCAGGCCGATGGTCAGCGATATCCGCCCCGCCAGCAGCAGCCGGGTGCAGATATCGCGACCGAGAAAGTCGGTGCCCAACCAGTGCGCGCCGCTCGGCGCCTGATTGATATTCAGCACATCGCCGGCATCGTCGCGCCAAGGCGACAACGACGGCCCAATCAGGCACAGCAACGCCAACAGCACCAGCAACGCCAGCGAAATCATCGCCGGCCGGTGGCGGCGCAGCCGTCGCCAGGCCTGCGCCGCGGGCGGTGGCGACAGTTGCGCCTGGCGCCAGCGGCGACGGCGGCCGAAAAACAACGTAGCCAACATCGTGTTACCTCAATCGAATGCGTGGATCGGCGTAGGCGTACAGAATGTCCGCCAGCAGATTGCCGAGAATGGTCAAGGCGGCCAGAAACAGCGTGAACCCCATCAATACCGGATAATCGCGCGCCGCCAGCGAATCGATATGGATGTGTCCGGCGCCCGGCCAGTTGAAGATTTTTTCGGTGATCAGTGCGCCGGAGAACAATCCCGGCAGCTCGAACCCCAGCAGGGTGATGATCGGCAATAGCGCATTGCGCAGCGCGTGTTTGAGGATCACCGTTTTCTCCCTGAGCCCTTTGGCGCGCGCGGTGCGAATATAGTCCATGCGGATCACCTCCAGCATGCTGGCGCGGAAATAGCGCGTCAGGCTGCCGGCCTGCAGCATCACCAGCGCCAGCACCGGCAACAGCAGATGCGCCGCCACCTCCAGCGCCCAGGCCAGCCCGCTCGCCTCGCTGCCGGTGCGCAGCATGCCGCCCGCCGGCAGCCAGTGCAGATCGACGGCGAACCATTTGATCAGCAACAGGCACAGGAAGAACGTCGGAAACGACATGGCGGCGAACACCGCCACGGTGATCAGATGATCGAACAGCGAATAGGGTTTCATCGCCGAGATCACTCCCACCGCCAGCGCGATGCCCCAATACAACACCATCGCCACCGCCGCCAGCAGGAACGAATTCCAGATGTATTGGTTCAGCAGCGTGCTGACCGGGATCTGGTACTGCAGTGAAAAGTCGAGGTCGCCCTGCAGCAGCCGGCCAAGCCAGTGCAGATAGCGGCTGAACAACGGCTGATCCAGCCCGTACAGCGCCCGCAGCTCGGCGGCGCGTTGCGCGGTCAGATTGATGTTGCCGTCGATAAAATCGCCGGGCGCCAGGGCGAAAATGCAAAAAATCAGCAAGGAAGCCAACAGCAGCATCGGGATCGTCTGCAGCAGACGGCGCAGGATAAAATTTCTCATCGCGGGTTCCATCGCCGCCGCCCGGAATGGCGCGGCGGCGTCAGGGCGTTACGGCGCCGGTTTGACGTTCGGCAGGCTGCCGACCAATCCGTTATAGATATCCGGTTTAAAGCCGGTGACGCGCGCGCTGCTGGCGCTCAAAATTTCGCGGTTGCCGAGCAGGATCACCGGCGGATCGTCCGCCAGCACCTGATACAGCTGATGGTACAGCGGCTTGCGCTGCGCGATATCCAGCGTGGCATTGGCTTTGGCGATCAGCGCGTCCACCTGCGGGTTGTGGTAGCCGGTCTCGCTCTCGCGGCTGATGAAGTCGCGTACGCCGTCGTGCGGATCGTTCAGCGTGCTGGTGCTGAGGGACGCCAGGTCGTAATTGCCCGCCTTGCGCTGCGCCAGCAGCGCGTTGAAATCCAATACCTGCGGTTTCAGCACCACGCCGAGCCGGCGGTAGTTATCCTTGGCGATCGGCACCAGCGCGTCGTTGATCAGCTTTTTGGTCACCAGCAGCGTCAGCTCCAGCTTTTTACCGTCTTTCTGCCGGATGCCGTCCGCCCCCGCCTGCCAACCGGCCTCGTCCAACAGCTTTTTGGCCTTATCGAGATCGTAAGCGTAAGGATTGATGCCGTTCGCGTCATAGGCCCAGGAGATCGGCGAAATCGGCTGGTTGGCGACTTTGCCGTAACCCTGATACACCACGGCGATCAGCTTTTGCCGATCCAGGCCGTAAATCAACGCCTGGCGCACCCGCTTGTCCTGCAGCGCCGGACGCTTGAGGTTGAAGTCGATGCGGCTGTAATCGCTTGAGCTGTAAAGGTTGATATTGGCGAAGCCGAGCAGCTTGAGCTGTTCGATATCGTCCGGCTTGGCGGTAAAGGCGTCGTAGTCGGTCTCACCGGTCTGGAACAGCTGGAAGTTGGTGGCCGGGTTGGTGACGCGGTAGATAAAGCGCGCCATCGGCGGCGTACCGAGGTAGAAGTTCGGATTGGCGTGGAAGCGGATCTCCTGCCCCGGCACGTACTTGTCGTAAATATAGGGGCCGTTGCCGAGCGGTTTGCCGTTCAAGGCGCGCACGCCGTCGAGCTTGCCCCGCTGATAGTCTTTGCCGTAGTAAGCCCGCGACAGCACCGGGCCGCCGATCAGTTGCAGCGTGGTGGCGCCCGGTTGCGTGGTGACGATCTGAATGGTGCGATCGTCGATCACCTTCAGGCCGCTGATGCCGGCGGCGGTGCCGTTTTTATACTCGGCGCCGCCCTGAATGTGCGCCGGCGTGATGTCAGTGTCGCCGTCATAGGCCGGATCGTGCAACAGCGTCAGGGTAAAGGCGATATCGTCGGCCTTCAGCGGCGAGCCGTCGCTGTAGACCAGATTAGGCCGCAGCTTGATGGTGTAGGTCAGATTATCGGGGCTGACCTGCCAGGACTCCGCCAGACGCCCTTCCGGCTTGCCCTGGCTGTCCAGGCCGATCAGGCGGCTGAAGATCACGTCGGTGACGTTCTCGTCCCAGCCGTTGGTGAACAGATACGGGTTGAAAATCCCCTGCGGTTCCGAGATGCCCGCCACCACGGTGTCTTTGCGCAGCTTGGCGGCGGCCGGCACCCGGCTGGCGTCGCTGGCTGGCGTGATGCCTTCGGCCAGCGTTTCCGCCTGCGCGCCGGCGCTCAATCCCAGCGCGCAGATCAACGCCAGCGGCGTCAACCGATAACGCAACAGTTTGTTTAGCTTGTTTTTTATTCTACTCACCCACTGCCCCTCGTCTACCCGTTGATAAAAATGTGACAAAATTTATCGCAGAGTAATGGGCGGCTGGAGGGCTGTCTAACAACGAAACCGGCATTCCATTGCCGAAAAAAGCATTATGAATTTTTCTGGGGCGAAGCGGCGTGAAAAACGCGACTCAACCGGCCGCCGCCAGCCCCCGGATAAGTTTGGCTAAGGTTTTGATCGCCTCTTCAAAGCGGTCATTCCATTCAAAAGAGGCGTTGAGACGGAAGCAGTGGTTGAAATGGTCGCCGGTGGTGAACATGCGCCCCGGCGCGATGCTGATACCCCGGGAAAGGGCCCGCCGGTACAGCTCCATCGACGACAGCGCCGGATCCAGCTCCAGCCACAGGAAGTAACCGCCGTCGGGCTGGCTGACCTTTACCGTCGGCGGGAAATGGTGGGCAATCGCCTGACGCATCGCGCTTTGGCGCTGGGCCAGCAGGCGGCGCAACCGCCGCAGGTGGGTGTCGTAGCCGCCGTGCAGCAGATAATCCGCCAGCGCCATCTGGGTCGGCACGCTGGTGGAAACGGTGCTCATCAGCTGCAAACGCTGGATCTGCTGCGCATAACGCCCCGCCGCCACCCAGCCAACGCGAAAGCCCGGCGCCAGGCATTTGGAAAACGACGAGCAGTGCAGGATTTGGCCGCCGCTGTCGAGCGCCTTGGCCGGCAGCGGCCGTTCGGCGCTGAAGTACAGCTCGCCATAGACATCGTCTTCGATCAGCGAGATCTGCCGTTCGCGCAGCAGCGCCACCAGACGCTGTTTGTTGGCTTCCGGCAGGGTGGCGCCCTGCGGGTTCTGGAAGTGGGTCATCAGCCAGCAGGCTTTGATCGGATACTGCTCCACCGCCTGCTGCAGCGCGTCCAGATCGATGCCGTCCTGCGGATGGGTGGCGATCGCCACCGCCTTCAGCCGCAGCCGTTCCAGCGCCTGCAGCGCGCCGTAAAACGCCGGCGACTCGATCGCCACATAGTCGCCCGGTTGGGTCACCGCCTGCAGACTGAGGCTGAGCGACTCCATCGCCCCGGCGGTGATAACGATTTCGTCCGGCGCAACCTGCATGCCGCTCAGCGCATAGCGTTGGGCAATGTGCCGCCGCAGCGCGTCGTTGCCCGGCGGCAGGTTGGCCAGCGAACTGTGCGGCGTGAACTTGCGCGCTACGCTGCTCAGCGCCCGCGCCAGCTTCGGCTGGGCGAACAGCGTGGCGTCGGGAAAGGCCGAACCGAAAGGCACGATGTCCGGATCCTTGCAGGCCTGCAGCACGTCAAAAATAAAGGCGTTGATGTCCACCTGCTCGCTCAGCAACAGTTTTTCGCCGCGCGAAGGCTGAGGCAGCGGCTGCGGACGCGCCGCCACGTAGTAACCCGACTGCGGCCGGGCGACGATCCACCCCTGGCTCTCCAGCAGTTGGTAAGACTGCACCACCGTCATCAGGCTTAATCCGGCGCGTTTGCCGCTCTCGCGCAGCGAAGGCAGCTTGTCGCCCGCCCGCCACACCCGGTTCTGGATCTGTTCTCTAATCTGCTGCGCAAGCTGTTCGTATCGGGTCATAGCTCTTAACTGTTATATAAAAAAGTAAAATAACTGTCACTATTATAGTCACTGTACTTCGTGATTAACTTCACGCCAAGCTTTTCACATAAAAATGACAGCTATACTCAAGAGGTTAATTTATGTTCAACCCTAGGAGGCGCCATGCTGGGTCTTGATGCACTGGAACTCGCCAGAATACAGTTCGCCTTCACCGTGTCTTTCCATATCATTTTCCCCGCCATCACCATCGGTTTAGCCAGCTACCTGGCGGTGCTGGAAGGATTATGGTTGAAAACGCACAATGAAGCCTATCGTGAGCTTTATCACTTCTGGTCAAAGATTTTCGCCGTTAACTTCGGCATGGGCGTGGTATCCGGGCTGGTGATGGCTTACCAGTTCGGCACCAACTGGAGCTTCTTCTCCGAGTTCGCCGGCAGCATTACCGGGCCGCTGCTGACTTATGAAGTGCTGACCGCCTTCTTCCTCGAAGCCGGTTTCCTCGGCGTGATGCTGTTCGGCTGGAACCGCGTCGGCCCAGGGCTGCACTTCTTCGCCACCTGCATGGTGGCGCTCGGCACGCTGATCTCCACCTTCTGGATCCTGGCCTCCAACAGCTGGATGCAGACCCCGCAGGGACACGAAATCATCAACGGCCAGGTGGTGCCGGTCGACTGGCTGAAGGTGATCTTCAACCCGTCCTTCCCGTATCGCCTGCTGCACATGTCCACCGCCGCCTTCCTCTCCTCGGCGTTCTTCGTCGGCGCGTCGGCCGCCTGGCACCTGCTGCGCGGCCGCGATACGCCGGCGATGCGCAAGATGCTGTCGATGGCGATGTGGATGGCGCTGATCGTCGCGCCGGTGCAGGCGCTGATCGGCGATGCGCACGGCCTGAATACGCTGAAACATCAGCCGGCGAAGATCGCCGCCATCGAAGGCCACTGGGAAAACCCGCCGGGCGAAGCCACGCCGCTGATCCTGGTCGGTTGGCCGGACATGCAGCGTGAAGAGACCCGCTTCAAGCTGGAGGTGCCCTATCTCGGCAGCCTGATCCTGACGCACAGCCTGACCGAGCAGGTACCGGCGCTCAAATCCTTCCCGCCGGAAGATCGCCCCAACTCCACCGTGGTGTTCTGGTCGTTCCGCATCATGGTCGGGCTGGGCATGCTGATGATCCTGGCCGGGGTGTGGAGCCTGTGGCTGCGCTGGCGCGGCGGGCTCTATCAGTCGCGCCCGTTCCTGTACTTCATTCTGTGGATGGGCCCATCCGGACTGCTGGCGCTGCTGGCGGGCTGGTTCACCACCGAGATCGGCCGCCAGCCGTGGGTGGTGTATGGCCTGCTGCGCACCAAGGATGCGGTCTCCGCGCACGGCGATCTGCACATGAGCATCAGCCTGCTGGCGTTCATCATCGTCTACTGCTCGGTGTTCGGCGTGGGTTATTCCTACATGATGCGCCTGATCCGCAAAGGGCCGCAGCCGCATGAACACCAAGAAGACAATACCGAGGGCCGCCCGGCGCGTCCGCTGTCCGCGGTCAACGACACTCTGGACGACAGGAGCTGAACATGGGTATCGATCTTCCGCTGATTTGGTTTGTGATCATCGTGTTCAGCACCATGATGTATGTGGTGATGGACGGTTTCGATTTGGGCATCGGCATCCTGTTTCCGTGGGTGAAAGAGAGCGGCGATCGCGATCTGATGATGAACACCGTCGCCCCGGTGTGGGACGGCAATGAGACCTGGCTGGTGCTGGGCGGTGCGGCGCTGTTCGGCGCCTTCCCGCTGGCCTACTCGGTGATCCTTGACGCGCTGGCGATCCCGCTGACGCTGATGCTGATCGGGCTGATTTTCCGCGGCGTGGCCTTCGAGTTTCGCTTCAAGGCGACGCCGCAGAAGCGCCATATCTGGGACAAAGCGTTCATCTGGGGCTCTCTCTTCGCCACCTTCAGCCAGGGTGTGGTGGTGGGCGCCGTGATCAACGGTTTCCCGGTCGAAGGCCGCACCTACGCCGGCGGCGCGCTGGACTGGCTGACGCCTTTCGCGCTGTTCTGCGGGCTGGGGCTGGTGGTAACCTACGCCCTGCTCGGTTGCACCTGGTTGGTGATGAAAACCGCCGGCGATCTGCAGGCGCGCATGTATTACCTGGCGACGCCGCTGCTGGCGATCCTGTTGCTGGTGCTGGCCGCAGTCAGTATCTGGACGCCGATCGCGCATCCGGAAATCGCCGCCCGCTGGTTTACGCTGCCGAACCTGTTCTGGCTGCTGCCGGTGCCGCTGCTGGTGCTGCTCAGCGCCTGGGGCATTCAGCGCGGGGTAAAACGCGGCGCGCACTACTCGCCGTTCATGCTGACGCTGTTGCTGGTGTTTCTCGGCCTGAGCGGGCTTGGCATCAGCATCTGGCCGCACCTGATCCCACCGACCATCAGCCTGTGGGACGCCGCCGCGCCGCCGCAGAGCCTCGGCTTTATGCTGGTGGGCGCGCTGTTCATCATCCCGATCATCCTGGTCTACACCTTCTGGAGCTACTACGTGTTCCGCGGCAAGATCAGCCATGAGCACGGCTATCACTGAGGAGGGAGGACGCTATGCAAGATAAAACGGCAGCCGCCGCTCCGGCGCCCTGGTGGAAACGCATCGGTTGGCTGGTGATCATCTGGAGCGCCAGCGTGCTGGGGCTGTTCGTGGTCGCCTCGCTGTTCCGCCTGCTGATGACCGCGGCGGGCATGAAGTCGCATTAACGCGGCGCCTTATCTGGCCGCGCTGTTGGGAAAGTAAAAAGAGACCACCAGCATGACCAGCGGCAAGGCGCCGATCTTCACCAGCTCGAACACTTGACCGAGCGCTTCGTTTTTGTCCCAATACGCGTGGGCGGCGAATACGCCCACGCTGACCGCAAATATCCCGCACAATACCTGGCGCGCCAGGCGCAGCCGCTCCATTTCGTCGAAGACCAACACCTGCTCCAGATAAACCTGGCTGGCTTCATCGCGCAGATTATGGCTTTCGATGCTCATGGGAAGATCTCCACGACCCGTCCCACCGCTTCGAGCTGTTCGCCATTCTCTCGTACGATGCCTAGAGACGTACCATCCTGTTTCATCCAATACTTATCGGCAATGGCGATCAGTGCAAACGCCATTTTGATAACCTCGGTTTTTTCCATCCCGTGACGCCGGGCGATATCGTTCAGATCATCATCAATTTTGTTCGATAACCGAATCGGTAAACTCCGCATACTCCACCTCCTGTGGTCGTTGATTCACCGGGGGAAAGTCTACTGGAAGGGTAAATGTCGTTCAATTAGTGAACTGCTTAACGCCTCGCATAACCCGCATGCAACGCTAGTGCGGCTTGCGCCCCATCGCGCTGAGGAAACGCTGCTGCAGACGCAACAGCTCCTCTAGTTCAAGCAGCCGGTAGTCGATGCCGAAACGCGGCGCCACCTCGCCGATAATGCGGCTCAGCGCCGGGTAATGGCGGTGGCTCCAGTGCGGGAACAGATGATGCGTCAAATGCAGGTTCGCCCCGCCGAGCCAGTACCCCAGCCAGCGCGGCCGGGTCAGCCAGTCGAAGGTAGTGGCGAACACATGATGATACCAGCCGTGCGGCATTGCGCCTTGTTCTGGCGCCTGGTAGAAGTTGGCCTTGGCCCAGTGGGTACCGATGATGAGCATCACGAACAGCAGTGAAGAAAGCATCTGGCTCAGCAAATAGACCAGCAGAATTTGCCCGATGCCGATAGCCGGCGGCAACAGCCAACATGGGATCGCCAGCGCCAGCAGCAGGTGCGCCGCCTTCCCCGCCAGAAACCCGATCCAGCCACGCACGCCCTGCTGCGCCATCCGCGCCGCCACGCGGGTGCGGCCCGCCCTGTCCAGCCAGTCGAACAGCCAGATGTAGTACGGAAAAGTCAGCGCCGCCACCAGCGGCCAATAGTAACGCTGCGCGCGCATAAAGGGCCGCCAGCGCTGGAACGGCGTTTGCCGCAGCACGCCGTTGGCGTCGATATCGGGATCGTAATCTTCGATGTTGTTATGGGCATGGTGGAACAGCACATGCCGCACGCGCCAGCAGTCGGGATCCAACCCCAGTGGCACGCTCACCAGGGTGTTCAGCCAGCGGTTGGCCCAGGGCCGACGGAAGAACGCGTTGTGTGAGGCGTCGTGCACCACGTTCACCGTCAGGAACATGCCGATAAAGATAAAACCGAAGTAACAGGCGAAAAACGCCCAGCCGTTATGCTGCTGCAGGCTCAGCCCGTAACACAGACCGCACAGCGCCAGCAGCAGCGCGACCTTCGCCAGCATGCCGCCGTCGGCGAAACGGTGATCGCCGTTGGCCGCCAGATAATGCTGGGCGGCCTGCATCAGCGCGCGGTGCAACCCGTTGTCGTCGCGCCGATAGGCTAACGGACGCAGCGGTTTCATGGCTGCCCCATCCGCCGCAAGAAGCGCTGTTGCTGCGCCAGCAGTTCGCGATAGCCGATGCAGCGGTACGCCATGCCGTGCCGCTGCGCCACCTCCGCCACCGCAGCAGCCAGCGCCGGGTAGTGGCGATGATTCCAGCCGGGAAACAGATGATGCGTCAGGTGATAGTTCAGCCCGCCGGTCAGGTGCTCCAGCCAGCGCGGTTCGGGCTGCCAGTCGCAGGCGGTGGCGAAATTGTGCCGATACCAGCCTTGCGGCATGCTGCCGCCCGTCGGCGCCGGGTAAAACTCGGCCTGCGCCCAATGGGTGCCCAGCAGCAGGAACACCACCAGCAGCGAGGCGCACATCTGACTGAGCGCGTAAGCCAGCAACACCCAGCCCCAGCTGATGCCGTGCAAGTGGCCCACGACCAGCGGCGCCACCAGCACCAGCGCCAGATGCGCGAGCTTGCACAGCACGAACAGCGCCCAACCGCCGCGCCCCGCCAGCACGCGTTTTTCCCGCAGCGGCGTTTTATCGAGCCGATCGGACCAATCGAAAATCCAGGCGATATAGGGCAGCGAGAGCGCAGCGATCAGCGGCCAGTACAGATGCTGATAGCGCATATGCGGTCGCCAGCGCTGGAACGGTGTCTGGCGGAAAAAGCCGTTCTCTTCGGTATCCAGATCGTAATGTTCGACGTTGGCGTAAACGTGGTGGTAATCCACATGCCGCGTGCGCCAGTAGTCCGGATCGACGCCCAGCGGCAGCGTCACCAACCGCCCCACCAGCCGATTGGCCCAGGGCGCGCGCAAGAAGGCGTTATGCGAAGCATCATGGTTGACGTTGACATTGAGCAGCATGCCCATGGTCACGAACAGGAAATAGCAGAGGAAAAATGCCCAGGGCTGATGCTGCAGCAGGCTCAGCGCGTAAAACCCGACGCACAACGCCAGCAACAGCGCGGCCTTGGCCAACCGCGCGGCATCGGCATAGCGATGGTCGCCCGCCAGGCAGGCATGCGCCGCACGTTTGAGATCGCGATGGAATGCCTGTTCGCCATCGGCGGGAAAACGCAGCGGCGGCAGTGATTCAGCCATGCGGTTCCTCCACGGCGGCCGGTGCGGCTACTCTTCCCCAGCCCAATGCGACGCACAGGGCATGCAACGCCACGGCGGCCATGGCGATATGCCAATAGCGCTGCGGCCAGCCGAGATAGCCGATAAACAGCAGCGGCATGCCCAACGCGACCAGCAACCAGACGGCGATCGCCCACGGCCGCCCTTCCGTCATGCCGCCCAGCGCCACCGATCCCAACGCCAGCAGCGCCAACAGCGCCATTTGCGGCCAACTGATGTCGCTATAGCCGTAACCGTATTGGTAGACGTAACCGACCACCAGCGAGAACAACAGCATGGCGCCGCTGAAGACGCTGAGCGCCGAACGGCGGTCGCGTGGCCGGCCCGGCGCCGGGCGCCATGCCAGGCGCAAATAGCGCAGGAACGGCAGATTGCTCGCCCAGAACGGGTTGGCGGACGGCCTGTCGCCGCCGACGCCATAGCTGAACGGCGTGCTCGGCAATGCCGGGCAAAAGGTGCCGAACAGCTTGTCCCAGAAGATAAAGCTGCCGCCGAAGTTCTTATTGGAATAGGCCATGTCCTTGACGTGATGCACCCGGTGATGCGCCGGCGTGACCAGGATTTTTTCCAGCACGCCGAGCTTCGGCGTCAGCGCATTGTGGTTAAACAGCTGAATGCTGTAATGAAAAATAGAGACCGCAACGAACACCGACAGCGGCACCCCCGCCAGCGCCAGCAGCAAAAAGAACGGGATCGACGTCAGCGACGAATACCAGGAGTTGCGCACCCCCAGCGACAGATTAAAGTGCTCGCCCTGATGGTGCACCACGTGCACCGCCCACAGCAGGCGGAAACGATGGTGCAGACGGTGCAGCCAGTAGAAACCGAAGTCCCACGCCAGCAGGGCGAACAGCCACATCAGCAGCGGCGGCCAGGCATCCAGCAGCCCCAGGCTGAAATGCGCGGCCACGTAGCCGTAGCAGGTGATCTCCAACCCGCGGAACAGCCACAGCATGATATGGCCGGAATTCAGGTTGAACACCAGATCGTGCCAGTTGACCGGCTCGCGACGCCCCCACTGCAGCGCCACCGCCTCGGCCACCACGATGAACAGCATGAACACTATCGGCAACGCCAGATCGCTCATCCCATTTCTCCTTTAACCACGCGCCGGCGCAGGGTGTTCATACGCAGGGCCAGCCAGCCGGCGAACAGCGCCAGCAGCGCGCCGCCGGCCAAATCGACAAACAAATGGCGGCGCAGTTGCAGAATCGAGAACGCGATCGCCGCACCCCACAGCATCCACAACGCCGTGCGCACTTTGCGCTCGCCGTCGCTCAGCGCCCACACCGCCAGCACCGTCAGCGCCATATGCAACGAAGGCAGGCAGTTCTGCGGCGAATCCACCTGGGTTAACGCCGCCAGCAGCTGCGCGCTGATCCCGACGCCATCGTTCTGTGGATAGGCCATGGTGGTCGGCCACAGCAGGTAAACCGCCCCGGCGCCCAGCGCGGTGAGCTGCATCGCCCGCGTCAGCCATGTGATCCGCGGCAGCGGCGCCAGCAGATAGCCCGCCGGGACAATGAGGAAGAACGACAGGTAGAGCCAGATGGCCGCCGGGTTGAACGGGATCGCCCGGTCAAGCGCCGACGGCGGCAACAGGGTTCCCGCCCCCTGCAGGCGATCGGTCAGACTATACACCACCCCGACCGTCCCCCAGCCGAGCAACATGTGCCCTAGTCTGAACAGCGTATTTTTCATGCTTCCTCCGCCTGGCGCACGATGCGCCGCCGCTTGCGATCGAACTGCGGCAGCACCGCCTGTGCCGTCAACCGCCATTCGAGGCGCTCGGTGGCGATGCCCTGGCGAGCGAACAGCGCGATCAGCTGCGCCTGACAATGCGCCAACGCCGCCGGGCTGCAATCGGCAATCAATTCCAACCGCCGTTCGCAGCGCTGGATCAGGCGGTAATCGCTGCTCAGCGGCAACGCATTGGCGATCGTTCGGCTGCAGGCATCGGCGAACACCGCCTGCGGTTGCCGCTGCGCATCGGGCAGCATCAGTTGATCGTCGCGCCGCCCCTCGATACGGGCGATCGCCCGCGTCGGCTGCCCGCACGGGCAGGGTTCCTTGCGCAGCACCAATACATCGTCCAGCCGATAACGCACGATCGGCTGCGTGCTGCGGGTAAAGTCGGTGATCAACGGCGTAAAACGCAGTTCGTCGATCCACTGCGGTTCGATATGCAAAAACTCTTCGTTCAGATGCAGCGTACCGTGCGCGCAAGTCGCGGCAAGAAATCCTTCGGTGGCCTGATACACTTCGCCGACCGCCGGAAATACCTGCAGCAGCAGGCGGCGGTCCTGCTCTTCAAGCACCTCGGCCACCGAGATCGCTTTTTTGACCGGCAACTTCACCTGCCCGGCCAGCACCGCCAGCGCCAAGGCGCGCAGCACCTGCGCCGGGGCCACGATGATGCTGGGCGCCTGCCGTTCCAATGCGGGCAAATGCTCGCTGAACGGTGCAAGCAGATCGTAAAACGCCAGGCTCAGCCAACGATTGTTCACGCTGTGATAGAGATTATTGTCCGCCCGCAGAAACAGCGCAACGCGCTCGCCGGCCAACAGACCGTCCGGCAGCATCTTCGCCAGCATGCCGCCGGCCCACACCTGCTGTTCGCGCGGGCTGACGACAAACACGCCGCGCTGCCCGGAGGTGCCGGACGACAATCCGACGCTGTAGCTCCCGATCTTCGGCGTGAAATCGCGATCCGCCTCGCTGCGCTGCGCGCAGGCCAGCACCGCATCGCGCTGCAGCCCGGCGGTGTTCATCCGGTCGAACTGCGCCATCATCAGCGCCTTGTCCATCTGCGGCCATTCGGCGAACGGCCGGCGACTGAAGCGTTGAAAATAGGGGCTCTTGCTCAGCACCCGACGGGCAAAGCCCGCGAGCTGCCGGGCCTGATGCGCCTCCAGCGCCGCACGATCGCCAAAGCGCAGGCGCCGGGCGCGGAAATAGTGCCAAAGGGTCATGAACGGGATCACAGGTCCCCCTCGTGGCACAGCAAAATGTTGACCTGGCCGCCCGCCCACAGCTGGTTGAGCCGCTCCAGCGTGCGGGTGTACGCCACCGCGTCGTCCATCACCAGATTGGCCAGGCGCGAAGGCCCGCGCAGCGTCTGGTAACTCTGCGGCGACCAGGCGGCGTCGCTGGCCAGCAGCGTCCAGCCGGCATCGGTGAGAATAAAGGCACCGATATGGCCGGCCGCATGCCCCGGCAGCGGCACCAGCACGATCTGCCCTTCGCTGCCCGGCAGCGCATAGCCGCGCTCGAACGGCGCCAGCAGCGCAGGCAACGCCACCGAGGGAAAAGCTTCCATAAACTGCAGGTTGCTCTCGAAATCCGCCGGGATCAGGCCGGGAATAAAGGCGCGCTTCAGCGCCGCGAAACCGCGCAGCCCGCGGGTTTGCTGCCAGCCTTCGCCGGAGCAAATAAAGTCGAGTTGGCTGAAATCCTGCAGCCCGGCGATGTGATCGGCGTGAAAATGCGAGACGATCAGCGCCTGAATATCCCCCTCGGCGTAACCGGCGGCGCGCAGCTGATGCGCCAACGACTCGGCGGGATCGAAATAGACCGGCGTCATGCGGCGATACAGGCTGAACACCCCCGACTGCGTGTGCTGCTGAAAATAATGCGCGTAGCCGGTATCCCACAGCCAGCGGCGCTCCCCCACCTCCAGCAGATAGGCACGCGCCGGGAATTTGCACACCCGGAACCCGGCGCCGCGCAGCGCCATGCAGCCGATATGCGTGCAGTAACCCACTTCAAAAACGGTGACCTTAGCCATGCTGTATGCCTCCTTGCCGCCGCAGCCACTCGCCGGTCAGACGAATGCCCTCTTCCATCGAATAACGCGGCTGATAGCCCAGCTCTTCGATCGCACGGGTCTGGCTCAGCGTCATGTCAAAATGCACCGCCGCCACGCTGTAGCGCGTCAGCAGCGGTTCCTTGCCGCTCAGCGCCGCCCACAGCTCCATGCCGCCGGCCAGCGTATGCAGCAGCGGATAGGACACGGCCTGCAGCCGGTAGCGCAGCCCCAGTTCCTGACGCAGCAACGCATCCAGCATCTCCGCCAGCCGCTGCGGCTGGTGATTGGTAATGTTGTAAACGGCGCCGGACGGCAACCCGCGCTGCCGGCTGGCCAGATCCATCGCGTGCACCACGTTGGGGGCGAAGGTCAGGTCCAGCAGCGCTTGCCCGCCGCCGGGCAGCCGCAGCACGCCGCGATCGCGTTCGAGCTGCTGCAACAGCCGCGGCACGATCACCCGATCGTGTGGGCCAAACAGGCCGCGCGGCCGCAGCATAATGTAGGTGGTTTGCGGGTAGGTCTTCGCCTGCGCCAACAGGCGTTGTTCAGCCGCATACTTGCTGGCGGCATAGTGATTGGCGAAGCGCCGGGCGCGGTAACCTTCGTCAAGATCGTAATGCGGCTGAAAATCGAAGTAGATTGCCGGCGTGGAGATATGCACAAAGCGCCGCACGCCGCAGCGCCCCGCCGCCTCCGCCAGCCTCTCCGTCGCCGCGGCGTTGATGCGGTGAAACTCCGCTTTGCCGCCCCAGGGTGAAGACTTGGCCGCGCAGTGCCACACCCACTCGCAGTCGGTGACGAGCTGCCGACACTGCTGCGGCGTGGCCTGCGCCAGATCGAGCGCGCAAAACTCGGCGCCCAGCCGACGCAACGCTGCGCCGGCCCGCTCGTCGCGGCCGGTGGCGCGCACCTGATGTCCGGCCTCCAGCAGCCACTGCGCCGCGTTGAGTCCCAGCCCGCTGGTCGCCCCGGTGACCAGCACCCTCATGGCAGCAACACCATGCCGGCCAGCGCCAGCCCGGCGGCGGTGCCGATCAGCATCACCGGCTGGCCGGGGTTGAAGCGCCCGGTGGTCACGGCGGCATGCAGCGCCGTCGGGATGGACGCCGCCACCTGATTGCCATGGTGGCGGTAGATATCCACCAGCGCCTCGCTGGAGACATGCAGCCGCTTGCGCATATGTTCGAGCGACAGATGGCTGGCCTGATGCGGCACCACGGTGGCGATCTGCGCCAGGGTCAGGCCGCTGGCGCTCAGCAGCCGGTCGAGGTAATCCTCAATCAGCGCCGACGCCTGGCGGAACAGCGGCTTGCCCTGCATATGAAACAGGAAGTCTTGCTCGCACATGCCGGCGCGCGGGTTGCGCCGCGTGCCGCCGGCGCGGATCTCGCACAGTTCGCTGCCGGCGGGATAGGTTTCCACCAGGCTGGCGAGGATGCCGCTGGCGCCGTCGCCGCGCTCCACGATGGCGCAGGCCGCGCCGTCGCCGAAGATCAGCGACGACTCTTCGTGCTGCCAGTCGATGCCGCGTGAAGCGAGATCGGCCGAGACGATGGCGATGCGTCGATACGTCCCGGCGTTCAGCAGCCCCGCCGCCACCTGCAGCGCAGAGATAAAGCTGACGCAGCTGCTGTTGATGTCGAAGCCCGGCGTGCCCGGCGCCAGCCCCGCCACCTTGAGAATATGCGCGGCGGTGCACGGCAGCGCCTGCACCGAAATCGCCGAGGCGGAGATCAGCAGGTCAATGGAGGCTGCCGGGAGGGCGCTGCGAGCCAGCGCGTCTTGCAGCGCGGCGGCGGCGAGTTCGGCCTGGCTGGCATCGTCGGCGGCGTGATAGCGGTAAACGATGCCCGAGCGTTTTTCAACGTAGCCGGCCGGTTTCCCCAGACGAGCATCGAGCGTAGAAGAAGCCACGCGGTTGGGCGGCAACGCGGCCCCGGTGGCTATGATTTTCAGAGGCAGCGGCTCGGGTGAACGAAATTGAGTGGTCATTATTGTTATTGATTAACCTGACTATCCATAAAGCGATTCTCCCGCACGACGCGAAGGCCACGCGGATCATCCCCGGTTTTTATATCCCAAAATGCCTTTCATCAAGGCGGTATCTCTTGTTATCGGCTACCACGGGCCGACGTCCGTCGGCGCAAGCATAAGCGTAACATGACTGAGATATTCAGTTTACGACAAGGCGGGGAGAATGGGCAGACGGCGGGCAAATTATCGGAATAGCGCCGCCGCTGGCGATCAGCGGCGGCGAGGTCAGGCTCAACGGCGGTTGCGCACCAGCTGGTAACGGCGGGTCAGGTATTCCACCGGCGCACTCCAGATATGCACCAGGCGGCAGAACGGGAACAGCACGAACAGCGTCATGCCCAGCACCATGTGCAGCTTGAAGATAAGCGCCACCCCTTCGAGATGCGCAGAGGCGCCGGCGTGGAAGGTCACGACCGCCTGCGCCCAGGCCACCAGCTTCATCATTTCGCTGCCGTCCATATGCTGGGCGGAGAACGGAATGGTCAGCAGCCCCAGACACACCTGCACCACCAGCAACGTCAGGATCAGGATGTCGGCGAAGCTGCTGGTGGCGCGCACCCGCGGGTTGGTCAACCGGCGTTTGAGCAACAGCGCGCCGCCGATCAGCGTCATCAGGCCGCAGGCGCCGCCGGCGATCATCGCCAGCTTCTGCTTCACGTCGATCGGCAGAAAGGCCTCATACATCCAGTGCGGCGTCAGCATGCCGAGGAAATGGCCCGCGAAGATGCCGATAATGCCGATGTGGAACAGGTTGGACGCCAGCCGCATGCCTTTTTTATCCAGCATCTGGCTGGAGCCGGCGCGCCAGCTGTATTGCCCGTAGTCGTAGCGCAGCCAGCTGCCGATCAGGAACACCGCGCCGGCCAGATAAGGGTAGATGTCGAAGAAGAACTGATTCAAAAATTGCATGATTAGCGTCCTTTGATTCCGGTTAACGCATCCGTCAGGTCCAGATACTGTGGCGCCACCGCGCCGGCGAAGCGCCGCTGGTGTGCCGTCTGCTGGGCGGAGGCGCAGCCCTGTTCGCCGAGAAACTTGACCTGCTCCTCTTCCCACACCGCATCCAGCGCCTGCGGCGTATCGTCGCGCGCCTCTTGCGCCACCTGCGTCTCCAGAGCCTGCGCCTGTACCTCGCTGCCGGACAACGCCAGCAGCAAATCGAACAGCACCGCATACGGGCTTTCACGCTGCTGCAAGCGCGCGCCCAGCAGCGCCAGGATCGGCGCGATGTCCTGCAGCCCTTCGCGCGCCTGCGCCGCGTTGCGGCTGGCCAGATACTCCAGGTACAGCGGCAGGAAATCCGGCAGCTCGCGGCTGTCGATCTCCAGCCCGGCGGCGCGGTACTGCGCCATCAGGTCAACCATCGCCTGGCCGCGATCGCGCGATTCGCCGTGCACGTGTTCAAACAGCAGCAGCGAGGTGGCGCGGCCGCGATCGAACAGTTCGCAATAATCGGCCTGCGCGTCCAGCAACGGGCGCGCGCACAGGCGGCGGATAAACAGAATCAGCTGCGCGCTGTGGTGCAGATCCAACTCGCTGGCCGGCTCCAATGCTTCGATCAGCGCCTGCTGATGGTCAAACAGCGCCTGCTCCGGGTAATCCAGCAGGCGGGCGATCACTTTCAGGCTGATCATGAGGCATCCTCCGGCCGCGCGGTTTTCGCGGTCACGTCGATGGCGTCAATGCGGCGGCTGTTGAACAGGTTGAACTTGCCGTCGCTGCCGTGGCAGCCGTCGCCGAAGCTGAAACCGCAGCCTTTGCTTTCCGGGAAGGCTTCACGCGCCAGTTCGCGGTGGCTCGACGGCACCACGAAGCGATCTTCATAATTGGCGATCGCCAGGTAGCGATACATTTCCTGCGCCTGCGCTTCGCTCAGACCGACCTGCTCCAGCGCGCTGGTGTCCACCACGCCGTCGACGGTTTCCGCCCGCTTGTAGTGGCGCATCGCCAGCATGCGCTTCAGCGCCAGCAGCACCGGTTCGGTATCGCCGGCGGTCAACAGGTTCGCCAGATACTGCAGCGGGATGCGCAGGCTCTCGACGTCCGGCAATACGCCGCTGTGCGCCAGCTCGCCGGCGTCGGCGGCAGACTGAATCGGCGACAATGGCGGCACGTACCACACCATCGGCAGCGTGCGGTATTCCGGATGCAGCGGCAGCGCCAGCTTCCAGTCCATCGCCATTTTGTACACCGGCGACTGCTGAGCGGCTTCAATGACGCCCTGCGGCACGCCGTCCGCCAGCGCCTGAGCAATCACCTTCGGATCATGCGGATCGAGGAAGATATCGAGCTGGCTCTGGTACAGATCCTTGTCGTTCTCCACCGCCGCCGCCTGCTCGATGCGATCGGCGTCGTACAACAGCACGCCGAGGTAGCGAATGCGGCCGACGCAGGTTTCCGAACACACCGTCGGCTGCCCGGCTTCGATGCGCGGGTAGCAGAAGATGCACTTCTCGGACTTGCCGCTCTTCCAGTTGAAGTAGATTTTCTTGTACGGGCAGCCGGTCAGGCACATGCGCCAGCCGCGGCACTTGTCCTGGTCGATCAACACGATGCCGTCTTCGCCGCGCTTGTAGATCGCCCCGCTCGGGCAGGTGGCGACGCAGGCCGGGTTGAGGCAGTGCTCGCACAGGCGCGGCAAATACATCATGAAGGTGTTTTCGAACTGGCCATACATCGCCTTCTGCAGGTTGTCGAAGTTTTTGTCCTGCGAGCGTTTTTCGAATTCCCCGCCGAGGATCTCCTCCCAGTTCGGGCCGCTTTCGATCTTGTTCATGCGCTGGCCGGTGATCAGCGAGCGCGGGCGCGCCACCGGCTGGTGCTTGCCCTGTTTGGCGGTGTGCAGATGCTGGTAGTCGTAATCGAACGGCTCGTAGTAGTCGTCCAGCGCCGGCACATCCGGGTTGGCGAAGATTTTCGCCAGCACGCCGACGCGGTTGCCCATGCGCGGCTCCAGCTTGCCGTTGATTTTGCGGATCCAACCGCCCTTCCATTTTTCCTGATCTTCCCAGGCGTGCGGATAGCCGACGCCGGGTTTGCTTTCCACGTTGTTGAACCAGGCGTATTCCATGCCTTCGCGGCTGGTCCAGACGTTCTTGCAGGTGACCGAACAGGTGTGGCAACCGATGCACTTGTCCAGATTCAGCACCATGCCGACTTGCGAACGAATTTTCATTTGTGGTTCTCCTGCTGACTGCCCTGCGCGTAGTCGTTGCCTTCATCGTCCAACCAATCAATGCGGTTCATCTTGCGCACCACCACGAACTCGTCGCGGTTGGAGCCGACGGTGCCGTAGTAGTTAAAGCCGTAGGCCAACTGCGCATAGCCGCCGATCATGTGAGTCGGCTTCGGACAGGCGCGGGTCACCGAGTTGTGGATGCCGCCGCGTTGGTTGGTGATCTCCGAGCCCGGCAGATTCACGATGCGCTCCTGTGCGTGGTACATCATGGTCATGCCGGCCGGGATACGCTGGCTGACCACCGCGCGCGCCGTCAGCGCGCCGTTGGCGTTGAAGGCCTCAATCCAGTCGTTGTCCGCGATGCCCAGATCTTTGGCGTCGTCTTCGCTCAGCCAGACGATCGGCCCGCCGCGCGACAGCGTCAGCATCAGCAGGTTGTCGCTGTAGGTGGAGTGGATACCCCACTTCTGGTGCGGCGTCAGGAAGTTCAGCGCCTTCTCCTTGTTGCCGTTCGGCTTGCTGTTGAGCAGCGGCTGGGCGGCGCGGGTATCGATCGGTGGCCGGTACGCCAGCAGGCTTTCGCCGAAGGCGCGCATCCACTCGTGGTCCTGATACAGCTGCTGGCGGCCGCTGAGCGTGCGCCACGGGATCAGCTCGTGCACGTTGGTGTAGCAAGCGTTATAGGAGACGTGCTCGTCTTCCAGGCCAGACCAGGTCGGGCTGGAGATAATTTTGCGCGGCTGCGCCTGAATGTCGCGGAAGCGAATTTTCTCGTCTTCCTTGTTCAGCGCCAGATGCCGGTGATCGCGGCCGGTGACGTTGCTCAGGGCTTCCCAGGCTTTCACCGCCACCTGGCCGTTGGTTTCCGGCGCCAGCGACAGGATCACTTCCGCCGCGTCTATCGCGCTCTCGATCTTCGGCCGCCCCGCCGCCGGGCCGTCGGCCTTGACGTAGTTAAGCTGCTTGAGGAAATCGACCTCGGTCTGGGTGTCCCAGCTGATGCCCTTGCCGCCGTTGCCCAGTTTGTCCAGCAGCGGCCCCAAGGAGGTAAAACGCTCGTAGGTGGCCGGGTAATCGCGCTCCACCGCGATGATGTGCGGCGCGGTTTTGCCGGGGATCAGTTCGCACTCGCCTTTCTTCCAGTCCCGCACGCCGTAAGGCTGCGCCAGTTCGGCGGCGGAGTCGTGCTGAATAGGCAGGGTCACCACGTCGGTTTCCTGGCCCAGATGGCCGACGCACACCTCGGAGAAGGCCTTGGCGATGCCCTTGTAAATCTCCCAGTCGCTCTTCGAGTCCCAGGCCGGATCGACCGCCGCCGACAGCGGATGAATGAACGGGTGCATGTCGGAGGTGTTCATGTCGTCTTTTTCGTACCAGGTGGCGGTCGGCAGCACCACGTCAGAGTACAGGCAGGTGCTCGACATGCGGAAATCGAGCGTCACCACCAGATCCAGTTTGCCTTCACCGCCCTGCTCGCGCCATTCCACTTCCTGCGGCTTCACGCCGCCCTGCTGGCCGAGATCTTTGCCCTGAATGCCGTTTTCAGTGCCCAACAGGTATTTGAGCATGTATTCATGGCCCTTGCCGGAAGAGCCCAGCAGGTTGGAGCGCCAGACGAACAGGTTGCGCGGGAAGTTCTGCGGATTGTCCGGCTGCTCGGCGGCAAAGCCCAGCGCGCCGTTCTTCAGGCTGTCGACGGTAAATTCGACCGGCGATTGGCCGGCCGCGCGGGCCTGCTCCGCCAGGCGCAGCGGGTTGGTGCCCAGCTGCGGCGCCGACGGCAGCCAGCCCATGCGCTCGGCGCGCACGTTGAAGTCGATCAGGCTGCCGCCGAAGCGCGACTTGTCCGCCAGCGGCGACAGCAGCTCGTCGGTGCCAACGGTTTCATAGCGCCATTGGCTGGAATGGTTGTAGAAGAACGAGGTGCTGTTCATGTGGCGCGGCGGGCGCTGCCAGTCGAGGCCGAACGCCAGCGGCAGCCAGCCGGTTTGCGGCCGCAGTTTTTCCTGGCCGACGTAGTGCGCCCAGCCGCCGCCGCTCTGGCCGACGCAACCGCAGAAGATCAGCATGTTGATCAGGCCGCGGTAGGTCATGTCCATGTGATACCAGTGGTTGACGCCGGCGCCGACGATGATCATCGAACGGCCATGGGTCTTCTCGGCGTTTTGCGCGAATTCGCGGGCAATGCGGATGATGTTGTGGCGCGACACGCCGGTGATCTGCTCAGCCCAGGCCGGGCTGTAAGCCTTGACCTCGTCATAGTCGGCGGCGCAGTTGGCGTCGCCCAACCCGCGCTCCAGGCCGTAGTTAGCCAGCGTCAGATCGTACACGCTGGTCACCAGCGCTTCGCTGCCGTCCGCCAGCTGCAGGCGTTTCACCGGCAGCTTGTGCAGCAGGATCTCGTCCAGCGCCACGCTGTTGAAATGCTCGCTGTCGGCGCCGCCGAAGTACGGGAAACCCACCTCGGCGACGTCGTCATGCCTGCCCAACAGGCTGAGCTGCAGCTCGACTTCCTGTTGCGCCTTGCCTTCGCGCTGTTCCAGGTTCCACTTGCCCTTCTCGCCCCAGCGGAAACCGATGGAGCCCTGCGGCGCCACCAGCTCGCCGCTGCGGCTGTCGATAGCGACGGTTTTCCATTCGGGATTGTTTTCCTGGCCCAATCCGTCCACCAGATCGGCGGCGCGCAGCAGGCGGCCGGCGGCGTAGTGGCCGCCTTCACGCGGCTCGAGCAGCACCAGCATCGGCATGTCGGTATAGCGACGCACATAGTCGCGGAAGTAGCCGACTTCGCGATCGAGATGGAACTCTTTCAGCATCACGTGGCCCATCGCCAGCGCCATCGCGCTGTCGGTGCCCTGCTTCGGATTCAGCCAGTGGTCGCACAGCTTGGCGACTTCGGCATAGTCCGGCGTCACCGCCACGGTTTTGGTGCCCTTGTAACGCACTTCGGTAAAGAAGTGGGCGTCCGGGGTGCGCGTTTGCGGCACGTTGGAGCCCCAGGCGATAATGTAAGAAGAGTTATACCAGTCGGCGGACTCCGGCACGTCGGTCTGCTCGCCCCAGGTCATCGGCGAAGCCGGCGGCAGATCGCAATACCAGTCGTAGAAGCTCAGGCAGGCGCCGCCGATCAGCGACAGGTAGCGGGCGCCGGCGGCGTAGGACACCATCGACATCGCCGGGATCGGCGAGAAGCCGATAATGCGGTCCGGGCCGAAGGTTTTGGCGGTGTAGACGTTGGCGGCGGCGATCAGTTCATTGACCTCCTGCCAGCTGGAGCGGACGAAACCGCCGCGGCCGCGCGCCACCTTGTAGCTCTTGGCTTTTTCCGCATCGCCGACGATAGAGCCCCAGGCTTCGACCGGATCGCTGTGCTGCGCTTTCGCTTCGCGCCACAGCTTGAGCAGGCGCTTGCGCATCAGCGGGTATTTCAGCCGGTTGGCGCTGTACAGGTACCAGGAGTAGCTGGCGCCGCGCGGGCAGCCGCGCGGTTCATGGTTGGGCAGATCGGGCCGGGTGCGCGGATAGTCGGTTTGCTGGGTTTCCCAGGTCACCAGACCATTCTTCACGTAGATCTTCCAACTGCAGGAACCGGTGCAGTTCACGCCGTGGGTGGAACGCACCACTTTGTCGTGCTGCCAACGGCTGCGGTAGCCGTCTTCCCAGTCGCGGTTGGTGTTCAAGGTCTGGCCGTGATCGCCAGAAAAAGGCTCCGCCAACTGCTTGAAATAGCGGAAACGGTCTAAAAATTTGCTCATCCGGAATGCTCCTGAAGGCTCTTGTCGTTATAAGAAGACATGCTCAATCTGCCGCCAGCCTACTGACGGCCAACCGGCGGCAAATTGATTGCGATCAAGAGAAAGCGGGAGGCGCCGCGCGCGTCGGCTGAGAAATACCACCAAAGTATAGGGGTGAAACATTAGGTTAATTGATTGAATTACAATAAATAAAATGGAGCATTAGGGTAAAGGCGAACGGGCGGGAGGCAAGACGAGGTATTTGGGGGTAGGACGCGGGAGAAACCTCCCGCGTGACGTTCACTCGATGCTTTCAGCGTTGAAGCCACAGCGTCGCGGTGCCCACGGCGGGCAACGCCAGCGTGATCTCCGCACCCGCGCCCTGCTGCCGCCAGCCCGCCGGAAGGCGCAAGCGGGTGCTTCCCTCTCGATAGTAAGGATTGGCTACCAGCAGCAAGGCGTGATCGCCCAGAACAAACATCCGCGCCGGCATTTGCGGGTCGCTTCCCGCCAGCGGCGTCGATTTTCCCGTCAGCAGATAAGGGGTGAAGGCGGCGATTTGCTGCGACACGGCAGCCACACCGCGCCAGGCGGCGTCAAACTCCCGTTGGTCGAAGCGGCCGGTTTTGCGTTTGTAAAACAGATCGGTATAAGAATAAAACAACAGCCCCTTGGCGCCGCCGATCAGCGCCTGCCAGGCCTGGTTGCGGATTTCCACCTCTGACGGCGGATGCGGCTTACGGCGGGCGTCATAAGCGGCGTGATCCATGATTTGCATCACCACCCAGGCTCCGCGTGCCTGGCGGGCGGCCTGCACCGTCAGTGCGGTATAACGCGTGGTGCGCGTCAGATCGCTATCGTTCCCCACCGGATAAGGGTCGGTCGCCAAAATGTCGCTGCTGTTGAAGTGAGCGTCCAACTCCCCGGTTTTGTTCAGCACCTGGAAAGTCGGATGATCGCCGTCAAGTCGCTTTATTTGCAGGTTTTTTTCCTCGATCTTATCGAGATATTCCGGCCCCAGCTCATCGTTGATGTACCAGGCAAGCAGGTTGGGCTGAGAGCGCAAACGCTGCACGTACCAGGCAGTCAGCGCCGCGTAGTCGCCACCGCGGACGGCCGGCGCGAAGCGGCTGCCGCGGTACTGATCTTTGACGGAGTAAATGACCAACAGCCCGCGCTTGCGTGCGTTGCGGAAAAAGGCGTATGGATCTTTCTTTTCCCCGTAATCATAATTCAGCACCGTGTTGAATCCCGCCGAGGCGATGCGCGCCAAATGCTCATCGGTAGCCACGTTGGCGTAAATGCCCAACGGGAAAAGCCGTTGACCGTCGCGCAGGGTAAAACCTTCGCTGTCGATCGCCACTTTGGCCGCAGGCTGCCCGACGCGAAAAGACAGCTCGCTGCCCTGAGCCTGGCGGGATTGTGGACCGGTAACCTGCTGACGCAGGCGGTATTCACCCTGGGCCAGGCCGGCCGGCGGTTGGTATTCGATACGGCGTTGTCCTTCAACCTGATAACGGTCGCGGCTACTGTGAACAACCTGCCCCTCGGCATTGAGCAATTCGCTGTCGACCTGCAAATGCTGCGGCTGCGAAGTGACGACCAGCGTGTCAACCTTCCCCTGCGCCGACGCGCCGAGCTGATACAACGCCGGCGTAGGCGCTCGAGCACAGGCATAGGCGTCGTCAAACCAGGCGGTACCGGTGCTCCCCTTACGCAGATAAACGCCAAAAGTGATTCGCGCCGCCTGCGGCGGCACGGTATAGCTGGCGTTCACCTGCCGCCAGCCGCTGTCGCCGGTCACCCCAGCCGGATAGCTGCCTTCCAGAAAGCGCCCCTGCGCATCAAAGCTCTGCAGATAAACCCCAGCGCCGCCGTCGCGGCTTTGCCCGCGTACGCCGCGAGTCTTGAGCCAGACGCCGAAATCTATCGTCTGTCCGGGCACAACCTGCAGCGCCTGGTTGAAGGTACGGTATTGCGCTACATCTGCATTGTCATAACGCAGACTCCCCCTGCCACTGTGCGTATCGCCGTCGGCCTGCGCGCCCTGCGCTCGCCAGCCGCTGAGCCCCTGCTCAAAGCCGGGGTTGGTCAACAGATTGGGTTGGCAGTTCTGCGCCAGAGCCGCTGCGCCCCACAAGGCGCAACAGCCCAGAGCCGCCCGCCGATACATCCCCCTCATGGTCATTTCCTTTTCACCACGGCATTGAACAGATAGGTGGCGAACAAATAGCAGGATTTCTGGTACGACAGCCCCAAATGCTGACGGTAAATCCGCCATTGCCAGTCCGCTGCGCGGATTTTGTTGCCCGACAGCGAATGGGTAGACAATCGGTAACAGGCCAGCGGTTCGGGAATGCAGTAGGCCAGGCCGTTACGCGCCTTCTGCAGCACCGCCAGCCACATCAAATAGTCCTCATGCCCCACTTTTTGCTGATACACCTTGCCGATGCGCTTCTGGTTATAGATGCCGGTGAGATTGCCGATCCAGTTGCTTTTCAACATGTCCTGATAGCCGATAAGCTCATCCGCACCACGGGTGTTTTTGATCAACTTCAGATCGTCTTCGAAGGTGTAATAATGGGAACACACCACGTCATAGCGGCGGGTTTGCAAAATGCTCGCCTGGCGCGACAGCTTGTTGGGGAGCCATACGTCATCACTGTCGCAGAATGCGATATAATCCCCGCTCGCCGCCTCAATGCCGATGTTGCGCGTTTCCGCCACGCCCTGGTTATGCTCATTGCGTATATAGGTGAGGCGATCGTGGATAAACGGCCGCACCACCTCGGCGGTGTTGTCGGTGGACGCATCATCGATCACATACAGGTGATAGTCGGTAAATTGCTGGTTCAGCACACCAAGAATCGATTCTTTGATTGAGTTTGCCGCGTTGTAGGCGGGCATTATCACGGATATCTTTTCCATTCGGTCCTCACTCAATGAGCTGTTGCCACTGGGGATAAATACGTTCGGGAGAAAAACGGCGAGACTTATCAAGCGCAGCGACAGAAAAGCGATCGCGCAGAGCCGGATCGCGCATCAGTTCGAGCACGCCTTCGCTGAAGGCGGCGGCATCGTCATCGGGCACCAGATAGCCGTTGACGCCGTTGTCTATCAGCTCGGCCGGGCCGGTCTTGCAGTCGTAGGCCACCAGCGGCAGGCCGAAACTCATGGCTTCGATCAGCACCATCGGCAACCCCTCATAGCGCGACGTCATCACGTACAGACTGGCCTGGCGATAATAGGCCGCCACGTCGGCGGTGGCCGGCAGCAGGCTCACCTGCTGCTCCAGCCCGGCGCCTTCAATCTGCCGTCGCAGTGCGTCGCGCTCAGGGCCGTCGCCAATAATCAACAGCCGCCAATCCGGCATCTGCGCCGCCACCCCTCGCCACAGCGCGATCAGACGATCGAAGCCTTTCTGATTGCTCAACCGCCCCACCGCCAGCGCCACTTTTTCCTGCAGCGCCGGCGTCGGCGCCTGTGCGCCGAACGGCGAAACGTTCTCGATCACCCGGCATTTCCCGGCGCCCACCCAGCGAGCGATGGCGTCGCTATCTTGCCGTGTCAGGAAAATCACGCGATCGCTCAAGCGGTAAACCAACAACTTCAACCATTTAAATACGCGCGGATACTGGTGAAAGCTGACGTGTTCGCTCAATAACAGCCGGCTGCGGGCACAGAACAAACGTAGAAAAGGCGTCATCACCACCGACAGTTTTCCCATGGAAACGGTAATGATCACATCCGCGCGTTCACGCCGCAGTGCCAACGCCAGCCGCCATGGCCAGAACAGCGAATCGCCGCCGCCACAGCGTAGCCGGACGTTGCTCGCCAGCGGAAAGAAGCTCCGTTCGCCACACAGCGAAAACACCGCCACCTCGTAATTCGGCAGACGCGCCAGCGCATTGGCCAAACCGCTGGCGACCCGTTCAGTGCCGCCCTTGCCCGCCATATTTTCGATGACGATGATTACCTTGCGTGCTTGCATATCATCTCCTGAATCCCTGGCGCACATTGCGCAACAGCCGGCCGCCAACCGAGAACAACCCCAGCCTCGTCAGACAATCGCCATACCATTTGATCATCTTGAACTTGCCGCTCAGGCTGTGCCGCACGATGCGCGACGAGTAATAATTGAACGCCTGGGCGTTTTCCGAATACAGCGAGGCCAGCAGGTGCTTGCAGGCAAATCCGCTGATATGGCGATCGCTGGGGCTGAGGAAGGTATTGATAAAGCGGTCGCTGGCCTCCAGATTAAGCTTCGCCGTCATGCGTCCGTAGCGCCCCACGTCGAGAAACACCCCGCCGCCGGCGTCATGCGCCACTTGCGCGCCCAAATTGGTGGCGTTGACCAGAAAGCCCCAATCCTGATGCTTGTTGAGAAACTCGGGAAATAAAAAGCGGCGATCGCTTTTTTTACGCATGCTGATGGTGGATGACCGAATATCGCCCATTTCCAGAAAAAGAAAATCCTCGCCGGAAGAACCGGATTTGTAGTGGAAGTTGAAGTCGCGTACCGAATCGCCGCTCACTTCGGCATAATTACCGAAGATAATATCAATATGGCGATCTTCATGCTTCTTCATGCGGCGAATAATATAGTTGGTAGTGAAGTAATCATCCGAATCGAGAAAAAACACGATCTCCGATTGCGCTAAATTGGCGCCCAGGTTGCGCGATACCGCCGCATTGCTCTTTTGTTTTTTCTCATGCAGCATCACGTTGCTATTAGTCGCCGCTATCTGGCGAATATATTTGATATCATCCTCGTCAGAGCAATCATCAACCAAAATCACCTGATAGTCGAACCCTTGGCAAGCGTTGAAAATCCGCTTCAGAGTTTTAGGCAGGTAACGCGCACTATTATAAATAGGGATCACGATCGAGAAATCCATTTCTTAACCCTCCAACTTAGAATTTATCATTTCTTTTCCACGGCAAAGCAGCAATAACGACACGTTAAATACCGGGACCAAAAAATAGGTTTCCGTAAAAGTTGTTAGCAGGAAAACCACCACCACCCAGCGCATGAATCGACTCAGCCTGCGCATATTCCCCAACAGGTGAAAATAACAAAAAAGCATGACAACAGAGGCTATCCCACCAGCCGAATAAAACATGGCGATGAAGAAAAAATCGACCGGCTTATAGGGTTCGATATTCATGCCGAACAGCGGATTGGGTAGCCCCACCGCCTGAAACATCTGCCAGGAGAACCAGATGCGCCCGGTCAACGCCTGGTTCAACAGCGCGTCCAATGCCGGATTGTTCCCCCAGCGTATAACGCTGGCGAACTGAAAGCCTATGATAGCCAACGTCAGCGCAATGCAGACTTTTCTATTGGGGGTAAAACGCAGCAGCGGCGCCAGCCAAAACAGCAACAACATCAACAGCGCCAACATAAAACAGGTGCGGGAATAGGAATACATCAGCACCGGGATAATTAACGCCGACACCCCCAGTGAGGCGATATTTTTCATTCCACGCGTTAATTTTGCATGGTCGATCAGGCACAGCAGCATGGCGAACAAGGCAAAAGAATAATACGCCAAGGTGTTCGGGTTATCGAAACCCAGCGTTAATCTGTTGCCATAGCGCTCATCAAGATAAACAAATCCCTCGGTGTAAAAGGTATAGGGGATAACCATCAACAGCCCGGCAACCACAAAAGCGATAGCGAACATTTCAGCGCCGCGCACCATCTCGATGCGGCGGAATAAAATTATCACCGCCGAGCTGAATACCGCGCCAAAAAGGTAATCACCATGTCCGGTGGCGATATTAACCAGAAACAGCAGAACCAAAAAACCCGCAACCGCTTTTTCCGCCATCGTAGCGATGAAAAATGCATAGCCGACATAGAGCAACATTAGGGCATTAAGCCCCGTCACGGTTTTATTAATCAGCTCGCTGTTGAACGATCCCGAGGTCAGGAAAGTTTTCACGAAAAATAGCAACAGGAAGGTCAATATGATTGATTGATTGACCAAATCCCGCGACTGATTATAACCGACATTGGCATGCATGTGAAAATTGGAGGCGACTCTCTGCATAAGCATTTACTCAGTAAAATAACTGCCCCATTCCTGCTCGATGTTTTCCGGCTTAAGCTTGCTTAACCCCGCACCAGGCGTAAACGTCAATTCACCGAAATAGACCTTCTCACCGACCTGGTAGAAATCCACGCGGACATAAGAGAACTGCTGCGCAACCTGGCGAGCCAAGCGCGTCATTTCTTCCAGCCGCGTAGGCCGCGGCATCGGTTCGTCGGCATTCGGCAAGCTGATGCGGATTTCGGTGCGGTTCCAGTCGATATCAAAAATGTCGCGCCGATGGGTGCCGAAACGCTGGTAATCCACCTGGATGAACATGCGAATTTCATGGTTGTCGTTGAAACAATGAAACTTGATATCGTTCGGCACCTGCTCCCCATCCAGCAACATGCGTTCCACCATGATGCAGGGTTCGATGTCCAGATAATGCTTTTCGCGACTCTGCTCGTAAAAGTTGCTGCGCATCCACGCACTGCTGAGATCGTACAATTCCGCGTAGCTAACCTGTTGCTTGTCGAACACCAACCGGTTATAGCCGCTGCCATGGTTGGCCTTCAGCACGAAGGCATCGGGCAACTGCCTGAACGTGTCGTAGCTGAGTTCAGTGCCATGCGCATACAGCTCCACCAGATACTCTTCGCCCCACAGGCCGGCAATAAATTCACGGACCTTGTATTTGTCCGACAAGGTGGTGTAGATGCTGCGCGGATAAATTTTGCGGCGCATGATCTTTTCGCTGAAGCCGGTCGGTTTTGACAGGTGCGGCAGTTTTTTGAAATAGAGCGCGTATTTAACCTGATGGTGCCAGGCATCGGGCAGGCGCTTGGAAATGCTTTTAACCAGGGTGTTTAACATGCTCTCTCCTTAATTTGCTGACAAGACGCGGCAGGCAGTAAAAACAGGTCAGCTGCAGTCGGGTAATTTTCCCGCCACGGAATAAACTGTTCAGAACGAAGAATGAAATGAATTCCGCCAGTAGCGTAGACACCGCAGCGCCGGTCAGGCCGTAACGCGGGATCAGCAGCAGATTCATCGCCACGTTCATCAGAGCCACCAACGGCATCTTGATGGCGATAAAGCGATAACCGGCGAACAGCACGATGCTGCGGTACGAAACCGTCCCCATCACTGAGAACAGCGAGGTCAGCGTACAAATAGCCAGGATGTCGGCGGCCGGTTGAAAAGCGGCGCCATACAGCAGCGCAATAGCCGGGTGGGCGAACCACCACAGCCCCAGCAGCACCGGCAACGACAGGCCCAATACCACCAGATACAGCACCCGGATGCGGTACTCCTGCTCCAACGGATCGCGACAGTTGGCAATACCCGGCATCAACGAGGTGATCAGCGCCATCGGCACAAAAACCCACCCCTGACTGAGGGTGGTAGCGGCGCTGAACCAGCCCACCGCCTGCTCGCCGACCAGATTGCCCAGCATGATTTGATCGATGCGGGTATAAATCACTATCGCCAGACTGGAGATGGCCAACGGCAGGCCCACTTTCAGCAAATAACGGCCATAGCGCCCGGCCTGGCGCGGCGTAACCCGCGGCGTGGCCGCCGCTTCCCCACGGAATAGCCAGAGGCGCGCCAGATAAGGTACGGCGCTGCTGAGGATGTAGGGTACCGCGAACCACACCAGCGGCAGCGCGGCGCTCACCAGCGCCAGCCGCAGCCCGATCGACAGCAGCAGCGCCAGGTTGTTGATCAGCGTATTGCGTTTCGACTGCAGGCGGGCATCGTAATAAATTTTGTACACGTCCTGAATCGAGAAATAGGCGCTGATAAGCAGCAACAGCGTCATCAGTTGACTGGCTGGAGGCTGGCTGAAATAGCTCCATATCAGCATCGGCAGCGCCACCACCAGGAACAGCCGGCGGCGCAAACGCATCGAAGCCAACATCAGGCGAATGCCGCTCGGCTGGCGGCGGGCGACGCGGTTGAAAATGATGCTGTCGGCGCCCAGCTGCACCAGCGGCACCACGATGGCGATCGTCGCCAATAGATAGTTGAGAGCGCCAAACTGGGCGGGCCCCAGATAGCGCGCAACGTAAATGGAGACGAAGATGCCGGACAGGCTGAGCGAAACGCGTTCAAGCATCAGCCACAGGGCGTTGGTGATAATGGCCTTCACCCGCTTATTCCTCTGCCTGCCGGTGATCTTCCCGATGGCTTGGATAGGCGAAGTTGTAATAGCTCATGTCGGTCGCCGCCCTCTTCACGATGCCGTTGAGGATTACGCCTCTGATCGCCACGCCATTCTGTTCGAAACGGCGCATGCTGGTTTCGATCTGCTTGACGGTGTTCACCTCAAAACGCACCACCAACAGTGACGTACCGGCGTGATTGCCGACGATGGCCGCGTCCGTCACCGCCAGAATCGGCGGCGTATCGATCAGCACCAGATCGTAGTTTTGCCCGGCCCAACGCAGGAAATCGGCGAAACGGCGATGCATCAGCAGCTCGGACGGGTTCGGCGGCACCTGGCCACGCGGTACGAAATCCAGATTGGCAATGGCGGTTTTCCGCACCGCCTGTTCCGTCGTCACTTTGCCCACCAGCATGTCGGACAGCCCTTGATGAGCGTCGTCCGATAGCCAACGATGCAAAAATCCTTTACGCATATCCGCGTCGATCAACAGCACCCGCTGCCCGGCCTGCGCCACCACCACCGCCAGGTTGGTGCTGGTAAAACTCTTGCCGCTTTCCGGGCTGGCACCGGAGACCATCAAAATGTTGTTTTTGGCCTCCAGCATGGCGAAATGCAGGCTGGTGCGCAGGCTGCGAATGGCCTCCACCGACAGATCCGCCGGCTCGGCCACCGCCAGGATCGGCAGGCGACGACCGCCGGATTTGGGCAACTGCAGGCGTTGTTCGCGATTGCGTTTCGCCTGCCATGGCGACAGCGGCACGGTGGCGTAGACGTTGATGCCTCGCTTCTCCAGCGTATCGATATCATTGATGCCGCGATGGAAGGCCGTGCGCAGCAGCACCACCGCCGCGGTGCCTGCAGCGCCCAATATCAACGCCAACAACACGATTAGCATCTTTTGCGGCTGAATCGGTCGGATAGCGGATTCCGCTTCGTCGACGATGCGAATATTGCCCACCGTACCGGCCTTGCTGATGCTCAGCTCCTGCTGTTTGTTCATCAGTTGCATGTAAACCTGCTGATCCACCTGCACGTCGCGGGTGAGACGCAGGATCTCCTGCTGCATTTTCGGCAGCGTCTGTACCTGTTTGCCGAGCCGCGCCTTTTCCGCCTCCAGCGTGGCGCGCTTTTCCAGCAGCGCCCGGTAAGCCGGGTGCACGCGGGTATAAAGCTTGGAAATCTCCGCCTCTTTGAAGGTCAGCTCGTTGAGCTGGGCTTCGAGCTGTACCTGCGTGTCCAGCACCGACTTGGCTTCCAGCGACAGATCCACCGAGTCGTTTTGCTGGCGGAACTGGTTGAGCTGGGTTTCGGCGTTGTTGAGCGAGGTTTGCGTTTGCGGCAACTGCTCCTGCAGGAAGGCCAGCATCCGCTGCGCCTCTTCCGTTTTGCGATCCACGTTCTGCTGCAGGTAGTTATCGGTGATGTTCTTCAGCACCGCCTCTGCACGCTGCGGATCTTCGCTCGGCAGCGTAAACGTCATGATGCCGCTGTCTTTGCCGCTCGGCACTACGCCCAGGTATTTACGCAGATCGTCCACCGCTTCTTGACGCGCGACTTTCACCACGGTGAAACTGGTGCCCGGCGCCGCGTCCAGCGCCGAAACGGTCATGCCCCACTCGCCCTGCGCCACCGGTTGCCCAACCACGCCACTGAACAATTTGGCGCCGTCATGGCTCAGCTCATAATGTTGCCCATCGCGCACCGTCAGCGTCAGCGCTTCGCCCTGCATGTCCGCCGGCGTTGTCAGCGTGGCGATGTCCAATACCGGCGCCTTTTCACCGCTCAGTCGGGCAAAGCCTTTACCGAATACCGGGAAATAGTCCGGTTCGACGCGCACCGTCAGGCCGAGGGCATCCACCGTTTTGCCGAGCACGTAGCGCGACTTGACCAGCGTCACCTCATCCTGCGTCGCCGAATTTTGCCCCAGCGAACTGTCCAGCGTTTCACGCAGCAGCGAATCGCCGGACAGCTGATTCTCCACCTGCACCACCGCCGTGGCCTGGTACACCGGGGTAGCCAACAGGGCGTAGGCGACGCCCAGCGCACCCGCCACGCCGGTCACGACGGCGATCCGCCAGCGGTTATCCCACAGCGGCCCTACCAGACGCTCCCACTCCAGCTTTTCATCTTGTTCGGCCACCATCACGGACAGCGCATTGTTTTTCATCTTCTGTTCCTTATTCACCCTGCGGAGTTACCAGTTGCGCACGCGCAAGGTAGCCTCGCTGAGATCGTTAAAACTGCTGATGGTCGGCACCAGCTGGCTGATCAAACGGTTCCAGCGCGCGATAGGCGCCGCGGTGACGTACACGACGTCGTAAGGGTGCAGCTGAAATTCAGCGCCCATCGCCAGCGCGCTGGCGTCGGAGAGATCGAACTGATACAGCGTCGCCAGCCGCTGCGGGGGATTGCCGCCGCTCGGCCGGATCACGAACACCCCGGTCGCATCCGCCACCGTCTGGCTGATCCCTTCGGAAGATCCGAGGGCTTCGGTCAGGGTCATGCCGCTGCGATCCATCTTCAGCGTCGCTTGCTTGCCCACCTCGCCCATCACGAACACTTTCAAGTTGTCATTGCGCGGAATGTAGAGGATGTCGCCCGGCTGCAGCAGCGCGTTCTGGCTGATGTCGCCACGCTGCATCAGCGCCTGCAGCGAGATGGCCCGCTCTTTGCCCTGATGGGTCAGCACCACGTTGCGCCAGTCGGCATTGTCCGTCAGGCCGCCGGCGGCGTTGATCGCATCCAGAATGGTCAGCGGCACGTTGGTGATCGCCTGCTGACCGGAGGTTTTCACCTCACCGGTCACATAAGCCTTCTGCGAGCGGAACGCGGCGATGCTGACATCCACCTGCGGGCTTTCCACATACTGCGCCAGACGGCCGGCGATCAGGCTGCGCACTTCGGTGACGGTTTTACCCACCACCGCCACGCGCCCGATATAGGGGTAAAAGATCGTGCCATCCGCATGCACCCAGTTACCGGTGTCGCTGGCGCTGCGATATTGCCCGGCCGGCGTGGTCAACTCGGGGTGATCCCAGACGGTGACGTTCAACACGTCGCCGACGCCGATACGGTATTGGTAGCTCTGCAACCGCTCATCCAGTGCCGGATTCGGCTGGGCGACCGGTTCAACGCGCCGCATTTTCTGCAGCAGCATCGGTGACATGCGGTAGACCTGTACCTGGCTGTTCAAATCGAAATCGTCGTCTTGTTGCACGACGATGGCTTTTCCGCTGGTCGATAAATGAGAGCCGGGAACCACCGTACAACCGCTCAACAACGCGGAGGTGAAGGCCAACGGCATCAAAAGAGGCAAATGAAAATTCATGGAAGTACCGTGATAAACGGGCTGCTGCCGCAGCCCGTGAGAGGATTAACGCCCGACGGTTGGATTATCGCTGAGCATCGTCGCCTGACGCGGTTCGCGCAACATGGCGAAATAACCGCAAAAACAGAACAGAAACGCCACCAGCATCAGGCTTTCCTGCAGTTGCAACACTTCACTGCAAATGCCGATGCAGGCCAGCGTCACCGCCAGCATGGTGCTCATCGCCAGTGCCTGACGCGCATTGAGCCCGCGACGCATCAGAATATGGTGCAAATGATCGCGGCCCGCTTTGAAGGGGCTTTGGCGGCGCAACAGGCGGCGCACCATCACGGTCACCATGTCCATCAGCGGAATGGCGATCAGCCACAGCGCGGTGACCGGGCGCATTACCGCCTGCTGCCCCTGCGTCGCCAGCAACACCAGCCACAGAACGCTGAAGCCGATCACCATGCTGCCGGCGTCCCCCATAAAGATTTTGTTACGCGCGCCGAACAGGCTCAGGTTGAACAGCAGATAAGCCGCCAGCGCGACGATCATGCCCAGGCACCACAGCGCCAGATCTTCCCGGCCACCCAGTCCGAACACGATGGCCAGCGCAACAAAGGTCACGCAGGACAAGGCGCCCAGTTGCCCGTCGATGCCATCCACCATGTTGTAGGCGTTGATCGCCCCCCATACCGCCAGCGGTGTGAGCAGCAACGCGCCATAACCGAGCATCACTTCCTGATGGCCCCAGGCATGGCCCAATGAGGAAAGCTGCATCCCTGCCGCCAGCATCATCGCCAGCGCGATCCCTCCCTGCACCATGA
This sequence comes from Serratia sp. CY81684, assembly GCF_052166595.1. Taxonomy (NCBI): domain Bacteria; kingdom Pseudomonadati; phylum Pseudomonadota; class Gammaproteobacteria; order Enterobacterales; family Yersiniaceae; genus Serratia; species Serratia sp. CY81684. The sequence goes on along the minus strand of NZ_JBJNOO010000003.1, from coordinate 1,008,501 downwards.
CGCGCGGCGCCACGGGCAGATCAAAGCGGTCATCCAGTACGCCCAACACCACCAGCGCCGTGATGCACAGCAGGTAGACGGTGTTGTCGGGCAGCCAGGCGGGTTGCCACAACGTCATCAGCATCAGCGTCAGGTACACGGCGATGCCGCCGACCAACGGAATATGTCCCAGATGTTGCTTGCGCGCATTGGGCTTATCCACTAATCCCACCGTCAAGGCGACCCGGCGGGCAATAAGGATCCACGCGACCGCCAGCACAAATATCACGCTCAGTTGATATAACATCGTTCCTCCAGCGAATAAGCACGCTACCGCCCTTGAGTTACAGCTCCCAATGCGCTATTAACAAAAACAGAATTGATCCTGCCAGGATATAAGTCAGCATGAATTTATCCTGAAAAATACAGATTTATCCGCTTGTCGGCGGAATAATCAAATAACGTCAGCGTGCGATTAAGTTATCTATCAGAAAACTCATGTTTAATGGTTCTTTCGATTGCCGAATCAAGTTCAACAGGCGCCACGAAATTATTTTGCACATTACTTTTAAACTGCGTTCTGGCGCAGAATTTCTGTACTCTGACGCGACTGATTGGGAATTTCTTGCGACTTATTTTACTCACAACATCCAATGCGGTTGCGCCGCATATGCCTACGGCATAAGGAATGCGAATCGTCTTATTTTCTCTCCCCAATGAAGAGGAAATTACGTCAACCAATTGATTCATCGTAAAGTCCGGTTTATCGACGTAGTTGCTGACCTGATAACTTGACTGTTGATCCAGCGCATATTCCAGCCGCGCGGCAATATTTTCAACGTAGGCCATCGACTTCATATTATTGCCGCTGCCAATCATCACGAAACGTCCGCTGGCGATCTGACGGAACAGGTTATACACGTTGCCACGGTTGCCTTCGCCGAATACCACCGTTGGGCGAATGATAGTCAGCCGATTTGCCTCATCGGCCTTGCGCCAGGCTTCATAAACGTATTCCGCCTCGAGCTTGGACTTGCCGTAATGGTTGAAAGGCTCGAAACGTCCTTCTTCGCCGGTCTCCTGTTTGACGAAGCCGTAAACAGCGACCGAGGAGGTGAAAATGATTTGACGGATATTCAGGGCGGAGGCGGTCATGCAGACATGGCGCGCGCCTTCGACATTGACCTGATAATAGAGCGAAATGGGATCGACATTGTCCTGATGCTCCGCCGCCAGATTAATGATGGCGTCGCAGCCCGCCAGCGGTTCTTGCAACGTCTGGGGTTGCGTCACATCGCCATACTGATAAAGGGATGGAAAATGTGCACTGGGTTGCTTATCGACGATGACCAATGTCAGATCATCGCGCTTACTGAGACGTTTCGCCAGGCGTGTTCCGATAAAACCGGAACCCCCGATAATAGCTACTTTACGCTTATCCATAATTTGTCACTCAGCAGGTTCTCATTATTCCCGTCACCCGATTGGGACAGGACGCTAATACGCGTTAGGTAATGAGTTCCAGACTGGACAAATCGAACCTGGCTTTCAAATAACAAATAATGAAATAAAAGATTTCATCAAATGTAAAATTATCGCTATAGATAAAACCTCATTCAGCGCTAATTTTTAACATCGTAAGCAACTTGATATTGCAAGGTTTTATTCGGCAATATAAGATTAATCCGACCCTTACCGGTGGAAGAAGAGGTCTCATATTTTACCGGCAATTTCAGCTGGCCTTGCTTAGGATCGACACATTCGATGGTCGCCTGCTCCATGCTCTCGCCCTGGTACAGGCAGAACAGAGTTTGCGGGCTGTTGGTATGGGGATTATTCAGCGTCAGCGTCAACACCACACGCGTGTTGTTCTGAATATCATTGATCACCGGGGGGCGGGTTTGGTTGCCAAGCACGTATGAAAAATGTGAAATAACCAGCAAAGAGGCGAATACGGTCAGGTATTTCACTACACGGCTGGCGGGCATGCTGAAAAAGCGACGCGCCGCCGCCGACTTTTTTTCACGCGCCGGTTCTTTGGATGACTCCACCGTTGCAACAGGCGCAGCAACCAGCGTCGACTTATGCGGCTTATCTATTTTTTCATCGTTTGTTTCAGACGACTCACTTACACTTTCAGAAAGTTCCGCTTGAATATCAACGCCAATATCTTCACCGCCATTTAATATATCATCATCTGCGTAGTCTTCATCCTCGGATATAAAGTGAAAAGCCGCTTGATTTTCCACCTTGTAACCCAAACGAGGAATGGTTCTGATAAGCGTGTGTTCCGTGTCGCTAATCTTTTGGCGAATAGATTTAATTGTTTGATTTATCGTTGAATCTGAGCAATAGGTTCCTTTCCAGATATTTTCTATAATTTCCGTTCGGGTAACCAGCTCTGGCGATCTGGCGACAAGCAGCGAAAGAATTTGATACTCCTTCCAACGCAGACGAAATTTCTCCCCGGCAGGAGTCAGAACATCGAGATTCCTAATCTTTATTCTTTTATCAAGATTCACTTTTAATTTCCTTAGCGTGCCTGTCCTGCACACTTTGTATAGAAATATCAAAAAATGTTCAAGAAATTAAATGTAAACTCAACAGGTTGCATTCATCGGATATTGGCCTTTATAAAAATTTTCTGATTTCATTTTTTACATTAGGCCATATTAAGGATGTTCCGTTTATCCAAATGACTCTTTTTCCCTGTTGGCAACATGGATTTCTTTCATGGTTACCGTAAAATTCAAATGAACACCTCATTGATTTAAAAAGAAAAAACTAACCATGTTGTTCGATTGTTAATCGAATGAAATTGTGAAATTTCATTCTTATCCGTGAATTCATTGTGTTTTCCCACCTAATCTGATTGTCAGATAGACTACAAAAAGCCGAAAAAAACAGAATGAGAGTTATCTGATTTAACCCCGTCACACATTCTACTCGGTGTGTGCTGCATCTAAGACAAAATCCTATTACTGATTTTATAACAATCGCACTAATTATGCTTTGCCCTCCCGGAAATTTCATTTAATCTGCGAAATGACATTAACGTCTTAATGTAAGAATACTCTCAATAAAACGAAAAAAACGTGCAAATAATATAATCCGTTTTGGCGAAAACATTCTCACATTGAGAGATAGTGCTATAAAAAAAGAAAAAAACGGCAAGCAAAGATGAGAATTTTACCTAAAGACAGAAAATTTCACTGAGGAGGGGAGGAGAGATGACTCGGAATGAGAGAAATATCCCTCCCCTGGCGGGAGGGATTGAGAAAGCAGTTTGATACTCAGGCCTTTTTCTTGCGGCCATACACCGCCCAGGTGATGACCACACACAAGATATAGAACACCAGGAATACTTTCATTGCCCCCGCCGGTGAGCCGGTCAGCGCCAGCGAGGTACCGAATGCCTGGGGAATAAAGAAGCCGCCTGCGGCGCCGATCGCCGAGATAAAGCCCAATGCGGCGGCGGAGTCCGTCACCGCTTCACGCTGTGCGCTCTCGTCACTGCCGCCGGCCGCTTTCACGCGATCGACAGTGATTTTACGGAAAATGACGGCGATCATTTGGAAAGTCGATCCGCTGCCCAGCCCCGCCGTGAGGAACAGCACCATAAAGATGCCGTAGAAGGCGATGAACGAACCGCCCTCGCCCGCCGTCGGCAAGGTCAGGAACAACAGCGCGGCGAACACGGCCATCACCACAAAGTTGATCAACGTCACCCGCACGCCGCCGAAACGGTCAGACAGCGCGCCGCCGACCGGCCGCGCCAGCGCCCCGAGGAACGGCCCGAAGAAAGCGTAATGCAGGATCACGACCTCCGGAAATTGCGTCTTCGACAGCATGGCGAAACCGGCGGAGAAACCGATGAAAGAACCGAAGGTCGCGAGGTACAGCAAACTCAGCATCCACAAATGCCCACGTTTGAGCACTGGCAGTTGCTGGCGCAGCGATGCCTTGGCCGCCGCCAGATCGTTCATGCCGAACCAGGCCGCCAAGGTGGCAACCAGCAGGAACGGTACCCAGATCCAGGCGGCGTTTTCCAGCCACAGCTGCCCCCCTTCTGCCTGATCTTGCGCCGTGCCGCCAAACAGACCAAACAGGCTGAAAGAGATCGCCAGCGGCGCGACCAGTTGCATGACGCTGACCCCCAGATTCCCCAACCCGCCGTTGAGACCCAACGCGCCGCCCTGACGCGCTTTCGGGAAGAAGAAGCTGATATTGGCCATGCTGGAGGCAAAGTTGGCGCCCGCAAAACCGCACAGCAGGGAAATGATGACGAACACGCTGTACGGCGTGCTGCTGTCCTGCACCGCGAATCCCAGCCACAAGCACGGCACCAGCAGGAAGCAGGTGCTGATAGCGGTCCAGCGACGGCCGCCAAACAGCGGGATCACGAAGGAATACGGCACGCGTAAAATAGCGCCCGAGACCGACGGCAGCGCTGTCAACAGGAACAGTTGATCGGTGGAAAAGTTGAAGCCAACCTTGTTCAGGTTGACCGCCACGGCGCTGAACAGCATCCAGACGCAGAAGGCCAGCAGCAGACAGGGAATGGAAATCCACAGGTTCCGGGTGGCGATGCGATGGCCACGCTGCTGCCAAAAGGCGCTGTCTTCAGGATGCCAATCCTGAATCAGCGCACCGGTTTTCTTTGATGAAGGCGTTGCAAGTTGCGACATAAAAACCTCAGACACGGGGGATTATTCCGACACCCTAGGGGGCGGCCCCGGCGGCAAAGTTGATGTATATCAACCCGAATGCAAGTAGTTGGCGGCACAAATAGCGCCTTCATCCCCTTAGGGGTACGTTCCGGATAAAAATTAAATCATTTATAATCAATAAATTACAATAAACCACTTCGTCATCCTCACCGCTTCGCCGCCCCACTGGAAACTAATGGGTACTTCATTCGAGGTATGGGGTTATGCTCAGGGATAATCAAAAATACGGCTGAATCGTTACTTGTTTACCCCGTCGCCGCCTTCGCCCCTGAGCTTCAGCGGCGCCAAATGCCAGGAACCCGCGCTTATGAAACGCCTGTTGGCCCCGCTTTCGATCGTGAATCAGGTCGCCCTGCTGATGTTGCTGTCGGGCATTCTGGGCGTGGCCGGCATGGGGATTTCCGCCTGGATGTCGCAAAGCATTCAGGGCAACGCGCATGCCATCAACAAGGCCGGCTCGCTGCGTATGCAAAGCTATCGTCTGCTGGCGCAGGTGCCGCTGGATGAACGGCATGAAGCGTTGATCCGCGAACTGGAGCGCGACGAAAACAGCCCCGACCTGCAGCGTTCGGTGGAACAGGAAGGGTTGACGCAACCTTTCGACACCTTGCGCGACTACTGGCAACAGACCCTGCAACCTCGCCTGCGTAGCGCGCAGCGCCCGGCCGACGCCGCGCCGCAGGTGGCGCACTTCGTGCAGCTGTTGGATAAACTGGTCTCGGATATCGACAGGCAAACCGAGCGCCGCCTGCTGATGGTGACGCTAGTGCAGGCCGGCTTTATCGCGCTGACCCTGCTGCTGCTGATCGGCACCACCTGCTACCTGCGCCGCCGGTTGCTGCATCCGTGGCGGCAGCTGGTGGAAATGGCGTTGGCGGTGGGCCGCGGCGACTTTAGCCGCCGCTTCGCGCAGCGCGGCCATCAGGATGAAATGGCGTCGCTCGGCGGCGCGTTGAACACCATGTCCGACGAACTGTCGGCCACCTACAGCGGGCTGGAGCAGCGCGTAGCCGAGAAGACCGCGGACCTGCAGCAAAAAAATCAGATGCTGAGCTTCCTCTATCGCGCCAGCCGCCTGCTGCACGCCAGCGAGCCATTGTGCAGCCGCCTGACGCCGCTGCTCAACCAACTGCAAACCCTGACGCCGCTGCGCGCCATTCAGGTGCGGCTGTATGAAAACGACAGCCGGGAGCCGCTGCTGCAGCTGAGCGGCAACCAGCCGTTGCGGCCGGAGCATTGCCATAATCCGGTGTGCAGCGCCTGCCTGCACGACAGCGACCGCCAGCATCCCGACAACCCGTCGCTGAGCTGGAGCCTGAGTGACAAACTTGGCGACTACGGCGTGATCGTGGCGCAACATGCGCCGCAACAGCCGCTGAACGATGAGCACCGCCAGCTGGTCAACACTCTGGTGGAGCAACTGACCAGCGTGCTGGCCATCGAACGTCAGGTAGACCACCAGCAGCAGCTGATGCTGATGGAAGAACGGGCGGCGATCGCCCGCGAGCTGCACGACTCCATCGCCCAATCGCTCTCCTGCCTGAAAATGCAGATCGCCTGCCTGCAGATGCAAGGCGAAACGCTCTCGTCCGCCAGCCAGGCGCTGGTGCAGCAGATGCGCGAAGAGCTGAACGGCGCCTATCGCCAGCTGCGCGAGCTGCTGACCACCTTCCGCCTGCAGCTGACCGAACCGGGCCTGCTGGCGGCGCTGCAATCGACGGTAGCGGAGTTCAATCCCAAACTGGGCCTGAACATCAGCCTCGATTACCAACTGGGGCCGCGCACGGTGCCCGCCTACCAGGCCATTCATCTGCTGCAGATCGCCCGCGAGGCGCTCAGCAACATCCTTAAGCATGCCGCCGCCAGCGAGGTGAGCATTCAGGTCATCAACAAACGGGGCGAAGTGACCCTGAGCGTATGCGACAACGGACGCGGCCTGCCGGCCGAAACATCCCGCCCCGACCATTACGGCCTGATCATCATGCGCGATCGCGCCAAGAGCCTGCACGGCCGTTGCGACATTTTACCGCGCAGCGGCGGCGGCACCGAGGTGCGAGTCAGCTTCACGCCGGATAACCACGCCATCGACTAACGGAGACACCATGACGACAGAAACCGCCGCCACCATCTTACTGATCGACGACCACCCGATGCTGCGCAACGGCGTAAAACAGCTGATTGGCATGGACGCTCGCCTGCAGGTCATCGCCGAAGCCAGCAACGGTGAACAAGGGGTCGCGCTGGCGGAGCAGCACGATCCGGATCTGATCCTGCTCGACCTCAACATGCCCGGCATCAACGGGCTGGAAACGCTGGATCGCCTGCGCCAGACCGACCTGTCGGGGCGCGTCGTGGTGTTCAGCGTGTCCAACCATGAAGACGACGTCGTCAGCGCGCTCAAACGCGGTGCCGACGGTTATTTGTTGAAAGACATGGAGCCGGAGGATCTGCTGAAGGCGCTGCATCAGGCGGCGGCCGGGCAGATGGTGCTCAGCGAAACGCTGACGCCGATCCTCGCCGCCAGCCTGCGGGAAAACCGCCCCAGCGCCGATCGCGATATTCAGCAATTGACGCCGCGCGAACGGGATATTCTGAAGCTGATCGCCCAGGGGCTGCCGAACAAGCTGATCGCCCGCCGCCTGACCATCACCGAAAGCACCGTCAAGGTACACGTCAAACACCTGCTGAAAAAGATGAAGCTAAAATCCCGCGTCGAGGCCGCCGTGTGGGTGCTGCAGGGTAAAAACGGTTAGTCGCCGCCGTACAGCGGCCCGGTTTGCGCCGGGATCGGCGGCGGCGTCAGGGTTTTGATCGGCGGCAGGCCCGCGTCATCACCGGCGGTCGCCGTCAGCGGCGGCGCCACTTTCAGCTCTATCCAGTTGGACGTCACGCGCTGCTGTTTATCGTCCTCCAGCGTGACCGATAGCCGGTAGCTGTTGGCGGCGCCCGGCGCATCGTCCCACGGCGGCACGATCGCCGTCCAGCCCTGCGGATCGTTGGCGTTGTGCGGCGGCGTCAGGCTCAGCGCCTGGGTATCCCCCTGCCAACTGACGTGAGCGATGCCGTTGAGCGCCTTGATTTCCAGCACCAGCGGCACGGTTTCCCCCGCCTGCAGGCTCCACGGCGGCGTGGCCAGGAACACCTGCAGCGTTTTGCGCTGGCGGAACTCCAGCACCGGCACGTTCTTGCGTTCGATAGGATCGTAGCGGCTGCCGCGCAGCGACTTGGCCTGCGCCACATACTCCGGCGAAATCTGCTTCACCAACGGCACCCCGAGCCGATAGCTCAGCGCCAGCTCGATCTGATCCTGGCTCTGCCCGCCCGCGCCAATCTTATGCAGCGCCTTCATCGTCACCAGCGGCACCGGGGTGTAATTGAGCCCCAGCTGCATCGCGCGCGGATCGTTTTGTTTTTTGCCGCTGCCGAACAGATCGACATTATCGCCGAGATACTGCTCATAGCTGAGCGAACCGCCGATCTGGCGATAAAACGGCAGATAGCCTTGCGTCGTAATGTCGTAACCGCGCGCCGGGCGGCTGAAAAACACGCCATCGCTAGGCTGTTGCGCCAGCGCCGACAGCGGGTAGTAATAGTTGGTGGAGAAACGCAGGTAGTCTCCCCAGGCCTCCGCGCCGACGCTGCCGCGATTGCGCTGCCGGGCGAAATCGCTGTCGAGCGCCGTGTTGTACCCCAGCAGCCAGTCACCGGCGATCCAGCGCTGCCCCAGCGCGAAATTACCGAGCGCCCCGGCGCTTTGCTGTAGCCAGCCGATCTGGCTGTAGGTCAGCAATCCGTCGACGTCGTACAGCGGGCTGAATAACTGCCCGTTGCTGCCGGTAAAGTCCCCCTCACCGGTCATCTTCAGCGATAATCGGGCGGTGCCCAGCGGCGACAACAGTTCCTGCGCCTGCTGTTGCAGCGCGCCGGTCGCCTGGCCCAGCAGATAATCCTCGGCGCGGCTGCGCATCTGCTGACGGGAAACGTTATTCAGATCTTTTTCGCCGAACTGCTTGGCCATCTCGGCCCACTGCTTCTCGCGCGCGGCGTCATCGGGCGCGCCGCCCAGTTCGGGCAAATTCGCGGCCGGATCTGCGGCGGCCTGTGCGGAAGAGACAACGCTCTCCGGCGCCGGCGGGGATTCGGCGCAGGCGGGCGCCGCGCCAGCCAGCCACACCAGCGCCCCGGCCAGCCAAATCGTCCGGCGGCTGTGCCAGCGTCGTTTTTTGGTTTTGATGAGTCCCGCCTGAATTTCGTCTTTCATGGCACCGTTGGCCCCCCTCCCTCCTGGAGCGGGCCAACCCACTGCTTTGCTGTCGCCTTTCCCGCGGCAGATCTGGAAACCCTACGCCCCGTCCAGGCCGGGGCGCCTCTCCCTTAAAGTCTAACGGCTTGACGAACAGAAACAATAGGATAAACCCCAATCACTCCCCAGTGACGCCGTCACTTACGCCCTTTACCGATCCATTCCGGCCGCCAGGTGAATTCACACCATTTCAGCACCGATTTTGCCGATAAAAAGCGCAACACCCCACTGCTGCGCGCCTCCACGCATGACATTGCCTCACTCTGCAATACGTGAAGTGGCGATGCGTACAACTGCGCATTCCTCACAGCCCACCGCATTTCACCCCGATGAAATACGCATTTTGCCGTTATTTTAAACATCTATTTCACGACTGACGGAGCCCCGATGTTTCTTTCCTTACTGTGGCCCGCGCTGTTTTTCACCGCGCTGCTGTCGGCAGGTGCGGTCGCCTTCACGCTCATCACCCGATTGGAGCGAACGGCGGCCGTGCGCGCCAGCCCACCGAAATTGCGCCGCCGTAGCCTGCTGCTGACGGCCTTCGGTTTGGCGTTGACGGCGCTGCCCTTCGACCTGCCGGCAGCACACCGGCTGTGGTTGCCACCGGCTGCGGCGCTGCTGATCGCCCTGGCCTGGCTAGACTGGCGCCATCGGTGGTTGCCGGACCGGTTAACCCAGCCGCTGCTGTGGGGCGGGATGCTGTGCAATCTTGACGCTCGCTGGGCGACGCTGGGCGACGCGGTTATCGGCGCCGCCGCCGGCTACGGGGGGTTGTGGCTGCTCAACGCGCTTTATCGGCAGGTGCGGCGGCGTAACGGCATCGGCCAGGGTGATTTCAAACTGCTGGCGGCGCTGGGCGCCTGGCTCGGTTGGACGATGCTGCCGCTGCTGGTCTGTCTGGCGGCCATGTTCGGAATAGGCATGGCATTGACGCGCGGCCGCCGCAACCGCCGCGCCTGGCAAACGCGGCAACCTTTCGGCATCGCCTTGGCGGCCGCCGGCTGGCTGTTGCTCTTGATGGACGCCGGCCAAAACGCGCCGGCGTTATTCGGTTAGTTCTTCAGTGTCTCGATCAGCCGATTGAGCAATCCTGCCACTTCCGCAGTGCTGGCCGTTGTCGGATTAGCCAGTGGCTGGATCACTGCGAGCCTGGTGGTGGATAACACCTCATCGCTGCGGATTTCCAACGCATCGGCGGGTGGCGTGCTCAATGAAACGCCGTCCGGCCGCCAGTAGCTGCCGCGCGTAGTCTGCACCTGATAACTGCCAAAGCCGAAATCTTTCTCGACGCGGTAATATATTTCGCAGCTTAACGGCCCGGTGCGCCGCAACATAAAGGCGCCTTTCGCACTATAGCTGCCTTTATTGACGACAAAGGCGGTTGCCTGCGAAGACAGATCGAACGTGATATATAAATCGCACGCCAGCACCTTGGTGCTTACGCCCTGTTGAAGAGTAATGCGCGTTGTAGGTTGCCGATCCGGCGCGGTCAGGGTGCCTAAAAAAGTCCACGATTGCTGTTTCGAGATATTGCGCGGCAAATGGTTGCTGGTGGCGGAAGGGGCAATTCCCCGCTCGCCCAGACTGTACATCGCTTCGACCCCGCTTAAAAACGACGTAACGTCGACGGTGCTTTTGCCGGCCACCGGAACGCCGCCGTTGTATACGTTACTGAAGGTTACCTCGGTATTGTTGCTGCAGGCGGCGATCGCCGCCGGGAACGGCGTCTTCGAACCGCTGTAAAGAGTCAACTGACCGATGTCCCAACGAGATTCGTTGATGAATCGGCACAACACGCTCCCGCTCTCCACATTCTGCGCGTCCTGGATATTGATATTGCCTATCGTGCCCTGGGCAAAGTTGGTGGACAACACGCTGACATTGGCGGCGCGCTGCGTATTGCGGTTCTCGCAACCCAACGAATTGATCGTGCCGTTAAAATCTTTGAACGAGTAGATATCGCCGATGCAGTCATCCGCAGCCAACGAGCCGATAGTAGAGTAAAACCCTGAAATTCTGAACGCAGTCCCCTTGGCGCGAGCGGCGTAGAGGCCGTCTATAAAATTGGTGGTGCCGGACTTGTCCATCCACAGCACCCCATCGCCCGGGCGATTGGCGTTTGCCTCCATCTGCACGTTCACCAGCCAGTTAATGAACATGTCGCCCGAGACAAACAGCGAATAACCGCCGACCTTGGTGTAAATATCGCGAATATCAAACTTCGTCATATTGCGATCGCTGAACCACACGCCGTGAGTGTCGTCTACGCCGGTATCATCCCGCAACGTCAAGCCGTGCAGCGTCAGATTGGCGAAGCCTTTCACCACGATCACCGCTTTCTTCGTTTCGCCCTGTTCGTTGGTGTAACTGCTGTCCGCCGTCTTGACAATTTTGGTCGCCCGTCCCAATCCGACCACCCGCAACCCGATGCCGCCGTAGATGTCCGTTGTCGTCTGAATGAGTACGTGTCCGGCGACCGTATACACCCGCTTCCCAAGGGACAGCGTACCGCCGGCTTGCAGCGCCGCCGCCGCCGCTTTGTTGATCGCCGGCCCCCAGTTGCTTCCGTCGCTGTCCTGATAAAACTGTTCCGGCGTAACAACCTCACCGGTGGCGATCAAGGTTGCTGCGCGCGCTCCTGAAGCGTTTTCGTTATTGTCCATAATATCTCCTGACGTGATGTGTCCGCATCATTGCGGACGGCCGCGGTGAAAGGCGTCAACAACGCCGCCTTTCAGTGCCAATCTATCACCGTCATATGAGTGCGTTATGAAATTTCATTTTATTTCACCCTGACACAACATCTCGCGATCCGAGGTGACAACAGCCAGCGATTTCACTCGCCGTTGGCCTTTGGTGCGACAGAAAGCTCGGACAGGCCCGCGGCATTGCCGCTACTTGCTGACCCGATCCAGATACAGCATGCTGTTGGCGATATCCAGCCGGGCACCTTCGACGTTGTCTCGCAATGCCACCAGCGTTTGCCCCTGCAGCGCCACCACATACGGCGAACTGGCCTGCAGTTCCCGTTGCAACGTGACGTAACGTGCGCTGCGCGCGGCGCTGTTCCCTTCCGCAGCCGCGGCGCGCGTTTCCGCGCTGATGGCGGGAATGTTCCACTGGGTGCGCCAGGCCAGAGTTTTCGGCCCACCGGGCACGTTATAGGCAAAGGCGCTGGCGTTGGTGTTCGGATCCAGGTAGTCGGCGCCCCAGTAGGTGAAGATCGCCTGAAAATCGCGGCCGCGCATCTTGCCCCACAGATCGCTTTCTACCACCGGATGGATATCCAACCGCAGCCCGGCCTGCGCAAAACTGGCCTGCAGCGCCTGCGCGATGTCGGTATACGGCGGTTGGTTGATGACGATAAGATCGATGCGCGTACCTTCAGCGATGCCGGCATCGCGCAGGATCTGTTTGGCTTTGTCCACGTCGAGCTTAAACGGCCGATCGTCGAGTGCCCCGTCCAACCCCTGCGGCAAGAAGGCCTGATGCACGCGATATTGCCCTTTCAGCAGTTGCTCGGCGATGCTCTGATAATCGACCAGCCAGCGCGCCGCCTGCCATAACGCCGGATTGCCCAGCGCCGGATTGTCTTTGCTGCCGGTGTTGAAACCGAGGTAATAGATCCGGGGCGCATCGGCCTGCTCAATGCGCACGCCAGACGCGTTACGCAGTGAGTCGAACTGGTCGGCCCCCAGATCGTAGGCCACGTCGGCATCCCCTTTCAGCAACAGCAAACGGCGGGTACCGGCGTCGCTGACGTTCTTGAACAACACCGTTTTCAACCTTGCCGGCGACGGAGCGTAGTCATTACGGCCAAACAGCAGCGCTTCATGCGGCACATAGTTGTTCACCCGATACGGGCCGCCGCCGGCGGAATGGCTGCGCAGCCAGCCGTTACCGTAGTCCCCCTGCTGCGCGTGCTCGTTCAACAGCTTTTCATCCACGATCGAAGCCACATTCGCCGTCAGCAGCCGCAGCGCCAACTCGCTGCCGATGTTGGCGGGCCAACTGAGTTGCACCTGGTTATCTCCCACCTTCTTCAGCTGTTGCTCAACGTTATCCGGCGTCCAGCCAAACTCGCCGAGAATAAACGACGGCGCCTTGTTCAGCTTCACCGCGCGAACCAGCGAAAAAATCACATCTTCTGGCCGCAGCGGGTTGCCGGAAGCGAAACGCTGCTGCGGTTTCAGGGTAAAGGTCAGGCTGTGGCCATCGGCGCCCGCTTGCCAACTGCCTGCGGCGTCCGGCGCCAGCTTTTGCGGCGCGGCGCGATCCGGCGCCACCAGGCGCTGATAGAGGTTGACCAGATTGGCCGAACTGACGGTTTCAAAGCTCTCTGCCGGATCGAGGCTGATAATACCCTCCAACGAACTGACCACCACCAAGGTATCCTGCGGGGTGGCAGCCTGCGCACCGAAAGCGGCCGCCAGCGCGCCATACAATAAGGTTGGAATTAACCGTTTCATCGATACACTCTCCACAATCACGCGGTTGCGCTGTTTTTCGAGTGTAGGGGGTAAGAATTAACAGAAGAACGACGATAAATTGCTTTATTTATTACCAAGATGGATATGCCCGCCGCGTTGGCGGGCACAGGTTTAAATGCTGATGCGGCCGTGCGCCATTGCGACCGAACGATCGCACATATGGTCAATCACGTCCGCATCGTGGCTGACCAGCACCATGGTCAGCTCGCCCGCCTGCTTCAGCTCGTTGAGCAGATTGAGGATCTCCGCCTGCACCGACATGTCCAACGCCGAAGTCGGTTCATCCAGCAGCAACAACTTAGGCCGCAGCAACAATGCGCGCACGATCGCCACGCGCTGCCGCTGGCCGCCCGACAGCTGATGCGGGTAGCGATCCAGCAGGCGCGGATCCAACCCCACCTGGCGAAAGCCCGCGCTGATCTTGCGTTCGATATCGCTTTCCTGCAGCAGCTTGAGCGGCTCCGACAGCGTACGCAACAGCCGGTGCTTGGGGTGTAGCGAAGCATAGGGATCCTGAAACACCATCTGCACCTCGCGCCGCAGCTCGCCGGTAAATGCCTGCCCCGGTTGCAGCCGCCGCCCCAGCAGCTCAAAACCGCCCTGCCAGCTGCCATTCAGCCCGGCCAGCACCCACAGCAACGAGGACTTGCCGCAGCCGGAAGGCCCCACCAGCCCGAAACACTCACCCGGTTCGATGTGCAGGTTAACCTCATGTACCACGGTGCGCAGCTCGTAGCCCTGGCGATGACTGACGCTCAGGTTCTCCAGTGCAATTACGCTCATTTCAACGTCTCCAACAGCGCGCGGTCCAGCACCGGCAGCGGTTTGCCGCGCGTCTCGCGGCTCGGCCGGCACGCCCACAGCGTGCGAGTGTAAGGATGCGTGGCCTGCGCCAGCTCTGCTGCCGGCAGTTGATCCAACAGCTCGCCTTTGTACATCACCAGCACTCGCTCGCAGTGGTGCGCCACCTGCTGCAAATCGTGGCTGATCAGGATCAGCCCCATGTTGCGTTGCGCCACCAGATTGTCTATCAGTTGCAGCACCTGATCGCGCATCTGGTGATCCAGCGCCGAAGTCGGTTCATCGGCAATCAACAGCTGCGGATCGTTGATCAACGCAATGGCCAGCATCACCCGCTGCCCCATGCCGCCGGAGAGCTGATGCGGATAACGGCCCCACAGCGCCGCCGGATCGGGCAATCCCACCGCCGCCAGCATCTCCAATACCTTTTCACGCCGCTCGGCGCGGCTTAGCTTGGCATGCAGCACCAGCGGCTCCTCCACCTGACGGCCGATCGGCTGATTGGGATTCAGCGCATGTTTGGGATCTTGCATCACCATCGCCACCCGGTCGCCGCGCAGGCGGCTCCACTGGCGTTCGCTCAGGCGCGTCAAGTCTTCATCGCCGAGCGTCAGGCGCTGCGCCTGCAGCTGCAACGGCGGCGGCAATAGCCCCATCAGCGCACGCGCGGTCAACGACTTGCCGGAACCGGACTCGCCGACCAGCGCTAGCCGCTCCCGCCCCATGCTGAACGAGATATTCTTCACCAGCGCCGCCGGCTGCGGCCCCGGCACGCCGATCGCCAGCCGTTCGACGGTCAATAAAGTGTTATCAGTGCCCATGACGAGGATCCATTTTGTCGCGCAGGCCATCGCCCAGCAGGTTAAACGCCAGGCTGGCGAACAGGATCGCCCCGCCTGGTGCGGCGGCGACCCACCATTGGTCGAAAATCACTTTACTGCCTTCGGCCACCATCGAACCCCATTCGGCGGTCGGCGGCGCGACGCCCATGCCGAGGAACCCCAGACCGGCGGCGGACAGGATGATGCCGCCCAGGCTCAGCGCCGCACGCACCACCGCGCTCGGCAGGCATAAAGGCAAAATGTGGCCGACCATCAGCCGCAACCCGTTGATACCCTGCATGCGCGCCGCCGCCAGGTAGTCACTGCGGCGCAGCGCCAGGGTTTCGGCCCGCGCCTGGCGGGCAAAGGCCGGCCAACTGGTCAATGCCAGCGCCAGCGCGCCGTTCATCAGCCCCGGCCCCATCACCGCCACGAACGCCAGCGCGATCACCAGACTCGGCAGCGACAGGAAAATATCGGTCAGACGCATCAAAATGCGCTCGACCCAGCCGCCGAGGTAACCGGCGCAAATGCCGACCAGCAGGCCGATGGGAATGGTCAACACCAGAATCAGCGACACCAGGATCAGCGTCGGCCGCGCGCCGTAAATCACGCGGGAAAGCAAATCGCGGCCAAAGCCGTCGGTGCCCAGCCAATGTGCAGCCGAAGGCGGCAGTAACCGCAGCTCGATATGCTGCAGATTGGGGTCGAAAGGCGCCAGCCACGGAGCCAGCAGCGCGGTGACGAGCAGGATCGCCACCAGCGCCGCGCCCAGCGTCAGCGTGGTCAGACGCCGACCGCGGCGGTAACCGACGGCTGGCTCGCTTTGCGGTTCGTGTTCAGAGAGATATTGGCTCATCGAGTTCGCGGATCCACTAAATAGGTCAAGGCGTCGGCCAGCGCATTCAACAGCACGAAACAGGTGCCGATCAGCAGCGTGGCGCCGAGGATCGCCGGCGTGTCGGCGGCAAACAGCGCCGAGGTCAGGTAACGCCCGACGCCGGGCCAGGCGAACACCGTTTCGGTCAATACCGCGCCCTCCAGCAGGCTGGCGTAGGAGAGAGACAGTACGGTGATCAGCGTGCCAAGCACATTGGGAAACACATGGCGCAGCAGAATGCGCAGGCGGCCGGCGCCCTTGGAACGCGCCAGCGTCACGTATTCCTTGTTGCACTCTTCCAGCATCGCCGCCCGCAGCAGCCGGGTAATGCCCGCCATCGACAGCAGCGCCAACGCCACCACCGGCAGCCACAGGTGGCCGATGGCGTTGTAGAACATTTCACGATCGCCGGACAGCCAGCTGTCGATCAACACGAAACCGCTGCGCGGCTCCATGCTGTACAAGTAAATGTCGTCCAGCCGCCCCGGCCCCGCCGACCAATGCAGCGTGGCGTAGAACAGCAACAGCCCGAGCAGGCTCAGCCAGAAAATCGGCACCGAATAACCGATCAGCGACAGCAGACGCGCCGCGTTATCCAGCCAACTGCCCGGTTTGAGCACCGCCAGAAACGCCAGCGTAATGCCGCCGAGGGCGCCGAGGATAATGGCGCAGGTGGCCAGCTCCACCGTCGCCGGGAAGGTACGCAACAGATCGCTCAACACCGGCTGCGCGGTAATACGCGAAATGCCCAAATCGCCGTGCGCCAAGTGCACCAGGTAACGCCAAAATTGCACCGGCAGCGGCTGATCCAACCCCAGCTCGTGCCGCACCTGCGCATAGGTGGCTTCGCTGGCGTGATCGCCCGCCACCTGCAGCGCCGGATCGATCGGCGCCAGGTGCGA
The DNA here is from genome assembly GCF_052166595.1 of Serratia sp. CY81684. Classification (NCBI taxonomy): domain Bacteria; kingdom Pseudomonadati; phylum Pseudomonadota; class Gammaproteobacteria; order Enterobacterales; family Yersiniaceae; genus Serratia; species Serratia sp. CY81684. The sequence continues at coordinate 991,595 of NZ_JBJNOO010000003.1, read as the reverse complement.
CAGCATGAAGGTGAACAGCAGCAGGCCGAGCAGCGTTAACGCCAGAGACAGCGCGCCGCCGAGCAGCCGCCCGCCCCAGCGCCAATACCGCCGGGCCGCCCCGGCGCCGGCGGACAGGTCAGCGGCCATTACTTGCTGACCTTGCTGTAGAACACCATGTCAGGGTTGATGCCCTGCACATAGCCCTTGAGGTTGTCACGCACCGCAATCAGGCTGCGTGCCTGCAGGCCGATGACAAACGGCGAGCTTTGCTGCACCTGTTTTTGCAGTTGCTGGTAGTCTGCCACCCGTTTGGCGGTGTCGTTTTCCGCAGTGGCGGCCAGCGTCAGCTTGCTCAGCGCCGGGATCTGCCAGTTGGCGCGCCAGGCCAGCGTCTTGCTGCCGTCTTCCGGGTTGTAGGCGAAGGCTGCGGCGTTGGTGTTAGGGTCGAAGTAATCCGGCCCCCAGGAGGTCAGCGTCGCATCGTAGTTAAGCGCTTTCACCTTGGTGGAGACCTGCGAACTGATGCCCGGCACCAGTTCGACCTTCACGCCGCCCTGGGCAAAACTGGCCTGCAGCGCCTGGGCAATATCCAGATACGGCGGCTGATTGTTGACGTCCAGGCGGAAACTGACGTTGCTCAGCCCCGCTTTGGCCAGTATTTCTTTGGCTTTCTGCGGATTGAAGCTGTACGGCTGGTCCTTGAGCGCGCCCAGATAACCGTCCGGCAGGAATGCCTGATGGCTCTGGAACTGCCCTTTCAGCAGATCGTCGGCGATGCCTTGATAATCGAACAGCCAGCGTGCCGCCTCCCAGAACGCCGGATTGCCGAGCGCCGGCGACGCCTTGGCATTGAACTGCAGGAAATAAAGCGAAGCATAAGGAATAGCCAGCGGTTTGACGCCCGGCTTGCCCTTCAGAGCCGCCATCTGGTCTGCCCCCAGGTTGCGTGCGATATCGGCATCGCCCTGCTCGATCAGTAAACGGCGCGCCGCCGGATCGGGCACGTTTTTGATCAGGATGGTTTTCAGCGTCGGCGCCCCTTCCGGTGAGCCGGGATTGGCGTCCAGCACCACCACTTCGTGCGGCACATAGGTGCGGATTTTGTAAGGGCCGCTGCCGGCGGAGTGGCTGTTCAACCATTGATGCCCCAGATCGTCGCCCTGCTGGTGCGCCAGCGCCTCTTTGGCGTCGACGATCGAGGATACCGGCGCCGACAGCAGGCTGAGCACGAAGGCCGGGCTGACGTTCTCACTCCAGCTGATTTTTACCTGATGCTCGTCCACCTTGCTCAGGTGTTGCTCCACGTTCTTCGCGTTCCAGCCCAGCTGCGTCAGGATAAATGACGGCTCCAGATTCAGTTTCACCACCCGTGAAAGCGAGAAGATCACGTCTTCCGGCCGCAGCGGATTGCCGCTGGCGAACCTGGCGTCCGGGCGCAGGCTGAAAGTCAGGCTGCGGTCGTCGGCGCCGGCCTGCCAGCTGCTGGCCAGGGTTGGTTTAAGATCGATGGGATTGTGCGGATCTGACTGGATCAGACGTTGATACAGGCTGTTGAACGACTGCACCGTGGTTAACTCAAATCCCTGGGCCGGGTCAAAGCTGACCACGTCATCGATAGATTGCGCGATCACCAGCGTGTTGGCCGGCGTCGCCGCCTGTACGTTAACGCTGGCCGCCACGGCCAAAAACAGCAAAGAAGGAACGAGCGCTTTCATCTGAAACTCTCCAAGCGGATGGAATTTATAATAATTTTGCGAGTGTATGCGAGCACGATCGGCAGCTGAAGGTACTTAAATCACTATAGATATTCTTTTTATGTATATAGATGGGATTTTGATTATTAGGCGGGCTTTGAGGAAAATGCGGCAGGAATTGCCTGCCGCCTCTCGCTTAAATCTGGTAGTCAATCACCGCATCCAGCTGCGACGAGAAGACCTTGTCTTTGATTTCGGTCAGCGACAACGTCGGGTTGCACAGCTGAATAAAGCGCCAGGCATAGTTGCGCTGCAGCTGGCTGCGTTTCAGGCCCAGCCAGACCGTATTGGGTTCAAACAAATGCTCGGCGTTGAGGCTGACCAACCCGCGATCGCGCTCTTTTTCATACGACATGTCCGCCAGCACGCCCACGCCCAACCCCAGCTCGACATAGGTTTTAATCACGTCGGAATCTTGCGCGCTGAGCGCGATGTCCGGCGTCAGGCCCGCTGATTTGAACGCCGCATCCAGCTTCGCGCGGCCGGTAATGCCCTGGCGGTAAGTGATCAGCGGCAAGGTGCTGAGCATCTCCAGCGTCACCTGCGGCTGCCGCGTCAACTCGTGCCCTTCAGGCACCAGAATGGTGTGATGCCACCGGTAGTAGGGGAACGCCGCCAGCGACTCGTCGCTCATCAGCCGTTCGCTGGCAATGCCGATATCGGCTTCACCGGCGGCCAGCATAGAAACGATCTCCTCCGGGCTGCCCTGATTGAGCACCACCCGCACCCGTGGATAAAGCGCGCGAAACTCTTTGATCACCCCCGGCAGGCTATAGCGCGCCTGGGTGTGCGTTGTCGCGATATGCAGCTGCCCCGAATCGTTGCTGCTGAAGACGTCCGCCAGGCGACGGATGTTATTGGCGTCGTTAAGAATGCGCTCCGCCACCACCAGCAGCTCTTTGCCGGGTTCGGTCATGCCCAACAGCCGCTTGCCGCGGCGAATGAATATTTCAATGCCCAGCTCTTCTTCCAGCTCGCGAATATGCCGACTGACGCCGGACTGCGAAGTAAATAAGGTATTGGCGACCTCGGTCAGGTTGTAGTTGCAGCGCGCCGATTCGCGAATAATTTTTAATTGTTGAAAGTTCATCCCCGTCTCCCTGTTTCTTGCGGTAGCGTTTGCCATATTGATACGGAGTCCTGCGGGGCTGAACAAATAAGAAATAACCTTTACTTATGCAATTTAATACTAAGTGAATTATTTATCGTGGCTCTCGGGGGGTGAGGACGGGGGAAAATGATGAATGGCTTTAAAAATAATGAGATAAATAACCACACGAATAAAGAGCCTTAAGTCATCATGCAGAATAAAGTTATTAAATAGAGGTATTAGATATATGAAAAAGGGCTCAGCATGCTGAGCCCTTCAGTGTCTGCTGCCCTGCTAACGCCTCAGGCCGTGGCTTCAGCCCCGAAAGCGCCAGGGCGGTTCTGTTGCAACCACTGCTGTACATAGCGCACCAGATCGCCGATGCAATCATCCTGCATGCCGTGGTGTTTCAGCTCGTTATCCAGCGCAAACAGGTATTGCGCGTTGGTACCCAGCGGGCCGCTGGCGCTGGCGATTAATGGCGCGATCACCTGGTGGCTGGTGTCTGCTTCAAACAGCGGGTGCTGCGCGTTCATCACGAACACCAGCGCCGTGACGGTCTCTCCGCCATCCAACTGCAGTTCACACCAGGTCGGTACGTAGCAATCGGTCACCATTTCGCGCTTCCAAAGCAGCTCCAGCTCTTCGCGCAGCTTGCCTTCCGGCAGACGAAACGCCAATCCGGTGGTCTGACCGCCCTCTTTCAGCGCCAGCATGCGCCCCGGCTGATGCAGCGTGCCGCGCCCGGCGGTCAAACGCATGCAGAACGCCCGATGCCAGCCCTGCAGCATGGCGGGCCGCACTTCTTCAGATTCGAAAACCGGATTCCACATCAGCGAACCGTAACCGAATACCCATACCGGGCTGTGATCCGGCCGGCGCGATAACGTGCATTCCAACGAGGCTGCGCGCTGTTCAGGCGTCAGCAGCAGCGACTCCTCAATAGCGCCAAAGGCGGTTTTGCAATCCGCTTTTTGCAGAAAATCTCGCGTTAACACTGTTACAACCTCCCGGGAATACGATTTCTCGTCCTCCCTCGCCACTACTGAACCTTTGCAATTTTATTTTTTGGTGCGGAATTTTATTAATTCAATAACCGCGCCGATTAATAATGACCATATTCTTTTCCCGCCGCGCAATCAAGTTGCAAAGCGGCGTTAACGTGGAAAAGTATTTGTACTGAGCAGCAATAATATTAATTGCCGAGGTCAGCATAACGTCTGCGCGTTTTTTACCGGGGCATAAAGGCGTTACTTTTTATGCCAGCGTTCGTCGTCGCCCTTGCGATAGCTTTGCTTGACCGCCGCCCAGGCCACCTTATGCGCCGTTTCCTCCCGGCTGTCGTCACCGCGCCGATCGTCGGGATCCCGGTATTGTTGCCAGGCGCTGTTGAACGCTTCTTTATAGATCGCCTGCGCATGTTCCGGTAGCACATGCTTTACATTGTCCGGCAAGTCGCTCGTGTCTTGGTATGGCATCACGTCCTCCCGTGCGTATTGCGTGAACCTTAAGCCTAGCTCACACGCGGTTGCGCCTCAATGAGCAAACAATTCTCATTATCAAACGGCATGGTATACTCACCGCCAAACGAACTATAAGGAGATCCTCGTGACTACCGAAGCCCCCCGCTCACGCGCCCCCTACCTGATCGCCGTCAGCGCCGTACAGGACATTACCCCGCACCTGCGTCGCATCACCTTTACCGCGCCCGATCTGCGCTACTACCCGGCCAACGCCGCCGCTGCGCACATCAAAGTCTTTTTGCCGCTCGCCGGCCAGACGCAACCGGATCTGCCGACGCTGACCGAAAACGGCCCGCGCTGGGCCGCGGACGCCGTGCGCCCGATCGTGCGCACCTATTCCATTCGCGCCGTGCGTCCCGAGCAGGCGGAAGTGGACATCGAGTTCGCCATCCATGACCACCAGGGCCCGGCGGTCGACTTTGCGCGCCAGGCGAAAGCCGGCGATAAAATCGGCATCAGCAACCCGGGCGGCCCGAAACCGATGCTGCCGGCCGCCGACTTCTACTGCCTGGCGGGCGATCCCTCCTCGCTGCCTGCGCTGGCCGCGCTGCTGGAAAACCTGCCGCCGCACGGCGCAGGGCGCGCTTTCATCCGCGTCGACAGCACTGCCGACGTGATTGACCTGAAAAAACCTGCCGGCGTTGAGGTGAATTGGATCGTCGGCGGCACGGAGAAAACCGACGAATTGATCGCTCGGTTCCGCGCGCAGTCCCTGCCGCAGGGGGAAGCGCACTTCTGGCTCGCCGGTGAAGATCGCCTGGTGGTGGAGCTGCGCCGTTACCTGCGCCGCGAACGCCAATGCGATCGTAATCGTCTTTATGCCGTACCTTACTGGCGTGAGGGGCTAAATGAAGAGGGTTACCACAATAAACGGCATGAAATCATGGACAATATTGACGACTAGCGGTCATATTTTCCTTGAATAACCACGAACTAAATAAGTAAACACGACTTTTCTCAAATCTAGCGTTGTAAATTGACGTTATTGCGTAAAAGTAAGTAAATAAAACCGCACCCCGTGCGGTTTTTTTGTTACTCTGATCACATAAAGCAAGCAATTGCTTTCTCAGATAAAAACAACATCACACCGGCGCCGCGGGTGTATCCTAATATAAAATACCTACTGGAAACGCAGAGTTGCCGCATCACGGCGACCGGCGCTGACGGGCTACGCTGTTTGAGAAGGAGTGCCACCCTCATGAAGTCGCAACACGATCCTGGCCGATCCACCAAATCTCGCCACACCGAATACTCGCTGATCTTCCCCATCGCCGCGCTGGTGGTGTTGAATTTATGGGGCAGCACCGCTAACTTTCCGCTGATCGTCGGCATCAATATTCTCGCGCTGGTGGGGATCCTCAGCAGCGCCTTCAGCGTGGTGCGCCATGCCGACGTGCTCGCCCACCGGTTGGGCGAACCCTATGGCTCGCTGATCCTCAGCCTGTCGGTGGTGATCCTCGAAGTCAGCCTGATCTCGGCGTTGATGGCCACCGGCGACGCCGCGCCGGCGCTGATGCGTGATACGCTGTACTCCATCATCATGATCGTTTCCGCCGGCCTGGTCGGCTTCGCGCTGCTGCTCGGCGGGCGCAAGTTCGCTACCCAGTACGTCAACCTCGGCGGCATCAAACAGTACCTGATGGCGATTTTCCCGCTGGCAGTGATCGTGCTGGTGTTCCCGAGTGCGCTGCCGGGCGGCAACTTCAGCACCGGGCAAGCGCTGTTGGTGGCGTTGATCTCCGCCGCCATGTATGGCGTATTCCTGGTGATCCAGACCAAAACCCACCAGAGCCTGTTCGTGTACGAGCATGAAGACGACGATGGCGATCCGCATCACGGCAAGCCTTCTTCGCACAGCAGCGCCTGGCACGCCGCCTGGCTCATCGTGCACCTGATCGCGGTTATCGCCGTCACCAAGTTCAATGCCAATCCGCTCGAAGGCCTGCTGACCAAAATGAACGCGCCGGCGCAGTTCACCGGTTTCCTGGTGGCGCTGCTTATCCTCTCGCCGGAAGGCCTGGGGGCGCTGCGCGCCGTGTTGAACAATCAGGTGCAACGCGCCATGAACCTGTTCTTCGGTTCGGTGCTGGCGACCATCTCCCTGACGGTGCCGGCGGTGACCATCATCGCTACCCTGACCGGGCAGACGCTGATCTTCGGCCTGCAAACGCCGCATATCGTGGTGATGTTGACGGTGTTGCTGCTGTGCCAGCTGTCGTTCTCGACCGGCCGCACCAACGTGCTGAACGGCACCGCCCACCTGGCGCTGTTCGCCGCCTACATGATGACTATCTTCGCCTGATCAAAAAGGGGCGCACTCTGTGCGCCCCTGTCTGCGTTATACCGAGAAGAATATCGCCGCGGCGATCCCCCCGAACAAAATCCACTTGATGATGTAATAACCGGTGCGGTTCCAGGCCTTCAGCCGTTTCCCCACCCGGCGAATTGCATAGATGTATTTGAACATCTTGTTGACGCCGCCGGTGCGATCGCCCTCTTCATTCGGCGCGGTGGCGGCGCTCATCAGATTGCGCCCCAACCAGTGGTTAACCGCCTGTGCCCAGCGGTAGCGCATCGGCCGTTCGATATCGCAGAACAGGATCAGGCGATTCTGCCCGCTCTGGTTTTCCGCATAGTGCAGATAGGTTTCATCGAACATCACCCCTTCACCGTCACGCCAGCTGTAGCGCTCACCGTCCACCTCAATGAAGCAGCGGTCATCATTGGGGGTAATCAACCCCAGGTGATAACGCAGCGAACCGGCGTAAGGGTCGCGGTGGCGCGGCAACCGGCTGCCGTCCGGCAGTTCGGCGAACATCGCCGCCTTGACCGAAGGCAGGCTGCGCAGCAGTTCCGTGGTCTGCGGGCACAGGGTCATGGCGGAGGGATGGCTGTCCTCATACCATTTCAGATAAAAGCGTTTCCAACCGGTCTTGAAGAACGAGTTGAAACCGGCGTCGTTGAATTGATCGGACGCTTTGATCTGCTGGATCTCCATCAGCTTCTGTCCTTCTTCGCGGATAGTTTCCCAGTTCTCCCGCAGTACCGTCAGCTCAGGAAATTGCTCCGGCTTCAGGTACGGCGTAGTCGGCACACGGGAAAACAGATACATGAAGACGTTCAACGGTGCGGTAAAGGTGGAATGGTCAGACAGCTGCCGCCACACGTTGTAGCGCACCCGCCCGCGGTAATGCACATAGACGACGCATAAAATAAGCAAAAGCAGAATGATGTATTTCATGTTTGAATCGCATCAAAGAACCCACACGCTATGCGCCGCGCGGCGCACACCCCAGATAGTGTCCTTTTGGCGCCGCACGCAAATTGCGCGCCAATCTGGAACCCATTAATCATTAACGCTAACTCAACGAAAATCTATACAAATAACCACAATAATTTACACAAAGGTTAAACGAAATGGTAAATAGGCGGCGATAAAAAAGGCCGCCGAAGCGGCCTTTTCAGTAGCGGGTAGGTTAACTGTAAGCGTTGAGCGTGCGCTGGCACAAAGCGGAGCGTACGCAGTCCTGTTTTTCAAAGCGGATAACGCCGATCATCTCGTCCTCTTCGAAGCGCTCCAGGGCATCGCTGAGACCGGATTTCACGCCGCGCGGCAAGTCGCACTGGGTCACGTCGCCGTTAACGATAACCGTCACGTTTTCCCCCAGGCGGGTCAGGAACATTTTCATCTGGCTGGCGGTCACGTTCTGGGCTTCATCCAGGATAACGACCGCATTTTCGAAGGTGCGCCCGCGCATATAAGCGAACGGCGCAATCTCTACCTTGCCGATTTCCGGGCGCAGGCAGTACTGCATAAAGGATGATCCTAAACGGCGCACCAGAATGTCATACACCGGGCGGAAATAAGGCGCGAATTTCTCGGAGATATCCCCCGGTAAGAAACCGAGGTCCTCATCCGCCTGCAAAACAGGACGGGTAACGATAATCCGATCCACCTCTTTATGGATCAGCGCCTCCGCCGCCTTGGCGGCGCTGATAAATGTTTTGCCACAGCCGGCTTCGCCGGTGGCGAAGATCAGCTGCTTATTCTCTATGGCTGATAAGTAATGACCCTGAGCTTCGGTTCTAGCCTCGATGGGTGAGCTATCGCGCTTGTCTCGCGCCATGCCGATAGACTCGACTCCCCCCATTTGCACCAGCGAGGTCACAGACTCTTCTTCCAGCTGGCGATGACTACGAGCGTCACGACGAATAACGCGTTTCGCTTCACGACGTGCTTTGATCACTGCTTTCTGTCTACCCATAGTGGCACCTTACAGTTTGTTTCACCTACCGCAACGGCCAGGCCGCGCGATTATGTTTCACACACGTATTAGGTTTTGGCCTCCTCCGAGCCAATAAGAGCCAAGGGACAAAGTGAATCGACGGCAACGCTTAAGCGCCGTGTCTTCACGGGACAACGCGGACTGCATCAATAAACGTGGAGTAAAAAGTGATGAGATTCGGTAGCGATAAGGGTGCGGAGTTGCCGGTAAAAGAGAGTCGGAGAGAGAACCCTCGTTACAACGAGAAATCAGGGGAGATGTGTTATTTTTTCTTTCCAGCCCAACCAAGGACTTTACCATTAGCGATCCCCGCAGTGATATTTACAGCTTCAAGCTGTGCACCGTGTGAAAACTACCGCCAGATGATTACAGTATAATGACATTCAATCCTGTCGCGTTACTAAAATGTAAAAAAATTTTATATGTTTTGTTTTTAGTTATCACTAAAACACTATATCACGCGCAACACGTCATTCCATAAAAATTTTTAACATATAAATTTCAACTGGTTACAATTAAAAACCGCGAATGACACTTTGGTTTCCCGATTAAATTTTGCGCTATCAAAAGCAGCAGAGATGGGTGTTTTTTTATCTGCTGGCGAAGCATTGAATTGCGTTTCATCGTTAACTGCCCCCCTGCAGCGGGTAAGACAAACGTAAAACGAGGCGGAAGATCCCGCCTCGTTATTCCGGCTTCAGGCCTTGAGCAGGCCGCTGGCCAGATAATCGCTGCCCTCTTTCACGCCCGGCAATACGAAGAAATACCCGCCGCCAATCGGCTTGATGTATTCCTCCAGCGCTTCGCCGTTCAGCCTTTTTTGCACCGTCAGGAAGCCTTTCTCCAGATCGGCCTGATAGCAGACGAACAGCAGCCCCATTTCCAGCTGGCCGGCATTGGAGACGCCAAGGGAATAGCTGTAGCCGCGCCGCAGCATCAGGTTGCTTTGGCTTTCCGGCGTGCGAGGATTAGCCAGCCGGATGTGCGCATCCATCGGGATCACCTTGCCGTCGGGATCGTTCGCGTAGTCCGGCTCGTCATGTTCACGCTTCATGCCCAGCGGCGCCCCGCTGTGCTTCTCGCGGCCGAAGATGGTTTCCTGCTCCTGCAGCGGCGTGCGATCCCAAAACTCGACGCGAAAACGAATAATGCGCGCCGCCTGATAGCTGCCGCCCGCCGTCCACGCCGGCTCACCGACGTTGTCGCCGACCCACACCACCTTATCCATCAGCGGTTTGTCGTCGGTTTTCGGGTTCGCAGTGCCGTCTTTGAAACCCAACAGGTTGATCGGCGTCTCTTTGCCTTTGCTGCGCGCCGCGTGCGCGGAGATGAACCCCTCCCGCTTCCAGCGCACGCTGAGCAGATCCGGCGAATGCTTAATGATGTCGCGCAGCGCGTGAATCACCGTTTCGTTGGTGTTGGCGCAGATCTGCAACAGCAGGTCGCCGTGGCAAAGCGCGGTGTCCAACGCATCGTTGGGGAAGCGGGTCATTTTCTGCAACCGCAGCGGCTTTTGCGCCTGCAGACCAAAGCGTTCATCAAACAGCGATGCGCCGACCGAGACGGTGATGGTCAGGTTGTCCGGGTAAATCTCCGGCCCCATGATGCCGGAATCGAGCGGCGGCAGCTTGGCGTCCACCTCCGGCGCCTTGCCGCCGTGGGTCAGGAAGGCGATGCGATCGGTCAGCAGCCGGAACAGGCGCTCCAGCCCCGCTTTGTCGGTCGCCAGCACATCGAACGCCACCAGCATCATCGCCGCCTGTTGCGGCGTCAGCACCCCGGCCTGATGGCGGCCATAAAACGGCTGTTTCTGCCAGCGCTCATCCTGCGGCGTCGCCAACGGCTCCGCCGCGTTACCCGCCGCCTGCGCCAGGCGGCTGCCGCCCAGCGCCAGCGCGCCCAGCCCCAGCCCTTGCAGCAAACGGCGGCGCGAAGGCGATGCCGCCCCCTGCGATTGCGGATGCGGCCCGTTATTCGGGCCTGCCTTGTTGCTCATAACCGTATGCCTCAGTCCAGACCCAATACGCCGCGCAGCTGGGAAAGATCTTCCGCCAGCGTGGTGATCGGCCCTTTCAACGCATTGCGATCGGCATCGGTCAGCTTCTCATAGGACTCATAACCCTCTTTGGTTTGGTACTTCGCCAAAATGGTGTCCACGGTTTTGAAGTTGGCGTCGATTTTGTCCAGCAGCGGCTTATTGGCCTTAACCAGCAGCGGGCGCAGCAGATTGACTATCTTTTGCGCGCCGTCGACGTTGGCCTGGAAGTCCCACAAATCGGTGCGGCTGTAACGGTCTTCTTCACCGCTGATCTTGCTGGCCGCCACCTCTTCGATCAGCCCGGCTGCGCCACCCACCACCTTGCTCGGCGGGAAGGTCAGTTCACTCACGCGTTTTTGCAGCTCAACGGTGTCGTGATACAGACGATCGGCATATTGGCCCATGTCTTTGGTGGAGTTGTCAGCAAACAGCGCCTTCTCCAGACGGTGGAAGCCGGTGAAGTTCGGGTCCGCCGCTTTCTTCTCGTAGTCGTCTTCACGGGCGTCGATGCTGCCGTCCAGATCGGAGAACAGCTCGGCGATCGGCTCAATGCGCTCATAGTGCTGGCGGGTCGGCGCATACAGCTTGCGCGCCTGCTCCACGTTGCCGGCCTTCACCGCGTCGGTAAACAGCTTGGTCTGTTTCACCAACCCATCGACTTCTTTGGTGACGTAAACCTTGTATTCGGCGATCGGGCCGACCAGGTCCAGCGCGTTCGGCTTGCCGTCGGTGGCGCCGTTGGCCGCGGCGGTGACAGTCAGTTTGCCTTTCGGATTGCTCAGCAGCCCGCAGGTCATGTCATATTCGCCCGCTTCCAGCGTGGCGGTCATTTTCTGGGTAAAGCCCGGCGCGATGTTCTCGCGCTCTTCCACCACCATCACCCCTTTCAGGATTTCCCATTCGACGTTTTTCTGGCTGGTGTTGTGCACCACAAACTGCGTCTTGCCGGCCGGGACCGTCAGCTGCATCGGTTCGCACTGCTTGTCGTTAACCGTAACCTTGACCTGCGGCACGTCCGCCGCCAAGGCGTCGATGCTCAGCGCAAACGCCGGGATAGCCAGTAATGCTGCGTGCAACGCCTTGCGGCGAAATAACGGAGTAGACATACGAGATTCCCTATTAAACATTAATGATTGATTTTACGTTGCGCCGGGGCCGCTGCCGGCTCCGCGCGCTGCGGCAGGAAAAAGAAAATCAGCGCCGGGATCAGATACAGGAAGTAGACCGCCACTTCGCTGACCGTCGGCGCTTCCTGGTAACCGAGAATGCCTTCCAGCAGGGTGCCGAACAGCGAATGGGTCGACAGGGTGTTGCTGAAATCGAAGGCGATGTCCTGGAAGTGGTTCCACAGACCGGCTTCGTGGAAGGCGCGGATCGCCCCGGCGGCCAGGCCGGCGGCGACGAACAGAATGAACAGGCTGGTCCATTTGAAGAATTTGGCCAGGTGCAGCTTCACCCCGCCCCAGTAAATCATCATGCCCAGCACGATGGCGGCCACCAGGCCGAGCACCGCGCCGATCGGCGCCGCGGCGCCTACGTCTTGCTGGAACGCCGCCAGCAGGAAGAACACCGACTCCAGCCCTTCGCGCGCCACGGCGAAGAACACCATCGCCACCAGCGCCCACCCCTGCCCTTTACCGGCGCTGAGCGCCTGATCGATAGCCCCTTCCAGATGCACCTTGACCGATTTGGACACCTTACGCATCCAGAACACCATATAGGTGAGGATCAGCACCGCCACCGCCGCCACGATGCCTTCGAACAGCTCTTGCTGTTTCTGCGGGAACTCGCCGGTGGTCTCATTGATGAAGATGCCGAGCGCCAGACACAGCGCCGCGGCGACAATCACGCCGATCCACACCGCGCCCAGCCATTGGCTGCGCTGCGTGCGCTTCAGGTAGCTGGCGATCAGGCTGACGATCAGCGCGGCCTCCAGCCCCTCACGGAACATGATAAGAAAGGGAACGAACATAACCAATCACCCCTGAAAAGACCGCGGCGGCAGAGAAAACCGGCTCGAAATGAGCCGCGGCGAGTATGTAAAGAAACGTAAAATACAACGAGAGTGATTATCATTCTGGCAAAAAGAAATACAAGAGGCACAAGCGTGATTTTTTCTAATCAAATGTCGCCAGGTGTTACAGCCGAATGACGGGCAAACAGGCAAAAAGAAGGGGCGCTCTGCGCGCCCCTTGCCGACAGACATCAAACGGCGTTATACCGTTTTGTATTCGGCTTCCGCCTGATCGAAACGTTCGGTCATGGTCGAGGATGGCTGGCGGCCCATCAGGCTCACCACCACAATGGCCAGACAGCCCAGGATGAAGCCAGGGATGATTTCGTACAGGCCCAGCCATTCGTACTGTTTCCAGACGATCACCGTCACCGCACCGACCAGCATGCCGGCCAGCGCACCGTTGCGGGTCATGCGCGACCACATTACCGAGATCAGCACAACCGGGCCGAAGGCGGCACCGAAACCGGCCCAGGCATAACTCACCAGGCCCAGCACGCGGTTCTCCGGGTTGGCCGCCAAGGCGATGGCGATCAACGCCACTACCAGCACCATCACGCGGCCGACCCACACCAGCTCACGCTGGCTGGCGCCCTTGCGCAGGAACGCCTTGTACAGGTCTTCGGTGATCGCGCTGGAGCACACCAGCAGCTGGCAGCTCAGGGTGCTCATGACCGCCGCCAGAATCGCCGACAGCAGCACGCCCGCCACCCATGGGTTGAACAGCAACATCGCCAGTTCGATGAACACGCGTTCGCCGTTCTGCGACACGTTACCGGCCTGATCCGGGTTATTGGCGAAGTAAGCGATACCGAAGAAACCGACGGCGATGGTCCCGGCCAGGCACAGGATCATCCAGGTCATGCTGATGCGGCGCGCGCTGCGGATGGTGCGGTGAGAATCCGCTGCCATGAAACGCGCCAGGATGTGCGGCTGGCCGAAGTAGCCCAGGCCCCAACCCAGCAGCGACAGGATGGCGACGAAGTTCAGCCCCTTCAGCATGTCGAGGTTGGCCGGATTCTTCGCCTGGATCACCAGCATCGAGGTATCGATGCCGCCGACGGCGAAGATCACGATCACCGGCGTCAGGATCAGCGCGAAAATCATCAGGCTGGCCTGTACGGTGTCGGTCCAGCTCACCGCCAGGAAACCGCCGATAAAGGTATACAGGATGGTCGCCGCGGCGCCGGCCCACAGGGCGGTTTCGTAGCTCATGCCGAAGGTGCTTTCGAACAGGCGCGCGCCGGCCACGATGCCGGAGGCGCAGTAAATGGTGAAGAACACCAGAATGACGATGGCCGAGATCACCCGCAGCAGCTTGCTGTTGTCTTCAAAACGGCTGGTGAAATAGTCCGGCAGCGTCAGGGCGTTGTTGTTGGCTTCGGTATGCACGCGCAGCCTTCCTGCCACCAGCTTCCAGTTCAGGTAAGCGCCGATGGTCAGGCCGATGGCGATCCAGCTTTCGGAGATGCCGGAGAGGAAGATGGCGCCCGGCAGGCCCATCAGCAGCCAGCCGCTCATGTCGGAAGCCCCGGCGGACAGCGCGGTCACCACGCTGCCCAAACTGCGGCCGCCGAGAATATAGTCATCAAAGTTGTTGGTTGCCCGGTAGGCAAGCAGGCCGATCAGCACCATCCCGAAAATGTACACCAGGAAGGTCACCAGCATAGGTGTGCTCATTGTCATTTAATTCTCCACTTTCATTATTATTCGCGTTTCGCTCCGGCCAAGCCGGCGCCGGTAAACCCACGCGCAATGCATTTCACTGGCCGCCGCGCCGGAACGTGGCGCAGCCTGCGAGCGAGTGCAGGTAAAATAGTTTCTGCCCGTAATTGTTGACCGTCGGTTATCCTAGATGAGCCTTTCATCAACCAACAAGATATTTAACAACAAAGTTACACAAAGTTTACCCTGCGTCACATTTACCGGACTCAAAGGTTGCACTTACGACAAGTAAAATGAGTTGCACCTTGCCATTACCCTTATATACCGCAGGGTGAAGCGCCTGCGACGTAATAAACCCGCCGCATTCGCTCAATAACGCAACATTCATGCCAACTGCCCGTGTTAAAAAATCGATGAAACTCACACTTCGCTCATCAGCCTGATTTAACAAGGTTGCACAAAGTTGCAACATGCAGGATATTGTCTGCATTCTTAACCCACACATCTCACGAACCTATCCCAACAGGCTTTCCGGCCTGCTGTTTGTCTAGCCTGATGGGATAGGTTCTAAACACAGGAGTTGGACAGGCATGGGCACTACCACAATGGGCGTGAAACTCGACGAGGCAACACGCGACCGGATCAAGAGCGCCGCGCAGCGCATCGATCGCACGCCGCACTGGCTCATCAAGCAGGCCATCTTTAATTACCTCGAGCGTCTCGAGAGCGGTACCGATATCCCTGAAATTCCAGCGCTGGCCGCAGCGGGCCAGCCTGAAGCGGACGACATTATGCCGCAAGCGCAGGAAGAGTCACACCAGCCATTCCTCGATTTCGCCGAACAAATTCTGCCGCAGTCGGTCACCCGCGCCGCCATCACCGCCGCCTATCGCCGCCCGGAGACCGAAGCGGTGCCGATGTTGCTCGAACAGGCGCGATTACCCGCCGATCTTGCACAGGCTACTCATAAAATGGCCTATGGCATCGCCGAGAAATTGCGTAACCAAAAAAGTGCAAACGGCCGCGCCGGCATGGTGCAAGGCCTGCTGCAAGAGTTCTCCCTCTCCTCGCAGGAAGGTGTGGCGCTGATGTGCCTGGCGGAAGCGCTGCTGCGCATTCCGGACAAACCGACCCGCGACGCCCTGATCCGCGACAAGATCAGCAACGGCAACTGGCATTCGCACCTGGGGCGCAGCCCGTCGCTGTTCGTCAACGCCGCGACCTGGGGCCTGCTGTTTACCGGCAAGCTGGTGTCCACGCATAACGAAGCCAATCTGTCCCGATCGCTGAACCGCATTATCAGCAAGAGCGGCGAACCGCTGATCCGCAAAGGCGTGGACATGGCGATGCGCCTGATGGGCGAGCAGTTCGTGACCGGCGAAACCATCGCCGAAGCGCTGGCCAACGCGCGTAAGCTGGAAGAAAAAGGCTTCCGCTACTCCTACGACATGCTGGGCGAAGCCGCCCTGACCGAAGCCGACGCCCAGGCCTACCTGGTTTCCTATCAGCAGGCGATCCACGCCATCGGCAAAGCCTCCAACGGCCGCGGCATCTATGAAGGCCCCGGCATCTCCATCAAGCTGTCCGCCCTGCACCCGCGCTACAGCCGCGCGCAGTACGAACGCGTCATGGAAGAGCTTTACCCGCGCCTGCTGTCGCTGACCCTGCAGGCACGTCAGTACGATATCGGCATCAATATCGACGCCGAAGAGGCCGATCGCCTGGAGATCTCGCTCGATCTGCTGGAGAAACTGTGCTTCGAGCCGCAGTTGGCCGGCTGGAACGGCATCGGCTTCGTGATCCAGGCCTATCAGAAACGCTGTCCGTTCGCCATCGACGCGGTGATCGACATGGCGCAACGCAGCCGCCGCCGCCTGATGATCCGTCTGGTGAAAGGCGCCTACTGGGACAGCGAAATCAAACGCGCCCAGATGGACGGCCTGGAAGGCTACCCAGTCTACACCCGCAAGGTGTACACCGACGTTTCCTACCTGGCCTGCGCCCGCAAGCTGCTGTCGGTGCCGAACCTGATCTATCCGCAGTTCGCGACCCACAACGCCCATACGTTGAGCGCCATCTATCACCTGGCCGGCAACAACTACTACCCTGGCCAGTATGAATTCCAGTGCCTGCACGGCATGGGTGAGCCGCTGTACGAGCAGGTGGTGGGTAAAGTGGCCGACGGCAAACTGAACCGCCCTTGCCGCATCTACGCGCCGGTCGGCACCCATGAAACCCTGCTGGCTTACCTGGTGCGTCGCCTGCTGGAAAACGGCGCCAACACCTCGTTCGTCAACCGCATCGCCGACGCCACCCTGCCGCTCGACGAGCTGGTGGCCGATCCGGTCAGCGCCGTGGAAGCGCTGGCGGCCAGCGAAGGTCAAATTGGCCTGCCGCATCCGCGCATCCCGCTGCCGCGCGAGCTGTACGGCGAGAAACGCGTTAACTCCAGCGGTCTGGATCTGTCCAACGAACAGCGTCTGGCCTCACTCTCCAGCGCCCTGCTCACCAGCGCCAGCCATCCGTGGCGCGCGGAACCTATCATCGATGCCGAATTGGATCAGGGCGTGGAGCAGCCGGTGATCAACCCGGCCGAGCCGGGCGATGTGGTCGGCTATGTGCGTGAAGCCACCGAAGGCGAAGTCAGCCGCGCGCTCGACGCCGCCGCGGCCGCCGGCCCAATTTGGTTCGCTACGCCGCCGACGGAACGCGCCGCGATCCTCGAACGCGCCGCCGAACTGATGGAAAGCCAGCTGCAAAGCCTGCTGGGCATTCTGGTGCGCGAAGCGGGTAAAACCTTCAACAACGCCATCGCCGAAGTGCGTGAAGCGGTCGACTTCCTGCACTACTACGCCGGCCAGGTGCGCGACGACTTCGCCAACGACAGCCACCGCCCGCTGGGCCCGGTGGTTTGCATCAGCCCGTGGAACTTCCCGCTGGCGATCTTCACCGGCCAAATCGCCGCCGCGCTGGCGGCGGGCAACAGCGTGCTGGCCAAACCGGCCGAGCAAACGCCGCTGGTGGCCGCGCAGGCGGTGCGCATCCTGCTGGAAGCCGGCATTCCGCAAGGCGTGCTGCAGCTGCTGCCGGGCCAGGGTGAAACCGTCGGCTCGACGCTGGTCAACGACGCCCGCGTCCGCGGCGTGATGTTTACCGGCTCCACCGACGTCGCCGGCATTCTGCAGCGCAGCATCGCCGGTCGTCTGGATCCGCAAGGCCGTCCGACGCCGCTGATCGCCGAAACCGGCGGCCTGAACGCCATGATCGTCGACTCCTCCGCCCTGACCGAACAGGTGGTGACCGACGTGGTGGCCTCCGCCTTCGACAGCGCCGGCCAGCGCTGCTCCGCGCTGCGTATCCTGTGCATTCAGGAAGACGTGGCCGAGCACACGCTGCAAATGCTGCGCGGCGCGATGGCCGAATGCCGCATGGGCAACCCGGAGCGCCTGTCTACCGACGTGGGCCCGGTGATCGACGCCGAAGCCAAAACCGGCATCGAGCGCCACATCCAGGCGATGCGCGCCAAAGGCCGCAAGGTGTACCAGGCCGCCAAAGGCAGCGCGCAGGATGAAAAAGAGTGGGCGCGCGGCACCTTCATCAAGCCGACGCTGATCGAGCTCGACAGCTTCGACGAGCTGCAAAAAGAGATCTTCGGCCCGGTGCTGCACGTGGTGCGCTTCCAGCGCAACAATCTGGACGCGCTGGTCGATCAGATCAACGCCGCCGGTTATGGCCTGACGCTGGGCATTCACACCCGTATCGATGAAACCATCGCCCGGGTGACCGAACGCGCCAAGGTCGGCAACCTGTACGTCAACCGCAACATGGTCGGCGCAGTGGTCGGCGTGCAGCCGTTCGGCGGCGAAGGCCTGTCGGGCACCGGCCCGAAAGCCGGCGGCCCGCTGTACCTGTACCGTCTGCTGGCCAACCGTCCGGACGACGCGCTGCAACGTACGCTGCACCGCCAGGACGAAGAGCGCCCGATGGAAGCCACTGCGCGGCCGCAGCTGTTGGGTGCGCTGCAATCGCTGGAGAAATGGGCGGTCACCAGCCAACAAGGCGAACTGGCGGCATTGGCGCAGCGCTATGCGGAACTGGGCCAGGGCGGCACCGTACGTCCGCTGCCGGGCCCGACCGGCGAGCGCAATACCTATGCCCTGCTGCCGCGTGAACGCGTGCTGTGCCTGGCGGATAACGAAACCGACGCGCTGATCCAGCTGGCCGCCGTGCTGGCGGTTGGCAGCTGTGCGCTGTGGCCGGAAGCGGAACTGCAGCGCAATCTGTTCCGCCGCTTGCCGAACGATGTGCAGGCACGCATCGCCTTCAGTAAAGACTGGCAGCAGGATAAGGTCGAGTTCGACGCCGCCATCTACCACGGCGATGCCGACCAGCTGCGCACCCTGTGCGAGCAGATCGCCCAGCGCGGCGGCGCCATCGTCTCGGTGCAGGGCTTCGCTCACGGTGAAACCAACATCCTGTTGGAACGCCTGCTGATCGAACGTTCGCTGAGCGTCAACACCGCCGCCGCCGGCGGTAACGCCAGCCTGATGACCATCGGTTAACGCATCCTCAAGGCGGCAATACATTGCCGCCTGATTTGCTAACCGCTACGCAAACCCTGCACTTGTGCAGGGTTTTTTATTGTCCGCAGCCCGGTCAGCCGTTAGCGTATTAATCTTCTTGCCTGATAGTGTGTATGGTGTGTAGATTAAGGACAATAACATCGTGAAGAGTTCAGAACTGATTGCGCTGCTGGAAAGCCGCGGTTAGGTATTGCGGCGGGTAAAAGGCAGCCACCATCAATTCAAACATCCCGATTTTGCGCTGATCATCACCGTGCCGCATCCAAAGAAAGATCTCAAGCTGGGCACGCTGCGGCAGATACTTAAAGACGCGGAGTTAAGTGCGCTTCACATCGCCACGCGTTAACAGGAGAGACCATGTTTTATCCCGCTTATATCCATACAGAATCAAACGGCAGCGCCAGCGGTTTCTTTCCCGACGTCCCTGGCTGCTACTTCGCCGGCACCAGCCTGGACGACGCTTTTGCCGATGCCCAAAGCGCACTGGATGCGCACTTTGAGTTGTTGAGCGAAGACAATCAACCGCTACCGCGCCCGCATGCCGTCGCAGCCCATCTTGCCAAAGGTGCGGGATCCTTCGAGGGAGGACAATGGCTATTGGTCGCTATCAATATGGATAAATTTGACGGCCGAGCCGAACGGATTAACATCACGTTGCCCCATCGCCTGTTAAGTCGCATTGACTCTCTGGTTCGGCAACATCCGGGATACGGCAGCCGCAGCGGATTTCTCGCTGCCGCCGCGCGCAATGAATTGTTGAAAGCGGAGTGAATGCAGTCGGGGGAAACGCCCCCGACGCCTTATTGATTCCGGAACTTGTCGAGGAATTGCTGGGTGCGCTGATGCTGCGGATTGGCGAACAGCGCTTTGGCCGGGCCCTGTTCGACGATGCGGCCGTGATCCATAAAGATAACCCGATCGGCCACGTCGCGGGCGAAGCTCATTTCATGGGTGACGATCACCATGGTGCGTTTCTCTTCCGCCAGTGAACGCATGGTATTGAGCACTTCTCCCACCAGCTCGGGATCGAGCGCCGACGTCGGCTCGTCGAACAAAATCACCTCCGGCTGCATCGCCAGCGCGCGCGCGATCGCCACCCGCTGCTGCTGCCCGCCGGACAGCCGACGCGGATAAGCCGCCTCTTTGCCGCTCAGCCCCACCTTGGCCAGCAACGCGCGAGCGCGCTGTTCGGCGCTGGCTTTCGCCTCGCCTTTAACGATAACCGGCCCTTCAATGATGTTTTCAAGCACCGAACGGTGCGGAAACAGGTTGAAGTTCTGGAATACGAAACCGACCTGCTGGCGCAGCGCGCGCACCTGATTTTTCTGTTTACTCAACGGCTTGCTGCCGTCGATCAGGATATCGCCGACGCGAATGGTGCCGGAATCCGGCTCCTCCAGCAGGTTGATACAGCGCAACAAGGTGGTTTTCCCTGAGCCGCTCGGGCCGATGATCGCCACCACTTCACCGGCGTCCACCGCCAGATCGATCCCATGCAGCACCGTCTGACCTTTGAACTGCTTGGTCAATTGCTTAACTTCAATGGCACTCATGCGTTACTCCTGATCCTGGCGATTAACGTGGGCTTCCAGACGGTTTTGCAGTGCGGAAAGCAGGGTCGCCATCACCCAGTAAATCAGCGATGCCGCCAGGTACATGGTGAACACTTCCAGCGTGCGCGAGGTGATGAGCTGCGCCTGGCGAAACAGTTCCGGCACCTGAATGGTAGCGGCCAGCGAGGTGTCCTTCACCAGGCCGATAAAACTGTTGCCCAGCGGCGGCAAGGCGGTGCGCGCCGCCTGCGGCAGGATCACCCGGCGCAGGGTTTGCCAACGGGTCATGCCGATGCTGGCGGCGGCTTCCCACTGCCCTTTGTCGATCGACGAAATCGCCGCGCGCAGCGTTTCTGAGGTGTAGGCGGCGGTATTGAGCGACAGGCCAATCAGCGCCGCCGGGAAAGGATCGAATTCGACGCCGAACTGCGGCAGACCGTAGTAGATCATAAACAGCTGGGCGATCAGCGGCGTGCCGCGGAACAGCGATACGTAAATGCGCGACAGCCATGACAGCGGCCAAAGCGGCGATAGGCGCATCAGCGCCAGCAGAAACCCCAGCAACAGGCCGAACGCCATACCGCCCAGGCTAAGCTGCAGCGTCAGTATGGCGCCCTTCAATAAAAATGGCGCTGAATCCAGCGCCAGTTGAATACTTTCGTGCATTATTTAGTTACATCCGCGCCAAACCATTTCTCGGAGATCTTCGCCAGCGTGCCGTCTTTTTGCATCTCGGCGATCGCCTGGTCAATCGCGGCCAGCAGCTCTGGGTTATTCTTGCGCAGCGCCACGCCGGACTCCTGGCGGGAGAAGGCCGGGCCGGCCACCGCCAGCGTATCGCCGGTTTTCTTCACCAGATCCAGCGCCGCCAGGCGGTCCACCAGAATGGCGTTGATGCGGCCGACGCGCAGATCCTGATACTTGGTCGGGTCGTCGTCGTAGGTGCGCACGTCCACGCCCTGCACATTCTCGCGCAGCCATTGCTCATAGTTGGTGCCCAGGCCAACGCCGACCTTTTTGCCCTTCAGGTCATCCGGCTTGGTAATGGTGCCTTCGTTGCCTTTTTTCACCAGCGCCTGAATACCGGAAACGGTGTAAGGGGTGGAGAAATCATATTTCTTCTTGCGCTCATCGGAGAGCGTCACCTGATTGATGACCACGTCGATGCGCTTCGAATCCAGCGAAGCCAGCATACCGTCCCACTTGGTCGGGTTCAGCTTGGCTTTCACGCCCAGATGTTGCGCCAGCGCGTTGGCGAAATCCACTTCGAAACCGGTCAATTTGCCGTCTTCACCCTGGAAGCTGAACGGCGGATAGGTGCCTTCCAGCCCAACGATCAGCGTGCCGCGCTGTTTCACCTGCTGCAGCAGGTTATCGGCGGCGTAGGTTTGCGTCGTCACACCGGCGGCCAACGCAATACCCACCACGCCCAACAACCATTGACGACGAACTTTCGCAAACATCATAAACACCCCTGTATGTTGTTTAT
Organism: Serratia sp. CY81684; assembly: GCF_052166595.1. Taxonomy (NCBI): domain Bacteria; kingdom Pseudomonadati; phylum Pseudomonadota; class Gammaproteobacteria; order Enterobacterales; family Yersiniaceae; genus Serratia; species Serratia sp. CY81684. The sequence continues at coordinate 969,618 of NZ_JBJNOO010000003.1, read as the reverse complement.
CTTTTTTGATATCAGCACTTTAACAGTGCAACCGCCCGCATAAAGGAATATAACCTTATAAATATAGTTCAAAATGGAATAACACGCGGTGTTTACACCTGCGGATGGTAGGCGAACAGCGCCGGCGCACCGCCGGTGTGAACAAACAGAATGGGACCTTCATCGCGGAAGCGCCGCTGGGCGATGCCGTCGATCAAACCGGCCATCGCCTTGCCGGTGTATACCGGATCCAGCAACACGCCCTCTTGCTGCGCCAGCAGCTGCACTGCCGCCATGCCCTCTTCGTTCGGCATGCCGTACTGCGGAGCGAAGTAATCGTCCCACAGCGCGATCGGCGCCAGTTCGTCGATATTCAGCGAACAGGCCAGGGCCTTTTGGATCTGCTCAACCTTCGGCAGCTGATCGATCACGGTGCGCGAAACCGTCACGCCGATCAGCTCGGTTTCCGGCAACAGCTGCTGCAGCCCCACCGCCAGCCCGGCATGCGTGCCGGCGCTGCCGGACGCCACCACCACCGAGCTGAACGCCACGTTGCTGCGTTGGCTCTGTTCGGCGATTTCCAATGCGCACTGCACGTATCCCAGCGCGCCCAGTGCGTTGGAGCCGCCCACCGGCACCACGTAAGGTCGGAAGCCCTGCGCTTCAAGGCGCGTCGCCAGTTCCGCCAGCTGCTGCTGCGGATCGTGCAGCGCTTCGCACATCACCACTTCGGCGTTGAACAGGCCGAGCAGCAGGCGGTTGCCGTTAGTCAGATAATTTTCTGCGCGGGTGTCGATCGGGTTTTCCAGCAACGCGACGCAGTGCAGGCCCAGTTTCGCCGCCACCGCCGCCGTCTGGCGCACGTGGTTGGATTGAATGGCGCCGGCGGTGACCAGCGTATCGGCCCCTTGACGCAGCGCATCGGCGGCCAAAAACTCAAGCTTTCTCAGCTTGTTGCCGCCCATCGCCATAGGCGTGACATCGTCACGTTTAAGGTAAATTTCACGGCCGAGGTAATCGGAGAGACGGGACAGTTTTTCCAGCGGTGTGGCGACGCCAACCAGATCCAGACGCGGAAATTGCGCCAGTTGTTGTTGCAGGTTCACTACTTCCCCCCAGGGAATCGAATATCAACATCTGATAACCGATAGATTTAGCAGATGTGAACTGAATAATCATCCTTTATCACGGGGGGATATAGCTGACCCCGGCCCAGCGGCCGGGGAAAGTCTCAGTAGCTGCGCTGCCAGGCGAGATACTGATCGTACTTGCGCAGCGCAATGCGGTAGTTGTTGTGCGCCGCGGTAGGCAGATCGTCGATGATGCGCTGATGGCTGGCGCTGTTGGCGAATTTGTCCGCCGGGTAATTCCGCGCCACCAGCATTTCATCCAGCCGGCGCAGCCGCACCACGTACTCGCGAATGGTGCTGTGGCTCATCTCGGTCTGTTCGAACAGATACTGCTTGAACGCCATAATGTCGAAATAACTCGGGTGGCTGTTGCAGGAAATCTCGCTGCAAAAGCGGCACAGCGCGGTCAGCTCGTGCTGCACGTTTTGCCAGACCGCATCGTCGATCGGCTGATCCATGCGCGCGATGGCTTCTTTATTGATTATCTTGCCGCGAAACACCAGCGCCATGCGGTCCAACAGTTTGCCGCACTGGGAGCAATGGGTCTGGCTGTGCTTGTAATCTTTCAGGTAACGGCTAAGCGGCCGTTTCTTCAACAGTATTCCTGGCATAAGGGGCAGTCCGATTGTCGCATGAGTCATCGAGTTGGGGGCGGCGCTCCGCCGTCAGGTATCGTTCGCCAGCCGCGCGCGCAGCCGTTTGATCGCCTGACTGTGCAGTTGGCTGACGCGGGATTCCCCCACGTCCAGCACGGCGCCGATCTCTTTGAGATTCAACTCTTCCTGGTAATACAGCGTCAGCACCATTTTTTCGCGCTCCGGCAACGCCTCGATGGCGTCGATCACCCGCTGGCGCAGGCTGCCTTCCAACAGGTGATGCAGCGGGTTGGCCTCTTCATGCCCTTCCAGCATCGGTTCCGCGTTCTCGCCATGCTCCTCGCGCCATTCGTCGTAGGAGAAAAGCTGGCTGTTATTGGTGTCCAACAGAATTTGACGGTACTCATCCAGCGAGATGTTCAGCGTCTGCGCCACTTCCGTCTCGCTCGCCGGGCGGCCATAACGCTGTTCCAGTTGCCGCATCACCTGCGCAACCTCGCGCGCGTGGCGCCGCACGCTGCGCGGCACCCAGTCGCGGCTGCGCAACTCGTCGAGCATCGCGCCGCGAATGCGCTGCACTGCATAGGTGGTAAAGGCGGTTCCCTGTAGGGCGTCATAACGCTCAACGGCGTTTAATAGCCCGATTCCCCCGGCCTGCAACAGGTCGTCAAGCTCCACGCTGGCGGGCAGCCTGACCTGCAGGCGCAACGCCTCGTGGCGCACTAACGGCACGTAGCGCAACCAGAGAGAATTTTTGTCCATCACGCCTTCGGCGGTATACAGATCGCTCACTATGTCTTAAACCTGCGGATAAGAGAGTCAGCGCTATTATGCGTAGGGGGCAGAATGCCAATCGGCTGAACAGTCGCACAAAACGGGCTTTATTTGCGCCATGTAATAACCGCGCGGTGCGCGAGCATAAAAAAACCCCGCCGAGGCGGGGTTTCTTTGCGACAGTTAATCGGGAGAGACGATTAACGCAGCAGGGACAGAACGTTCTGAGTAGACTGGTTAGCCTGTGCCAGAACAGAGGTGCCAGCCTGTTGCAGGATGTTGGCACGGCTCATGTTGGACACTTCGGTCGCGTAGTCAGCATCCTGGATACGAGACTGAGAAGCAGCCAGGTTGTTCACGGTGCTGTTCAGGTTGTTGATAACAGAATCGAAACGGTTCTGTACCGCACCCAGGGAAGAACGCAGACCGTCAACCTGTGCCAGCGCTTTGTCCAGGGTATCCAGTGGGTTTTTGATGGTCACGTCAGCGCCGGCAGTTACTTTACCGTCGGCGGCAATGGTTGCCGCTTTGTAAGTTTTGGTGCCGTCAGTAGCGGTAGTCTGCACGTAGTTTACTGCTTTACCGTCTTTGTCTTTACCGGAAACCAGCACTTCGCCTTTCGCTGCATCCAGACCAGACTTGGCTGCGTCGTAAGTCACATCCGCATCTTTGTCATCTTTCAACACGGTACCGTTGGCAATAGCAGTGCCAACAGATGGACCTTTGTCGGTCACGTTGAAGGTGTCCAGGCCCAGTTGCTTAGCGTCGATTTTTTTCAGGTCGATATCGATGGTTTCACCGTCGTTAGCGCCAACCTGGATGGTCAGTTTCTGATCGCTGCTCAGCACTTTCACGCCGTTGAAGTCAGTCTGCTCGGAGATACGGTTGATTTCAGACAGACGCTGAGTGATTTCGTCCTGGATGGATTTCAGGTCGCTGGTGGAGTTGGAACCGTTCTGCGCCTGTACGGTCAGACGACGGATGTTCTGCAGGTTGTCGTTAACTTCGTTCAGTGCGCCTTCAGTGGTCTGCGCCAGAGAGATACCGTCGTTGGCGTTGCGGGAAGCCTGAGTCAGGCCTTTGATGTTAGCGGTGAAACGGTTGGAGATCGCCTGACCCGCAGCATCGTCTTTCGCGCTGTTGATACGCAGACCGGAAGACAGACGCTCAATCGCAGTGCCCAGAGAAGACTGAGATTTGTTCAGGTTGTTCTGCGCCATCAGAGACAGGCTGTTAGTGTTGATTACTTGTGCCATTGTTTGCTTTCCTTACGAGTCAGTTGCGTTCTTCGCAACACGGTTAAAAGGTTCGGGCTTGTTTGCCCACGGCGTCAACCACCGTCCCCTCAGGTATCGGCCCTCCCCTAACAACCTTTAGCAATTTTTTAAAATTTTTTGCGCCCGTTGCAATGGCGGAAATAACGCGCTTTTTCCCTCCTCTATTGCGCCATCGTTTTTTTGTTTTTTTCGGTAAACTTTTTCACCACTGGGCCGATAACGCGTAAAGCGAATAAAGTCATAATCAAGGAGAATTACTCATGGCAACGATCAGTTCATTAGGTCTCGGCTCAGGACTCGACCTCAATGGCTTGCTGGATAAGCTGACCAAAGCGGAACAACAGCGTCTGACCCCTTACACCACCAAGCAATCCAGCTACAACGCCCAGCTGACCGGTTACGGCACGTTGAAAGGCGCGCTGGAAAAATTCGACAATCTCAGCAAAGAGATGGCGAAAGAAGATTTCTTCAAGGCCACCACCGCCACCGAACACGACGCCTTCAAGATCACCACCAACGCCAAGGCGGTGCCGGGCAACTACGTGGTGGAAGTGAACAAACTGGCGCAGGCGCAAACCCTGACCACGCAGGCGAAAGTCAGCGACCAGGGCGCTAAGTTGGGCGCTGAAGGCGTGACAGACCGCTCCCTGACCATCACCGCCGGCAACCCGCCGAAAGCCACCAAGATCCCACTGAGCGACGATCAAACCTCGCTGGTTGAGCTGCGCGACGCCATCAACGGCGCCAAAGCCGGCGTCACCGCCAGCATCATGCGCGTCGGCGACAACGACTATCAGTTGGCGGTCAGCTCTTCCACCACCGGCGAAAACAACAAGATTTCTCTGCAGGTCGATAACGACGACCAACTGGGCGATATCCTGAACTACAACGCCACCCGCGGCACCGGCACCGCCATGAAGCAGACGGTCGCGCCGCAGGATGCTGAGCTGACGGTGAACGGCACCGCTATCAAGCGCAGCACCAACTCGATCAGCGATGCCCTGCAAGGCGTCACCATCGATCTGAAAACCAAAACCAAAACCGATGAACCGCAGCACCTGGTGATCAGCACCAACACCGCCGGCACCACCGACAAGATCAAAGAGTGGGTCGACAGCTATAACTCGCTGCTGGACACCTTCAACGCGTTGTCCAAGTTCACCCCGGTGAAAACCGGCGAAGCGCCAAACCCAACCAACGGCCCGCTGCTGGGCGACAACACCCTGCGCGGCATTCAGTCGTCGATCAAAAGCGCGCTGAGCGCAGCCCAGGACAACCCGGAGTTAAAAGGCCTGGGCAACCTCGGCATTTCCACCAACACCAAAACCGGCAAACTGGAAATCGACAGCGCCAAGCTGAAGAAAGCGATGGATGAGAAGCCGGATCAAGTCAGCAACTTCTTCGTCGGTAACGGCAAAGACACCGGCATGGCCACCGAGATCCACAACGAGATCCAGAACTACATCAAATCCGGCGGCATCATCGAGAACTCGACCAAAAGCATCAACACCAACCTCGATCGCCTGAACAGCCAGATCACGACGGTCACCGCCAGCATTCAGAACACCATCGATCGTTATAAACAACAGTTCGTTCAGCTGGATACCATGATGTCGAAAATGAACGGCACCAGTAACTATTTGGCTCAACAGTTCAAGTAACCCTTTAACAAGGTAAAGAAAACAGCATGTATAACCGTAGCGGCACTCAGGCCTATGCACAGGTCAGTCTGGAAAGCGGCGCCATGAGCGCCAGCCCGCACCAGTTAATCGTGATGTTGTTCGACGGGGCGCTCAGCGCCCTGCTTCGCGCACGCATCCTGATGAACCAGGGCGATATCGCCGGCAAAGGCATGGCGCTGTCCAAAGCCATCAATATCATCGACAACGGCCTGAAAAGTGGCCTCGATCCTCAGCAGGGCGGCGAGATCGCCGAAAATCTGGCGGCATTGTACGACTACATGAAGCGTCGACTGATGCAGGCCAACCTGCACAACGACGAAGCGGCGATCGCCGAAGTGGTTAAACTGCTGGAAAACATCGCCGACGCCTGGCGCCAGATCGGCCCTAACTACCAACCTTCGCAGGACGCCGTGTAATGGAACGTCAACAGCAGCTGTTAGCCGCTTATCAACAAATTTATAGCCTGAGCAGCCAGATGATCGCGCTGGCGCAAACCGGGCGCTGGGAGGAGCTCGTCGAGCTCGAATTCGCTTACGTGACGGCGGTGGAGAAAACCGCCGCCTTTACCGGGCAAGCCGGCCCGTCCATGGCGCTGCAGGAGATGTTGCGCAATAAGTTGCAACAGATCCTCGACAACGAAACCGAGCTCAAGCGTCTGTTACAGCAGCGAATGGATGAGCTGAAGATGCTGATCGAACAGTCCACGCGCCAGAACGTGGTCAACAATACCTACGGCCAGTTTCATGATCGTGCGCTGTTGCTGGGGGAACCACAGGTCCGATAAGATCGACAATACTGACGAAAATGGATTAAATAGCACTATGCGCTATTACCCTCGGGTTACGTTAGGATATTAATCTATGGCATTTGAATTATTCAGTTTATGGGTAATTGGTAAAATGCGCGCTTCGAGCCTGGCTCTCACTTTAATGGATAAACATCATCCCGACACGGACGTTTTCTGTTCAGCAGGAAATTGATTTTTGATAGATAAAACACGCCGCTGTGTTTCACGGCCCATGGAAAAATGTTGCTCCAACGCTGATCAAAGCGTAAAGATATTCTCAGATAATGGCTGCGAAATGAATATCGATGGAACGTACAATTAATCTCTGTCCTGGAATTGGCGCCTCAGCGCACATCATTCAGCATACTGAATTATTATTCCCTTCAGTCTATTTTGAGCAACCACATCTGTATCTGATACAACAAGGCCATAAGCGCGTACGCTGGCAACAACACGAAGTGGTCGCTCATCCCGGCGAGCTGTTGATTATCGACGGCGGGCAAACGGTGGACATTATTAACGGCCCGTCCGAAGACGGCGTATTCAGCTGCCAGTTGCTGACCTGCGATCCCCTGTTGCTCACCGTCCAACCTCCGGCCGAGGAAACGCCGGCGCCGATGCCGTTCGAGGCCGTCCTGGCGCTGCGCAACCTGCCCTGCGCCCTCAAGCACAGTTTTGAAACCACCGGCCTGGCGCTGACGCTGCGGCAACGCTTTCCCACCATCATCGTGCGGCACAAAATGCTGGAAATTCTGCTGTGGCTGGCCCAATTCGGCATTCGCTTTATTCACAACGAAGCCAAGGATCTGACGCAGCGCGTGCGTCGCTGCCTGGCGACCGATCCGCACAGCATTTGGACGGCGGCCAAAGTCGCGGAAAGCCTGTCGATGAGTGAAGTGATGTTGCGCCGCAAACTGTCGATGGAAAATACCGCATTGCGCAATCTGATGATCGACGTGCGCATGAGTAGCGCGCTGGCCCTGCTGCAGTCGACCGACTGGCCAATCTCCGCCATCGCGCAACATGTGGGTTATGAAAGCGCATCGCGTTTCGCCGAACGTTTTCGCAAACGCTTCGGTTTCGCGCCTACCGCCATTCGCGGCCATCAAAGGATTATGGAACCTGCCTTTGAACAGCATTACGGTTCCGGCTAATCAATGGCGGCAAACAGTGCAATTTAGCCCGGATAAACGATGGCATCGCAATGATGTGGGCGTGCCGAGCAACTTATCTTGACGTATCCGCCAGCGACCGCTGGCATCTTTTCCTAGTTGTTCTCTTCCTGTCGCTGGCTATTTATCCCGCACAACCCACTGCTCAGTTATCCACCAAAACATTAAGCATTTTCCTATTTTGACCGACGCCAAAAATTTGCTTGCTATACTGCTTTTCTATCTGACTGTCTAAAGCGAGAACGTAAAAATGTGGCAAAGGAACAACGTTAAAGCCAAGCTTAAGCAAGCTGGTGAAAAGCTGGTGCTTGCCAGCTGTCTCTTATTGCTGCTTTATTACGCATTGCAATGGTCGTTGCTCCTCGGTGATTTTTAATTAATTTTGTTTATTTATTTTATTGCTGAATTAATTGCATCGGTGGCCTGCTTTCTGCTGTCACAGCAAATCCCGAGGGCCAATCGTCACTATACCAAACGCAAAACCCGCGCGACTTAATTAGCTCACTAATTATAACGACGACATATACTTGCAGTCTAATTCTATAACCCCATGAATATACTACCCTTGCAGCTAGACCGTCCCATCTTATTATTGTATGATAGCGTGCGTAAATGCGCTGGTTTTTATAACTACTTTAATCTGAAGCCAGACGATGCCATATAGGATAAGTAATTTAGGGAATATAATGTGAATATATTAAGTTTTGTTTGGCTAGCTCTTGCTTTCGCCACTTTTTTCCTACATCACAGAACCATTTTCGCCCTATTGATTCTCGCATCCATCTTTCAATCAAGCGCTATTATTAACACAGGGAGTAATAGCCTACCTATATTTTACTTTATCGAGCTGGTTTTAATAACTCGGTTTTTTTTCACTTCAAAAAACAGCACATCCGTCTTGAACTTAAAACACCGGGTATTTCTGCAATCGCTGGTAATAATTGTTCTTTTTTGGTTCTTCACCTATGCGTTAACCCACCTATTTGAAGGGGTAAGAGTTTATTCACCGGCTTATAGCTTTGAAAATAATTATGCCAAAAAAGGTATCTCGCTTGTGTGGGGCAATAACAACATCAAGCAACTGGTTCTAATCACGCTGAACCTGATAACGCTGTATGTCATTTACGTCAAGCGGCGTGAAATCACGCCTGAATACGCACTGAAAACCATCATTTTCACGACGCTGGTTTTCTCCGCTTACTGTCTGATTTGGCTCCTTGCCAGGCCGTTGGCGAATGCGATTCAGATTTTGATGTATAACAGCATGCATAACGCCAATGCCATTTTTGAATCCAGACTGAGCGGTACCTTCGGTGAACCGTCATTCGCCGGTATCTTTATCGGCGCAACGATCGTGCCTCTTTTGGTTGCCAAGGGGTTGCGACTGAAGCTAGTGGCCCTATTGATGGTGCTGCTCTTGGTTAGAAACGGCTCTACATCGGGCTATTTTACCCTGCTTACGTCGCTGTGCGGCACATTCATTTTCAGTCCGCGTTTTAGCCTGATACAGAAAGCTCTATTTTCTCTGGCTTTGGTTATCGTATCAAAGCTCACATTTATCTTTTTCCTGGAGAAAATAACCGATTACGCGGATAAAAAAGCGCAAACGATCTCTCACCTCGTGCGTTCCGCCTCCAACTACAATGCCCTTGAAATTATGTATAATACCTTTGGCTTGGGCGTCGGTATCGGTAGTGCAAGAATATCTTCTCTGCCCCTGTCCCTACTTGCTAACTTCGGAATATTGGGGACGATACTGTTAGTCGGTTTTATCGTATCCAAGCTTATTCGTTCGCAATGTAACGTCGCCGGCAACGAAGCCCATTCCATGCTTAAATTTATGCTTTTCTCAGCATTTTTGGGCTCTTGCGCCGCCAACCCCGATTACTCTTACGGGTTCATTTGGGTTCTTATTTTCAGTTGCCTGTTGACAGGGAAAACACAGCCGTCACTGCCACGATCAACGCAACAGCGCACGCTCTGACATCGGTAAACGTCCCTTGGACCGCATGCCACCACATACACGTTCAGGCCAACGCGAACCGCGTCAGCCTGCCCGGCAGCTCCGCCACCAGCTTGTCTACCGCCAGCCGCACCTTGAGCGGCTGGTAAGGCATATAGGGCCACACGACGTTCACCGGGAAACTGAGGCTGGACTCACCGCGCATGATCTCCACCAACGTCCCCGCCATCAAGCGCTCGCGCACCAGCCACTCCGGCAGCCAGGCAATGCCGGCGCCGGCGGACACCGCATCGACGATCCCCTGCATGTCATCCATCATCATCTTGGCCGGTGGCCTGAACGGCCGCAGCTCGCCGTTTTCACCGCGAAGCTGCCAGGGCAGCACGGCCCCGGCATGCAGATACCCCACCGCCTGATGTCGGCTTAACGCCTCTACCGTTCTCGGTTCACCGCAGCGCTGCAGATAATCGGGCGAGGCGCACAGCAGCATGCCGTGTTCGCCCAAGCGCCGGGCAACCAGGCTGCCGCTGTCCGCCAGCTCGCCAATGCGCACCGCCAGATCGAACCCCTCGTCGACGAGATCGATCCTGCGGTCGCTGAATGAAATCTCCAGCGTCAGTAAGGGATGCTCATTCGCCAGCGCCGTCAACACGGGCGCAATGCACAAATGGCCGAACAGCACCGGCACCGAGACTCTGAGCCGGCCGCTGACCTGCATCTTGCCGCTGTCGAGCTGGTTTTCCGCCGCCTGAATGTTTGCCAACGCCTGCCGGCAGTGCTCATAGTACAGCGCCCCTTCATCCGTCAGGCTCAGGCTGCGCGTGGTGCGCATAAACAACATCACACCAAGCCGAGCCTCGAGACGCGACACGATTTTGCTGACCGCCGAGCGCGTCAGATGCAGTTTCTCTGCGGCGGCGGCGAAACTGCCGCCTTCCGCTACGGCAACAAAGGCCGGCAGCGCACTCAGATCGCTTTTCATCTTAATGTTGCCAATATGGAATCAATTTAGTGAAAACCTATCACCACTGGTGAACCTCAAGCAATGATAACCTGCAGTCATTCCGAATCCCCGGTGAAAACCACAGATGACCGTCAGAGGACAACAGCATGAAAAAAATACTGGTACTCAAATCCAGCATTATGGGAAATGACTCGCAGACCAATAACCTGATTGACCGCTATCTGGCGGCGCGTAAGGCGAAAGGACACGAAGATCGGATCGTCGAACACGATCTGACGGCGTTGGATCTGCCGGTATTGGACGGCGAGCTGTTCGGTGCGTTGCGCGGCGCGGAAAACATCAGCCCACGCGCCAAAGCGGCGGTGGCGCTCTCCAACCAGCTGATTGCCGAACTGAAAGAGAGCGATCTGCTGCTGCTCGGCGCGCCGATGTACAACCTCAACGTCCCGACCCAGTTGAAAAACTGGTTCGATCTGGTGGCTCGCGCCCGGATGACCTTCAACTATACCGCTACCTACCCGGTGGGGTTGGTGGAAGGCGTCAATGCGCTGGTATTCAGTTCACGCGGCGGCATGCACGCCGGGCATCCGACCGATGCCGTAACGCCCTACCTGCGTTCGGTGCTGGGGCTGATGGGGATCGGCGACGTGCAATTCATCTATGCCGAAGGGCTGGACATGAAACCACACGGCCGCGATCAGGGGCTGGCGAACGCCCACCAGCGGATCGCGGAATTGGCGGGCTGAAGCAAACGCACGGCAGCATTGATTTGTTATAACATAACAAATATGATAATCGCGTTGACGCCACCTCGAGCGGGTGTCGACGCTCCTACATGACATAAATGTTTTATCGCACCTTCAGCCAGCTATTTCGATAGCTGGTTTTTTTTGTTCCTTATAGCATATTTTTCACACAATGGATTCACAGCGGGCCCATTGTAGCCTCTGGAAACACAATCTATGATAACAACACTTGGTTGAAGATTGCTTTCAATAGCCAGAGACAACGCACACGTCAATTCCCGCATCCCCCCAGAAAGTAAGGGAGAAGCACCTGCAGTAAATGGAATATTAACGAACTCCAAGCTTCTTACTATCGTTCAAGGTAGATTGTCACAACCAGCATCAGTATCTGATGTAGATGCGATGCGGAAAAAATGGCTAATATGCAGGCAGAAAAATTCCGGCGCGTTGTTTTCGATATACTTAACGACCTATATTGCAAGGAAAAGTGATGGTTGATAATGCTGAAGATGACATTCCATGCGTTGTAGAAATAATCCGCAGAATAAATGAAGGATCGACGCAGCCATTCTTGTGCCGGTGTAACGATGATCGGCTCTATGTTGTTAAATCCAGACCATCAATGCCACCAAGGAACCTATTGGCTGAGTTCGTCTCTGGGTGCATTGTTGAAGACATCGGACTCCCTATACCCGACTTCAAGATAGTGAACATTCCCGAGGAAGTCATTGAATACGTTCCGGATCTCGAACAGCAAATATCACCTGGACCGGCGTTTGCATCACTTTACATAGAAGGAGCTGCATCTCTAACCTTTAGCCAGTCAAGAGATGAATCAGTTATCCCTGTAGATGAGCAAAAATTAATCTATGTAATTGATAAAACTGTATTAAATGCTGACAGAACACTCACTGAAAAAGGTGGCAATGTCAACATTTTGTATGATTTTGGCAATAGTAAATATTATCTAATTGACCATAACCTATCCTTTGATCAGAATGCTTCAGAGGCTGATTTTTCTGTCCATGTTTATGCTCCTAACAGCAGAAACTGGCGTATAGACATGGTCGACAGAGTTGAGTTGCGAGAGAGGGTTCTTGAAACTCTTAGTAGGATGCCACACTTCTTGGATGACATTCCTGATGAGTGGATTGATGACGCATTTTCCCCGGTCATAGACAACACGTTAGACCGGACTGAAACAGATGAGTTTTGGAGCACCTTAGAATGACCACACCGTGTCTTTACAGCATTGTGAGATATGCCCCTTATGCGGAGACTGAAGAGTTTGCCAACGTCGGTGTGGTCTTATGCGCTCCAAAAGCAGGCTTCTTTGACTTCAAAATCACTAAGCGCAATGATGCGAGAGTCAAATGTTTCTTTCATGACGACAAAATCTTCCCCATCGCCAAGACGGCAATCGGTACCGAACTCAAGATTGCTAAATATAAATTAAATCAATTTACGCATTTTGGTGATAAAGATTTCGCTAACTTCTTCAGAAATCTCACCGCAAGAAAGGAGTCAATTTTCCACTTTAGCCAAACTCGCGTAGTCCTTAGTCAAGATCCTGCCACAGAGTTGGTCAGAATCTATGACAAGTATGTCAACCACTCAACTTACACGGAAGAACGCCGAGAAGATGTGTTGGCCAAAGAATTAAAATGCGCTTTTGATCGAGTAAGCGAACTGCGCAATGCTTTCAAACCCACATCTATCAAAGGAAATCTATCGAAGTTTACTATGCCTCTCGTTGCAAAAGTTGAAGGGCAAGTTAAGTGCGCAATCAAACCGTTAGCATTCACACAAGATGAGCCGGGTAAGATGATGGAGCATGGTGATGCGTGGATCATGCGTATAACCAGAGCTTCAGAAGAGGGCTTGCTCTCTGCTGATGATGTCCTATTTACCCTAGACGAGCCAATGTGCGTTACGGCAAGACAGAAGAAGGCTCTCGACAATATCAAGAGAGCTATGGATCTGAAAGGCATCAACCACATTGATGCATCTGATAAAGCAGACACTATAAACTTCGCTAAGCGAATTCTTCACAGCTTTAACTAAGCACTGGCTCACCGTTGTGGGCCAACCTTGCCCTGCACGCACAATGAGTTGGTAATAACGTCAGAAAAGTAACTATTATTCCGAGGGCTCTATGGGGTAGCGCTGGGATGATACCTTACTTCGAGAAGGGTTCTGGCATTGAAAGGCTTACCAATCGCGGCATTCTAGCCCCTGTCTGCCAGCACCGGCTCCCACTTTCTTGCTCAACAGAGGGAACACGTTTCTACCCAGATGGTTTACCAAGTTTATGGATCATGGATGGCAGAAAACAACCATGACCAGATCAACCTGTTGAACCAGAAATTAACGGAGTTTGCCCCATCAGTGCCCCACGCCGCTATTAACTAGTGACATTTCCCTTTTAAATCAAAGAAATTAACCAATCACACCGGCATATTCATGATGTCCTGGTAGGCCGCCACCAGCTTGTTGCGCACCTGCACGCCCAGTTGCAAAGAGACCGACGATTTCTGCAGATCGACCATCACATCGTTCAGGCTGATGCCTGGCGCGCCCAGCTCGAAATCCTGCGCCTGTTTGCGCGCCGTTTGCTGGGTCTCGCTGATCTTGCCGAGCGCCGCGGTCAGTTCGCTGGCGAAGCTGACGCCCTGCGGCGCCGCATTCTGCCCCATCTTGCCGGCCTGAACCGCCATGGTCTGCATCTGCTGCAGTACCCCTTCAATGCCCTGAATCGCCATCTGGTCCTCAATCATCTCGTCTCGCCGGGTGACGTTTTCACCCTGCACTTCTCCAATGATGCACACCCTAGCACAGCGTTTTCGGACCTAAAGCGGTTAATTAACTGCAAAAAACCCGGCTTATCGGGCAATCGGAATTGTCTGATAAGGCGAATAATGGCCTGCCCAGAAATGGGAGCGCCGCTATTTAGAAGATATGTGTATCAGGGAGTCTGTTTTGTCACACAACGCTAACCATACCGTTCATCAGCCTGGCAGGGAGCTGCTCAGCGGCCCGTACGGGATCGTGAGCGCCATTGAAGGACGAGACCTAAAATGAGTGCTTCGATAACCGCCGGCGAAAGCCGCGACAACGGCCTGCAGGCCATCTGGAACCGTCTGCGCGCCAACCCGAAAATTCCGTTGCTGGTCGCCGCTTCCGCCGCGATCGCGATCGTCGTCGCGCTGCTATTGTGGGTGAAAAGCCCCGACTACCGCGTGCTGTACAGCAATCTGAACGACCGCGACGGCGGCGCCATCGTCACCCAGCTGACGCAGATGAATATCCCTTACCGCTTTGCCGAGAATGGCGCGGCGCTGCTGATCCCGGCGGAAAAGGTGCATGAAACCCGTCTGCGTCTGGCGCAGCAAGGGCTGCCGAAAGGCGGCGCCGTCGGCTTCGAACTGCTGGATCAGGAAAAATTCGGCATCAGCCAGTTCAGCGAGCAGATTAACTATCAGCGCGCCCTCGAGGGCGAGCTGTCGCGCACCATCGAATCGCTGGGGCCGGTGCAAAACGCCCGCGTTCACCTGGCGCTGCCTAAACCTTCGCTGTTCGTGCGCGAACAGAAATCCCCTTCCGCCTCGGTAACGCTCACCCTGCAACCCGGCCGTGCGCTGGACGACGGCCAGATCAACGCCATCGTTTATATGGTGTCGAGCAGCGTCGCCGGCCTGCCGCCGGGCAACGTGACCGTGGTCGATCAGGCCGGCCGCCTGCTGACTCAGTCCGACGGCACCGGGCGCGATCTCAACGCCTCGCAGCTGAAATACGCCAACGAAGTGGAAAACGGCTTCCAGCGCCGCATCGAAGCGATCCTCGCTCCGGTGGTCGGCAGCGCCAACGTGCGCGCGCAGGTCACGGCGCAGATCGATTTCGCCACGCGCGAACAAACCGATGAACAGTACCAGCCGAACCAGCAGCCGGACAAAGCCGCTATCCGCTCCCAGCAAACCAGCCTGAGCGAGCAGATCGGTGGGCCGCAGGTGGGTGGCGTGCCGGGCGCGCTGTCCAACCAACCGAGCGCGCCAGCCACCGCGCCGATTGAAACCGCCAAGCCGGCCACCGCGGCAGGCAACAACGCCAACGCCACCGCGCAAAACGCCGCGGCCACCCGCAGCGCGGCGGCCGGCGGCGTGCCGCAAAATACCCGACGCGACGCGACCACCAACTACGAGCTCGACCGCACCATTCGCCATACCCAGCAAAAAGCCGGCACCGTGCAGCGTCTGTCGGTCGCCGTGGTGGTCAACTATCTCGGCGTAGACAAAGACGGCAAACCGCAGCCGATGAGCAAAGAACAGCTGGCGCAGATCGAAGCGCTGGTGCGCGAAGCGATGGGCTACTCCAGCAGCCGCGGCGATACCCTGAACGTGGTCAACACACCGTTTACCGACAGCCAGGTGACCGGCGGTGAACTGCCGTTCTGGCAAAGCCAGTCGTTTATCGATCGCCTGATCGACGCGGGCCGCTATCTGCTGGTGCTGCTGGTGGCCTGGCTGCTGTGGCGCAAACTGGTGCGGCCGCAGCTGCAACAGCGCCAGGCCGCGCAACAGGCCGCCCTCGCCGCCGCCAACGCCCCTGCCGCCAAAGCGGCCGACAGCAACAAACCGAGCAACGAGGAGCTGGCGCAGCGTCGCAAATCGCAGCAGCGCGTCAGCGCAGAAGTCCAGAGCCAGCGGATCCGCGATCTGGCTGACAAAGACCCGCGCGTGGTCGCTCTGGTAATCCGCCAATGGATGAGTAACGAGATATGAGCCTGACCGGAACCGACAAAAGCGCCATCTTGCTGATGACGCTGGGTGAAGATCGCGCGGCGGAGGTGTTCAAACACCTCTCCTCGCGCGAAGTACAGCTGCTGAGCGGCACCATGGCCGGCATGAGCCAGGTTTCACACAAACAGCTCGGCGAGATACTGACCGAGTTTGAAGACGACGCCGAGCAATACGCGGCGCTGAGCGTCAACGCCAGCGACTACCTGCGCTCGGTGCTGGTCAAGGCGCTGGGCGAAGAGCGCGCCGCCAGCCTGCTGGAAGACATTCTCGAATCGCGCGAGACCACCACCGGCATGGAAACGCTCAACTTTATGGAGCCGCAGAGCGCCGCCGATCTGATCCGCGACGAACACCCGCAGATCATCGCCACCATTCTGGTGCACCTCAAACGCGGCCAGGCGGCGGACATCCTGGCCCTGTTCGACGAACGCCTGCGCAACGACGTGATGCTGCGTATCGCCACCTTCGGCGGCGTGCAGCCGGCGGCGTTGGCGGAGCTGACCGAGGTGCTGAACAACCTGCTCGACGGCCAGAACCTCAAGCGCAGCAAAATGGGCGGGGTGCGCACCGCCGCCGAGATCATCAACCTGATGAAAACCCAGCAGGAAGAAGCGGTCATCGACGCGATGCGCGAATACGACGGCGAGCTGGCGCAGAAGATCATCGACGAGATGTTCCTGTTCGAAAACCTGGTGGAAGTCGACGATCGCAGCATCCAACGCCTGCTGCAGGAAGTGGAAGGCGAGTCGCTGCTGATCGCGTTGAAAGGCGCCGAACAGCCGCTGCGCGAGAAGTTCCTCAAGAACATGTCGCAACGCGCCGCCGACATCCTGCGCGACGACCTGGCCAACCGTGGGCCGGTGCGCATGTCGCAGGTGGAGAACGAGCAGAAAGCCATCCTGCTGGTGGTAAGACGCCTGGCGGAAACCGGCGAAATGATCATCGGCGGCGGCGAGGACACCTATGTCTGATCGCATTAACACCCTGCCCTGGCAGCCCTGGTCGCTCAACGATTTGGGCGAACAGAAACCGGCGTTCGAACTGCCGCCGCTGCCGGATCTCGAACACAGCGATCCGTCGCCGGACGCGCAGGCCGAATTGCAGCAGCAGTTGGCGACGCTGCGCCTGCAGGCGGAGCAACAGGGCCAGCAACTGGGCTATGCCGACGGCCAGCAGAAAGGTTACGAGGCCGGTTTTCAGTCCGGACTGGAGGAAGGCCGCCAGCAGGGGCTGCTGGAAGCGCAACAGCAGCAACAGCCGCTGACCGCCCACTGGCAGCAGCTGGTCACCGAATTCCAGCACACGCTGGACGCGCTCGACAGCGTGATCGCATCACGGTTGATGCAGCTGGCGCTGACCGCCGCCAAACAGGTGCTGGGCCAGCCGCCGGTGTGCGACGGCACCGCCCTGCTCGCGCAGATCCAACAGCTGATCCAGCAGGAGCCGATGTTCAACGGCAAGCCGCAGCTGCGGGTCCACCCGGACGACTACCCGCGCGTCGAGCAGCAGTTGGGGGTTACCCTCAGCCTGCACGGCTGGCGCCTGCTGGCGGACGGTGAACTGCATCCGGGCGGCTGCAAGGTCAGCGCCGAGGAAGGCGATCTCGACGCCAGCCTGGCGACGCGCTGGCATGAACTGTGCCGCCTGGCGGCACCGGGAGAAGTCTGATGACCGCGCGTCTCGGCCGCTGGCTGAGCTCTCTGGATACGCTGGAAAAACGCATCGCCCGCGCGCCGACGGTGCGCCGCTACGGTCGCCTGACCCGCGCTACCGGGCTGGTGCTGGAGGCCACCGGCCTGCAGCTGCCGCTCGGCGCGACCTGCCTCATCGAACGGCACGACGCCGGTGAGGTGCAGGAAGTGGAAAGCGAAGTGGTCGGCTTCAACGGCCAGCGGCTGTTCCTGATGCCGCTGGAAGAAGTGGAAGGCATCGTGCCGGGCGCGCGGGTTTACGCCCGTATCGCGCCGGAAGGCCAAAGCGCCGGCAAACAGCTGCCGCTCGGCCCGGCCCTGCTGGGGCGCGTGCTCGACGGCAGCGCCAAACCGCTCGACGGCCTGCCCTCCCCGGAAACCGGTTACCGCGCGCCGCTGATCACCGCGCCGTTCAATCCCTTGCAGCGCACGCCAATTGAGCAGGTGCTGGACGTGGGGGTGCGCACCATCAACGGCCTGCTGACCGTCGGGCGCGGCCAGCGCATGGGCCTGTTCGCCGGCTCCGGCGTCGGTAAGAGCGTGCTGCTCGGCATGATGGCCCGTTATACCCAGGCGGATGTGATCGTCGTTGGCCTGATCGGCGAACGAGGTCGCGAGGTCAAAGACTTTATCGAGAACATTCTCGGTGCCGAAGGCCGCGCGCGCTCGGTAGTGATCGCCGCGCCGGCGGACGTGTCGCCGCTGCTGCGCATGCAGGGAGCGGCCTACGCCACCCGCATCGCCGAAGATTTCCGCGATCGCGGGCAGCATGTGTTGCTGATCATGGACTCCCTTACCCGCTACGCCATGGCGCAGCGTGAGATCGCCCTGGCCATCGGCGAGCCGCCGGCGACCAAAGGCTATCCGCCTTCGGTCTTCGCCAAGCTGCCCGCTCTGGTGGAGCGCGCAGGCAACGGCATCAGCGGCGGCGGCTCCATCACCGCCTTCTACACCGTGTTGACCGAAGGGGACGATCAGCAAGACCCGATCGCCGACTCGGCGCGCGCCATCCTCGATGGCCACGTGGTGCTGTCGCGGCGGCTGGCGGAGGCCGGCCACTACCCGGCGATCGACATCGAAGCGTCAATCAGCCGCGCCATGACGTCGCTGATCGACGAAGAGCATTACCGCCGGGTTCGCACCTTCAAACAGATGCTGGCCAGCTATCAGCGCAACCGCGATCTGATCAGCGTCGGCGCCTACGCGGCGGGCAGCGATCCGTTGCTGGACAAAGCGATGACGCTGTACCCGCAGATGGAAGCCTACCTGCAACAGGGCATCTTTGAACGCAGCGGCTATGATGAAGCCTGTCAACAGCTGCAGCAGTTGATTGTTTAACGTCACCAGAGGCGCACAGCGATGAAATCACAATCCCCCCTGATTACCCTGCGCGATCTGGCGCAGGATGCGGTGGAGCAAGCCGCGCAACAGCTGGGCCAGGTGCGGCAGGCGCAGCAGGCGGCGGAGCAACAGCTGTCGATGCTGCTCAACTATCAGGACGAATACCGCCAGAAGCTGAATCATACGCTCTGCGACGGCATGGACAGCTCACGCTGGCAAAACTACCAGCAGTTTATCGGCACGCTGGAGCAGGCCATCGACCAGCACCGCCAGCAGCTGCTGCAGTGGGGGCAGAAAGTGGATCACGCGGTGAAGCAATGGCAAGACAAACAACAGCGGCTGAACGCTTTCGAAACCCTGCATACCCGCGCAATGAACGCGGAGCAGCAGCAGGAGAACAAACGGGATCAAAAATTGATGGATGAATTCGCTCAACGCAGCGCACAAAGGAATATCAACCCATGAATCTGAACGCCCTGTCCGGCCTGGCCTTACCCGGCGACGCCGGCGGTCTGACCGAACTGACCTCGGCGCTGGACGAAAGCCAGCTGTCGTCCGCTTTTGCCCAGCTGCTCGGCGCGCGTTTCGCGCCCGCCGCCGATGGCAAACCTCAGCCGGCCACGCTGAGCGCGGACGATGAACGCGCCCCGGCCCTGAGCCGCAACCAGCTCAATCAGCTGCTGGCCACCTTCGGCGAGCGCGGCGGCCTGTTGCCGAACCTGTCAGCCTCAGCCGACGCGCCTTCTTCAGAAGCCGTTGAAGGCGATGCGCCCGCCGCCGGCGATAAACCGGCGCAGCCGCCGATCGTCGCCGCCAAAGAGCTGGATGCCGCGACGCTGCAGGCGCTGTACGCCATGCTGCCGGCCGCGATCGTCGCTCAGGCGCAACCGGCCGAAGGCCAACAGTCGCTGCCGATGGAAAACGCTGACGAGGCCACTGCGCTGCAGCCCGGCAACGGCCTGCTGAACATCGCGGCGGCCGGTGATAACACCGCCGCGCACTCGTCGGCGGCCCCCGCCTCGGCGGTGACGGGCGCGAAAACGCCGGCTACCGATGGCGACAACGCTGCCGCGGCGCTCCCGCAGCCGACCAGCGGTGAACGCGCAAACGCCGCACAGCCGCTGCCGGCGAGCGATGCGCAGCAGCAACCGACGCTCAATCACGCTGTCGCCCTGGCCGCCGCCAGCCCGACGCAAACGGCCGCCCCGGCCAGCGCGCTGGTGACGGCGCCGCCTACGCCGCAGCTCAACGCGCAGCTGGGCAGCCCGGAGTGGCAGCAGGCGTTGAACCAACAGGTGCTGATGTTCCACCGCAACGGCCAGCAGAGCGCCGAGCTGCGCCTGCACCCGCAGGAACTGGGCGCCTTGCAGATCACGCTGAAACTGGACGATCAGCAGGCGCAGCTGCACATCGCCTCTGCGCACGGCCAGGTGCGTGCGGCGGTGGAAGCGGCGATGCCGCAGCTGCGGCACGCGCTGGCGGAGAGCGGTATCAACCTGGGGCAGAGCAGCGTGGGCGGCGAATCCACGCCGCAATGGCAGCAGCAGGCGCAACAGCAGGCTTCCAACGGCCAGGGCCGTTCCAGCTATGCTGAACATCATGGCGGCGAGGCTGCGGCAGCCGACAACGTCAGTACGCCGGTTGCGCTGCAGCGTATGGCCAGCGCGGTCAACGGCGTCGATATTTTCGCCTAAGTCGCCGCAAACGCCCAAGCTGGCACCCATTTGCGCGTCTATTCAGGCTATTGCACGCCACAATAGACGCGATAATACCTTTACATGTCATGCGTGCGGCTTTGCCGCGCGCTATGCCCGCCGCCTCGCCGGCCGCGGGTGGAACAACAGGAATTAGATTTCGCTATGTCTCAGAACTCCCTTCCGGCAGCACCGAAACGCCCCCTTCTGGTCATCCTGCTGGTGTTGATCAGCGTCGTCGCCTGTGGCGCCGCGGGCTACAGCTGGTGGCTGCTGCAACAGCATAAAAACGGCGCCGAACCGGCCGCAGCCAAACAGCAACCGCCGGCCGCGCCGGTGTTCATGCCGCTCGACACCTTTACCGTCAACCTGGTGACGCCGGACAACAACCCGGATCGCGTGCTGTACATCGGCCTCACGCTGCGTCTGCCGGACGAAAGTACCCGCCGCCAGCTGAACGATTTTCTGCCGGAAGTGCGCAGCCGTCTGCTGATGCTGCTCTCCCGTCAGGAAGCGAGCCAGCTGGCCAATGAACAAGGGAAGCAACAGTTGGTGGCGCAGATTAAGGACGTGCTCAGCCCGCCGCTGGTTAAGGGACAACCGAAGCAGGTGGTCAGCGACGTGCTGTTCACCGCCTTCATACTGCGGTAATCACTATGGGCGATAGCATTCTTTCACAGGCAGAGATCGACGCCTTGCTCAACGGCGACAGCGCGGGTGATGAACCCGAGGCGGTGGTCGGCAAAGAGAGCGAGGTCAAGCCTTACGATCCGAACACCCAGCGCCGCGTGGTGCGCGAGCGCCTGCACGCGCTGGAAATCATCAACGAACGTTTTGCCCGGCAGTTCCGCATGGGGTTGTTCAACCTGCTGCGCCGCAGCCCGGACATTACCGTCGGCCCGATCAAAATCCAGCCGTATCACGAGTTCGCCCGCAACCTGCCGGTGCCGACCAACCTGAACCTGGTGCATCTGAATCCGCTGCGCGGCACCGCCCTGTTCGTGTTCGCGCCGAGCCTGGTGTTCATCGCCGTCGATAACCTGTTCGGCGGCGACGGCCGCTTCCCGACCAAGGTCGAAGGCCGCGAATTCACCCCGACCGAACAACGGGTGATCAAGCGCATGCTGCGTCTGGCGCTGGACGCCTACGGCGACGCCTGGAGCGCCATCTACAAGATCGACGTAGAGTACGTGCGCGCCGAAATGCAGGTGAAGTTCACCAACATCACCACCTCGCCGAACGACATCGTGGTCACCACGCCGTTCCAGGTGGAGATCGGCGCGCTGACCGGCGAGTTCAACATCTGCATTCCCTTCGCGATGATTGAGCCGCTGCGCGAGCTGTTGACCAACCCGCCGCTGGAAAATTCGCGGCAGGAAGACAGCCACTGGCGCGAAACGCTGGTGAAGCAGGTGCAGCATTCCGAACTGGAGCTGATCGCCAACTTCGTCGATATCCCGATGCGGCTGTCGAAAGTCCTGAAGCTGCAACCGGGCGATGTATTACCGATAGACAAGCCGGAACGCCTGATCGCCCATGTGGACGGCGTACCGGTTCTGACCAGCCAATACGGCACGTTGAACGGGCAATACGCCCTGCGTGTTGAACATTTGATTAACCCTATTTTGAATGCTCTGAGTGAGGAACAGCCCAATGAGTGATCCTAAGCAACCGTCTGGCGAAGGAAAGGAATCCGTAGACGATCTGTGGGCTGATGCGTTTAACGAGCAGCAGTCTTCAGAGAAATCCGGCGCGAGCACCGAAGGGGTGTTCAAGTCGCTGGAAGCTCAGGATGCGCTCGGCAGCCTGCAGGATATCGACCTGATCCTGGATATTCCGGTCAAGCTGACCGTGGAACTGGGGCGCACCAAGATGACCATCAAAGAGTTGCTGCGCCTGTCGCAGGGCTCGGTGGTGGCGCTGGACGGCCTGGCTGGCGAACCGCTGGATATCCTGATCAACGGTTACCTGATCGCACAAGGTGAAGTGGTGGTGGTGGCCGACAAGTTCGGCGTGCGCATCACCGACATCATCACCCCATCCGAACGCATGCGTCGACTGAGCCGCTGATGACCGCCGCGGCGCCCGTTACCGTGCAAAGCACCCAACACCCCGCCGCGCCGGCCCTGCCGGCCGGTTCGGTGTTAATGCAGGTCAGCAGCGCGCTCGGCGGCATTCTGCTGCTGATCCTGCTGGCCGGTTGGCTGTTCCGTCGGCTGGGGTTCGCCCCGCAGGCGCGCAACAACAAACTGCTCAACCTGCGCGCCAGTTGCCAGGTCGGGCAGCGTGAGCGCGTGGTGGTGGTGGAAATCGACGACACCCTGCTGGTCTTGGGCGTCACCGCCCAGCAGATCACCCCGCTGCACACCCTGCCCGCCCCGCCGAAAGACGAAGGCGAGTCCAACGCGGCGACACCGGCGGACTTCCGCCAACTGATGCAAAAAGTTCTGAAACGCCCGGAAAAATCGGCATGACCTCGACTCTTCATACCCTCATCCGCCGTCCGGCGGTTTGGCTCCCTGCCGCCCTGCTGCTGATCAGCCCGGCGGCTTTTGCACAACTACCGGGGCTGATCAGCCAGCCGCTGGCCAACGGCGGCCAAAGCTGGTCGCTGCCGGTGCAGACGCTGGTGCTGTTGACCTCGCTGACCTTCCTGCCGGCCATGCTGCTGATGATGACCAGCTTCACCCGCATCATCATCGTGCTCGGGCTGCTGCGCAATGCGCTGGGCACGCCGTCGGCGCCGCCGAACCAGGTGATGCTGGGGCTGGCGCTGTTCCTGACCTTCTTCATCATGTCGCCGGTGTTCGACAAGGTCTATCAGGACGCCTACCTGCCGTTCAGCCAGGACAAAATCGGACTGGAAGTCGCGCTGGATAAAGGCGCGCAGCCGCTGCGCGAGTTCATGCTGCGCCAAACGCGCGAAACCGATCTCGCGCTGTACGCCAGACTGGCCAATCAGCCGCCGCTGGCCGGCCCGGAAGCGGTGCCGATGCGCATCCTGCTGCCCGCCTACGTCACCAGCGAACTGAAAACCGCCTTCCAGATCGGCTTTACAGTGTTTATTCCGTTCCTGATCATCGACCTGGTGGTCGCCAGCGTATTGATGGCGCTGGGGATGATGATGGTGCCGCCGGCCACCATCTCGCTGCCGTTCAAGCTGATGCTGTTCGTGCTGGTCGATGGCTGGCAGCTGCTGCTTGGCTCGCTGGCGCAGAGCTTCTATTCGTAACCCCCGATCGGAGAACGCGAGATGACACCTGAATCGGTTATGGCGCTCGGCACCGAGGCGATGAAAGTGGCGCTGGCGCTGGCCGCCCCGCTGCTGCTGGCGGCGCTCATCAGCGGCCTGGTGGTCAGCCTGCTGCAGGCCGCCACCCAGATCAACGAAATGACGCTGTCGTTCATCCCCAAAATTCTGGCGGTAGTGGCCACCATCATCATCGCCGGCCCCTGGATGCTGAACCTGTTGCTGGACTACATGCGCACCCTGTTCAGCAACCTGCCTACCCTGATCGGCTGACCGTGCTCACTTTCGACAGCGCCCAGCTCACCGTCTGGCTAAGCCACTATTTTTGGCCGCTGCTGCGCATTCTGGCGCTGATCAGCACCGCGCCGATATTCAGCGAAAAGCAAATCAGCAAAAAGGTCAAAATCGGCCTTGGCGGGCTGATCGTCATCCTGATCGCGCCGACGCTGCCCGCCAGCAATATTCCCATCTTCTCCGCCGCCGGCCTGTGGCTGGCGATTCAGCAAATACTGATCGGCGTGGCGCTGGGGTTGACCATGCAGTTCGCCTTCGCGGCGGTGCGCCTGGCGGGCGAAGTGATCGGCATGCAGATGGGCCTGTCGTTCGCCACCTTCTTCGATCCCAGCGGCGGCCCGAACATGCCGGTGCTGGCGCGCCTGCTTAACCTGCTGGCGATGTTGCTGTTCCTCAGCTTCGACGGCCATCTGTGGCTGATTTCGCTGCTGGCGGACAGCTTCCACACCCTGCCTGTCCAAACGCAGCCGCTGAACGGCAACGGTTTCCTGGTGTTAACCCAGGTCGGCTCGCTGATCTTCATCAACGGCATGATGCTGGCGCTGCCGCTGATCTGCCTGCTGTTGACGCTCAACATGGCGCTCGGCCTGCTCAACCGCATGACGCCGCAGCTGTCGGTGTTCGTGATCGGCTTCCCGGTCACCATGACCTTCGGCATCATGACGCTGGGCATGATGATGCCGATGCTGGCGCCGTTCTGCGAACATCTGTTCGGCGAAGTGTTCGATCGACTAGCGGCGGTGATCGGCGGCATGACCTTCTGAGCCCCTGTGCGGCCCCTTCCTTCCCCTCTCTTCCGCCTGAGACAAAATGGCAATAAAAACGCTTTCTTGGGACAAAAGCCTGAGAAACGGCTTTTATCCGGATTAAGGTTCAAATGTCTCCGGCGGCTTGAATAAATAAAACCCCGACCTAGAATAGACCCGGTAACAAAAATATCGCCACAGCGCGTGAGTCTCCGCAGCGATAATATACAGCCATTAATTAGAGAAAAATAAAATAACGCAGCCACGCAGGGTTAAATGCGCGGCAGATAACTTACACCCTGAATAAATGCGTCTGGCAGCCTGCCGGCTGCAGGGCGCAGCATCGACCTTTGCTAACTACAGGAGCGAGATCATGATTAAAGCGAAAAGCAACCGCAAAGCACGCCGGTTATTCGGTTTGACCCACTGGAAAAGCAACAAGTTTAGAGTTTCCTTTACCGAGACGGCCGACGGCGGAAAATGGAAAGTAGTGAAGAAAAAGAAATAATCCGTACAGCTTTTAGCAAAACATTCCGGGTTGCGCCCGTATCCGGCCTCTGCTGCGCCATTCGACGCTGCACCGGAACGGCAACCCGGCTCCTGCCGTAACCGGCATTGATCACCCGTCGGCAAGCCATGTCGACGTCCTGTGCATTTCATTGTCAGTAATGAAATAATGCAGCACGTCGCCCTCGCTGCCACGCTAAATTTAAAGATAATGCATTAATAATTTGCTTTACTCACATCTCTTATTTATTCACTGACAAGAAAAATCGATTTCCCACCTTATCCCCCCAGCGTTATATTGGAAGCAACCTTACAGACAGCACGCTGAAAGCCTCACCCAAATATAATCGGTGTAAATATGAAGATAAAATTCCAGCTGAGTGATTTATTCATCAGCGGCATCGCCCTTTTGATCATGAGCACTATTTTAAACACGCTAGGTTTTTCCTGGGGTTTATTTGCTCTGCCGCCTGGCGTCGATAGTTTTGTCATCATCCCGTTTACCTTATTTGGCTCATTGAAGTTGGCCGAGTGCCTCTATAAGCCAATACGGTGGCTGTTCAATGAGAGCCGAAAATCTCAAATCGAAAATAACAACCCTAAAAATAACGCTAAGTCGCGTTAACAGGAGATCGACCTATGCTGAGAGAACTGACCAGAGAAGAAATGCAACGGATGGGCGGCGCCGGTGACGGCAATAACGGCGGCGATCGGGATCGCGACTATGGCCGAAGCTCCTACGGCGCGCAGGCGAACGGCTTCCAGCCTAATTGGGCGGCGAAAGGCTATGGGCTATTTCAGGATCCTTGTACCGGCGCGGTGGTGACCGGCGCCATTGCCATGGCCGGCGCCCTGGCCAGCCGTAACGGCAGTGCGATTGGCACTGCGGCGGCCTCAGCCTTTGTCAACATAGGCGGTCAATGCACTAAAGGGTCCGGCAACGATCGCGGCGTGCCTTTCCGCTAAGGCTTAAGGTGAATGGGGAACATGCAGACAAAAAAAGGCGCGTCACTCAGTCAGTAGTGGGAGAACGAGCGACGCGCCAAACGAGTGCGCCCGGTTTCAAGAAGCCTCCCTCCCCGCGGGGCGGAGAGGGCATTTTCTAAGCGCACTAAAGGGAAACCCGTCGCGGTCAGGCAACGGGGTATTGCTCTTAACGATTCATCTGGAACAACGACATGCCCTGCATATCGCTGAAGGTTTTATACGACGCCTGCAGCGCCGCCTGCTGCATGAAATAAGACGAGATAGACTCGGCGAGGTCGGCATCCGTCAGCGCGCTCATCTGGATTTGGTTGGTCATATCGCGCTCTTTGCCGATGCTGTCCAGTTGATCCATCTCCTGCAGCTGGCTGCCCAGCTCGGCGCGCACGCTCAGCACGTTGTTGTAGGAGTTGTCCAGGCCGCGGTTGGCTTTCGCCAGCGCATCGTTCACCTGCTGCTTGGTGGCCTCGTCGGCGCCCTGCAGCGGGATTTTCAGCGCGTTCAGCGCGATATCGATGCTCTCGAATACGTTGCTGACCGGCGCGCTGCCGTCCGGCTCGGGCTTCGGGTTGCTGGTCAACGACATGAACACCGCGTTGCCGGTATGGCCGATGGTCATGGTGCGGTTGGCGTCCACTTTCTGCTGAACCGTCTTGTCGCCGCCCTGATAGCTGACGGTGCCGCCGTTGTCGACGAACGGCGCCTTGTCGTTCACATACCCGCCGAACATATAGCGGCCGTTGCCGTCGGTGCTGTTGGCCTGGTTCAGCAGCTGATCTTTCAGCCCCTGCAGCTGAGTGGCCAGCGACTGGCGATCGTTATCGCTTTCCGTACCGCCGGCATTGACGATCAGCGCCTTCATGTCCGCGATGGTGGAGGTCGCGCCGGCCAAGACCGTTTCTTCCATCGACACGTTCTGACGAGCGAAGGTGCGCGCCAGCGTGTACTGGCTGTTTTCCGCCTGCGATTGCGACAACATCACCGCGCGCGACGCCGCCAGCGGATCGTCGGACGGGTTGATCACCCGCTTGCCCGAGGAAAGCTGCTCGGCCGCCTTCATGAACAGCGACTGGTTGCCCGTGATGCCGTTCATGTTCTGTTGGTACATCATGCTGGTGCTCATGCGCATGCTGTGGGTTCCTTACTCTGAGCGACCGGCGCCGTTATCGGCGCCGATTAACAATGAAATCAACGAATATTCAGCAGCGCGTCGAACAGCGAGCTGGCGGTCTGAATCACCTGCGCGTTGGCCATGTAGTACTGCTGGAAACGCAGCAGCTCGCCATACTCTTCGTCAAGGTTGACGCCGGACATCGACTGCTGTTGCGCGCCCAGCTGCGTGACGATCTTGGCCTGCGAGGTGGCGATAGCCTTGGCGGCAGCGGTCTGGTTGCCGACGCCGCTGACGATGCCGGCGTAAGCGCCGCTCAGGGTCGCCTTGCCGTCCACCAGGTTTTTGGTTTGCAGATCCAGCAGCTTCTTGGCGTTTTCGTTATCGCCGCGGCCGCTGTCGTCTTTACCGGCGGCGGCGATCTTGGACGAATCGGTGATGGCCACTTTCAGATTGCCCGCCACGTCGCTGACCGGCTTCACGGTGAAGCTGTCTTTGGCCTGCGCATTGCCGTCGATGTTCACTTCCAACCCGTCGAAGTTCAGCGTCGGCTTGCCGTCGGCGCTGGTGCCCGGCGTCGCGTTGACTTTCACGTTGTCCGGCAGGCGGCTGACCTGCCAGTTGCTGCCGTCGAACTCGACGCGATAATCGTTGGCCTTCACCTTGCCGGTATCGGTGTAAGAGACTGACAGCGACGCGTCGCCGGTGTTGCGGGTGTTATCCACCACCCGGCCGCCGCTGAAGCTGAAGAAGTCGCCGCCCGCGTCACCGTTCAGATCGAAGCCGGCGCGATGCTGCTGGTTAAAGCTGTCCGCCATCGCCAGCGCCAACTGGCCCAGCTGATTGCGCACGCCGTCCAGCGTTTCGCTGCGGAATTTCAGCACGCCGCTCAGCGTGCCGCTGGTGATCTGGCCTTCCGGCACTTCGCTGGCGCCGTTGCCGCGGTTGTAACCGATAGTCAAACGGGAAGGATCGCTGCTGGAAGGCACGGCTTCCACCTGATAGGTATTGCTGCCCTGCACCAGGGTCAAGCCGTTGGCGAAGGAGACGGTATAGGCGTCGCCGTCCTGTTGCGTGACCTGTACGCCCACCAGCTGATTCAATTCGGTGACCAGCTGATCGCGCTGATCCAGCAACGCATTCGGCTCGCCGGCGGCGCTGCCGCGCAAACGGGTGATCTCGTCGTTCAGTTTGGCGATCTGTTGGCCGTAGCTGTTGATCTGCTGCGCCGTATCGCTGATCTGCTGATTAACGCCGTTATCCATGTCGCGCAGGAATTTATCGGTGTTGTTGAACTGGTTCACCAGGCCGTTAGCCTTGCCCAGCACCGTCTGGCGCGCGGCGTCGTCACCGGCGTTGCTCACCAGGTTCTGCAGGTTGGTGAAGAAGTCCTGCATGTTGGTCGACAGCGGGTTGGTCTTGCTCGCCAACAGGTTGTCGATCTGCGAAATCTTCTCGTAATAGGCGTTTTGCGCCCCGAACGCGCTTTGTGCGCCGCGCAGCTGGTTGGTGATGAACTGGTTGTACTCGCGGTTGACGCTGGTGACGGTCACGCCGTTGCCGATAAAGCCGCTCATGGTGGCCATGCCGCCGTTCTGCGCCAGGATCGCGGTCTGGCGGTTGTAGCCCGCCACGTTGTAGTTGGAGATGTTGTTGCTGACGGTACTGAGCGCCACCTGAGCCGCATTCAGCCCGCTCATCGCGGTATTGATTAAGCTATTGGACATCGGAATTCCTTATGCTGCGGCGCCGGTGGCCCACAGGGTTCTTAATTGAGCTGCTGAGCCTGTTCGCTCAGCCTGTTTCGGTTATCGGCAAAAATGAGAAGAACTTGAGGAAAAAAAGCGGCAACGCGCTCAGCATCCAGCCAGCCTTCGTTACCGCCTATCCCCTAAATAATTGGCGCCGCTGCGGCGTCAAGAATGACGGGGATTTAGAACAAATCTTTCAGATCGTGGGTGTAAGCTTTCACCGCCTGTTCCCCCGCGCTCTTCATCTGCTGAATCACGCTGACCAGTTTGCTGGCGTACTGCGGGTCGGTGGCATAGCCGGCGCGCTGCAGCGCATGCGCCGCCTGTTCCGGGCTGCGCGCGGCGGCCACATCGGCGTAGCGCGGGTTGTTGGTCAGCAGTTTGACGTAATCGGCGATCGCTTCGACGTACGAGCCGTAGACGCGGAACTTCGCCTTCACCTTCTTCGCCGCGCCCTGTTCGAACTCGGTGGTGGTGATCTCCGTCACCGGCCCGTTCCAGCTGCCGCCGGCCTTGATGCCGAACAGGTTGTAGCTCGGCGTGCCGTCTGAGGTCGGGATCTCGCGCTGCCCCCAGCCGGACTCCAGCGCCGCCTGCGCGACGATCAGCTGATGCGGAATGCCGCTCTGCTGGCTGGCGACCTTCGCCGGTATCGACAGACGAGCGACGAAGTTGCCGTTGTTGAGCGACAGCGGCGCGGCGGCCGACGGGGCTTTCGGCATCGCGCGGCGCACCATCTGCTCCAGCGCCTGGTTCGGCAGCGTTTGCAGCACCTCGTTGTCCAGCGCCATCGGCGACAGGCCCGCGGTTTCGCTCGGCACCGCGTTGGCGTTGCTCATCTGCTTGACCATCATGTCGGCCAGCCCCAGCCCTTTTTGCGACATCTGCTGGGCGATTTGCTGGTCGTACATCGAGGTATAGAGCCGCGTTTGATCGCTGCTCAATACCCCGTCCTGCGGCAAGGCGGAACGCATGCTTTTCAGCATCATCTGCACGAACATGCCTTCTACCTGCTGGGCCACCTGCTTGAGGTTGCCCTGCGGGTCGGCCGCCGCGTCGCGCTTCAGGCCGTTCAGCGCCTGGGCGTCATAGGCCGCGCCCGACATCGCCATCAGATCGCCGGCCATCAGATGATTTCCAACTTGGCGCGCAGGCAGCCGGCGCTCTGCATCGCCTGCAGGATCGACATCAGATCGATCGGCGTAGCGCCCAGCGCGTTCAGCGCGCGGATCACATTGTTCAGGTTGGCGCTGGCGTTCACCTTCTGCAGCGATCCGCCCTGCTGTTGCACCGAGATCTGGGTGTTTGGCGTCACCACCGTCTGGCCGCCGCCGAACGGGGTCGTTGGCTGGCTGACGGTGTTCTGCCGATCGACCACCACCGACAGGTTGCCCTGGGCGACGGCGCAGGAATCGAGGATCACATCGCGGTTCATCACGACCGACCCGGTGCGCGAGTTGATGATCACCTTGGCGTCCATCGCGCCGACGTTGACGGTGATGTTCTGAATCTCCGCCAGGAAGCGTACCTGAGAGCTGTTGCCCTGCGGCACCAGCACCTGAATGGTGCGGGCGTCGAGCGGCGTCGCGGTGCCGCCGCCGCGTTGGCGGTTGATAGCGTCGCTGATCTGCTGCGCCAGCGTGAAGTCTTCGTCGTTCAGCCGCAGGTTGAGTACGCCGCCGCTGCCGAAGGTGGTCGGCAGCTCGCGCTCGATGGTGGCGCCGTTGCTGATGCGCCCGCCCGCCAGCTGGTTGACCTGCACGCTGCTGCCGCCGGCCGCCGCGCCCGCGCCGCCGACCAGCACGTTGCCCTGCGCCAGTGCATAGACCTGGTTATCCACGCCTTTGAGCGGCGTCATCAGCAGGGTGCCGCCGCGCAGGCTCTTGGCGTTGCCCATTGATGAGACCACCACGTCGATATTCTGCCCGGCGCGCGAGAACGGCGGCAGTTTGGCGGTCACCATCACCGCCGCCACGTTTTTCAGCTGCATGTTGGTGCCCGGCGGCACGGTGATGCCCAGCTGCGACAGCATATTGCTCAGGCTTTGGGTGGTGAACGGCGTCTGCATGGTCTGGTCGCCGGAGCCGTCCAGCCCCACCACCAGGCCGTAGCCGATCAGGGCGTTGTCTCGCACGCCCTGCACCGTCACCAGATCGCGGATGCGCTCCGCCGCCGCCGGCAAGCACACCAGCCCGACGCACAGCGCGATAAACCATTTTTTCAGCATCAGTCAATCCTTAGAACGGTGAAACATTTAAGAAGAAGCGCTGCAGCCAGCCCATGGTCTGCGCTTCGTTGATATAGCCATTGCCGACGTATTCGATCCGCGCGTCCGCCACCTGCGTCGAGGTCACCGAGTTGTTGCCGCTGATGGTGCGCGGGTTGACGACGCCGGAGAAGCGGATGAATTCGGTGCCCTGGTTGATGGCGATCTGCTTTTCCCCCACCACGTGCAGGTTGCCGTTGGCCAGTACCTGGTTGACCGTCACCGTAATGGTGCCGTTGAAGGTGTTGTTGGCGTTGGCGCCGCCCTTGCCGCCGAAGGTGCTGTCGCCGGAAATGTCCATATCGGCGCGCGCATTGCCCAACAGGCCGTCGAGGTAACGCGGCGAGGTGGCGACGCCGAACTTGCTGGCGCCGTTGCGGCTGGCGTTGGCGGAGGAGCTTTTGCTGGCGCTGACGTTTTCCTGCAGCACGATGGTCAGGGTGTCGCCGACGTTGCGCGGCCGGCGGTCTTCGAACAGCGGCTGATAGCCGTAGTTCATCGGCTGCACCGTCTGGAAGATTGAGCCGTTCGGCATCGGCGCGCTGGCCGGCGCGGGCTGCGCCGTGGTCGCGCCGTCCACCAGCGGTTTGTGCGGGATATAAGCGCAGCCGCTCAGCGTCAGCATCACCATTCCCGCCAGCCAGCGTTGTCCCTGCCGCGGCAGGATTGCCATCGAATATGTGGTTACCACGGGTATCGCCTTTGTTTCACGAAAGAGAATGACGGGCGCGGCATGCCGGGCCCGTCAAGGACAGATTACAGTTGCGTCAGCTTTTGCAGCATCTGATCGGAGGTCGATACCGCTTTGCTGTTGATCTCGTAAGCGCGCTGAGTCTGGATCATGTTGACCAGCTCTTCCGCCACGTTAACGTTGGAGGTTTCCACGTAGCCCTGATACAGCAGACCGGCGCCGTTCAGCCCCGGCGTGCTCTCGTTCGGCGCGCCCGAGCTTTCGGTTTCCTGATACAGGTTCTCGCCCACGCTCTCCAGACCGCTGTCGTTGACAAAGGTCGTCAGCGTCAGTTGGCCCACCTGCTGGGCGGCGGTTTGCCCCTGCTGGGTGACGCTGACGATGCCGTCGCGGCCGACGGTGATGGACAGCGCGTTCGCCGGAATGGTGATCGCCGGCTGCACCTGGAAACCGCTGGAGGTGACCAGCTGGCCGTTCTGATCGATCTGGAACGACCCGTCGCGGGTGTAGGCCTGGGTGCCGTCCGGCAGCATCACCTGGAAGAAACCCTGCCCTTTGATGGCGACGTCTTTGCTGTTGTTGGTCTGCGACAGGTTGCCCTGGCTGTGCAGGCGCTCGGTCGCCACCGGACGCACGCCGGTGCCGATCTGCAGACCGGAAGGCAGCGTAGTCTGCTCGGAAGACTGCGCACCCGGCTGACGCATGGTCTGGTACAGCAGATCTTCAAATACCGCACGCTGGCGCTTGAAGCCGTTGGTGCTGACGTTCGCCAGGTTGTTGGCGATCACGTCCATGTTGGTCTGCTGCGCGTCCAGACCGGTTTTGGCAATCCATAAGGATGGAATCATCGGTTATTTCCTTGCTGCTTAGCTCACTGAGAGCAGTGAGTTGGCACGCTGTTCGTTTTCATCCACGCTGTGGATGACCTTCATTTGCATTTCAAAACGGCGGGCGTTGGCGATCATGTCGACCATGGTCTCCATCGGCTTGACGTTGCTGCCCTCCAGCACGCCCGGCATCACCCGCACCTGCGGATCGTTTTGCAACTGATTGCCGCGCTGCTGTTGAGTTTCCGGCGTCAGGCGGAACAGCCCGTCGTCACCGCGCATCACTTCGCGCGCATCGGCCTTCACCAGCTTCAGGCGGCCAATCTGCGCGATGGTGTTCGGCGGATCGCCGGCGTTCAGCGCCGAAATGGTGCCGTCGGCCGCGATGGTGATCTCCGCCGACGGCGGCACCTCGATCGGCCCGCCGTCGCCCATCAGCGGCATCCCCTGCACCGTCAACTGCCCGGTGGAGGAAATCTGAATGTTGCCGTTGCGGGTATAGGCCTCGCCGCCGCCCGGCAGGCTCACCGCCAAAAAACCATCCTGCTGCAGCGCCACGTCCAGCGGGCGCGCCGTGTAGTTCAGCGCGCCCTGGCTCATGTCGGCGCCCGGCGTCGAGGCAGTCACCAAGGTGCGTGTCGCCAGGCTCGGACCGTCAACCGGCACCGCGCGCAACGCGGCAAGCTGGACGCGAAAGCCCGGCGTCGACGCGTTGGCCAGGTTGTTGGCGGTAATGGACTGCTGTTCCAGCGTTTGGCGCGCCGCGCCCATCGCGGTATAAATCGCGTGATCCATAACTCGGCCCTATTAGCGCAGGCTAACCAGCGTCTGCAAGATGGAGTCCTGCGTCTTGATGGTCTGGGCGTTGGACTGGTAGTTACGCTGTGCGACGATCATGTTCACCAGCTCCTGGCTCAGATCGACGTTGGAAGATTCCAGCGCGCCGCTGGTCAGCTTGCCGAAGCCGCCGCCGCCCGACAGACCAACGCGTGGCTGGCCGGACGCGCCGGTTTCCTGCCAAACGTTATCGCCCTGCGACGCCAGCCCTTCCGGGTTGGAGAAGTTGGCCATTACGATCTGGCCCAGCACCTGGGTCTGCTGGTTGGAGTAGATCCCAACGACGGTGCCGTCGTTGTTAATTTGGAAGTTGGTGTATTCACCGGCGGCATAGCCGTCCTGCGCCACCTTGCTCACCGAGTCGCTGCCTACGTTCTGCTGCATGCTGCCGGCGAAGCTCAGGGTGAAGTTTTGCGCCGGCGCGCCGTCTTTGGCGGTCATCGGGATCACCATGCTGAACTCGCCCGGCGCGCCGTTGGTGCTGGTGGTTTTCACCAGATTACCGCTGGTGCTGAACTCCATGGTGCCGGCGTTCACTGGCGCCGCGCTGCCGTCCTGGGTGTAAACCTGCCACTTGTTGTCTTCGGTCTTCACAAAGTAAGCGTTGATGTTGTGCGCATTACCCAGCGAGTCGTAAGCGGTGATGGTGTTGACGTAGTTGTAGCTGTCCTGCTTGGTCGGATCGAAGGTCTTGTTTTCCGGCACTTTATGGGTGGACTTCAGGTTAGTCACCATCTCACCGGAGGTGGACGCCTTGGCGTTCATCATGCCTTCAGGAATGCTCAGCGGCACCGGGTTGGCGCCCTGCTGGATGGTCGGCGGGGAACCGGCCGCCGGGTAACCGGTCAGCTGCAGGCCCTGCATGTTGGTCAGGTTGCGGTTCTCGTCCAGTTTGAACTGGCCGTTGCGGGTATAGAAGATGCCGCCGTCTTTATCCTGCATGCGGAAAAAACCGTTGCCATTGATGGCCACATCCAGCGCGCGGCTGGTGCCGGTGGTGGTGCCGCCCTTGAAGTTCTGGGTGATGCCGGACACTTTGACGCCCAGCCCGACCTGCGAACCGGCGAACATGTCGGCAAAGGATACGCTGCCGGATTTGAAGCCCGCAGTCGCGGAGTTGGCGATGTTGTTACCGATCACGTCCAGGTTGGTTGCTGCCGCGTTCAAGCCGCTGACTGCCTGAGAAAAGGCCATGTTATTCTCCGAATAGTGGTCAGGCTATCGTCCGATTGAGCCTGATGCTTAGGGTTATAAGATCTGTCGCACGTCTTCCAGGGTGGCGTTGCCCGCCAGGCCGAGATCCAGCTTGGCGCCGTTGCCGTCGCGGATCACGCCGTTCACCAGCCCGAAGTGCAGGCTGCGCGCCACCAGCTGCTCGCCGTTGCCTTTGGCGTTAATCGCCACTTTGTAGGCGCCGTCGGGCGCGGTGGAGCCGTCATCCAGCGAGCCGTCCCAGGTGAAGGCGTGCACGCCGGCGGTCAGGCCGCCAATTTCAATGGTGCGCACCACCTGCCCGCTGGCGTTGGTAATGGTGGCGGTCACCTGATCGGCGGCGCGCTCCAGTTCCACGCCGAACGGCGTGGTGCTGACCTTGCCGTCCTTGCTGCCGACCAGAATGTTGTTGCCCGGCACCATCACGCCGTGACCGATCAGCGCGGTGGCCTGCAGCGACTGGTTGCTGTTGATCTGGCCGGAGATCGACCCCAGCGTGGTGTTGAGTTTTTCGATGCCCTGAACGGTATTGATCTGCGCCAGCTGCGAAGTCAGTTCGTTGTTCTGCATCGGGTTGGTCGGATCCTGGTTTTTCAACTGCGCGACCAGCAGCGTCAGGAAGCTGTTGTGCAGATCCTGGCTGTTGGTGGTCTTGCTGTTGTTACCGATGACGGTGTTGTCCAACGACTCGTTGGTGGTTGCGGCGATAGCCATGGAAATCTCCGGTTATTGACCCAGCGTCAGGGTTTTCATCATCATCGACTTGGTGGTGTTGAGCACCTCGACGTTGGCCTGGTAGCTGCGGGAAGCGGAGATGGTGTTGACCATTTCCCCCACCACGTCGACGTTCGGCATGCGCACATACCCCTTGGCGTCCGCCAGCGGGTTGCCCGGCTGATACACCAGGCGCTCGGGCGCCGGATCGTCCACCACCTGGGCGACGCGCACGCCGCCGGTCGGCTGCCCTGGCGCCGCCGCGACCTGGAACACCACCTGCTTGGCGCGGTAAGGTTCACCGTCCGGGCCGGTCACGCTGTCGGCGTTGGCCATGTTGCTGGCGCTGACGTTCATGCGCTGGGATTGCGCCGATAACGCCGAGCCGGAGATATCAAAAATATTCAGTAAAGACATGCGCCTTATCCTTGTTGCAGCACGGACATCATCCCTTTGATCTGCCCGTTGAGCAGCGTCAGGTCGGTCTGATATTTCAGGCTGTTATCGGCAAAGTTGGTGCGTTCGCGATCCATGTCCACCGTGTTGCCGTCCATCGACGGCTGATCCGGCACTCGGAACAGCAGATCGAGCTGTGGCGGCTGCAGGGTCTGCGCCGGGATGTGGCGCGCCGCCGTCAGGTTCAGCGCCATGCCGTTGCCGTTGACGCGCCCCTGCTCCAGCACCTTGTTCAATTGGCTGGCGAAATCGATATCCCGCGCCTGATAACCCGGCGTGTCTGCGTTGGCGATGTTGGCGGCCAGAATTTCCTGCCGCTGGGCGCGCAAGTTCAGCGCCTCTTGGCCAAAGCGCAGAGCCGCGTCCAGTTTGTCGAGCATGCTCCCTCCGCGAGGTTAGAATTTGGAGTCGACAGCATAAACGCCCCCTGCGCCACCCTATCGCGGGAATAAACGCAAAATGGGGCGCTATTTATCTGCTTAGCCTGCGCGCGCTGCGGGTACACTTACGCGTATCCCGATGAAGCTTGAGAAGATGACGATGAAAGGTAAAATGCTGCTGCTTATCGGCCTGCTGTGCAGTCTGAACGCGCGCGCCGACGATCTGGCGACGCAAATCGAAAGCTTCATCCAAGGCAAGTTCAGCGGCGAACCGGTACAGGTAAAAGTGCGGGTGCGCACGCCGCCGAACCAATGGCCCGCTTGCGAACTGCCGCAGCTGTCGCTGTCGCCCAACGCGCGGATCGGCGGCAACGTCAGCATTTCGGCGCGCTGTGGCCAGGAGCGGCGTTTTATCCAGACGCAGGTGCAGGTGTTCGGCCGCTATCTCGTTTCGGCGCGCGGCATCAGCGCCGGCAGCCGGTTGACGGCGGCGGATCTGGCGTTGAAACAGGGCCGGCTCGATACCCTGCCGCCGCGCGCGCTGACCGAAGCGGGCAAAGCGTTAGGTGCCGTCAGCCTGCGCAACATCAGCCCCGGTCAGCCGCTGACTCTCGCCATGCTGCGCCGCGCCTGGATTATCAAGGCTGGGCAACCGGTGCAGGTCAACGCACAGGGCGAAGGATTCAGCATCAGCGGTGCGGGTAAGGCGATGAACAACGCCGCCGCCGAAGACAGCGTGCGGGTACGCATGGCCTCCGGGCAGATCGTCAGCGGCGTGGTCGGGGACGACGGCGCGATCCGCATTACGTTATAAAAAAGTAAAGGTTCCGCCAACCTTGCCGATAAGACAAATCAAGCAGCATTTTATTGGCCACCAGGGCCGCAACACTTTCATTGCAGCGTCGTCGCCCGCGAGCGGTCACGGCGTAAACGGAGATGGACCATGAGTATCGATCGCACCCAGCGGTTACAGCCGGTTTCCACTGTGCAACCGCGTGAAACCCCGGCCGACAACCCGCTCCAGCCGCGCAAGGCCGCCGTGGCCGAAACCGCCGTCAGCGGCACGCAGGTCAAACTGAGCGAGGCGCAGGCGCGCCTGATGCAGCCGGGCACCCAGGATATCGATATGGGTCGGGTCGAGGCCATCAAACAGGCGATCCGCAACGGTGAACTGAAGATGGACGCCGGCAAAATCGCCGATGCGCTGCTGCAAGACGCGCAGAGCGATGTTCAATGGATCGCCGGACGCGACTGACAGCGCGCGGCGAGTAGCGGTAAAGGATAAGTCATTACTATGGAAAAGCTGGCACAACTGCTGGATAAACTGTTGGAAACGCTGCAGGCGCTCAATGGCGTGCTGGAGGAAGAGCACGACTTGCTGTGCTCCGGCCAGTTGCCGGGCGTGGCCTTGCAGCGCGTCACCGATGCCAAAAGCCAACTGCTGGCGACGGTCGCTTATCTCGAGCAACAGCGCCTGGGGCAGGAAAAAACCTGCGGGCAACGCGCGCCCTATGCCAGCCAAGCGCCCCTGGCCGATCGTTGGCAGCGCGTTCAATTGCTGAGCCAAACGCTGCGCGAAAAGAACCAGCACAACGGTCTGCTGCTCAATCAGCAGATCGACCATAACGCTCAGGCGCTGGCCATCCTCAGCAAAAACAACAAATCGCTGTATGGCCCGGACGGCCAGTCGCACGCCGGCAGCCTGCTCGGCAGAAAGATCGGCGTTTGACCTGACTCATTTGCCCGGTGAGCCTATCACCGGGCATGCGTTTACCGGCTTCTGCGCATCCCGTCGCATTTTCTCCTCATCACCTCCTGAATTCCCTTAACGTTATGCGCCAGGCTGCGCAGAACGGATATTTACCTGTTCCCCATCACTCCCTATTTCGTCATCTTAGCTCGGTCGTTAAACATCTTGATCTGTACCCATTAAGGGTATATTTTCACACGGAGAGTGAATGACCGACATTTATCTCACAAAAGCCTTCCAGACATTTGCCGGCGACGAACGCATCAGTGACGCCACGATAGTGAAAGCGGCGCGAGAGATGCAAAATCAGCTGTACGACGCCAATCTTGGCGGTTGCGTATACAAAAAGCGCATCGCCCGGATGGGGAGTGGGAAACGGCGCGGGTATCGGGTATTAATCGCAACGGCAGATGAAGGCAGGATCTTTTTCATGTATGGCTTTGCCAAAAACGAAAGAGACAACATCAATCAGGATGAGTTAATTTCCTGGCGGCATTTGGCGGCGCTGTATCTGGATTATTCACCATTCAGACTGTATCAGTTGGTCAACTGCGGGGAATTAATAAGGTTACAACTATGAGCAAGATGCTGAAATCGATCCACCAGGAAGTTCAGGGCCTGCATCGCGCCGGTTTCGTCGATGACGTGACCATGCGCACCTTCGACATGCTGTGCCTGCGGCCGGTGAAACAGTTCGGGCCGGCCGAGATCCGCGCGCTGCGCGAACGGGAAAACGTCAGTCAGCCGGTGTTTGCGCTGTATCTCAACGTCAGCAAAAAAGCGGTGCAGAAATGGGAGCGCGGCGAAGCGCAACCGAACTCCGCCGCGATGAAACTGCTGACACTGGTGGAACGCAACGGCCTGCAAATTCTGGCCTGATGTTACTGATAATTGACGATCACCTGATTGCCAATCACCCGCAGCGGCGGATTCAGCCCGCCTTGCGACTGCACGTAATAGACAAAGCGCAATTCCGCATTGGCCGGTTCGCCCTGCAGACCATTGCTGCTGCCGCTGCCTCCGCCCAGTGGAATGCAGCGGTTTACCGTGCAGAGCTGGGCCTGCAGCCCCACGGGCTCCGGCCCCAGCAAACGGTAGCGCCAGCTGACGCTGGTGATGCGCGCATGGGCATCCGGAAGCGCGTTCGGCGGCCGCAAAGCGGCGGATTCATCGCGCATCCCGCCCTGTTCCAGCGTGACCCCCGCCCCTTCAGCGACCCAGGAACCGGACACCGCGCCAGCGGCGAGCGGAGCCAGCAAACAAAATACGAACAGACAGCGTTTCATCAGGCCGCTCCGATGGTCGAGGTCATGCGAATCTGGCGATCGTCGTTGATCTCCAGATTGGACAGCACCACGATCTGCGGCAGGCTGCGACGCAGGAAGCGCGCCAGCAAGGCCCGCAGCGCATGGTTGACCAGCAGCACCGGCGGCGCGCTGAGCATTTCTTGCCGCTGCAACGCCTGGCGTGCCTGATCCAACAGACGATCGGCCAGCCCCGGCTCCAGGCCGCCGCCGCCCTGCAACGCCTGCAGCAACAGACGCTCCAACTGGGTATCCAGGCCGATAACCTGAATCTCGCCGTTGCCCGGGAACCACTGCTGCGTGATCGCCCTGCCCAGCGCCACTCGCACCACGGTGGTCAATTCATAAGGATCGCTCTGCGCCGGGGCGTGTTCCGCCAGCGTTTCGACGATGGTGCGCATATCGCGAATGGAAACGCGCTCGGCCAACAGGTTTTGCAGCACTTTGTGCAGCGTCGTCAGCGACACCACGCCCGGCACGAAGTCTTCGGTCAGCTTCGGCATCTCCTGCGACACGCGGTCCAGCAGCTGCTGAGTTTCCTGGCGGCCAAACAGCTCGCTGGCGAACTGGCCGATCAGGTGATTGAGGTGTGTCGCCACCACGGTGCTGGCCTCCACCACGGTAAAGCCCTGGATCTGCGCCTGCTCGCGCAAGGCGCTGTCGATCCATACCGCCTCGAGCCCAAAGGCCGGATCGACGGTTTTGTCTCCAGCCAGCTCGCCTACGGCATTGCCGGGGTTGATCGCCAGCCAGCGGCCCGGCTGCGCTTCACCGCTGCCGATCTCGACGCCTTTCATCAGGATACGGTAGCTGGCAGGCGGCAGTTCCAGGTTGTCGCGAATGTGCACCACCGGCGGCAGATAGCCCATGTCCTGGGCGAATTTCTTGCGGATGCCGCGGATACGGCCCAGCAGTTCGCCGTTCTGCTGAAAATCGACCATCGGAATCAACCGGTAGCCCACCTCCATCCCCAGCGGATCTTCCAACTGTACGTCGGCCCAGCTGGCTTCGGCGGCCTGCGGATTCTCCGGCATCACCGGATCTTCCACCGTTTTCGGCGCCTGTTGTTCACGGCCGCGCAGCCACCAGGCGAGGCCCAACAGAGCCGCGGTAAACAGCAGGAACACCAGGTTCGGCATGCCCGGCACCAGGCCCAGCAGCCCCAGCACCCCGGCGCTCAGCAACATCACGCGCGGATTATTGAACAGCTGGCCCACCATCTGCTCGCCGACGTCCTGATCGGTCGCGACGCGGGTGACGATGACGCCGGCGGCAGTGGAGATCACCAATGCCGGGATCTGCGCCACCAGGCCGTCACCGATGGTCAGCAGCGTATAGCTTTCCGCCGCCGCCCCCAGTTCCATGCCGTGTTGTACCACGCCGACCAACAGGCCGCCGACTACGTTCAGCACCATGATCATCAGGCCGGCGATGGCGTCGCCGCGCACGAATTTACTGGCGCCGTCCATCGAGCCGTAAAAGTCGGCCTCCTGGGTCACTTCGGCGCGGCGTTTCTTCGCTTCGTCTTCACCGATCAGGCCGGCGTTCAGATCGGCGTCGATCGCCATCTGTTTACCCGGCATACCGTCCAGCACGAAGCGCGCGCCCACTTCGGCGATACGCCCCGCACCTTTGGTGATGACCATAAAGTTAATCAGCACCAGGATGATGAACACCACGATGCCGATGGCGAAGTTGCCCCCCACCAGGAAGTGGCCGAAGGCTTCCACCACGCGGCCGGCGGCGGCGGAGCCGGTGTGCCCTTCCAGCAAGATGATGCGCGTCGACGCGACGTTGAGCGACAAACGCAGCAATGTGGAGAACAGCAGGATGGTCGGGAAGGCGGCGAATTCGAGCGTGCGCTGGGTGAACATCGCCACCAGCAGCACCATGATCGACAGCGCGATGTTGAAGGTAAACAGCAGGTCGAGGATAAACGCCGGCAACGGCAACACCATCATCGACAGGATCAGCAGGATCAGCACCGGGCCGGCCAGCACCTGCCACTGCGTATCTTTAAAATTGCCCGGCAAACGAAGCAGGGAGGCCAAATTAGCCATCAGAGTCACTCTCTCTTGCAAAATCCAGTGCTTCCGGCACCGGTAAACGTTCAGGTTTTTTCGGGATCAGGCCGCCCTCGCGCCGCCAGCGGCGCAGCTGGTACACCCAGGCCAGCACTTCGGCGACCGCGGCATACAGAGTGGCCGGAATATGCTGGCCGATCTCGCTGTGCCGATACAGCGCACGCGCCAGCGGCGGCGCCTCCAGCATCGGGATGCGGTGTTCCGCACCGAGTTCGCGAATGCGCAAGGCGATTTCGCCGGCCCCTTTGGCCAGCACTTTCGGCGCACTCATTTTTTTGTCGTTGTACTGCAACGCGACGGCGTAGTGCGTCGGGTTGGTGACGATCACGTCCGCCTTGGGCACGTCGGCCATCATGCGGCGCCGGGCGATCGCCCGCTGCTGCTGACGAATGCGCCCCTTCACGTGCGGGTCCCCTTCCTGGTCTTTGAACTCGTCGCGAATATCCTGCTTGGTCATCTTCAGCTTCTTGAAGTGACTCCACAGCTGATAAAACACGTCGAACGCCACCATCGGCGTCAATCCCAGCACCACCAGAAAGCCACAGAACAGAATCATCTGCAGCGCGTTGCCCAGCGCATCGAGCGGCTGCTGAGTCATCAGATGCAGCATCGCCGCCCAGTTGTGCCACAGATAGAGGCCGGTCACCCAACCGACCAGCGTCGCTTTCAGGATCCCTTTCAGCAGCTCGGCCAGCACCTGGGTAGAAAAGATGCGCTTCAACCCGGATAACGGGTTCAGCCGCTTCAAATCGAACTTGATCGACTTGCCGCTGAACAAAATGCCCCCCAGCAACATCGGCGCGGCGAGCGCCACCAGCACCAGCCCCGCCATGATCGGCAGCAGCGCCAGCACCGCCTGGCGCAGCAACATGCCCAATTGGCGCAGCATCTGTTTATCGTTGCTGACCATGCCGTGATCGAAGTTCAGACCTTGCGTGAGCATCGCCGCCAGCTGTTGCGCCATGTTGCTGCCGGACATCAGGATAATCGCCAGGCCCGAGAGCAGCATCAGTACCGAGGTCAGCTCGCGCGAGCGCGGGATCTGGCCGTCTTCACGCGCCTTCTCCAGCCTGTGGGGCGTGGGGGCCTCGCTTTTTTCCAGATCGCTGTCTTCAGCCACGAAACGCCGTTCCTGTGTCGGGAGGGTAAAGAATGGCGGTCAGCATGCCAAAAAATTGGCGATGTCATTGGCGGAACAACGGGGAAAAAGGCGGGTTATTTAGGGGATGAGGCAATCAAGGGGGAGACGTTACAGCCAATTTTCCAGCCGTAAGCCATCAACGCGCTCAAATTCGCGTCGGTTATTGGTCACCAGAATCAATCCTTCGCTGCGCGCATGCCCGGCGATATGCAGATCGTTTACGCCAATAGGCGTTCCCTGACGTTCCAGCGCAGCCCGAATGTTGCCGTAGTGCGAAGCCGCTTTGGCGCCGTAATCGAGAATGTCCAATCGGGAGACAAAATCCTCAACCACTCTGGCGTTAACCGCCGGA
This sequence comes from Serratia sp. CY81684, assembly GCF_052166595.1. Classification (NCBI taxonomy): domain Bacteria; kingdom Pseudomonadati; phylum Pseudomonadota; class Gammaproteobacteria; order Enterobacterales; family Yersiniaceae; genus Serratia; species Serratia sp. CY81684. The sequence goes on along the minus strand of NZ_JBJNOO010000003.1, from coordinate 926,369 downwards.
CGCGCGCTTTTCTCCACTCCGTGAACCAATTCGCCATAGGTGACCGACGAAATGACCATTTTGCCCGCATAGCGATTGAACACCTCCAGCACTGCTAAAGGCCGGCGCTTGATGACATAGATAACAATGTTGGTGTCCAGCATATGGCTGAACATCAAAGTTCTTCCCGCTCGCGCTGGTGTTGCCCGGCACGTTCATTGAGGAAGTCATCGCTCACCTCATTTTCCGCGCAGAAGAAACTGTCCCAGGTATTCTCCACCGGCGCAAGAATGCGCTCTTTGCCCACTACGCGGACGGTCACTTTAGAAACGGTATCGGGGAAACGCGCCTCTGCGGGTAAGCGCACGGCCTGCGTCCGATTATTGGTAAAGACAGAACCTAACGTCATGGCGACCTCCTTTAACTGGAGTACAAATTATAATCGCCACAGTGTATATAGCAACGCTATATACTCCAATCTTTGCGCGACGCTGCGCAACTTTCGGGGCGCGCCGTCGCGCGCCCCGAAAGGCCTCAGAAACCGAGGCTGTCGAGCAGATCGTCGACCTGCGCCTGATTGGCGATCACGCCGACGCCGTTCTGGTCGAGCTGCGGGCCGTTCAGCAGGCTGTCGTTCGGCCGTTTTTCCTTCACCGGCTGCTCCGGCATGTTTTCCATCAGCACCATCAGCAGCTGCTTTTCGATCTCCTGCACCACGTCCATCATGCGCTTGATCACCTGACCGGTCAGATCCTGGAAGTCCTGCGCCATCATGATCTCCAGCAGCTGGGCGTTGGTGAAGGCCGTATGGCCCGGCACCTGATCCAGATACTGGCGCGTGTCGTTGACCAGAGAACGCGCGTCGTCCAGTTCGATGGGATTGGCGAACCACTCGTCCCAGCGCCCTTTCAACGCGTTGGCGCCGGATTCCAGCTCCGCCTGGCGCGGTTGCGCCGCCTCCACGCAGTTCAACGCCCGTTCCGCCGCCTGCGCCGTCATGGTTACGACATAGTCAAGACGGTCGCGCGCATCCGGGATCGCCTCTGCCGCCTGGGCGATCGCCTGATCGAGCCCCAGTTCGCGCATGCTGTCGCGCAGCATTCGGGTCAGTTGGCCGATGCGGGAGATGATCTCTCCCGCGGTCGCTGCATCGCTGGCAGGCATTGGAATGTCTCTCATCGCCCTCTCCTTACATGCCCAATTTTTCAAAAATCTTGTTGAGCTTTTCTTCCAGCGTCGCCGCCGTAAATGGTTTTACTACATAACCGCTGGCGCCGGCCTGCGCCGCCGCGATGATATTTTCTTTCTTGGCTTCCGCGGTCACCATCAGTACCGGCATTGCGGCCAGCGCGCTGTCGGCGCGGATGGTTTGCAACAGCTCAAGCCCGTCCATGTTCGGCATGTTCCAGTCGGACACCACGAAGTCGAAACCGCCGGCGCGCAGCTTGTTCAGCGCATCCGCACCGTCTTCAGCTTCTTCGACGTTGTTGAAGCCCAGCTCTTTGAGCAAATTTCTGACGATGCGGCGCATGGTGGAGAAGTCGTCCACAACCAGAAATCTGAGGTTCTTGTCTGCCATTGTTACTCCTGAAATAGTTAACCGTTTAATGATGCAACACCGCAGGCCGCCGCACGGCGAACCTGGGTCATATCGCCGCCGGGTAGACCCTGCGGACTGAAATCAAATGCGCAATGCCTGGCCGCCGGCGATCTGCGCCAGCATCCGTTGGCTCATTCTGTCCAGCTCGACCACTTCGCTGACGCCGCCGCTGGCGATCGCCTCGCGCGGCATACCGAACACCACGCAGCTCGCCTCGTTCTGCGCCAGGGTATAAGCCCCGGCGCGATGCATCTCCAGCATCCCCGCCGCTCCGTCGTTGCCCATGCCGGTGAGGATCACCCCCACCGCATTGCGGCCGGCGTATTGCGCCACCGAGCGAAACAGCACGTCGACCGACGGACGATGACGGTTGACCGCCGGGCCGTCATGCAGCTTCACCTGATAGTTGGCGCCGCTGCGCGTCAGCTCCAGATGGCGGTCCCCCGGGGCGATATAGGCGTGGCCCGGCAGCACGCGCTCGCCGTCCTCCGCTTCTTTCACCGTGATCTGGCACAGCTTGTTTAGCCGCTCGGCGAACGAGCGGGTGAAACCCGGCGGCATGTGCTGGGTGATCAGCAGCGCCGGGCTGGTAGCCGGCAGCGGCTGCAGCACCTGGCGGATCGCTTCGGTGCCGCCGGTGGAGGCGCCGATGGCGATCAGTTTTTCACTGCTCAGCAGCGGCGCATGGCTAAGGATCGCCGGCGCCGGGCTGCTGGAGCGCTGAGGCAGGCGCGCTCTGGCCGCGGTGCGGATCTTCTCGGCAATCAGCTCGCTGTAGGCCAACATGCCCTCGCGAATGCCGAGTTGCGGTTTGGTGACGAAATCCACCGCGCCCAGTTCCAGCGCGCGCAGCGTGATTTCCGAGCCTTTGCCAGTCAGCGAAGAGACCATCACCACCGGCATCGGTCGCAGGCGCATCAGCTTCTCGAGGAAATCCAGCCCGTCCATGCGCGGCATCTCGACGTCCAGCGTCAGCACCTGAGGATTAAATTTTTTGATCAGATCGCGCGCCACCAGCGGATCCGGCGCGGTCGCCACCATTTCCATGTCGGGATGGCCGTTCACGATTTCCGTCATCAGCTGGCGCATCAGTGCCGAATCGTCTACGCATAACACTCTGATTTTACTCATTACCTCTCCTTGGTCAGCCCATACACGGTCTGCCCACGCAAGTAGAAATCCCGGCTGATCTGGCTGAAATTCTCGGAGTGGCCGGCGAACATCAGCCCCCCCGGCTTAAGCAAGGGAACGAAGCGGCGCAGGATGCGCTCCTGCGTCGCCTTATCGAAATAGATCATGACGTTGCGGCAAAAAATGGCGTCGAATTGCCCCGGCAGCGCCCACTCTGGCGCCAGCAGATTCAGCGGCTGAAAGTTCACTCGCGCCGCCAACTCCGGCCGCACGCGCACCAGCCCCTGATGCGGACCGGTGCCGCGCAGAAAATAGCGCTGCATTTGGGTCGGCGTCAGGGTGCGCAGATCTTCCTGGCGGTAAACACCCGCCTCCGCTTTTTCCAGCACCTGCGTATCGATGTCGCTGGCCCAGACCTGGCAACTGCCGGCCCGCTGCCCCAGGGCATCGCTCAGCGTGATGGCGATCGAATACGGCTCTTCGCCGGTCGAGGCCGCGGTGCTCCAGACGCTGTAGCCGTTCGGCCGCGAGCGCGCATGCTCCGCCAGGATCGGGAAGTGATGCGCCTCGCGGAAAAATGCCGTCAGGTTGGTGGTCAATGCGTTGATGAACGCCTGCCACTCCGCGCTGTTCGGATCGCTTTCCAGCAGCGCCAGATAGTCGCCGAAATCGTGCAATCCCAGCAGCCGCAACCGGCGCACCAGGCGGTTGTAAACCATCTCGCGCTTATGCTCCGCCAGCACGATGCCGGCGCGTTGATAAATCAACTGGCTGATACGGCGAAAATGCACGTCCGACAGCGGCAGGCGCTGCACCATTTGCGTCAACATCGACGCAGTATCCCGGTTAGAAGTTGACGGCGCCTGTTTCATGCCGCCTCACCGGAGTAAAACGTGCTGCTTATGCGGTTTGACAATCTTGGGCTTCCTTTACCACGGGTGAAACTGCGTTGTTGCTGTTACCTGGCGCGACGAAGTTATCGTCCGCCAGACGGAATACCGCGACCGCGTCGGCCAGGGTAATGGCCTGCTCTTCCAGCGCGGTGGCGGCAGAAGCAGACTCTTCCACCAGCGCGGCGTTCTGCTGGGTAACCTGATCCATCTGGGTCACCGCCTGCGTCACCTGCTCGATGCCGCGACTCTGTTCATCCGAAGCCGACGCGATCTCGCCCATGATGTCGGTGACGCGCGTCACCGAACGCACGATGTCCTGCATGGTGGCGCCGGAATTTTCCACCAGCACCGAGCCGTGTTTGACGCGGCTGACCGATTCGTCGATCAGCACCTTGATCTCTTTCGCCGCCTGCGCGCTGCGGCTCGCCAGGTTGCGCACTTCGCCGGCGACCACGGCGAAACCGCGCCCCTGTTCACCGGCGCGCGCCGCTTCCACCGCCGCATTGAGCGCCAGAATGTTGGTCTGGAAGGCGATGCCGTCGATTACGCTGGTGATGGCGCCGATTTTCTGCGAGCTGTTGGCGATATCGTGCATGGTGGTGACCACGTCCCCGGCCAGTTCGCCGCCCTTGGCCGCGGTGGCCGAAGCGTCGCGCGCCAGCTGAGAGGCCTGCCGCGCATTGTCGGCGTTCTGTTTCACCGTCGCGGTCAGCTGTTCCATGCTGGCGGCGGTTTCTTCCAGCGAAGCGGCCTGCTGCTCGGTACGGGAAGAGAGATCGTTATTGCCTTCGGCGATCTCCTGCAGGCCGATCAGAATCGACTCCGCACCGTCGCGCACCGCGCCGACGGTACCGATCAGTGACTGCTGCGTGCGTTGCAGGCTGGCGAACAACATGCTGATTTCATTGCGGCCATACACCTGAATCGGCGTCGCCAAATCGCCGGCGGCGATGCGTTCAAAGTGGCTGCGGATTTGGTTCAGCGGCTGTACCAACATGGTGCGCAACCACCACATGGCGCTGCCGGTCACCACGATCAGCATCAAGACCGCCCCCGCCAGCATCAGGCCCGCCAGCGTGAAGGAGAATTGGTTGGCGTCTCGAGCCTCGCTGATGTCACCGTTGACCAACTGCAGGTACTGCACGAAGTCAGCCTCAAACAGGTCCTGGGTTTTCTGCGTCGGCTGATCCATAAACGCCTGCAGCTCGCCCTTTTCCAGGAAACCGATCAGTTCACGCAGCGCGCCGCGCAGCCGCTCGTAGCTGGCCTTGGTGGTGGCCGTCTGCTGGTTCTGCTGTTCACTGCTGCGTTCAACCGCCATAAACTGATTGAAATAGAGATCGGCCTTCTGCAGCGAACTGCGGGCGCTGCTCATCAATTCGTTCACCTGCTCCTGCGGCAGTTTCAGCGCCGCGCGGGTGCCGGCGCGGTTCAGCGTATTGCGCGCCTGCAACAGCGACACCCAGCTCAGGCTGAGCGAATCGCGCTGCTGGCTGCCGAGGGTGATGATGTCGAGGTTGTGGTTATCAGAGCGAAACGCGGAATACGACAGGCCGCTGCTGGCCAACTGCAGAACGCAGAAGGTCATCAACAACAGGAACAAGCTGGTAGAGATACGGATTCGGTTAAACACTGTGAACCTCCTTGCAGCCGGCCGGCGACCGGCCTACGTAGGGAAAAGGGCCTCTGCGAGAGAGGCCCGATACCGGTCAGAACGTTTCCCAGTTATCCTGCAGATCGCTGGCGTTCATTTTCTTATGATTGATTACCGGTGTTACCGGCGCCTTGCTGGTGACAGGCGCTTTAAACTCTTCCTGGCCTTCCGACCTCAGGCGGAATACCGCTACCGACTGGGTCAGCATGCTGGCCTGTTCTTCCAGCGCCGCCGCCGCCGAGGCGGATTCTTCCACCAACGAGGCGTTCTGCTGGGTCACGCGGTCCATTTCCGCTACCGCCTGGCCAACCTGATCGATACCGCGGCTCTGCTCGTCGGAAGCCGAGGCGATTTCGCCCATGATGTCGGTCACGCGGGTGACGGCGTTGACGATGTCGCCCATGGTTTCCCCGGCGCTTTCCACCAGCACGGAGCCCATATCGACGCGGCTGACCGAGTCTTCGATCAGGCCTTTGATCTCTTTCGCCGCCTGCGCGCTGCGCTGCGCCAGGTTGCGCACTTCACCGGCCACCACCGCGAAGCCGCGGCCCTGTTCGCCGGCGCGCGCCGCTTCCACTGCGGCGTTCAACGCCAGGATGTTGGTCTGGAAGGCGATACCGTCGATCACGCCGGTAATATCGGCGATCTTCTGCGAGCTGCCGGCGATGTCGTGCATGGTCTGCACCACGTTGGCCACCACCTTGCCGCCTTTCTGCGCGGTTTCGGAGGCGCTCAGCGCCAGCTGTGAAGCCTGACGGGCGTTTTCGGCGTTCTGTTTCACCGTCGCGGTCAATTGCTCCATGCTCGCGGCGGTCTCTTCCAGCGAAGCGGCCTGCTGCTCGGTGCGGGAGGAGAGATCGTTGTTGCCCGCGGCGATTTCAGACGCGCCGCTGTAGATGGCGTCCGCACCCTGGCGCACGCCGCTGACGGTTTCGATCAGTTCGCTTTGCATGTGTTTCAGGCTGGCCGCCAGCACGCCCATTTCGTTGCGGCTGTTGACGACGATCTGCTGAGTCAGGTCGCCGGCGGCGATCTGTTTGATGTGGTCGATCATGCGGTTCAGCGGGCGCACCAGGATGTGATGGATACCGGTCCAGACCAGTACGATCACCGCCAGCACCACCACCAGCACCACGATCAGCGTCCAAATGGCCGAGTTGTAGGAGCTGTTGCTGCCGTCAACCGCGATTTGGTACAGCTTGCCGTTTTGCTCCAGATAAACGTTGTAGCTCTGCTCAAAGTTGTCCTGGTAACTCTGCGTAGGCTGATCGAAGAAGGCGTTGATTTTGCCTTCGCCCAGCAGTTGGATCAGCTCGGAGAGCGCGCCGTACAGCACATCGTACTGCTGCTTGAGGCGTTCCGCCGATTGAGGATCCTGGCGCGGGTCCTGAGGAATTTTCTCGTACGCGGCGTAGTGTCTTTCCGCTTCACCCAGCTCTTCCTTCGCCTTGGCCAGCAGTTCATCAATGGTGGCGCCGCTGCCGATCTTGTTGGTATCCATCATGTAGCGAATACCGGCGCGGTTCAGGGAATTGCGCGCCTGCAGCAGGTCAACGCGGCTTTCACTCAGCTGCAGCTGCTGCTGGCGGATCGTTTGCAGGACGGTAAAGTTTTCCTTATCGCTTTTCAGCGAGGAGAAAAAGAGTCCGCCCGAAATCAACTGCAAGGCGCCAAACAGCACCAACACCAGCAACAGGCTGGTGACCACCTTCATACGATTTAACATGATTTCCCTTGTTGAAGCCCGCGCAGACAGGCTCTGATGACGTTGAATGTGAGAGTTATCGGCGCCGTGCGGCAAAACTTTATGCGGGAAAGTAACTATTTTTAGTGGGGGTTCCGGGCGCGGCTGAGGCCATCGCGACAGATCAGGGAAAGTGAAGATTAAAGGGGGCGGCGCCCCGCCCCTTGAGTCTGAAATCAGACGCTTTTCGCCACGCTGTCGACCAGCGACATCTCTTCGCTGCTCAGCAGCTTCTCGATATCCACCAGGATCAGCATGCGCTCGCCCAGCGAACCGAGGCCGGTGAGATATTCGGTCGCCAGGGTCACCGCGAACTCCGGCGCCGGACGGATCTGATCGGCGGTGAGCGACAGCACGTCGGAGACGCCGTCAACCACGATGCCCACCACGCGCTGGCCAAAGTTCAGCACGATCACCACGGTGTTTTCATCGTAGGAAACGCTCTGCTGCGAAAATTTCACCCGCAGATCGATGATAGGAACAATCACGCCGCGCAGGTTGGTGACGCCCTTGATGAACGCCGGGGTGTTGGCGATGCGGGTCACCTGATCATAGCCGCGAATTTCCTGCACCTTGAGGATGTCGATGCCGTACTCCTCGTTGCCCAGGGTAAAAATCAGAAACTCTTGCCCTACCGTTTCGCCAGCCAATTTGCTGACGGCGGCCAATCCTGCCATATCATTCACCTTTTAAATCAATAAACTCATTATTATGCGGCGGCGTCCGTCAGACGCTTTTCACGGTTCAAGGTTTGCAACGCCGAGACATCGACGATCAAGGCCACGCTGCCGTCGCCCAGAATGGTCGCGGCGGAGATGCCCGGCACTTTGCGGTAGTTGCTTTCCAGATTCTTCACCACCACCTGATGCTGGCCAATCAGCTGATCTACCAGCAACGCATAGCGGCGGCCGGCGCTTTGCAGGATAACGACGATGCCCTGCGTGGCGTCGGTTTTGGCGCCGTCCACTTCGAATACCCGATACAGCTCCACCAGCGGCAGGTATTCGCCGCGCACCTGCAGCACGCGTTCGCCGCCGGCCAGCGGGTGCAGATCTTCCGCCTGCGGCTGCAGCGATTCCATCACCGCGTTCAGCGGCAGGATAAAGACTTCGTCGTTCACCTTGACCGACATGCCGTCGAGGATCGCCAGCGTCAGCGGCAACAGGATGCGGATGGTGGTGCCTTTACCGGCCTGCGAACGGATCTCGACGTGGCCCCCCATCTCCTGAATATTCCGTTTCACCACGTCCATGCCGACGCCGCGGCCGGAAACGTCGGTCACCTGCTCGGCGGTGGAGAAGCCCGGCGCAAAGATCAGCATGCCGACCTCTTCGTCGCTCATGCTGTCGCTGACCGCCAGCCCTTGCGAAGCCGCCTTGGCGAGAATTTTTTCGCGGTTCAGCCCGGCGCCGTCGTCGATGACTTCAATACAAATGTTGCCGCCCTGGTGTTCGGCCGACAGCACCAGATTGCCCACCGCCGACTTGCCGGCGGCGATACGGGTAGCCGGCTCTTCGATACCGTGATCGAGGCTGTTGCGCACCAGGTGCGTCAACGGATCGATAATGCGTTCGATCAGGCTCTTGTCCAGTTCGGTCGAGCTGCCCTGCAGCGTCAGCTCCACCTGTTTATTCAGCTTGCCGGCCAGATCGCGCACCAGCCGCGGGTAGCGGCTGAAGACGTATTCCATCGGCATCATGCGGATCGACATCACCGATTCCTGCAGATCGCGCGCGTTACGCTCCAGCTGGCTCATGCTGTTCAGCAGATCGCCGTGGTTCACCGGATCAAGCGTGCCGGAGCGTTGCGCCAGCATCGATTGGGTGATCACCAGCTCGCCCACCAGGTTAATCAGCTGATCCACCTTTTCCACCGCCACGCGGATGCTGGTGGATTCGCTCGCCTTGGCGCGCGCTTTTGGCGCTTCGGCCGGTTTCGCGGCAGGCGGCGCGGCGTTCGCGACCGGCGCAGGCTCCGGTAAGGCGGCCACTTCCGGTAAGCTCGCTTCTGCGATGGCCGGTTCGCTCTGGGTCGGCGTCGAGAAGCTGATTTGTTCCGGTTCCAGCACGAAGCACAACACGGCGCTGATGTCGTCTTCACTGGCGGAGGTGAGCAACGTCACGTCCAGACTGTGTTCCGTCTGATGCGGATCTTTAACCTCGCCGAGGTTGCCCAGCTCTTCCAACATCAAGGGGATTTCACTGGCCTTCAGCCCGTTCAGGCTGATGCGCATGCCGCCCTCGATCGCCGCCGGCGCGGCCGATGGCTTAACGACAGGCTGCTGAACGGCCGGTTGAGCCGCAGGCGCCTCTTGCTGCTGTTGCGCTTCCAACGCCAGCTGGCGCAGCGCCTGACAAATGTATTCAAAGCTTTCAGCGTCAGGCTGTTGCGAGGTTTTATAGGCGTCCAGTTGCTCCTGCATAATGTCTTTGGTTTCCAGAAACAGGTTGATAATCTCGGTGCTCAGGCTCATTTCCTGGCGTCTTGCACCGTCCAGCAGGTTCTCCAGCAGGTGGGTGGTTTCCTGCAGCACCGAAAAACCAAAGGTCGCCGCGCCGCCCTTGATCGAATGCGCCGCGCGGAAGATGGCGTTCAACGGCTCGATATCGGGGGCCAGCGGATCCAGCTCCAGCAGGTGTTGCTCCATGTCGGCCAGCAACTCGTCTGCCTCATCAAAGAAGGTCTGATAAAAATCGCTAATGTCCATGCTCACGGGGTCACCTCTGGCTGTGAGTCGCGGTTAGTCGGTGCGGGTGCGGACGCCGGTGGTTCCGGCGCCTGATCGGCCGGTGCTATCGCCGGGGATGCCTGCGGTGGAGCGCCTGGCGTTGTCGCCACCGGTTCCGGGGCCGTCGCCGAGGGTTCCGGCGTTTGGCTGGCCGGTGCGGTCGCCGACGGCGCCAGCTGCTTCAGGCTGTCCGGCTGGGCGATATCCATCGCGTTGCTTTCGGCATTTTCGTGCTCGATGCCCTCTTGCGTTTGCTTGTTCAGCACCAACACGGTGATGCGACGGTTAATCGCGTCATCGGCGCCATGCTGTTTCAGGCTCATGGTGGCCGCCATGCCCACCACCCGCAGCACCTTGCCTTCCGCCAGGCCGCCGGCGATCAGCTCGCGCCGGGAGGCGTTGGCGCGATCGGCCGACAGTTCCCAGTTGCTGTAGCCGCGCTCGCCGGTGGCGTAAGGGATGTCATCGGTGTGGCCGGACAGGCTGATTTTGTTCGGCAGGTCGTTAAGGATCGGCGCTATCGCCCGCAGAATATCGCGCATGTAGCTCTCGACCTGCGCGCTGCCGGTTTTGAACATCGGCCGGTTTTGGCTATCGATAATCTGGATGCGCAGCCCTTCGTCCATCATGTTGATCAGCAGATGCGGACGCAGCGCCTTCAGGCGCGGATCGGACTCAATCAACTCATCCAGCTTTTCGCGCAGCTTGTTCAGGCGCAGCTCTTCGGCGCGCGAGTCCGGCGAATCGACCTGTTTTTTCACCAGGCCATGCTGCTGCGTGGGATCGTCGCCGCCGCCAGGAATGGGGCTGCTCTCGGAACTGCTCTTGTCGCCGCTGGTCAGGGCAACCTTGAGCGGCGTACGGAAATATTCGGCGATTTGCGTCAGCTCCTGCGGGCTGGCGATCGCCAGCAGCCACATCACCAGGAAAAACGCCATCATCGCCGTCATAAAGTCGGCATAAGCGATCTTCCAGGAGCCGCCGTGATGGGCGGCATGATGCGACTTGCGCTTTCTGACCAGAACGACCGGATGATTCTGTTTCATGCTTCTTCTTCTTCCGTCGCCTGCTGCGCCGGCGCTTTCACGCGGCGCACGTGTTCTTCCAGCTCAACGAAAGAAGGACGTTCGGTGGTATACAGCGTTTTACGGCCGAACTCGACTGCGATCTGCGGCGCGTAACCGTTCAGGCTCGACAACAGCGTGACCTTGATGCACTGCATCATCTTGACGTTTTCGGCGCTCTTCTGGCGCAGCAACGTCGCCAGCGGCGAGATGAAGCCGTAGGCCAGCAAAATGCCGAGGAAAGTACCGACCATGGCGTTAGCGATCAGCGCGCCCAGTTCAGCGGCCGGACGGTCAGCCGAAGCCAGGGCGTGCACCACCCCCATCACCGCCGCGACGATGCCGAACGCCGGCAAGGAGTCGCCCACCATCGCCAGACTGCCGGCGGGCACTTCGCTTTCCTGCTCGTAGGTTTCGATCTCTTCGTCCATCAGCGCTTCGATCTCGAACGCATTCATATTGCCGCTCACCATCAGCCGTAAATAGTCGGTAATGAACTCCACCAGAGTGTTATCGGCAAGGATGCGCGGATAATTAGAGAAAATTTCACTTTCTTGCGGATTATCGATATCGAACTCGAGCGACAGCATGCCCTGCTGGCGCGATTTGGCCAGCAGACGGAACAGCAACGCCATCAGATCCATATACAGATCTTTGTTGTATTTGGAACGGCGCATCAGCCGCGGCAGCGCGCGCAGCGTGGCTTTGATCGCTTTGCCGTTGTTGCCGACGATGAAGGCGCCGACGCCCGCCCCGCCGATAATCAGAAATTCCGCCGGCTGATACAATGCCCCAAGATGACCGCCCACGATCAGGTAGCCGCCAAACACCGCACCCAATACCACGAGATAACCCAAAATAACTAGCACACGCATTCCTTAAATTAACAATGTGGATGGAAGGTGGGGCAAACGCGCCCTGGCGCGACAGACCAGGCTGCATGTCTGGGGGCGGCATGCCGCCCCTGCGTATCACACGTCGGTATTCATTGCCGAGAGCCGGCAACGTGGCGGCTCAAATGGCGCGTTTGACCTGCTCGTCCAGCAGTTGAGGAATAATATCGGCCAGTTGCGGCGAAAGTTTACGTCTTTTTACGGCGCGGGATGGGGGTTGGCATAAACTGCAGATGAAACCATTCAGCGGCTGGTGCGCGTGGGTGATAAATGCGCCGCCGCAGCAGCTGCAGGCGGAAAGCTGCAACATGCCGCTATCGACGAAGCGCACCAGCGTCCAGGCACGGGTCAGCGCCAGCAACGGCGCCTCGCCGGCCTGCTGCGGACACTGCTCGAGATAGAGGCGATAGGCTTTGATCACCGCCTCCACGCCGCTGCACTGCCCGCTTTTCATCAAAAACAGGTAAGCGTTGTAAAACATCGACGAGTGAATATTTTGTTCCCAGGTCATAAACCAGTCGGTTGAGAACGGTAACATTCCTTTTGGCGGCGGGCTGCCGCGTAACTCCTTGTAAAGTTTAATCAAGCGCCCGCGGCTAAGCTGGGTTTCACTCTCCAGCATCTGCAATCGGGCTCCCAGCGAAATCAGCTCCATGGCGAGCTGAATGTCCTTGGCTTCTTGAACGATACTTTTCTCAACCATCATCAGGCTCTTTTCTTCGTCGGGCTAGCGTCTTTACTCGATAGCTCTTGCAGTAAATGGCTTGATAGCAAAATGCCGGTATGGATTTGTTGCAGATCGTCGACGCGCGACTCTTTGGTCAGGCGTTCGATGGTCTGGCTTTCGTTAAAGCGGAAGTGGCAAACCAGCTGGTTGGTCTCGGCCAGTTTAACCATTTGCGGCAAAGTCAGCTGCGCCAGCGCATCGGCCATGGTTTCATCAATACCCAGGCGAAACATTGCGGACGCTTTTTCATCGTTGATCAAACGCTGTGCTAAAAGTAAATATGACAGATTGATGTCATAAATATGCTTAAGTAATTCAGACGTACCCATATTCCCCATCCCGACAGACTATGTTTAAAAACATACGCTGGGTGATAAATTTTATCGCCCGTGACTTGGGTTGTTTCCCAAAGTTGGCAAATTAATCTCTCAAAAACGACTGCTATAATTTTCGACAATCGCTAAATTCGACCACTGTTCAGTATTTGCTACGAGCGTAAACCAACGTGTATGGATGTACAGCATTCTGCTTCGATAGTGTTTAGTCACCATGAAACTATTTTTACAAATTTAATAAGATTATTCCTAAAGCAGCGCAACTCTACCCCCGAACCATTAGCACACACAATGTAAGTGAGAGGCAATTTTAAATACAATGTGACATAGATCACAAAAATAAAAAATAATTAAGCCAAATACCCCCAAATACGCTCACTTATTGACCGTCATTTTGCTCATAAAACAGCCATAGGTAAAAAAACGTCTTAAAAACAATGTTTATGCGCCAAAAAATTATCTTTTTTAGATCAATTCGAACAAAAGCATCACCAAACCAAAATAACAGAACAAAAATCTGCATATAGGCAACAAACTCAGTATAAATAACCATTTGAGTTACTAAAAAATATCCAAGCTGAAAAATAACCAATGTAAACTATGAGGTTATTAGCTATCGGATTTGACTTAAGCCTTCAGCCTGAGGCTGTTCTAATTTTCAACATCAGGTGATTATGGCTTATCAATGATTCGCAGGCGTAGTGAACAAGCCAACAGACGTAACGATATGTTTCCGTATTAGCACGATGCAAGAGTGCTTTTTTTGAGTTAAATTCCCCCAAAACGTTATATCGGCAGCAATTCATAAAACTTTAATGCTTTTTATTTCTTTTTCTGACGCCGAGATAATTCCCCCTCCCCCCTGAGATTATTTACATGGCTTTGGCTTTCATTACTTCATTGTCATAAAATAAAACGCAGTTTTGTTTTACTGTTCATATTTCTTCATCGAAAAAAACGGCTTTTCAACGTAAGCAGCGGCGACAAACATCGCCCAATGCCGCGACGGCGCCACGGCCGGGTGAAAAAATCACCCAAAAGAGGCCCGGCACGGCACCTTGTGCTTGCCCACAGCACGAACGGCGACGCGTCGGCCGTCAACCGCCCTGAGACTTTCCCTATTTCTCCATTAATCAGCAGGCTGAGATTGCTGACGGCGCACTGGCATATTATGATTTACCAAAGCGCCGCTACGGGCGGCGCGACATCATTACCCAGTGCAATTTATCTAATTGAAATGATTTTTGTCAGGTCGTACATCGCTGCCTCGACGGCGTCGCCGTGAGTCGCTATGTGTTATTCACCCGGCTTTAACTATTAACAGGCTATATTTTAATCATGACCGATACGCTCGAATATCTGCTGACATTTCGTAAATGCTCCTCTTTGGACAGCCTGGAGAAGGTGTACGACAAACTGAACTACTCCATTGAAAACGATACGGAAATGAGCAATATGTACCGTGCCGCCGACCACCGTCGCGCCGAGCTGGTTGCCGGTAAATTGTTCGATCTGGGCAAGGTGCCGAAAACGCTGTGGGCACAGGTGCTTTAATTCAGTGAAATTACGTGCGGCAACGGTTTTATCTTTTATTGCTATATAACCGGGGCACATTCAGCTTTTATTGCCGCGCGTGATATGAAACACATTTATTCCCCCCGCCAGGTTCTACCCTTTATCCGACGCAGTACTTCCACCAAGGCCGCCGATGCAGCGGCCTGAAACACGATGGATACAACAAGGAGTCGGATATGGGGTATCAAAACGTTCTGGTTACCGTCGCCGTTGCCCCTGACAGCCACCGCCTGGTGGAAAAGGCCGTCTCCATCGTTCGCCCCTACGGCGGCAGCATCACCCTGTTAAGCACCCTCGCCAATCCGGAAATGTACAATAATTTCGCCGGGCCGATGCTGGGCGATTTGCGCTCGCTGATGGAAGAGGAAACCCGGCTGTTTATGGAGGAACTGCGCCAACGCGCCGGCTACCCTATCGCCGATACGCTGATCGTGCATGGCGAGCTGGGTGACAGCCTGGCATTCGCCAGCCGCCGTCAGCCGTTTGACCTGCTGCTCTGCGGCAATCACCGAGACAGCATGATGAACAAAGTCTCCTGTTCCGCCGCCCGCTTTATCAATATCAGTCATATCGACGTGTTGATCGTTCCGCTCTGAGCTAAGCACATTCGGTCACGTCGCCTCAGCGCTCCTGCACTAGGCTTAACGGACCTTGTTTGCCGCACCACAAAGGAGCTTTCGATGTCCCCTTCTCAACAGAACCGCCGCTTCCTGCTGGCCTCGCGTCCGAACGGCGAACCGACAGCCGCGAACTTCCGTCTCGATACCGTCCCCGCACCGCAACCCGGCGCCGGCCAACTGCTGCTGCGCACCGTATATCTGTCGTTGGATCCTTATATGCGCGGACGCATGAGCGATGCCCCCTCCTATGCGCCGCCGGTGGAGATCGGTCAGGTGATGGTGGGCGGTACGGTATCGCGCGTGGCGGCCTCACAGCATCCCGATTTCAACGTCGGCGATTGGGTATTGGGGTATGACGGCTGGCAGGAATATGCGCTGTCCGACGGCAGCGGCCTGCGCAACCTCGGCCCGCATTTGCCGCACCCTTCCCGCCTGCTGGGCGTGCTCGGCATGCCGGGATTTACCGCATACATGGGGCTGCTCGACATCGGCCAACCGCAGGCGGGTGAAACGCTGGTGGTGGCCGCCGCCAGCGGTGCGGTTGGTTCGGTGGTCGGCCAAATCGGCAAACTGAAAGGCTGCCGCGTCGTCGGCGTCGCCGGCGGTGCGGAAAAATGCCGCTATGTGGTGGAAGAGTTGGGTTTCGACGCCTGTATTGATCACAGCGCCCCAGACTTTGCCGAACGGTTGGCCGCCGCCTGCCCACAGGGTATCGACATCTATTACGAGAATGTCGGCGGGGCGGTGTTCGACGCCGTACTGCCGCTGTTGAACACCAAAGCGCGTATTCCGGTATGCGGCATCATCGCCCATTACAATGCCACCGGGTTACCTGCGGGGCCGGACCGCTTGCCGCTGCTGGAGGGGCTGATCCTGCGCAAACGCATCCGTATGCAGGGCTTTATCATCTTCGACGACTACGGCTCACGCTTTGACGAGTTCTTGCAACAAATGAGCAGTTGGGTCGAACAGGGGAAAATCAAGTTCCGCGAAGACATCGTCGACGGGCTGGAGCAGGCGCCGCAGGCGTTTATCGGCCTGCTGCAGGGCAAAAACTTCGGCAAACTGGTGATCCGCGTCGCCGACGAATAACCCGTAGCAGGGCGTGGTACGCCGCGCTCTGCTTTTAATGTACGGCGCCGTCGCCGAATCGCACATCTTCCTCTACCGTCAGCGTCACCTGAACGACAGTGCGCACCGCTTCCACCATCGTCGCCAGTGCCATGCTCGGCTTGCCCGGGTGCGCTGCCGCCAGTTCATGGCTGTACGGAATATGCACGAACCCGCCCCTGGCCCGCGAATGCTGCGTCTCCAGATAGTGACGCAGACCATAAAAAATGTGGTTGCAGTTGTAGGTGCCCGCCGTATAAGAGACCGCCGCGGGGATCCCCTGCCGGCGCAGTTGCTGCACCGCGGCCTTGACGGGCAGCGTACTGAAATAGCCCACCGGCCCGCCGGCAACCACCGGCACGTCAATCGGCTGTTTACCGGCATTGTCGGGAATGCGGGCATCGATCAGATTGATGGCTACCCGTTCCAGGGATATCTCGGCCCGGCCGCCGGCCAGCCCCAGACAAATCACCGCCAGCGGCTGCAATGCCTCAATCGCCGCGATCAACCGCTGATTGGCTACGCCCAATACGCAAGGTAGCTCGAGCACCACAATCTCCGCGCCGGCAATATGTTCACCGGCCAACGCCTGCGCAATCTGCCAGGAAGGATTCACCGCATCCCCCTCGAACGGCTCAATGCCGGTGATCAAAACTTTGTTCATCATTTCCCCTGATTGAAGGCTAAATTCGTGTACTTCCAGCCTAAAGAACGCAGTATGATTCTGGAAATGGATTATCTGTATATAGAGTATTCATAAAATGAATTTATCCAGCGTCGATCTCAACTTGCTGGTGGTGTTTGAGGCGTTGTATCAGACGCGCAACGTCACCGCCGCAGGCCGGCGTCTTAACCGCGCGCAACCTTCCGTCAGCAATGCATTGGCGCGGCTGCGCATTCTTCTGAACGATCCGCTGTTTGTTCGCAGCGGCGGCGGCATGGCCCCCACGCCGCGCGCCCACCAGTTGATGCCGCAAATACAGCGGGTGCTTGAACAGATCCATCTGGCGTTGGCGCCCCCTGCCCGTTTCGACCCGGCCACCGCCGGGCAGCGGCGTTTTACGCTGGCGGCCGGCGACTATGCCGATATATTGCTGCTGCCCGCCATCATCAGTCGATTGCGTCAGACCGCACCCGGCATCGATATTCGCGTTTCGCGCCTGGATCGCCACAATATTTACCGGCAACTGGATCGCGGCGAGGTGGATATCGCGCTGGGAGGGCACCTTTCCGGTGCGGAAAGCCACTATGTGCGCACGTTGTTTGAAGAACATCTGGTGTGTATCGCCAGCCGTTCACACCCACAGCTGGCGGATGGCCGCTGGGATCTGGCGCGCTACCTCAGCCTGCCGCATGGGCTGTACGCACCGGCAGACGACGGCTCTGCCAGAGGGTTGGTCGACCGGCGTCTGGCGGAAATTGGAGGTCAACGGCGCGTTGCCGTGACCTTTTCACACATTGCCGCTCTGCCGGCGGTGGTCGCCGACAGCGATCTGATCGCCACGCTGGCCGCCAGCGCGGCCCGGCATTTTTCCGATCCGCAACGCGTACGCATTCTCCCGCTGCCTGACGAGTTGGCCATCGCGCCTTTCCCCATTGAGCTGATCGCCGGCCGGCAGGCGCAACGCGACCCGGCTTTAATCTGGCTCTGCGAGCTTATCGGGCAACTCTCCTTCGCCTTCTCTCCACGCTAACGACGACATTCGCTGCATTTTCAACCGTTCAAACGCATGTTCCCAGGCCCGTCGGTGGGCCCTGGAACGCCCACCAAATAGGAATCATCCGAATTAACATTCGGTAAATTTATATATTTGATCATCTTTAACTAACGAATGGTAAGGATAAAAAATACTCAGTGACTTTTTTCACGGAAAAAAAGAGTTGTTTTATAAGCACGTTGACTTAAGTGTTACAGATTTATTATTTGGTATTACCATTTACCCAATAATTTGGGATAAAAAAAGATCTGCGCGTATCTATATGTTTTAGATAATAAAAAACCAGATCGTGAGCGAGTTAACGAATTGAGCATTGATCCACAAGGCTATTTTGCAAATGCAGAGCTCTATTGTAGACTGCACAAATCGTGCCTTTGTGTAAACTTTGTTAAATCTTTCGTCAGCCCCTGTCTCAATTCGTGACAGATACGCCATCGGGATCGCGCGTCAAATCTCGTGCGGTAGCTATGCCTAAACCGGGGATATAGTATGGATCGCCTTATCATTGCGCACACGCCTTTGCCCGCCAATCAGCTGTTGTTCAGAAGCCTTTCCGGTGAGGAAAAACTGGCCGGCCTGTTCGAATTCGACGTCGAGCTGCTCAGCCCCGACAATCGGCTCGATCTGAAAGCGCTGCTGGGACAAAAAATCACGCTGGAGCTGCGGGGCAATCCGTTGGCGCCGCGTTATCTCAACGGCAATATCACGCGCATGACCCTCTCCGGACGAGAAGCCGGCGGCAACCGTTACTATATCTACCGCGCCGTGCTGCGCCCCACGCTGTGGTATCTGACGCAAAACCGCGATTTTCGCATCTACCAGGAACAGACCGTTCCCGACATCCTGACTCAGGTGCTGGGGCAGTATCAGGTGAAAATCGATAACCGCCTGAGTTACGACTACCGCATCTGGGGGTACTGCGTGCAGTACCAGGAGAGCGATTTCGATTTCATCAGCCGTCTGATGGAACACGAAGGCATCTATTACTATTTCACGCACCAGCAAGACGGCCATACGCTGGTGCTGGCTGACGCGCCGGCGGCCCATCAGGAACTCGCCGGCTACGCCAGCATTCCCTATCAGCTCGCGGAAGGCGGCCTGGTGGAAAACAAAGACAGCATCAACAGCTGGAGCGTTTCTGACGCCATCACGCCCAGCCTGTATAGCCTGGATGACTACGATTTTCGCAAGCCGCGCGCGCGTTTGCTGGAGGCCCGGCAAAATCCCGCCTCATTCGCGCAGGACAAAGCCGAGGTGTTCGACTGGCCCGGCCGTTATACCGATCACGCCCATGGCCAGTTTTACGTCAAGGTTCGCCAACAGGAGTTCGAAGCGCAGCATGAGCAGATGAGCGGCGAAGGCAATTCGCAGGGCATTGCGCCCGGCTATCGTTTTCAACTGACCCAGGCGCCGCGTATGGAAGACAACCGCACCTACCTGGTGGTCAGCGCACATTACTTCATGCAGGAAAATAGCTACGCCAGCAACGATAACGACGTCGGCGAACAGCGAACCGAATTTCAGGTCGTTCCGGCGGATATCAATTGGCGCCCGGCGCGCACCACGCCCTGGCCGAAAACCCATGGCCCGCAAACTGCCGAAGTGGTGGGCCCGGAAGGCGAAAGCATCTGGACCGATAAATATGGCCGGGTGAAACTCAAATTCCGTTGGGATCGCCACGGCAGCGGCAACGAAACCAGCTCCTGCTGGGTGCGCGTCTCCAGCGCCTGGGCCGGCTGGAAATACGGCGGGATCCAGATCCCGCGCGTCGGTGAGGAAGTGGTGGTCGACTTTATCAACGGCGATCCGGATCGCCCCATCATCACCGGCCGCGTTTACAACGAAGACAGCATGCCACCGTGGGATCTGCCCGGCGACGCCACCAAAATGGGCTTTATGAGCCGCAGCAAAGGCGGCGGCGTCGACAACGCCAGCTTCCTGTTCCTGGAAGACTCGCCCGGCAACGAATCTTTCGACATGCACGCCGAACGCAACATGAACATGACGGTGGAAAACGACAAGAACGTCAATATTGACGGCAGTCGCACCACCACCATCGGTCGCCAGCAGGACGACACCGTCACCGGCGACGCCACGTTCCTGTACAAAGCGAAACGCACCACAACGGTCAATGGGCTGGAAACCGCCAACCTGAACGCTCACCAGACGGTGAACATCAAAGGCGGCCGCGACCTGACGATTATCGACGGTGGCGATAAAATCGACATCACCGGCAATCAGTCCTTCAAGCTCGACGGCGCGCAGACGCAAAACATTACGCAAACCCAGCATGTCACGGTGAAAGGCAACCAGACCCTCGACATTACCGAGGGGCAACAGACCAGCACCATCAAGCAAGGGCAGACGGTCAACATCACCTCCGGCGGGCAGCACACCACCATCACCGCCGGCGGGCAGGAATTGACGATTGAAGGCGGCGGCCAAACCGCCACCGTAACCGGGGATGTCACCGAGACCTACAAAAACGATCAGAGCACCACGGTCACCGGCACGCTGACCATCAAGGCGAAAACGATCAATATCACCAGCGCGGACGGCGTATCGGTGCAGACACCGAGCTGGAAAGATAACTGCCACGGCTTGAAATGGGTGGCGACCGGGGCCAACTTCGCCTTTTACGGTTCAAATCTTGCGTTGACAGGAGCCAGCCTGAAACACACGATGCTGGATATCTCGCACAACCCGCTGTCGATCAGCAAAACCAATTTCAAGCTCAGTAATGATCCCATGACGTTCACGCAGCTTGGCGCGCTGGTGACCAACGGTGCCTTACGATTGAGCACCAAGGCGCTGGCGATCTTCTTGTAAAGGGACTCCCATGTCGAAGGCCAAAAATGTTTTCACCGTTATCGGTTTGATTTTATTGGCTCCCATTCTCAGCCTGGTGGGCTTTTTCAAATTCATCACGGTCGATATCTGGGGTTATTTCAAACATATCGGTTCTTCCCTCAGCGTGATGGAGAACGGTATTTCCGCCTCAGGGCAAATCGTCAGCATTCGCCAGACCAACCTGTGGGACGGGAATCGGCCGGTCTGCGAAGTCGAAGTCAAGTACATCGCCCAAGACGGGAAAAACCATACGGCCGTGGCGAAAGGCCCGATCAGCGTCGTGGATCTGCCGCGTTATCAGCCGGGTCATTTCATCGCGATAAAGTACGATCCGAAGAATCCCAAAAAAGCGGTGATCGAAGAGCTTTCCCGGCTTTGAGCGAAAAGCATCCCTTCAATCACGCGATCCGATTTCAACGTTCCGTAAACGGCTTATCGTTCATCAGTTCGCGAAATCACCTTGCATAAGGAAGTGTCACGATGGGCACGTTCATTGCCTTTTCGACGCAGGACAGCCTCTGGGGACAAGTCCTGTTTACCTTCTTTGGCATCCTGGTTGGCTGCGTATTGCTCGCTGCGATCGGCAAAACCTTTTTGTCGGCCAACCGAGCGGCCACGTTGCCTGTGCGGCTGCTGATCTTTGTCGCGCTGATGCTGGCGCTCCTGAAATACAACCAGCAGGTGATGTCTGCGGTAAATGCCCCCGCAGAACTGATCGGATTGCTGATTTTTCCCGGCTTTTTGATGAGTTACCTGAGTGCGGCGCCCACCGGCAGACTGGCGCTGGCGATAGAGCTGCCCTGTTTTGCGGCGCTCGCCGCGCTGCTGATCCTGGGCACCAATGACATCGGCTTCTTTGCGCCCTATCACCTGGAGAGCGCCGGCCAATTGATCGCCAAGGCGATCGCCGCGGCGTTGTCCGTGGCCGCCGTGCTGCTGGCTCGTGGAATAAGCGGAAAGGACAACGCACTGTCCTCTTGATCATCCATTTCGAAGCGGGGCGCTCCCCGCATTGGCGATCGGCTCTGAACGCCGCATCGTTTTCTTCATCTGTTGTGACATAGCCTGATATCTATTAAACCGAAAAACGGATTGTTTTTGAGCAAGCAGCCTGGCTGCCGGCTGATATCCACAGGAAGCTTTACACACACAATGAAAGTCGTAAAACCTCTGCGCCTCAGCGCGCTTCATCGTCCCTTCTCTTGGCAGGGGCAAAACCATCTGGGCGTTTCCGTTTTGGCCTTGGCCGACATGGGGGCCGCCCCGCGCCTGCGTCCCGAACCGGAGTTGTGGCAGTTGGCCGCCGACGAACTCACGTTGAGCGGCGGCGTGCTCGATTTGGCTATCCCAAAAGCTTGCGCGGAGTTTCTCGCCACCGGCAATGCCTACACCCATCATCAACAAGACAAAACCGCTTGCGCCGTGAAGATCCAGCTTGATTCGCTGGAAAAAACGCTGGTGGTTTTCGGCGATCGCCATTGGATCAACGATCGTCCCTCTACTCCCCTCCCTTTTGCAGAAATGCGTCTGGACTGGCGCCGGGCTTACGGCGGCGCGCAGTTCGCCGATAATCCGCACGGCATCGGCGCCACCCCAGAAACATTTCCGCAAGGCCGCATCCACCGCCTACCCAATGTTGAACCCCTGCAGGGGCGCCTTGCGTCTTCTCGGCAAAGCGCGCAACCGGCAAGCTTTGACGCGTTGGATATCACCTGGCCGCGCCGCTTCTCCCGCATCGGCAAAAACTACGACGCCGACTGGTTGAAAAACGGCTTTCCCGGCTTCGCCAACGATATCGACTGGCGCCTGTTCAACATGGCGGAAAGCGATCAGCAGTTTCCTCAACGCGACAGCTTGCCGCCCCGGGCCGCCTATCGGATTTGGAACATGCACCCTTCAGAACCGGTGCAGCAAGGGCATTTGCCGCCGTGGCGCGCGCGCTGCTTCATCAACCGGCTGCGCGGCGGCGAAACGCATTTCGAAGAGATCGCGATGCGCCACACCACCGTCTGGTTCTTCCCCCATCGGGAACAGATGCTGCTGATTTATCAGGGCAGCGCACGCATCAATGAAGACGATGCCGCCGACGTGATGCAGCTGATGCCGGCCCTGGAAACCGAAGGCGAGCCCCGCTCCACCGCGCATTATCGGCAGGTATTGGCCCAGCGGCTGGATAAAGAACGGGGTGCTCTGCACGCTTTTCGTGAGCAAGAGTTGTTGCCGGAGGCGTGCATCGGCGCCTGGCTGGATACGGAAACGCCGACGCAGCAAAGCCCGATGGCGGAAAATATCGCCGCCTACGAGCATCAGCAACGCGAAGAGCATCGCCAGCGTCTGCTGCGCGAGGGACAAGACATTGATGAACTTTTCCCGCGCCCGTCGCAAGAGGCGCCGCCGAAGCTGGACCAGCTCGCCGAATTCGTCGAGCGTCTGGAAAGCCAGGCCGAGGCGCAGTATCAGGACATGCTCAAGCTGACACAAGCCGAGGGTATCGATCCGCTCAATCCCGGTGGGGACCATGTGCCGCCATCCGGTGCGGAAAGCTACCAGCAGCAACGCGATCTGCTGTTCCAGGAGGCACGCCGGCATCCTGACGCATTTAGCGATAAACAGCGTGGGGAAAGCGAACGCGCGCTGCACCAAATGTATTTAATGTCGGCACAGGCGCAAAGCCCTGCACTGCGCCTGCGTGGCGATCTGGCGCAAATCATTCGCCAACGCGTCGCCGCCGCCATGCTGCGCGATAAGGATCTCAGCGGCCTGGATCTCACCGGCGCCGATCTGTCCGGCATGAATCTCTGCCAGGCTAACTTGCGCGGCGCTTTGCTGGAAAACGCCGATCTGCGCCAAACCCAATTGGTGGGTTGCGATCTTCGCGAGGCGATGTTGGCGCGCGCCGATCTCAGCGGCGCCGTCTTACAGCAGGCCGATTTGAGCCACGCCTCCTTGGCCCTGGCGAAATGTGAAGCGACGGATTTCGGCGGCGCGCAGTTGCACGAAACCAACATCCAGCAAACGTTGTTTCAACGCTGCGATTTCACTATGGCGTCGTTACGCGACTTGCTGGGGTACGAAACCCTGCTCGGGCAGTGTGACTTCAACCGCGCCACGCTGGCCAACATTACGCTGATGGAGCTGCAACTGGAGCAACTGACATTCAGCCACGCCCGGCTCGACAAAGTCAGCTTCGTCAAATGCCGGCTGCTGGCGGTGAACTTCGATCGGGCGCGGCTAGAGAGCTGCGCCTGGGTTGATACCGAGACGAAAAGCCTCAGCTTCCGCGCCGCACGCCTCACCGCCTGCGCCTTCGCGGCAAAGACGCTGTTGCCGCAGGCGGATTTCGGCGACGCAACGCTGAACCAGTGCAATTTGCGCCAGATGCCGTTGCAGCGGGCTAATTTCAGCCGTGCGCGCCTCGACAACTGCGACCTGTCGGAAGCCCGGCTGAACGAGGCCGATTTCCGTCAGGCCAACGGCAGCGGCAGCCTGTTCATTCGCTGCGATCTGTCCCAGGCCAACCTGCGCGACGCCAATTTCATCGCGGCGATCCTGCAAAAATGCGTGCTGTCAGGCGCCGACCTGCAGGGCACCAATCTGTTCCGGGCCGATTTGTCGCAGTCGCAAGTGGATCAGGCGACCCGGCTCGACGGTGCCTATACCGCCAGGGTGAAAACATTGCCTCGCCACAACGGGAAGGAAGTATGACGTCAAAACCTGAGCAGATACGCCAGCGCGTGAAACGCGGCGAGCTGATTGCCGGTGAGGATTTGCACGGCCTGTCATTCGCCGGTATGGATTTGGCCGGCGGCATGTTCAACGAACTGAACCTGAACGGCGTGAACTTCTCCGATTGCGATCTGCGCGACAGCGTCTTCAGCGATTGCCGGCTCGAACACGCTCAATTTGCGCGGACGAACCTGAAGCAAACGGCCTTCAATCAGTGCGCCATGGCGGGCGGCCGCTTCAGCGAGAGCCATATCGAACTGACGATGTTCAACGGTTGCCGGCTTGAACAGAGCGACTTTAGCCGGCTGCCGCTCAACCAAAGCCACTGGATGTCATGCCAATTGGCCGGCGCGAATTTTTCCGCCACTCAGCACGATCGCACCACCTTTTACGAAAGCCCGCTCGACGGCGCAGATTTAAGTCATACGAGGCTGTCACTTGTCACGTTCTTTCGATTAAATCTCTGTGAAACAAGGTTTGAAGGGGTTGATTTCGACCGCGTCACGTTTTTCGAATGTGACCACCGCGGCAAAAGTTACGCCGGGCAGCGCCTCATCGCCTGCCAGTTTACCGATAACCAACTGGACGACGTCGATTTCAGCCAGGCGACGTTGCGTCAAAGCAACTTCAAGGGCGCTTCGCTGCTGCGCGCCAACCTGACGGGCGTGCAAGCGCAGCAGTCACTGTGGCTGGAGGCCAATCTGACCCACGCGCAGTGCCGCAGCGGGCAGTTCGATCAGGCGATCTTCAGCGAAGCGACGCTGGACGCCGCCAACTTTAGCCAGGCGCGCCTGTATCAATGCGTGTTCCAGCGCAGCCGCGCGGCGCGCTGTGACTTCAGCGACAGCGACCTGACCTACGCCGACTTCTGTTACGCCGACATCGGCGCCGCCGATTTCCGGCGCGCGCGTTTTATGCGCACCCGCATGCACCGCGCCCACCAGCAGCAAACGCGCTGGGGCGATCGCAGCGGGATCCTCGAGCGCGACGAAGAACTGTACGCCGCCGAAACCTGGAGCGCACAGCGCCAGAGCCGAATCTGAATGCATTGACCACTTCACGAGGGGATCACCATGAGCGTTGCCAACACAACTCGCGCCGTCAACATCGCACCGCCCCAGCAGGCCGCCGGCCAGGTCGTCAACCTGTTGCCGGACGGCAGCCTGGTGGTGGAGTGCGAAGGCCGCGGCTGGCATTGCCGCCGGGCGGCGAGCTGCCTGCTGACGCCGGCCCTCGGCGATAACGTGCTGGTCGCCGGCTGCGGCCACCAGCTGTGGGCGATCGCCGTCCTTGAGCGCGCAGAGCCGCAAAGCGCGGCGCGGCTCTGCGTCGCAGGCGATCTGCACATTGAAACGCCGAACGGCTCGCTGTCGCTGCACGGCGCGCAGGCGCTGAACCTGAGCGGCGACGCCATGACGCTGCAAGCGAACAGCGGCGACTGCCACGTCGACAAGATGAAATACAGCGGCGAAGAGCTGTCGGCCTTCGTCAGCCTCAGCCGCCTGGTCGGCAAACGCTGCGAGTCGCTGTGGCATTCGGTCAGCCAGATCAGCCATTCGCTGTTCCGCAAAGTGCGCCAGACCGAGCACGTGCGCGCCGGGCAGCTGGATTACCAGGCGGAAGATTACGCCCGCATTCATGCGCGCAACACGCTGATTACCTCGAAAGACATCACCAAGCTGGATTCGGAACAAATCCACGTCGGATAACCTGCGGAGGCCTTTATGTTTGCCAACAGCCAAATGATCGGCGTGGACCTGGCGTTTCCCGACGTCTGTCTGACGCCAAGCCCGGCGCCGGTGCCCGTGCCTTACCCGGATATCGCCCTGGCGCCGACCGCCATCCCGAATGCGTTCAACATTCTGTTCGTCGGCACCCCGGCGCACAACATGGCGACGGTGACGCCCCTGACCAACGGCGACAACCCCGGCGTGGCCACCGGCGTCGCTTCCGGCACGGTGATGGGGCCGTCCCGCCACCTGACCGGCGCCTTTACCGTGCTGCTCAAAGGCACCCCGGCCACCCGGTTGACCAGCCTCAGCCTGCAGAATTCCACCAACGCGCTCGGCATGCGCATCGTGCCGAGCCAATTAAAAGTGTTGCTGCTTGCGCCCTGATGACGGCGCCTTATTACACAGCCATTCAATCAAGAAAAAGAGGACATTGTGAAAACACGGATTACCCTGACGCTGCTGACCGCCCTGACGCTTGCCGGTTGCTCCACCCCGCCGCCACCGCCGCCGGCGCTCAATAACGACGCCATCGTCAGCAGTGAAGTCAATGGCGTCACGCTAAAACACCGCGCCGCGGTGAGCGCGCCGAAACAGTTCAAGCCGATCGGTGAGGAATACCGCAGCCTGTACGCCGCCAGCATCATGAGCAGCCCCGATTATACCGGCACCGCCGTCGGCAGCCTGGACAACGCCGCCGCGTTCTACGCGCTGGGCGAAGTGGAAAACAACTGGCTGGCGATCTCCGCCATTCGCGGCGGCGACCTGGTGGGTTATATCCAGGCCAACGCCGGCGTGCCGGAAGCGCGCTACAAATCAACGCTGCGCAAAGATCTGCCGCGCCGCGCGCGCGCCGCCAAACAGGACTGCGTCAAAGTCGGCGGTGACAGCAAGGCGTGTAAAAACGCCGGCTCAGCCACCTGGATCCTCCAGTAGTCAGTACGCCTGCGGGCGACGAGATTCCCATGATGACGACCCCTATCGCTTCCCGCTGGTGCGGGATGTTGTTTCTGCTGCTGGGCGCGTTGGCGCTCGGCGGTTGCATGTCTTCCGCCAAAAGCGTGCCGTCGCGCTACAGCCTGGTGTTCGATGCCGATCGCCAGGTCAACGCCGCCGCCGGTGCGCAACCGGCGCCGATAAAAATTCGCGTGCTGCTGCTGCGTTCGGATGCGGAATTCATGGATGCCGACTTCTTCAGTCTGCAAAACGACGCCAAAAGCGTGCTCGGCAATAGCCTGCTGGACAGCGATCAGTTCTTCCTGACGCCGGGCCAGACCGGCAAGACGCTCGGCGGGCAAAGCGCATTGGACGCACGTTACATCGGCGTGATCGCCGAGTATCAAAACCTGGACGGCAAGGCCTGGCGCATTTCGCTGCCGCTGCCGGAGCCCACCGAAACCAATTTCTACAAGGTATGGCAATTCTCGCCGGATGAGCTGGAAGCGCATATCGTCGCGGGCGTGAATGGCCTGCGCCCCGTAAAAAAGGTCGACTGATCTACCGCTGCGCTGAAGCGAAGTAACTATAGGTGTGATGATGAAAGATGCTCATAAGGTTGTCTGGACTGAGGGGATGTTTTTACGCCCTCACCATTTCCAGCAGGCGGAAAACTATCTCGAAGGCTATATGCGCAACTGGGGCCAGGCCCACAGCGGCTGTTTCTGGGGGTTCCTGACCCTGGATCTGGACCAAACGCTGCTGCGCCAGGGCAAGATTGCGCTCAACGCCGCCAGCGGCATCATGCCGGACGGCACGCCGTTTCGCTTCTCCGGTGCCCAGCAGGCGCCCGCGCCGCTGAGCATCGCCGAAAACAAGACCGGTGAAAACGTGGTGCTGGCCCTGCCGACTTACCGCGCAGGGCGTGAAGACGTGATCTTTCAGGAAAGCCCGGAGGCGCTGGCGCGCTATCTGGCTTACGAGAATGAAGTCGACGATCTCAACGCCGTCTCGGTGGGCAGCGCGGCGCTGCAGTTCGGTCGCCTGCGCCTGCGGCTGATGCTGGAGAGCGAGCTGAACGCCGAATGGACGGCGCTCGGCGTTACCCGCGTGCTGGAAAAGCGCGGCGACAACAGCCTGCGTCTTGATACGGCGCAAATCCCGCCGATGCTGAACTGCCAGGGCAACCCGGTACTGAAAACCTTCATCAACGACCTGCAGGGCCTGCTGCAGCAGCGCAGCCAGCAGATGAGCCAGCGCCTGTTGCAGCCGGGGCGCGGCGGCAGTTCCGAAATGGTCGATTTCATGCTGCTGCAGCTGATCAACCGTCATCTTGGCCAGGTGAGCCATGCCTATCACCTCGACCATCTGCACCCGGAACGCCTGTTCGCCGATTGGCTGCAGTTCGCCACCGAGCTCGCCAGCTTCTCGGCGCAGCGCACCCCGGAAGGCCGCCTGCCGGTGTACGACCACGACAACCTGGCGCTGTGCTTCGGCAAGCTGATGCTGTTGCTGCGTCAGGGCCTGTCGGTGGTGCTGGAAGACAACGCCATTCAGCTGACGCTGGTCGAACGATCCCACGGGTTGAACGTCGCCACCGTGCAGGACACCAAAATGATGCGCGACTTCGGTTTCGTCTTGGCAGTGCGCGCCGACGTGGCCGCCGAGGTGTTGCTGACCCACTTCCCGGCGCAGATGAAGATCGCCCCGGTCACGCGCATCCGCGATCTGGTGCAGCTGCAGCTGCCGGGCATCGGCCTGCGCACCATGCCCGCCGCGCCGCGTCAGATCCCCTATCACGCCGGCTACACCTATTTCGAGCTGGAAAAAGGCGGCGACCTGTGGAAACAGATGGAAAAATCCAGCGCCTTCGCCCTGCATCTGGCCGGCGAGTTCCCGGGGCTGGACATGGAATTTTGGGCGATTCGCAGCCATACGGACCGGTAACCTATGACTCAGGAAAATAGCATGGCGCCGGCGGCCAATCCGCTGGTGGACGCCGCCAACCCGCTGCTGAACGCCATTTCGCAGATCCGCCAGTCGGCCACGCACGCCAACCCGGCGCAGCTGCGCCAACAGCTGATCGACGAAATGCGCCGCTTCGAGATCCGCGGCCAACGCGCCAATCTGCCGTACGAAGTGATCATCGGCGCGCGTTATTGCCTGTGCACCGCGCTGGATGAAGCGGCGGCGCTGACCCCGTGGGGCAGCAACAGCGTGTGGTCCGGCAGCGGGCTGCTGGTGACCTTCCATAACGAAACCTGGGGCGGCGAAAAGTTTTTCCAGCTGCTGGCCAAGCTGTCGCAGAGCCCGCGTGAGCACATCAACCTGCTGGAACTGATCAATTATTGCCTGCTGCTGGGCTTTGAAGGCCGCTATCGGGTCATGGAAAACGGCCGTTCTCAGCTGGAAACCATGAAACAGCGCCTGCTGCAGCTGATCCGGACGGTGCGCGGCGGCTACGCCCCGCCGCTGTCGCCTCATGCGCTGGATCTGCCGGTACAGCAAAAACTGTGGCGCCCGCTGGTACCGCTGTGGGCCTGCGTGGCGCTGACCGGCTTCCTGGCTTCGCTGCTGTTCATCGCCCTCAACTGGCGGCTGGGCGACAACACTAGCCCGGTGCTGGCGGCGATTTACCAAACCAATCTGCCGCAGGTGGCGATCGGTAACCCGGCGCCGGCCGCGCCGCCGACGCTGAGCCTGAAAAGCTTCCTGCGCAAAGAGATCGCCGAAGGGCTGGTGGTGGTGCGCGACGAAGCGCAGCAAAGCGTGGTGATCCTGAAAGGCGACGGGCTGTTCGACTCCGCCGCCACCACGGTGCGCGCCAACTATATCCCGGTCATCGACCGCATCGCCGCCGCCATGAACGGCGTCAGCGGCAAGATCCTGGTCACCGGCTACAGCGACAACCTGCCGATCCGCAGCGCCCGTTTCGCCTCCAACTGGGAGCTGTCGCTGGCGCGCGCCGAAGCGGTCAGTGCCCGCTTGCAAAAACACCTCGCCAACCCGCAGCGGGTCAAGGCCGAGGGCCGCGGCGAGAGCAACCCCGTCGCGCCGAACGATAACAAAGTGAACCGCGCGTTGAACCGCCGGGTAGAAATTACGCTGTTGGTCGCCCCGGAAAACACCCAGGCGGAAATCAACGGCTTGCCGCAAGGAACCGGAAAGTAATGCTCAGTACGTTATTCTCCATCATCACCAGCCGCCTGCTGTGGGGCTTTGTCGGCATTACCGCGCTGGCGTTCATCATCTGGATGATCGGCCCGCTGGTGGCCATTGGCGACTATCGCCCGCTGGAGCCGGAACTCAACCGCCAGATCGCCATTGGGGTCATCTACCTGATCTGGTTCCTGTGCCGCCTGATCCCGCGCCTCTACAGCGCCTGGTTCAACAGCCGCCTGCTGAGCAACCTGCGCGCCGCCGAAACGGTGCCGGCGGAAGACGGCAAGCCCGAGGTTAAACAAGACGATCAGCTGGCGCAGCGCTTCGACGAAGCGGCGCAGCTGCTGAAAAAGGCGCGCTTCGCACCGGGCCAGGGCGACGGCAAACACCGCTGGATGACCCGCTTTAGCCGCCAATACCTGTACCAACTGCCGTGGTATGTGATCATCGGCGCGCCCGGCGCCGGCAAGACCACCGCGCTGGTCAATTCCGGCCTGCACTTCCCGCTGGCGGATCGCTTCGGCAAATCCGCGCTGCGCGGCGTGGGCGGCACCCGCAACTGCGACTGGTGGTTTACCAACGACGCCGTGTTGCTCGACACCGCCGGCCGCTACACCACCCAGGAAAGCCAGCGCGAAGAAGACGCCGGCGAATGGCAAAGCTTCGTCGCGCTGCTGAAAAAATATCGCACCCGCCAGCCAATCAACGGCGTGATGGTCACCATCAGCGTCGCCGATCTGCTGAGCGACAGCGCCGAAGCGCGCGCCGCCCAGGCCAGCGCGCTGCGCAAACGCCTGATCGAACTGCACGAACAGCTGGGCATTCACTTCCCGGTCTATGTGCTGGTGACCAAAACCGACCTGCTCAATGGCTTTATGGCCTATTTCGGCAGCTTCGACAAAGCGCAGCGCGACCAGATCTGGGGATTCACCTTCCCTTACGAACGCTCGCGGCAGCCGGACTTCAACCTGAACGCCGCCTTCGAACAACAATACGCCCTGCTGCAACAACGGCTGGATGCGGCGCTGCCGGATACGCTGCTGATGGAGCACGACGCGCGCCAACGCGCCGAAAGCTATCTGTTCCCGCAGGAATTCGCCGCGCTGCGCCCGCTGCTCGGCCACTATCTGGAACAGGTGTTCGCCACCTCCAGTTTTGAAACCCGCTTTACCCCGCGCGGCATCTATTTCACCAGCGGCACCCAAGAGGGGCTGCCGTTCGACCGGGTGATGGGCGAACTGAACCGCTACCTGCAGCTGCCGACGGCCAACTCAGGGGCGCAGGCCAACGCGGCCTGGGACAGCGTGGGCCAGGAAACGCCGATCCCGGCGGCCAAGGGCCAGAGCTTCTTCCTGAAAGAGACGCTGGAATCGGTGATCTTCCAGGAGTCCGGGCTGGCGGGCAGCAACCGCTGGTGGGAATACCGCAACCGCGCCCTGCACTGGGCGGGTTACATCGCGCTGGCGGTGGTCCTGGCGGTGCTGGCGATGCTCTGGTTCACCAGCTACGGCAACAACAAGGCCTACCTGGCGGAAGTGGCCGCCAAGGTGCCCGGCGTCGAGCGCCAGGGGCAAAACCTGACGCAGGTGGGCAACGGCGACATGTTCTCGCTGCTGCCGTTCCTCAACAGCCTGCTGCACCTGCCGGACAGCCAGAACTTTTCGCTGGACGATCCGCCGTTCACTTACCGCATGGGGCTGTTCCGCGGCGATCAGGTCGGTGACGCCGGCAATGCCCTGTATCAAAAAGCGCTGAAAGAGCTGCTGCTGCCGCAGGTGGCGCAACAGATCGCCACCACGCTGCGCAACGATAACCACGGCGACGCGGACTTCAGCTATGAAGCTTTGAAGGCCTACCAGATGCTGTATCTGCCGAAGCAGTACGACGGCAAATTCCTGCGCGCCTGGGTGATGCTCAACCTGCAGCGCAACCTGCCGCAGGGCAGCACCCAAAAACAGCTGCAGCAGATCGAATGGCACCTGAGCCAACTGCTGGATGCGCAGATCCAGGCCTCGCCCTACGCCAAAGATGAACAGCTGGTGGCGCAGGCGCAGGCCGCCATCAATCGGGCGCCGCTGTCGCAGCGCGTCTATGGCCGCCTCAAGCGCTTGCTGCTGAAACAGACCGACATCAAGCCGGTCAGCCTGGTCGATTTGGCCGGCCCGCAGACCGAGCTGGCGTTCAGCCGCAAAAGCGGCAAACCGGTCACCGACGGCGTGCCGGGCCTTTTCACCTCGCAAGGGTACTGGAAAGCGTTCAACGACAACATCGATCCGGTGACCGATACCCTGCGCAAGGAAGACGTCTGGGTGTTGAACAGCCAGACGCCGGAGCAGAAAAGCGCCGATCTGACCAAGACCATCCGCCAGCTGTACATGCAGGACTTTATCAGCGCCTGGGATGAGCTGCTGGGCGATATCCAACTGGCCAACATCGGCAACCTGACCCAGCGTATCAGCAGCGCGCGCCTGCTGTCAGGCAACCCGTCGCCGATGCGCAACCTGCTGGTCAACGTCAGCAAAAACGTCACCCTGCGCGACGAGAAAAGCGACGCCGATTCCCGCTCGCTGCTGGCCAAAACCGAAGACAGGCTGAATCAAAACGCCAACCGCACGCTGGAGGCGCTGTTCACCAACCGGCCGGCCAACGCCGACGGCGACGTGTCGGCCCAGCCGGAACAGCTGGTGATGGCGCACTTCGCGCCGCTGCTTGAGCTGGCGCAAAGCCAGGGCGAAGGCAATAAGGCGATCCCTTTCGACAGCGTGCTGAAACAGGTCGATGAGCTGTACAGCTACCTGACGGCGGTGCAAGGCGCGGCCAACAGCGGCATGTCGGCGCCGCCGAGCGACATCATCCCGCGCCTGCAGGCCGAGTCCGGCCGCTTGCCGGTGCCGTTCAAACAGATGCTGCTGTCACTGGCGATCGGCGCCAGCAGCGACACCCAGCGCAAAGAGATGGAGAACGTGAAAAAGCGCATCAGCTTCGAGGTCGGCAGCTTCTGTCGCCAGGCGATTGCCGGGCGTTATCCGCTGGTGGCCCGGGCGCGCCAGGAAGTGACGCCGGACGATTTGGCGCGCATGTTCGCGCCGAACAGCGGGCTGATGGACAGCTTCTTCCGCGACAACCTGCAGGGCAAGGTCGACACTACTCGCGCCAACTGGCGCTTTACCCCCGGCGTGGACGGCAAGACGCTGCCCGGCGGCGAAGGCATCCTGCGTTCGTTCCAGCAGGCGCAGCGCATCCGCGACGCCTTCTTCGCCAACGGTACCGCGACGCCCTCGTACCGCGTGACCGTGCGGCCGGTGCGGATGGATAACGACATCCTCAACCTGACGCTGGATATCGACGGGCAGCTGTTCAAATACAGCCACGGCCCGCAGGTGCCGCTGGTGGTCAGCTGGCCGGGCACCCGCAATACCAACCAGGTGCATCTGCAGCTGGCGCTGGCCAACGGCACCACCGCCAGCCTGGTGACCAGCGGGCCGTGGGCGCTGAACCGCCTGGTGGATATGGCGCAGTCTTCGGGCACCGGCGGCCTCGGCCGTCAGGCGACGTTCAATCTCGACGGCCACCGCGTCACGCTGGAGTTCACGCCCAACAGCATTCGCAATCCGTTCCAACTGCCGGCCTTCTCGTGCCCGTAGCCCCGAAAGGACATGACCATGAGCACTGATTCAAGCGCCCCGACGAGCATCGGCTGGTACGGCAAACTTCCTTCCGCCGGTGACTTCCTGCAACGCCGTTTGCCTGACCCGGTGATCAACAACTGGGCCCACTGGTTCCATAACGGGCTGGTGAATTTGCAGCGCGATGCGCAGGGGCCAAACGATCACCCGTTCAGCAACGCGCCGGTGTGGAACTTCGTGATCCCCGCCACGCTCGGCAGCCAGTACGTGCAGATGGGCTGCCTGTTGCCGGCGCGCGACCGCGTCGGGCGGCGTTACCCCATCTGCGCGCTGCGCCTGTTCAGCCAACAGGATTGGCGCCCGCAACAGCTGAACATGGCGGCGAGCTGGTACCAACAGCTCGGCCATACCCTGCTGAACGGCGTGCGCAACGGCTTCTCCGCCGAACAGATCGACCGCACGCTGCAGGCGATCCCGGCGCTGCCCAGCCCGCCGGCGGAAGCGGACTCCGAGATATTGTCGATTATCGGGTTCCAGCATCCGGACGTACCGGGCCTCGGCTGGCAACAGGCCGCCGACTGTTTCGATCCGGCGCAGTACACCAGCTTCTGGTGGACCAATCAGGCCGACGGACACCCGCTCTACACCCACGTGCACAGCGGCAACCTCACCGTGCAGCTGTTTTCACTGCTGTTCGAACCCAACGGCTGGGCGCGCCCCGGCCGCGGCGGCCAGTACCCGCAAATGTTTGATTAACATCGCTCGTTGAAGGAAATTTTATGGCTATCGACACCGATACCCTGCTGGCCCCGGTTGACGCGGACAATCCCTGCGGCGACAACCTGGAATACGACGCCGACTTTCTGGCAATGGCGCGCGCCGCCACCGGCAAGGCCGAACAACAGTTCGGCAGCACCATCATTCCGGAAGAAGCGCCGGACTGGGTGCAGGTCGAGCGCCTCGCAAGCTCGCTGCTGGCGCGCACCAAAGACCTGCGCATCATGCTGTATCTCACCCGCGCCTGGACCCAGCTACGCGGATTGCCGGGCTATGCCGACGGGCTGACGCTGATCCACCAGGCGATACTCCGCTACTGGGATGCCCTGCAGCCGCCGCTGGAGTTCGACGGCGAGGCCGACCCGCTGTTTCGCATCAACGCGCTGGCCGACCTTGGCGACAAGGCCGCGCTGGCCGCCAGCGTGCGCGCCGCGCCGCTGCTGAAAAGCGCCGCCGGTGAAATCTCGCTGCGCGATGCGGGCGCCCTGCTCGACGGCAGCAAGCAAGAGTGCCCCAACTTTCCCGGCGGCCGTGCGCGGCTGCAGGATGAACTGGCGCAGCAGGATCGCCCCGAAGGCGCGCTGGTGATGCACATCGCCAACACCCTGGCCGCCATCCGCAGCGAAGTGACCCGCCATCTGGGTGAAAGCGCGCTGCCGGAAATGAGCGCGCTGACCAAGGTCTTTTCGTTGGTGGCGCTCGCCGGCCAGAGCGAGGCCCCGGCCGCCACCGAGGCGGACGCCACACAGGAAACCGCCGCTGAGCAACCACCGGCCGCCGTGCAGAGCGCCTCTGCCCCACTCAACTGGCGCAGCGCGCAGATCCAGTCGCGCGACGACGCCCAGCTGATGCTGGACAAGGTGAAAAACTATTTTCGTCTTCATGAGCCAAGCCACCCGGCGCCGCTGATGATCGATCGGGTCCAGCGGCTGATTACGCTGGACTTTATGCAAATCGTCCGCGATTTGGCGCCCGATGGGCTTAACCAACTGGAGACCATTCTCGGTCGCCCCGACCACGAGGAGAACAGCTAGCCGCCGACTTTTGTTCTCTTGACGACACCCGATACCGTCTGCCCCTGCGCAGACCCGAATCAGAACCTGACTCTCCCAGCCGGACGAGGCGCGTTCCCAATCGCCATTAGATGGAGTAAATCATGTCAAACTCGAAATCCCGCAGCGGGCAGAAATTCATCGCCCGCAACCGCGCGCCGCGCGTACAGATTGAATACGATGTCGAAATTTATGGCGCAGAGCGCAAAATCCAGCTGCCGTTCGTGATGGGCGTGATGGCGGATCTGGTGGGGAAAGCGGTCGATCCGCAAGCCAGCGTGGAAGAGCGCAAGTTCATGGAAATCGACGTCGACAACTTCGACGAGCGCATGAAATCGCTGAAGCCGCGCGTCGCTTACCAGGTTGACAATACCCTGACCGGCGAAGGCAAGCTGAACATCGATCTGACCTTCGAAAGCATGGAAGACTTCTCCCCCGCCGCTATCGCCCGCAAGGTCGACGCGCTGGACAATCTGCTGGATGCCCGCACCCAGCTTTCCAACCTGCTGTCCTACATGGACGGTAAAAACGGCGCCGAGGAGCTGATCTCCAAGATCCTGCAAAACCCGGCGCTGCTGAAATCCCTGACCGACGCGCCGAAGCCGGCGGTTAACGATGACAACAACGAGCGTGAGGATTAATCGATGAGCAACTCGCCTCAGCAACAGAATGCGTTGCAAACCACCGAGACTTTTTCCAGCGATGAGTTCAGCGCGCTGTTGAACAAAGAGTTCCGGCCGAAGACCGACCAGGCCAAAGAAGCGGTCGAGAACGCGGTGAAAACGCTGGCGCAGCAGGCGCTGGAAAATACCGTCACCGTTTCTTCCGACGCCTACCGCACCATCCAGGCGCTGATCGCGGAAATC
Organism: Serratia sp. CY81684; assembly: GCF_052166595.1. Lineage (NCBI taxonomy): Bacteria > Pseudomonadati > Pseudomonadota > Gammaproteobacteria > Enterobacterales > Yersiniaceae > Serratia > Serratia sp. CY81684. The sequence goes on along the minus strand of NZ_JBJNOO010000003.1, from coordinate 889,873 downwards.
GACGAAAAGCTGTCGCAGCAGATCAACCAGATCATTCACCACGACGATTTCCAGAAGCTGGAAGGCGCGTGGCACGGCCTGCACTACCTGGTCAACAACTCTGAAACCGACGAGATGCTGAAGATCCGCTTCATGAGCATTTCCAAGCAGGAGCTGGGCCGCACGCTGAAGCGTTATAAAGGCGTGGGCTGGGATCAGAGCCCGATCTTCAAGAAAATCTACGAAGAAGAGTATGGCCAGTTCGGCGGCGAGCCGTTCGGCTGCCTGGTGGGCGACTACTACTTCGATCACAGCCCGCAGGACGTGGAGCTGCTGGGCGAAATGGCCAAGATCGGCGCCGCCTCGCACTGCCCGTTCATCGCCGGCACCGCGCCAAGCGTGATGCAGATGGAGTCCTGGCAGGAGCTCTCCAACCCGCGCGATCTGACCAAGATTTTCCAGAACACCGAATACGCCGCCTGGCGCAGCCTGCGCGAATCGGAAGACGCGCGCTACCTGGGCCTGGTGATGCCGCGCTTCCTGGCGCGCCTGCCGTATGGCATCCGCACCAACCCGGTGGACGAGTTTGACTTCGAAGAAGATACCGACGGCGCGACCCACGGCAACTACACCTGGACCAACGCCGCCTACGCCATGGCCGCCAACATCAACCGTTCGTTCAAAGAGTTCGGCTGGTGCACCGCCATTCGCGGGGTGGAATCCGGCGGCGCGGTGGAAAACCTGCCGTGCCACACCTTCCCGAGCGACGACGGCGGCGTGGACATGAAATGCCCGACCGAGATCGCCATCAGCGACCGCCGCGAAGCCGAGCTGGCCAAAAACGGCTTTATGCCGCTGGTGCACCGCAAAAACTCCGACTTCGCCGCCTTTATCGGCGCGCAGTCGCTGCAGAAGCCGGCGGAATACTACGACGCCGACGCCTCCGCCAACGCCCAGCTTTCCGCGCGCCTGCCGTACCTGTTCGCCTGCTGCCGTTTCGCGCATTACCTGAAGTGCATCGTGCGCGACAAAATTGGCTCCTTCCGCGAACGCGACGACATGGAGCGCTGGCTGAACGACTGGATCATGAACTACGTGGACGGCGATCCGGCCAACTCCTCGCAGGAAACCAAGTCGCGCAAACCGCTGGCCGCAGCGGAAGTACAGGTGGAAGAGATCGAAGACAACCCGGGCTACTACAGCGCCAAGTTCTTCCTGCGCCCGCACTACCAGCTGGAAGGCCTGACCGTCTCCCTGCGCCTGGTGTCGAAACTGCCTTCGCTGAAACAAAACGACGCGTCCTGATGGACTGAAGTCAGGCCGCGGTAGTGCGGCCTGGCTGATGTATCAATCTCATCGTCAGCCTATCGCAGAAAACCCGGATCGCATGTGGAACCAAGACAACGCGAAATAATTAAGCATTGAGCCATTAGCACTTAATAGTGGCTCGGTAACCCGTACCGATAGTTTTCGGTATTTAAGAAGGTGCATGGCACAAGGATATAAATTGGTAATGCATTACCACACTTGCAATTCCTGCTGCTATTACCTGAGTTTTTCAACGTAACGTTAATACTACTGTTAACCCTTAATAAAGAGTGAAGAAACTATGGCTATTGATATGTTCCTGAAAGTTGAAGGTGCCAGCGGCGAATCCAAAGATTCGAATCACAAAGGCTGGACCGACATTACTTCTTTCTCCTGGGGCGCTTCTCAACCAGGCAATATGGGCGTTGGCGGCGGCGGTGGCGCCGGCAAAGTGTGCTTCAACGATCTGCACGTCAACGCGCTGATCGACAAGTCAACCCCGGCCTTGCTGAAACACTGCTCAAGCGGCAAACACCTGACCAAGATTGAGCTGTCGGTTTGCAAAGCGGGCGGCACCCAGGTTGAATACGCAAAAATCACCCTGGAAGACGTGCTGGTCACCGCCGTGCAGTACACCGGTGCAGGTGGCGAAGACACCGTGGGCGTCACCTACTCCTTCCAGGCGGCGAAAGTGAAACAGCAGTACTGGGAGCAGAGCGACAAAGGCGGCAAAGGCGCCGAAAGCAGCGCAGGTTGGAACATCAAGGAAAACCGCGAAGCTTAATCTGCATGCCCCCCGGTTACGGCCGGGGGGATTAATATAGGGAAATAACAATGAATAATAATCGCCCCATTTTTTCAGCAGCATGGGCTGCAAGCACTAAAATATATAATGCGCAATATTCAGCTCAAAATGTTGCCAAGATTATCGGCGGGCGTGTCGCCATGAATATTGCGCCCAATGGAAAGTGGGAAAACACCTGCGCTGTGCGTATGAGTTACATCTTGAATAAATCTGGCTTCCCCATTCCTTATGTAAAAGATCAGACCGTATCAGGCGCCGATCGTCAATGGTATTTTTTTAGAGTTAAAGATCTTATCGCTTATCTGACAAAGATCTGGGGCAAACCCGACCTTCGAGTCAAATTCCCTCCTCCAGGTGGTGGTGAATTAGCCGGGAAGAAAGGGATCATACTGTTTGAAATTGCAGGTTGGAGCGATGCTGGAGGACATGCTACGCTTTGGAATGGGAACGGCGATTGTTATGATCATTGTTATTTCAATGAACCAGAAGCTCGCTATACAACAAATTACGCTAACTTTTGGGTATTGAGATGAAAAAAATCCTTATCTCTTTTCTTTGTCTATATGCTACTTGTGCTATAGCACAGAAAAACCAAGAAGAACCCATTGAAAAGTGGCCACCGCAAGCGGCGTACCGAAACTATTTGCAAAACTACAAGGATATTGCTCTGACCTACTGCATTTCCGTCGCTTATAAGACATCACCAGAGGCTAGCAAAGATGCAATTGCCTCATCGAATGGTATCGATGCTTGGTCATACTATGCAATTCGTGATGAAGAATCCCCTATCATCAAGCTGACAAAGCAGTATTTGCAAAAGAATTACAATGCTAAGGACGGGAAAAGCCGCTTAGACTTAATGAAGTGCATGGATATGTACCATAGTGAAGAACTAGACAAACTTGCGAAAGATTATGTACAGCGCCCTAATGATAATTGGGTGAAAGACAATCCGGACAGAGTAAATGAAAATCCTCCTCGGAAATAACCAGTGAAAAAAATCTCACTGACTGTGGCCATCGCCGCAACGTTGAACGTCAATGCAGCGACAGAAATTGACTATTCCCCTGCCGAGAACCTCAAAAACTACGCGCTCAGCGTTTGTATCGCCGAGGGGTACTCAGCAAAAGAAGTCAAAAACGATGCCGCCGCCGCTGCTCGGGGTTACATGGAATTCGGCGATTATTCTCTGGAGGCGCATACCGCCGTCAGGGCGCTGGCAAAAGAATTTCTGGCAAAGCCCTATGACAGTATGTCAGGGGAGCCGATGACGATGGCCAAGTGCATCGATCTTGTACATAGCCAAGCGTTGCAAGCCATCATCAAGAAGTACCAAGGGAAAGACGACAACTGATATCAGAATTGCTCAAACGACGGCTCATATCAAAGGTTATCTCGGATGAGAAGATACACGTACTTTTTAATGTCTCTGCTGCTCGGAAGCCATGTAGCCCTTGCTGAAAACTCACTCAATATTTTATCGCAAGAGGCACTATATAAAAATTGGTTAGTCAGCCGCTGCATTGGGAAGTCCACTGACTCAGAAAAAACCAAGCAAGACGCCTTCCGCTCCGCTTCCGCCTATTTAGAATTGAGTAAACTGCCGATGGATGCATTCGAATAAGGCGAAAAGCTGGCTGAACAGTACGCCAATAAAAATAGCCAAGGCTCAGTTAAAGGAAGTTATCATATTTTAGATTGCCTTTCACTGCAGAACGCCAGTGAAGCTAAAGCCATTTTTAAACGTTACTCAAAGTAATAGTCAGGATTATCGAACCCAATTTCATAAAGCTTTCAACTCAAGTAAATTTATTGATTATTAACACAACTCCAGACGTCACGCTATCAACTTACTCATATGGATTCTTACTTTCCTATCTTTCATTGTCACTCATAACTTTAGTGGCATTATATTACTTAAAAAAATTATCGGCTCACAAACACAATTATCCATTTTTTGTTTTCAACTGTCTCATTGTGGTTTTTATGGGTGTCATACAGCTCTCAATTTTTGCATGCGGGAATGATTTTCTTAATCTTTTCTACCCACCAGGCAACAATGACTATGACTCTATACATTATGGCAGTTTGATATTTACCTTTATCTACTTAACTCAACTGCCAAAAAAAACCTATTACAAAAAAGAAAAGAATCGAAGTTAGCCATCTGATTAGATGACTAAATCAACATACGCCCAAAGCAGTCTAAAATCCCCATCAGCAGGAATGCCTTATGCGATTTTCCATTGTAAAAAATAAAAGCGGCCAGGTTCCGCCGCAGAGCAGTTGCGATTTTCTGCCGCCGGGCGGCACCATCGGCCGCAGCGTGGACAACAACCTGGTGCTACCGGACGAAGAGCGCGCTATTTCCCGTCTGCAGGCGATCGTGCACATTTCCTCTGACGGCGAATGCCGCATCACCAATCGCGGCAACGTCACCCGCGTGCTGCTGAACGATATTCCGCTGGAGCGTGGCCGCCAGGTTGAACTGCAGGATGGCGACGTACTCGGCATCGACGATTACCAGATTGAAGTCAGCGCGCTGCAGCAACACGCCGCGCCACAGGCTCAACCGGTGGCCAAGGCTGCTGCCGTTGCCGCTGCTGCGGCCCCAGCAGCTGCCGCCACCGAAAAATCCGCCGCGCCAATTCCCAACGAAATCTGGGACAGCCTGGTGGAAGAATTCACGCCGAACGCGCCGGCCGCCGTCACGCCGCCGCCGATCGCCAATCCGGACAATCATCCGCTGCTGGATACCCCCGCTCGCGAGCTGAACCCGGCCGATCCGCTGGCGCAGCTGGCGGGCGAGGTCGATCTGCACCAATTGCAGCAACAGCAGACCGATCCGGCCGCCTTATTCAACACCGACACCACTTTTGAACGCGAACACATTCTGGCCGATACCACCCCCAGCGCGCTGCTGGCGGAGCAGGCTGCGCCACCGCGCCCGGCTCCCCCCGTCCGGAATGCGCACCAACCGGAGCAAGAGCTGGATCCGCTGGCGCTGTTCGGCGGCTCATCCGCGCCCGCTTCGCCAGAGACGCTGAACAGCAACGATCCGCTGGGGCTGCTGATGGGAGGTGCCGTGCCGCTGGCTCAGCCAGAGGAAGCGGTACAGCCTCCGTCCCCGCCGCCAGCACCGGCTCCGGCCGCCGCACAGCCGGTAGCGCCGCGCCCTCAGCCGACGCCGCCGCCCGTACAGATGCCCGAGCCGCAACCCCAACCCGCGCCGCAGTTCAGCCCGCAGGAGCCGCCTGCGCAGCCGCCGCGTCCGCGCCAAGGCAACCGCCTGGGCATCGATCCGGTTGCCTACCAGTCCGCTCAGCGGCAGCACGCCGCCGCGCCTAATGGCGACACCTTGGAAGGACCGTTGCTGGCGGCGCTGCTGCAAGGCGTCGGTCTTGACGATCTGCAGCCGCAGCCGCATTTCGACGAACAACAGATCCGCCTGGCCGGCCGCCTGCTGAGCCTGTTCTCGCAAGGCACCGTCGCCCTGCTCTCATCCCGCTCGATCCTCAAGCGCGGCGTGAAGGCCGAGATGACCATGATCCTCGACGAAGCCAACAACCCGTTCAAGTTGCTGCCTTCGGGCAAAACGGTGCTGATGCAGATGTTCGGCAGCCAGATGCCGGGCTTTATGCCGCCGGAGCAGGCGGTGCGCGACGCGCTGATCGACCTGCAGGCGCACCAGTTGGGAATGATCGCCGGCATTCGCGCCATCATCGCCGCCATGCTGCAGTCGTTTAACCCGGAGCGTCTCGAAGAAGAAGCGCGCAAGGAAGGCGTGGCGCCGCGTCTGTCGCTGCCCGCCAACCGCAAGGCCGCGCTGTGGGACTACTTCGTGAAGAACTATCAGCAAACCTCCGGCGAAATCGAGGACGATTTCCACACCCTGTTCGGCGAAGCCTTCCTGCACGCCTATGACGTTGAAGTGAATCAATACAAAGACTCACAGACCAAACCGGACGCGTAATGAATATCACCATAGCCTCTACCTCCAACCAGGGCGGCCGCGCCTCCAACCAGGATCAGACCGGCGAGGTGCTCGGCAACCGCGCCGCCTGCTTCGTGGTGTGCGACGGCATCGCCGGTTTTCCGGGCGGCGATATCGCCGCCAAACTGGCACGCGACACCATTTTGCAAAACTTCGACGGCGAAAAGCACCTGAACGCCCAGAGCATTCGTCAGCACATCACCAGCGCCAACGCCGCCATCCACCAGCAGCAGCGGCAGTCGGACGAATACAGCAAGATGGGCACCACGCTGGTTAGTCTGTTTATCGATCGCGATTACCAGCTGGCCTACTGGGCGCACGCCGGCGACAGCCGCCTGTACCTGTTCCGCCGCGGCTACCTGCATGCCGTCACCACCGACCACAGCCTGATCCAACAGATGCAGGACGCCGGCTACCAGACCAACGGCATCAACAGCAACCTGCTGTATTTCGCGCTGGGGCTCAACGAAGAGCGCGACGCCACCTACAGTGACGTGCTGCAGCTGGAAGACGGCGACGTTTTCCTGCTGTGCACCGACGGCTTCTGGCACAGCTTCAGCCAGGCCGAACTGGAACAGTCGCTGCACATGGTCAACTCCCCCAGCGAGTGGATCGCCCTGATGCAGCAGGCATGGAAGAAAAACAATAACAGCGATAACTACAGCGCTATCGCCGTCTGGATTGGCTCACCGCAGGAAACCACCCTGCTGCATTCGCTGGCGGATGCGGAGCGGTTTCTGAGCCGCGACTGAGCAGCGCACATTCACAGCAAGGTTCACTATGAAATATTGGATGCCGGGGCTCGTCGCCCTGATGGCGGTGCCGACCGCGCAGGCGATGAACTATCGCCTGGTTTACTCCCCCAGCCAGAAGCTGGAAGTGTTTATCGATGACGTTAAAAACAGCAATCCGGCAAGCTGGTGCGGCAAAAGCATCCCGCTGCGTATCGTCTCGGCGCAAAGCCAGGATCCGGCGGTGCTGAACGACTTTCTGCCGCGCGTCGGCAATCTGTTGGAAAAGCAGTGCCCGAAAGCCGGTCACCTGCCCTGGACGCTGACCGACAAGCGCGGAGAGAAACTGGCCAGCGGCGAAGCCGCCAAAGCGCGCGGCTGGAAACCGATGGTCAAACAAGAGGCCTCCGAGCCGCCGGAAACCCCGCCGCAACCGGCGATCCCTGCGGCGGTGGCCGTGACTTCTCCGCAGGCGGACAGCGCGCCGGCTCAGCGTTTCAGCCTGCCGCAGGGCTGCCACTTCCGCACCTTCTGGCGTGACGAGGCCAACGGCGGCTCGCTGTTCATTCCCGCCGGCGCCGCGCTGCGCTGCGGCGAGGACGGCTGGCTGCAGGGCAGCGGCGCGGTCACGCTGCAACAGGGCGGCCAAACCCTCTCGCCGACGCTGTGGTTCCTGCAAGGTTACCCGCTGGCGCAGGTTAACGGCGGCGATCGCGCGCTGACCGTCGTCAGCGCCAACGCCCAACGGCTCATTTTGGGCGGCAACCCGCAGGCGCCGGGCAGCTTCCTGCTGCTGAACTTCGAACCGAAGCTGCACGCCTGGGCGTTCAACGGTGAAGCGATCGTTGAAATGCCGCGCGTCGACGCCGCCGACGAGAACAAGATCAAACAGCGCGTGCAGCAGGCGCAAACTGCCTGGCAGCCGCTGCTGAGCGCCCCCGCCCCGCTGACTTTCAAACTGGTGGAAAAGCTGGCCGCAGACCGCGTTGATCCTGCCAGCGGCAGCTACCTGTCGGTTAACGGCGCCACTCACTGATTATAAGGAAAGCCTGTGAAATCATTAGCAAGCATGCTGCAAGGCCAGTCGATCGGCGCGGCCATCACCGCCGTCGAAAACGATATCAAGGCGAAACCGGCGGATGCCGACCTGCGCGCCGCGCTGGTGCAACTGCTGTGTCTGAGCGGCAACTGGACGCGCGCCAACGCGCAGCTGAAATCCTGGCAGGCGCTGAAACCGATCGCCCAACCGACCACGCTGCTGCTGATGCAGTCAGTCAACGCCGAGCTGCAACGCCAGGCGGTGTTTGCCGGCACGGCCGCGCCGGCGCTGCTGCGGCAGGATCAGCCTTGGCTGAAACTGATGGTGCAGGCGCTGCATCAGGATGCGCAAGGGGTGACCGAACAGGCCCAGGCGCTGCGTGATGAAGCGCTGGAGGCCGCTCCGGCCGGCGCCGGGCGGTTAACGCTGGCCGAAGGCGAACAAGAACGGCAGCTGCGTTTCGACTGGCTGACCGACGGTGACGGCCGCCTCGGGCCGGTATGCGAACTGGCGCTGAACGGCGTTTACTACTGGCTGCCGTTTGCCGACATCGCCGCGATCCAGTTCCAGGCGCCGCAGAGCGCCATCGACCTGGTGTGGAGCCATGCGCTGGTGCGCCTGACCGATGGCCGCGAACAGGTATGCCAACTGCCCGCCCGTTATCCGCTGCCCGAAGGCAGCGACGACGCGCTGCTGCTCGGCAAGCGCACCGAATGGCAACCGCTGGGCGACGGCACCCACTATGCGGGGCTGGGCCTGAAAACCTGGCTCAGCGAAAGCGATGAATTCCCACTGCACAGCCTGCGGCAGCTGAGCTTCGACGCGAGCGCCTGACCATGAACGATAAGCGCCCACCCCACTACGACGGCGGCGATCTGCGCCACCAGGGCTATCGCTATCGTCAGGACAGCGAACGCCTGACCTCGCGCGACAAAATGCAGCCGGTGCTGCTCGATATGCTGACCGACGACGAACCGCAGAAAAAGCAGGAGGCGCAGGTGCGCAACCTGGTGTCGCACAGCGAGCTGCGCCGCCGGGTATTGCGCGATCTGCAGTGGCTGTTCAACTGCGTCAACAGCGAATCCAATCTGGATCTCGGCGATTTTCCGCAGGTGCGGCGCTCCACCCTGAATTATGGCATCGCCTCGCTGGCGGGCAAGCGCATGTCGGACATCGAATGGCTCGACATTCAGCGCGCGCTGACCGAATCCATTCTCCATTTCGAGCCGCGCATTTTGCCCGAGGGGCTGCAGGTGCGCTGCATCTCGGATACCGGCTCGCTGGAGCTGCACAACGTGCTGTCGATCGAAATCAAGGGCCGCCTGTGGTGCGTGCCCTATCCGCTGGAGTTTCTGTTCCGTACCGACGTGGATCTGGAAAACGGCCACTTCGATCTGAAAGACATAGGGTAAGGCGATGGACAGTAAACTGTTAGATTATTACAACCGCGAGCTGGCCTATCTGCGTGAGATGGGCGCCGAGTTCGCCGAACAGTACCCGAAGGTCGCGGGCCGCCTCGGCATGCGCGGCATCGACGTGGCGGACCCTTATATCGAGCGCCTGATGGAAGGCTTTGCCTTCCTCACCTCGCGCGTGCAGTTGAAAATGGACGCCGAGTTCCCGCGCTTTTCTCAGCGCTTGCTGGAGATCATCTACCCCAACTACCTGTCGCCGACGCCGTCGATGGCGATCGCCGAGCTGCAGCCGGACAGCAGCAAGGGCGATATCAGCAACGGCTTCGTGGTGCCGCGCGGCACCATGATGGACAGCCAGACGCTGAAGAAAAGCGGCATCACCTGCAGTTACACCACGGCGCATGACGTCACGCTGCAGCCGGTGCGCATCGCCGGCGTCGAGCTGGGCGGCATTCCGGCCGATATCCCGCTGGCCTCGCTGGGGCTGCAGCACAGCGGCTGCGTCAGCGCGCTGCGCATTCGTCTTGAGTGCTACGAAAGCGTGACGCTCAACAACCTGCAGCTGGATCAATTGATGTTTTACCTGGCCGGGCCGGACATGCAGGCGCAGCAGCTGCTGGAGTTGCTGATGCAGCACAGCGTAGGGCTTGTCTGCCAAACGGTGGAGGCTCAGCCACAGCGGCGGGCGCTGGCGTTGGACGGGCTGCGACAGGAGGGCTTCGCCGCCGATCAGGCGCTGCTGCCCAACGATCTGCGCAACTTCGAAGGCTACCGGCTGCTGCAAGAATATTTCGCCTTCCCGGCGCGCTTCCAGTTCTTCAGCGTCAACGGCCTGCGTCCGCTGCTGCAGAGCGTGCGCGAAGGGAAAAAGGGGCTGCGCCAGTTCGAGATCGTGGTGCTGCTCGATAGGCACGACGCCGCGCTGGAACGGGTGGTTGACGTTGCTCACCTGGCGCTGCACTGCACGCCGGTGATCAACCTGTTTCCGAAAGTGGCCGAACGCATCGCGATCAACGAAAAGAACCACGAATACCATCTGGTGGTCGACAATATCCGGCCGCTGGATTACGAAGTGTTTTCGGTGCAGCGGCTCGGCGGCAGCGCCAGCGAAAAACGCTACGAGCAAGAGTTTCGGCCGTTTTACAGCACCCTGAGCGCGGACGACGGCAACTATGGCGCCTACTTTTCGCTGCGGCGCGAACAGCGCACGCTGTCGGAGCACGCCCGCCGCTACGGAACCCGCACCGGCTACGCCGGTTCGGAAGTGTTCGTGTCGCTGGTGGACGAACGGCAATCGCCGTGGCACAGCGATCTGAAATACCTCACCGCCGACGTGCTGTGCACCAGCCGCGATCTGCCGTTGATGCTGTTGCAACAGGATCAGGGCAACTTCGTGATGCCCGATTCGATCCCGATCAAGCAGGTCTCGCTGCGCAAAGGCCCCACCCCGCCGCGCCCGGCGCTGGCCGAAGGGATGATCACCTGGCGGCTGATCAGCCAGCTGCAGCTGAACTACCTCAGCATGATGGACGGCGATCCGGAACAGGGTGCCGCCAGCCTGCGCCAGCTGCTGGGGCTGTACGGCAACCTGAGCGAACCGGCGATCGCCAAGCAGATCCAGGGCGTGCGCCACTGCAACCTGCGGCCGGTCTATCGGCGTGTACCGGAGCCCGGCCCCATCGTATTCGCGCGCGGCATCGCCATCGATCTGACGGTCGATGAGCAGGCGTTCTCCGGCAACAGCCCTTACCTGCTCGGCAGCGTGTTGGAGCGCCTGTTCTCGCGCCTGGTGGCGATGAACACCTTCACCGAGATGACGCTCTCCAGCCAGCAGCGCGGCGAGATCGCCCACTGGCAGGCGCGCATGGGCAAAAGGACGCTGATATGAGCGCGGAAATGATCGCCACCGAACTGGCGCCGCCGCAGATCAACGCGCTGTATCGCCTGCCGGACGACTTCTGGCCGCGGCTGCGCAGCGCGCCTTACCAGCACGATCTGTTTCAGCTGCTGCGGCGCATCGACGCCCAGGGAGGCCAGCCCTACCTGCTGGGGCGCGCGCCGCTGCCGCGCCACGAGATGCTGCGCCTGGGCCAGGAGCCGTCGCTGTCGTTCGCGCCCTCCACGCTGGCGCAGGTGACGCCGCGCGCCAACGGCCCGCTGCACGACGTTTCGATCTTCAGTTTCGGCCTGTTCGGCCCCAACGGGCCGCTGCCGCTGCACCTGACCGAATACGTGCGCGAACGGGTATACCACCATCAGGACACTACCCTGCTGGCGTTCACCAACCTGTTCCATCACCGCCTGACGCTGCTGTTTTACCGCGCCTGGGCCGACGCGCAGCCGACGGTATCGCTGGATCGCCCGGACAACCGGCGCTTCGACGAGTACCTGTCGAGCCTGATCGGCATCGGCCAGCCGGCGCAGCAGGAACGCGACAGCATCAACGCCCACGCCAAGCATTTTATGGCCGGTCATCTGATTCGCCACAGCCGCGATCCGGAAGGCCTGAGCAAGATTTTGCAGCAGTATTTCAAGGTGCCGGTGCGCATCGTCGAAAACGTGCCACACTGGCTGCGGGTGGAGCCGCGCGAGCAGGCGCGGCTCAAGGCCGGCCGCGGCGCGCCGCGGCTCGGCGAGTCGGCCTTTCTCGGCATCGCGGTGCGCGATATCCAGCACAAGTTCCGCATCGAGCTGGGGCCGATGCCGCAGCAGGACTATGACCGTTTCTTGCCGGGCGCCGATCTGTGCCGGCAACTGCGCGACTGGGTGCGCCAATATCTGGGCATCGAGTTCGTCTGGGAAGTGCGCCTGATCCTGGCGAAGGAACAGGCGCACGGCATCCAGCTCGGCGGCGCGCAGCGATTGGGCCTGAGCAGTTGGCTGGCCGACCATCGGCGACAGCGCGATCTCGACGATCTGATCTTCAGCCCTGAACCGCTGGAAAACCCGTTCTGACCCTATTTCGGCCGGCGCCCTGCGGCGCCAGGCCACCCTGAGACCTGAGGAAAACCATGTCTGAAATCAGCCGCTCGGTATTATTTGGCAAACTGGATAGCCTGTTATTCACCTCTCTGGAAAGTGCGACGGCGTTTTGCAAGCTGCGCGGTAACCCCTACGTCGAATTGGCGCACTGGCTGCATCAGCTGATGCAATCGCCGGACGGCGATCTGCAGCAGATCGTCCGCCACTTCGCTTTGGACGAGGCGCAGCTGGCGCGCGACATCGTCGAGGCGCTCGATCGCCTGCCGCGCGGCGCCAGCGCCATCTCCGATCTGTCCGAGCACATCGACAGCGCGGTAGAACGCGCCTGGGTCTATGGCTCATTGAAATTCGGCGCGGCGCGCATCCGCGGCGGCCACCTGCTGCTCGGCATTCTGAAAACCTACAGCCTGCGCCATCTGCTGAAGGCCATTTCCCCGCAGTTCGAGCGCATCAACGCCGATCTGTTGATGGAGCAGTTCGCTGTCATTACCGCTCACTCGGCGGAAAACGCCCAGGATGCGCCGGCGGAAAGCCGCGCCGAGAACGCATCCGGCGCGGCGCGCAGCGGAGAAAGCGTGCTGGCGCAGTATGCCCAGGATCTGACCGCCAGAGCGCGCGACGGCGAGATCGACCCGGTGGCCGGCCGCGATGAAGAGATCCGGCAAATCATCGATATCCTGATGCGCCGCCGCCAGAACAACCCGCTGCTGACCGGCGAGGCCGGCGTCGGCAAAACCGCCGTGGTGGAGGGCCTGGCGCTGCGCATCGTGGCCGGCGACGTGCCGCCGCAGCTGCGCGACGTGAAACTGTGCCTGCTGGACATCGGCATGCTGCAGGCCGGCGCCGGCGTTAAGGGCGAGTTTGAAAAACGGCTGCAGGCGGTGATCGACGAAGTGCAGTCCAGCCCGACGCCGATCATCCTGTTTATCGACGAAATTCACACCCTGATCGGCGCCGGCGGCGCCCAGGGCACCGGCGACGCCGCCAACCTGCTGAAACCGGCGCTGGCGCGCGGCCAACTGCGCACCATTGGCGCCACCACCTGGTCGGAATACAAGAAATACATCGAGAAAGACCCGGCGCTCACCCGCCGTTTCCAGGTGGTGCAGGTGCACGAACCGAGCGAAGACAAAGCGCTGCTGATGCTGCGCAGCACCGTCAGCCCGCTGGAGCAACACCACCGCGTGCTGCTGCTGGATGAAGCGGTGGACGCCGCGGTGCGGCTGTCCCATCGCTATATTCCGGCCCGCCAGTTGCCGGACAAGGCGGTGGCGCTGCTGGATACCGCCTGCGCGCGCGTGGCGGTCAGCCAACACGCCGAGCCCGCCCAGGTTGAAGACTGCCGCCATCGCATCGATGCGCTGCAGATCGAATTGGATATCGCCCGCCGCGAGGCCAAGGTCGGCATCGGCGATCCCCTGCGCCCGCAGGAGATTGAAGCTCAGCTGACCGCGCTGCGCCAGGAACTCGAACAGCTGACCGATCGCTGGCAGCAAGAGCTGGCGCTGATCCAAGAGATCATCACGCTGCGCGCCCAGCTGCACCGGCAGGAAGCGGAGGAGCCTGCCGGCGAAGAAACGGAGGCGGGCCCTGACGCCGACGCGCTGCGCGCCCAACTGGGCGAACTGCAGCAGCAGCTGAGCGCGCTGCAGGGCGAAGCGCCGCTGATCTTCGCCGCCGTCGACGCCAACATCGTGGCGGCGGTGGTGGCCGACTGGACCGGCATCCCGCTGGGCCGCATGGTGAAAAACGAGATTGAAGCGGTGCTGCAACTCTCCGATACCCTGAACCAGCGCGTGATCGGCCAACGCCATGCGCTGGATCTGATCGCCCGCCGGGTGCGCACCTCACGGGCGCGGCTGGACGATCCGAACAAGCCGGTCGGGGTGTTCCTGCTGGCCGGGCCCTCCGGCGTCGGCAAAACCGAAACCGCGCTGGCGCTGGCGGAAACCCTGTACGGCGGCGAGCAGAACGTCATCACCATCAACATGAGCGAATTCCAGGAGTCGCACACCGTTTCGACGCTGAAAGGCGCGCCCCCGGGCTATGTCGGCTACGGCGAAGGCGGCGTGCTGACCGAGGCGGTGCGCCGCCGTCCTTACAGCGTGGTGCTGTTGGACGAGATCGAGAAGGCGCACCCGGACGTCCATGAAATCTTCTTCCAGGTGTTCGACAAGGGCTGGATGGAGGACGGCGAAGGCCGTCATATCGATTTCCGCAACACCATCATCATCCTGACCTCCAACGTCGGCACCGATCTGATCGCCGGGTTGTGCAGCGATCCGGAGCTGCTGCCGGAGCCGGAGGCGCTGAGCGGCGCGCTGCGCCAACCGCTGCTGTCGGTGTTCCCGGCCGCCTTGCTCGGCCGCCTGCTGGTGGTGCCGTATTACCCGCTAACCGACGCCACGCTGGGCAACATCGTGCGCCTGCAACTGGGCCGCATTCAGCGTCGCCTGGCGGAGAATCACGACATCGTCTGCACCTTCGACGACGCGGTCATCGAGCAGATCGTCAGCCGCTGCACCGAGGTGGAGTCCGGCGGCCGCATGGTCGACGCCATCCTGACCAACACCCTGCTGCCGCAGATCAGCCACACCCTGCTGACCGGCAGCGCCAACGACCAGCGCTATCGCCAGCTGCATATCGCGCTGCAGAACCACGAATTCATTTGTCAATTTCAGGCATAACGCCGCGGCCGCCGAGACGGCGGCCCTTTGAACACAGAGAGTCATCACTATGTCGGGAACCGGGATAACCAAACCGAATTCGAACAGCCTGCCGAGCGGCTATCGATTCAACGAATTCGAGATCCAGGAAGCGATCGGCGAAGGCGGCTTCGGCATCGTCTACCGCGCCTACGATCACCAACTGGAACGCACCATCGCCATCAAGGAGTACATGCCGACCTCGCTGGCGAAACGCAACGACGATCTCAGTATCGGGCTGCGCGGCGAGCGCTTCGGCAAAACCTTCCAGGCCGGGCTGAACAGCTTTATTCAGGAGGCGCGTCTGCTGGCGCGCTTCTCGCACCCCGGCCTGCTGCACGTGTTGCGCTTCTGGGAAGAGAACGGCACCGCCTATATGGGCACCCAGTTTTACAGCGGCACCACGCTGAAAAACCTGCAGGCGCAGCAGCCAGAGAAAATCGACGAGGCGTGGATCCGTCGGCTGCTGCCGCCGCTGTTCAGCGCCATCAACACCATCCATCAGGAAGGCTACCTGCACCGCGACATTTCGCTGGATAACATCCAGATCCAGGAGAGCCAGCTGCCGGTGCTGTTGGACTTCGGGTCGGCACGCAAAGAGATCGGCAACCTGTCGGACGAAACGGAGATCATGCTCAAACCGGGCTTCGCGCCGATCGAGCAGTACACCGAGAACAGCGACGGCGAACAGGGGCCGTGGACCGATATCTACGCGCTGGGCGCCGTGCTGCACACGCTGATCGTCGGTTCGCCGCCGCCGGTCAGCGTGGTGCGCAGCATCGAAGACAGCTACCAGCCGCTGGCCGAGCGCCGCCCCGCCGGCTACTCGCCGGAGCTGTTGCGCACCGTCGATCGCGCGCTGGCGCTGAAGCCGGAAGACCGCCCGCAGACCATCGATGAAATGGCCGAGCTGTTGCATCTGCCGATCGCCGATGAAAACGAAATCATCAGCACCCCGGCCGCCGCTCCGGAGAACTTGTTGGTCGCCGCCAACCCGGCCGCCGCTGCGGCCGCCGCCGGCGCCGTTACCGCGCGCGGCACCCAATTCTCGCGCCCAATGATGGCCGGCGCCGGCGTCGCGGCGCTGCTGGTGATCGGCGCCGTCGCCTGGCTGAGCGGCGGCAAGGACGACGCCCAGGCCGTCGCCCAAAACACCGTAGCGTCACCGGCGCAGAAAACCCTGACGGAGCAGGCGAGCGCGCCGCAAACCGCGCAGCCTGCAGCGACAGAACCTGAAAAAGCGGCGCCGCCACCGCAGCCGGTGGCGCTGGTGTACTTCAAACTGCAACCGGGCGAACAGGTCAGCCTCGACGGCAAGCCGCAGCAGGTCACTGCGGGCGAAAACGGCTTCGCCAGCCTGAACCTGGCGCCAGGCCGTTATCAGTTGGAGATCCGCCACAACGATCGGCTGCGCCGCCAACAGCTCAGCATCGACACCGCCGGCACCTGGCTGGTCAATCCGGCCACCGCCGGCTGATGCCGGATTTGAAGCCCGCCGTGGCGGGTTTCTCCCTATTTCATGAGACTGACGCATGCGTCAATCACAGAGGACGTTCTCATGTTGGATCGCATTATTGCGCACACGCCGCTGGGCCAGGAGCAACTGCTGTTCCGCTCGCTGGACGGTATCGAAGCGCTTTCCACTCCTTTCGACTTCTCTATTGAATTGCTGAGCACCGACGCGCGGCTCGATCGCAAAGCGCTGCTCGGCCAACCGCTGACGCTGGAGATCCCGACCCAGGGCTTTCTCAGCGCCCCGCGCTACCTGAACGGCAAGATCACCGCCATCGCCGTCAGCAGCGAAGAGATCGGCGGCACGCGCTACGCGGTGTATAACCTGCACGTGCAGCCGGATCTGTGGCCGATGACCAAAGACCGCAACTTCCGCATCTTCCAGGAACAGACGGTGCCGCAGATCGTCAAGACCCTGCTGGCGGAGCACAACGTGCAGCTGGAAGATCAGCTGACCGGCGACTATCGCCTGTGGGGCTACTGCGTGCAGTACAACGAAAGCAGCTTCAACTTCATCAGCCGCCTGATGGAGCTGGAGGGCATCTATTACTATTTCAAACACGAGATGGGCAAACACACGCTGGTGCTCGGGGATGCGCCCCACCACCACCAGCCCTATCCCGGCTACGAGATGATCCCCTACCACCTGACGCCATCCGGCGGCAGCACCAGCGAGGAAGGCATCAGCCAGTGGACGTTGTCCGATCGCGTCACGCCGGGCATCTACAGCCTGGACGACTATGATTTTCGCAAACCGAACGCCTGGCTGTTCCAGGCGCGGCAAAACCCGGTCTCCCCCACGCCGGGGCAGATCGACGTTTACGACTGGCCAGGCCGCTACACCGAGCATCAGCAGGGCGAGTTCTACGCCCGCGTGCGCCAGGAAGCCTGGCAGGCCGAGCATCAGCAAATTCGGGGCACCGCCACCGCGTTGGGCATCGCCCCCGGCAGCACTTTCACGTTGTATAACGCCCCGCACGCCGACGACAACCGCGAATATCTGACGCTGCAAGCCAACTATCACCTGAAAGAGAACCGCTACGCCAGCGGCGACGATCAGAGCAGCGAACACCGCATCGACTTCACCGTGCTGCCGGCGGACGTGCCCTGGCACCCGCCGCAGCAGGCCAGCTGGCCGAAAACCCACGGGCCGCAGACCGCCCGGGTGGTCGGCCCGGCCGGCGAATCGATCTGGACCGATAAATACGGCCGCATCAAGGTGAAATTCCACTGGGATCGCTTCGGGCCGAAAGACGACGGCAGCTCCTGCTGGGTGCGCGTCTCCAGCGCCTGGGCCGGCCAGGGCTACGGCGGTGTGCAGATCCCGCGCGTCAACGACGAAGTGGTGGTGGACTTTATCAACGGCGATCCGGATCGGCCGATCGTCACCGGGCGCGTCTATAACGAAGCCAGCATGCCGCCGTGGGCGCTGCCGGCCGCCGCCACCCAGATGGGCTTTATGAGCCGCACCAAGGACGGCACCGCCGACAACGCCAACGCCCTGCGTTTCGAAGACAAGGCCGGCGCCGAACAGGTGTGGATCCAGGCGGAGCGCAACATGGACACCCAGGTGAAAAACGATGAAAGCCACACCATCGCTAACGACCACACGCATCTGGTGGGCGGTAACCAGATCAAACGGGTGGTGCTCAATCAGGCGACCGGTGTCAAAGGCGACGCATCCGCGCTGACCGGCAAAACGCGCAGCGACGCCGTGGTCAATGCCTTTACCCTCGGCTCCGGCGAATCGCTGCGGCTCGAGTGCGGCGAAAGCGTGATCGAACTGCTGGCGGACGGCCAAATCAACATCACCGGCACCAGTTTCAATATCACGGTGAAAGAGGACGGGGCGATCAACACCGGCGGCCAGTTGGATCTCAACCAGCCCGGCGGCGCCGCACGCACCGCCGCACCGGGTGGCGGCCATCAGGCGGCGATCCAGAGCGCCGTCGATCAGCTGTTCCCTAAAGAGTAGGTAATTGGTACGCCAGGAAAGCCGGTTAACGCCGCCCCTCGGGCGGCAGTACCGGCAAAAACGCCGTCCGCTGTAACCCCTTTTGGCAAGGAGATGAATAGGCTGGCGGCAAAATCACCGACGTTAAGCCAACACAACGGGCTGAATCTGTACCGCCCATCGATTCAGCCTTCTTTATCATTTCCCCTTCACCACTTCTTCACCGTCTGGTAAATATCGAGGTCGCAATAGCCGTCGGCTTCGCAGTCGTTGAGATAGTGTTCATAGCTCACCCCCTCAACCGGCTGGTAGCCGCTGGCCGGCAGCAGCTTCTGATAGAACTCGCCCCACACCCGCTCGAAATCGCCATCGCTGATGCGCACGTGGTAGACCGCATACTGCCCGGCGGGCAGCGTCTGTACGGTGACGCCCTCGCTGCCCGCCGGCAGCGCGAAATCGTCCGCCACGCTCATCACCACGTCGGCGCGCAGCTTTTCCGGCGCCACTTCCGCCGGATCGTCCCAATACAGCACCAGCCATTTGCCGAACGGCACGTCGTGGCGCTGCCGCCATGCCAACAGTTGCTGCGAGCCCTGCGGGATGGTCTGCGGATACGGCCCCACCACTCTCACTCCCACCACCTTCTCCGCCGCCTTATCGATAATCCTCACGCTCATCGCCCTTCTCCCTCACAATGTCTCAGGCACCGATTTCGGTACGCACGTCCAGCAACTCGGGGAAAAAGGTCAGATCCAACGCCTTTTTCAGGAAGCTGACGCCGCTGGAGCCGCCGGTGCCCGACTTAAAGCCGATGATCCGCTCCACCGTTTTCATATGGCGGAAACGCCACAGATGGAAACTCTCTTCGATATCCACCAGCTTCTCCGCCATTTCATAGGCTTCCCAGTAGGTTTGCGGGTTGTCGTAGATCACTTTAAACGCCGGTAGCAGATCCGGGTTGCGCTGGTAGGGCTGCGTCCAGTCGCGCTCGAGACACTCCTGCGGGATCGGCAAGCCGTGGCGCGCCAGATACAGCAAGTATTCGTCGTACAGGCTCGGCGCTTCGAGGATCGCCTTCAGCGCGGCGTGCCTTTCCGCGTCGTTGCTGAACACCGCCAGCATGGCGGCGTTCTTGTTGCCGAGCAGGAATTCGATCGACCGGTACTGGTGCGACTGGAAGCCCGACGAACTGCCCAGCACGTCACGAAACTCGACGTATTCCGACGGCGTCAGCGTTTCCAGCACCGCCCACTGCTCGAACAGCAGCCGCTGGATCTGTTTGACGCGCGCGAGGATTTTAAAACAGTGGCTGAGTTTGTCCTGCTGCACCAGCCGCAGCGCCGCCTGCAGCTCGTGCAGCATCAGTTTCATCCACAGTTCGGAGGTTTGATGCTGTATCACGAACAGCATTTCGTCATGATGCGGCGGGTTGGAGAGCGGGTGCTGGCAGTCCAGCAGTTGGTCCAGGCACAGGTAGTCGCCATAGCTCATGCGTTTGGAAAAATCGGTGACAATCGCGCTTTCTAATTCCCGTTTGTTCATCTGTGATCTCCGTTGCGCCCAGCGCCCCATCGGCCTGGAACGTGCCGCAAAGAGAAAACAATAGTACAGAACCCGCCGCCCCGAAGGGCGATAAACGAGAGATGCTTCGCAGATCTCACTCATCTGCGTTAACACAGTGCCCCCACCCCCGCTGTTGTTTAGTAAACAACACGGCTGCCGCCTGACGACTCTCACAAATGCGCGATCCCATGCACGCGGCGCCCCGGTTGCAGCTTGCCTGCGGCCGGCTTCCCTTATAGATTGCAGGCTAACGGCAGGCAGCAAGGTATCGGCAAATGGCAAATATTCGTGATGTGGCGCGGTTGGCCGGCGTGTCCATCAGCAGCGTGTCGAACCTGCTGAATAATCGCAGTCACCAGATGAGCGCGCAGACCCGTGAGCGCATCGAACGGGCGATGGCGACCCTGGGCTACCGGCCGGCTCAATCGGCGGCGGCACCCGCGCCGCAGGCGAAAATCATCGGCCTGCTGCTGCCGTCGATCGTTAACCCGAGCTTTTCGGCGCTGGCGCATGCGGTCGACGGCGCGGCGCGGGCTCACCGCTACCGGGTCTTGCTCGGCAACGCCTACCGTCAGGAGCAGGAGGAGGCCGCGTTTATCGACGATATGTTCCTGCACGGCGTGCGCGGCATCATCGTGGCGGCGAGCGACATTCGCCAGACCCATTTTGTTCAGGCCGCCGAGCGCGGCATGAAGATTGTCAGCTATGACAGCCCGTTTGCCGAGCCGATGGCCACCGATAACCGGCTGTTCGACAGCGTGTCGATGGACAATATCGCCGCCGGGCGCCTGGCCGCACAGCACCTGCTCGAACGCGGCTGCCGACACATCGTGTTCGCCACCGAAGCGACGCTGACCGTCGGGCGCAGCCACAAGATCGACGGTTTTCTGAGCGCCCTGGGGCACAGCCTGAGCGAACGCCAACGGGTGATCGAAGGCAAGGCCACCAGCGCCTACGGCGACACGGAAATGTTCGAATTGGGGCTGACGCTGGCGCCGCGCGTTCTCACGTTGGCGCCGCGCCCGGACGGCATCGTGGCGATTAACGATGCGTTGGGCATCGGGCTGATGGTGGGCCTGCGCGCCGCCGGCGTCCAGGTGCCCGCAGACATCTCGGTGATCGGCATCGACAATATCGCGCTGGCCGGCCTGGCCGAACCGGGGCTGACGTCCGTGCGGCCGCCGCTGGCGGAGATGGCGCAGCTGATGGTCGAACGCCTGATCGGCCGCATCAACCATGATTCGCAACCGCCCGGCGAGTTTCTCTTCCCGCCGACGGTCATCAGCCGGCGCTCGGTCAAAACCGCCGGTTAATACGGTAAAAACGACTTTCCCAGACGATGCGCAGTCGGCATCGTCCGGATCGTCACAGCTAAAAGCAGAAAAAATAGAATCGTCGCAATAAATAAACGGCGCGACGCTTTTATGCACGCAACGTCGTTATTCAGCTCTCCGCTCATTGCTTTGGGCCGGGCCGCTATTATTCCGATTAACCACATGGGAAAAACCATGATGAAAAAAACAATGCCAAAGGATATTGAACGCAGCGCCATCAGGAAATTGACGCTGCATATCGTCCCCCTCATGATTTTATTGTATTTCCTGGCCTTTCTCGACCGCAACAATATGGCCTACGCCGCCAAAGCGCTGGAAGATAATTTGGGATTGACCGCCTCGGCCTTCGGCTTCGCCTCCGGGATTTTCTTTATCGGCTATTTCCTGTTTGAAATACCCAGCAACGCCGGCACCATTAAATTTGGCCCGCGCATCTGGTTCGCCAGAATATTAATTTCCTGGGGCATCTTCGCGACCCTGCTCGGTTTTGTGCGCACGCCGCTGGAGCTGTATATTTGCCGTTTTATGCTGGGCGTGTGCGAAGCCGGTTTCTTTCCCTCGGTGGTGTATTACTTCACGGTGTTCTTCCCGGAAAAGTACCGCACTAAAATTCTCGGCATGTTCATCATCGTCCAACCGCTGTCCAACGCGGTCGGCTCGCCGATTTCCGGCTTTATTCTCAATATTCAGCATGACTGGTTCGGGTTCGCCCCCTGGCAGCTGCTGTTCATCCTCGAAGGGCTGCCGCCGATCGTCATCGGCCTGCTGATCCCGTTCCTGATCAAGAACTCGCCCAAGGACGTCGGCTATCTGAACGTGGAGGAAAAAGCCTGGCTGATGAGCAACGCCGGCCGCTCCAAATCCGGCTCTAAAATCACGCTGAGCGACTTCCTGAAAGGGATTAAAAACAAGAAATACCTGCTCTACGCGCTGCTCAACTTCGGCATGGTGTGCGGCATTTACGGCTTCGGCACCTGGCTGCCGTCGATCATCAGCGCCATTTCCGGCGGCGATATCTTCCGCGTCAGCCTGCTGGCGCTCATTCCCTACGGCCTGGCCGCGCTGCTGGTCTATCCGTGGAGTCTGTGGGCCAGCAAAACCAAAAAACTCGGCGTGTTCGCCGGCCTCAGCATGGTGATCGCCGCCATCGGCCTGATGGGCGCGGTGACATTTTTTAAATACGACCCGTTCGTCGCACTGTCATTCCTGTGCATCGCCGCCATCGGCATCTATACCGCCGTGCCGCCGTTCCTATCCATGCCCGCCAACATTTCCACCGGCGCGGCCGCAGCAGCCGGGCTGGCGGTGGTGAGCTGCATCGGCAATATCGGCGGTTTCGTCGCTCCCTATGCGGTGGGCGTGCTGAACGATCTGACCGGCAGCAGCGCGCCGGGGCTGTTTTTCCTGGCTTCGTGCCTGCTGGCCACCGGGTTGATCTGCATTTTCTACTGCGCCAAACAGCGTGAAGGCGTCATCAATTCTTAACGAACCAATAAGGAGTCAATCATGGGCGATCTTGCGGGCAAAAAGGTCTTTATCACCGGGGCGGAACAGGGCATCGGCCGCGCCACCGCGGAGCGGCTGATCAAAGCCGGTTGCGACATCTATTTTCACTATCACAGCGACGAAAGCGGCCCCAAAGCGCTGGTGGCGCTGGCCCATTCATTGGGGCAAAAGGCCGCCTACGGCTACGCCGATCTCATCGATACCGACGAAACGCTGCGCTGCGTCTCGGCCGGCGCCGAGTTGCTCGGCGGCATCGATATCCTGATCAATAACGTCGGCGGCATCGTCGGGCGCAAATGGCTGGGCGAGATCGACCGCGCCTTCTGGCAAACCGTGATCGACGTGAACATGACCACCATGCTGAACGTCACCCAGAGCGCGCTCCCGCACCTGAAAGCGGCGCCGGACGGCGCCAGCATCGTTAACCTGGCCTCACAGGCGGGCCGCGCCGGCGGGCACGCCGGCTCGCTGGTCTATTCCGCCACCAAGGGCGCGGTACTCACCTGGACGCGCTCGCTGGCGGCGGAGCTCGGCGAGCACGGCATCCGGGTGAATGCGGTGGCGCCCGGCCTGATCCTCGGCACCCGTTTCCACAATCGCCACACCACCCAGGCATCGGCGGACGAAACCGTTCGCGCCATCCCGCTGGGCCGCGCAGGCACACCGGACGACGTGGCGCGCGCCATCGCCTTCCTGGCGGCGGAATACGACGGCTTCATCTCCGGCGCGACTCTCGACATCAACGGCGGCATCTACCGCATGTAATTCAGCTGCGGGCGGCGCGCTTGCCGCCCGCCCATTCAGGAATCGCTTTATGATCAAATCCGCCATCACTCACCCGCCGCTGCTCGCCGCGCTGGCGCAATGCGGGCATAAAACCCAGGTGTTGATTGCCGACGGCAACTACGCCTGCGTGACCCACGCGCCGAAAGACGCCACCGTGGTCTATCTGAACCTGGCGCCCGGCACGCTCGCCGCCCCGCCGATCCTGGAAAAACTGCTGGCCTGCATCAACGTGGAAAGCGCGGCGCTGATGGCCTGCCCGCCGGACTTCACCAACACCATCGAAGCCGAATACCGGCAGCTGCTGCCGGCACATTGCCCGGTCGAACACCTGCCGCGCGAGGCGTTTTACGCCGCGGTCAAATCGGATCGAACGCTGCTGGTGATCGCCTCCGGCGAACAGCGCCGTTTCGCCAATCTGCTGCTGACGGTGGCGCCGGTGGTGTGAAAGAGGTAGAGGGTGTGAGGGGTAAAATGAGGGGGCCAGCCCCCTCATGCCGTTACAGGTCAGCGACCCACTTCTCCAGCTCCCCCGCACGTTCCGCATCGATATAGCTGGTGGCCCAGCCAAACAGGTAAGCGAAGGCGAAAATGCCCACCGTCGACGACACCAGCGTCGGCGCGAAAAACGCGGCGATAGCGGAGAGCGTATACCCTGCGCCGATCGACAACCCGAGCGCTTCGAGCTGGTTGCGGAACGCTTTCCAGTTGCCGGTTGAGAAACCTTCAATCGCGGCGTTTACCAGATCCGCGCCTTTGATCGCCCAATCCACCCCGGTGAAAACCTTGCCCAATACCCGCGCATTGCGGGCATACTGTTCCGCATCGATCATTTTCAGCCAGGCGACAATCGCCGCTTTGTCCTGCGCCTTGAGTTTTTTGTTCAGGCCCTTCGTCAATTGCTCGTAGGTTTTCTCCGCATCTTGCACGTTGCGGATATATTTCCCTTGAATTCCCGCCTCCAAATCCTTGGCGAGTTTGGCGTATTTCGCGCCGATCTTTTCCGCGATATCTTTATTGATACCTGCGGCCAGGCTAACGCCATCCTTGATGGCTTTTAATTCCGCATTTTGATATTCGACGAATTCCTTAACGATCGTTTTTACCGAGCCGGGCGATTTTACCGGTTTGCCGTTGGCATATTTCACCTCCATGGCATTCAGGTTATCCCCTCTCACCACGGCGATAAACGCGGGCCGGTTCTTATTGGCCTTATAGTAGAGGTTGTAGGTCGCCACTCCGTCTTGCTTTTCCACCTTCAAATGATGAAAACCGTAGTAACTCCCGGTCGTGCGGGTCGTCGAGAATTCGCCGGTTTTGCCGTTGCCATGCCAGCCGCTGACGGGCCGATCGCGATGCGAGTCTGTCACGAAACTGCCTAACGAAGAGGCGCCGATCTGCCCGGCATTCAGGCCATTGTTGCCGCCTTTGCCAGGGGTTGAGGGCTTGCGCGCATGGCCGGTTTCGATATCCCCGAGCGCCACTGTCACCCCCTTGGCATTGACCCCCATCACCAGCCCCCCCAGGCCAATGTGCTTCGCCTGATCGGCCGTCAAACCGGTGGCGGAAAGGCTCAGCGTGCCGGATGGGCTGACGCTTTCAATATGCAATTTCGCATCCGGGTTAATTCTGCGCGCCGCCTTAATCACCGCCTCCAGCTTCATGCGCAGCGCCGGATCGTTTTGGATCGCCGCTATCTGTTGTTGTTCCGGGCTGTTGCCAACGCCGGCGCCGCCGCGATCGCGATCGCCGGAATGGCCTTTATCGCCGCCCCCCGGCTCAGGGCCCGTACCACGTTCAGAACTCCAGTTAGTCCCATCTCCTTTACCACCATAATTAAATCCAGGCATATGCTTTCATCCTTATTTCGTTTTATTTTTAAGATGCCGATATTCTCGTTTAACGCGGATTGACACGCGCATTATCCCTATCGGCAAACCGTTTTTAGCTGCCCGTCATTTATAAAAAACTGCAGAAATAAGGACAACGGATGGCGGCTGTCTGGTCGGTGAAACAAATAGGATCGCGTCTGCAGAACCTGAATATATCGCCGCGGGACACACCTGGATGGCTGCGACCTGTTCAGAAGTCATTGGCACACGCCATGAATTGCAATTACAATCATCGCACTTGCAACTTAAAGAGAATGCTCCGCATGTCGCCTCAACGTATAACACTGCCCGCCGCCTCGGCCAGAACCCAAACCCTGGCCGAAGCCTGTATCCGCAAGATGACCTCCGCCAGCCAAAAAGCCGGCGCTTCGCGCCCTTCTGCCAGCGCCTGGACGGCGCAAACTCTGGGCGAACTCAACGCCAGCGGCAACATCTGGCTTATCGACGGCAGAAGGCGCGCCGAGCCGCCGATTTCCCGCTACGCCACCGCCTGGCCGCTCTGGTTTGGCCATCAATCAGAGCGTTATGAGAAGCCGCTGTTTTACTTCGTCAACACGCCCTCGGTGGACATGCTCCGCGGGCTTGAGCCGGAAACCAATCGCAAGGGGATTTTCATCAGCGATGCAGATACCGGCAGTGCCGATTTGCCGAAAGGCGTTCAGGCCTGGTTCCCGCTTCAGCTCACGGCCATGCCGGGCTGGTTGCCTTTCGATCCGGCCAATGCCAGAGAAACCGGCGCGATACTCCATCACGCCCTGCGCGCGCTCTATCTGGAGGGAACGAGAAAGATGGTGTATCTCGCGACCAACGCAGACAATGGCCCCCTCTCTTCAGGGGAGCCGTTTGTCGCAGAACAGGCGTTCAGGGGAATGTATCGCGTCGCCACCGCGGCAGACTCACCGTTGCAGGTTCGTCTGTGCGGCGCCGGCCGTGCGCTCGCCCGCGTTCAGCAGGCGGCCGAGGTGTTGAAAAACTGGGGGATTGCGTCTGAAATCTGGAGCTGCCCCAGCTACACGCGGTTGGCGCAGGACGCCGAACTCGCCGACATGCAGCGCCAGGACAGCGGCGGCAAATGCCATCTGAAAACGTGCCTGGGTGCCGGGAATGTCCCCGTCGTCGCCGTCACCGACTACTCGCACCTGATTGCCAATCAGCTCAAGCGATTCATTCCCGCACGCTTTGCCGCGGTGGGCTCAGATTCACGGGTGCGCGGCGAAATCCACTACCCGCAGGCGGAATGGATTGCGCTCTGCGCCCTCAAACTGCTGGCCGACGAGCAGAAAATCCCTTCGGCGCTGATCGCCGATGCGCTGCGCGTTCTGCACATCACACCCGATGCCTGATCACTCTCTGGCTAGCTGCATCGCGTTGTCCAACGCGTCGGAGAAGCGTGCGATCTCTTCTTCGCTGAACTGGTTGAGAAAATGGGTGTTGACCACCGTGCGGTAGATCTCCCACATCTTTTTCCGCAGGGCCTTGCCTTCCTCGGTGATAGTCGCGAAGGAGGCCCGGCGATCGTCATCCGATCGAAAACGCGTGACCAGCCGCTCTTTTTCCAGGCGATCCATCAGGCGGGTCAGGTTGTAACGCTCAATCACCAACACGTCCGCCAGCTCATGCATGCGGCGTGTGCCGTTTTCCCCGCTTTCCAATCCCCATAACACGTCATACCAGGCGTAAACCGGCAGCCCCGCTTCCGACAACTTCGCCTCTATCTTTCTGATCATCGCCCGATGCGCGCGCACAAAGGAGAACCACAGGTCGGGTTGTTTATCTGTCATGTCATTTTTCTCGTCAAAAGCGGTTAGTTGCAATTGCAATTGTAAAGGGATAGAGTGGCTTTCGCCATTATTGCATTTGCAACTCTTGCACTTGCAATTCAATAAATCCCTGTATCGCTCAGCGCCTTATCAGGTAAGTACATTTGGAGCTTTTATGAACCAACCCGTGGTTAAAGCAGATCTTGACCCGCAAGAGACGGCTGAATGGCTTGAGGCATTTGAAGGCGTCACCGATATCGACGGCCGTGAGCGCGCGCATTTTTTACTGGAGAAAATGGCCGAAGCCGATCAGCGCAAGCACGGCGATTTCTTCAGCATGGTCACCACGCCCTACGTGAACACCATTCCGGCTTATAAGCAGCCGACGTATCCCGGCGATCTGGCCGCTGAAGCGCGCATCAATGCGTTTATTCGCTGGAACGCCATGGCGATGGTGCTGCGCGCCGGCAAACATTCCAACGTTGGCGGGCATATCGCCACCTACCAGTCGGCCGCAGTGCTTTACGATGTGGGATTCACGCACTTCTTCCGTGGGCGCACCGATGATTTCGCCGGCGACATGGTGTATATCCAGGGCCACTCCGCCCCCGGTATTTATGGCCGTGCCTATCTCGAAGGCCGCATCGACGAGGAGCTGCTCGACAACTTTCGTCACGAATCCGCGCGCCGTGGCCTCTCCTCCTACCCGCACCCGCGGCTGATGCCGGATTTCTGGCAATATCCCACCGTTTCGATGGGGCTGGGGCCGCTGACCGCCGCCTACCAGGCGCGCTACATGCGTTATCTGGAATACCGCGAGCTGAAACCTCACCAGGGAAGAAAGGTGTGGGCGTTCCTCGGCGACGGCGAGATGGATCAACCGGAATCGCTGGCGGCGATTGCGCTGGGCGGGCGAGAAAAACTCGATAACCTGATCTTCGTCGTGAACTGTAACCTGCAGCGGCTGGATGGCCCCGTGCGCGGCAACGGCAAGATCATTCAGGAACTGGAGGGCACCTTCAAAGCCGCCGGCTGGCAGGTGATCAAGGTGATCTGGGGCAGCGGCTGGGACAAACTGCTGCAAAAAGACCGCTCCGGACTGCTGATGCAGCGGATGATGGAGTGCGTCGACGGCGATTACCAGACCTTCAAATCGCAAAGCGGCGCCTATGTGCGGGAGCATTTTTTCGGCAAGTACCCGGAATTGCTCGAGCTGGTCGCCGACCTGAGCGACGATGAGATCTGGGCGCTGCACCGCGGCGGCCACGATCCGCAAAAGGTGTACGCCGCCTACCATCAGGCGGTGCATACCACGGGTAGACCGACGGTGGTGCTGGCCAAAACCGTCAAAGGGTTTGGCATGGGGGAAGCCGGTGAAGGGCAGAACATCAACCACCAGCTGAAAAAAATGAGCCAGGATGCGGTGAAAGCCTTCCGCGACCGTTTAGGGCTGACAATCTCCGACGCCCAACTGGCAGAGATCCCTTACCTGAAGCCTGAGCCCGACAGCGCGGCGGCGAAGTACATCACCGCGACGCGCACTGCGCTGGGCGGCTACATCCCTGCCCGCTTCGGCCAATCCGCTCCGCTGGCGATACCGGAACTATCGCGCTTCGACGGCCTGCTGAAGGGCAGCGGCGAACGCAACATGTCGACCACCATGGCTTTCGTCAATATCCTCGGCACGCTGCTCAAAGACGCCAACATCGGCAAACTGATTGTGCCCATCGTGCCGGACGAATCGCGCACGTTCGGCATGGAAGGCCTGTTCCGCCAGATTGGCATCCATTCCTGGCTCGGCCAGCTGTATACCCCGCAAGACGCCGGGCAGCTCAGCTACTACAAAGAGGCCAAAGACGGCCAGATTTTGCAGGAAGGCATCAACGAATCCGGCGCGATATCGACCTGGATCGCCGCCGGCACCGCCTACAGCAACCACGATGTCGCGACAATCCCGTTCTATATCTTCTACTCCATGTTCGGGCTGCAGCGGGTGGGCGATCTCGCCTGGGCAGCGGCAGACGCGCGCACCAAGGGCTTCCTGCTCGGCGCCACCTCCGGCAGAACCACTCTGATGGGCGAAGGCTTGCAGCATGACGACGGCCACAGCCACGTGCTGTCTTCCGTCATTCCCAGCTGCGTCTCCTACGATCCGACCTATGCCTATGAACTCGCAGTGATCGTTCAGAGCGGCATGCGCAGGATGTTCGTTGAACAAGAGGATATTTACTACTACATCACCTTGCTCAACGAAGGATATCCGCAGCCGCCGATGCCGGCGGGCGTTGAGGACGGGATTATCCAGGGCGCCTATTTGCTCAAACAGAACGAAACGGCAAACCAAGAGAGCCCGCGCGCTCAGCTGGTCGCCAGCGGCGCCATCATGCGCGAGGCGCTGGCGGCGGCGGCGCTGTTGGCCGAGGACTTTGACGTCGCCAGCGATATCTGGAGTGCCACCAGCCTGAGCGAACTGCGCCGTAACGGCATGGCGGCCGAACGCTGGAACCTGCTGCACCCGGAAGACCCGCCGAAAGTCCCTTATATACAGAGTCTGCTGGCGGCGCATCCTGGCCCGGTGGTGGTGGCGACGGACTATATGAAGATCGTCGGCGATCAGATCAAACCGTTCTTGCCGGACCGCGCCTTTATCACCTTGGGCACCGATGGCTTTGGCCGCTCGGACACCCGCGAGGCGCTACGTGAGTTCTTCGAGGTCAACCGCCATTTCATCGCGATCGCCGCGTTGAAACTGCTGGCTGACGAAGGCCGTATCGCCCGCAGCGAGGTCAACCGCGCCATGGTGCTGTATGGCATCACCCCCGATAAGCCGGACCCGGCAGCGGTGAAGTAACGCATAGCCTACCCACGCCGCCGGCTGTCACCCGCGGCGTTTTTCCTCCTTCGGCTCGGCGGCGCGCGGCTCCCGCTCCCCCAGCCGCACCAGCGGGATATCCGCCAGCCGGGTGGTGTAAGCCGGCGACAGCATGTCGCGCTTCATTTGCCACGGTTTGACGATCCCCTGCCCGGCGAACCATACGCGCCCGCGCCCTTCCTGATTCAGGCGATCGAGGGTCGCCATCAGCCGCTCGCTGTTGCGGCGCGGCGGGCAGTCGTCGAACAGGTCGATCTGCGCCATGGCGGCGGCGCTGAAATCCCCCAACATCACGCCGCCCTTCAGATAACGCCGCCCCTCCTGCCAGATGCTCTCCAGCGCGCGCACCGCCATGGCGATGATGTCGCGGCTGTCGTTGCTCGGGGTTTGCAGCCGGGCGGTGCCCATATTGCTGTAATAGCCTTCGCCCGCCGAATGCGGGCTGGTTTTGATAAACACCGACACGTTGCGGCAATAGCGCTTTTCCTGCCGCAGCTTTTCGGCGGCGCGTTCGGCGTAGCTGCAGATCGCCTCGCGCATGTGCGGGTAATGCGTCAAACGCTGGCCGAACGAGCGGGAACAGATGATCTGCTCTTTCGCCGCCGCCTCATCTTCCCATCGCAGGCACGATTCGCCGCGCAGTTCACGTATCGTGCGCTCCAGCACTACGCTGAAGGTTTTACGCGCCAGCCGGGTATCGCAATCCGCCAGTTGCAGCGCGGTATGGATCCCCATCGCCTGCAGCTGGCGTGTCAGGCGGCGCCCCACGCCCCACACCTCTTCCACCGGGATCAACGCCAGCAGCTTGCGCTGGCGCACCGGATCGGATAAATCCACCACGCCGCCGGTGCCGCGCCATTTCTTGGCCGCGAAGTTGGCCAGTTTGGCCAGTGTCTTGCTCGGCGCAATGCCGACCCCGACCGTCAAATGCAGCTCGCGCCGGATGCGATCGCGCACCCGCCGGCCGAACGGTTCCAGCGCCTCGCAGCGCGCCACGCCGTCCAGCCGCAGAAAGGCTTCGTCCAGCGAATAAATCTCCACCGCCGGCGCCATCTCCTCCAGCGTGTCCATCACCCGGCGGGACATATCGGCGTACAGCGCGTAGTTGGAGGAAAACACCGCGACGTTGCGGCGGCGCATCTCCTCTTTGATTTTGAAATAAGGCGCGCCCATCGGCACGCCCAACGCCTTCGCCTCGGCGCTGCGGGCGATCACACAGCCGTCGTTGTTGGACAGCACGATCACCGGCCGCCCCCGCAGATCGGGCCGAAAGATGGTTTCGCAGGAGGCGTAGAAGCTGTTGACGTCTACCAGGGCAAACATGGTTACAGCGCCGCGTAGACGATAAAGGTCACCACGCCGAAGATCTCCAGCTGCGCCTCGTCGTTGAACACGATGGGCGCATAGGCGGGGTTCATCGGCAACAGCCGCACGTCGGGGTAGCGCTGCAGTTTTTTGACGGTGAATTCACCGTCCACGGCGGCGATCACAATATTGCCGTGTTCCGGCGTCAGGGCACTGTCGACAATCAGCAGATCGCCGTCCTGAATATTGCCGTCGATCATCGACTCGCCGCTGGCGCGCACGAAGTAGGTGGCGTTGGGATGCCGCACCAGCAGCTTGCCGATATCCAGCCGGCTCTCGACATAGTCCTGCGCCGGGGAAGGAAAGCCGCAGGCCACGCGATCGGCAAACAGCGGTAACGTCAGAGACTCACCTGGTGAAAAAGCATACAACCTTGAATTGCTCAGCATAATCATAACCAAACTGTATATTTATACAGTAAAGCATAAACAAAACGCGAACGCGCGCAACCCCAAATTCCCCTGCGGATCGCGCTTTGCCGCGTAATATAATAATTTTCTGAGTGATTTTTCCTGCAGATTTTGGCGTTCTTCACGTGTGTTTGCACACATGATACCCACCAAAACTGTGGATAATTCGGCACTCAGACCGTTGGCGTATCGATGGGCAGGATGAGTGAGGGATTGTCATTGCGAACGGCGCCGACGGCGGACGATACCGGACGCGCGGCCGTCGGTCTCTGCTGCGTACAGCGCCGCAAAAAACAGCAGCAGGCCTTGCCTCAGCAAGATCCCACGGGAGGAACGGCGGACGGCCTTACAAACAAAATGACGCCAATAAAATTGCGACTGGCAATGGCATCGATGGGACGGCCAGAGACGAAAGTCAGTACGTTATGCCAGGAGCTTGGGATCACCCGACAAACGCTGTACCGCCACATTTCCCCTGATGGTCCACTGCGAGCTGACGGTATAAAGCTACTCAACCGGGGATAATTTTAGCGGACGGAAAAATCTGGGGTTCCGGCGTAGAACCCCGAATAAGGAATAATCCTTAATTCATTTCAGGATTATTAATTCCATCTAAAACCTCTCGGCAATATTCTTTTTTATAGGCTTCATCATTACTTAATGACTTAACCAAAAAATCAGCATTTTTCCAACCATTATCCCAATGCGTATCGAATCCTGACTGTTCATACTTTAATGTTCTAGTTAATGAGTCTTTTATTTGTTTTTTATACTTATCAATCTTCTCATTGGTTGCCCCACAAACATCATGTGCAACACGAGCATTTGAGCCAGAAAAACCTATTGCTGAAATTGCCATCGCTTCATTTGATTTGTCGAAATCATTAGCATATGCCACAGCATTAGATAAAGTGAATATGACAAGAGCAGGTATGGTTTTTTTGTATGAAATCATCTTTCACCTCTCACTCATTGATTGTTCATGGGGTCAGCTTGGATATCGAAAATTATTGTACATTAAGGCTGCTTTTTAATCAGTCTCAACTTCTTTATAGAAGGCCTGAATGCGACAAACTTGGGAAGTACTGTAGCCTGTCGCGTCTGCTGTTTCTCGGATGCTCAGTTTCTTAATCTGTCGGTAGTACAGGACTTTCTGATGTCGTTCCTGATCTGCCTGCTTTCCCCGGTATCTACCCAACGTATGCGCCCGTTCAATTCCCTGCTTTTGCCGTTGGCGGCGACTCAACCAGTCCTTATGTAACATCGCGGCCATCAGGTCGATTAGCATGTTATTGATGGCGGTTATTACTGCACGGGTGAGCGGGTCCGCCTGTGAAGGATCTTTCTCTGACAACGCCTGCCATGAGGTAGGGACATCCAGACTGACAATCCGTAACTCATGCTGCTCAACCAGCAAAATATCAGTTACCGTTTGGGGGCGGCATACTTCCGCATCAGTCTCCAGCAAAGCGCCGATGAGGACAGGCTCCAACCCCAGCGTCTATTCCTTTGCCCGGATACGGCCGTGATTCATCTGGATCTGCACCGGCAGTCCGGCATCATACGCGGCCTGATACCCGCCGGCGACCTGCAGCGCGTCACCTTCCAGCTTTATGATCGTTCCGTCCGCGCGCCACGCACGAAATAAGTGGCATTAGGATGCCGCACCAACAACTTGCCAATGTCCAGCCGGCTCTCGACATAGTTCTGTGCGGGAGAAGGGAAACCGCAGGCCACGCGATCGGCAAACAGCGGTAACGCCAGAGACTCACCTGGTGAAAAAGCATACAACCTTGAATTGCTCAGCATAATCACAACCAAACTGTATATCCATACAGTAAGACATAAACAAAACGCGAACGCACGCAACCCCAAATCCCCCTGCGGATCGCGCTTTGCCGCGTAATATAATAATTTTCTGAGCGATTTTTTTTTTACGCCTGCTAACGGTTTCACTCTGCCTTGCGCACACGTTATCCACTAAAACTGTGGATAACCTGGTGGGGCCGCAAACGATTCACTCAAACAGCCCGCCGCCGCCCCATTGATGCAGCGTGTTAACGATGGGGGGAACAGGCCCCTTCTTCTGACAAGCAAAGATGCTGCGAGACTTCCCTGACTTGCGCCAACAGCCATTGCAATGTCGATTCCTGACTACAACGCTGGTGCCATAACATTTCCACGTTAACGCTAGGGGGATTAGCCAGGGGCAACTTGCTATATTTCAGGCCGTAATCCCGGCTCCAAACGGCGGCTTGACATGTCGGCACGCTCGCCAATACAGGCGTGCTTTGCAGAATTAACGGTAAAGCCGCAAAGTTGGTCGTAGTATAGAGCGCGGTACGCTTTAGCCCATATTCGCCCAATTGATGATTAATAACGCAAGCGTTAATGCCGCGGTAAGGAATTAGCAGATGCTCTTGTGCAACATAATCCGCCAACGATAATACGTCAGGCAGATCTAATTGATCCGGATGCCACAGGGTGCGAAAACTCATATTGATTAGAGACTCACGCTGGAGCCAGCGCGGGCCATGAGGAGCAACCGTCAAAGCTAAATCAATATGGTCGCTTTCCAGCATCTCTTCCGTCTGAGAAGGCGCAATTCTTATCACATTCAAAGCGACTCGCGGCGCTCGTTGCTTTATTAAAGCCAACAGAGAGGGCATTAGCCACATTTCAACCCAATCGGCCATGCCCAAACGGAATATGTGTTTGTCGTGGCTTGGGCTGAAAACAGGCTGCTGGAATAAAGCTTGCTGCATTTCCACCATCAGGGGAGCCAGTGCTTGCACAAGTGCCTCTGCGCGCGGCGTAGGTTCCATTCCTTGCGCGGTTCGGACAAAGAGTTGATCGTTGAACATTTCGCGCAGCCGGGCCAATATCCCGCTCACCGCAGGCTGCCCCAAGTGTAATTTTTCAGCAGCCCGTGAAACACTGCGCTCACGGAATAACACCATTAGCACCTTAATCAGGTTCAAATCGAAGCGGTTAAAATCATTTTCTCTGATAGCCATAATCATTTAATTCAATTTGAATAGTGTTCCATCGTTCCAAGATAATACTATTGAGATCTGAATGCGATTTTTTATTCCAGGAGAATTTATGAAACAGAGTTTAGCGCAGAGAAAAACATGTTGGTTGCTTGCTGCAGCCGGTTTGTTGATTACCTCTGCCGCACCTGCGGAGACGAACAGTCAGGCTCCCGGTTACTATCGAATGCCGCTGGGGAAAATGACGGTGACTGCCGTTTCAGACGGTACCGTTACACTCCCACTAGAGCAGCTGTTGACAAATATTTCCCCAGAAACACTGCAAAAACGCCTGGCTGACGATGGAATATCGTCATTAGCAGAAACCTCAATCAACACCTTTGTTATTGATACTGGTAAACAAAAAATCCTTATTGATGCCGGCGCCGGTTCGCTGATTGGCAAGACAGGAGGTCATCTGTTGGATAACTTGCGGGAAGCAGGTTATCCGCCAGAAAGCATTGATGCAGTACTCATTACCCATATTCACAGCGACCACTCAGGCGGGATCTCATTAAATGGGAAGCCGGCATTCCCAAATGCGCAAGTATACGTTGAGCAAAAAGACGCCGAATTTTGGTTAAACCCTGCCGCCAACCTTAATAAAGTATCGGAAGATAAAAAAGGCATGTTCAATGAATCAGTAAATGCGTTTAACCCTATAAAAACGGCTGGCAAGTTGCGAACATTTAATGCCCCGGCAACGCTGGTGGGAGGCATTCGTGCATTCCCAGCCCCCGGCCATACGCCAGGAAGTGTTATCTATCGCGTGGAAAGCGAAGGCCAGTCATTGATTTTCTGGGGTGATTTGGTTCATGCCAAGGCAGTGCAAATGCCCGATCCTAAAGTTGCCATTCATTTTGATTTTGACCAGCCGCAGGCGATAAAAACGCGCGAGCGTATTTTGGCGCAAATAGCGAAAGAAGGGAGTTGGGTTGGAGCAGCTCATTTTTCATTCCCTGGATTCGGCCATGTAAAAACCGATGGCAATGGCTATCGCTGGATCCCTGCCAATTACACCATTAAGGTAGCGCAGTGACAGCATAACCCCTTCGCTCGGACGCCGGGCGAAGGACGTCAACTTATCAATCGTATATCTGCATGACTTGCTTTCCATTAGCAGGTCATCGTCGTTACGCGCGCCAGGCGACATGCTTTTGCAGGTTCACCTTTGGGGCAATACCAATCGGGTTAAGGATCGATTGAGCGATCCATATTTAAGACGCAATAACCGCGCCACGGCATAGAGCCGTTTTCTTATTCCTCCCACCAATACTCCGCTTGGTTTCAGCGAGATCTACAGATTTCCCCCCCTCTGATCAGCCGCCTGATTAACGTCGCCCCGTTTCGCCCTGTTCAAGCACGCCATCTATGATAAAATCGGCTATCACTCATCAGACTCTATCTGACGCCGGCGCTGTATCCGCCGGCGCCGCGAAACCATCATGAACAAGCATTTGATTCTCGACGAACCCGGCGATGCCGACTCGGCCTGCCTGTCTCGCCATGCGGTCTGGCAGCGCAACGATCTGGCTCAGGCGCAGCAGGATTGGCTGGCGGAAGAAGTGCCGGTTGCCCTGGTGTACAACGGCATTTCCCACGTGGTGATGATGGCGACGCCGAAAGACCTGGCGGCCTTCGCCATCGGTTTTTCGCTGTCCGAAGGCATCATCGCCTCCCCCAACGATATCTACGACATCCGCCAGCAACCGGCCTGCAATGGCATTGAAGTGCATGTGGAACTCTCGAGCCGCCGCTTTATGCAGCTGAAAGAGAAGCGCCGCAGCCTGGCCGGCCGCACCGGCTGCGGCGTCTGCGGGGTCGAGCAACTGCAGGAGGTCGCTCAGCCCATCGCGCCGCTGCCTTTCACGCAGCGTTTCGATTTGGCGCTGCTCGATCGGGCGCTGGCGCAGCTGCAGGAAGTGCAAACGGTGGGGAAACTGACCGGCTGCACCCACGCGGCGGCCTGGATCCAGCCGGACGGCGCGCTCAGCGGCGGATGTGAAGACGTCGGCCGCCATGTGGCGCTCGACAAACTGCTGGGTTATCGCAGCCAACAGGCGTGGTCGCAAGGGGCGGCGCTGGTGTCGAGCCGCGCCAGTTATGAAATGGTGCAAAAATCCGCCATGTGCGGCGTCGAGATCCTGTTCGCCGTTTCCGCCGCCACCCGCCTGGCGGTGGAGGTGGCCGAGCGCAGCAACCTCACGCTGGTGGGCTTCAGCAAGCCGGGGCGCGCCACCGTCTATACGCACCCGCAGCGGCTCTGGCAATCGACAACGGCGGCCTAACGCCGCCGGATAAGAATCGACTATTCTCAATAGCAGGACACCAGGAAGCGCCCACGTTATGATAATCCGCCCGCACCAGAACTGGTTTTTTCGCCTGTTCGCCTGGCACGGTTCCGTGCTGTCAAAGATCACCTTTCGCCTGTCGCTGAACGTGCTAATGTCGATAGTGGCGGTGATCAGCTACCAATGGTACGAACAGCTCGGCGTGCATTTGACTATCGCGCCGTTCAGCCTGCTGGGCATCGCCATCGCGATTTTTCTCGGCTTTCGCAATAATGCCGGCTATAGCCGCTTTGTCGAGGCGCGCAACCTGTGGGGCTCGCTGCTGATTACCGAGCGATCCCTGCTGCGCCAGATCAAAAGCCTGCTGCCGGACGAACCGGCGGTGCAGCAAAAGGTCGCCAAGCTGCTGATCGCCTTCAGCTGGAGCCTGAAGCATCAGCTGCGCGCCACCGATCCCACCGCCGATCTGTACCACAATCTCAGCAGCAAAGAGCTGGCCGAAGTGATCGCCAGCCCGATGCCGACCAACCGCATCCTGCTGATGCTGGGCCAAGAGATCGGCAAGCTGCGCCGACGGGGGCTATTGAGCGACATCACTTTCGAGCTGCTCGACAACAAGCTGAGCGAGCTGTCCCACGCCCTCGGCGGCTGCGAACGGCTCGCCAGCACCCCGGTGCCGTTCGCCTATACCCTGATCCTGCAGCGCACCGTTTACCTGTTCTGCAGCCTGTTGCCTTTTGCCCTGGTGACCGATCTGCATTACATGACACCGTTTGTTTCGGTGTTCATTTCCTATACCTTCTTATCCTGGGACTCACTGGCCGAAGAGCTGGAGGATCCGTTCGGCGTGTCGGCCAACCATCTGCCGTTAAACGCCATTTGCAACACCATTGAGCGCAACCTGCTGGAAATGAATGACCAAAGCCCGCTGCCACCGCCGATGAAACCCGACGAGCACTTTAATTTGATCTGAGCAATTTCACCCGAACACACTGGAGCCGAATGCAATGAATGCAAATACCCCCCTGCCGCAAGCCGTATTCACGCCGGTGACGCGCCATGCCATCTTTATCGTCGCCACCCTGTCGCCCGTTCCCGCCCATCTGGCGGCGGTGCGCGCCTGGTGCGGCGACATCGCCGCCGTAGTGCGTTCGGTCGGCAAACGCGCGCCGGCGGGCAACCTCACCTGCGTCTGCGGCTTCGGCTCCGAGGCCTGGGATACGCTGTTCGGCGCGCCGCGTCCTCGCCAGCTGCATCCGTTCAGCCCGATCGGCAGCGGGGAACGCATCGCCGTTGCCACACCCGGCGATATCCTGCTGCATATCCGCGCCGATGAAATGGATCTGTGTTTTGAACTGGCCTCTCAGCTGATCGGCAAGCTCGGCGACGCCGTGACGGTGATCGAGGAGGTGCACGGCTTCCGTTACTTCGATCAGCGCGCCATGATCGGCTTCGTCGACGGTACGGAGAACCCGGAAGGGCATGAAGCTTTCGATTACACAGTGATCGGCGACGAAGACGCGGCGTTCAGCGGCGGCAGCTATGTGCTGGTGCAGAAATACCTGCACGACATGCAGGGCTGGAATTCGCTCAGCGTGGAAACGCAGGAGAAGATCATCGGCCGCCATAAGCAGTCCAACATCGAGCTGGATGAAGCGGTCAAACCGTCGTCGTCGCACAGTTCGCTGACCACCATCACCGACGAGCAAGGCAACGAGGTGAAAATTCTGCGCGATAACATGCCGTTCGGCCGCCCCGGCCTGCGCGAGTTCGGCACCTACTTTATCGGCTATGCGCGCTCCCCGCAGCCGATCGAGCAGATGCTGGAAAACATGTTTATCGGCCGCCCGGCCGGCAACTACGATCGGCTGCTCGATTTTAGCCACGCGGTGACCGGCACCCTGTTCTTCGTGCCTTCCGCCCCGCTGCTGGAAGCGCTGGCCGATCGCAGCGGCGCCGAACTGCACTGATTGGCCGAAATACAGGGCCGCAGCGATCAGCCTTTGGTTATCCTGCGGCCCTGCGCGTCGATCACCGGCTCGCCGTCCTCTTTGCTGAAGGCACCGCGCTGCGGATCCGGCAGAATCTCCAACACCGCCTCCGACGGACGGCACAGGCGCGTGCCAAGCGGCGTCACCACGATGGGGCGATTGATCAGGATCGGCTGTTGCACCATGAAGTCGATCAGTTGATCGTCGCTCCAGCCGGCTTCATCCAGCCGCAGCTCGGCGTAAGGCTCGACGTTTTTACGCAACAACGCGCGCGGCGTCATGTTCATGTCGGCCAGCAACGCAATCAACCGTTCGCGGCTGGGGGGCGTTTCCAGATACAGAATCACCTCCGGCTCAGCGCCGCTGTTGCGGATCAGCGCCAACGTATTGCGCGACGTGCCGCAGGCGGGGTTGTGATAAATTTTGATGTCGCTCATGTCAGTTGCTCCGGTTATGGCAAAACGGACAGCCGCAGCACCAGCGCGGCCAGGGTGACGAACAGAATTGGCAGCGTCATCACCAGTCCCACGCGGAAATAATAGCCCCAGGTAATGACGATGTTTTTCCTTGCCAACACATGCAGCCACAGCAGCGTGGCCAGGCTGCCGATCGGGGTGATTTTGGGGCCGAGATCGCTGCCGATGACGTTAGCGTAAATCATCGCCTGCCTGATGACGCCTTCCGCGCTGCTGCCGTCGATCGACAGCGCCCCCACCAGCACCGTCGGCATGTTATTCATGACGGAAGAGAGAAACGCGCTCAGGAAGCCGGTGCCGAGCGTCGCCGCCCACAGCCCCTGCCGCGCCAGCGCATCCAGCACGCCGGACAGCAGATCGGTCAAGCCGGCATTGCGCAGCCCATAGACCACCAGATACATACCCAGCGAGAAAATCACGATCTGCCAGGGCGCCCCGCGCAGCACTTTGCCGGTATCGATCGCCCGCCCGCGTTTCGCTACCGCCAGCAGCACCAGCGCGCCGCAGGCGGCGACCAAACTCACCGGCACGCCGAGCGGTTCCAGGGCGAAAAAGCCGATCAGCAACAGCGCCAATACCGCCCAACCGGCTCGAAACGTCGCGCGATCGCGGATCGCTTCCCGCGGTACCGGTAAACGCGTCAACGCGTAGCCCGGCGGAATATCCTTGCGGAAGAACAAATGCAACATCACCAGCGTCGCCGCCACGGCGACGAGGTTGACCGGCACCATCACCGCCGCATACTCCGTAAAGCCCAAGTGGAAGAAATCCGCCGAAACGATATTCACCAGGTTGGACACCACCAGCGGCAGGCTGGCGGTATCGGCGATAAAGCCCGCCGCCATGACGAAAGCCAGCACCGCCGCAGGACGAAAACCGAGCGCCGACAGCATGGCGATCACGATCGGCGTGAGGATTAACGCGGCGCCGTCATTGGCGAACAGCGCCGCCACCGCCGCGCCCAACAGGAGCATATAGGTAAACAGCCAGCGGCCCTTGCCGTTGCCCCAGCGCGCGACGTGCAAGGCGGCCCAGGCAAAAAAGCCGCTTTCATCCAGCAACAGGCTGATGATGATGACGGCGATAAAGGTCGCAGTCGCATTCCAGACTATCTGCCATACCACGGGGATGTCGCCGACGTGCACCACGCCGCTCAATAATGCCAATCCCGCCCCGATCGACGCACTCCAGCCAATACCCAGCCCCTTCGGTTGCCAGATGACCAAGATCAACGTCAGAATAAAGATCGCCCCTGCCACTATCATCGCTGTCCTTCCGCCCCTTTAAGTTTACACATTCGATTTTTCATATGTGTTTGCGCAAATTTTTTACCGTTACGGGCAACCTTTCGCCACGCGTTGCGCTAACTCCGTCATCTGTTCTGGCCGGCACTGATAAGCCTGCTCAATAATCGCCGCCGCCCAGGCCGGCATATGCGGCGACAGGCGATAATGTATCCATTTACCCTCGCGCCGATCGAGCAGCAGCCCGCTTTCACGCAGCATCGCCAGATGCCTTGAAATCTTGGGTTGCGGCAGCGCCAGTGCGCCCGACAGCTCGCACACGCACAGTTCACCGGCGTGGCGCAACAGCAGCACCAAGGTCAGACGCGTCTCGTCAGACAGGTTTTTAAACAGCTTCAGCGGCGTCAATGACGGCATGTCACACTCCCGTTAACCTTTCTCTTCACCACAACTTGCTCGTGAAGATACCAGCTTCACATGCGAAAAAACAAATATAAAATGCAAAACGTTGCCCTCCTCACCGAGACATATACTTATCTTTATGCCGTTCTTGCAGGAAGGAGGTACCATGCCGCTCACATTCAAACGTTCGGAAAGGCTCTCCATCGGCACCGAAATAGAGTTACAGCTGGTCGATGCCGAGCACTATGATCTTACGGATCGAGCCGATCGGGTG
Source organism: Serratia sp. CY81684 (assembly GCF_052166595.1). Classification (NCBI taxonomy): domain Bacteria; kingdom Pseudomonadati; phylum Pseudomonadota; class Gammaproteobacteria; order Enterobacterales; family Yersiniaceae; genus Serratia; species Serratia sp. CY81684. The sequence goes on along the minus strand of NZ_JBJNOO010000003.1, from coordinate 848,254 downwards.
GTCAGCGCGGTCGGCGACCGCCGGCGCGTCAAGCATGAGCTCACCAAATCGATGGTGGAGCTGAACAGCTCGGTGCACCGCGATCTCGATGAGCTGCACACCGAGCTGCGCGCCCTGACCCATACCGTCCGGCGCAGCGCGCAGCGCCTGGGCTGTGACGTCTGCGGCGGTGGCCGCCACCTGAGCAACGACTGGCGCAAGCAGGTCATCAGCGACAACGCGCGCTACAGGCAGCTGGCCAGCCGTTTTGGCTATCTCTCCAAGCTGGCCTGCGTGTTCGGCCAACACATTCACCTCGGCGTCAACGACGGGGACGAAGCGATGTACCTGTGCCATGCGCTGACGCCCTACTTTCCGCAGTTGATCGCGCTCAGCGCCTCGTCGCCGCTGTATCAGGGGGTCGACACGTGCTTTGCCAGTTCCCGCTTCAGCGCCCAGAACTCCTTCCCCAACTACGGATGCCTGGAACACATCTACAGCTGGCATGAATTCAACGCCTACTACGAACGGTTGAATGCCGCAGGCGTGATTGAAAGCGTCAAGGATATTTACTGGGATGCGCGCCCAAAACCAGAGCTGGGCACGGTAGAGATCCGCATCTGCGATACGCCGCTGCGCCTCACCCACGCCGTGCTGCTGGTCGGTTACTGCCGCCTGCTGGCCGATTTTCTGTTGCAGCACCGCTCACCGATCGCGCCGGAATACGATGCCTTCACCAATTACAACAAGATCAACGCCTATCGCAGCGGCTTTGCCGCCGAATACGTCGATCCCGCGACGCTGCGCCGCAGCAGCCTGACCGCCCACATCCTGCACACTCTCGAAGCGCTGAGCGGTTTTGCCGAGCGACGGGAGGATCGTGCCCTGCTGCAGGCCGTCGAGCGCCATGTCCGCCAGGGCATCAGCGATTCGGAGCATATCCGCCAGATGTTGCACAACGGCCTGCCGCAAGCTCAGGTGATCAAGCGCCTGTGCGATGAGCTGTTGCAACCGGCAAGTTAAGTTTCGGCTATCGATTCCATACGCCAAAGCCGCTGTTCATTATGTGCTCTTTCGCTACAATCGTGAGCACTGACATTCACCGTATCGAGGACACCATGTACAACTTCTCCCGCTATCAGGCAAAAGAACTGGCGCTGGCTTACATGAGCGGCAAAAAACACGATCTGTCGCCGCAGGAATTTTTGCAGCAGCTGAAAAGCAGCGAGCGATCGTTTGAGCATCTGCTGAAACACGGCAGCGAAATGCCGCGTGACGTGCTGGTTAAAAGCTTCTGAACAGCCGGTTGCCGGCCATTTTCCCTCTACGCCGCCGGTGGCGAGCCTGGCAGGCCCGCGCATTCCCGGCCGTTCATCCCACGTTCCTCATCCTGCCTCGTTTCGCCTTCACAGGCGAAAACCCCATAAATTCGCACCTAGAGGCGAATTATTGACATATTCGTATCCAGGTGCGAATTTATAGTCATCCCTCCGCAAATAATGGAACACGCCATGCCGACGCCAATCAGCGTAATCAGCGGCGATCTGGTCGATTCCCGCCGATCAGACACCGTCAACTACCTCAATGGGCTGCATAACCTGCTCGATCGGCTGCGGCGTGACGGGCGGCTGCATCAGGTGGAAATCTTTCGCGGCGATGCCTTCCAGGCGCAGGCCGCCCCGGAGGACGGGCTGTTTCTGGCGGTGTACATACGCCTCGCGCTGCGGGCGATGGGCGCCGCGCACTGGGATGCGCGCATCGCCGTCGGGCTGGGTAGCCAACGGCCCGACGCCGCCGGTTACGGCAGCGCCTTTATCAACTCCGGCAGCGCGCTGGACGCCATGGCAAAAAATTGCCGGCTGGCTCTGAAAACCGACAACGATCGGACAAACGCCATTGTCAGCGATCTGCTGCCGATGTTAGATCATGTGATTGGCCGCCTGTCACAGGCCGAAGCGCGCATCGTTCAGGCGAGAATGTTCGCCGACAGCGGCGCCGCCGTGGCGGACCAGCTGCAAAAAGCCGCCTCCACGGTCTCCGCCGCGCTGAAACGCGCGGCCTACGAGGAAATCATGCGGTTTATTCACGCCATTAACAGGATCGTCTGACCATGGATCTGACCTATGCGCCTTTGCTGGCCTGGCTGTTGCTCGTCCATCTGCTGGCGGATTTTCCGCTGCAGCCGCTGAGTTGGGTGGAAGATAAAATCCAACATCGCGCGCGTTCGCGTTTTCTGCTGTTGCACGCGTTGCTGCACGGGGTGCTGGCCGCCTGGACGGTGGCCGGTTTCGGCCTGCTGCACGGCGGACTGTCTTCACTGCAGGTGCTGGCCAGCCTGCTGGCCATCGCCGTCAGCCACTACCTGATCGATTTGCTGAAAGTCACCGCGATGAACCGCCTGAGCCCGGCCCGCAGCTTTCTGCTCGATCAGGGATTGCATTTGGCGGTGATCGCCTTACTGTGGCTGGGGCTGACGCCGAATGCCGGTGAACTGCTCGCCGCGCTGGGGCGGCAGCTGGGGCGTTGGCAAACCGGCCTGGTGCTGGTGGCCTACAGCCTGATTTATCTGCCGATGAGCCTGCTGATCGGGCAACTGCTGGCGCACTGGACGCCGCAAATGCCGCCTTCGGCCAAGGCCGACAACGACTCGCTGCTGCGCGCGGGCAAACAGATTGGCTACCTGGAAAGAACGCTGATCCTGACCTTCGTGCTGCTGGGGCAAATTCCGGCGATCGGTTTTTTACTGGCGGCCAAATCTATCTTCCGTTTCGGCGATCTGCGCCAAAGTGACGATAAGATGCGTACCGAGTATGTGCTGCTCGGCACGCTGTTTTCCTTCACGCTGACCATCATGCTCGGCCTGCTGGTCAACAAACTGCTGTAGCGGTGCGGGGGCGAAAAATTTCGCCCCCGAAGTGAACGCCGAGGCGGCTTACAGCCACTCGCCGAAGCGGCGGATATAGAAACGCTTCATCAACTGCGCGACCACGCAGTAGCTGACCAGCGTTGCGGCCAACCACGGGAAGTATTCCCACGGCAGCGGCTGCAGGCCAACCAGGGCGCCGAGCGGCGAGAACGGAATGTAGATGCCGAGCGCCATCACCAACCCGGTGGTCAGCAACACCGGCAGCGCCGCGGTGCTCTGAATGAACGGGATCTTCTGGGTGCGCAGCATATGCACCACCAGCGTTTGCGACAGCAACCCCTCAATGAACCAGCCAGACTGGAACAGCGCCTGGTGTTCTACGCTGTTGGCGGCGAACACGTACCACATCAGCGCATAGGTCGTAATATCGAAGATCGACGAGGTCGGCCCAATCCACAGCATAAAGCGCCCGATGTTTTTGGAATCCCACTTGCGCGGCTTGCGCAGGAACTCTTTGTCCATCTTGTCCCACGGCAGCGACAACTGGGAAATGTCATACATCAGATTTTGAATCAACAGGTGGATCGCCAGCATCGGCAGGAACGGGATGAAGGCGCTGGCCACCAGCACCGAAAACACGTTGCCGAAGTTGGAGCTGGCGGTCATGTTCAGGTACTTGATGATATTGCCGAAGGTCTCGCGCCCTTTGATCACCCCCTCTTCCAGCACCATCAGATTCTTTTCCAATAGGATGATGTCCGCCGACTCCTTGGCGATGTCGGTGCCGGTGTCGACCGAAATGCCGACGTCGGCATCGCGCAGCGCCGGCGCATCGTTGATGCCGTCGCCGAGGAAGCCGACGGTATGGCCGTTGGCCTGCAGCATTTTCAGCACCCGCGATTTTTGCAGCGGCGTCAGCTTGGTGAAGACCGTGCGTTGTTCCACTTCGCGCGCCAACTCTTCGTCATCCATCTGTTCAATCTGCAGCCCGGAAAGCGGCTCGCCCGGCTCCAGCCCGACATCGCGGCAAATCTTGCAGGTGATCACCGGGTTGTCGCCGGTCAGCACCTTCACCGTCACGCCGTTTTCCTGCAGTGCGGCGATCGCCTGCTGTGCGCTCTCCTTCGGCGGATCGAGGAAAGTCAGCAGCCCTTGCACCACCATGTCGCGCTCGTCGGCCACGCTCAGCGGTTCGGCTGGGCGCTGCGCATCCAGCTCGCGCGTCGCCAGCACCAGCACGCGGAAACCGTCTTCGTTATACTCGCGGGCTAGCGCCTGCAGCGCCGCACGGCGCGCGTCGTCCAGTTCCAGCGTTTTGTCGCCTTCGCGCACGTGGGTGGCGATCTCGAGCATCTCCTCTACCGCGCCCTTACAGATCAGCTGCTGCTTGCCATTTTCGTCCGCCACCACGATCGACAAACGGCGGCGCACGAAATCGAACGGCAGCTCATCCACCTTGCTGAAACGGCCCAGGGCTTCGATCCCCGGTTTGCCGCGCCCGAAACGGATCACCGCCTGATCCATCAGGTTCTTCATGCCGCTCTGATGGAAGCTGTTCAGCCAGGCCAGGTGCAGCACCTCGTTATCCCTGGCGCCAGTGACGTCGATGTGGTGCTCGAGAATGATGCGATCCTGGGTCAGGGTGCCGGTCTTGTCGGTGCAGAGCACGTCCATGGCACCGAAGTTCTGAATGGCGTTCAGGCGCTTCACCACCACCTTGCGGCGTGACATGGCGATCGCCCCTTTCGCCAGGTTGGAGCTGACGATCATCGGCAGCATTTCCGGCGTCAGGCCGACCGCCACCGCCAGTGCAAACAGCGCCGCCTCGCTCCAGTCGCCTTTGGTGAAGCCGTTGATCAGCAGCACCACCGGCACCATCACCAGCATGAAGCGAATCAGCAGCCAGCTGACGCTGTTCACCCCGCGATCGAACGCGGTTTGCGCCCGCGAACCGACGATCGACTTGGCCAGCGAGCCGAAGTAAGTGCGCCCGCCGGTTGCCACCACCACCGCCGTGGCGGTGCCGCTGGCGACGTTGGTGCCCATCAGGCAGATATTGGACAGCTCAAGCAGCGCGTTCTCGCTGGACACTTCCCCTTCGCTCGACTTCTGCGCCACGTTGCCCATGGCATCGTATTTCTCGATCGGGATCGCTTCGCCGGTCAAAATCGCCTGGCTGATGAACAGATCGCGCGAGGCGATAAGACGCACGTCGGCCGGCACCATGTCACCGGCGGAGAGCTGAATGATATCCCCCGGCACCAGTTCGCGGATCGGCACTTCCAGCGTCAGCGGATGCGCGCTGTAGCTGCTGCGGCGCAGCACAGTAGCGGTGGTGCGCACCATCGACTTCAACGCTTCCGCCGCTTTGTTTGTGCGGTATTCCTGCCAAAAACGCAGCAGCCCGCTCAACGTGACCATGGTCAGGATGATGATGACGCCGGTGAGTTCAGTTTCTTCACCGCTCTGGAGCGGCAGCCAATAATCGGTAAAGAAACTGATCGCAGCCAGCACCATCAGCACGAAGATAAACGGGTTGTTGAAGGCCTTGATCAACTGAATCAAGGCATGCGGCGCCTTGTCGTGGGCGACCTGGTTGGCGCCGAACTGCTCCAGCCGCTCATCGGCATCGTCCTGGGTCAAGCCGTTGCGGTTGCACTTCAGGTTCGCCAGCGTTTGGGCGATGCTGTTGGTCGCCTCTTGCGCAATGGCGTAGGTCACCGCGTCTTTATCACGGCGACGCATTCTTTCATTAATCTGAGTCATAACGCTATTCTCTTATTTTCGTTCTGCGCACAGGGAGATCCCGCCCGATAAACAGGTGACTCTGCGCAGAGTGGAATTTTTTAATTAGCGTGACTGAATAGCGTGATTACCCTGTCAGCCACGCAAGAATCATTTCCCTTCCGGGGTCATCGTCCATAACGCCTCCTTAATGCTCCGCGTTATTCAAGGCACTCATGAATAAAACCGAACATATAATCAAGTTAATCAATATTTATATTATTACTCAGACCGGTAATTCGGACGCGACGCGCCAACGCACGGCACTCACGCTTTTTTCCAGACTGACGCGGCAAACAATACCCTCAATTTCTTTTTGCGCGGCCGGCGTAGCGGTAATTTCCGCGCACACTTCCAATTGCCCAGGGCTGGCAATATCGGCGCTGCGCAAGGATTGCAGCCGCAAGGCGACGCCGTTCAGCGCCTGCAGAATCAGGGTGCGCACCAGAATTTCATCCTGCTCGCCGCAGGTCACCTGAATGCGATAGCACAGTTCCAGATCGGTCGCCTGCTGGTGCGGCTGCAGGTTGATGCGCTGCGCGGCCTCGCGCAGCAGGATATTGGCGCACAGGATCACCAGCGTGGCAACCACCGCATCCCAATGTTGGCCCAGGCCGCACAGGACGCCGATTCCCGCCGAACACCACAGCGTGGCGGCGGTGTTGAGGCCGCGAATGTTCAGCCCTTCACGCATGATTACGCCGGCGCCGAGGAAGCCGATACCCGAGACGATCTGCGCGGCCACCCGGCCGGCGCTGGCCGGATCGGTGGACATGGAGCTGAGAATGAAGACCGCCGCACCGGTCGCCACCAGCGCATTGGTGCGCAGGCCGGCCATGCGTTGGCGCCACTGACGCTCGGCGCCAATCACCGCGCCCAGGCACATCGCCAGCAATAAATTTAAAACGAAAGGAGTCATAGCCATGACTTTCCCCTTAATTAACCACAGGAGATAAAATCATGTGCTGTTTAGCACACGCGAAAACGCGCTGAAAATAAATCAGCGAATCAGCGTGTCATGCCTGGAGGGAAAAGGCTGTGGCTGCAGAATACCATAATAACGTCCAACTCAATTCGCCTGAAGCCACCTGGCATCAGGAAACGTTTTCTTATTCGGGTATGCACAGCTCAGAAATAACTGGAGAGGGGTGCTGCCCGCCGATAACGGCAAGCAACAAATCAGAAGAGAATTGGTCAGCTTGCCTTATTTATTTTATTACAACTACAACTGTCCAATTGGGTTTCTCCACCGAAATTTTGGCTGAGTATAGTGACGTCGGGTAATGAAGTAAAGGCCAATTTATTAAACGAAAAATAAACTGGAATACCGCAATGATATTCCAATGTCACAAATAGAAGATGGCGACATTGGGTGCCGACGCCGCCTTCCGGCCGCTGCATCAGGCCCTGTGGGACAAAGCGCTGACCGCCAACTTCAGCGCGCAGCCATTCGTCGGCGTAGCGGCCCGCAGCCTGTGCGCCAAACTGGCCGATGGCCGCACGTTCGACGTTGCGCCTTAGCAAGGTCACCGGCGGTGGGCTACGCTAGGCTATATTTCCGACGACCCGCAAGGAGTGGCCGATGACGCCTCTGATCCACACTCTGCTCGACGAAATTTGGCAAAGCCTGGGGCAGCGCCCCGCTCCCGCCGGCCGGCTAACCGTAAGCGGCATCGGCGCATTGCCTTCGGCTTTTCCCGTAACCGAATTGGCTACCGCCGCCTGGAGCGCCGCCGGTTTGGCCTGCGCCGAGTTGCTTCGCCGCGAGGCAGCCGACGCGCCGCAGGTCTGGATCGATCAACGCCTGGCCTCGCTCTGGTTCGGCTGGACGCTGCGTCCGCTGGGGTGGACGCTGCCTGCGGCCTGGGACGCGCTGGCCGGCGACTATGCGACGGCGGATGGCTGGATACGCCTGCACACCAATGCGCCGCACCATCGGCGAGCGGTGGAGCAGGTGCTGGGTTCGGCATCGGATAAAGGCACGCTGGCGGAACGCGTGCTGGGCTGGAAAAAAAGCGAGCTGGAGGAAGCGGTGATCGAAGCCGGCGGCTGCGCGGCCCAAATGCGCTCGGCGGCCGCGTGGCGACAACATATTCAGGGCAAAAGCGTAGCGCTCGAACCGCTGATCCACGCCTCGCTGCAGCCGGAAGCGCCACCGCCGGGCTGGGCGCTACCCGTCGCCCGGCCGCTGCACGGCGTGCGGGTGCTGGATCTGACGCGCATTCTCGCCGGGCCGATCGCCACGCGTTTTCTTGCCGGTTTGGGCGCCGACGTGCTGCGCATCGATCCCTACGGTTGGGATGAGCCCGGCGTTGAACACGAAGTCATGCTGGGCAAGCGCAGCGCGCGCCTCAACCTGACCAATGCGCACGATCGCCATACGTTTGAACATCTGCTGAGAAACACCGACGTGATCGTGCACGGCTACCGTGCCGGTGCGCTGGAGAAGTTGGGTTATGGCGCGGAGGAAAGGCGCGCGCTGGCGCCGGGCCTGATAGACGTCTGCCTGAATGCCTACGGCTGGAGCGGGCCGTGGCGCACCCGGCGTGGTTTCGACAGCCTGGTACAGATGAGCTGCGGGTTGGCGGAGGCGGGCATGGTTTGGCGCAGCGCCAGTTTGCCGGTGCCGTTGCCGGTACAGGCGCTGGATCACGCCACCGGCTATTTGATGGCGGCGGCGGTGCTGACCGGTATGGCGCAGCGCCTGAGCCGCGGCACCGGCTACCACGCGCGGCTGTCGCTGGCGCGCACGGCGCAGCTGCTGCTGGCGCATCCCTGTTCGGCAGATTATCGGCCGGAACCGCTGGCGCCGGCCGGCCCCGCCGACGAGAACCCGGAAACGGAATTGACTTACTGGGGGGGCGCGCAACGCCTGCGCGCCCCGTTAAGCCTGCAGGGCACGGCGCTGCAATGGGCGCTGCCGGCGACTACGCTCGGCACCTCGCAACCGGAATGGCTACGCCGCTAAATCGCCGCCAACTGTTGCTGCAGCCACTGCAGCAAGCGGGTGACCGCCGGCGTCAACCCGGCGGTCTGCGGCCACACCAGATAAACGTCGTCATCGCTCAGGCGACAGGGCGCGGCCAACGCCACCAGTCTCCCGGCGTCGAGGGCATCCTGCACCAGCAGCTTTTTCGCCAGCGCGATGCCAAACCCTTGCTCCGCCGCGCGAATCAACAATCCGGCATCGTTGAACAACGCCTGTTGCCGCCCGCACAGCGAGCGCCCTTGCGCATTGAACCAGTCGCGCCAGGGACTGACGTCGTGCTCGAGCAACGGAATATCGCCACCGTTATCGAACGCCGCCCCCCATTCTCGCGCCATATCCGGCGAAGCGACAGGCAGCACGTCACCCGACGCGATGCGCTGCGCCTGCAGCCCCGCCCATTGACCGCTGCCGATGCGGATCGCCGCATCGAACCCTCGCTGCGACAGATCCTGCAGCGCCAGCGACGCATCGATATCCAGCGCAATATCGGCGCAGGCCTCATGAAAAGCAGGCAGACGCGGCAACAGCCAATAGTGGGCAAAAGACGGCAACACGCTGATGCGCAGCAACTGACTTGTCGCCGCACGCCGGGCGCGGGCGATACCCTGCTGCAGCGCCTGCAGCGCCGGTTCCACCGCCGCCAGCAACTCTCGCCCGGCGGCATTCAGGCGCACACCGCGCCCGCACCGTTCAAACAGCGGATAGCCGACCGCCTGCTCCAGCAGCTGAATTTGCTGGCTGACCGCACCGTGCGTCAAATGCACCTGCTGCGCCGTGGCGCGCAAATTTTCCAACCTGGCGGCGATCGCAAAGGTCGGCAAGACATGCAGGGGAATGCGTTCATTCATCATTGGTTAACCAGGCTATCCAAAAAGGTTATTTTTCATCGATTTTAACCGGCAGGCAAATGTTCTATGTTTACCCCATCATCCCTGACGCTTTCGGAGCCACCATGCACCCACGTTTACAACAGGATCTCGCGCAGTTTCCGCAGATCCTCGACCACACCCGCCAGTTGGCGGAAGATTTTCTGACCGGGCTACAGCAACGCTCGGTCTGCCCGCCGCTCGAGCATCAGCAACTGCAACCGGGCGACGATCGACTAGATGAAAACGGCGAAGGCGCCCTGGCGGCGCTGGAGCGCTTTTGGCAACGTTATCAGGCCGGCATTTCCGCCAGCGCCGGCCCGCGTTATTTCGGCTTCGTCACCGGCGGCGGCACCCCGGCGGCGGTCGCAGCGGACTGGCTGGTTAGCGTGACAGACCAAAATAGCTTGCTCAGCCATGATACCATCGCAGCCACGATCGAGCTGGCGGCCGTGACGCAGTTGAAATCCCTGCTGGGCCTGCCGGAAACGTTCAGCGGCAGCATGGTCAGCGGCGCGACCATGGCCAATTTCACCGGGCTGGCCATTGGCCGGCAGTGGCTGGGACAACAGCACGGCGTGGATATCGCCCAACAAGGCCTGGCGGCGCTGGGTTCCATCCGGGTATTGTCGGCCAATCCACATTCCAGCAGCGTGAAGGCGCTCAGCATGCTCGGTATCGGCCGCGAAGCGCTGACGACCGTCGCCAGCCTGCCGGACTCGGAAGCCATGGATATGGAAGCACTGGAACGGCAGCTCGCCGCTGGCGCCGGCCAGCCAACGTTGGTGCTGGCCAGCGCCGGTACGGTCAACACCGTCGCGTTCGACGACCTGCCGCGTCTGCTGACGCTGCGGGAGCGTTATCCATTTTGGCTGCATGTCGATGCGGCATTTGGCGGCGTAGCGGCCTGCTCACCGCTATACGCTCCAAGGCTTGAGGGCTGGCAGCATGCCGATTCCATCACTGTCGACGCACACAAATGGCTGAACGTGCCTTATGACAGCGCGATCCAATTTACCCGCCATTTGGATCTGCAAATGCAGGTATTTCAGAACCATTCGGCCTACCTGGAAGCACCGACATTACGGCCAGACAACTATCTGCATCTGACGCCGGAGAATTCGCGCCGCTTCCGCGCCCTGCCGCTCTGGCTGACGCTGAAAGCCTATGGCCGCAGCGGCATACGGGATATCGTCGAGCGCAACGTCCGATTGGCGCAGGCGCTGGGGGCGGCGCTGGCAGCCGATGACGGTTTCCAGCTGCTGGCGCCGGTGAATTTGAACGTGGTCTGCTTCGCACTCAGCCATCCACAGGGCGACAGCGAGGCGGCGCGCGATCGCTTTCTCGAGCGCCTGAGCCGGCACGGCGTGGTGTGCTGCACCCCTACGCGTTATAACGGTCAGCCGGGGATCCGCGCCGCACTGGTCAACTGGATGACGGAGGAACAGGACATCCGGCTGGCGTTGGACTCGCTGCACCATTGCCTGGCGGAAACGGCCTAACGCGCGCGGCGTATTACCCGAGTTGGAAGGCCTGCAAACGCCGTTCTTGCCGCCCGTCATCGCCGATATTATCCGGCGACAGCCAGGCGGCAAACGCCGCGCGCCGCGCCGGCCATTCCCCGTCGACGATCGACAGCCAGTCGGTGTCGCGCGTGCGTCCTTTGACGACGACGGCCTGGCGGAAGGTGCCTTCATAGCGGAAACCCAAGCGCTCGGCGGCCTGGCGTGAAGGAAGATTGAGGCTATCGCATTTCCATTCGCAGCGCCGGTAGCCAAGATCGTCGAACAGATGCCGCAGCATCAGGAAAATCGCCTCGCTGCCCAGCGCGCTGCGCTTCATCAGCGGCGACCAGTTGATGGTGCCCAGTTCGGCCACGCCGTTGGCAGGATCGATGCGCAAAAAAGCGCAGCTTCCCACCGCACGCCCGTTTGACTGATCGATCACTACCATCGTGTTTCTGTCAGCGCTGGACGCCTGAGCCTGAAGATAACGCTGGAAATCTGCGCGCGACTGCGGCCGTTCCCAAAACAGATAAGTCCAGTCGCGATCGTCCTCGGCGGATTGATAAGCCTGATAAAGCGCCTCCCCCCAGCGCTCGAGGTTAAGCGGTTCGAGGCGGCAAAACCGCCCTTGCAGCGGCGAGTGCCCGGGCATGCCTGCCGGCTGCCAATGAGGGAGGGCTTCGCCTATCGGCTGCCCATACTGATTCCGTCTCACCGCGACATCCTGTTTTTGAAAGGTGGAGAGGCAAGTTAAAACCAACGCGGGCCAGAGACAACTCCGACCTGCCATTCCTCCCCTGCGGATCGGGCAGCAGGATGATAGTTTAGAGAAATCACTCAATCACCGTTAAACATTCACGAAAATTATTTCATGTAAAATAAATATCCAGATAACTCATTGTAAAACGGTGATTTATAGCAACAAATAAGCTACACATTCCGGCCATAATGTTAACTTTCGTTTGCCGTTATGATAAAAAAAGAAGTGCTAATCATTAGCATGGAAAGCAGGAAATCAACACAACTTAATGATTTTTAAACAAAAAAATAAAATAACCTCAGGGAGGGTATTTTTTAATCACTCAAAAAATGCGCTGAAAGACTTCAAAAAAACGACACATGAATTTTTTTTAAGACTTTTCCTAGCAAACTAAAATTTTGTTTCGTGACATGATGAACAGATTCGCGGCAAGCAATGCAGACAGGCACGGGCGCCAAGCGCAGATCAGGCTCAACATGCCGAAGCTGGACGAGCAGCAGATCGCTCTGACTTAAGCCAAACTTATAGATTCATGCAATTAATAAGTTTAGTATGAAAATATCATTGAGTGATGCCGTGTTTATTGATAGAACACTCGCTACACTGAATTATTGCTCCATTTTGCCTTTCGGCTTTTTAGGCTTTTTCTCATATTACCGCAGTAAAACGGATTTAAGTGGGGGTGCGATATGCCAACGATTATCATGGATTCATGTAGCTATACCAGATTGGGGTTAACCGACTATCTGACTTCGCATGGCGTGAAGAAGCGCCATATTAATGCCATCGAGGACATTGACAGCCTGCATGAAAAATGCAGCAAGTTGAATCCGAGCCTGGTGTTTATTAACGAGGACTGCTTCATCCACGAAGCAAACGCCACCGAGCGAATAAAACGGGTGATTTCACTGCACCCGGATACGTTATTCTTCATCTTCATGGCCATTACCAACGTACATTTCGACGATTATTTATATGTTCGCAAGAACGTCATCATATCGTCAAAATCCATCAAGCCAGAGACTATGAATCAGCTACTTAGCCACTATCTCGAGAGAACGTCCCTCCGTACGGAGAAATCCTCTCTGGATCAAACGCCGGTAACGCTGAGCCAGACTGAATCAAACATGTTACGCATGTGGATGTCCGGTCAAGGCACCATCCAGATATCAGACCAGATGCAAATAAAGGCCAAAACGGTCTCTTCCCACAAGGGAAACATCAAGCGGAAAATAAAAACGCACAACAAGCAGATCATTTATCACGTTGTTCGTTTGACCGATACATTGACCAGTGGAATATTCGTCAATAGCCGCTGAACTACAGAGAACGCCCCCGCTCTGTTTTACCAGCCGTTAAATACCCGGTGATAATGTCATCTGGATGGCAGCCGCTGGAACCACAAAAAAATACCTGTTGCGTTATCCCCCGCTAGCGCAACGGGTATTTTTTTGCCGTCGATAAAAAAAATCTTACCGCAATGAAATAATCTCAAAATGGACAATTTCATTAGCAAATTAATGAGATTAGCCTAAGTTACTGCCCGTGCTCGCGACAGGGCTCCACAAACGTGCCGTCACGGCTGTCGATCTCATTAAAAAACCATACGCCCGCCGGGTAGTCGTCAAGAGAAACCAGGTACATGGTGCCTTCGTTGAACACCTCTACGGCCAGAATGACGCCTTCACGCCGCGGGCCGCCGTCTGTTTTTACCGTCACTCGATCGTTAACTTGCATACCCTTCTCCCTTATTTGCGATTGCCGTCAGTGTATTACAAAACCGGAGGCGATGGACACCGCTCCAGCCCTGCCGGCCTCTGCTATCAGCGTAGCAGCCGCCTGGATTTTCACTTTCTTAACGGTTTGGCCGCAGAATCTTAAGCCGGTCTCGCGTAGCCTGTCTTCAGGCGTTTCCCCCCCAGAGAAGCGCTCGCAAATGAAGTAACAAGGAACTTTTGCCCGCTGACTTGCGGGCTTTTTTTTGCGCACCGCTGAATTGCAGGCATAAAAAAACCCGCCGCAGCGGGTTTTTTTCAATCAGCGCCAAGCGCCAATTAGATAGCGGTAACGTTAGCCGCAGATGGACCTTTCGCACCGTTCTCGATAGAGAACTGTACGTTCTGGCCTTCAGCCAGGGTCTTGAAGCCTTGATCCTGGATAGCAGAGAAGTGTACGAATACGTCTTTGCTGCCGTCTGCTGGGGTGATGAAACCAAAACCTTTAGCTTCGTTGAACCACTTCACTTGACCTTTGATCATGTTAGACATGTCTAATTTCCTTCAATAATAAATGTAAGCCGCCATGGGCGAGGTAGCCGGTCATCAGTTACTTATGGAGGCACTGGAAAGGAAATTCGTCAGAGAAGGGCTATCCGGGATAACGCTTTAAATTTGAACTACTTTACTCAAAATGTCGTGCATAAATAGGTCTGTACCACAGGCCGACATCATTAACTCATGAGCGAGCGGCAATAGCAACCTTTTTCGCCGCGATGGGACGCTAATCTCGGCTAAACGCACAGGATTTGACCCTGTCTGCCGATAGGGCCGCTGCCTGGCTCGCCCGTAACGCCCAGGCAAATGATAGTAATTCTCGTTCTGCTGTTTTATAGTTGCCTGACGAAATCATTCAGGGAGATTCACCATGCCGAGATGGCTTACATTACCGGCTGTCAGTGCCGCCGCCCTGCTGGCCTTTGCCGCTTACAGTGCTCCGCAGAGTGCACTGGAGCTCAATTATCAAGCCCCCGACCCCAGCATGGTTCCCGCGCCCAAGCCGCCTGCCCCTTCAGGGCCGGCCCCCAAAACGGGAAAGCCGCCGATTGCCTGGACAGAGGCGAGAGATAAAAGCGGTTTTCGCGTCGATATTGAGTGCGATCATCCTGGCTGCAGCAAACCGCGCGCCAAACCTTATCCCGCGTACGAAGGCCCGGTGAAGAAAACCGATCGCCGCCGCCAGTCTGATCCCTATTCCACCAATAAGGATCCCGATTACAACATTCAGTTAGGCTATGAGTGGTAATGACGCTTTCGGAGTAATGCCTATATCAGCCTCCTTTGCCGCTGCATAGAATATGCCTCAGTTCACCACTCCTCCTGGTGTTGAACACAACAAGCTGTGTTGCAAATCTTTATGCGCCTCCCTATAGGCGCTTTTTTTTTTGCCTATCCCTCAAAGCGTCTTCCGATTACAGATTGCTCTCATTGCCCCACAAAGTGATGAATGTCACAAATATGCCTCCTTGCCATTCTTATTCGGAGGTAACGTTCATGGCCACAGGATCCCTTGCCCTCCTGGCCGTCTTGGCCGGCATTGCGGGCTTCGCCCTCTACAAGCATTTAAAATCTCAGAAAAAAAGCACACTCGTCCGCCCGCACGATCGGTAACCGACAACGCGCTTTCACCGCGAAGGCCCGGCACATCGCGCGCCGCGCCTTCGCGGGCTGTCATGCTTTCATCACAAAATTGTCACATTATGGCCATATGATGATTCGCGTTTATCCGCTCTGGCTTAACACCAAGGATTTCGCCCATGACCATAATTAAAGCTGCAAACCATCAGGAAGCAGAAAAACTCATCCGCGCCGGCACCGCCAAGAAAATCGAACTGGCTTACGATATCGGCAGCGACGACTTCTTCCAGCTTGCCAGCCTGTGGTGCGACAAAGGCGCCAAGATCTCCAAAGGAAAAGAACACTTTATCGTTTCATTGAAAGGGTTCCGCATCCCCCCTAACGATTGATGCCCAGCCGCCCATCGCGGCGGCGTCTCCTCCTCTTCCTCGCAAAACCGCTCTATTCGACCACGCGCACCTCATTCGATTTCGCTAAGCTAACAGCAGACTTTATTGTGGACGCGCCACCTGATAACCGCGTCCGCCACGATGAGGAGTGTAACCATGTCAACAAATGCACCGCTGCCCGACACGATGAAAGCGATTGAGATCAGCCAACCCGGCGCCCCCGAGGTTCTGGTCGTCGCCGAACGTCCGGTGCCGGTTCCGCAAGCGGGCCAACTTCTGGTGAAAATCGCCGCCGCCGGCGTTAACCGCCCCGACGTGTTGCAACGTCAGGGGAACTATGCGCCACCGCCCGGCGCCTCGGATATTCCCGGCCTCGAAATTGCCGGCGAAGTGGTGGCCATCGGTGAAGGCGTGACCCACTTCGCGATCGGCGATCGGGTTTGCGCCCTTATCGCCGGCGGTGGCTATGCGGAATACTGCACCGTGCATGAAAGCAATGCGTTGCCGGTGCCGGCGGGGCTGAGCCTGACCGAGGCCGCCGCGCTGCCGGAAACCTTCTTTACCGTCTGGGTCAACGTGTTCCAGCGCGGTCACCTCAAAGCCGGCGAAACCGTGTTGATCCATGGCGGCACCTCCGGTATCGGCACGGTCGCCACCATGCTGGCGAAGGCCTTCTGCGCCCAGGTGATCACCACCGTCGGCTCCGAAGAGAAACGTCAGGCCAGCCTGGCGCTGGGCGCCGACGTGGCGATTAATTACCGCAGCGAAGACTTTGTCGCACGCACCAAAGACGCCACCAACGGTAAAGGCGCCGACGTCATCGTCGACCTGATCGCCGGCGATTATGTCGCCAAAAACTATCAGGCCGCAGCGATGGAAGGCCGCATCGTGCAAATCGGCACGCAAAACGGCGTGGTGAAAGAGCTCAATCTGATGCCGCTGCTGTTGAAACGCCTGACCCATACCGGGTCGACGCTACGCTCGCGCAGCGTGGCGGACAAAGCACAGATTGCCGCCGATCTGCGCGAAAAGGTTTGGCCGCTGCTGGAGCGCGGCGTGCTGAAACCGCAAATTTTTAAAACCTTCCCGCTTGAGCAAGCCGCCGCCGCGCATACGCTGATGGAGTCCAGCGAGCACATCGGCAAGATCATGCTGACGTTCTGAGCCCATTCCCCGCGGCCGGTGCTGCGGGGAAACCAATGCCACGTTCAGGGAATGATGCCGCGGCGGCGGAACTCATCGAACAGTGAGAAAAACATGGCTTCGGTTTCAACAAACTGGTGGAAACCGAAGCGCCGCGCCTTGCTGCCATCCGCGAACATGTCATAGTCCCAGGAAAAGACGAAATCGGCGAAACGCCAGCCGGCCACCGCGCGATAGTCCGGTTCGGCCAATTGGTGCCGCTGCGCCA
The DNA here is from genome assembly GCF_052166595.1 of Serratia sp. CY81684. NCBI lineage: Bacteria > Pseudomonadati > Pseudomonadota > Gammaproteobacteria > Enterobacterales > Yersiniaceae > Serratia > Serratia sp. CY81684. Next base: position 831,352 of record NZ_JBJNOO010000003.1, on the reverse strand, counting down.
GCTCCCGCCACAGCGACGCTTTGTCCGTCATCATGATCTCCAGCGACATCGGCAGCGGCGGCGCGCATTCCAGCCCAAAGTAAGCGGCGATTTTCGGCCACATCTCGCTCCAGCGAAACAGATCGCCGTTGTTGATATTAAACGCCTGATTGGCCGCCGCAGGTTCGGTCGCCGCCCACAGCGTGGCGCGCGCCAACAGCCCGGCGTCGGTCATTTCCAGCAGGCTGTGGTAAGCGCCCGGTTTACCCGGGAAGCGCAACGGCAGCCCGAGCGCTTTGCTGATCGACGCGTAAACCGCGATGCTTAACGCCAGATTCATCGGGTTGCCGAGGGAGAAGCCCCCCACCACGCTTGGACGGATGGCGCTCCAACGCCAGCGTTTGCCGGCCTGCCGCTGCGCCAGATACTGCTGCTGCGCCACGTTAAACTCCGGCGGCATATGCCCGGCATCGCTTTCGCGCGCCGGCGTTTTAAACGGCCCCAAATGCGCGCCATACACCTTATAACCCTGCATCAAACTGATGTGCTCCAACGCCGGCGCGATCGGCTCCAGCCCTTCGACAACGTGTTGCAACATCTGCAGATTCGGCGCCACCAGCCCCGCCCAGTCCGGCGCATCCTGATAGGCGGCATAGAAAACGTGACTAATCGCGCTCAGCGGCCGCAGCGCGTCGCGCGTCGCCGCCGCATCCAGCAGATCAACCTGAAGGTGGCGCACCCCCGGCGCCGATTGTCCCCCCCGGCGCGAGACGCCCACCACTTGCCAGCCCTGACCGGTCAGCTCCTCAATCAATCGGCGCCCAATCACGCCATTGGCGCCGATCACCAATGCCTGTCGCTTTGTATCCATCTTGCCACTCCTCAGGTTGTCGATACCCTGAGTGTCATTGATTAGTAATACTTGCGGTAGAAGAGACCTTCCACTAACACTTATAAGAAAAATCTATAGGCAAGATCGACATGGATAAGCTGAACGCAATGAAAACCTTTATGCGGGTGGCGGAGCTGGGCAGCCTGTCGGCCGCCGCTCGCGATCTGCGTTTGACGCAGCCGGCGGTCAGTCAGCAAATCGCCGGTCTGGAGCAGCAACTGGGGGCACAACTGCTGTTTCGCAGCACCCGGGCGGTCACCCTGACCGATGCCGGCAGCAGTTATTATCAGCACCTCAAACCGATTCTGGCGGCGGTCGATGAAGCGGAAGAAGCGCTGCACGGCCAGCACCACCAGTTACAGGGCAATCTGCGCATTCATGCCCCGACCGGGTTCGGGCAGTTGCACGTCACGCCGCTGGCCATCGCTTTCCAGCAACGTCATCCGAACCTCGCCATCGAGCTGCTGCTGGACGATCGTCGCGCCGACGTGATCGGCGAAGGCATCGACGTGGCGCTGCGTTTCGGTGAACTGCATGCGCCCGGCATGGTGGCTAAACGTTTGGGCGAGCTGCAACGCCTGCTGGTGGCGTCACCGGCCTACCTGGCCAAGTATGGCGCTCCACGTTCGCCGGCGGAGCTGGCTAAACATGCGCACATTCGTTACAGCGGTTTGAACGACGGCGATACGCTCACTCTGTTCGGGCCGCACGGCCCCGAGATGGTCGCTCTGCGGCCCACGTTCCGCGCCAACAATACGCTATCGCTGCTGGCCGCCATTGAGGCTGGAGCCGGTATCGGCGGTGCCCAACGGCCTTTAATCGCCGAGCAGCTGGCGACGGGGGCGCTGGTGCCCGTTTTGCCGGAATACCGCTACCCGCCCATGGCGCTGCACGCGGTCTATCCCGCTTTACGTTTTATTCCGGAGAAAGTGCGCGCCTGGGTGGCGCATCTGCAGCAGGCGTTGACGGCGATCGAGGGAATTAGCGGAGTGAATGCTCCCGGCCAGACGCCGGGAGCCTAATCATTATTTGAACAGTTTACCGACCATATCGCCCAGCTCGTTGCTGTCTTGCTGCACTTCACCGTTTGGTGAGGCGGCATCCGCGACCGTTGGCAAGAACTGTGCAATGGTGCTGGACGCCTGTGCAGGATCGATGCCCAGCTTTTCAGCCAGTTGGTTGATGGCGTCGCTACCCAACGCCTGCTGCACATGGTCGCCGGTAATCGGCTGATTTTCGCCATTGCCGAGCCAGGAACCGACGATATCGCCGAACTGCCCCTGACGGAACTTGTCCAAAATGGCCTGCAGGCCACCTTGTTGCTCGACCCACTGCATAATGGCGATGTAGTCGATACCTTTACCACCGTTGGCGCCGCCGCCCAGAATGTTACCCAATACGCTATCGAACAGACCCATGATATTCCCCTTTCAGCGGGTACGGCCCGCGCCGCACCGCCGGATTGATTTCACGAAAAAGGGCCGCCGCGGCGACCCTGTTGAGCAACGGCTGCTTAGCCTTTGATCTTCCTGTAGACAAAAAGCACCACCAGGGCACCGATGACCGCCACCACAAAGCTGCCCAGGTTAAAACCGTCAACGCGGCCCATACCGAAGAAGGTGCTGATATAGCCGCCGACGACGGCGCCCACGATCCCCAATATAACGGTCACAATAAAGCCGCCGCCGTCTTTGCCCGGCATAATCCACTTGGCCAGGATACCGGCGATTAAACCAAAAATGATCCAGGAAATGATGCCCATCTTTACTCTCCCTATTACCTTTTGCCTAACAGAAATCCTATTACCAGGCCCACGACGGCGCCGGCGCCTATCCCCGCCCAAGGGTTATCCTTGAGGCAGGCACATGATTGCTCGAGCGCTGCTTTTACACCGCTGCTCACTTCGCAGGCGGTGGTTTTCACGTAGTCGCTCGGTTGCTCAACACCGTTTAGATCGTCATTTTCATATGACATGTCAAATCCTTACAGACCAACCCTCTGAGAATTTCGTCACATGTTTCGCGCCAGGCGCCATCCGCTCCGCGATCTTGCTCTGGGCAATCTGCCCGCTGCCGCTCAATGCGGAGGCGTCCGGCGGCAAACGCACAACTTCACACTATGACTATAGTAAAAAATCAGCGGTTTACCCATTTCCGTCCGTCTGAATTTCACCATACAAAAAACGATCTGATTTCATCCCGCTGTCATCTTGCAAGGCTAAACTTTAAACATATCCTCCGGGAGGAAACGCCGATGTTCAATGCACCTTTTGTCCTGATCCTCACGCTACTGTACGCACTGGCCGCCGCTTGGGACGGTTCCGTAGCGTTACTGTTTCATTAAGGTTACATAGCCGTTGTCACTTTTGCGATGCGCTTAATTGTGTCTTTATTTTTCAATTTCGCCAGCCAATTGAAATAGCGGAAAACATCCCCTCCTCCCTCGGTAAAAATCCTATTTCGCTTCGTTTTTCGCCTGCGTTTAAATAAAGCGTAAAAAAAAAGCATTAATGGAAAATCCTGTTTAGCACAAAATATTCTATCATCTTCCTCATGACAATTTGGGTTAAGGTCCCATTGGCAAAGAAAAGGAATAACAGGAAAAATGCTTTCTAACCAACGCTTTGAGCGCAAATTCTTGCGCCCTCGTTATTGGTTGTTGTGGATAGGACTGGGAATACTCTATCTCTTGGTATTACTGCCCTACCCGCTCATTTATCGGCTCGGACACGGCCTTGGCAGAATAGCCATGCGCTTAATGAAACGCCGGGTAAAAATAGCGCGCCGCAATTTAGAACTCTGCTTCCCCGCAATGCCCACCGCCGAGCGCGAGGCGCTGATCGTCAAAAATTTTGAGTCCGTCGGCATGGGCCTGTTCGAAGTCGGCATGGCCTGGTTCTGGCCCGACTGGCGCATCGCCCGCTGGTTCAAGGTGAGCGGCATGGAAAACATGCGGCTGGCGCGTCAGGACGGCAAAGGCGTTCTGCTGATCGGTCTGCATTTCCTGACGCTGGAACTGGGCGCGCGCATTTTCGGCATGCAAAACCCCGGCATCGGTGTGCATCGCCCGCACAACAACAAGCTGATGGAATGGGTACAGACCCGCGGCCGGCTGCGCTCGAATAAATTCATGATCGACCGTAAAGATATCAAAGGTATGATCCGCAACCTGAAACAGGGCGAAATCCTGTGGTACGCGCCGGATCACGATTATGGGCCGCAAAGTAGCGTATTCACACCGTTCTTCGCCGTGGAAAATGCCGCCACGACCACCGGCACCTTTATCCTGGCGCGCATGGGGCGGCCGTCGATCGTGCCTTTCGTGCCACGCCGCCTGCCAAATGCTCAGGGCTATGAGCTGATCGTGCAGCCGCCGTTGACGGACTTCCCGCTGGATGATGAAACGCGCGCGGCGGCCAAGATGAACCGCGTGGTGGAAGAACAGGTGCTGCTGGCCCCCGACCAATACATGTGGCTGCACCGCCGCTTTAAAACCCGCCCACCCGGCGAACCGTCGCTGTATTGACCCCTTCGCGCCTTTGCCCGTCACACCGCCGGCGAAGGCGCGCTCACCTCGCACAAGCATTCTGCGCCAGGGGAACTACACTAGTAAGTCACCGACGGCAATTATTGCCGCCAGCAATCATTTCGTCCGCCCGAGAGCCGGTCGTTGCCTGTCGGGCCATAATCGAGGTCAATGTCATGCTGGTACAACCCTATCTGTTTTTCAGCGGTAACTGTGAGCAAGCGATTAACTTCTACGTACAGCAGTTGAATGCCAAAGTTGAAATGGTCATGCGCTTTAAAGACATGCCCGAAGAAGCCCGGCAAGGCGGACCACAGGACGTCAATCCGGAAGCGATCATGCATGCGCGCCTGCTGATCGGCGACGGGGTGCTGATGGCCTCCGACGGCTGTCCGCAGGATGACAGCGGCGGTGCTTCTCACAAAGGTTTCTCGCTGTCGCTGAACCCCAGCGATGCGGAACAAGGACGCAAACTGTTCGACAATCTGGCGCAGGGCGGCCAGGTGACGATGCCTTACCAAGCCACCTTCTGGGCCAAAGGTTTTGGCATGCTGACCGACAAATTCGGCGTCAACTGGATGATCAACGTCGAATAACCCCGCATGGCGCCGCTAGCCATAGCGGTGCCAGTCATACGCCGCCTTGGCGAACAGCACGAACAGCAGCGCCAACAGCGCCAATCCCAACCGCCAATAGGGCGACCGGCGGCGGCGCCAGGCGAAGTACATCATCACCGCCAGCGTTCCCAGCGTAAGGGGGTAATACACCGCCAGCGTCAGTAAAGCGATAATGATGTAATCAGACATGGCTCTTTCACTCCGAGGTGTTCACACCGCCGCTGATGCGGGCTGCGATCGACCTTTCGCCTTATCGCCTCGTTAAAGGCTAGAGGTCTGGCGCATTTATGCATAAAATATAAGATTGCTCTTAACTCAAACTGAATAGTAATCAAACAACAAGGGTGACATGACTCAGCAGCAACCCATACAGGATGCCGTGCCGGCGCGCAGCGTTAAAAGCTCCCCATTATTATTTCAGGCCGGCGTGTTTGTCATCATCGTTGCCGCCACGCTGATCCTCTTTAACAGCTGGCAAATCTGGAACGCACACCAGCGCGATCTGCGCAGCGCCGAGCATGAATCCGCCAACCTCGCCCGCTCGCTGGCGCAGCATGCCGACGATACTTTCATGCAGGTGGACGGCAATCTGCTCGATCTGACCGAACGTCTCCAGTACGACGGACTGGGGCCATCGCAATTGACCCGCCTGCAGCGGGTGATGCAAACCCAGGTCGGCAACCTGCCGCAGCTGCATGGGATGTTTCTCTACGATGCGCGCGGCCGCTGGCTGGCGACCTCCTCGGGCAAGTTCATCAAGAACGCCAACAACGCCGATCGCGAGTACTTCATATACCATCAAAACCGCGACGACGGCGGCCTGTACATCGGCAAGGTGATCCGCAGCCGTACCACCGGCGATTTGATCATTCCCGTTTCGCGGCGTTTCAACAACCCGGACGGCAGCTTTGGCGGCGTGGTGCTGGCGACGCTGTACATCGATTATTTCCGCCAGTTTTACGATAGCTTCGCCCTCAACACCGACGCCTCACTGAACCTGCTGCTGGCGGACGGCACCATCCTTTACCGCCGCCCTTACTCGGCGGCGTCGATCGGTAAAAACATCGCCAAGGGTGTGCTGTTCAGCGAAATTTTGCCGCATTCGGAATTCGGTAACGCCACCATCACCTCGCTGTACGACAAAGTAGAGCGCATCTACGGCTATTCGCGGGTCAACCGCTTTCCGCTGGTGATCGCCGCCGGGCTGTCGAAACGCGACGCGCTGGCGGACTGGCGCACCGACGCCGGGCTGTTCGCCGTCGGCGGCCTCTCGCTGCTGATGATCCTGTTGGCGATGGGCATGGTGCTGCTGCGGCAAATCAAGCACAGCATGCAAACCGAAGCCGAGCTGATGCGCACCCGCGATCAGCTGACCAGCATCAACCAGATGCTCGAAGAGCTGGCGCTGCTGGACGGCCTGACCGGGCTGGCCAACCGCCGCCAGTTTGATATCGCGCTGAAGAACGAGCTGGCACGGGCTTCGCGCAACTACCGCAGCGTGGCGCTGCTGATGCTGGATATCGACTATTTCAAACAGTACAACGACAGCTATGGCCACGTCGCCGGTGACCAATGCCTGCAGCAGATCGGCCAAACGCTCAAAGGGTTGGCGTGCCGCAGCAACGACGTTCTGGCGCGTTACGGCGGCGAAGAGATGGGGATTATCCTGCCGGATACCGACGTCCAGGGCGCACTGATTTTCGCCGAACGCGTCATCAACGCGGTGCGCGATCTGAAAATTCCGCATCAGGGTAATCCGCACGGCATCGTCACCATCAGCATCGGTATCTGCGCCAAAGTGCCGCATATGTATAACGATACGCCGATCAGCTTTATCAATGAGGCGGACAGTGCGTTGTATCAGGCCAAGAAAAAAGGCAAAAACTGCATTTACGGCGCGTAATCATTAATCGGGCCACCAAATTTTGGCGGCCCGATTTATTACTAAACAAAATGAAATAATTCCTCTCCGCAACATTATTTTCCCGGGTTACCCTGCGCTCTGAATAAAATAACGCCAATAATAAGCATACTATTTATTTTCATTAAAATTCAACAAGATAAAAAAATCGCCATTCCACAGACAATTCGTGCCATTTTTGATTATTCGTGCCTACGCGCAGCCCCGTTTAACCCTCGTTTACTTTTCATTGGTATTGCCGGTGATATCCTTATCAGGACTATTCTCTATATCAGGAAGCCATCGCACGCTTCGGCGCACTGCGCCCTGCTGATACATCCATAATAGAACCCACAAATTTCACGTTGCAATTGGGCGGCCTGTTGACGCCGCTCCAGCCAGCCACTGCGCAAGCCAGTGCAGCCAATCACGCGGCAACCTGAAAGACGGGAATAAAGCGATATAGATTTGCGAGGAGATCTCATGCCTACTGGCGATATTATGCGTGAACAGGCCGTCCTGACGCTGCCGTTGCGACAATGGGCGGCAGCGGAAGCATCCAGCGCGGTCAGCGAACTGGAACAGGGCAAGGTACTGTTTCTGCCCGAACTGGCCTTCACCTTGTCTGAACAGGAAATGCCGCTGCTGGATCCGACGTTGGTCGATCCGAAGCGCAAAAACATCAGCTATCAGCCGCTGTCCGGCAAACTGAGCGGCGTTGCCGTCGCGGAACGCCGGCAACAGGTTCAGCAACTGCTGGAGCGCTATTATCAATCTTGCCGCCAGCTGATCGCCGGGCTGTTGCCCGAGTATCAGGAGGCGCTGCACCACCCGACCGGCAGCCTGCGTTTGCACCCGGTTTCCGCCTGGCGGGCGACCAGTTCCTGGCGCAAAGACGACAGCCGCCTGCACGTTGACGCTTTCCCGTCGCGCCCGAACTACGGCGAACGCATTCTGCGCATCTTCACCAACATCAATCCGCACGGCGAGCATCGCCAATGGCGCGTCGGCGAGCCGTTCCCTGAGCTGGCGGCACGCTTTATGCCGCGCCTCGCACGCTACTCCGCCCTCAGCAGTTGGCTGCAGCATCAGGTGCGCATCACCAAGACCCGCCGCAGCCATTATGACCACCTGATGCTGCAGTTGCATGACGCCATGAAGGCCGACGGTGATTATCAGCAACGGGGTCCGCAGCTGGCGCTGGAATTCCCGCCGGGCAGCAGCTGGATTTGCTTCTCGGATCAAACGCCGCACGCCGCAATGGGCGGCCAGTTTATGCTGGAACAGACCTTCCTGTTGCCGGTGAACAAGATGCAGGATCCGCAGCGTTCGCCGCTGAAAGTGCTGGAACAGCTGCGCGGGCAGCCGCTGATCTGAATAGCTCGCCGCCGCCGGGATGCCGGCGGCGGCGAAACGCGCATTATGCCTCGAAGTCCCCTTGCTGACGCGCCACCAACGTCAGAATGCTGTACAGCGCCACCGGTTGCTGTTCCTGATTCAGCACCTGCACATCCCACACCACCACGCCGTGCGGCCGATCTTCGGCGGTTTTTTGCGGCTTGCGGATCTTCTTCTTGCAGGTTAACCGCACCTGAATGGTGTCGCCGATCTTCACCGGTTCAATAAAACGCAGATTTTCCATGCCGTAGTTGGCGATCACCGGCCCGACGGCGGCGTCGACAAACAGCCCGGCCGCAGCGGACACCACAAAGTAACCGTGCGCCACCCGCTCGCCGAACAGCGAATCGGCAGCGCCGATCTTGTCCATATGCGCGTAAAAGTGGTCGCCGCTCAGGCAGGCGAAGTTGACGATATCCGCTTCGGTCACGGTGCGGCGCGCGGTCAACAGGCTGTCGCCCAGCTGCAGCTGCTCGAAGTATTTCCGGAACGGGTGCACCGGATGTTCGGCGACCGGCGCGCCGCGCACCCATTCGCCGCCGATGGCTGCCAGCATCGCCGGGCTGCCCTGGATCGCCGTGCGCTGCATATAGTGCTTCACCGCGCGCAGTCCACCCAGCTCTTCACCGCCGCCGGCGCGCCCCGGGCCGCCGTGCACCAGCATCGGCAACGGCGAACCGTGGCCGGTGGATTCCGCCGCCGCCTGCTCATCCAAAATCAGCATACGTCCGTGAGCGCAGGCCGCCGCGCGGATAAAGCGCTTGGCCAGCGCCGGGTCGGCGGTCACCAGCGATCCCGCCAGGCTGCCTTGCCCCAGCAACGCCAACGCGATCGCCTGCTCGGTATCCGCATACGGCATCAGCGTCGCCACCGGGCCGAAGGCCTCAGTGCCGTGCGCCGCCTGATGGGTGAACGGATCGGCGCAATACAGCAGGGTCGGCGGATAAAACGCCCCGCCGCGCGCGCCGTCGCCCAGCACGTCCAGCTTATCCAACGACGCGCCGCACAGCGGTTCGCAGCCGTTGCGCAGCAGGAACTCCACCTTGCTTTGCACATCATCACGCTGCTCGTGGCTGACCAGCGCCCCCATGCGCACCTGCTCCAGCTGCGGGTCGCCCACCGTCACCCCCGCCAGACGCTGCAACAAGGCCTGACGCACCGCCGCCACCTGCGCCGCCGGCACGATGATGCGGCGGATCGCGGTGCACTTCTGCCCCGCCTTGGCGGTCATTTCACGGCACACCTCTTTGATAAACAGCGCAAATTCCGGCATCTCCGGCGTCACGTCCTCCGCCAGCACGCAGCAGTTGAGCGAATCCGCCTCCATGGTGAACGCGATCGATTTTTCCAACAGGCGCGGATGCGCCCGCAGCCGCTGGCCGGTCTGCGCCGAACCGGTGAACGTTACCGCATCCTGATAATCCAGGTGCGCAAACATGTCGCCGACGCCGCCGCATACCAACTGCAGCGCGCCTTCCGGCACCAGCCCGCTGTCGACGATCAGCCTGACCATCGCCTGCGTCAGCTGCGCGGTGGCGGTGGCCGGCTTGATGATGGCCGGCATGCCCGCCAGCCAGGTCGGCGCCAGTTTTTCCAGCATGCCCCAGCAAGGGAAGTTGAAAGCGTTGATATGCAGCGCCACGCCGGGGCGCGAGGTCAATACGTGGCGGGCGGCGAACTGCGCCTGCTTCGACAGCGGGATCAGCTCATCTTCCGGCCACAGCGTATCGTCCGGCAGATCGCGGCCGGCCATGCCGGCATAGGCGAACAGCGTGGCGATGCCGCCTTCGATATCGACCCAGCCGTCGCTGCGCGTCGCCCCGGTTTGATAGGAAATCTGATACAGCGCCTCTTTATGCGCCAGCAGGTGTTTCGCCACCGCTTTCAGCATCTGGGCGCGCTGCTGGAACGTCATGTGCGCCAGCGCCGGGCCGCCGTGGCTGCGGGCATAGCTCAGGCTGGCCGCTAACGGCAGGCCGTCGGAGCAGACCTGGAACAGCGCCTCGCCGGTTACGGCGTGACGGATCTCGCGCGCCTCTCCCTGCCCGTACACCCAGGCGCCAGAAAGATAACTGTGTAACTGCTGCATGTGCCCTCCGGAATTCATAAATTTTCACCATACAGCTTAATTACGTATCACATAAATGCCAGTCGATGCCAAACTCAATTTTAACAAAAAGAGAACAAGAAGCGCTTTCAAGCCGTTTCCCCTGGCATTAATACGGAGTCACTGCTTATTTTTATCAAAAAAAATCAAATGATTAACAAAAACACTTGTGAGTGCGCTCGCAAAACCACATAAATCTCGTTTGATCTTTTTGTTATCAGTTTGTAGCCTTATGGTTAGTTAAAGTGATTCACATTTTTATATTTAATGTGAAAAATACGAATCACCAAGAGGCAAGCATGACAACTGACGCACAGTATCAGCAGCATTTCGACGACAAGATCGCGGCGGATATCGCCATTGAGGCTAAAGACTGGATGCCGGACGCCTATCGTCAGAACCTGATTCGGCAGATCGGCCAACACGCCCACTCGGAAGTCATCGGCATGCTGCCGGAAGCCAACTGGCTGACGCGTGCCCCCACGCTGCGCCGCAAGGCGGTGCTGCTGGCCAAAGTGCAGGATGAGGCCGGCCACGGTCTGTACCTCTACAGCGCCGCCGAAACCCTCGGCTGTTCGCGCCAGGACATCTACCAAAAGATGCTCGACGGCAAGATGAAATACTCCTCTATCTTCAATTACCCCACGCTCAACTGGGCGGATATCGGCGTGATCGGCTGGCTGGTCGACGGCGCCGCCATCGTCAACCAGGTGGCGCTGTGCCGCGCGTCCTACGGCCCCTATGCGCGGGCGATGGTGAAGATCTGCAAAGAGGAGAGCTTCCACCAGCGCCAGGGCTACGAGGCGGTAATGGCGATGGCCAACGGCAGCGACACGCAGCGCGCCATGCTGCAGGACGCCATCGATCGCTTCTGGTGGCCGGTGCTGATGATGTTCGGCCCGAGCGACGCCGACTCCCCCCACAGCGCCCAGAGCATGGCGTGGAAAATCAAACGCCACAGCAACGATGAGCTGCGGCAGAAGTTCGTCGACAACACCGTACCGCAGCTGGAAGCGCTGGGCATGACGGCGCCGGATCCGGATCTGCACTGGGATGCCGCTGCCGGCCACTATCGCTTCGGCGAGATCGACTGGAGCGAGCTGCATGAGGTGATCAAAGGACGTGGCCAATGCAACCACGAACGCCTGCAGGCCAAACGCCGCGCCTGGGAAGACGGCGCCTGGGTGCGTGACGGCGCCATGGCCCACGCCGCGAAAAACGCCGCTTCCGCCGCATAGCCAACATAAGGAACCGAGATCATGAGCCACGTTGAATGGCCGCTGTATGAAGTGTTTATCCGCAGCAAACAAGGGCTGGCGCATCGCCACGTTGGCAGCCTGCACGCCGCCGACGACCAAATGGCGCTGGAAAACGCCCGCGACGCCTACACGCGCCGTAATGAAGGCTGCTCGATTTGGGTGGTGCAATCCCGCCATCTGATCGCCTCGCAGCCGGAAGATCGCGGCGCCTTCTTCGATCCTTCCGAAGACAAGATCTACCGTCATCCGACGTTTTACACCATTCCCGACGGCATCAAGAACATGTAGAGGCGACCATGACGGTTAACGATCCGCGCATCAGCTATTTGCTTCGCCAGGGCGACACGCCTCTGATCCTCGCCCAGCGCCTGTGTGCCTGGTGCGGCCACGCGCCCGAGCTGGAGATCGATCTGGCGTTGGCCAACATCGGGCTCGATCTGCTCGGCCAGGCGCGCAACTTCCTGGGCTACGCCGCCGAACTGGCCGGGCCGCCCTGCAGCGAAGACAGCCTGGCCTTCGGGCGCGACGAACGCCAGTTTCATAACCTGCTGCTGGCGGAACAGCCGAACGGCGGTTTCAACGACACGTTGGTGCGCCAGTTCCTGCTCGACGTCTACCACGTGCAGCTGCACCAGGCGTTGAGCCGCAGCGGCGATGCGCAGATCGCCGCCATCGCTGCCAAGTCGTTGAAGGAGGCCGATTACCACCTGCGCTTCAGCCGCGGCTGGATGATCCGCCTCGGCGACGGCAACGACATCAGCCACCGCAAGATCCAACAGTCGCTGGATAACCTGTGGCGCTTCACCGCCGAGCTGTTCCACGCCGACGCGCTGGAGCTTGAGCTGGCGGAACAGGGCATCGCCGTCGATCCGCGCGAGCTGCAGGCTCCCTGGCAAGCGCAGGTGGAAGAGACACTGCGCCAGGCGACATTGACGCTGCCCGCCGAGCAGGCGTTCCGTCACGGCGGCAAACAAGGCCGACACAGTGAACACCTCGGCCCGCTGCTGGCGGAGATGCAGTTCCTGCAACGCGCCTATCCAAACGGCCAATGGTAGGAGGCCGCGATGAACGTCACTCGTTTGCAACCCGCTGAAATCCCGCAGATTTGGCACTGTCTGCAACAGATCAGCGATCCCGAGCTGCCGGTGCTGTCGATCACCGATTTGGGCATGGTGCGCGACGTGGCGCGCGACGGCAACGGCTGGCGCGTGACCTTCACCCCCACCTACTCCGGCTGCCCGGCCACCGAATTTCTGCTCAACGCCATCGAGCAGCGGCTGACGGCCGCCGGCTTCAGCCCGGTGCAGGTGGACATTCGCCTCAGCCCGGCCTGGACCACCGATTGGATGAACGCCGACGCCCGCGAACGGCTGCGGCAATACGGCGTAGCGCCGCCGCAGGGCCACACCTGCGATCGGCCGCATGCCCACGGCCCGGTAGCCTGCCCGCGCTGCGGCAGCACCCACAGCGAGAAGATCAGCGAGTTCGGCTCCACCGCCTGTAAAGCGCTGTACCGCTGCTGCGACTGCCGGGAACCGTTCGATTATTTCAAATGCATATAGGAGCGCTGACACCATGACGGTCTTTCATCGCCTGAACGTCGCCGCCATCGAGCGCGAAACGCCGGACGCCGTAGCCATCACCCTGCGGGTGCCCGAAGAGCTGCAAAACCAATACCGCTACACCCCCGGCCAGCACCTGACGCTCAAGGCGCTAGTCAACGGCGAAGAGCTGCGACGTTGCTATTCCATCTGCAGTTCGCCGCAGGAAGGCCTGCTGCAGATCGGCGTGAAAGCGATTGATCAGGGCCGTTTCTCCGGCTTCGTCAACCGCATGCTGAAAGTCGGCGATGCGCTGGAAGTGATGGTGCCGCAGGGGCGCTTCGGCTATCAGCCGCAGGCGGAGCGCCGCGGCAACTATCTGGCGATCGCCGCCGGCTCCGGCATCACGCCGATGCTGTCGATCATCAAGGCGACGCTGCAGCTCGAACCGGGCAGCAGCTTCACCCTGATCTACGGCAACCGCAACAGCCGTTCAATGATGTTCAAAGAGGCGCTGTCGGATCTGAAAAACCGCTATCCGCAGCGTTTTCAGCCGCTGTACCTGTTCAGCCAGGAGAGCCTCGACAGCCCGCTGCTCAGCGGCCGCATCGACCGTGAACGCCTGGCGGCGATCGGCGGCGCGCTGCTGGATTTCCGCGACTATGACCACGCCTTCATCTGCGGGCCGGAATCGATGATGGACGACGCGCAGATCGTGCTGGAACAGGCCGGCGTACCGGCCAATCACATCCACAGCGAACGTTTCAACACCAGCGGCCTGGTCGCCCGCCCGCGCCACAGCGGCGATCGCAATGCCACCCGGGTGGCGATCCTGCTCGACGGCCGCCGGTTGGATATCGAGGTCGGCGAACAGGACGACAGCATTCTCGATGCCGCGCTGCGCCAAGGCGCCGATCTGCCCTACGCCTGCAAAGGCGGCGTGTGCGCCACCTGCAAATGCCGTCTGAAGGCCGGCCAGGTGGAGATGGGCGTCAACTACAGCCTTGAGCCGGATCAGCTGGCGGCGGGCTACGTATTGAGCTGCCAGTCGTGGCCGAAAGGCGACGGCGTGGTGTTGGACTTCGACGTCTAGGAGCCGCGATGGATACCCCGTTTATTTTGCATCAGCAGCAACACCGCGTGGTCACGCTGACGCTGCATCGCCCGGAGGCGCGTAACGCCCTGAGCACGCCGTGCCTGGAACAGCTGGTTGTCCGGCTGGAGCAGGCCGACGCCGACAGCGGCGTGGGCGCCGTGGTGATCGCCGGCGCGGCGCGCTTCTTCGCCGCCGGCGCCGATCTGCGCGAACTGCAACAACAGGATCTGCCGGCCGCGCTGGCGGATCGCCGTCCGCAGCTGTGGCTGCGTCTGGCGCAGTTCAGTAAGCCGCTGCTGGCGGCGGTGAACGGTTATGCCCTGGGCGCCGGCTGCGAGCTGGCGCTGGCCTGCGACATCGTTATCGGCGGCGAAAGCGCCCGCTTCGGCCTGCCGGAGATCACCCTCGGCCTGATGCCGGGCGCCGGCGGCACCCAGCGCCTGATCCGCTGCGTCGGCAAGTCGCGCGCCAGCCAGATGGTGCTGACCGGCGAAGCCATCGACGCCCGCACCGCGCTGCAGGCCGGCCTTATCAGTGAAGTATGCGTCGATGCTCTGACGCTGGAGCGCACGCAGCAGATTGCCGATCGCATCAGCCGTCAGGCGCCGCTGGCGCTGCGCGCCGCCAAACAGGCGCTGAAACAGGCCGAGGAAATCGGCCTTAGCCAGGGGCTGGCGATGGAGCGTCAGCAATTTGTCACCCTGGCCGCCACCGACGATCGCCGCGAAGGCATCGCCGCCTTTTTCGAAAAACGTACGCCAAACTATCAGGGGCGCTGATTTATGGATAACGCATTGATTCTCAGCCATCTCGACGCCGGCGTGTTGACGCTGACCCTCAACCGGCCGGATCGGCTCAACAGCTTTAATGACGAGATGCATCGCCAGTTGAGTGAAGCGCTGACGCAGGCCGAGCGCGACGACAGCGTGCGCTGCCTGCTGATCGCCGGCGCCGGGCGCGGTTTCTGCGCCGGGCAGGATCTCAACGATCGCAACGTCAGCGCCGATCAACAGGCGCCGGATCTCGGCCTGTCGGTCGAACGTTTCTACAACCCCCTGATCCGCCGCCTGACCGCCCTGCCGAAACCGGTGGTATGCGCGGTCAACGGCGTGGCGGCCGGCGCCGGCGCCGCGCTGGCCCTGGCGTGCGACATCGTCATCGCCGCCGACAACGCCGGCTTTATTCAGTCGTTCTGCCGCCTGGGGCTGGTGCCGGATTCCGGCGGCAGCTGGTTCCTGCCGCGGCTGGCCGGCCACGCCCGCGCCATGGGCATGGCCTTGCTGGGTGACAAAATCAGCGCCCAACAGGCGCTGGAGTGGGGCATGATCTGGCAGGTGGTGCCGGCGGATGAATTGGCCGACCGCACGCAAACGCTGGCGCGCCATCTGGCCACCCAGCCGACTTACGGTCTGGGTCTTATCAAGAAAGCCATCTACAGCTCGGCCACCAACAGCCTCGATCAGCAGCTCGATCTGGAGCGCGATCTGCAGCGATTGGGCGGCCGCAGCGACGACTACCGCGAAGGCGTCAGCGCGTTCTTCGCCAAACGCACGCCAAACTTCAGCGGGAAATAGCCATGAACGCGCCCCTTCTTAACGGCCAGGTGGCAGTGATCGGCGCCGGCACCATGGGCATCGGCATCGCCCAGGTGGCCGCCGCCGCCGGCCACCCGGTACGGCTGTTCGATATCGCCCCCGCCGCTGCCCAGCGCGCGATCGACGAACTCGCTCGCCGCCTGCGGCAGCGGGTCGACGGCGGCAAGGCCGACGCCAATGCCACCGAGGCGCTGCTGGCGCGCCTCGAACGCGCCGACTCGCTCGAGCAACTGGCCGACTGCACGCTGGTGATTGAAGCGGTGGCGGAAAATCTGGCGATTAAGCAGAGCCTGTTCCGCGATCTGGAAGCGGTCTGCTCGCCCACGGCGCTGTTCGCCAGCAATACCTCCTCGCTGTCGATCACCGCCATCGCCGGCGCCTTGCAATACCCGGCGCGCATGGCCGGGCTGCACTTCTTCAACCCGGCGCCGCTGATGAAGCTGGTGGAGATCGTCAGCGGTCTGGAGACCGGGGCCGAGACCCTCGCGGCGCTGCAGGCCCTGGCGCAGCGCTGGGGTAAGCAAAGCGTCGTGTGCCGTTCAACGCCGGGATTCATCGTCAACCGCGTGGCGCGGCCGTTCTACGCCGAAACCCTGCGCGCGCTGGAGGAACGGGTGGCCGACGCCGCCACCCTGGATGCAGCCATGCGCGACGCCGGCGGCTTCACCATGGGCCCGCTGCAGTTGACCGATCTGATCGGCCAGGACGTCAATTACGCCGTGACCGACTCGGTGTATCAGGCCTTCTACCAGGATCCGCGCTTCACCCCCTCTCTGGTGCAGCAGGAGTTGGTGGCCGCCGGACATCTCGGCCGCAAATCCGGCCGCGGCTTCTACCGCTACGACGCGCAACGCCCCGCCGCAGAGATGATCGCCTTTGCGCCGCCGGCGCAGGCCGCGCCGCCGCAACGCGTCACGCTGCACGGCGACTGGTCTTCGCTGGCCGATTTAGCGGAACTGTTGATCGAAAATGCGGGGGCGATCAAACAACCTGGCCAGACCAGCCCGTACCTCACGATCGACGACGTTACACTGATGTTAACCAATGGTAAAACCGCCGACCAACTGGCCGACGAACGTGGAACGCCTGTGGTGCTGTTCGATCTCTGTGCCGACTATGCGCATGCCTCCGCCATCGCCATCAGCTGCGCGGCGCAAAACGGCGCGCAACATAATGCCAACGCGATTCGCCTGCTGCAGTCCCTCGGCAAGCAGGTCATTCAACTGCCGGATTATCCCGGCCTGCTGACTATGCGCACCCTGGCCATGCTGGCCAACGAAGCGCTCGACGTGGTGAACAAAGGCATCGCCAGCGCCGAAGATACCGATCTGGCGATGCTGCGCGGCGTCAACTATCCGCGCGGCCCGCTGGCCTGGGGCGCCGCACTCGGCTGGCGTCACATTCTGACGACGCTGGAAAACCTGCAACGCTATTACGGCGAAGCGCGCTATCGCCCGATGCCGCTGCTGCGCCGCTACGCTTCCCCCGCCTCTTTCCCAGGAGCCGAAAGATGAACGCCAATACGCCGCGCGCGCTGGCTCAGCGCTGCGCCGAACAGATGTTCCAGCAAGATACCTGCGCTCAGGCGATGGGGATGCACATCGACGCCGTCGACGCCGGATACGCGCAGGTCAGCATGACCGTCGGCCCGCAGATGCTCAACGGCCACCAAACCTGCCACGGCGGCCAACTGTTCAGCCTGGCGGACACCGCCTTCGCCTACGCCTGCAACAGCCAGGGGTTGGCGGCGGTGGCCTCCGGCTGCAGCATCGACTTCGTCCGCCCGGCGCTGGCCGGCGATCGCCTCACCGCCAGCGCCCAGATGCGCCATCAGGGCAAAGCCACCGGGCTGTATGACGTCGAAATCGTCAATCAACAGGGCAAAACCGTCGCCTGGTTTCGCGGCCGCGCGCACCGCCTTGGCCACAGCATTTTAGGAGATCAAGCATGAATCAGGCATTTATCTGCGACGGCGTGCGCACCCCGATCGGCCGCTACGGCGGCGCGCTGGCGCAGGTGCGCGCTGACGACCTCGCCGCCCTGCCGCTGCGCGTGCTGCTGGAGCGCCATCCGCAGGTGGATTGGGCACAGCTGGACGACGTGATCCTCGGCTGCGCCAACCAGGCCGGGGAAGACAACCGCAATCTGGCGCGCATGGCGCTGCTGCTGGCCGGACTGCCGGTCGGTGTTTCCGGCACCACGGTGAACCGCCTGTGCGGTTCGGGCCTGGATGCGTTGGCAATGGCGGCGCGCAGCATCAAAGCCGGCGACGCCGGGCTGCTGCTGGCCGGCGGCGCGGAGTCGATGACCCGCGCGCCGCTGGTGATGGGCAAGGCCGACAGCGCCTTCAGCCGCCAGGCGCAGCTGTACGACACCACCCTCGGCTGGCGCTTCGTCAACCCGCGCATGCAGGCCGAGTTCGGCACCGATTCGATGCCGGAGACCGCCGAAAACGTCGCGGCGCAGTTCAATATCAGCCGCGCCGATCAGGACGCCTTTGCGCTGCGCAGCCAGCAGCGCGCCGTCCGGGCGCAGGCGCTGGGCCACCTGGCGCAGGAGATAGCCCCGGTCAGCCTCACCGGTAAAAAAGGCGCGGTCACCCTGTTCAGCCAGGATGAACACCCGCGCGCCGACACCACCTTCGAGCAGCTGCAGGCGCTGAAAACCCCATTCCGTCAGCCCGGCAGCGTCACCGCCGGCAACGCCTCGGGCCTGAACGACGGCGCGGCGGCGCTGATCGTCGCCTCCGAAGCGATGGCGGTGCGCCAGGGGCTGACGCCGCGCGCGCGCATCGTTGCCACCGCCACCTGCGGCGTGGAGCCGCGGCTGATGGGCATCGGCCCGCTGCCGGCCACCCGCAAGGTGCTGGAGATCGCCGGGCTGAGCCTGGCGCAGATGGACGTCATCGAACTGAACGAAGCGTTCGCCGCCCAGGCGTTGGCGGTGATGCGCCAGCTTGGCCTGCCGGACGATGCCCCGCAGGTTAACCCCAACGGTGGTGCGATCGCTCTGGGGCATCCGCTGGGCATGAGCGGCGCGCGCCTGGCGCTGGCCGCCCTGTTTGAACTGGAACGGCGAGCCGGCCGCTACGCGCTTTGCACCATGTGCATCGGCGTCGGCCAAGGCATCGCCATGATCATTGAGCGTGTCTGACCCCTGAGGCTAACCATGACAATAAATCCACAGCCCCTCGAAACGATCGAATTCGCCTCGCGCGATGAGATTGAAGCGTTGCAGTTGGCGCGTTTGAAGTGGACGCTGCACCACGCCTACGACAATGTGCCGATGTACAAGCGCAAGTTCGATCAGGCGGGCGTACACCCCGACGATCTTAAGCAGCTGAGCGATCTGGCGCGCTTCCCCTACACCACCAAGCAGGATCTGCGCGACAACTACCCGTTCGACACCTTCGCGGTGCCGATGGAGCAGGTGGTGCGCATCCACGCCTCCTCGGGCACCACCGGCCGCCCGACGGTGGTCGGTTACACCCAGCGCGACATCGATAACTGGGCCGATATCGTCGCCCGCTGCCTGCGCGCCGGCGGCGCCACCGCCAAAGACAAGGTGCACGTCGCCTACGGTTACGGCCTGTTCACCGGCGGCCTGGGGGCGCACTACGGCGCGGAGCGGCTCGGCGCCACGGTGATCCCGATGTCCGGCGGGCAGACGGAACGCCAGGCGCAGCTGATCCTCGACTTCAAACCCGACATCATCATGGTGACGCCGTCCTATTGCCTGACGCTGATCGACGAACTGGAGCGCAAGATGGGCGGCGACGCGCGCGGCTGTTCGCTGCGGCTCGGCGTGTTCGGCGCCGAACCCTGGACCGAAGCCCTGCGCCACGAAATCGAATCCCGCATGGGCATCAAGGCGCTGGATATTTATGGCCTGTCGGAAGTGATGGGGCCGGGCGTGGCGATGGAGTGTCTGGAAAGCGGCGGCGGCCCCACCATCTGGGAAGACCACTTCCTGCCGGAGATCATCTGCCCGGAGACCGGCGTCGCCCTGCCGGACGGCGAGCACGGCGAACTGGTGTTTACCACCCTGACCAAAGAGGCGCTGCCGGTGATCCGCTACCGCACTCGCGATCTCACCCGGCTCCTGCCGGGCGACGCGCGCCAGATGCGCCGCATGGGCAAGATCACCGGCCGCTCCGACGACATGCTGATCATCCGCGGCGTCAACGTCTTCCCGTCGCAGGTGGAAGAACAGATCATGCAGTTCGAGCAGCTGTCGCCGCACTATCAGCTGCAGGTCAGCCGCAGCGGGCACCTGGACACGCTGGCGGTGCGCGTCGAGCTGAAAGAATCGGCGCTCAGCCTCAGCCACCAGCAGCGTTGCGACATCTGCCACCAGCTGCGCCACCACATCAAATCGATCGTGGGCGTCAGCACCGACGTCAGCATAGCCAACTGCGGCGATATCCCCCGCTCGGAAGGCAAGGCGCAGCGCGTGGTCGATCTGCGGCCGCGCTGAGGCGCACGGCGTCACGGATGACGCCGCCCCAAATTATGTTAATGTTGTGGCTCATCGAAGGCTAACCCATGGAAAAATATGGAACATAAACTGGATGAGTTCATTCGCCACGCCGTCGACGCGCAGCCGATCAGCGGCACCTCGCTGATCATTTCGCTGTACGGCGACGCGCTCAGCCACCGCGGCGGCGAAGTGTGGCTCGGCAGCCTGAGCGCGCTGCTGGAGGCCTTCGGCTTCGGCGATCGTTTCGTGCGCACCTCGGTGTTCC
Source organism: Serratia sp. CY81684 (assembly GCF_052166595.1). Taxonomy (NCBI): domain Bacteria; kingdom Pseudomonadati; phylum Pseudomonadota; class Gammaproteobacteria; order Enterobacterales; family Yersiniaceae; genus Serratia; species Serratia sp. CY81684. The sequence continues at coordinate 810,699 of NZ_JBJNOO010000003.1, read as the reverse complement.
GCCTGCAGAAAGAGGGGTGGCTGGCGGTGGAGAAAATCGGCCGCCGCAGCTTCTACCGCGTGACCGAACAGGGGATGCGCCAGTTCCGCCATGCCGAATCGAAGATCTATCTGCGCGAGCAGCCCGCCTGGGACGGCAAATGGGAGCTGCTGCTGCTGGAATGCGCCGAAAAAAACGCGCGCGCGCGGCTGAAAAAAGAGCTGGGTTGGCTCGGGTTCGGGCAGATCGCCAACAATCTGATGGCCGCCCCTACCCATGCGCAGACCGACGTGACGGCGCTGCTCGGCGAACTCAACGCCAGCGAACAGGTGATCTACTTTCGCGCCGATTACCCCTACAACCGCTCCGAGCAAACGCTGCAGAAACTGGTGGCCGACTGCTGGTCATTGAGCGAGGTGGCGGCCGGCTATCACGAATTTATCGTCTCCTTCCGGCCACTGATGGCGCTGCTGCGCGAAGTCGACCCGGCGGCGCTGACGCCGCTGCGCTGTTTCCAGATTAAGCTATTATTGATTCACTTCTTCCGTCGCGTGGTGTTGAAAGATCCGCTGCTGCCGGACGCGCTGCTGCCCGCGCAGTGGGAGGGCCAAATCGCCCGCAACCTGTGCATCAATCTCTACCAGCAGGTCGATCGCGCCGCGACGGAGTACGTCAGCTCGCTGGCGGAGACCACCATCGGCGCCCTGCCCGCGCCGGCCGCCGGTTACTATCGGCGCTTCGGCGGCCTGCCGCGCGACCCTACATATTAAGGAACTCACGCTATGCCTGTGTATCAGATTGACGGCCTGACGCCGGTCGTTGACCCCAGCAGTTACGTGCACCCGACGGCGGTGCTGATCGGTGACGTGATCGTCGGCAAACACGTGTATATCGGCCCGAACGCCAGCCTGCGCGGCGATTTTGGCCGCCTGGTGATCTGCGACGGCGCCAACATTCAGGACAACTGCGTGATGCACGGCTTCCCGCAGCAGGACACGGTGGTGGAAGAAGACGGCCATATCGGCCACGGCGCCATCCTGCACGGCTGCCGCATTCGCCGCAACGCGATGGTGGGCATGAACGCGGTGGTGATGGACGGCGCGGAGATCGGCGAGAACACCATCGTCGGCGCGATGGCGTTCGTCAAAGCCGCGGCGGCGATCGAAGCCAACAAGCTGGTGGTAGGCAGCCCGGCGCGCGTGCTGCGCGATCTGACCGAACAGGAGCTGGCCTGGAAGATTGCCGGCACCCGCGAGTATCAGGATCTGGTGCAGCGCTGTAAATCCTCGCTGCACGAAGTGGCGCCGCTGACCGAAATCGAACCGGGCCGCCAGCGCCTGAGCTTCGGCGATCACCTGATCCCGAAAAGCCAGCTTTAATCCCCAGGGCTGAGGTGCGCCTCAGCCCCTCCCCGTATTACTCCACTTCCGGCGCCTTGAGCGGCGACGGCGCAGCCGCGCGGCGGCTCTGGAAGTGATAAGCCACCACCAGCAGCAGGGTGAACGGAATACCGAACCACAGCGTCATGCGGAAGAATTCGGTAAACGCCGTCGAGATCATCAGCGCCGTCATCAGCCCAGCGCCCAGCAAGGTGGTATAGGGGAATCCCCACATGCGGAACTTCAGATGGGTCTGCCGGTGCCGGCGGCGGAAGAACAGGTGGGTGACGAAGATCATCAGCCAGGTAAAGCAGGCGCCATACACCGAAATAGACATCATGGCGGCGAACGACGTTTCCGGCGCCACCAGGCTCAGGACGATGGACACCACGATGCCGATGCACGACATCGCCAGCGCATTGACCGGAATGCCGCGCCGGCTGACGCGCCCCAGCGCCGCCGGCGCCTGCCCGGCACGCGACAGCGAGAACATCATGCGGGTGGTGATGTACAGCTGGCTGTTCATCGCCGACAGCGCCGCCACCAGCACGATAAAGTTGAAAATACCGGCGGCGGCGGGCAGATGGATCACGTTCATCGCCATCAGGAACGGGCTTTCGCCGGTGCCGGACTGGCGCCAGGGCACGATGGCCAGCATCAGGGCGATCGACAGCATGTAGAAGATGAACAGCCGCACGATGGTGCCCTTGAACGCCGCCTTCACCGCAATCACCGGATTTTTCGCCTCGCCGGCGGCCACCGCGATCATTTCAATGCTCAGGTAGCTGAAGATGGACACGATCACCGCGAACCACATGCCCTTGACGCCAAACGGCATGAAGCCGCCGGCGGTCAGGTTGCGCAGGCCATAGGCCGGGTTGCCCGAGAACGCCAGAATGCCGATGCCGATCAGAATAAACGCCACGATCGCCGTTACTTTGACGGTGGACAGCGCGTATTCCACCTGGCCGAACGATTTCACGCCGATCACGTTAACGACGATCACCGCCGCCGAGAACAGCAGCACCCACGGCCAGGTCGGCGTCGCCGGGAACCAGAACTGCATGTACATGCCGATGGCGGTGACTTCGGTGCCCACCGCCAGCACCACGCAGGACCAGTAAGAATAACGCACCAGAAAACCGAACAGCGGGCCGAGATAGAATTCGGCGTAGTCGCCGAACGAGCCGGGCGTCGGGTGTTCGGAGGTCATTTCCGCCAGGCTGCCCATCAGCAGCAGCGCAATGACGCCGCCGATCAGGTAGCTCAGCAATACCGACGGCCCCGCCATCTGAATGGCGTAGGCGCTGCCGAGAAACAGCCCGGTGCCGATGGCGCCGCCAATCGCCAGCATCGACATCTGCCCGGCGGTAAGATGCTTGTTCAGCCCACCCTGACGGCGGGCGATATGCTCAAAATCATTCATCTGTGGCATGGCTGGGTTCCCGAGCGGAGTTAGGCGGTGCGAGTGACGTCGAGGATCGCGGCGGTCACATAGTCGATGTTGCCGGGGTTAAGCCCCGGCAGACACATGCGGCCGGGCGAGACCAGATAGATGGCGTAGCGCTGCCGCAGGGTCTGCAGCTGCGCTTCGTTCAGGCCGGTATAGCTGAACATGCCGCGCTGCTCGCGAATGCGCCGGTGATCCAGCGAAGAGCCGCCCTGCGCCAGCCCGGCGGCCAGCTGTTCACGCATTTGCTTGATGCGCGAGCGCATTTCCGCCAGCTCATTGCGCCAAAGCTCGCCGAGTTCGGCGTCGCCGAGCAGGGTTTCCACGATCTGGCTGCCGTGCGTCGGCGGGCAGGAGTAGCTGCGGCGGATCAGCGTTTTTAACGCCCCTTTGACGTTGGCGGCATTTTCCGCATCGGCGCAGCGCACCGACAGCGCGCCCAGACGCTGGCCGTACAGCGCGACGTTTTTGGAAAACGAGTTGCAGACCAAAAACGGCAGATCGGTTTTCAGCGCTTCGCGCAATGCAAAGCAGTCCTCCTCCAGCCCGTCGCCGAAGCCCTGATAGGCGATGTCGAACAGCGGCAGCAGCTTACGCCGCTGCAGCACGGCGAGCGTGGCGCGCCACTGCTCCACCGTCAGATCGGTGCCGGTCGGGTTATGGCAGCAAGGATGCAGCAGAACTACGCAGCCGGGCGGCAGGCTGTCCAACGCGTCGAGCATGGCGGCGAAACGCAGGCCGCCCGCCGCTTCATCAAAGTAGGGATAGGTATTCACCCGCAGCCCGGCACCTTCGAAAATCGCCCAGTGATTGGCCCAGGTGGGATCGGACACCCAAATTTCACCGCGCGCCAGAAAGTGGCGCAAAAAATCCGCCGCCAGCTTCAACGCGCCGGAGCCGCCGACGGTCTGCACCGTGGCGATCTCGGCCGCCTGTTGCTCACCGAACAGCAGCGTCTGCACCTGGCGAGCGAACTGCGGCGAACCTTCGATCGGCGGATAACCGTGCGGGCGACGCAGCGCCAGCAACCGCTGCTCGGCGGCCTCAACCGCCTGCATCAGCGGAATATTCCCCTGCCGATCGTAATACAGCCCAATGCCTAAATTCACTTTTTTCGGATTGGGATCCTGCAAATAGGCTTCCATCAGCGACATAATAGGATCGGCGGCGGAAGGTGCAATCTGTTTAAACATGACGCATCCTTAACTCGTTATTGAATTAATATTAAGACTGACTTAAGAAGAAATTAAATCAGGCGATGGCGCTGACGGTAATTTCTATTTTCATTCCGGGCACCACCAATTTTTCGACAATGACCGCGGAGCGATTGGGATAAGGATAATTAAAGTATTTCCGGTAAATATCATCGAGTAATTTAACGTCGTTGACGTCGGTGAGATACACGATCACCTGCAGCACCTTATCGCTGTGGCTGCCCGCCGCCTCCAGCGTCTGCGCCAGATTATCGAAGGTCAGCGTAATCTGTCGTTCCGGCGCGCCGGTGTCGATGCTGCCGTCCGCCCGCACCGGGCCGTGAGCGGTAAACAGCATGCCGCCGCCCCGGGTGGCCCAGGAAAAAGGCTGGCCGATCTCCGGCAGCCCGGTCTCTACGATCTCGCGCATGTCAGTGGTTCCCGTGGTGGTTAAGTTGGTGAAGCAGCGCGCCGTCGGCGGCGAACAACGCATCCAGAATGGTAAAATGATTGGCGCCTGGCACCGCGACCAGATCGGCCGGCAGCCCGCGTTGGCGTAGCGCCGCATGATAGTGTTGCGACTGACCTCTCAGTTCCGGCAGTTCCAATGCGCCGTAATACAGCGTAAGCGGTTTGCCGCGCGTCGGCAGGCGGCGTGCCGGGCTGAGCGTTTCAATTTGCCGCGCGCTCAGCTGCAGCGCCCGATTAACATAGCTTTGTTGCAACGGCGCCAGCTCGAACAGGCCGCTGATGGGAAAGACAGCATCCACCAACGCATGCTGCTGCCAGAACGCCGCCAGCTGCCCGCCGGCGGAATGGCCGCACAGATAAACCGGATGGGCGTAGTGCGGCGGCAGGCGGCGCTGAATGGCATCCAGCGCCATCCCGATCTGTCGGCATATTTCGTCGAGATCCACCGCCGGCGCGAGCGCATATTCCACCAACACCACGTCAAAACCCAACGCCAGCGGCTCGGCGGCGATAAAGGCGAAATCCGCCTTATCGCAGAATTGCCAATAACCGCCGTGAATAAAAATTAACGTCCCCTGATGCGGCTTGGCAGAATAGAGCCAATCAAATGTTTCGCGTTCGCCGTTGCCATAAGCAATATTATTTTCATGGCGCGTCTGTTTATAAACAGCCGCGCTACGAGTTTGAAATGAAGTCAAAATAGCCGCTTCATTGTCCACCGTGGCGCCGTTATCATAACTCCCCGCAAGTGGTTTCATATATTAAACTTCGTTTATTATTTAAAATGTAAATTAACTATTAGCACCGGCAACATTATTGTCAAGACGGGCGCATCAGCAATGCGCGCCCGGTAAAATAAAACCTGATGAATAATGAAAAAGTTTAACCCATGAAACTTTTTGCGCTTATTTCCCCCGCCCGTCCGGCTGAATTTGCGGCAAGGCGCTGAGCCGTTCAAATGCATAATCCCAAAAGGCGCGCACCTTCAGCGGCATGTGCTGCGCCTGCTGCGCCACCAGCTGTACCGGCATCGGCAACGGCTCATGATCCGCCAGCAGCCGCACCAGCGTACCGGCGGCCAAATCGTCCGCCACCTGATACGAGAGCAACCGGGCGACGCCCTTGCCGGCGCGCACCGCCAGCAGTTGCGCTTCCACGTCGTTGAGCAACAGCCGGGGAGTCAATCGCACGCGCTCGCCGTTTTCCTGCGGGCCGAAGCGCCATTCGCGCAGCGACGGCCGCTGGGTGCCGACGATGGTGGCATGCTCCGCCAGCTGCGCCGGCGATCGCGGTTCACCGCAGCGCGCCAGGTAATCCGGGCTGGCGACCGTCACCCGGCTGACCTGCCCCAGCCGCCGCGCCACGCGGGAAGAGTCCTGCAGATGACCGATGCGCACCGCGATATCCAACCCTTCGTCAATCAGATCGAGATTGCGATCGTTCAACACCATTTCGATCTGCATCTGCGGGTAGTCATCGAGAAACGCCATCACCACCGGCGCCACGTAGCGGCGGCCGAACTGCACCGGCGAAGTAACGCGCAGCAAGCCGCTCAGCTGTGCTTCGGCGGTATCCTGCACCACCGCCTGATAATCCTGCAGCAGCTGTTGCGCGCGCTCCAACAGCCGCGCGCCCGCTTCGGTAGGCGCCAGCCGCCGGGTGGTGCGCTCCACCAATCGGGTGCCAAAACGCTGTTCCAGTGCGGCGATCGCCCGGGTGATCGCCGGCGCCGAACGCCGCAGTTTGCGCCCGGCCGCCGCCAGGCTGCCCTGCTGCACCACCGCCACGAAGATGGCCAACTCGTCTAGCCGATCCATAGATTCTTCCGAAAAGTGAAATTATCAATTTCCACATTGCCGGATTTCGCTCGTTCAACGCAAGAGTATGCTGACAAAAAGCACTGAGGAGAAACGCCATGTCCACCATCACACTCTACGGCACCCCGCTTTCCGGCCACGTTCATCGCGTGGCGTTGCTGCTGCGCATGCTGGCGCTGCCCTATGCATGGGTCGAAGCCTCGGCGGAGGTGCGGCAGAGCGCAGCCTTTCGCCGGCTCAACCCGTTAGGCCAGATCCCGGTCTTGCAGGATGGCGATCTGACGCTGGCCGACAGCAACGCCATTCTGGTCTATCTGGTGAAGCGCTATGCACCGGACAGCCACTGGCTGCCGGAACAGCCGGCGGCGGCGGCGCAAGTGCAGGCCTGGCTTTCCAAAGCCGCCGGTGAAGTCCGCTACGGCCCGGCCTCTTGCCGATTGATCGCCCAATTCGCGGTGCCGGAAGACTATCAGGCGGCGCGGGCGGTCAGCGATCGTTTCCTGCCGCAGATGGAACAGCACCTGAGCGAGCGGGACTACCTGGCCAGCGAACACCCGACCATCGCCGATCTGGCCTGCCACAGCTACGTGGCGGTCGCGGCCGAAGGCGGCATTTCTCTGGCGCCTTACCCGGCGATACGTCGCTGGGCGGCGCGCATCGCTGCACTGCCCGGCTTCTTTGCCATGCCGGCCCTGCCGGAACCGGCGGGGAGCTGACGCCATGATCCCGCAACTGTTCCATCCCGATGAGCTGCGCGCGCAGACGCTGGCCGGGTTTGGCGGCGTAGGCGGTGGCATCTACCCTGCGATGCCGGATCAGCACCGCGCGTTTTTCGCCGCGCTGCCCTACCTGTTCGTCGCCACGCTGGATGAACAAGGCTGGCCGATTGCCACCCTGTTCACCGGCCCGCCCGGATTTTTACGCACGCCGGACGACACTCATTTACGCATCAGCGCGCTGCGCCGCAGCGACGATCCCGCCCAGGCGCTGTTGCTGCCCGGCAAACCGGTCGGCGCGCTCGGGCTGGATTTCAGCAACCGGCGGCGCAACCGCGCCAACGGCACCGTCGGCCGCACCGACAAAAACCGGGTGGAGATCGTCGTTCAGCAAAGCTTCGGTAACTGCCCGCAGTACATTCAGCGCCGCGAACTCTACCCGGTGGACAGCCGGCCACAGCCGGTTGAGCATTTAATCTCGCTGGATGCGGCGGCGCAGGCGCTGATCCGCACCGCGGATACCAGCTTCGTTGCCAGCTGCGCGCACCTGGCACTGGCGCAGGGCGGCGTCGATATTTCCCATCGCGGCGGCCGCCCCGGCTTTATCCACCTGGAAGGTGACACGCTGTGGATGCCGGACTTTCGCGGTAACCGCTATATGAACACGCTGGGCAATCTGCTGGCCGAACCGCGGGCGGCGCTACTGTTCATCGATTTTGAACGCGGTGACGTGCTGCATCTGCAGGGGGAAACGCAGATCCTCTGGCAAGCAGAGGGGCATCCCGGTGTTGAAGGCGCAGAACGCTATTGGCGGTTTGACGTTCGCCGCGCCTGGCGTTTTACGGCGGCGTTGCCGTGGCGGGGGCGTAATCTGGAGTATTCGCCGGCGACGCTGGCGACCGGGGTGTGGCAGCGCTGAAATGAAAAGCCCCGCTGCGGCGGGGCTGGTTCGGAAATTACAGGCTGTGTTCGGCCGCCGATGCGGCCTGATAAAGCTGACGAAAATAATTCAACCGCGCAAAGAACAGGCGGCTTTGCTGCTCCGACATATTGCCGGCCACCTGCCCGGCGTCAATCTGTCGCCCTTGCCATTCCATCAGAGCGATGCTCGACGCCAAAAAATCCATTTCGCTGCCGTAGGCCGCGAGATGTCTATCCACTGATTTCATCATTCGCACACTCCTTTTAATTACATCGAAAAGGGTCATATGCCTGCTCTTTCAGTATCGGCCCGGCGAAGGATATTTTTTGTACAGAAGGTGCGCATAAAGAAAACCACCATCTTGTTGCCGCGTGGACAAACGGCGGCGGCAAAATTTGCTAGGGTAAAGGGTAGCCGTATGGGATAGACCACTCTGTTGAACTCAGCAAAGGAAGAGACTCATGAGCACCAGTATCTGCGCTACCCTCAAGGATCCCACGCTGTTCCGCGAGGCCAACTACATCGACGGGCAATGGTTGCCGGCCCAGGAAGGCCGTTCGATCGCCATTCATAATCCCGCCAACGGCGAACGGATCGGCCACGTACCGGCCTTCGGCGCCGAAGAAACCGCACGCGCCATCGCCGCCGCCAAAAAAGCGCTGCCCGCCTGGCGCGCGTTAACCGCCAAAGAGCGCGCCGGCAAGCTGCGCCGGCTGTTTGAATTGATGATGGAAAATCAGGAAGATCTGGCGCGCATCATGACGGCGGAACAGGGCAAACCGCTGGCCGAAAGCCGCGGTGAAATCGCCTATGCCGCCTCCTTTATCGAATGGTTCGCCGAGGAAGGCAAGCGGGTGTATGGCGACACCATTCCACAGCCCCAGGCCGGTCGCCGCATCATCGTGCAAAAAGAGCCGATCGGCGTGTTCGCCGCCATCACCCCGTGGAACTTCCCGGCGGCGATGATCACCCGCAAAGCCGGCCCCGGCTGGGCCGCAGGCTGCACCGGGGTGATCCGCCCCGCCAGCCAGACCCCGTTCTCGGCGCTGGCGATCGCCGTGCTGGCGGAGCGCGCCGGGCTGCCCGCCGGGGTGTGCAACGTGATAACAGGCCCCAGCAAAGGCATCGGCGGCGAACTCACCGCCAACCCGGACGTGCGCAAACTCTCCTTCACCGGCAGCACCGAAGTCGGTGCGCAGCTGCTGGCCCAGTGTGCGCCCACCATCAAGAAAACCAGCATGGAGCTGGGCGGCAACGCGCCGTTTATCGTGTTTGACGACGCCGATCTGGGCGCCGCCGTGGCCGGCGCGGTCGCTTCGAAATACCGCAACGCTGGCCAGACCTGCGTCTGCACCAACCGTTTTCTGGTGCAAGACGGCGTATACGATGCCTTCGCAGCCAAACTGAAAGCCGCCGTCGCCAAGCTGAAAGTCGGCAACGGCCTGGATGACGGCGTCACCATCGGCCCGTTGATTAACCCGGACGCGGTGGAAAAAGTGCGCGAGCATATCGCCGACGCCGTCGAGCACGGCGCCTCGGTGCTGCTGGGCGGCAAGCCTGACGCGCTGGGCGGCAATTTCTTCACCCCGACTATCCTGACCGATGTGCCGCGCACGGCGAAAATCTTCCGCGAGGAGACGTTCGGCCCGGTGGCGCCCCTGATCCGCTTCAGCCAGGAGGCCGACGCCGTCGAACTGGCCAACGACACGCCGTTCGGCCTGGCCGCTTACTTCTACAGCCGCGATATCGGCCGAGTGATGCGCGTGGCCGAAGCGCTGGAGTACGGCATTGTCGGCATCAACGAAGGGTTGATTTCCACCGAGGTGGCGCCGTTCGGCGGCATGAAACACTCCGGTTTGGGCCGCGAAGGATCGAAGTACGGCATCGAGGACTATCTCGAAATCAAATACCTATGCCTTGGCGGCGTGGATGCCTGATGCGTTCGGCCCCCGCACCTGCGGGGGTTCTGTCTGGCGTTTGCTATCTTTAGGTTAGGCATCTTTGTGCGGTTAAAAGGGATTGTCTCTATGCGGCCCATCTCGGTACATCTGCCCGGCTTTTACGTCGCCGGCCAAACAGTCAGAACCACCAACCAGAACGAAACCCAAGCCGAAACGGCAAAGATTCCCGCGCTGTGGTCAGATTTTTTCGCTACCTCACCCGCCCTGCCGGTATACGGGGTCTATTCCAATTACGCTTCCGACGCCAGCGGGCCGTTTGACGTCACCGCCGGCAGTGAGGCACAGAGCGGTTTACACATCCAACCCGGCCGCTATCTGGTCTTCTCCGCCCGTGGCGCGATGCCGGCGGCGGTCATCGCAAGCTGGCAGCGCATCTGGGCCTACTTCGAACAACACCCAGAGATCGAACGCCGCTTCCTGACCGACTTCGAAGCCTATACCGGCCCCGACGCGGTCGATATCCACATCGGCTGCCGCTAACGCGACAATGAGGTCAACGATGATCGCCTTCTCGCCCGCCATTCCGATCCTGCGTATCTTTTCGGTCGACAAGGCCAAAGAGTTTTACCTGGATTTTCTCGGTTTCACGCTGGAATGGGAGCACCGTTTCAGCGAAGACCTGCCGCTGTACATGCAGATTGCCCGCGCCGGGCTGACGCTGCACCTGAGCGAACACTACGGCGACAGCACGCCCGGCGCCGCCATTTTCATTCCGATGCAGGACATCGATGCGCTGCACCGGGAGCTCACGGCCAAAAACTACCGCTATGCACGGCCGGGCCTGGAGATTGTCGATTGGGGCAAGGAACTGAACCTCACCGATCCGTTCGGCAACCGCCTGCGGTTCTGCGAACAGAACCGCAGGTCCTGAGCGCCGTTATTGCCGGTACTCCGCCTCGCTGACCGGCTCCAGCCAGGTCACCGGAGTGCCGTCCAGCGCTTCGGCGATGGCGATATGAGTCATGGCGGAGTCCGGCGTCGCACCGTGCCAGTGTTTGACGCCAGCCGGGATCCAGACGATATCGCCGGGATGCATTTCCTGCGTGGCCTCGCCCCACATCTGGATCCAACCGCGCCCCTGAGTGACGATCAGCGTCTGGCCGAGCGGATGCGTATGCCAGGCCGTGCGGGCGCCGGGCTCAAAGGTGACGGTTGCGCCGCCCACTCTGGCCGGCGCTTCGCCGGCGAACGGCGCGTCGATGCGCACCTGCCCGGTAAAATAATCCGCCGAACCGCGCTGTGATGGGATCGAACCGCTGCGTTGTATTTTCATCTGTTTTATCCTCCGCGCCGGCTCTCACAACCGGCGCTGATAGTCATAAGTGAGTGATGCCAAGATAGCGCCATGCTTTTCCGCCGACTAGCGGGTAAAATGCGCAAGGAGCTATGAGCTAAATTCATAAATCTACGCGCGGCCGCGCCCTAACCTTGCTCTTCGGTGCCGATATGTTGAAAGAAAACGTTAACGACCTGATCGCTTTCCTGATGGTGGCCAGAGAACGCAGCTTCACCAAAGCGGCGGCGCAGCTTGGCGTTTCCCAATCGGCGCTCAGCCACGCTATACGCGGGCTGGAAGAGCGCCTGGCGCTGCGCTTGCTCACGCGCACCACCCGCAGTGTCGCCCCTACAGAGGCCGGTGAGCGGCTGCTCAACAGCATCGGTCCGCGCTTTGCGGAGATAGAAAACGCGCTGAACGCGCTGGGTGAAATGCGCGATCGCCCGGCCGGCAACATCCGCATTACCGCCGGCGAACATGCGGTGGATGCGGTGCTGTGGCCGGTGCTGCGCACTTTCCTCATCGATTACCCGGACATCAACGTGGAAATCACCGTCGACAATAGTCTGGCCGACATCGTCGTCGGGCGTTTCGACGCCGGCATCCGGCTGGGGGAACAGGTGGCGAAGGACATGATCGCGGTGCGCATCGGGCCGGACATGCGCATGGTGGCCGTCGCCTCACCCGCCTATTTCGCCCGTCACGGCCTCCCCGCCACGCCGCAGGCATTGCAAAACCACCGTTGCATCAACATGCGTTTGCCCACCCTCGGCGGGCTGTACGCCTGGGAATTTGCCCGCGATGGCCGGGAGATCAAAGTACGTGTGGAGGGGCAACTGACCTTCAACAGCCTGCGCCAGCGGATCGACGCTGCGCAGCTCGGCCTCGGTATCGCCTTTGTGCCGGAAGACAGCGTCGCCGAGCCGTTGGCCGACGGGCGGTTGCAGATGACGCTGGACGACTGGTGCCCGCCGTTTCCCGGTTATTACCTCTATTATCCAAGCCGCAGGCAACACACCACCGCCTTTGCGCTGCTGATTGAGGCGTTGCGGCGCGGGGCTTAACGCCCGACGTTTTTCTGCAGATGCGCCGGGTAACGATCGCCGATCACGTCGATAGCGGAGAGCGCGCGCTCAATCTCGCCCAGTTCGTCCGCCGCCAACACCACCGACGCCGCCGCGAGGTTCTCTTGCAGCCGATGACGCTTGGTGGTTCCCGGGATTGGCACGATCCACGGCTGTTGCGCCAACAGCCAGGCCAAGGCGATCTGCGCCGACGTCACGCCCTTGCGCTGAGCTATCTGCCCCAGCACGCTCACCAGCGCCTGATTGGCCCGGCGTGCTTCGGCGCTGAAGCGCGGCACCAGGTTGCGAAAATCGCCGCTGTCAAAGGCGGTGTCTTCGGTGATGGCGCCGGTGAGAAAGCCCTTGCCGAGCGGGCTGAACGGCACCAGACCGATGCCCAATTCCGCCAGCGTCGGCAAGATTTCACGCTCCGGCTCGCGCCACCATAGCGAATATTCGCTTTGCAGCGCCGTAATCGGCTGCACCGCATGGGCTCGCCGGATGGTTTGCGCTCCGGCTTCCGACAAGCCGAAGTACTTCACTTTCCCTTCGCGAATCAGTTGCTGCACCGTACCGGCCACCTCCTCGATAGGCACTTCGGGATCGACGCGATGTTGATACAGCAAATCGATCGTCTCTACCCGCAGGCGCTTCAACGAACCTTCCACCGCCCGGCGAATATGCTCCGGACGGCTGTTCAACACCTGTTGCCCCGCCGGCTGCGGCAGATCGAAACCGAACTTGGTGGCGATGACGACCCGATCGCGCACCGGCGCCAGCGCTTCGCCCAACAATTCCTCGTTGGTGAACGGACCATAAATCTCGGCGGTATCGAAGAACGTCACGCCCTCGTCAACCGCGGCGCGGATCAGATCGATCGCCTGCCGTTTGTCGGTGGCCGGGCCGTAGCCAAAACTCAGCCCCATACAGCCCAGACCCAACGCCGATACTTCCAGCCCTTCTCGCCCTAACTTGCGTGTTTGCATCTTCACTCTCCCACTGAATGATACCGGCTCCGCCTGACGCGGCGCCGCTCCGGTGTGGTGACTGTAAAAGGCGGCTGCCGCCATGACTATGGGGCAAAATACGCTTGAGCTTATGAACCAGGCTCATGAATCCGTTAACCGTTGCTGGGACCAGCGTTTTTGCGGGAACGTTCCTGCCCGAGATACTCTATACTGATGTCAGGATGCCTTACCCTTTTCGTTTAGCGTCATGTAGATGGAGCGACAGATGGCTAACTCTGAATCGACCTGCGATTCCCTTTCAATACCAGTGGCAGATTTATTCCATGACCAATAAGAAAAGCGCCGTGCTTACCCCGGCTGCAATGCTATTGCTACAACCCATGTTTGCCAGCCAGGCACTGGCGGCAGAAAATAATGAAGAGAAAAGCGACACCCTGGTGGTGATGGCGCAACCCATCGGATTGACCGAGCTGGGATCGCCGGTGTCCGTCAGCGTGATCGACGGGCAAGACCTGCGCAACGCCGCCCCGCAGATTAACCTGTCGGAAAACCTCGGCAGCGTGCCGGGCCTGCAGCTTCAAAACCGGCAAAACTATGCGCAGGATCTGCAGCTGTCGATACGCGGGTTCGGCAGCCGCTCGATGTTCGGCGTGCGCGGGGTGCGCATGTACGTCGACGGCATTCCCGCCACCATGCCCGACGGCCAGGGGCAAACCTCCAATATCGACATCAATTCCGTCGAACGCATCGAGGTGCTGCGCGGCCCCTATTCCGCGCTGTACGGCAACGCCTCGGGCGGGGTGATCAATGTTGATACGATTACCGGCACCCAGCCGCCGACGCTGGAGGCCGGCGGCTATTTCGGCAGCGACAACACCTGGCGCTACGGGGTGAAAGCGACCGGCGCCACCGGCGACGGCACCCAGGCCGGCGACGTCAACTACGCCATCTCGGGCACCCGCTTTACCACCCAAGGCTACCGCGATCACAGCGCCGCGCGCAAAAACCTCGGCAACGGCAAGCTCGGCGTGCGGCTGGACGACGTCAGCACCCTGACGCTGATGTTCAACAGCGTCTCGATTGACGCCGGCGATCCGGGCGGCCTGACCGAAGCGGAATGGAAGGAAAACCCGCGCCAGGCGCCGCGCGCGGATCAATACAACACCCGCAAGTCGCTCGATCAGACCCAGGCCGGCCTGCGCTATCAGCGCCAGATGAGCGAGCGCGACGAACTGACGCTGACCGCCTACCACGGCGAGCGCCACACCACGCAGTACCAATCCATTCCACGCGGGCCGCAGCTCAACCCCACCCACGCCGGCGGGGTGATCGTGCTGGAAAGAAAATATCAGGGCATTGACACTCGCTGGAAGCATGAGGATACTCTCGCCTCGTTACCGGTAACACTGATCGGCGGTCTGGATTATGAAACCATGACCGAACGCCGGCAGGGGTTCGAAAACTTTATTCTGCGAGACGGCACAGTGGACTACGGCGAGAAAGGCGACCAGCGGCGCAACGAGAAGAACCGCATCTGGAACCTGGATCCTTACCTGCAAACCTCCTGGCAACTGACGCCGCACTGGACGCTGGACGCCGGCCTGCGCTACAGCACGGTCAGCTTCGACTCGACCGACTATTACATTACGCCGCGCAACGGCGACGACAGCGGCAGCAAACGCTACCACCAGTGGCTGCCGATGGGCTCGCTCAACTATAAAATCAATCCGGCGTGGAACGTTTATCTCTCCGCCGGCCGCGGCTTTGAAACCCCGACCACCACCGAACTCTCCTACCGCCCCGACGGCCAGCCAGGCCTCAACCTCGGCCTGCAGCCGTCCACCAGCGACACCGTCGAACTGGGCAGCAAACTGCGCCTCGGCAACGGCCTGGTGAGCGCCGCCCTGTTCCAGACCAATACCGACAACGAGCTGGTGGTGGCGAAAAGCCAATACACAAATACTACCTACGCCAACGCTGGCAAAACCCGGCGGCGCGGCCTTGAGCTGGCGCTGGATCAAGAGTTCGCGCTGGACTGGCGCCTGCATATGGCCTGGACGCTGCTGGACGCCACCTACCGCAGCGAAATGTGCGGTAAATCCGGCTGTACCCCCGCCGGCAATCGCCTGCCGGGCATCGCCCGCAACATGGGCTACGCCTCGCTGGCCTATGCCCCGCCGGAAGGCTGGCACGCCGGCGCGGAGCTGCGCTACATGAGCGACATTCAGGCCAATGACGCCAATAGCGCGCAGGCTCCCGCTTACACCGTGGCCGGCGTAAACGCCGGTTATCGCTTTACCTGGAACCGCTGGGCGCTGGACGTGTTCAGCCGGGTGGACAATGTTTTCGATCGCCGATACGTCGGTTCGGTGATCGTCAACGAAGGCAACGGCCGCTACTTCGAGCCGGCGCCGGGGCGCAACTGGGGTGGCGGCGCCACCTTGTCTTATCGCTTTGAATAAGGCAAAGCACCTTAAGGTTAAAAAACGGGATGGGTTTTACGTCACCCTAGCGGCTTCTCGCTGAAATAGTAGGGAGAAACCGCGTGTTTTTTCCGATTTGGCTTAATCTCTAAATCGGGGACTTTCATTTTTGGTAAGGGTATTGCTATGCAAAATAAAGCGTCACTATCGCCGCTTATCGTCATAACGGCGCTGTTTGCCGCGCTGAGCGGGCTTTATCTGCTCGGCGGCGGCATCTGGCTGGCCAAGTTGGGCGGTTCGCTGTATTACATCATCGCCGGGCTGGTGCTGCTGGCGACCTCCTGGCTGCTGTTCCGCCGCCGCGCCACCGCGCTGCTGCTGTACGCGGTATTCCTGTTGGGCACCACCATTTGGGCCCTGTGGGAAGTGGGCCCGGACTTCTGGGCGCTGACGCCGCGCCTGGACGTCACCTTCTTCTTCGGCCTGTGGCTGGTGCTGCCGTTTATCTACCGCAAGCTGGTGGCCAACGGCAAATTCGCCTACGGCGCGCTGAGCGCGGCGCTGGCGATCACCGTCATCGCGTTGGCCTATGCCGTGTTCAACGATCCGCAAGAGATCAACGGCACGCTCGACGCCGCGCAGGTACAGCCGAAAGACGCCACCGGCGCCGACTGGCCGGCCTATGGCCGCACCCAGGAAGGCACCCGTTACTCGCCGCTGAGCCAGATCAACGACAAAAACGTTGGCCAGCTGCAAGAAGCCTGGCGTTTCCAGACCGGCGATCTGAAGACCGCCAACGATCCGGGTGAGATCACCAACGAAGTCACGCCGATCAAAATCCGCGATACCCTTTACATGTGTACGCCGCACCAGAAGCTGTTTGCGCTGGATGCCGCTACCGGTAAAGAAAAGTGGAAGTTTGATCCGCAGCTGAAGTACAACCCAACTTTCCAGCACATCACCTGCCGCGGCGTGTCTTATCACGAAACCGCCGCAGCCGCAGGCGCCACCGGCGATGCCGCACCGGCGATGTGCGCACGCCGCATCATTCTGCCGGTCAACGACGGCCGTCTGTTCGCGCTGGACGCCGAAACCGGCAAACCCTGCCCGGACTTCGCCAACAACGGTGAGCTGAACCTGCAGAGCAATATGCCGTATGCGACGCCGGGCCACTACGAGCCGACCTCGCCGCCGGTGATCACCGATAAAGTGATCGTCATCGCCGGCGCCGTGACCGACAACTACTCCAACCGCGAGCCTTCCGGCGTGATCCGCGGCTTCGACATCAACAGCGGCAAGCTGCTGTGGGCCTTCGATCCGGGCGCGAAGGATCCGAACGCCATCCCGGCGGACGAGCACCACTTCGTGCCTAACTCGCCGAACTCCTGGGCGCCTGCCGCCTATGACGCCAAGCTGGATATCGTTTACCTGCCGATGGGCGTTTCCACTCCGGACATCTGGGGCGGCGATCGCACCCCGGAAATGGAACGCTACGCCAGCGGCCTGCTGGCGCTGAATGCTTCCACCGGCAAACTGGCCTGGTTCTATCAGACGGTCCACCATGACCTGTGGGATATGGACGTGCCGGCGCAGCCGACCCTGGCGGACATTACCGACAAGAGCGGTAAAAAAGTGCCGGTGATCTATGTGCCGACCAAAACCGGCAACATCTTCGTGCTGAACCGCACCAACGGCGAACTGGTGGTGCCGGCGCCGGAGAAACCGGTACCGCAGGGCCCGGCCAAAGGCGATCGCCTGTCGCCGACCCAGCCGTTCTCCGAGTTGACCTTCCGTCCTGAGAAGAAACTGACCGGCGCCGACATGTGGGGCGCGACCATCTATGATCAACTGGTCTGCCGCGTGATGTTCCACAGCCTGCGTTATGAAGGCACCTTCACCCCGCCTTCCGAGCAGGGCACGCTGGTGTTCCCGGGTAACCTGGGCATGTTCGAATGGGGCGGCCTGGCCGTCGATACCGATCGCGAAATCGCCATCGCCAACCCGATCGCGCTGCCGTTCGTCTCCAAACTGATCCCGCGCGGCCCAGGCAACCCGATTGAACCGCCGGAAGGCGACAAAGGCGGCAGCGGCACCGAGTCCGGCGTACAGCCGCAGTATGGCGTGCCGTTCGGCGTCACCCTGAACCCATTCCTGTCGCCGTTCGGCCTGCCGTGCAAACAGCCGGCCTGGGGTTACATTTCCGCCGTGGATCTGAAAACCAACGACATCGTGTGGAAAAAACGCATCGGCACCGTGCGCGACAGCTCACCGCTGCCGCTGCCGTTCAAAATGGGCATGCCAATGCTGGGCGGCCCGGTGACCACCGCCGGTAACGTGTTCTTCATCGGCGCCACCGCAGACAACTACCTGCGCGCCTTCAGCGTGACCAACGGTGAAAAACTGTGGGAAGCGCGCTTGCCGGCCGGCGGCCAGGCGACGCCGATGACCTATGAGGTCAACGGCAAGCAGTACGTGCTGATCTACGCCGGCGGCCACGGTTCCTTCGGCACCAAGCTGGGCGACTACGTGGTCGCTTACGCTCTGCCCGATCAGAAGTAACCACCGCCGTTAGTACCCCGCAAAGCACGCCGCAAGGCGTGCTTTTTCTTTTCCCGCCCCGCCGGCTGTCCCCTCGCAATACCCTTAATTTTTTCACTCGCATTATTGATAATGGTTATCATTCGCAATATTATACCTTTGCGGCCCCGGCAGCGGCTGCGATCCTCTCCAGCTTAATGGGCAATACAACGATCGGCCGCCTTCGGGCGGCCCTATTCGGAGGCGCATGGTCGACCATACTCGGAAGCATCGAAAGAAGATCCTGCAAGCGGCGGTGAAAACGCGACGCGCCGGCCTGACGTTCGCGCCGGCGTCGCCAGCCACTTCGCCCTTTATCGGCCAGCACCGCCAGACGCAAGCCGTACTGATACACCTGATCGGCCATGATGACGCACAGGAGGAACATGAATGAATCTGCAGCCCTTTACCGCCATGTTGATGTTCGCCTATGTGCTGCTGATGGTGCCGCTGCTCTACGTCATCGACAGCCGCCTGAGCGCCAGCAAGCTGGTGCGCAAAGCCACGCAAAACGTCATCATCATCGCGTTGACGCTGCTGTTCTTCAGCGCGATGACGCTTTTATACTGAGGCCATCTCGCCGGTGCCCCGCGGCCGACGTTACCCGGCCTCCCGGCGTTTGGCCCGCGGATATTTCCACAGCCAGCGCCCGCTGACCATGCGCCAGTAGAACAAGGCGCCGCGCACCGCCCAATCAAGGAACATCCCCAACCAGACACCCACCACGCCCATGCCCAGTTCGATACCCAGCGCGTAGCCCGCCACCACGCGGCAGCCCCACATGCCAAGCATCGTCACCCACATGGCGAAGCGCGCGTCGCGCGCGCCTTTCAGCCCGGCGGGCAACACCCAGGAAGCGGCCCAGATCGGCATAAAGGCGGCGTTGAGCCAAATCAGGGTTTTCACCACCGTTTTCACGTCATCCTGCGAGGTATAAAACGCGGCGAATACCCCGGCCAACGGCGCCGTACCCCAGGCGATAGCGGTCAACCCGAGGGTAGACAGCCAGAAAATATGGCGCAGCTGCCGTTCCGCCTGACCGATCTCGCCTTTGCCGAGCCGCCGGCCGACGATGATGGTCGAAGCCGAGCCCAGCGCGTTGCCCGGCAAATTGATCAACGAAGCGATGGAGAAGGCGATAAAGTTACCGGCGATCACGTTGGTGCCCATGCCGGCGACGAACATCTGCGTCAACAGTTTGCCGCCGTTGAACAGCACCGACTCGACGCTGGCGGGAATGCCGATCCCCAGTACTTCCCACAGGATGCTCATCTTCAGCGGCGTGAAATAGCTTTTCAGCGTGATGTGCAGCGCCGGATTAAAACCGATCGCCAGCACATAGAGGATGGCGATGGCGCCGATATAGCGGGAAATCGTCAGCCCCAGCCCGGCGCCGACGAACCCCAGGCCATGCCAGCCCAGCATGCCGTAAATCAGGATGCTGCTGATGATGATATTGAGGATATTCATGCCGCCATTGATAAGCAGCGGGATCTTGGTGTTGCCTGCGCCGCGCAGAGCGCCGCTGCCGATCAGCGCAATCGCCGCCGCCGGGTAGCTCCACACCGTGGTTTGCAGGTAAGAGAGCGCCAGCGCTTTCACCTCCGGCGAGGCCGCGCCGGCGATCACATCAATGATCGGTTCGCCCGCCAGGTGAATGCCCGCCGCCAACAGCAGCGCCACGCCGGTCATCAGCACCAGCGACTGACGCGCCGCCGCCCGCGCCCGCCGGCGATCGCGCTTGCCGAGGCTGAAGGCCACCACCACGGTGGTGCCGAGATCCACCGCGGCAAAAAAGGCGATGATCACCATGTTGAAGCTGTCCGCCAGCCCCACCCCGGCCATCGCCTCTTTGCCGAGCCAACTCACCAGAAAGGTGCTCAGCACCCCCATCAACAGAACGCAGGCGTTCTCCAGAAAAATCGGCACCGCCAGCGGCGTGATTTCGCGCCAGAACAGCACGCGGTAGCTTTTCCGTTTGGCGTACCAGGGCGTATTTTCCACGCGCTGACGCAGTGCGGCATACAGGTTCAAGGTGGGCTCGATGGATAAAAGTGAAACATCATTTCAAATGATGAGCGATAAATCGTTATCCTGCAAAGAATTTTTGGGCGCCCGTGGCGAGCGCCCGACAGGCACACCGTAGCGCTACTCCATGTAGTCTTCCTGATCGGCCTGCGCCGCCGCGATAAAGCGCGCGGTGCTGCGGCTGAGCGTGGCGCATTTGTCCGTCAGCAGTTGACTATCCTGTTGCAGAGTCAGGTAACGCGCCTGGGTGAGCGCCGGCAACTGCCGATACCCTGCCGCCTGCGTATCCCAGCCGCGGTGCTGCGCTGCACGCATCGCGGTACGTTGCAATTTCACGTCGTCCGGCACGTCGCTGCGCCCGCAGTCCACGCGCTGGAAATGCCCGCCGGCCAACATCAAAGCGATGTGATCCAATTGCGCCTGCAGCGGCGGCGCCGGTTGGTGCGCCGTCTGCTGACAACCCGCAAGCAGCAACAACGCCGCTACGCCGCAAAGAGACGTGCGAAACAGAGTAGACATGGACGCTCCCGGAAACCTGTGGGTGATGCAATGATCTTAGGTGAGCGGATGCCGGGCGGCAAGGCGGGCAGTACGCTTAGCGCCGGCCGCTGCTGACCTTGGTGGCGCGGGCGGGGTTGCCGGCGACGAATTCCAGCGTGGGGGAATAGTAAAACGGCAACCAGGCGTTATAGCCGCTCTCCCACTCCCATTTGACCGGGCAAGGCCACAGCATGTCTTCATGCAGGATGTAATAGATCCACCGCCCGGGCGGGCGGCGCGGTTTGCGCGTTTTCATAGCGGGTTCGACGGCCTGATGGAATGCGATAGGGTCAACTGCTGCATTTTACCGCGATTTAGGTCGCGGGGACAGCCTGCGTTGCCGGCTTCGCCCCCGGCGCCGGCAAGCGCCCTTTATTCACCGCCGCCTGCCGGCGCGCCGCTCTCGGCCCCCAGCACCACCACCCTGTCGGCCGAGTCGATGGTCGACTTTCTGTGGGCGACGATCACGCGCGTAATATTCAGCGAAGATATCGCCCGGTTGATCGCCGACTCATTCTCAACGTCCAGATGGCTGGTCGCTTCATCCATAAACAGCACGCTCGGGCGGCGATAGAGGGCGCGCGCGATAAACAAACGTTGCTTTTGCCCGCCGGAGATGCCGTTGCCCAACTCGCCGATCAGGGTTTCGTAGCCCATCGGCATCTGCATGATTTCATCGTGGATATTGCTGTGTATCGCGCAGGCCATGATCAGCTCTTTATTGGCATTGACCTCAAACCCGCTGATGTTTTCCGCAATGGATCCGGAGAACAGCCGGTCGTCCTGCAGCACGCAGGCGATCGCGTTACGGTAGTTATTCACCCCGACTTTATGGATATCCATCGCGTCGGCCAAAACCTGGCCGGAAGTGGGGCTGAGCAAACCGCACATCACCTTCAGCAAGGTGGTCTTGCCCGCGCCGGAGGCGCCCACGACGGCCACGCTTTCGCCGGCCGCAATGCGCATGTTCAGGTCTTTGAAGATCGGCCGCGACAGCGCGTCATATTGATACGTAAGATTTTTTACCTCAATGGCAATCCCCGTGCCCGAGGGGAAAACCTGTCGCGGCGCGGACTCCGTCTCCGCATCGGTAAAGACGATGTCGGATATCCTCTCATTGTGCAGCGACAGCATGCGCAAGCCGATCGCCAGGTCGATCAGGCTCGAGGCCCGCTGAGAGAACTGGCCGCGATAGGCATTGAACGCCATGAACATGCCGAGCGTCATGGAATTGTCGATGACCATCATGGCGCCAAGCCACAGGATCGCCACCTGATCGAGCGTCGTGATAAAGGTATTGATCCCGCCGAACATCATATTGAATCGAGTGATTTTGATATTGGTATTGGCGGCGTCGACGTTCAGATTGAGCCAATAGCTGGAGCGCGTTTCCTTGATGCCCAGCGCCTTGACGGTCGAGATGCCGTACAGCGTCTCCATGAAATGCGAGTTGGCCTTGGCCGCCTTGACGATCTGCTCCTCCGAGAATTGACGGTAGGTTCTGTAAGTCATCATCCTGATGAGGATGTAGATCAGAGTGAAGCCCGCCACGACCCAGACCAGCCAGCCGCCGTAGACCATCATCATCGCGAACAGCCCGACCGTCATGATACCGTCGATGATCCCGCTGACGATATTATTGGTAAAGGTGGTTCTGATCGCATCCAGCGAGGAAAAGCGCGATTGAATGTCCCCCAGGTGCCGTTTCTCGAAAAAATCCAGCGGCAGCTTCATCAGGTGTTCAAACAGCGTCGTCTTCCACTGAATATCGGTCAGCGTCCCGAGCACGATGGAGATCCAGGCCCTGGCGATGCTGACCACCGCGCGGAACAAGGTGAAGAAGATCAGCCCCAAACAGATGACCGTCAGCAGGCTGTAGTCATGCGCCTGAATGACATGGTCGGTCACCAGTTGGGTTCCCACCGGCAGCAGCAGGTTGACCGACTCGATGACTATCGATAACGCAAAGATCTTGAGCAGCGTCCCCGGCAGGCCCTCGATGTTTTTCATCAAATCCAGCAGGCGCAAACGGGTCTTGAGGGTCTCTTTTTGAAAGGCCCTGTCGGGCCACAGCTCCAACGCGATGCCGGTAAAATGATTCGACATCTCCTGCAGCCCGATCACTCGGCGCCCGAAAGCCGGATCGTGAATGACAAAACCGGCGCGCTGCACCTTAACCAACACCACGAAGTGATTCATATTCCAGTGCAGTATGCAGGGCGTTTTCAGCTGATTGATTTCGTCGATGTCCAAGGACAAGGCGCGCGTTTTCAGCTGGATTTGCGACGCGATTTGAGAGATCGTCCCCAGGGTCGCACCCTGGGTGGAAATGCCGAATCGCTGCCGCAGGCTCAGCATATCCACATTAAACCCGTAATAGGAGGCGATCATGGCGAGGCACGCCAGGCCGCATTCCGATGACTCCGACTGCAAGATGCTCGGCACCCGCTTGCGCAGTGAGAAGGTTAACTTCTCGTTGATCCGTTCAAAGAGATTATTGTCCTTCATCGACTCGCCCCACAACGCTGTTTTTTATGTCATACAAAGGCGCGATCGCCCACTGATAAAGCGGTTTCTTATCCAGGAAGACGATGACCCTGGCCTGCAGCCCGCTGCTGATTTCGAGATATTTGCCTTTATCGCTGAATTGCGTGTCGCTGATGGACGCCAGCACTTTGTAGTAGGCGTTCCTTTCCCTTTTATTTCCGCTGCTGTATTCCGACATTTCCTGCGGGGAGGCGGGGACCGACGAGATGGACTCTATTTTTCCCGGAAACTGACCGAATTTATCCGACGGGAAGGCTTCATAGCGAATGTTGATGCCATCGCCGATTTTCACGTAGGGCAAACTGTTATTCGGCAGCCATAAAACCAGATAATATTTGATGTTATCAATCGGTTTGATTTGCGCCAGACTGCTGCCGCTCTCGACCACCTGCCCGGCGGTCACGCTCAGCGACTCGATTTTCCCCTTGAGCGGCGCTTTGATAATGACCTGGCCGCCGGCATTGGACTCCGCCAGCTGGCGTTGTAAATCACTGCGTTGCGATTCGCTTTGCGATATCTGATTGTCATAATCGGCGGCGCGAATCAGCAAATCGCTGCGCAACTGCGACAGCTGAATATTTTGCTGGATCTTTTGGCTGTAGAGCGCCTGATACGAGCTTTGCTGTTGTTGAAAAAGCGAACGCTGATAATTTAACTGATCTTTGGTGATCAGGCCTTTCGTCAAATAGTGTTCGTAATTTTTCAGGCTATCCCGCATTTTATCCATCCCCTCTTTGGCACTGAGGTTCAGTTTCTCGGTTTCTTTATAGGCGTTTTCATAGCTATTGATCTGTTTGCGCAAATTATCCAGCATGGCGGTTTTATTTTTATTCAGCTTGCTGATTATCGAATCCAGATTGCTAATCTGTTTGCTTATTTCGCTGGCCGCGATATGGCTGACATTGCCGGACGTGGTGCTTCTCGAGACATCAATCACATACAGCGGCTCGTCCTTTTCCACCACGTCACCGGCTTTATGAAATGCCTGGCTCACGTAGCCGTATTGGGAGGAAAACACATTGGTGGAATGCGGGATGCTGATCACCTCGCCTTCAACATCGACCCGGCGCGTGTACTCGCAAAAATAGAGTGCGCCCGCCAGGATCAGAATAAAAGTGAAACAGGTGGCGGCAATCACATGGCTCGACGCGCCGGAAATTAACAGCGCCCTGCCGGTCCATCTTTGACGTTGATAATTGACCGCCTCCTGGCGGAAAATATTCCTGCTCTTATTATCACTCATAGGAAGAACCTGCGCTTGCCTGACCGGGAGACAGCCGCAGCGAGAACGCTGCGGCTTTGGACCGCGTATGGATTTAGCTGATGGTGCCGTTAATCAGCCCATCGAGGCCTTTTTTGGAGTATTCCAGCGTGGTGTCCCAGCCAATAACGGCTGCGGCCACGCCGCTGGCTACGCCGCCCAGGATGCCGCCGGCGACCATGCCGACGCCCTGGCCAATCGAGCCGACGCCCAGCAGGCCGCCGCCGTCGCCGCCGTGCTTACCGCCGATGACGGCGCCCGCCATGCTGCCCACGGAGGCACCCAGAGCGATGGATGAAACGGCTTCCGCGGCATTGGAAACGGCGCTGCCAATCAGCCCCGACAGTCCATTGCTCATATCCCAGGAATAAGCGCCTGACACTTCGTTCATTTCGATAACAGACAGTTCTTTCATTGGTTAATCTCCATATTTAAACGGACAAACACGGCCATACATGCGTGTTGTCATTGCATTGGCATCGGCCTGCAGCGCCTGATGCCACCAATAATGTCGCGCGAACAGACGACATTATATTTTTAATGGGGGTCTCTTTAATTCTGCGTAATGGTGAATGTCATCACCGCGTCGGCCTGCCCGGGGCTAATGGCTCCCGTTTGCTTATAGCGCGCCATCAAGGGGATCCTGATCTCTTTTTCAGCCGCGGTGTGGTAATTGATCGGTCTGGAAAACGTTAATGGATTACGGTTCTCATCCAACACTTCCACGGCGACGCCCTTCGCCGCATCGGCGCCGTCGGCGATATCAATCATTCCCACGCCTGGCGAATTTCCTGCCGCCTCGAACGTGACCTGAACCGGAATATTGTCCTCCTGACATTGCAGAACCACGGAAAAATTGCGTTCGGAAGACGCCGCCGTGCTGCCGACGCCGTTAAACTCGCTGCGTTTAGGGCTGCCCAGATTCACCGTTTGATTTTTATAGTTCAAATCAACCAGGCAACTTTTCTGAATGACCTTCATGCCGGAAATACTGATATCCAAAATGGAGGTCGAATCCAGATAATATCTGGCGATAATTTTCCCGCCCATATCGCCGCCGGTTTTGATCGGGCCGGTTTTAATAAACGTCAGCCGAACATCGTTTCGATTGATCCACGGCGTCAGCAAGTTGGGCGAAATCGCCGTGTTGACGGGCACGTTCTTATTGCTCTGCCATAAGTCTGAAATCGTCACCCCCACGCCCTCAATGCCCGTTTCAAATACGCCGGGCAGCGCGCTCGGCGTCAGCGGCGACATGGAGCGATAGGCGACCGAACCGGAACAAAGAAAAGAAAACGTCGTGCCGTTAATGCTGTTCTCGGTTCGAACAGCCAACTGCTCGCCGACTTCGATGCGCGGATCCACGGCCAGCGTCAGCAACCCCATGCGGGCGGTTTTCGCGTTGGTGGTACAGGTGCCGGCATAAACCGCCGTCGTGAGCGTCGCCAGCCACACCAGGGCGCCGTAACCGAATATCCTGAGAAAAACGTTCATTTTCACTCTCACTTAAAAGTCATGATGGAAATAGAGCGAGATCTATTGGCAAACGCCGTTTAGGGTTTGGAGACCCGCTGACGGCGGCTCCGCCGGCAACTGGTAACGGATGCGGCATTGGTTCTCGCCATTCCTGCCCCACTGCGCGATGAGCAGGCCCTTTTCCGCCATGCCGCTCAGATAGACCACGCCGTCGCCGCCGACCAGGAACGGCTGAGTCGCCCCCTCGGCAAGACGCAGGCTGGCGCCCAGCGGCAGAGGTGCCCCCTGCGAGTCCGTCACCTTCATCAAAATCCGTCTGCCGACGTTGGCTTTGAAATTCGCCCGGCTCACCGCGCCGCGAGTCGGCGTGACCGACTGGTTCGTCAACTCGAGATCGACATCATCCGGCAAGCTGTCGACATCGAGGCGAATCGAATTGTTGCGATAAGGCGTGGCGTAAGGAACGATCGCGTAGCCGCGCCAGTCGGTTTTCACCCCGACCTGATTGCCGACCGCCACATCGCTCGCGCCGGCCGCCTGCACCAGGGCGACGGTTTCGCCGAACGGTTGACCGAAGGTCACACCGTCTTCATGGGCGATCACCCCGCCCTTCACCCCGTAGTTGACGCGCTGTTGACTGCGATCGTAGGCGTAGCCCGCCGTGAGTTCACCGTACGTCGCGCGCCAGTCGGCGTTGGCGTTGCCGCTGTTGCCCTGGCCCTGGCTGCCATACCCTTCCTGTACGCTCCAACTGAGGTTGCCGCCGGCCAGCGCCGTGCCGTTGAGGCCCGCCGTATGGCTGGTATTGCCTTTTTTGCTGGTGTTAAGGTTGTAAGTGGCGTAGGTGTTGCTCAGCCATTTCTCTAATGGCACGCTGATGTTGAAAGCGAAGATCTGATCGCGATCGTAAATGCGCCCGCGGTTCGAATCGCCGTAAATAGCCTGTGAATTCCGGCTGTAGCTGTAGTTAACACCGTAGCTGATGCCATTCCAGCTATTGTTGTAACCCGCGCTCAGCGACTGCATATTGCGCTCGGAGCCCCAATAGTCTTCGGAGACCGCGCTGAGTGAAAGCGACCCCGCCCCTTCCCATAAATTCTGGTTCAGCGTGATTTCGCCGCGATTTTTGCGGCGGTCTATCGGGGCGTAACGGTTGCCGCTGCGATAGGTGTCCAGCACTTCCTGCAGCCCATAGTAGCCGCTGGTCGAATAGCGGTAGCCGGCGATGGCGAAGTTCGTCCCCGTCTCGACGATATTTTTGCTGTAGCGCACGCGCCACGACTGACCATCGCTTTTCGGCTGATGCTCCTGCTTTGCCCACGCCTGGGTGACGTCGGCCGACAGGGCGCCGAACTCGCCCAGGTTCTTGCCCAGACCCAATGCCAGCGATTGATACGGCCCGGCGAATTGGCCGCCGCCATACAGGGTGAAACCGGCGGGCAAGCCATAAATCAGGCTGGCCTGCGAGAAGATCTTTTTATCCACGCTGTGATCGTAAGTGCGGTATTGCCCCGAGGTCAGCGCATATTTCAGCCGCCCTTCGCGTTGCAGCACCGGCAGGCTGGCGAAGGGAACGGTCAGGTGCTGTTCGCTGCCGTCCGCCTCCTTGATAGTCACCTCCAAATCGCCGCTGCCGCCGGTCGGGTACATGTCCGAAATTTCAAACGCGCCCGGCGCAACGTAACTCTGGTAGATGACATAGCCGTTTTGGCGAATGACCACTTGCGCATTGCTGCGCGCGATGCCGCGCACCACCGGCGCATAACCACGCAGGCTTTCCGGCAACATGTCGTCATCGGAAGCCAGCTGCGCGCCGCGAAACGACACGCTGTCAAACACATCGGACGGGCTGCTGCTTTCGCCGAGCGTCAGCAAGCTTTTCAGGCGGATGATATTGCGCTGGGCGTAGGTATAGACGGAGTCCCAACGATCCTCCGACGCTCGCCCGCCGCCGGCGCTGTTGTAGCTCCAGGTGGTGTAGTTCCGCACTCGCCAGGCGCCCAGGTTGAAGCCCGGCCGCAGGTTGAGGTAATAACTGCTTGCGCTCTGGGTGAATCGATCGCGCCCCTTGCTGTTGCTGCCGGTGAAGCCGTAGTTCAGCAGCATCGCCGGCAGGCCTTCATCCCATTGTTCCGGCGGAACGTATCCGCGCACCTTATTTTCCAACGCCGCCTGGGGGATACTCAGCATCAGGCGTTGGCGGTTAAATTGAAATTGCGCCGAGGCCTGTGGGATCGCGGCCAAATTCGCGCAGCGATCGGCACCGGCCAAACCGGGAAACAGCTCAACTTTCACCCCAAGCCGTTTCAGATCTTCCCGCGTCAGACAAGGCTGCAGATCGGCCTTCTCGTCGCTGCCGGCCCGCAGAGCGAACGACACCTCGCGCGTTTCCAGCAGCATGTCGTTCACCCAAATATCGACCCGATACGTGCCGGGAACCTGCTGGCCATTTTCAAAAATCGACAGATCGACGTGCTGCTGACCTGAGCGCCCAGTTTCCAGCAACGCCGGATTAAAATAGTCACGAGAGAAGGCGGGATTAGCCATATTGCCGCATACCGCCGTTGTTACCGTGAATAAGGCTATGCGTTTCAGCCAAGCATCCCGCTTCGCTAATATACGCTTTTGAGTTATCATTCATTAGCTCCATTATTGAAATGTTTTATCCCTTTTTCTGCCTTCCCTTACAGATTAAATACCTGACTGATGTTCTTTACCTGTGCCGCCATAATCATTAATTAATTTCCAGCTTACCGACGTTGCGCCCGCCACGGGCAATACAAACATTTCGCTGCTCATCGGCGCGATATATGCCACCTCTTTCATTTCCCGCCCCCCGATACGGACATAATGGAAGTTCATATAATAAGGCGTTGGGTTGGTGAGTTTTAATTCTGAACCGACACGCTGCCATTTCAGCTGCTGCGTCACCTCTTCGGGTACCTGGCGGAGCAGCGGCGCCGGCCGATAAATCAATTTAATGCGGGTCTTGACCGCTATTTGCAGCGTATTCGATTTACCCGTCTGGGTTGTTGAAGGAATGGATTTAATATTCATCCAATACAAGCTTTCTTTATCTTTCGGTAAGTCATCACCCACTTTCACGATGCGCAGCATATTTTCCTGGTTGCCGTCCAGCCGAAATAAAGGCGGCGTAACGATAAACGCGATTTTATCCACCCCGCTTTGTTGATTCTCCAGCCAGGACTGAATCAAATACGGTTCTTTATCCGGATTCTCCACGCTGATTGACGCTTCTTTTTTTTCGCCGTTGAATATCACCCGCGTCCCGCCAATCACCACGCCGGCGTGAACCGTAGACGCAAACAATAAAATAATGAAAGCCGCTAAGGCGCCGTAGCGATTAAAACGCATAATATTATCTCCGAGGCAATACAGCCCGCTGTGAACCAGCGGGCAAGAAAATATTATCAGTTATAATTCAGCGTAAAGGTGGCGACGCTATTGGCTTTACCGGCGGTCACATCTGC
The DNA here is from genome assembly GCF_052166595.1 of Serratia sp. CY81684. NCBI lineage: Bacteria > Pseudomonadati > Pseudomonadota > Gammaproteobacteria > Enterobacterales > Yersiniaceae > Serratia > Serratia sp. CY81684. The sequence continues at coordinate 781,160 of NZ_JBJNOO010000003.1, read as the reverse complement.
CTGCGTGGAAATATAGCGGGCGGTAAAATCGAGGTTATTTTTCACGCCGCTGCCGGAAGCCAACGGATAAGCCGTCGACGCCGTGTAAAGCGGCAGAACACTGTTAGAAATATCAGACAGTTGGATACCGACGCCGGTAGCGACATCCGTTTCCTGAGTCAGCTGTAATACGTTGCTGTCGCCGTTATCGGCCGCGCCGTCAAACTTAACGGTGGCGCTTTTTACCGTATCCGGACAATCGGTGACTTCCAGCGTGAATTTTGTCGCGCTGGACGTTGATCCCTTGCCACCCGCAAATGCCGTTCGGGCCACATCACCCAAAACAACATTTAATGGATTACTCAAGTCATTCGTGACCTTGCACGCAGCATCGACAATATTCCCGGTAAAATTAACCTGACCATCTGCTGCCAGAGCAGGTAAAGCGCTTGAACACGCTGCCGCGACAAATGCCAACATAATCACTTTTTTTTCCATCATGGGTACTTCTCCTTTTGATTAGACAGACTTCAAAATATCCCCGCCACGGAGAACCCGGACAGGAAGAATAGGAGCCCCGCTCCTTTCACAGTTAATTATGCTTAGCTTTCCCCCTTTAGCAATACATAAAATCAATGTAAAGATGAGAAAAGATAATTACCCCAAATAGAATTAGCATCATTCTTAATTTTATTTTGAAAAAACCGCCAAATCGGCATTTCCTGATTCATTCATCTGGCAGTAAGAGAATTTATTATCGCGCTATCCGAAGACGCTTTCGCCAGATCCTCCTCATTTCCCTCTCAGGCGAAAAATCAGGTGACATCGCCGTAAAATGAAAGCCGGGCGATAAAACTCGCCCTGAAATAAATGACATTTATATTACGAAAGGCATCACGACGCGGCGGCAGCGAGAGGAGCAGAAGAAGAGGAAAAGCATGGCGATAACAGTTTATCGAACAGGAGGGAGAATAAGGCATTCGCCGTTCGTGAAACCGGCGCGGTCATGTGACAACGAGAAAATGGCGTTACGCAGAAATATTCTGTCTGGCGCCGTTCAATATTTCGAAAATAAGGCAGCAATGCGCTCTGTCGCGCAGAATAACGCATTGCCGCCTTAATGTTTTTCGGCGCCGCTAATTAATCGTCATGGCGATAATCTTCACCCAACCCTCTGCCGGGTAGGGTTTCACACGCCAGGCCATCGCCCGCGGGAACGGCGGACGGATAATTATCGTCCGGCGTGATAAAGACCGGCGTGGTCGCGATAAACCCATCGTTGAACACCGCCTCGATAAAGGTGGCCTCCCAGCCTTGCACCGGGGCGGCCAGACGAAACTCGCCGCGATCGGCCTCCGCTGCGGCCAACGGCTCCGGGGTAAAGCGTACGCCGCACGAATAACGAAAATCTCGTGCCGTGCGGTTGTGCGCGCTCCAGCGCCGCACGGTGGCCGGCGGTTCGGAAAAACGCAGCGTGCGCACCGCAGCATCCGCGGCGCTGCCTTGCACCTCGATCGTCGGCAACGCGATATCGCGCTGGCGGCGCTTGATCATCGCCAGTATGGCGCGTTCGGCGGCCGGCCGACTTGCCGCGCGATCCCCGTCGGCCATCGCGCGCAGCGAAGCCTCTCCCGGTGAGGCGCTGAAATAGAATCGCGTGCTGTCCGGCGGATAACGTTCGTCGCCGCTGGCGATGATGACATATTTCGGTACCGCTGGCCGCTCTCCCGCCGGCGGCGGCGGATAAGCGGTGGGATCCGCTATTTGCATCAGTTTGTCGAACGCCGGCGTCTCTATGCGCCGATCGATGCCGAGTTGGTAATAAGGATGAAACGCCAACGGCCAACGGCCGCCATACGTACGATAGGTATGCTTCAAGACCTGCCGCGCCGCGATCCCATCCGGGAACATGGCGACGACGGCATCGATGCGCTCATCCGACAATGACGCCAGCCACGCCGCGGTTGCGCCGCTCGCCGCGCCCGCCACGATGAATTTATCTATCCCCCACCGGCTCAATTCGCGCTGCGCCAGCGTCATGGTTTGCGACAAGGCCGCCGTCATGGGGATCGCCAGCGGCATCATCAAGTATTCATCCGCATCGTCCAGGAACAATCGCCAGCCTCTGGCCTGGCTGTCCTCCCCCGCACGACGCCGCCCCTCATTTTGATATTCCAGGTACGGATAAGGCAGCCGGTTGACGACAATCACGACGGTGTGACTTTCCGCCGCCAAGGCCGCCGGCATGGCGACGGAAAACGTCGCATTTTGCTTGCCTGCCCCGCTCGCCCCTGCGGCGGCGCAAGCGCAGTCATCGCTCATCAGCACCAACGCTTTACGGGCAAGCGCCCCGTTGGGGATATAAATATCCACATCGTGCCACCATTGCGTCGGCCGGATGGCGTCTTGCGGCGACCAGGATTGCGACATCAACCGATAATGACGTATCGACACGTCATGGCCGTTATCCACGCCCTTTAACGAATATGACAGAGGCAATATCGCCAACTGATTGTTATAACAAGGAATAACGGTGTGCAAGGCGGAATGTTCGTCCGCAAAGCAGCGATCTTCCTCTGCCGCCATAGCCTGCCGGCCGCCGATTAAGGCCAGGCAAATCAGCGCGGTGTATCCGATGCGTTTTAGCATTTTTCCTCCCCCCTTTGTCCGTGGCAAATCCCTTTTACGCCGCCTGGCGGCAGGAAACCTTCCGCGCGCCTAGAGCACCTGATGAAAGCGTATCGGATAGCCAAAGCTGTCCTTTTCGAACGCCACGTCCCTGTCGTTCTCGCCCAGCAATAGGCTGTAAACGCCGTTTTCCTCATAACGGCTCATGGCGATATACAGCACGACCTCCCGATGGTCAGCGATCGTAAACTGTTTGCGCCTGGCGTTGATTTCCAACGTAAACGCCACCACCGGATTGTTGTTCAGAAATACCGAGGTCTGCTGCATGGAGACGATCCTGCCCTGCGCTTTCTCGGTCACCTGAAAGGGCGTGGCGTCATTGGGGGCGCGTATATCCACCTTCTTTTGGATATAGATAAAGTTAAACACCGCCAACGCCACCGCCACGAACAGATTGATGGCCATGATCAAGATGATTTTATTCGCCATGAACTCTCCCTTTGCCGTTCTTCCGGCTCCCGACATGTGCGAGGTAAAAGTGCCCTTGCGGGCACTTTTCATTAAGGGCCGGGCTTATGACGATTTACGGCCAAACAGCTGCGAGAAGGCGCTAATACCGGCATCGATGACGGCGCCAATGCCCTCACCGAGTTTGGCGCCGGCGCCCGCCGCATCCGCGTGGATCCCGAATAGACCGGTACCGGCATCTACGATGGCGCCAATGCCATTGCCCAGGATTTTGCCGGCATCGGAAGCGATGCCTGCGCCGGAAACCGCCATGACTTCTGCTTCAGTCAGTTCTTTCATACTGTCTCCTTTGTATTTATCGACATGTTTAGTAATGAAAAAATGAAACCCTCACTGTTTGTTCACCTCCTTGTTATCTGCCCACGAAAGACCCTGTTGCCAATGCGTTCACCCGCGCGGCGGTGACAATGTCAGAACAGGCCGAACTCACGGCAGAGATAATCGGCAACGCCATTGCGGCTGTTGGGCAACGCAATCGGGTTAAACGGCAGCGCGCGCTTCAATTCGCCCATGGCATTGCCCATCACCACCCCCGTTCCGGCCCAGCGCAGCATGTCTAAATCGTTCATCGCATCGCCGAAAGAGAGGCAATCGCGCATCGCTATCTGTTTGGCGCTCAGATAGTCGGCCACGCTTCTGGCCTTGGAAATATGCTTATCCATGATGTCTATCGTTTCCGCAGAGGACTTACAGATGGACAGCGTTTTTCCGAAAGCCTGACTGACCTCGTCGTAAAACCGCTCGATCAGCGCCGCTTCCCCCTGCAGCAGCACTTTCAGGATCGGTTGCCGTTTCATCGCCTCCGGTTCGACATAGCGGCAAGCGACGCCCGAGGTTTTGATATAGTCGGCAAAATGCGGATTCTCTTCGGCCATCATCCATCCTTCCTGGGTGAACAACGTCACGTGGAGCGGACAGGCGAAGAGGTAATCCATCAACATCATTTGGCTGTCGCGAGGCAGGAAATAGCTTTTATCCGCCACCGGCCGCCCCTCGATATTGACCATCGCGCCATTGCAGGAGACGATCGCCGGCGAGAACCCCAGGCCATCCACAATCCCGCGCGCATCCGCATCGCAACGGCCTGTCGCGATGACGATTTCCAGCCCGCGGGCATGCAGGATATTGAGCGTTTCCACCGTCAGATCAGACAGATTTCCGGCAGGATCCAGCAAGGTTCCGTCAAGATCGCTCACGATCGCCCGGTATTTTATTTTGCCGTCGATAGCAAGCCACATATCACGCCTCCTCCGCCTGGATAATCCCGTCTTCGGCGCGGATTTCGCTGTCGGGCGGAAGGTGGGCGATCGCGAGCGCAATGGCCTGAAAACGGCGTCCTACCGCAACGATGGTCTCCTGAGCTATCTCGTGAGAATCATAAAACAGTGAAATGGCGAGCCGTTCCGCTTCGGGGAACAAGCACAGCACCGTCTGGTGGTTGCTGCCGCTGACGATATCCGTCACCTGGAATGTAAACGGCAAGCGCGGATCCTTCTGCGGTTGCGGCATGTTTTCAAACACAAACAGGCTGCCGAACGGCGAAGTGGGCACCCATTGTTCGTCGTAGCGGTTCAGTTCGGAAAAGGCGTACTTCTGCCTCAGCGTCTGGGAATCCGCGATATCGGCCAGCAACGCATAAATGGGCCGGCGGCGAATCGCCTGCAGGCGCAGCACCGGGCTGGCGACACACAGGCCAAACAGCGTCTGCACCTGTTCAATGTCCGCCGGGCGCTCGCTCATGGTCGTGCCGATCGCGATATCGTCACAGGCCAGCGCTTCGGCCAGCGCCAGCATCCAGGCCAGCTGCGTCAGTTGATTGACCGTGATCCCCTGGCGCCGGCAAAACGCAGTGAGGCTTGCCACCTGTTCCGCGCTGAATTCCGCGCCATATTGCCGCATGCGTCGCCCCTGCGGCGCGGCATCCGGCGAAGCGCTCAACGGCAAACGTTGGTTGACCGGCGCCCCGCGCAAATAGTTCGCCCAGAACGCCTGCGCCTCGGGATCGTCGCCGTGCGCGCGCACATAAGCGGCGAAAGGCTCAAATCGGTTAATTTCCAGCGCCGGCGCGCCCCCTTCCAGCAAGGTGAGGTAGTCGTTGAACCAGTGTTCGAACAGAACGCCGAGGGACCAACCGTCGAACAAGATATGGTTAAAGGTCTGCACCAGATAGTGCTCATCGGCGTTCAACTTGATCAGGCGCCAGCGGATCAACGGCGGCGCATCCAGCTCAAACGAGGTTTCTCGTTCCCGGGCCAACAGCGCTTCCATCCTTTCTTCCAGCAAGGACGGCGGCGCGTCGGTCCAATCCTCGATCGCGATCGGCGCCTGCAGCGTCTCGCAGATGAAGACGTTGGGTCGCCCACGGCGGGTTTGATCGCCGAACCCGGCGCGCAGCATTTCAAATCGCTGCAGCGCCAGCGACCAGGCCTGGTTCAACATCTCCGGCTGCAGCGGGCCGGCCACCTCATAAACGGCCTGATCGATCTGATACTCGCGGTTAAGCCGGTTGAAATACATCAATTCCCGCTGCGTGACCGTAGCCTCGAAAACGGCGGCGACGCGATGACGTTGCTGCCAGCGGTCCAACTCGGCGAGGCTGACGTTGGCATGGGGGAAGTCCCCCGGGCTGGCGAGGCGAACGCCCTGGCTCGCCTCGTGGCAACAGTGTGCGACCAGCGCCGACAGGCTCTCCCGATAGTGCGAACCGATCCGGGCCAGCGTCGCCTGCGGCAATAAGCCCGACATCACGATGCTCAGCCGGTCGCCGTGCACGTAGAGCACCAGATCCAGCACATTGTCGCTCGCCGGCAGCGCGCCGTTTTCCAGATCCGCCGTTTGGTCGATCAAGGCCCACAAGGCGTCGTCAGTCTGTTCGTTAAAGACCCCGAGATAGTTGAATGAAATGGCCGGCAAGCGGTGGCGCCGCAGGCAGGCTATCGCTTCGTCGTCCGACGCTGAACCGTATTTCAGCGCCGAATAGCCGATGCCGTGATCCGGCATCTTTCTTAATGCGTCCTTGATGGCGCGCAGCGTGTGTTTTGGGCTCTGATGCGCGGTGATGCGCAAAGGCAGTAAGGCGGTGAACCAGCCGACGGTGTCGTCGAGCTGGATCTTATCGTCATTGATATCGCGGCCATGGTGTTCGAGCGTCAGGTAACTGTCCGCACGGCCATGCCAGGCCTGCAGCACCGGCGCCAGCGCCGCCAGCAACACATCGCGGATCGAGGTGCGGTAGGCCTGATGACAGCTGTCCATCAACAGCGTCGTCAACGCCGCGTCGCACTCGAAGCGGCAAAACGCTGGACTCTGCGCCCCCTCGCTGAGCGTGGCGTAATCGGGTTGCCCGGCGATCATCGCCAACCAGTAAGCGCATTGGTCATGCCGGCTCGCCGCGTAGTGCCTTAACGTCTCGCCCCACTGCCGGTAGCTGGTGCCTTTCGCCGACAGCGATTCCCCCTGATGCAACCGTCGCATGTCTCTGACGATGATGCGCCAGGACACCACGTCGATGATCAGATGATGGAATGCGCAGAACATCAGCGCGTAACCGGGCGCGCTGCTGTCGAAAATGTAGACGAAGCGGCACAGCGGCCCTTCTACCGGATCAAACCCCGATTGCCATTGATGCAGAAGTTCGGCGCGGCTTTGGCGACAAAGCGCCAGGTCATAGTATCCCCATGAAGGGCCGCCGTCGGCCACCGACAGATAGCGCTGCGCGACCAGCGCGCCGGCATCGTCGGCGCTAAACCGCGCGCGCAACATGTCATGGCGCGACGCCAGCCCGTTCACCAGATCGGCCACGCGCTCGGCGGACATCGGCGGCACCCGCACCAAAAAAGTCTGGTTGAAGAAGGCGCGATGTTGCGGCGGCTGCTCGTTGTACCAGCGCTGAATCGGCAGCAATTCGAATTCGCCCTGCAGCTCGCCCTGTTCATTGAGCGGCGCAATCGCCTCCCGTTGCAGCAAAATGCGCTTGGCCAGCGCCCGCGCATTCCGGGTTTCGAACACCGCACGCGAGTTGCTGTGATAGCCCGACTTGCTCAATTCGCTGGTGAACACGATGCTTTGGATCGAATCGCCGCCCAGACGAAAGAAGTCGTCATCCACCCCTACCCGTTCAACGCCGAGGATCTCCGCCCACAGGGCGCAAATCAACGCCTCCAGCGCGTTCTGCGGCGCGGCATATCGCTCGCTTTGCGCGAATTGCGGCGCGGGCAGCGCCGTGCGATCCAGCTTGCCGTTCACCGTCAGCGGTATCTCGTCGAGCGCGACATAGCTGGACGGCACCATGTAATCCGGCAGGATCCGCTCCAGCCGGGCGCGCAAATCGGCAGGATCCAGCGGCTCGCCCCGCGCCATCAGCACATAAGCGGCAAGGCGCTTGCTATCGCGATGGACGACATCCACCACGACGCATTTCTCGACGCCCTCCAGCGCATTGATCGTGTTCTCTATTTCGCTGAGTTCAATTCTGAAACCGCGGATTTTTACCTGGCAATCGTTTCTGCCGAGATACTCCAGATTGCCGTCGCGCAACTCTCGCACCCGATCGCCGCTTTTATACAAGCGTCGCCCGTTCAGCGTAATGAAACGCTCTTGCGTCTGCTGCGGCTGGTTGAGATAGCCGCGCGCCAGCGCGTCTCCGCCGATATACAGCTCGCCGGCCAGCCCTGGCGGCAACGGCTGCAGCCAGCGATCCAGCACATGAAGTTCGCGCCCCGGTATGGCTCGCCCAATCGGGATGCTGCTGCGGGTTTCGTCCGCCGCGATGGCGTACATCGTGGTGAACGTGGTGCATTCCGTCGGGCCATAGCCATTGATGACCTGCTGCGGGCGGTTGGCTTGCCGCACCAGGCGCTGCATCAGCGTGGCGGTCAGCGCCTCCCCGCCCACCAGCAGACAGCGCAGCCCGGCGAACAGGTCGGGGTGACTGAGGTAAAGATGATCGAACAGGCTGCGCGTCGCCCACAGAATCGATACCTGCTGCCGACGCAGCAAGGCTTCCAACTGCGGCACATCGCCGGCGATATCCTCCGTGTCGCGCACGACGACCAATTTGGCGCCGTTGAGCAATGCGCCCCACACCTCGAACGTCGCCGCATCGAACGCCGGGCTCGAGAGGAAGAGCAACACGTCATCGGGCGTGACAGCGATGCCGGACGCGGTCGCCAACCCGCACATCGCGTGTTGCTCGAGCATCACGCCTTTCGGGATCCCCGTCGATCCCGAGGTATAGATCACCGCGCCGAGCCGGTCGGCGCCGGTGACGGCCGGCAGATTCTGCCGCTCGTGCGGCAGGCGGTTCAGATCGCCCAGCGCGAGGACGGACACGGCGTGCGGCATCATCGCCGCCAGCGCCTCGGCGGCCGACTGCAGGCTTTCCCCGGCGATGAGCACCGGCGCGCGCGTTTCTTCGAGAATATGCCGAATGCGCGCCTGAGGATAATTGCAGGAGAGCGGCACATAGGCCGCACCGGTTTTCAGCACCGCCAGCAGCGCCACCACCATTTCCAGGCTTTTCTCGCTGTACAGCGCAATCAGCGTATCCGCCTGGGGGGCGCCCCCGGTCAGCGCTTGGTAGCGGAGCGTAATTTCGCGCGCCAGGCTATTCGCCATGCCGTTCAGCTCACGGTAGCTGACATACAGCCCCTCAAACTCCAGCGCAATCTTATCCGGATAACGCAGCGCGATCGCCTCAAACCGGGCGCTGAGGGTTTCTCTCGGCAACGCGGGGGCCGCGTCGTCATCTGGCGGCATGTCGGCGGCGGGATAAAAGGCGAGGTGGCGTAAAGGCGCGTCAGGCGCGCGCATCGCCGCTTGCATCAAGCGCATGAAATGTTCCGCGCAGTCGCGCATATCTTCTTCGTTAAACATGTCCTGACGAAAACGCAGCCGGAACTGCAAGGCATCGCTGTCGGCCCGATCCTCATATTCCAGGGAAAGCGACGCGCTGGCCATATCGTGGTTGGCTTCAAACAGCGGCGAAGTGGCGCAATCGGCCAGCGCCAATGCCGCATCGCGCAGGTTGGTTTGGGCAAAGGAAATCGGCATCGCGCGGATCCCCAACGCCTGCACCACCTGTTGCGTGGGCAGTTGGTTAAACCGTTGGCGCGAGTGCGGCGCCGCGGCGGTAATAAACGCCAGCGCGCGTTGATAAACGGCGGCGAAGCCTTCGCCGTCACGCAGCGAGAGGGGCATCACGCTGGTGTTTACATGCCCGCCAAGCGCAAATCTTTGCCCCTTTTTTATCGACACCGGATAGCTGATATAGACCGTTTCCTGATTGCCGCTGCGCGCCATCAAGATGCCCCACAGCACCAGCAACGCCAGAAAGTCATTCATTCGCCGTATTCCCGCGCCCTGCTTCAGCGCTTTCCATTGCGCTTTGGGCACCTGGAAACGCAGCTCGGCCGCCTCATCGTTTCGCACGGCGCCGCTTTTCTCAAAGGGCACGTCTATCGCGCCCAAATTTGCCGCTTCGGCCCGCCAGTGCGCCAGCGCTCCGTCGGCGGCCAGTTGTTCCACCTCGCGCTGCAGCTGCCGGTTGATGGCGGCAATCTCGGCCGCCTCGAGGCGTGTCGATAACCGCTGTTGACCATAGTACTGGCTCACCAATGAGAAAAACTCGTCGGAAGACGCGCCGTCGATCACCAGATGATGGCCCACCAGCGCCAGGGTATAGCGCCCCGCCCCCTCGGCGAAAAGCGCCCAACGATAAAGCGGCCCGCGGTAAATGTCGAAGGGCTGGCGAATCACTTGGGTCAGCAGCGTGCGGTCCGTGTAATGCTGCAAAGGATGGATTGCGTCATTGCGACGCCAATACAGCTCGCCATTCTGTTCATGAATATGGCTGTTCAGCAGGACATGATCTTGCACCAGCGCATTCAGCGCAGCTTGTAATCTGATGGGATCCAGCGCGCCCTCAATACGCTGCAGCACCAATACGTTGTAATTACAGCCTTCTGGATGGCGGTCATATTCATCGATAAATACTTTTGAATAGGGTGATACAGGAATCTCTTCCATGACAAACACTCCATTTAGAATACACGTGCCCTGCTTAACGGCGATCCATGCGGCATACCCAAACCTCTTTCGGCATCAGCTCGCTTATCTTTTCTGAGTAATAACCGATCAGCATGTTGATGCGCTTTTCTGCAATGACCTCCGCCGCCTGAGCGCAAATCGACTTGTAAAAACCAATAGGGATCATCACTTTGCAACGGCTATGCAGGTGCCGACAAACGCCGATGGCCCAGGAAAAACACTCCCTGGAAGGATTGGAAATATCCAAAAGTTCGGCACACTCACTGGAACAGCCAATCACAGCGTAGAGATTGCCTTTATTGATATAATGAATTTTATGATACAGAGGATGTTTTTCAATATATTCAAATGCGCGATGATCTTTTTCTCGCCCCAGATTATTGATAAAACTGGCCTGCCGCGCTTGGCCGCCCTCGGTAAAACGAAAGGCCATAAACTTATCAGGCTTTAAGGTTAATTCGACGAAGGGATAGATTTGCGTATTGGTGGTTAAATACTTTCTGAAAATCTTTTCATAAACCCTGATCTTCCTGTCATCGGAAAAGCAGATATCCGCCGCCACATCCGAACGCTTAGCCTGCAGGAAAAAGTCTTTCAAGACGGTGGAAGATTTGACCTGACGGTGGATCCCAAGATCGCCAAGCATATTGACATTAAAAGACAATTCATTGATTTTAAAAGGATAAAAACTGGATACAAACATCCCGAGATAACGTTCTTGATCCTTGTAAAATATGCCCGTTTTTTCCATTGGCGCCCCACAATGCGGATCGAGCAAATGCTTCCAGTGCAGGAAACGCTCCCCGCCCAAATCTCTGCCATAAAGCTCCTGCAATAATTTGAAATGATTATGGGAAACCGCTTCCCTCACAAAGACAGCCATGTTTTATCTCCCTATAAAACCGATTCCATGCCGGGCGGAAATCAATAAAAGATGACCGCTCAGCGCCGTTGATAATACGGCGCCGGACCGTTCGCTTCCTTTCCCTGATTAACAAGAGTCGCTGTGCATTTTTAACCAACGCAAGAATTCAATATTATTATCGATGTTCAGTTTTCTCATGGCCGAACGTTTATGAATACTCACCGTTTTCGGGCTGATGCCGAGCAACATCGCCGTTTGGTTTTGTGAATAGCCCAAATGGATCAAACGGCACACTTTCCCCTCGCTAAAGGTCAACTGGGTACGGCAACGCGGGCAATAGCTTGAAACCAAACTATTTTTCTTGCGATAGCAGAACATGACCTTGTCCACGATCGCCGCCACGCTGTCTTTGCGCGTAATACTTCCGGCCTCCAAATTGCAATGAATTTTAGGGAATGTCTTTTTATGCTCCAATATTGAAAAATAGAGCGGAATAGAAGAAAAGTTGCCCTGCAAAAGCTGGGTATGGCAAAAATTTATGGACACCCGCTTGTCCGGCGCCCTGAATATGATGTTGGCACGTTCTTCTCCCGTGATCTTGGCCTTAATGCCATTCGTGAGAAAACCTTCTTGCAAGGCAAGACTCAACCCCAGCTTGAAGAATTGATTTTTATCCACAATAGCGATATTGACGCGCTCCATTAACAAACCTCCCTTTTGACTACGCTTGCTCACTCTCCTTACTGCAATATCATTGCTGTGATTATTTTTTGTTTTAACGTGCTTTTTAATAAAAAAGCGTTATAGGCGAAGCAAAAAAGACCTTGCCTCGCAAAAGTGCATTTTATATATAGGGTTATATAAATCATCTGCCCTGGAGAGCATACAAAAGCAAGACGCGGTAAGCTGCCGCGCTTCGCAAGGGAAATTGTTATCGTAAGATATATTTATAAGGCATCATTGCCATCAGCATCACGGTGCTAAGATTTTTCTCTGATACGTTAATTTTACTCCAAGAGCGCAATATATCCAGATAAATATCGAAAAAACACATAATATAGAACATAACATTGCGCGACATTGATTGTTAAGAGAATCCGTTTATGCATTAGGAATTTACTTATGATAAAGGCAGGATAATGCTTTTTTCGCACGAGGCGGTGGGGTCATCGCAGACCCTATTAAACAGAGTATAACCATATTCATTTTATTGTAAAAAATTTGCATAAAAAAAAGCTACACTTTATGGCAGTAAGTGATTCCCGCCCTTTCATGTAGACGGCAACAAAAAAGAAGAAGGCGAACCCATCGGCCGCCCGCGCAAGAAATGCTTGGTAGGAGTAACGATTTTTCAGGAGTGATGCGCAGCGCAGAAAGATAACGCGGCATCGTTGACGAGCGGGATGATTTATATTTTTTTTATCCTCATCAATTTTTTAGCCTCCAGGCAGGAAACCAACCCGAGGTGATCTTTTTTTAGCTGCTTGTCGCTCCCAAGAGGAAGAATGACTTTGAACGTTTGCAACTTACCGTGATTATTATAGATATCAAAGACTATCACCGGCGGGCCATAACCCAGGATCATGCAGTCTAAAAACCGCAGAACGGCGCAGCCCAAGCGGCTCCTGGCCTCGCGGATAATTTTATCCGCAAGCTCATCATACCGGAAAGGTCTTTCCGGCGTCGTCAATACCTTCATAAGGTCTCCCTTCTGGTATATATCATTCCGATTTAAAATAATAACCTCATAAAACCGCCGCCGTTCAAGGCGAGTGAGATATAAAAATCCAGGCTTCGGCAATATATAATCTAACGATGCAAAATCAATCTAACAAAAAACACAATAGTATAAAAAAACAGCGCGAGTTTTATTGAAAAAATGACCTGATTTGCAATAATGAAATGGCCTGAAGTAAAGGGCTAACTGAAAAAGGAGTTTCAATCATGAAAGAACTATCCGCAGTAGAAATTGAACAAGTTAACGGTGCTGGTTTTTTTGGTGACGTAGGCACACTGATTGGCAGTGCGGTAGGTACAGGTATTGATACCATTTCCGCGATTGCCGGTGTTAACCCGGATGCCAAAACCGTTGTCGGCACCATCGGTAAAGGTATTGGTCTGGCTGTCGATGCGCTGATTTCCAGCGGATTGCAGATCATCTCTAAACTGTAATAACAATTCATAATCATCCCTTCCTATTTTTTAATTCGCTTCATTTTAAGCACCTTCGCGGGTGCTTTTTTTTTACTTCAAAGAATCAAAAAATAGATAAGGTCAGAAAAACCAATATCCAAAAAAACAAGCTGGGTATCACTATGATGAAAAAACCCATGCGTTTATTGGCGTTTTTAAGCATCCAGTCATAGATCATCGCACCACTCCTTGTGAATACCGGGAGGCATTTCCACCTCCCGGTATTTTATCCATCGAGTTGTTGATTACAGTTTCGGCACTTTGGAAAAGAAGTCCGCCATTTCGTGCGGGAACCCTTTCGCAATCGCCGGACGAAGATCGTCCATGGAAACATTAAAATCTTTCGGCTGCTCGCCCGTTTGCATTTTTTGGTGTGCGTTCACATTCGATTGCAGACCATTAAAAATGCCCTTCATATTGCCGAACATATCATCGCAAGATTTTGTCACGTTACTCATGACCGACTTGGCCGCATCCGGCCCCGACATTTGAATATTGCTGACGCCTTGCATAAACGGTTGACTCAGCGACGATTGGGAGTTGGTGCCCAAATTGCCGCCGGCCTTCATGGTTTCTAAAATTTTGGCTGGATCTAACATGTTTATCACCTCTTTACGGTTGTGTTTACATCGCCTTCGGGCACGAGAATCCTCGCAACGCCCGTGACCAAAGTGGGAAATCTTTCATCGTCGAGCGCAATTCCAGTTTGAGCACGCCCACCACCGACGACATCGACATCGTCAGCTCTCGCCTGTCGCTGGCGAGCGGCACGGGATTGCTGGCATCGAACATCCGGAACAAGGCCCAGGGCCCGTCGAAACTGGCGACCTGGATCTGGCCGGTGCCGGTGCGGAAGGTCAGTCGAACATAGCTGCCGCCTTTCGGACCCGGCCAATCGATACGGGTAGGCTGGCTGAAACCATGGCTGTAGTTAATCACCTGCCCGTCGATATCCAGGGTCGCTTCCGTAATGGTCGGCGTCAGGGACAACGGCCTGATGAACATGGAGAAAGACAGCTTGTCGCCGGCAGTGAAGAAGGTATCGCGGATCAGGCGGGCATTTTCAAACGCGCCCAGCGTGCTGGCATTGACGATCCCCTCTGAACCCGGTTTGGCATTCCATTTCTGCGCGTTGACGTCCACATAAGGGGCCAGGTTCTCATCGAAGAACTGCTGCATCGCGCCGCTTTGGCCAAACATGCGCGAGAAGTCCTCGATGCCGACCTCCGCTCTGGCGTTGCGCGAGAACGGATAACGCCCGCTGATGCTGCTCTTGCACAAGCCGGAGGCCAGCGACGAAGCGCCTTTGCTCAGGTTCTTTTGGCTCTGCTGAATCGTCTGGCTGTCCCCGACCTGCAACAAGTCCATCATCACGCTGCGCACCGGTTCCGGCTGGCGCGCCGCATCCAGCTGCAGGCGCTTCAGCGTGCCTCCGGCGGGCACCACCTGGCCGCCGCGCAGCGAGGTGGACAAGGTGGTCAACTGGCTGTACAGCGCTTCGAAACTGCGGCTCAGCGGATCGTTGCTGGCGTTGGTGGTCTGCAACAGCTGATAGCCCAGACGGCGGAGCAGCTCGAAGCGATCTTCCACCGCGCGCTCCGGCGTGAGACGAAAACGCGCGCGCTCGCCGGAAATCTCGCCCAGGATGTCGCGCCGCTGCTGCTCGATGCGGTTGCGCTGGCGATCGAACCAGCTTGCCGCATCGCCCTGGTTGGTTCCGGTCATGCTGGTTTCGCGTGCAGCGAAGCGCACCAGATTGGCCAGCGGAGAAGAAGGGTCGGACAGTTGACGCGCCAGGATCGCCGCATCCTCAAGCCCGTTGACCGGCCGGGCGCGCACGTCGCGCATGAACGCATCCCATTTGTCGGCATACTCGATGAGGTAAAGCTTCCTCGCCTCGTCGGCCAGCTTCTGCGCCGAGGCCAGCGAGTTCACCGCGTTTTTCCCTTCCCCACTGTCGCGCAGCACCCAGGACTCTTCTTCGATCATGTCCTTGGCGGCGTCATCGAGCTGCGCCAGGAAAACGTCGCGATAGCTGGCGCGGGTATAGAACCCCGGCACGGCGGTATCGGTGACCGTCGCCTGGCTCTTGCGGCGTAGCATCAAGGAGACGTTCGGTCCGGCGGCGTCGGCCAACGAAATATCGTTGATCGCCGCCGGCAGCGGTTTCTCTTCGATGCGGCGCACCACTCGCACCTGCATCGGAATGTTCATCGCTTTCACCCGCGCCAGGCGCAGCAGATCGCCGTTCATCTTCATGACCGGCGCGTCCGGCAAAGAGAACATCTCCCGCAGATGGTAAGCAAAGATGCCTTTGTTCATGTCGGTGTAACCCTGCGGCATAAAGGTTTCCCAGCGCGCCATGAACCAGTCGACCAAGGCTTCGGCGGAGCGGTGCGAAGGTTCGCCCATCATCAGGTACACTTTCAGGGTGCCGTAGACGTCCTTGTTGGACGCCGAGACGTCATTCTTGAGTTCGTCCGCGATATAGTTTTCCACCGCCGGCCAGAAGATCTGCAGCAAATGGCGTTGGTAGGTTTTTTGCGCCGCGCTGTTGATCAGCTTGTGCTCGAAATAGGGATTCGGCACCGGCGATACTTCGCCGCCCAATTGCGCGTTCATGTAGCCCAGCTGCTCATAGGCGGAAATGACATCGTCGCTGACGCGGTTAGTCACCGGTATTTCGCGCACGATGCGCTTTGTCTCATCGAAGCGCGCCGCAATGTAGGAGATGTAATCGCTCTCCCACAGGTAACGCATCGCCAGCAGGTTAAACGAGACCGCCAACAGAATGAGTACCAGCACATAGCGGCCCAGGGAGCTCATGCGGCTGCCGAGCGGCCTGGCGTGCGAAGACTGCTGCATCACCCCGCGTTCTTGCCGGGCGTAATCCAGCTCCGGGTGATAAATGCGCCCGGTCGGGCGAGCTTCATAGATATCCGCCGCTTCCGCGTTGTAGATCGCCCCCTGCGGCGGCAAGGCGATGGTGCTGCCCAGCCAGACCTGCTGCAGATGGCAGGCGTAGCCCACCGGCGTTTGCGGGAAGATCTGCTCTAACAGGGAATACAGCGGGTTGCCCAGCGACCCCAGCGACTCGGTGAAGAACAGCAGCTGCTGGCGGTTTTGGCCGTCCGGCGCATCGTGCAACAGTTCGAGCACGTGATGGCTGACGCGCGCCACCATCTCCCGGTAGAGGGTTTCATACTGCTCGAAGGGGGTTTCTCCCTGTTCGGCGCGGTTCAGGCTGAAGCCCATGCCTTTTTGCAACAGATCGTCGCCCAGCATCGACAGGAAGGTCTCGCCGCCGACCAGTTGATCGAGGTGGCTGATGGTAAGATAGACCGGCAGCTCGCTGCGGAACCACGAGGCCATCTCCAGCAGGCGCACGCGCAGCGCGTCGGCGACCGACTTTCTCTCCGTCAGCGAGGCGTGCAGCAACCAACGCGCATCCAGACACAGCATGATGCCGTCGATGCCCGGATGGCGGCGATGGCGGCGGATCAATTTGAACAGGGTATCGCGCGCCCTGGCGCCCTCTTCCCCCAGGCCGTTCAACTGCAGCCATTCGCCGGAAGTGTCGACATACACCGAATTCTCCGCCAGCCACCAGTTGCAATCCTGGGTCGGCCCGACGTCCACCGTCTGCTGCAGGCCATAGTGCTCGGCCAGCAAGAAGCGTTCGCCGCTTTCGCCGATCAGCGAGGTTTTGCCGCTGCCCGGCGGCCCGATGACCAGAAACCACGGCTTTTCGCTGACGTAACGGCGCGTCAGGCGGTATTTGAAGCGCTGCCAGGGGGTGCGCTGCTTCGCCGTGCCGACGTACTGCAAGGTGCGCAAGGCGTCGTAAAAGCGCGAGGTCACGCGATCTCGCTGGGCGGTCTTGCGTTTGGCCGGGGCCGGCGCTCGCGCGTGGCGGAACACCCAGGATAAGAACGTCGCCACGAACGGCCACAGCGCCCAGCACAGGATCAGCGCGATGATGATGCCCCTGACCCAGACCGACAGCAGCGGCCGATAGGTGCCGATGGCGATCAACGGCCCAATCCACCACACCACCGCACACAGCAGCAAGGCAATCACCAATATGAATGATCTACGTATCATATAATTTCCTTATTATCTCTACGCCGGCGGATGTCTTAGTTATCCTCGGGGACCTCGGCGGCTACCCCTGCCTGATTTAACGTTGCAGACGGTGAAGCCATCTCCCTCTCGCCGATTTTCCAAAGGATGTCCACGCGGCGGTTGCGGCGGCGCCCTTCTTCCGTCGCGTTGTCGTCCAGCGGCTCCTGATCGCCCTTGCCGACCGAGGTCACGGTGCGGTTGTATTTACTGTTGGCCAAGGATTCGCGCAGCTTGTCGGCCACCGTCTGCGCGCGCGCCTCGGACAGTTTCAGGTTGGAGTTGTTGGAGGTGTTGCGATACGGTTTGTTGTCGGTATGCCCGATGACCTCCAGATCGCCCGGCCACGGCGCCAGCGCTTCCCCCAAACGCTCGATGTTGCGTTTCTTTTTAAACTCTTCCGACAGCTTCGACTGCCCGGTGGCGAATGCGCCGTCGGAGGTGAAGATCAACAGCCAGCCGCGCGGATCGGCGCGCACCTCCAGCCACCCTTCGCTGAGGATTTGCGGCAGCGGCTGCGGCAGCGTCTCCATGATGTTGATTTTGCGCGGCTGCGGCGGCGTCCAGGCCAAAATGGCGTTGCGCAGCGCGCGGGACTGATCGTGCAGATACCAGGCGGCCGAGGCATACGCCAGCAGCGCGATGGCCAGGCCGTAGCACAGCAGCTTCAGCGGCGTGATGCGGGTCGCCTTGCGCACCACTTTGCTCGGCTCGGCATCGGCCAGCGTCTGCGTCGGGTTCTGGCTGTACAGATAGCCGTCAAGACGGTTGCGCACATCGGCCAACAGCACCGCGCCGCGTTCCATCACGTGATATTGCCCTTCGAAGCCCAGCGACAGGATCAGATCGTAAAACGCCAGGATTTCCTTGTTGCGCGGCGAGGCGGCCAGATAGGCCTGCAGGTGCTCGAAGCACTTTTCCCCGCCCCAGGCGTCGCGATAAAACTCCACCAGCAGGCTGAGATTCAGTTCGCCGGATTCGAGCGTGCTCATGCAGCACTCATCCACGTAGGAGCACAGCAGATAGGCCAGCTTGTCCACATCGCTCGGCGCGATGTGATCCGCCAGCAGCGTCTGCTGAAATTGTTGGATCTCGCGTACGATCTGCGCGCGCACCGCGCCCGGGTTCAGCTGTTTCTGATCGCGCACCCGCTCCACCTGCAGCAGAACCGGGATGGCGGCGGCAATCAACGGGTTGTCCCAATGCCCCATCATCACACCGGGCTTGCTCAGCGCGGCGCGGCCGAACAGCCCGCTCGAGGTCGGCGCCGCCTCGGCCGGGCGCTCGCCCGGCGCGGGCTCGCTGCTTTCCGGCGCAACGCTTTCCGCTTCATAAGGCTTGGGTTCGGGGGGCGTCGCCACCCCGGCGCTTCCCGGCCGCAGCTTGGCGGCCAGCGCCCGCGCGCCGAAGGACAGCGCGGCGATCTCCGCCGTCGTTTTGCCCACCGAGCCGGACGCGGGAAGGCGCGGCGTCGCGTTGTTGCGCGTTACCGCCATCGCCTCGCGTATTTTTCTCTCGAATTCGTTCATCCCACCCTCCCTTGCCTTAATCCCCAGACGTCAAAACGCAGGTCGGGGAAATCACCCACGATGCTGAGCGCCATCGCCGAGCCGGCCATCATTTCCTTATAAATCGGGTCGGCATGATCAACCTCGAAATAGATGCTGTTCGGGTAATACGGTATGTGCCGCGGCGGCGAAGCCATCGGCAACAAGCGAGCGCCCGGTAATTGCAGATCGATCAGCTGAATGATTTTCTCGACCGGCCCCAGTTTGACCTGCGCGGGGAAATACGAGCGCAGATGCTCGATGGACAAACCG
Organism: Serratia sp. CY81684; assembly: GCF_052166595.1. Taxonomy (NCBI): domain Bacteria; kingdom Pseudomonadati; phylum Pseudomonadota; class Gammaproteobacteria; order Enterobacterales; family Yersiniaceae; genus Serratia; species Serratia sp. CY81684. Next base: position 761,978 of record NZ_JBJNOO010000003.1, on the reverse strand, counting down.
CAGCTGACGGCGAACACCAGTTTTTCCAGGCGCAGCTGCGAGTCGTTCGGGCACAGATAAATGCTGTCGCCGCGATCGACAAACGGCAACGCCACCGCCGGCGCTTCGATCACCAGCGACAGCGCGCGGCGAATCGAGGCGAACAGCTGGAAGTAGCAGTTGTGCGGTTCATCGTGCAGATACACCAAATCGGCCCGATCCCAGAGGCGTTCGCCGCCGGGAATGATGCTGAGCCGCCCCAGCAGGCTCAGCAACGTGTCGAACAGGGTTTCAGGATGCACCTGCGGGCTGGCCAGCAGTTGGCTGATGCGCAAATTGAACTCGCTCAAGGTTTGCAGCAACAGCAGTTCCAGCAGCTCGGAAAGCCCGCCGATCGTCATATGCACGTCCGGGCGGAAAACCGACTCCAGACGCTGGCTGATCAGCCCAAGCAATTCGGTGGTGAACGCGGGCAGCCAGCCGATGGCGCGGAAATCCAGCATCGGCGGCAAGGCGCGCTCATCCAGCAGCACCCGACGATCGCTGGTCAGCTCGCGCACGAAACCGACCGGCAGCACGCTTTCCGCGCTGCTGACCGCGTCCTCCAGGCTTAGCCGCGTCACCAGGCTGCCCAGTTGCATCGTGCACACGCGCGGCGTTCCCTCCAGGCTGACGCCGTGGTTGCGATCCGGCACCTCGGCGTCCATGGTGCGAAAACGGCTGCTTTTTCGCGCATCCTGGATAAGATCGATCTGGGCGTTGCCGGCGATGTCCATCAGCACGGACAGGCACACCACTTTCCCCTGGCAGCCTTCTCCCAGCACCAGCGGCGGCGGCAGCGGTATATCCTCAGGCATGCTGAACGCCGTGCCGTCGGGGAAAACGCCCTTGGCTTTCTTCAGCGCAAACTTGCCCTGTTCCAATAGCCCGTTGTCGATCTCCAGCGTCAGGAACCCCCAGGTGAAGGTTTCGACGCTGCGCAAGCGCGCTTCAATCAAGTGCTCGAAAAAACGTTCCTGCTGCTGGAAATGCTGCGGTTCCATCAACATGCCTTCTACCCAGGCGACGCGTTGTTTAGGTAACATGTCATTCATCCATTTTGTCGTTAGTCACTATGCTGAGTGACGTCATCCCCACCATCACCTTCATTTGCGAATCAGCCTGCGCAGGGGACTTTTGCTCGGCGAGCGGCAACACGCCGCTGATTTGCTGAAACTCCGCCCCGACGACGACCCATCGCTCTTGCCCCGCCGGCACCTCGAAGCGATAACGCAACGTCTCCCTCGGTTGCAAAATGCTCTGGTGCCGGCTCAGCGCCCCTTCCGACGGCGCCGTCTCGCGGCAAGGAGCACCGTCGCCAATCCCCTCGGGCATCCACCCCGAGCGATTGGTTTCTATCACGCACACCTTGACCGGCTGCGCCTCCCCGGCGGCATTCGGGTTCACGTTGTCGTTGGCGGTCACTTCGACGTCGATAAACCGCAACCGGCGCCCCGCATCCGCTGCCTCATCGTGAGAAAACCAGCTGCATCCGCCGAGCATCCCCACCGCCAACAGTCCCCCTGTCGCCATCCCCCGGAGCGTTTTCACCATGCTAAACTCCTATGCATTAACGAAACATTTGGTCTGGCTGGGCGCGACCTGAGTGGCAACCATGTTGTTATTGTTCGTCGTGCTGGAATCGCCTAGCCGCGTGACCGGCATGCCGCCGGTGAAATACTTGCCCGATCCCTGCACCGGCTGCATCTGGGCCGAATGCGTCCCGGAGGCGGCGCCGATCACCCCGCCCGAATCGACGGTGGCCGCGCGAATGCTGCCGAGGTTCTGTTCATTGCCGCCGCAAAGGAAACAGTTAGGCACGTTCGGTATGCCGGTGTTGTTGGGCGCGGTGTTCGGGCCTGGCACCGGTATCATCGGGTCACAGCCGGCAAAGCTGATCCCGGCCATGTTGTTATTGGCTGCAGTCATGGTGGTTTACCCCATATGTATCTGGCCGCCGTCGATCTTCAGCACCGCCGAAGACTTCAGAGAACCAATTTCACTGTTGATGACGAGGGATTGCCGCGCATCCTGAATGATGTGCTTCGCCAGCACCTCGTCGGTTTCCTCCACCCGCCGGCTCGCGTGCTTGCTGCGCACAAACAGGCGTTGAGAGATTTGGTGCAGCGTTTCGGCCACCCAACGGCTGCTGCGCGTCAGCAGCGTGAAGTGCGGGCTGCGCAGCGTCAGCCGCTTGCCGCCCTGCAGCTCGATCTCCGGCGCCACGATGCGCAAGTTGGCGCAGCGGCTGTCCAGCGTCATGACGGCGTTCGCCTGTTGCCGCGACAAGATCTCGGTAATGACCAACTTGTCGCCGTCGGCGATGACGCAAACGCGATCGCCCGCCAGCGGCTGAACCAGGCAGCTGGTGGCGACCGCCAGACAATGGGCGCGCATGCCGTCGACATACAGACTGCCGTTGGCGTCGGCCGCCAGCGTCACCACCTTGCGCCCCCCTTGTTCGGGAAGCGGAGCGCTGCGCACCAACTGCAAAGGCGTCACCCTGGCGTTGGCATAGACCTTCTGATGCTCTCTTCTGGATTTATACATATCTGCTTACTCCTGTTGGCCGTTGATACGACGGTTGCCGCGGCCCCGGTTGTTGATGCGCATACCAGGCGTCGATCGCACTCAAGAACGGATCGGCGGTAAGCGGCACGTTTTCGGCGCGATGACGCTGCGCGCCATGCAGGCGAGCACTCTGTTGCTGAGCGGCGGTCAACGGCTGTTCGATCAGGTTCGCTTCCCGCAGTTCGGCCTGCTCAAGATTGGCTAACGCCAGATCGCACGCCCTGAATTCCGCTTGCGGCAAGATGGCGCGCCCCCAGTTGGCGCCATTCATCGCGCATTCGCTGAACCGGGCCTTCTGCCCCTGCGCCAGGGTCAGCGTCGCGCGTTCGAAATCGCAGCGCTGTACCTGCGCTTCGGCGAAGATCGCCGAGGTCAGATTGCTGTCGGCGAACGAACACCCCTCCAGCTCGCTGCGGTGAAAACTGGCGCCCTGCAGCTGTAGCTGCGCCAAAGTGCAGCCCGACAGGCGGCAGGTGAACCAGATGCGCGCCTGCCCCGCGATCGTCTGCCAGCTGCACGTCTCCAGCTGACAACTGCCCATCACCTGACGATCCAGGGTCGACGCCTGCCACAGGCACTGCGTGAGTTGGCAGGCGTACCAGTTGGCGTCCTGTATCACGTCCTGGTGAAACATCAGGTTGGTCAGGGTGCTGGACTGCACCGCCAGATGCCCCAGGCTGCTGCGTTCAATTTCCGCGCCGTTGACCTCGCACCGGATCAAACCGCAGTCATCCAGCAGACAATCGCCGACGTAACACCCCTGCAGCGCGGTGTCGTTACACGCCAAATTGCACAGCAGCCCCTGTTGCAGCGTCAGGTTGTCAAACCGGCATTCGTTGAACGACAGGCGCATCAGGCTGCCACCGACCACGTTGACCTGCTGCAGGGTGCAGCCCTCAAAGCGCACCGCCCGCAAATCACAACCTTCAAACGTGACGCGTTCGAAATGACAGTCGATGAAAAAGCAGTCGCTCAGCGTCAACCCTTTCAGTTCGCGATCGTGGAACCGGCGTTTCTTGAAGATCCGCGGCATGGGCGGCGTCTGCGCCACCGCCTGGGCGACCTCCAGTTCGATCGCCTCTCGGTCAGGCAGCGCCTGTTGGATCACGCGGCTTTCAGTTTTCATGCGCATAGTCCCCATGAATGATTCTGCGCGGCACCCAACACGCGCGCTCCAGCAGACAACCGCTGAACCGCGTGCCGGCGTCCTGCCAGGTCATCGCCAGATGCGCCGCCGCCAGATTGCACTGGTCAAATGCCGCATCGCGCAGATCGGCGTTATAAAACAGGCCTTGCTGAGCGCTGCTGTTTTGCCAACGTGAGTGCGTCAACAGGCTGTCTTTAAACCGCACGCCGGCCAGATCGCAGCCGGCGATCGCGCAGGCAGTCAGATCGGCCTCGTCAAAGTTGCATTCGGTGAAAACGCTGTATAGCAGTTGGCACCTCTCCATACGCGCCGCTTTCAATCCCACTTTGGTGAAACAGCTATCGCTGAACACGGCGTGGGAAAAGTTCGCCTGCATGCCCGCCGTCAGGCTCTCGACGCGGCAACGTTCGAACCGCACGCCGCGCCAGTTGCCGCCAAGGAACGAGTTTTTGGTGAGCGTCATCTCCAGCGCAACCGCCTCTTCGGCGAGGCAGCGGTTAAACACGCACGCGTCCAGCTCGCCTTGCAGAAACTGCGCGCGGATCAGCGTCGCGCCATTAAACATGCCGTTGCCGATCGCCGCGTGTTCAAAGCGGCTCGCGGTGAAATCGCCCCGCTCGAAAACGCAGTTATCCAGCTTCACGTGGTCGGCGCGCAGGCCTTGCCCCTGAGGCTCCGCCAGCGTCACCCGTTCGAAGACCGCCTCTTGCCACACGCTTTCCGCCAGCAACGGCTTTTGCAGCGTGCACGAGATCATGCGGATCTGGCGCAGCGCCGCCTGCGTCAGGTTGACCGCATCAAAAACGCAGTTTTCGAAGGTGCAGTTCTCAAAAGAAGCCTGCGAGAAATCGCAGCGCTCAAAGCGGCACTGCAGAAAATGCCTGCCCGACAGCGCCTCGCAGCGCAAACCGCTGAAGGTCTTCCCTTCCACGGTCGCGCTATCGGGGAAAAACGCGTCATTGCCGTCTTCGGCGGGAAGAGCCGGCAAATCGGGCAGCGTCACGGAAGCCGGCTCCGCCGCCGTTTGTTGCTGGTGCAAGGCGATCGCCTCGCGGATGCGTCGATAGAACACGGCGGAATCGCCCAGAGAGGTGGGCGACGGATCGTAACGCAAGTCGCTGGGGTGATCCGACACCGCCTGGATGACGTTCAACCCCATCTCCGCCGGCATCAGATCCGGATCGAACAGAAACTCAAAGGGCGAGGCGTCATCGTCGCTGCGCTTGCGGAATACCTGTTGGAAATAGTCGAACGAGCGCGGCGCATCGCAGCGATCCAACGCCAGCATGACGGACTCGATGGACTCGTCCAGCAGATGCGTCAACGGCGCATTGCCGGTGAAGATAAGCAAAGCGATGTCGCTGTCGGGCAGGAACCACAGCGTTTTGCGCTGCAGCTCGATTTCCTCGAGGCTGTCGCTATCGTGACGGCGGATGAACGCCCGTCCGCGCACCGCCGGCAGCTCGCCGCGAATCGCCTCGCTTTGCGCGCCGACGCCCTGCAGCTCGAAGGGCACCCGATCCGGCCACGCCGCTTCCGGCAACCACTGCGCCGGCGGCGCCATCTGGAAATAACGCCGATCGATATTGGCCGGCAGCCCGGGGAATGCCGTCTCGAGATAGGCTTTGCCGGCGATCTGGCCCGCCACCTTATCGATGTGCGTCTTGCGCAGCGCAAACTCGTGCGGCACCGGCGCCGGCGCCGCCAGCGGAGAGCGCTCCTGCGCGGTCCCCTCGGCGGACAGCGTCATCAGCAGCGGCCGCAGCCCGTCATTGCAGCCGCGGCCAAACGGGTTCTCCTTGTTGTCTTTGCCGCCCCAGGCGGAGGTGTGATCCAGCGGCACGCTGAGGAAGGGTTCCACCTCCATCGCACCGCGCCGTCCCTCGCCCTCGACCCGCCAACGGCGCTTCAGCCCGCCGATGTCGGCGCTGACATTCAGCGTTTTCACCGGCTGACCGATGCCGGCATGGCCGGCGATCAGGTATTCGGCGAACGGCTTCGGCTCGGCAACATCCAATATCGGCAGGCTGAGCGGCACGCGCTTCCACGCCTCCCAGATTTCGGCTTCGTTCACGAAGTGTTCAGGCCGGGACAGGTAGCACCCGGCCACGACGCTGATGCCGAGCCGGCTGTCTGTCCCGATCTGGTAACTTCCTTTAATCGCCACCAATTGCTGTGGCCGTATGATTCTCATTGCCGCGCCTCGTTAGTTTTTGCTTTGCATCCCGACTTTTTTCAAATCGACGCCGGTCTCGGACAGTGACGCGCCGGTATAGCTGATCGACACCCCTGTCGTGCTGGTGCTGCTGCCGGTATTGCTGACGCTGCTGCCGGTATTGCTGACGCTGCTGCCGGTGCTGCTGACGCTGCTGCCGGTGGTGCCGACGCTGCTGCCGGTGGTGCTCACGCTGCTGCCGGTGGTGCTGATGCTGCAGCCGGTGGTGCTGGTCGACGATCCGGTGGTGCTGATGCTGCAGCCGGTGGTGCTGGTCGACGATCCGGTGGTGCTGACGCTGACGCCGGTAAAGCTGGTGCTGCTGCCGGTCTGGCTGGTGCTGACCGTGGTGTAGCTGTTGCTTTCGCCGGTCATGCTGTTGCTGATACTGGTGAAGGAGTTGCTTTCGCCGGTCATCGAGTTCGACACGCCGGTGCAGCTGGTGCTCTGCCCGGTGAACGAGGTGCTCAGCCCGGTGAACGAAGTGCTCACGCCGGTAAATGACGTGCTCACGCCGGTGAACGAGGTGCTGACGCCGGTGAACGAGGTGCTCACGCCGGTGGCGGTGAGGCTGACGCCGGTCATCGACGCGCTGACGCCTTTAATCGAGGCGTCAAACCCGGTAATGCTGAAGACGTAATCCTTGTAAGAGACGTGGTTGGTGAACCAGTCCGTAAAGGTGCGGCGGATGATGTCGAACTTGTCCATTCCCACCTCGGTGGCCTGGTTGCGCTCCACCGTGGTTTGCAGATCGCGTTCGGCATGCAGCATGACGCGTTCGTTGTTGCGGTTGTCATCGAAGGTCAACTGGCTGGCATGCTGCGGCTTGCCGAAGCGCAGCGAACGCGACACCATGCCCGAGTAGTTGATGTATTCAGGCAACTGATAAGGCGGCGGGTTGTCGCCGTTATACACAATCCCGGTCACCATCGGACGATCGAGATCGCCGTCGACATAGGTCACCAGCACTTCCTGACCGACGCGCGGCATGGCGATCACGCCCCAGCCTTTCCCCGCCCAGGCCTGCACCACGCGGATCCAGCAAGAGCTGTCTTCCTCGGTGGTTTTGTAGCGATCCCAGTGGAAATGCACGCGGATGCGCGCAAATTTGTCGGTATGCACTTCGGAGTTGGGCGCGCCGACCACGGTGGCGCTCTGGATGCCCGGCATTTGAGGTTTTGGCGTTTCGCGCAGCGGGCGGAACGGCACGTCGTCGTTCAACGCATTGAAACGGCAGGTGACGTTGCGGCCGTCGCTGCTGCTGTCCGGGCCGTCTTGCACGAACACATAGTCGCAACGGGTCAGTTTGAAGCGGCGGTTGCGGTTGGCGTCCGGGTGCAAAATCAAGGAGAAATCCTTGCCGGCCATCAGCCCGACGGCGTTGCTCTCGCCAAACAGCAGATGGCCGTCGCTTTGCATTTCTTCAAGGCGCAGCCGCGCCAGGTTTTCACCGCGTTCGGTATCCACATAACCCGCCGCGTAGTCGTACCACTCCAGCGGGGTGTTCTGCAGGCCGAGGCGGCTTTCTTCCACCTTGGTTTGCAGGTTCTTGCGCGGGTTCTGGAAGTCAAAGTCGCGCAGCACGATTTCATTCGGGCGCACTTTGCGGGAGCGCTGGATGCGCTGGATCCCTTCACGGATGGCGCGGTTTTCTTCGCTGTCCGGCATGAACGGCAACACGGCGTAACCGAAATCCAGATCGTCGAAATTCTGCCGGTCGGTGATCACCAGCGTGTGCTTATCCTCGGCGTGATCGAAGTAATACCAGATGCCTTCGTCTTCCAGCAGGCGGCTGATAAACGCGAAATCCGTTTCGGAAAACTGCACGCAATATTCACGCGTCGGATAAGTGCCTTGAATATCCAGACGGTAGTCGGCAAAACCGTAGCGCGAGAAGATTTGCTCGATGATGTCGAGCACGTTCAAATCCTGGAAAATGCGGCTGTTGCGGTTCTGCATCAAAAACCACAGCCAGGTGCTCAGCTCCAGCTTATAAACGAACTTATCCTGATGCTGCCCTGAATCGGAAGCGCCGATCACGTAAGCGTAAAACGGCCGCGCGCCGAAATCCGGCCTTTCTATTTGAATGCTGATCCCTTGACCCAGCAGAGATTCATAATCAACGTCCGCCTGTTCACATTCGAATTCGAGCGTATATTGCGAGTTGCTCGACAACCCTTCTTTGGTGGTGAAGCTGAGTGGAAACGCATTTAATTCGGCTAACACCGGGTTATCAATTTCGATTAAAGGCATAACAACCTCTCTGATCCGATATCGAACCCCGCCCCGCGTTTACGGGCCGGCGGCAAATTAAAAATCAGTCGAAATAAACACTTAAACTATCGTTCTCGACCATGAGTTGGATATTCTGCAGTTCCTTTCCCGTCCGTTTGCGCTGCAGCACTTCATTGCTGATGGGCGGCAAAATCGCCTGCTGCAGCAGCGACTCGACCGCTCTGCCGCGCGAAGGATGGGCGCTGATGCGTTTGGCTATCCAGCCTGGAATGTCGCCTTCCAGCACCAGCGACACGCCCACTTCTTTGTGCAAACGCTGTTGTAAACGCGAAATCTGTTTGGTGGCGATATGGGTTATCGCTTCGGTAGAAAGCGGCACGTAGGGAATGACGTTCATGCGCGCCAACAGCGCCGCCGGGAAGAAGCGCGCCAGCACGTCGTGCAGCATCGGCCGCAGCGCTTCGGTTTTCAGATCCGGCGTTTCCGCCAGCGTCGCTTCTATTTCGCCGGCGCCGATATTGCTCGTCATTAAAATGAAACACTGGCGGAAGCTGATCATGCGGCCTTCACCGTCTTCCATCACGCCCTTGTCGAAGACTTGATAAAACGCCTCGTGGATATCGGGATGCGCCTTGTCGAATTCGTCGAGCAAGACGATGGAATAAGGTTTGCGGCGCACCGCCTCGGTCAACTTGCCGCCCTTGCCGTAGCCGACATAGCCCGGCGGCGCCCCTTTCAGGGTGGAAACGGTATGCGATTCCTGAAACTCGCTCATATTGAAGACGATCAGGTTATGCGCGCCGCCGTACATCGCCTCCGCCAGCGCAAACGCGGTCTCCGTTTTGCCAACGCCGCTCGGGCCGGACAGCATGAAAACGCCCAATGGCCGATCGTGCGCCTGAATGCCGGCGCGGGAGATGCGCACCGCCTGCGCGATTTCATCGATCGCCGTCTGCTGGCCGAATATCTGGCGGCTCAGCAGTTGATTGAGATTGAGCGCATTGTCCAGATCGCTTTGCAGCATGCGGCCGGTGGGGATGCCGGTCCAATCCGACAACACCTCCGCCACGACGCGGTCATCCACCCACGGATACACCAACGGCAGGCCGCCGTCTTGCAAGGCTCCCAGCTCGGAGGCCAACTGCGGCAAGCGCTCCGGCGACTGCCGCTCCGCGTCGAGCAAGGTGGTGACCGCCTGTTGCTCCTGCGCCTGCCGCTGACGCAGCGCAGCCAGTTCGCCTTCCATGTCGCTGAGGGTCTGCTGCAATTCAGTGATGCGGCTGAGCGCCAGATCGTCGAATTTGCTTTCCTCCTGCAGGCCGTTCATTTCGGTGCGCTTCACCGCCAACCCGGCCTCGAGCGACTCGATTTTTTCAGGCAGCGCATGCTGGCTCAGCGCCACCCGCGCGCAGGCGGTGTCCAGCAAGCTGATGGCTTTGTCCGGCAGTTGCCGCGACGGCAGATGGCGCAGCGACAAATGCACCGCCGCCTGCAGCGCCGACTCGCGGATCTTGACGCTGTGGTGCTGCGCAAAATGCGGGGCGATGGCGCGCATCATGTTCACCGCATTCTCTTCGTCGGGTTCAGAAACCAACACGTACTGGAAACGGCGCGTCAGCGCGGCGTCCGGCTCGATAAACTGTTTGTATTCCGACCAGGTGGTCGCCGCCACCATGCGCAGCGCCCCCCTGGCCAGCATCGGTTTCAACAGGTTGACGGCGTCGCCGGTGCCGGCCTGCCCGCCGGCGCCCACCAGCGTATGCGCCTCGTCGCAAAACAGGATCACCGGCACCGCCGAATGCGCGATGGCGTCGATCAGCGCTTTCAGGCGCGATTCGAATTCGCCCCTCATGCTCGCCCCGGCCTGCATGCGCCCCAGATCCAAAGACAGCAGCCGGGCGCCCTGCAGCAGCGGCGGCACCTGCCCCTGGGCTATCTTGCAGGCCAGCGCTTCCGCCACCGCCGTTTTGCCGACCCCGGCTTCGCCCACCAAAATCGGGTTGTTCTGCCGGCGACGCAGCAAGATGTCGATCACCTGGCGCAGCTCCGCTTCGCGGCCAATCACCGGGTCGATTTCACCGTCGCGCGCCTGGCGGGTCAGATCGGCGCACCATTTATCGAGAATATCGACCGTCTCGGACGCCTCCGGCGCATCGCCGTGGGCGCTGTAGACCTCTTCTTCCTCTTCCTCATGCTCGACGGACTCCGCCAGAATCGCCGGATAATCGTCGAACAGCTGCGGGATCGGCAGTTTTTTGAACTCGTCGCTCAGCCGGTACAGGCTGCGCTGCAACGTGGGATCCTGCAGAATGCCGACCAGGATATGAATGGTGCGCACCCCGCCGGACGGCGTTTCGGCGAGCTGGCTCATCAGCAGCCCTCTTTCCACCACCGTTTCCAGTTGCGTCGACAGATCCACCACCGCATTCGTGCGGTTAGGCAAGGTATGAAGAATGCGATCCAACGCATCGCTGATGCGCTGACTGTTGATGGCGTAGTGCGCCAGGATCAGCGGCAGGTCGCCGCGCTCCTTGTCCACCAGGACTTTCAGCCAGTGTTCCAGCTCCACGTATTCGTGCCTGAAGGTTCGGCACAGCTTGGTCGCTTCGACGAACGACTGATAGGCAAAGTGGCCCAATCGCGAAAAAAGACGTTCTCGTTGATACACCTTAAATTTCCTTATATTAAGTTGTTGATTGATAAACCAGCTGCCTAAACGTCCCTGTCTTAGGTTTCAGCCAGCTGTCTTTACTCAGCGACTTGCCGCCCAGCTGCGCCGCCATGCCCGGCTCCGTGGCGATCAGCAGGCTGACATCCAGCATCAGCTGATGGCTCGTAAAGTCATGACAGATGCTCACCAGCGCCTGCAGCCGCCGGCTGCCGCGCTGATACTGCTGATACTGCGGGGCCCCCAGCGGGCCGATCTGAATATGCGCGCCGTACTGGGCATCGAAAAAGCGGCTGCCGATGCGCGTGCTGCCCAACTTGCCCAGCTTTTGGCTGCCGCTTTGCTTGCCGTCGTCGATCCACTTGGCGTAGCGCGGCGTAATCGTGATGGGAACGGCGAAATAGGCCGCCAACATCTTGTTGAGCTGCCGCAGCGAGCGGCGACCGGGCAGATAAGTGCCGGGGTACGCCTCGCGCAGGCGCTGGATATGCGGGTTCACCGTCAGCGCCGTATCGACGCCCACCGTCTGGCGCAAATGGCGCAAGAACGGGTTCTTGTCATCGTCATGCTCATGGCCGATCATCGCCTTCAGCTGCGCCCAGGCCCGGTAGTGCAATACGGCGAAGCGCTGGCTGACGATGCCGACGAACTGCTGGAACGCCTGGTTGCGTCTGGCGATGACTTCGGTGCGCGCGTGCTCGGTCACATGGATCGGCAGCGGGCCGTAGGGGGCGAACATGCCGAAATGCCGCGCCTGAATCAGCACTTGCTTAGGGCGCTGCACGATAGAGGCGATTTCACGCGAAGCGAACGCCATATCCGCCGGCTGGGTAATGCAGAGCCTTTCGCGGCTGCGATCGTTGGAGACGCCGAGCCGCGGCGCATCCGGCTGCGCGCGTTCGATACGCCGCAGCAGCTCGAAAAAATCCTGTCGATTGGACAGCCCGCGGATTTCGGCCTGGCCCGCGCTTTCGCTTTGCGCCCCCTGCGTCGGCGCCTGTTCCAACGAGAGCGCCGTTTCACGCATCAACGACATATCAGCCATAGTAGAGCGCCCCCCAGTCGGCGTGGGTTTCCCCATCCAGCAACAGCTTCATGCTTAACGTTTGGTTCAGGTCGCCGTATTGGCTCAACGCGTGGTGCAATATTTTGCCGAACAGATAGGCGCCGTGGTCGGCATGATGGTTGGCGCTTAAGTTGACGGCGATCTCGGCTCCGCGGATCCAGGCCAGCGGCCCCGGCCCCTGATTGCGTTCGAAGTGGTGCTCCACCCAGGCGTTTTTGATGCTGGCGATGCGCTTGCGCTGGCTGGAGTCATCCTGATGGCAGAACAACGACAGCCAGTCGCGCAACAGCGCCGAACAATCCTGAACGTCGGGGCGCGCATGGCGCAGAGGATTGGAGGCCAGCATCTGAATCGCCTGCCACGCCTGGCTGATGTTCGGCACCGCGACCGGGTTGCTCGGGTAGCGGACGATCTCCACCTGGTGGATCGGCATCGCCGTTTCCAGCTGGAAATGCGGCTGCTGAAGGTGCGCCGGCACCAGATGCCGTTCGCAGACCAGCGCCTCGACGCTGAGCGACGTGATGTCGTCGATGTCGATGCCGCTTTTGCCCGGCGAGATGGCGATGAAGGTATCTTCGTTGGGCAGGTGCGGATTATTGTACTTGGAGGGCGACGGCTCCCGGCGACGGTGCAGCGTATAACCGGCCGGCTCCCGCTCGCAGTCGTACTGCACGTCGGCCTGCAGCGAAGAGAAAATCACCGGGTTGCCGTCGGGCAGCATGCCTTTCACCTGTTTTACGCTGTGTATCTCATACAGCGAGGTGTTCAAACGATCGACCACCAGCTGGTGCTCCGTGCGCTCATCCGTCAGCAGCACCGGCGAGCAATGGCGGCGATACAGGTTGATGACTGGGGTCGCGAAAAGATGAAAATCCCTGGCGTTGACGCGACCGATCAGAGTGAGTGGGCGTTGCTCCAGCGCGAACAAGATCTCGAACTCGTGAACGCGTTCACATTGGCGCAGAAAATCCTGCACGCCATGCAGCTCCAGGCTAAAGAAGCGGCTTGGCGCGGCGAAGTATTCGCGCATCAGCCGGTTGCCGGGCAATTCCCCCACCACGGTGGGCAACAAGGCTTCTTCATCGCTGACGCCGCCCAGGCGCAAGCTGTCCGGCGGCAAGACTTTGACGATTGGCCGGTCGTCGCTTTTCGCCCATAGCACGATGCGCAAGGTGCGATTAAGCAACGCGGCCAGCAGTTGATTGGCCCGCACCGTATCTTCCGCCAGCGTCAGGTGCAGCGGCTCGAGATCCAGCTCCGAGACGGGAAGCACGCCGTGCGTCGTCAGGCATATCCTGACGTAGGCCGAGCAATCCTGCATGTGTCGGGCGGCGCCGTCAGGCAAATGGTGCGGCGGCAAAATCTCGCATTCCGCCAGTGAAATCTCAACCGGCTGCACTTTAATATGCCGCGCCGTGGTGAATGTGGCGGGTTTGTTGTTCAGCGAGATATCGTTGAGGGTCATGCGGCTCCCGCGCGGCAGGTCAACCTGGCTGTGCCACTGGGGAAAAGAGAGATCGGGCTTAATCGCGACGGTGGCGATCGCGGGAACCGGCGTATACCACAGCGGCGCCAGGCGTGAGAGCATTTGCAGGGCAAATTCCGGCTGCTCATTGTTCAGCTTTTCCTGGATGCGGGTGCAAAGGAACGCGGAGCCCTCCAACAGACGCTCAACGAAAGGATCCAGCACGCCGTCGATATGCATGCCTAAATGCTGGGCGACCTGGGGATGAGAAGAGGCGAACTGACGACCGGCCTCGCGAAAATAACGCAGCTCATCATTATATAATTGGAGAAAGCGCTCACTGAACATAGTCACCCCTATTAATCAAATACGTGTACGGCGCCACAGGAATAATCAAGAGCGATGCGCAAATTAACCAGCATTTCGTCACCCGGTAATGAGCAGGTGCCATAAATATCGAATAAAATCGCCAGCACATACGATTGGCGTTCATTCACTACAGGCACCACACGAATCGTTTTCGGATCCAGACGCGGCTCAAACGAAGTAATGATTCTTTGTATATGTCTCGCCAGCGTTAACGGGTCGGTATTAATCGGTATGCGTTGGCTCAGCGACGGCAGGCCATAATTCAATACCGAACTTTCGCTGTGCGCATAATCATGAAGTTTCAAATCAGCGCTGCGCGATGCGTCATTCAGTAAAAATTCGATATCACGCACCAAAACACGCCGCCAATTATCGGCGCTGGCGCTTTGATGTCTCACGCTGAGCTTATCGAATAGCATGGGCAATGACGCTTTCATTTAACACCTCGCGATAAGGCTTATGTCTGCCCGCAATCGCTGCGGGCAGACAGCCTGCAATTAGTGTTGTGACATCAATGATCAGATACGGGCATTAAGCTTGAGGTCATACCCCGTCTTAATTACCGCACCCATGGAGCCATCATTGTTTTGCTCTTTGTACTCAACTTCGATACGTGCGAAATTCAGCTTGATAACGTCGGTTGGCAGCACGGTATCGATTTCAGTACCGATGGTGGAATTCAGCGGCATATTACCCACGGTCTTGAATGAGGAAACCAGGCAGTTGCTGAAGGTCACGGCAATGAAGTCTTGCTGACCCTGGCCTGATTTACGGCAAACAAGTTTTGCCTGAGGAATATGCTCGCCGGTGGCGCACATCAGGAACAGTTTCGGCGAAGCCTTGTTGCTCACCATGCGAAATTCAAAGTCTTTCATCTCGACTTTGCCTGAACCGCCGCCGCTCCCGAACCCCCAACGGCCGGCGTTTTCTTCCGCCCATTGCCAGGCTTGCAGCTGAATCCAGCCAGGGTAGGTTTGGTCGGGTGATTCACCATCAACACCCTCAATTTTCAAAAAATAGTCTACTAAAGCTTTCGTGCTCATTTTTTGTCTCCTTGACTGATAGGTCTACTTCGTTAATTGAAAAGTCTATTCAGATAAGTCGTTATATTGCCTACGCGATCATTGAAATAGCGACAATGAGAACCCATTAGCCATTAATAAATAGCAATAGCGTAAAAAACAGCGCCACTAAATTTCAATGAAATATCAATTCCCACCAACGCCATTTAATAATTAACGTCGGCAATATCCAAACCAATGACCAGCCGTAACTTATCTGCTCCCATCTTTTTTGGCTGACGGAAGTTTTGATACAAGTCGCAAGGACACGGTCATGCCTTCCAACTGGTAATGCGGGCGCAAATAGAAATGCGCGCGGTAATAACCCGGATCGTCTTCCACATCTTCAACGCGCACCTCGGCGGCGGCTAATGGACGACGCGCCTTGGTCGCCTCGGTCGATACGGAAGGATCGCCATCGACGTAGTTCATCAGCCAGTCATTCAGCCACAGCTGCATATCGTCCCTGGACCGAAAAGAACCGATTTTGTCGCGCACGATGCATTTCAAATAGTGCGCGAATCGGCACGTGGCGAAAATATAAGGCAAGCGCGAAGACAGCTTGGCGTTGGCCGTCGCGTCGGGATCCTCGTATTTCGCCGGCGCGTGCATGGTGCAAGAACCGATAAAAGCGGCGAAATCGGAATGCTTGCGATAGACCAGGGGCAAGAACCCGGCGTCGGAAAGCTCTTGCTCGCGCCGATCGGAAATGGCCACTTCCGTCGGGCACGTCAGTTCATATCCGCCCTCATCGGATGGAAACGCGTAGGCGGGCAGTTCTTCCACCGAGCCGCCGGATTCGATGCCGCGGATCTTCGAACACCAGCCGTACTCATGGAACGCGCGGTTGATGTTGACGCCCATCGCATACGCCGAGTTGGCCCAGGAAAAATCATCATCCACATCCGGCCTGACAGACTCCTCGAAAGCGAACTCTTCGATCGGGTTGGTTTTCGCCCCATAAGGCAAACGCGACAGGAAACGCGGCATCGTCAACACCAGGTAACGCGAGTCGTTGCTTTCGCGCAGGCGGCGCCAGGACGCATATTCCGGCGTGGTGAAAATCTTGCCGATATCCCGCGGGTTGCCCAGTTCGTTCCACTTGCTCATCTGCAGCAGCGACGGCGACGCGGCGGAAATGAACGGACAGTGCGACGCCGCGGAAATTTTCGCCAGCTCGGTCAGCAGCGTGACGCTCATCGGGCTGTGATCGAATTCAAAATCGCCGATGATGCAACCGAACGGCTCGCCGCCGAACTGACCATATTCCTGTTCGTAAATCTGTTTGAACACCGGGCTTTGATCCCAGGCGGAGCCCCGATAGCGGCGCAAATTGCGCGTCAGCTCATCCTGACTGATGTTCAACACCCGGATCTTGAGCGTTTCGCTGACGTTGGTGTTATCGACCAGATAACTCAGACCTTGCCAGGCGGACTCCAGCTTCTGGAACTCCTTGTGGTGCAAGATATTGTTCATCTGTTGCGAAAGCTGTTCGTCGATCTGGGCAATCAACGATTCAATGGTCAATACAACATCCTGACTGACCTTGACCTTGCCTTTATTGGCATATTCGGACAGCGTGCCGATAGCCCGACGAACCGCTTCCGAAGCCTCGTTCGTTCTGGGCCGGAATGAACGCTTGAGCAAACCGTCAAGCTCATTTTCCGTGTCCTGCGTTTCAACTTCAGCGACTGCCGTAGCCTGCTGCTTAGCCGAATAGCGTCGTTGCCTCGCTCTCATTCCTCATCTCCTTTATTGCCGGGATCCTGCACATCCTGTTCCGCATCCGCGACCGTTTTACGCGCATCCGTCACCAAACGATGCAGAAAATCGGGTTTCTCCAGCAGATTCTTCACCACTTCTTCCGCGCTGGATTTACCATCCATATAGGTGATCAGCTCCGTGAGATGCTCCCGGGCTTCAAGCAGGCGTTGCATCTGCGGAACCCGTTTGGCGATGGCGCCAGGCGTGAAGTCATCCATCGATTCAAACTCCAATTCCACGTCCAGCAACGCATCGTCTTCGCTCAGGGTGTTCTCTACGTAAAATTGCAGACGAGGCTTGATGGCGCGCATGCGATCGTTGAAGTTGTCCTGATCAAAGGTCAGGAATTTCCGCTCTTCGATCGGCAGCAAAGGCTTTTTCCGATGCCCAGAGAGATCGGACATGACCCCCGTAACAAAGGGCAACTCCACTTTCTTTTGTGAACCGTAAAGCTCTACGTCATATTCAATTTGCACGCGCGGCGCGTTATTTTTACCGATAAATTTCTGAGAGCTTGAGTCCTTAGCCATTGGAAAACTCCTTTGTGATAAAAATTACTTCCCGGACAATTGATTTAACGAGGCCAGAGATTCCGGCAAAAGCTCCTCAACAATCGTCGCGAAGTCCATACCGATCATTTTTTGTGAACGTCGAATAAGAATGGGGGCCGGATGGCTGGGCTCATAGTTTTGGAAATAGTCCAAAACCTGATCCAACAGCAAGATGACATCCTGCCGGGAACGGATATATTTGCCGGGCATGGCGACAGGCGCGTCAGCATCCGGCGAGTCAATCTCCGCGTCATCCCGTTCAGCCGGCAATTCCTGCTGTTCCAGTGAAGCCAGCTGGCGGCTGAACTGTTTCAAATAGTCGCGTACCTGCCGGCAGTCCAAACGATAATCTTCAGCCTGCAGATTGGCGTAATTCTCGACGCGCTCCAGCGCATCGATTTCCAGCGCCAATTGCTCTTTCAGCGAAGGCAGATTTCTGCCGGCAAAATAACTGTCGGCTTGCCCCAGCACCTTTACCACCTCCGAAAAATGCAGGCTTTTGCCTTCCTGCTCGTCAAGCCGCATATTCAGCAGCTCGTCGGTGGTTAACGGCGTGTCGGGAAAAATCTTGCTGTTCTTGATTTCGTGCAGACAGGACGATGTGGCGAGCCACCCTAATGCGGCCGCATGAAAGCTGTCCGATGAGGGTTCCATGTCCGCCTGAGGGAAAATGGTGGCGCCCTCCTCGGCATATTTGGCGTCAATATCCTTAATGCCCTGGTAGAAGGCCGAAAAACCGTCGATATGAAGATTGGCGCGCATAAACCACAGCACGACATGTAAATCGAAGCACTGTTCCAGCAACGCGGCAGACTGCTCGCGAATGGCGTGCCAATTGATATCACGCGCATTGTCTACGGCATTAAGCGGATCGGTTTGGCTGTCATATTCCGAAAGCGTGAATTCAATTTCACTGTATCGTGGATCAAATTCGACGCCATTCACTTCCGTTGAGATGACTTCATTCATGGCCTGATATCCTTTTCAATCAGCACTAGAAACATAAAGCCTAATAAAGCGGGCTTTTACGTTCGCCAGTCTTTCCCAGAGTCCTTTTAGCGTAAGTTAGTCGTCACCAAGCTCGCAAATTGTTTAGATGTATTAATATTAACAACAATAATAGATTGAACCTATCAATAGAATCACAGTGATCGGTTTAAACTATTTTACATTTACATATTTATTTTTTCCTTTTAAAATCAATAAATTGCAAACGATAATTATGCAAGCTAAGAATAGGAAAAAAATCAAAAACTGCCCTAAAAACAACGTTTCATCCTTGGTAGGATAATTCCAGTAATACCACTGGATACAAATAATTTAATTAGCAAATGATAACTACAGTAAATAGTGAAATTTTTTCATAAAACCATGACAACCAGTCGTTTCTTGCAAGCGGGTAGCACGCAATGATCAATAGAAGACGATGGCAGTGTGACTTTCATTTCCAGCACTCAGTACTTACACATGCGAAACCTGGTGTGAAAATAAACAATTTGGCGAGAGTTTTGATTATTAATTTTAAAGCTAAAGCACAGATTAACATTCCGCCGTGGTGCACCGAATACCTATTGGTACACAAACAGCCTGGTGGATAAAGCATCATTCTTTTATAGTTAACTCAGGGTAATGATCAGAATAATTTAAGATTCAATTCCCCTTCGTGTGTGTTCTCATACGGCTTACCGCGGCAAAAGCACCACTGCGGTAAAGAGTCTCGCAGACTAAAGTGGCATTAGAGATATCATTTACTATAACGGCAAAATAACCACGTAAGCGCTGCAACGACAGGAACCGTGTTAAGACCAGCGATCTGTTCCGTTTACAAGAAATGTTTCCCTAACTGATAAGACCACTAATTTGATACTAGCAAAGGCAAACCCAATATCAAGAAAAAATATTATTTTTTTAATAAAAAAATAACAAATCAATATACATAAAACAAACAATTCAATAACTTAAAACAGCGCTGAATCGATTACTTTTACGCCAGGAAAAATAGTTCATGGAAATTTGCCCCCCCCTCATAACCCCCTCAGTCAATCTCCCTCATTCTCTTCGGCATTGAATTGTCATCAAAAAATAAGAAAATCTATAAAAATAAAACCCGCCACTGGCCGTACGCCCCACAGGATCAACTTTCGCAAGGCAAAATAAGCAAGATAATTCCCAATAAAAAGGCCGAAAAAAAGCGTTAATGATTTAGCGGTTCAAAATAAAAATAAAGGTAACTCTATTGGGTTATTAAAGCGAAAACGCGCACCTTTTCATTGCTGCAAAAAAACCTTATGAATCTTTACGTTGCCTGTCCTTTGACAATCCTTGATGAAAACGCAAATCGGGTAGCCAACACATACAGAAAAGAGATGGGCTACGCGGCGGGCCACCTCTGCCGATAACTTTTCTCATCCCCGGTTCGGCCGGTGCGCACAGGTCATTCCACCTAAAAATCAAGCCGCACCGCCGGCCTCGCCCGGCGATTTAACGCCAAGCCCGCCGTTTTCCTGATCCAGAACAGCTTTCGCATTCATCCGACTGATATATTGATTGAAAATCATTCCTATTCAGGAGAAAAAGCCATGGTTAAGTCACTCAATGCGGCATTCACTCGCTTTTTTGACCACCCGGACGCCGGCAAATTGGCGCTCAGGCTAACCTTCGGCGGGCTGATGCTGTTTCACGGCGTGGCGAAGATTCAGCACGGCGTCGGCTGGATCGCCGGGGCGTTGCAGGAACAGGGGCTACCCACCTTCATCGCCTACGGCGTGTATGTGGGGGAGATCCTGGCGCCGATACTGATCATTTTGGGGCTGTTCACCCGCCCCGCCGCGCTGGTTTACGCCTTTACGCTGGTGGTGGCGTTTTTGATGGTGGGCACCGGCAAGGTCTTCACCGTCACCGACGTCGGCGCCTGGGGCATTGAAAACGAGCTGGTGTTCTTTATGGGCGGACTCGCCATCCTGCTGCTGGGCAGCGGGAAGTATGCCATCGCGCGCAATGAAGCCTATCGGTAAGCGGTAGCATTAATAAGGAGGTTCTTGGTTTGAACCTCCGCGGTGCGGAAGCGGCGTTTAACGATCGGCCAGCCGGTAAACCGGAACCTTGCGCGTCGTGCCGGTCAGGGTGTCGAAAATCTCCGTTTCCGCCGTCACGATCGTCATGCCGGTTTTTCTTAGCCTGCGCACTTCGGCGGCGATGCGCTGTATGCCGAACCAGAACAGTCCGTCCAACGCCGTGACGCGCAGCCCCTGCTCCAGCGCCAGCTTAAGCCGCTCACGCGGCGCCTTGAGCGCTTTGGCGATTTCCCGGTAAGGCAGCGCGTCCACGCCCGACGCCGAAGTTCGGTGAATACGGGTCGACAGGCCATATTGGAAGGCCTCAGGCACGTCGCTTAAATCCCTTTTCAGGCTGTAAACGCAGCCAAAGCGCTTGCCGTTGAACACCACATTTTTTTGACTGATCGACAGCTCATCGCGCAGGCCGGCAATCAGCTGCGGCGCCCGCACCAGCAATAAGCGAAACGGCAATTCGAAACTGGTCACATAGTCCACGTTGAGCAGCGCAATGCGCAGACGCTGTTCCGCCCCGGCCTGCGTCTGGCGACACTCGTTCAACACCTCGCTCCACTGGCGCGCGAGCCGCGGGGCTTCATCCAGCGGCGCGAAGTGGTATTTCTCGATGTGGTAGTCGATCCTTTCATTCATGTCCGTTGGCCCCTGCCTCAGTCATCATGCCCTCAGCAAATTACCTTACCCGCGGGCAACAGTACAACACCGCGATGAGGTCACTCGGGAAATACGGCGCTGGCTTTCGCCGGAACGGACTACGCGGGCTCGATGAACAGCATCATGCGTTGCAGTGCGTCATCCAGGGCACTGAGCCCGGCATCATCCAGACAGGCCATCAGCTGTGCGTCATAATCCGCCACCCATTGCCTCGCCTGGTCAAAAATGGGACGAGACGCCGGCATGACGCGCAGATATACCGCGCGCTTATCTTCCGGATCGGGGAAGCGCGCGACCCACCCCCGATTGACCAGTTGGGTGATCGTACGGCCTAGCGCGGTGCGATCGGTCTGCGAATGCGCTATCACCTCGCTCATGGCCACGTCGCCCGGAAAACTGTAGAGAATGCGCAACGCGCGCCACTCATGGAGGCTGAGTCCTTGCAAAGCGAGTAACGCAGACAGCCGTTTTTCGCGGTGACGCACCACCTCCGTCATCCTGTAAAGCGCGCCATTGGGCAATCCCATTCCCCGTCTGCCGCTCTGCGTGCCTTTTTTTTCAGAATCCATACTGTTTCCAATTAGCTTCGACTTTTGCCCTGACCGGCTCCGGATAAGAGTGCCTGAAAGAGGCGGTACCCGCACGTGTTACGCCGCTGAACTGCTCGGGGAACAGGCAGTTGATGATGGCTTTGCCGCCGCTACCGCGCGCCTTGTCTTCTTCCGTCAGGTACGGCACCATCGGGAACTCGCGTACGTCCGGGAAGATAAAATGGTCGCGCGCCGGATGTGAACGCGTGGCCAACGCCCAAACCACCTGATCGATATCGACAATATCAATGTCATTGCCGACCAGGATCAGTTTGGGGATCAGGTAGCCCGCATGCGAGCCGAAGACCACCTCCGCCACCTTGCCGGCAAAATCCGCCGCGGTGGTATTCATTCCGGCCAGTTTTTCGATATCGACGGAGACCACCGCCCAACAGGTCGCCGCCTCATAGGAACACCAGACAAAGTCAACGGGCAAGGCCGCGCTCTGCAGGGTTTCCAGCAGCTGAGCCGAGATCATGGTGCCCCAGATCGTATGATTTTCTTCCGGCGGCTTGCCGGCGACGCAAATCGGCAAAATGGGGTCATCGCGAAACGTCACCGCACGCACATGAAACACCGGCTGTTCATGGCCTTGCTGGTGTTGATAGCCGTGATACTCCCCCATCGGCCCCTCCAGCGCCGTCTCCGTCAGGCTGATTTCACCTTCCAGCACAATTTCCGCATTGGCCGGCACCCAGAGATCGTTGGTTTCCGCTTGGGTGAGCGTAACGCTTTTACCGAGCAGCGCGCCGACATAGTCAGGCTCACTGACGCCGGCCGGCAACGGCATCCCCGCGACCGCCACCGCGGCAGGCGGCGCCCCGAGCACCATCGCCCACGGCGTAGGTTTCCCTTCTCGGCGCCACATTTCACGGATCATGCCGATGTGTTGGGTGGGTATCGCCGGGCCGGTGAGACGATTGCGATCGAGCATCATGAGCCTGCCGACTCCCCAGCTATGCCACTTTCCGTCCGGGGATTGCACGACATGGAACCCGTAAGTGCCGAAATAGCGCCCGCCATCCCGTTCATGCAACAGCGGTACCGGGAAGCGTTCCAGATCAACCTCGTCGCCACGCCAAATATTCTCTTTCACCGGGCCGGTCGAACAATAATCCGGCGCAAACGGCTCCGCCTTCACCGCCCGGCGAATCGCCGCCACGATATCCCGCGGAGCGCTCTCCGGCGGCAGCCCAAAATGGAGGGCGAGGCGAGAATAGGCATGTTCCGCAGAAGCGAGCATGCCGGCGGGCGCGCCGAGGATGCGGGCTCCCGGCATCGCGCCCGCCACATGATGAAATAGCGGAGCCGAAAGCCGTTGCTCATAGACCCGGCGGCAGACAGCCGCTATCTCCAGGTCGGCGGAAACTTCCTGATGCACGTCGACCAAATCGTTTCGGCGACGCAATTCCTCAATGAAGTGACGAAAATCCAGTGCGCAATCGAGCAAACTCATGGCAAGTCCTCCAGTCTCCAGGCGGTCAGCCCCTTCTGTCGCCCTCGTTTCGGGCAGGAGACTGATCATTTATGTGCATGTGCACACATATTAGTGCGCAAAAAATCGCGTGTAAATACACACTATCCTGGAGGCGTTGGGCATGTTGTCAGTCTGGCAAACTTTTCAAGGGATAGCGGACTCAGACCGTGCACGCCCCTGCCGGCAGGCATTATCGCCGTGACGG
Organism: Serratia sp. CY81684; assembly: GCF_052166595.1. Classification (NCBI taxonomy): domain Bacteria; kingdom Pseudomonadati; phylum Pseudomonadota; class Gammaproteobacteria; order Enterobacterales; family Yersiniaceae; genus Serratia; species Serratia sp. CY81684. Next base: position 738,851 of record NZ_JBJNOO010000003.1, on the reverse strand, counting down.
TTTCACACGTTCAGCGTGATTGGCATGCATAGCACTGGGCTTGCCGCAAGCGCCGCACCGGATCCAAGCGCAACGTGGCTCACAAAATGAAGAACATAATCGCAAAATGCTATTCGTTGATATTGCACGAGTTATAATGCGGGAAAGGATCTCGGCCAACGCAAACCGGTTTCATATCCAACGGTTTACAAGCATTAGCGAAAGAAAAGGATTTTGATTCAATGGGGGAATAACGCGGGGTAAAGTGGCGGAGAGAGGGGGATTTGAACCCCCGGTAGAGTTGCCCCTACTCCAGTTTTCGAGACTGGTCCGTTCAGCCGCTCCGGCATCTCTCCTGACAACGCTTGCTATCATGCCCGCTTTTGCGGCATTTTTACAGCATTAGCATACCGCTGAACGTTCAAGTGATGAGTTTACGAGCAACCTGATGATTAAATGGCCGTGGAAAGCGACTCAACCCTCTCAATCCCAGGCAGACATCGAGGCCCAGTGGCAGGACGCGCTGGCGATCCCGCTGCTCTCGCCGCTGAATGAGCAGGAGCGGCAGCGGCTGGTGGCCGTCGCCGGGCAAATATTGCAGCAAAAGCGCATCGTGCCGCTGCAGGGGCTGCAGCTCACCTCGCAAATGCAGGCGCGCATCGCCCTGCTGTTCGCCTTGCCGGTGCTGGAGCTGGGCGCGGAATGCCTCGACGGCTTCAACGAAATTCTGCTCTACCCCACCCCGTTCGTGGTGGAAGACGAATGGCAGGACGAGATCGGTCTGGTGCACTCGGGGCCGGTGGTGCAGTCGGGCCAAAGCTGGGAACAGGGGCCGATCGTGCTCAACTGGCAAGACGTGCAGGACTCTTTTGACCTCTCCGGTTTCAATCTGGTGATCCACGAAGCGGTGCACAAACTGGATATGCGCAACGGCGGCGTCGCCACCGGCGTGCCGCCGATCCCGCTGCGCGAGGTGGCCGCCTGGGAACACGATCTGCACGCCGCGATGGAAAGCCTGCAGGACGAGATCGACATGGTCGGCGAAGAGGCCGCCAGCATGGATGCCTACGCCGCCACCGATGCGGCCGAGTGCTTCGCCGTGCTGTCGGAGTATTTCTTCAGCGCTCCCGAACTGCTGGCCGAACGCTTCCCGGCGCTGTATCAGCACTTTTGCCGCTTCTACCGCCAGGATCCGCTGGCGCGCCTGCTGCGAGACCAGGCGGAAAACGACGCGCAATGGGCTGATTGACGGGCACATTGCTCAGATACCGAGCAGTCGCACCGCCTGGGGCAATTTAGCGTTGACACACCCGGAGCCGCTGGATATGATGCGCCCCGTTCACACGATTCCTCTGTAGTTCAGTCGGTAGAACGGCGGACTGTTAATCCGTATGTCACTGGTTCGAGTCCAGTCAGAGGAGCCATATTTAGAGAAGCCCGCTTAAGGAAACTTAAGCGGGCTTTTTGCTGTTGGGCGTTTATAGCCCGCGTTGTTCCATCAGCAGCGCCAGATCGACCAAGCGGTTGGAGAAGCCCCACTCGTTGTCATACCAGGCGAGCACTTTCACCAGGTTGCCGCCGATCACCAGCGTGGACAGGCCGTCGATGATCGACGAACGCGCATCGCCCCGATAGTCGCTCGACACCAGCGGTTCATCGCTGTACCCCAGGATCCCTTTCAGCGGGCCGGACGCCGCCGCCGCGCGGAAAGCGGCGTTGATCTCCTCCACCGTCGCCGGGCGTTTCAGCGTCACCGTCAGATCGACGATGGAAACCACCGGCACCGGCACCCGCAGCGAATAACCGGTCAGGCGGCCGTCCAGTTCGGGGATCACCTTGCCGAGCGCCTTGGCCGCGCCGCTGGAATAAGGCACGATCGATTCCGCCGCCGCCCGCGCGCCGCGCAGATCTTTTTCCGGCTGATCGTGCAGCGCCTGGCTGTTGGTATAGGCATGCGTGGTATTCATCAAGCCGTATTCGATGCCGAACGCCTGATGCAATACCTGCGCGGCGGGCGCCAGCCCGTTGGTGGTACAGCTGCCGTTGCTGACCACCTTATGCAGCGCCGGATCGTAGAGGTGATCGTTAACCCCCATCACCAGCGTGATGTCGTCATTCTTGGCCGGCGCCGAGATAATCACCCGCTTGGCGCCGCCGTGCGTGATGTGCACTTCCGCCTTGGCTTTATCGGTAAAGAAGCCCGTCGCTTCGATCACCACGTCCACGCCCACGCTGCTCCAGGGGATTTCGGCGGGATCGCGCTGCGAAAACACCTGAATCGGCCGGCCATCCAGCAGCAGCTGGTTGTCGCCGGCTTCCACCCTGGCCGCCAGCGTGCCGGAAAGCGTGTCGTATTTCAGCAGGTGCGCCAGCGTCTTACTGTCGGTCAGATCGTTGATCGCCACCACTTCAAAATCGCTGCGCCCCAGCGCCGCGCGCAGCACGTTGCGCCCGATCCTGCCGAAGCCGTTAATGCCTACTCTCACCATGATGCACTCCTCATTTGTGGACTTTGCCTCAAATCTAGCGCCGACCAGAAGCGGCGTAAATGACGTTTACCAATCAATTTACGCCAAATTGCGCGCATGAAAGCGTTCGCGGTATTCGCTCGGGGTCAGCTGCAGTTTGCGCTCAAACACCCGCCGCAGGTTAAGGCCGTTGCCGAAGCCGGTGGCCAGGGCAATCTGCTCGATACCTTCCGCGCTCTGTTCGAGACGCTGCCTGGCGGTATGCAACCGCCCCTCTTCAACGAATTTGGCGGGAGAAATGCCCGTCTCGCGGGTGAACACCCGGGTAAAGTTGCGCGGGCTCATCGCCACGCGCTCGGCCAACCGATCGACGCTGAGATCGTCGGCAAGGTTTTCCAGGATCCAGGATTGCAGGTCACGGATCGGCCCCGGCGATTTGGCCTGGTTGAGCGGATAGCGGCTGAACTGCGCCTGCCCGCCGGGGCGACGCAGAAACATCACCAGATCCTGCGCCACTTCGCGCGCCTGCACGAAGCCGTAATCATCCTCCACCAGCGCCAGCGTCAGATCGAAGCCGGAGCTGACGCCGCCGGAGGTCCAGATCGGCCCGTCCTGCACGTAGATTGGGCCATTTTCGACCTGCACCCGCGGGAAGCGCGCCTGCAGCGTTTCCGCCAGCCGCCAGTGGGTGGTCGCCCGCCGCCCGTCCAGCAACCCGGCTTCGGCCAGCAGCAGTGCGCCACCGCAAACGGAAGCGATACGGCGCGCCTGCGGCGCCGCGCGGCGCAGCCAATCGGCGACCAGGGCGCCCTCTTCTTCGGTCGCCCCCTTGCCGGCGACGATCACGGTATCGCGCGGCAGGGCCGGATCGAGATCCGCCAGGCGATGATCGGCCAACAGGCTCAGCCCGGACAGACCGTGCACCACCCGGTGAGATTGCGTGGTGGCGACCGCGATCTGATACAGCGGCCTCTCGGCAGGGCTCAGGCGATTGGCCTGCATCAGGATATCGGCGATGCCCGCCGCTTCGAACAGCATGCCCCCTTCAGGGACGATAATCAGGAATGAGTGCATGGCAATAATATAAATAACAATCAAAACAGGCCAGGCAACCACTGTATAAGAAAAGCCCCGTCGGTTCACCCTGCGGGTATAAAAAAGCCCGCCGATAATCACCGACGGGCCAGGAAGGAACGGCCATCAGGCCTGCGGCAGGTTCACCCCGCCGGCGCGCGCCAATTGCGCCAGCAGCGCCGTTTGAAACGCCTCATCGTGCACCGCCGCGTGAGGTTCAAACCGCTGCTGGTGGTGCCAATAGCCGCCGGAAATCAGTGCCTGCGGTTCATCGCTGCTCACCAGCCACGCCTGCGTCACGTGTCCCAGCGCCAGATCGTCGGGCGCATCCGCGCCGCCCATTTTGGTCGGCACCCAGCCGGGATCGACCGCGCTGCTGATAACGCCGGGCCACAGGCGCGCCACGGCGGCGGCCAGCGCGGTGACGAACAGCTTGCTGTCCGAATAGGAGCCGGCTGCGCCGCCAAGCCAGTCCACGCCGTTCAGTTCCGCTACGCCGTCAAAGTGCATGCTGCTACTCAGGTAGACGATGCGATCGGGGCGTTCGATCAGGGCCGTCAGCAGATAGGGGGCTATCACGTTCACCGGCATCACCTGCGGCCCGGTGAACATGCCGGCGTTGTGGATCACCGCATTCGGGCGGCCAAGACGATTCACCTGCTCGGCGACCTGCCGGATCTGCTGCACCTCGGACAGGTCGCCAATCACCGCCTGCGCGCCTTGATCCAGCAGATCGCGCACCGCCTCCAGACGGCCGGGCGCGCGCGCATGCAGGATCACCTGATGCCCTTCCTCCAACAGCGTTTGCGCGGCGGCGCGCCCCAGCCCGTCGACCGAACCGGTAATGAAAATGCGTGACATGCCACTCCTCCGTTTAGCGCCAGCCGAGCGCCGGCGCGACATGGGTTAAAATCGATTCGATAACGTGGGCGTTATAATCCACGCCCAGCTGGTTAGGCACGGTCAGCAGCAGCGTATCCGCTTCGGCGATGGCCTCGTCCTGCGCCAGCTGCTCGATCAGCGCGTCCGGCTCAGCGGCATAGCTGCGGCCGAAGATCGCCCGGGTCTGCGCGTCGATATATCCCAGCTGATCGCCCTCTTTGCCGCTGCCGCCGAAGTAATTGCGATCCCGCTGATCCACCAGCGCGAAGATGCTGCGGCTCACGGAAACCCGCGGCTCGCGCGCATGGCCGGCCTCTTGCCAGGCGGCGCGATAGGCGCGGATCTGCTTGGCCTGCTGGATATGGAAGGGTTCGCCGGTCTCGTCATTCTTGAGCGTCGAGCTTTGCAGGTTCATGCCCAGCTTCGCCGCCCAGACGGCGGTGGCGTTCGAACCGGCGCCCCACCATATGCGATCGCGCAGCCCGGCGGAAAACGGCTCCGGCCGCAGCAGCCCAGGCGGATTGGGGAACATCGGCTGCGGATTGGGTTCGGCGAACCCTTCGCCGCGCAGCGCTTCCAGGAACACTTCGGTATGGCGGCGGGCCATGTCAGCGTCGGTTTCGCCCTCGGCCGGGGCGTAACCGAAATAGCGCCAGCCGTCGATCACCTGCTCCGGCGAGCCGCGGCTGATGCCGAGCTGCAGCCGCCCGCCGGCAATCAGATCCGCCGCGCCGGCGTCCTCCACCATGTACAGCGGATTTTCATAGCGCATGTCGATCACGCCAGTGCCGATCTCGATACGTTGGGTTTTGGCGCCGATGGCGGCCAGCAGCGGGAACGGCGATCCCAGCTGACGCGCGAAGTGGTGCACGCGAAAATAGGCGCCGTCCGCCCCCAAATCTTCGGCGGCAACCGCCAGATCGATGGACTGCAGCAGCGCATCCGCTGCGGAACGGGTGCCGGACTGGGCGGAAGGCGTCCAGTGGCCAAACGAGAGAAAACCAATCTTTTTCATCGGGCATCGTCCTCAAAGGCAAAATCATCGGCCTACAGTGACAAAAACCGCGCGCCTTGCGCCAGCAAAATCGCCCCCGATCGCACTAAACGAACCGATTGCCGCCGCGCCGCCCGGCGATTGTAATCAAAAAACAAATGTCGTATAACAGGCAGCTCCGAGGGGTGTCCTGTTACGGGCTGAGATGGCGCAAGCCGAACCCTTTGAACCTGATCTGGGTCATGCCAGCGAAGGGACGGTTAGGCAACAACGCTATCACCCGTTGCCTGTTCATACCTCAGCGTGCCCGGATCTCCACTGACTCAAGGAGGTCCCATGTCCATCACCACCCTGTTCGAAAGCGGCCTTTACGGCCGGTTGCGCCACCATGCCGGCAGCCACTGGCAGGACTACGTCGATCACCCGTTTCTGCAGCAGCTGGCCGCCGGCACCTTGCCTGAACGAGCTTTTCGCCGCTACCTGACCCAGGACTATTTGTTCCTGCTGCACTTCGCCCGCGCCTACGCGCTGCTGGTCAGCAAGCTGCGCACCCTGCCGGAGATGCGCGCCGCCACCGCCTCGCTCAACGGCATCGTCGCCGAGCTGCCGCTGCACGTGGCCTACTGCGCCGAATGGGGGCTAAGCGAAGCGCAGATCGCCGCCCAGCCGGAAGCGGCGGAAACCATGAACTACACCCGCTACGTGCTGGATATCGGCCATGCCGGCGACGCCCTCGATCTGTTGGCCGGTCTGCTGCCCTGCGTGGCCGGCTATGCCGAAATCGGCCTGCGGCTGCTGCACGATCCCGCCACCCAGATGGAGGGCAATCCTTACGCCTCCTGGATCCGCAACTACGGCGACGAGGGCTATCTGGCCGGCGTACGCGCCGCCATCGAACTGCTGGAAACCGTTGGTCAGCAGCGCGGCGCACAGGATCGCTTCACCGAGCTGGCGCAGATTTTCACCACCGCCACCCAGCTGGAATCGGCATTTTGGCAGATGGGGCTGAACGCCTCATGACCTCCCCGCTTCTCCCGCCCGGTATCCAGGTGCGGGATCTCAGCCTGCGTTTCGGTCAGCACATCGTCTTCGACCGGCTGAGCTTCGACATCGCCGGCGGCAGCTTCGTCGCCCTGCTCGGCGCCAGCGGTGCCGGCAAAACCAGCCTGCTGAAGATCATCGCCGGCCTGGCGCAGGCCAGCTCTGGCTCGGTGATCGGCAGCGACGGCCTGCCGATCGCCGGGCGCATCGCCTACATGGGGCAAAAAGATCTGCTTTACCCGTGGCTGACCATCGAAGAGAACGTCGCCCTCGGTTCGCGGCTGCGCGGCGAAACGCCGGATCGGGCTTGGGCGGCGCACCTGCTGGAGCGCGTGGGCCTGGCCGCGCATGGCCACAGCCTGCCCGCCTCGCTGTCCGGCGGCATGCGCCAGCGCGCCGCCATCGCCCGCACGCTCTACGAACGCCAGCCGATCGTGCTGATGGACGAACCCTTTTCCGCGCTGGACGCCATTACCCGCGCCGAGATCCAGAGCCTGGCCGCCGAGCTGCTGGCGCAAAATACCGTGCTGTTGATCACTCACGATCCGATGGAAGCCTGCCGCCTGAGCCACCGGCTGCTGGTGCTGTCGCCCTGGCCGCTGGGCCTCGACGATACTCACCGCATCAGCGGGCTACCGCCGCGCGCGCCGGATGACGCCGACCTGCTGAAAAGCCAGGCCGAGCTGCTGCAGCAGCTGGTGAGGGCCGCGCAATGAATAGTGCCCAAGAGCGTGGACTCACCCGCCTGCGGCGCGGGCTGACGGTATTCGTCGGCCTGCTGCTGCTGTGGTGGCTGGCGGCGCAAAGCGGCATTCCGGCCTTTCTGCTGCCCACGCCGGGCGCAGTAGCGCAGGCGCTGTGGGACGGGCGCGGCTATCTCGCCTGGCACACGCTGGTCACCGCTTCGGAGATCGTCAGCGGGCTGGTGCTCGGCGTGTTGCTCGGCGCGGCGCTGGCGCTGTGCATGATTTTCTCGCCGCGCCTGCAGCGCTGGCTGATGCCGCTGGTGCTCACCAGCCAGGCGATACCGGTGTTCGCCCTGGCCCCGCTGCTGGTGCTGTGGTTCGGCTTCGGCATGAGCGCCAAGGTAGCGATGGCGGTGCTAGTGATCTTCTTCCCGGTGGTGTCGGCCTTTTTTGACGGGCTGCGCCGGGTCAATACCGACTATCTCGATCTGGCGCGCACGATGCGCGCTTCGCGCTGGGCGCAGCTGCGGCACGTGCGGCTAATGGCGGCGCTGCCGGCCTTCGGCTCCGGCCTGCGCATGGCCGCCGCCGTCGCGCCCATCGGCGCCATCATCGGCGAATGGGTCGGCTCGGCCGAAGGGCTGGGCTATGTGATGCTGAACGCCAATGCCCGCATGCAGACCGACGTCTGCTTCGCCGCACTGTTTATTTTGGTGCTGATGACCGTGCTGCTGTGGGCCGCGGTGGATGCGCTGCTGCGGCGCCTGATCGCCTGGGCGCCGGAAAACGACTGATGATTGCAACCATAACCAGGGATAAAGGAACGACCATGATCAAACAAACCGTTTGCGGGCTGCTGCTCGGCGCCGCCCTCACCGGCCAGGCCGGCGCGGCCGACAAGCTGACGCTAGTGCTCGACTGGTACATCAACCCCGATCACGCGCCGATTATGGTGGCCGAGCAGATCGGCGCCTTCAAGGCCGCAGGGCTGGACGTCAAGATCGTGCCGCCGTCCGATCCGGCGCTGCCGCCGCGGCTGGTGGCCGCCAAACAGGCCGACCTCGCCATCACCTATCAACCGCAGCTGCACTTCTTCGCCGATCAGGGCCTGCCATTGATGCGCGTCGGCACGCTGATCAACACGCCGCTGAATACGGTGATCGCGCTGGATAAAAACATCACCTCGCCGGCGGATCTCAAGGGCAAAACGGTGGGTTACTCGGTCAGCGGCATCGAACAGGCGACGCTGGCCACCATGGTCGAACACGAGCACCTCAAGCCGCAGGACATCAAGCTCATCAACGTCAACTTCCAGCTGACCAGCGCCCTGCTGGCGGGCCAGGTCGATGCGGTGATCGGCGGCTACCGCAACATCGAAGCGCTGGAGCTGAAGCTGCAGGGCAAGACGCCGGTGGTGTTCAACGTCGAAGATTACGGCGTGCCGGCCTACGACGAGCTGATCATCGTCGCCCACCGCAATGCGGTGAACGAGCCGAAAATTCGCAAATTCCTCGCCGCGCTGAAGCAAGGCAGCGACTACCTGCACGCGCACCCGCAGGACACCTGGCTGGCGTTCGCCAAGGCGCACCCGGAGCTGAATACCGAGCTGAACAAACAGGCGTGGCAAGCCAGCCTGCCGCTGTTCGCGCGCGATCCGGCCAAGCTGGATCGGGCCCGCTATGAGGCTTACGAACAGTTCCTGTTCGACAACAAGCTGATCAAGAAAATCACCCCGGTAGACCAGTACGCGGTGGAGCTGAACTGATCACGCCGAGGCGGCCGGCGGCGCCACCGTCACTTCGCCCTGGCCGCTGCGCTGCAGGGCCGCCTTCACCAGCCCATTGGCCTTGCAGCGTTCGATAAACGCGTTCACATAGGCGGCGCCCTGCGTGTTTTGCCGCGGCACCGCCATCGCCTGGCGGATGGCGGTAAAATGTCCGTCCAGCACTCGGTAGCCGGGATGGGCGGCCGCGGCGGCCAACAGCGGTTGACGCACGCCGGCCGCCGCCTCCAGCCCCCGTTCGAAAAACAGCGCGATCGCCTCGGCGGAGGTTGCCGCCCGCACCAATTGCGCCTGCTGCAGCGTGCGCGATAAAAACAGATCGTACGCCGCCCCCTGCCCGACCGCGATGCGCACCTCCGGCCGGTCGAGCTGCGCCACTTCAGAGTAAGGCGCGTCGTTCGCCACCAGATAAGTCCCCTCAATGATCACGTAGGGTTCGCTGAAGGCGATCTGCGCTGCGCGCACCGGCTCGATGGCCATAAACGCCAGGTTCCAGGCGCCGCTGTCCAGATCGGCGAACACCTTGCCGGCCGCGTCATAGGTCACCAGCTCCAGCGCCACGCCCAGTTCGCGAGCCAGCGCGGCGGCCAGCTCCACCGAAGCGCCTTGCGGTTTGCCATCAGCCCCGGCCTGCGCCAGCACCGGATTGCCGTAGTTGATCGCCGCGCGCAACACGCCTTGCGGGGCCAGATCGTCGAGTACCGCTGCGGGGATTGTCTGCATACTTCCTCCTGAATGGCTGATGGATGCACCGTCGTGGCGCTCATTAAGCGTAGAGCGAAACCTCCGACCAGCAAGCTTTCGCCGCCGCGGCCACCGTCGGCGTGATTAACGTCACACTATTGTCATAAAAATGTACAATAGCCGCCGCTCGTCGGCCGTAGCGGGAGATCGCACGTTGTTCCGCCGCCGGCAATAGGCTATACCCTTCACTTTTCGCACCGCGGCACGCTCGGCGGCGCAAACCAGGGCAGCAACGGTTTTATTTCAATCAGACAAGGTTTGGCGGATGGTTTTAGCAGTCGTTTCGTTTGTTCTCTTTTTGGCGTCGATTTTGATTTATCGCACCCGGGCCGCCGCCAACCGCTGGTGGTTCGCCATTCTGCTGACGCTGCTCGGCAGCTATCTGGTGCTGAACGTCATCCTGATCGCCAGCAACTACTTCACCGGCGACGGCATCACCGATGCGGTGATCTACACCGTCACCAGCAGCCTCAAAGGCGCGGGCATCAGCAAATATGTGCTGCCGTTTATCGGCCTGCTGGCGGCGTTGGGGCTTATCTTCGCGGTGCTGGCCCGCAGCCTGCTGCGCCGCAAGGCCAAAGGCAGCAGCGTGGCCTACAGCGTCGTCGCCGTGCTGCTGGCGCTGTTTTCGGTCGGCACCACCCCGGCGTTTCAGGACATCTCGCTGCTGGTCAAGAGCCAGATCGTCGGCGATACCGCCGATTTCACCACCTACTACAAGGCGCCGAAAAAGACCGTACAGGGCAAGCGGCCGAACCTGGTGTACATCTATGCCGAGAGCCTGGAGCGCACCTACTTCGATACCGAGCTGTTTCCCGGCCTGGCCGACGAGCTGAACGCCCTGCGCACGGACAGCATCGATTTCAGCAATACCCAGCAATTGCCGGGCACCGGCTACACCATCGCCGGCATGGTCGCCTCACAGTGCGGCATTCCGCTGTTCGCGCCCTTCGACGGCAACGCCTCCAGCGCGGTCTCCACCTTCTACCCGGAGAACGTCTGCCTGGGCGACGTGCTGAAGGCCGCCGGCTACAGCAACTATTTCTATCAGGGCGCCGAGCTGGCGTTCGCCGGTAAAGACACCTTCCTGAAATCCCACGGCTTCGACCACGTTTACGGCTTCAAAGAGCTGCGCGATCGGGTCGCCGATCCGAGCTACAAAAACGACTGGGGCTGGTACGACGACAGCGTGCTGGACGTGGTGTACGGCAAGTTCGTCGAGCTGTCCAAACAGCGCCAACCGTTCTCGCTGTTCACCCTGACCGTCGATACCCATCACCCGGACGGCTTTATCTCTGCCGGCTGCAGCAAGAAAAGCTACGCCTGGCAGAACAAGGAAAACCGCTCGCTGAGCGCGGTAGCCTGCAGCCAGCAACACATCGCCGCGCTGATCGACAAGATCAAACGCTCGCCCTATTTCAGCAATACCGTGATCGTGGTGTCCTCCGATCATCTGGCGATGAACAACACCGCCTACGACATCCTGACCAAACAGAAGCGCCGCAACCTGTTCTTCATCATCGACGGCACCCGGCCGCTGGCGGAACAGCGCAACGAGAAGCGCAGCACGCTGGACAACGGCGCCACGGTGCTGGACGTGATGGGCGGCGACAACTACATCGGCCTTGGCCGTAGCAGCCTGTCGGCGCCGTCGCTGTCCACGGTGTTCCTGAACATCGAAGAGAAGATCAACGGCTGGAAACCGGCGGTGATCAATCAGTGGGGCCTGCCGAACCGCATCAGCGACTACAGCGTGGATACGCGCCAACGCAGCTTCAGCTTCTCCGGCGTCACCTACAAGGTGCCGTTCATCCTGCGGGTGGGCGACAACCGCATCGAACCGATGTTCAACGTCTACCTCTCCACCCCGCTGCGCAAGCAGCTGGCCGGGCTGGGGGCGGGGGAGAAATTCGTCTGGGTCGATAAATGCTACGAGATCGGCCGGGTCTGGGCGCCGCAGCTGGCGCTGAGCACCGACATCTGCGTGGCCTCGGGCACCCTGGCCTCGCCGCCGCAGATCGCGCAGGCCAGCGGCGAACGCTTCAACGGCAAGGTGAACTTCTCCGGCCCGGCGGCGGACAGCGTCGCCGATTATCAAAACGCCGTCGCCCGCCTGCAGGTGGACGACGCGGCGGTGAAATACCGGGCGGACGCCATCGAGTTCATGCTTCCCGGCATGCCGGAGCAGGTGAAAGCCATCACCGGCGTCTCCGCCGTCGAGGAATGGGGCCGCTGGTCCGACGCCAATCTGGCGCCGGCGGTCGACATCGATTACGTCGATCCGCTGCCGAAGCGCTTCGATCTGGTGCTGCGCGCCCGCGCCTACGGCAACAACGTCGGCGAACCGATTTCGGTGCGCGTCGGCGACGAAGAGCGCTTCGTGTCGCTCGGTGAACAGGACAGCACCGTCACCCTGCGCTTCGACAACTCGCGCGGCGCGCAGAAGATCAGCATTACTCCGCCGGCGCCGACCGAGCCAAAAGAGAGCGCCAGCGGCGGCTTCACGCCGAAGAAGCTGGGCATCGGCCTGGTGTCGCTGAAGGTCGAAGCGGCCGCTCCCGCCTCCTGATCCCCCGCCTTCACGGGCGCGGTATTTTCTTTGCCGCGCCCGTCATTTCGACCAAGCTTTTACGCCCTTCTTCGGCTAACCTGTGACGGTAAAACGCCGCAACCCCGCCACAGAGCCGGGACATCCAAGGAGAAAGTATGAGTTATGCCCCACCTCGCAGCGGCCTCAGCGCCGATCAGGCACTCGATCAACTGGAAGCCCTGTATGACGCCGCGGTAGACGCGCTGCGGCAGGCGGTCAGTGACTTTATCAGCCACGGCACGCTGCCGGACCCGCAGGCGCGCGCCGCCGGGCTGTTCGTGTATCCCGAACTGCGCGTCAGCTGGGACGGGCAGCAATCCGGCCCGAGCAAAACCCGCGCCTTCGGCCGCTTTACCCATCCCGGCAGCTACAGCACCACCGTGACCCGGCCGCAGCTGTTCCGCCACTATCTGGCCGAACAGCTGGCGATGCTGGAACACGATTACGCCGCCCATATCGAAGTGGCGCCGTCGCAGCAGGAAATCCCGTTCCCTTATGTCATCGACGGTTCCAGCCTGGCGCTCGATCGCTCAATGAGCGCCGGCATCGCGCAGCATTTCCCCACCACCGAGCTGGCGCAGATCGGTGACGAGACCGCCGACGGCCTGTACCACGCCACCGACAATCATTTCCCGCTGTCGCATTTCGATGCGCTGCGCGCGGATTTCTCGCTGGCGCGTCTGCGGCACTACACCGGCACGCCGGTGGAACATTTTCAACCGTTTGTGCTGTTCACCAACTACACCCGCTATGTGGACGAGTTCGTGCGCTGGGCCTGCGCGCAGATCGCCGATCCGGCCAGCCCGTACATCGCGCTCTCCAGCGCCGGCGGCACCTACATCACGCCGGAAACCAGCGCCCCGGAGCAGGCGGTGTCCGATCTGGCGTGGAAAAACCACCAGATGCCGGCCTATCACCTGATCTCGCGCACCGGCCAGGGCATCACGCTGATCAACATCGGCGTCGGCCCGTCCAACGCCAAAACCATCTGCGATCACCTGGCGGTGCTGCGCCCGAGCGCCTGGCTGATGATCGGCCACTGCGGCGGCCTGCGCGAAAGCCAGAAGATCGGCGATTACGTGCTGGCCCACGCCTATCTGCGCGACGATCACGTGCTGGATGCGGTGCTGCCGCCGGATATCCCGATCCCGAGCATCGCCGAGGTGCAGCGCGCCCTGTATGACGCCACCAAGATGGTCAGCGGCATGCCCGGTGAAGAGGTCAAACAGCGTTTGCGCACCGGCACCGTCGTCACCACCGACGATCGCAACTGGGAGCTGCGCTATTCCGCTTCGGCGCGCCGCTTCAACCTCAGCCGCGCGGTAGCGGTCGACATGGAGAGCGCCACCATCGCCGCTCAGGGTTATCGCTTCCGGGTGCCGTACGGCACGCTGCTGTGCGTCTCCGACAAACCGCTGCATGGCGAGATCAAACTGCCGGGCCAGGCCAATCGCTTCTACGAAGGGGCGATCTCCGAGCACCTGCAGATCGGCATCTGCGCCATCGATTTGTTGCGCGCCGAGGGCGATCGCCTGCACTCGCGCAAGCTGCGCACCTTCAACGAACCGCCGTTCCGCTAACGGTGCTCAGGCCCGCTGCGGCGGGCCGTTTTTTCCTCAACGCACCAGCGCCAACGCGCGCTTCTCCTGGCTGCGGCCGCCGGCGATCGACAGCAACAGGTCTTTCACCAGCAGCGCCGGGGCGGACAGCCCCTGTTGGCTGGACATGCATAATGACAGCGGCACCGACATCGTCGGCGCATTGATGCGCGCCATCCAGGCCTTGGCCGGGCCGATCATCGCGCGCGCCACCGATTCCGGCAGCACGGTCGCCCCCAGCCCGCTGGCGATCGCGGCGCTCAGCGCGCCCGAGGATTCGATCTCCCCCACCACGTTGGCAGCCAGCTTGCGTAGCGCCATCGCCTCCTCCAGCTGGTTGCGCACCGCATCGCCCTCGCGCGGCAGGAACAGGTTCAGCCGCGCCACGTCCAGCAGCTCGACGCTGTTGCCGGGATGCGGCACCGCGCGCGTCGCCACCAGATAAAGATCTTCCCGCATCAATGCAATGGCGTGCAGCCCGGCGGGCATTTTGGCGCCGTAGACCATCGCCATGTCCAGCGTCTGGTTAGCCACCTGCCCGGCCAACGCCGCGCCGCCGTTTTCATGCAGGCTGAGCAGGATGCCCGGCTGCTGATCGCGCAGGGTCTGCAACAGCGGCAGCGCCAGCTGCGCCGCGGTGCTGCCCGACGCCAGCCCGAGAGACACCTGGCCGCTCATCGCCTGCCCGGCGCTGTTGACCGCGCTCTGCGCCTGTTCGCACTGGCGCAGAATGGTCTGCGCGTGGGCATACAGAATGTTGCCGGCCTCGGTCGGCTGCACCCCGCGCTTGGTGCGGATCAGCAGTTGCTGCTTCAGTTCCCCTTCCAGCGTCGCCAACTGCTGGCTGAGCGCCGGTTGGGCGATGTGCAACACCTCCGCCGCCTGGGTCAGGCTGCCGATATCGACGATTTTCACGAAGTACTTCAGACGTCTGAAATTCATAGTGCCTCCAGCGAGCCGCTAAATTGAGAATGCCGAAATCCGGTCATGCAATCACAGCAAGATCCAGGCCAGAGTCGGTAAACGGCCGTGGAAGCGGGGTACAAGGCGGTAAATGGCCGTTCGCCGGGCGGCGCGCGCCACCGCGCAGGGCAACCGTTGCACCATCGGCAGGCAACGGCGCCGATCAACGGGCAATTCGGCGACGCTGCGCGCGGGATAAGCGACAAAAGCGAGAAAAAGCAGCAGGTTGGGCAATCTTGCAGCAAACGAACGCATCGGGCGTTTTCACGCTTTACAAGCCGCAACCACCCCGCTATTATTCGCCCCGTTACAACGATTCCTCTGTAGTTCAGTCGGTAGAACGGCGGACTGTTAATCCGTATGTCACTGGTTCGAGTCCAGTCAGAGGAGCCATATTTAGAGAAACCCGCTCAGGGAAACCCGAGCGGGTTTTTTGCATCTGTACCGCTGCCCTCCCGTCTCAGCGTCACCCCATCCACAAAAAACGCGAAACCCTCACCTGCGGGTAGAATGGTTTTATCCGTCAATATCCTGAGCCGACAGCGCTAAATATCCGGCCCGAACAATAATTTCTCGCCATAACCGTATTTTTCCCCGTTCCCTGCTTGCATCACGGGTTGAGCGTTGCAGCCAGATACCGGGCTTAGGTATAATTATTGACCGATAATGCACTATTACATGGAGTGTTCGCTGTGAAAAAATTATTGTGTTTATGCCTGCCAATTATTTATTCGTGTAATGTCTATGCAAATGAAAAGGTCTGCCCTGAACATCTCACTTCCATTAATGCTTTCAATAACATGATATTGACGCAAGACTCTTCAGCCAGGAAAATCCCTAAAAAAGTCAGCATGCATATAGAAAGCAAAGATGATTATATAAAGGCTGATACGCAGATGGAGTTCGATGAATGCGGCGCATTGTTAAGCTCACGCAGTAATAAAACCATCAGGTCCCGGATTAATAACAATGTCTTGCTAACCCAGCTCAATGGTGCCATAGATAAAAATCATAAGAACTGGGATTACAACATGACCTTCAAGATGTCGATGATTGAACATGGCAATGCCCAATCGGAACTGATCACACAAAAAATGAGCGGTTCATTCCTGACAGACAGCAATGGAAAAATAATCCGTTCTGAAGACACATCCGATATTTCTGCCGGAAAAAATCAACAATCCGGCAAAGCGATAACCACATTCTCAACAGATGAGGCAGGCAGGCTCTCCGGTTCAAGCCGGGTGAGCACACTGGGAAATGACAGTGGCAACACCGTTTATAGTTATGACGCTAAAAACCGTTTAATAAGGACACTATCAGGCCCAACAACCGGAGATTTTACTTATGATAACGACGATAGAGAGTTAACCAGCAAAGAAGTGATGAAGTCCTTCACCACAGAAACGACCATAACCACCTGTAAAAGTTGGGATAAGTTTGGACGATGCATTAATGCTCAGCAAAACATTTCAATTTTAATTAAAGACGAGAAAAAAAACAGAGATAATGTCTACGACCACGTTGCAGAAATAAAGTATGACTATGTTTACTAGATTGTTATCGGGGGAGTAATCTCCCCCGACAATAGGCAACGTCACTCAAGGCCGGCAGCAAACGGCCAGCAAACGGCGCGCTCAAAAGCTGCGTTTCGCCACCAGATAGGCGCCCGCCACCAGCAATAAGGCGCCGACCAGCGCCGGCAGATTCTC
The DNA here is from genome assembly GCF_052166595.1 of Serratia sp. CY81684. Lineage (NCBI taxonomy): Bacteria > Pseudomonadati > Pseudomonadota > Gammaproteobacteria > Enterobacterales > Yersiniaceae > Serratia > Serratia sp. CY81684. The sequence goes on along the minus strand of NZ_JBJNOO010000003.1, from coordinate 722,337 downwards.
GCGCAGCGCCGCCGGGCCGGCGCGGTAGACGTCCGCCAACAGCCCCATGCACAGCTGGCTGGCGACCAGGATCGAAATGGTGGCCGCCGCCCCCAGCTTCTGGTAACCCAGAATGCCGGCGAACACGAACAGCGATCCCAACAGCCCCGGCAACAGCATCCACCACCTGGCGGCGCCGGTCACTTCCGCCACCGCGCCGAGGCCGTTTTTGGCCAGCAGCAACCCCACCAGCAACAACAAACCGACGCTGGAGTTGATCACCAGCGTAATGAGGATGGTCGAGACGCTTTCGGTAATGCGCACCATCAGCAGATTCTGCACCACCAGCCCCATTCCCGCCGCGATCAGCAGTAACAGCATATTCATCGCCCTGTCTCCCGGGATCAGCGCGCGGGCGGCGTCGCCCGCTCGTCGAGCCTCAGCTGCAGGAACGTCAGATCCAGCCATTGGCCGAATTTGGCGCCCACTTGTTCCATACGCCCCACGTCGCGAAACCCCAGCGCCAGATGCAGCTTAATCGAGGCCTGATTGCCGGATTCGATGCCGGCCACCATCACGTGCTTGCCGATTTCCCGCGCCCGTGCGATCAGCGCCAGCAGCAACGCTTTGCCAATCCCTGCGCCACGATGCGCCTGATGGACATACACCGAATGTTCCACGGTATGGCGATAACCATCCCAGGCGCGCCAGTCGCCGAACGACGCGTAGCCGATCGCCTCGTCCGCGGCGTTTACCGCCACCAGCACCGGGTAGCCCGCCGCCTGCCGCTCGCCGATCCACGCCGCGCGGTTGGCCGCATCCACGGTTTGTTCATTCCAGATGGCGGTGCTGTTCAACACCGCGTCGTTATAGATAGCGGCAATCGCCGCGCTATCGTTGAGCGTCGCATTTCGTATAATCATGGTTTACCCCGGCCAATTGTCCACTATAATACTACGATATGAATATTAAATTAGACAATCTAAATCAGCTGATCGGCGCGCGCATTCGCATTGAACGCGAGGCGCGCCACTGGTCGCTGTCCGATTTGGCCGAACGGGCGGGCGTATCGCGGGCGATGGTGCATAAGATCGAACGCGGCGAGAGCAGTCCGACGGCGATGCTGTTGGGCAGACTGGCGGGGGCGTTCGGCCTCAGCATGTCCAAGCTGATCGCCCGCGCGGAAACGCAGGAAGGCCGGCTGCTGCGCCGGGAAGATCAACCGGTCTGGATCGATCCTGAGAGCGGCTACGTGCGGCGCCACGTGTCGCCGCGCACCGATCTGCCGCTCGATCTGGTGCGCATCGAACTGCCGGCCGGCGCGGCGATCCCGATGCCGGCTTCGGTGTATGCCTTCAAGCGTCAGCTGATCTGGGTTTTATCCGGCGAACTGGTCTTTCTTGAGGGCGACGCGCGCCATGAAATGGCCGAAGGAGACTGCCTGGAGCTCGGCCCACCGGCGGACTGCCGCTTTGAAAACCAAAGCGATGAGGCATGCGTGTATATGGTGGCGGTGCTGAGCGCCGCCTGACGGCTCACCGGCGCTACCCCTGCATCGGCTGGTTATAGCCGGCGTGGAAAAACTTCTCCGCCAACCGGCTGTCGCCGCCGGAGAAGAACTCGCTCATCGGCTCGCGGCCGAGGCCATAGGCGCGGCTGAGCTGCCCGGCCTCGAACGCCGCCCGGTTCTCGTCGCCGCAGCGCTGCGCCAAATGGTGCGCATAGCCGAGCACGAAACCGCGCTTGTAGTCGGAGCAAAAGCGCGACAGCTCCGCCTCCGGCTTCAGGTTCTCCACCTTTAACCCCGCCAACAACCCTTTGCCAAAATGATCTCCCACGGGTTCCTCCTCACCGCACAATCGCTATATAACAAAATATACAACGAATGAGCGAACGCGAACATACTCCCAAAGTTTTACTCGCCGCATAAAAAAGGCCCGCCAAGCGGGCCTGCGAGAAAGCGGGCAATCACAGCGTGAAATTCAGCCCTTCGCTGACGGTCTTGCCGAGCGGCAGACGGCCCGACGGCGCTTCTTTCTCCTGCAGGAAATCCGGCAGGCGGGCTTTGTCGCCCGGCTTGCCGATCGCCACCATAGCGTGCACCGCATAGTCGTCCGGCAGCTGCAACGCCGCTTTGATCTTATCGTGGTGAATGCCGCTCATGCAGTGGGTCAGCCAGCCTTTCAGGTGCGCCTGATGCGCCAGGTTGGCCCAGGCCGCGCCGGTGTCGAACGCATGGGTCGGGTTGTCCACCAGTCGCTCGCCGTTCAGGCTGGTGGTTTTGGAGACGATCACCACCAGCGCCGAGGCGTGTTGCGCCCAGCCGCGGTTGAAGTCGATCAGGAACTCCAGGTAGTTCTCCCAGCTGTCGGAGCCGTGCTTGCTGTAGGCAAAGCGCCACGGCTGAATGTTGTAGGCCGAAGGCGACCAGCGCGCCGCTTCAAAGAAGCTCAGCAGCGTTTGATCGTCGATGGCGTCGTTGGTCATCGCGCGCGGCGACCAGCGCTCGATAAATTGCGCGTCAATCGGGTAATCGGAGATTCTTGGCTGGCTCATGATAGGTTCTCGCAGTGAAGTAAAAACAAAAGTTCGCTGATATTCCCACAGCTTAGGACGGTAAAACTTTTATTTCGTGCCATTGTCCTGCGGCAATTCCTGCTGCAGCCAGGCCAGAAACGCCCTGACCGGCGGATGCCGCTCGCGCCCCGGGGCGCACAGCACGCTGTATGCGGCGCCCGGTACGCGCACCTCCGGCCGGTACGCCACCAACAGACCGTTGTCCACCATCTCGGACACCATCACCGAGCTGGCGAGCACCCATCCCTGCCCGGCCACCGCCGCCTGCAGGGCGTAATGCTCCTCGTGATAGCTGCGCATCGCCGCATGGCGCTGCCACCAGTCCACGCCGGCGGCCCGGCACCAGTCATGCCAGCCGCTGTCGTACAGCGCCGAATCCCCCCACTTGACGGTGATCAGCACCGGGTTTTCCGGCGGAGCGGCGGCCAGCCCCGGCGCGGCGTAGACGCCAAAGCTTTCCTCCAGCCGCGCCGCCTGATGCAGCGCGGGATAATGCGCGCGGCTGTAGCGCACCACCACATCCACGCTGGCGTCCTGCTGCAGGTCGATCACCTCGGCGCAGGCCTCCAGGCGCACCAGATAGTGCGGATGCGCCTGGTAGAAACGCCCCAGGCGCGGCACCAGCCACAGCGCCGCGAACGAGTGCGTGACCGAGACGCATAGCGAGCCGCTGCTGGGCTGCGGCCGCAGGCCCTCAAGCGTGGCGGCGACGTCCAGCAGCGCGCCGTGCACTCCGGCAAACAGCGTTTCGCCCTTCGCCGTCAGCCGCACGCCGCGCGGCACCCGCTCGAACAGCGCAAAACCCAGCTGCTGTTCCAGCGCCTTGATCTGGTGCGAAATCGCCGTCGGCGTCACCGCCAGCTCGGCCGCCGCCAGTTTGAAGCTGCGCAGGCGAGCGGCGGATTCAAAGGTGCGTAACGCGTTGACGGGCAGCGTAGCGAACATGGCGAAGCCTCTTGGGATGAGTTGAGTTCATCCTGGCAGAAAAACCGTCATTTGTCGCCTGCAGACGTTCGCTTCTAGATTAAGGCTGAGTTCACTTCACACCAAGGAGCATGACATGAATACAGCTCATCAATCCAAGCGCCTGGTGGTGCTGGTCGGCAGCCCGCGCCGCGACGGCAACAGCGCCACGCTGGCGCAGGCGATCATGGCGGGCGCCGCCGAAGCCGGCACTTCCGCCAGCCTGCATTTTCTCGACGATTACCTGAGCGGTTTTCTCAGCGATGAACGCCATACGCCGCCGCCGGCCGATCGCTACGCCGAGCTGTTCCTGGAGCACTTCCTGCCGGCCGACGGCGCGGTATTTTGCACGCCGATTTACTGGTATGGCATGTCGGCGCAAACCAAGGCCTTTTTCGATCGCTCGTTCAGCTTCTATTCCAACGCCTACCCTCAGGCGGAACAGGTGCACCAACGCATGAGCGGCAAACGCATCGGGCTGGCGGTGGCGTCGGAAGAAACTTATCCCGGCGCGGCGCTGGGCATCGTGCATCAGATCCAGGAGTTCAGCCGCTACACCCATTCCGCCTTCGTCGGGCTGGTGCACGGCGCCGGCAACCAGCGCGGCGAGATCGCCCGCGATCCGCGCAACCCGCTGCGGGCCGCCCGCGAGTTGGGGCGCGAGTTCTTCACCCGCCCCTACTCGGATTATCAGATGGACAGCCCGCGCAGCACGCAGGTTTGGACGGAATAGCCACGGCCTCAACCGCCACTGCCGATTTGCCAGATAAAGGTCGGCGTATGGCGGTTAATCTCCCAGTCACCGATATTGCGCGCCTTGTAGATCACCGGATTATGTGAAGAGAGCGTGCGCGCATTGCGCCAGTGGCGATCCAACGCCTTGCCGGTACGGGTATCTGAAGCGCCGAGCGCATTGAACAATTCACCGGCGGCGCGCTGCACCCACTCCCCGGCGATGACCTGCGCCCTGGCCGCGTCCAGCTCCGCCGTCACGTTAAGCGCCTGCAGCAGCGCTTCATCGCCGGATCGATGCGCCTCGTAAGCCTGCTGCAGCGAGGAAGTCGCTTTTAGCACCGTCGCCTCGACCGCATAGGCCCAGGCGCTGATTTGCCCCACCACCTGCTGGATCTGCACGTCGTCCTTCACCCAACCGGCGTTGCCGTGGCTATAGATCCTTTTACGTTGCCTCACGCCCTCGCCGACGTCTCGCAGCACCGCGCGGCCGATCCCCGCCAGCGTCGCCAGCAACACATGCTGATAGAACGCAGTTTGGTAGCGGAAGCGCTCGGCAAAGTCATAGACGTGCGCCTGCTCGACCTGCGCATCAATAAAACGCGTGGTGCCGCTGCCGGTAGTTCGCTGGCCAAATCCGTCCCAGTCGTCGTCGCGCTCTACGCCCGGCTGGGCGACGTTCACCAAAGCGATCACCGGGCCGCCGCTGTCGCTGCGCTCGGCATACACGTCGATCCAATCGGCAAACAGACTGCCGGTGCTGTAAAATTTCTCGCCGTTGAGCGACCAGCCGTCGGCCTGCGGCGTTACCCGGGTATTGACCTGCCCCAGCTTCACGCCGCCGATCTCGGTCCAACCGCTGCCGACCAGCTCGCCGTCGAGAAAGCGTTCGAACCAGCGATCGCGCTCCGGGCCGTCCGGCGCGTTCAGCCGATCTTCCACGAAGGCGAAATGCGCCCGCAGCGCCTGCGGCAGGTTAGAGTCCGCCTCCGCCAGTTCGGCCAGCAGTTCGAACAGCTGCGGCAACGAAGCGCCGTCGCCGCCCTTTTCACGCGGGATGCGCACCCTGCCGAACCCCGCCTCTTTCAGCCAACGGATCGGTTCATGCGGCAGCGTGCGCGACAGCTCGCGCTCCACCGCCCCGGCGGCGATTTTGGCGAAGATCGGCCGAAAACGCGCGGCCAGCTGTACGTAGTCTGCTCCGGTGGATAACAGGTGTTGCGTCATGTCAGTGTCCTCTGTGGTTAAGCGCGATCGGCCAGATCGTCGATATCGTGCGCCGTCGGTTCAAAGCGAATGATCAGCAGGAAGACGATGGGGATCGCCGCCGCCAGTGAAACAATCCAAAACATGTCGGTGCCGAAGCGCGCCTGCAAAATCGGCAGAATAAACAGCGCCAGCGCGCTGCCGATACCGGACAGCGAACGGCCGAAACCGACGCCGGTGGCGCGGATCGCCGTCGGGTAAGAGAGCGCGGGGTAAATCATCATCTGCGCGCCGGGGCCGAAACCTTCGGCGAACAGCCATAGGCCCAACATCAGGATCGCCAGCCCAACGCCGAACGCCGCCTGCGGATGCCCGATCAACGCCAGAGCAATCAGCGCGATAAACTGCAGCGCAAATCCGGCGATCGCCACGTGGCGCGACGGATACTTCCATGCCAGACGCATGCCGAGCAGGCCACCGGTAAAGGCGAACAGCACGTTCAGCCCGAGCGAGGCGGAGAGGGTTTCAAACACCCCGGCGCCGAGAAACTGCGCCAGAATCGACGGCAGAAAGAAGGCGATGGCGGTGTATTCAAAGGAAATGCAAACGTTCATCACGCAGGAGACCAGAGTGCGTTCGCGGTACGGCTTGCGGAACAGTACGCGGAAGCTGACCTTCGCCGCCGCCGCCGGTTGGGCGGCGTCAGGTTCCGCCTCATGGGCGGCGATGCCGTATGACTCGCGCAGGATGCGCGCCGCCTCTTTCAAATCGCCCTGGTTAGCGGCCCACAGCGGCGACTCGTTCATAAACTTGCTGCGCACCATGATGATCAGCAGCGCCGGCACCGCGCCGAAAATCAACGAGGCGCGCCACAGCCAGTTCGCATGTTCGGCCGGCAACAGAAAATAGAGCGCAAAGATGATCAGAAAACACATCGACGAAGCGGCGTACCACATCGGGCACCAGGCCGCCAGGCGCGACGCCTTGTTGGCCTTGCCGGAGAATTTGGAGAATTCGGCCAGATAGGCCATCGCCACCGGCAAATCGATGCCGACGCCGATACCCATCAAAAAGCGCGCGCCGATCAGCACCCAGACGTTGGGCGCCAGCCCGGCGGCGATGGCGGAAACCACAAAAAACAGCATATCGGCCATAAACACCTGATAGCGGCCGTACTTGTCGGTCAACCAGCCGCCGACCAGGTTGCCGAGAATGGTCCCGACCATGATCGAAGAAGTTACCACCCCGGTCAGCAGCGGGCTGAGGCTGAATTCACGCACCACGTCATCGATGCCGTAAGACAATGTGGTCAGGTCATAGGCATCGAGAAAAACACCGCCCAGCGCCAACAGCACGATCATGCGCGCATGGGTATTTTTCTCGCTGCGTTGGTTAATCAAACGCGCCACATCGCTGGCCGAGCCGATGGGCGCAGATAACGGCGGCGCGGTATCGATATTTAAGGTACTCATAGTTTCCTCGTTGTAATTGGCAGGTGACACCTCGTTTATAGGGTGAAAAAATTACGCCGACAAACAACAAATATTTCTATAAATATCATTAATATCAATAAATTAATAACAGTTACAGCGTAACAAAAACGCCGGATTAACACGCGTTAATCCGGTCTTTATCACGGCCATTTCGGGCGGGATTATTCTGCCGATACCGGCACCAGCACGCCTTTCACCAGCGGGTCGTCGGTGTTTTTCAGCCACGCCTGCAACCTGGGATCGGCAAACGCCCGCTGCAGCTTGCGAATATTTTCGTCCTGCAGATAGGGTGTGCCAATCACCAGCTGCGAAGCGAAGGTCTTCGGCGCCGGTGGGAACAAGATGCCCTTCTCACGCGGCACCTTGCCGGCGTCGAACTGCGACACATAGCCAATGGCCGCATCTACCGAATTCAGCGCGCGCGGCATGGTCAGCAAATCCAGCTCCTTGAAGTTAAAATGGCGTTTGTTCTCGTGAATGTCTTTCAGCCTGGCGGTGCGCGCCTCGATCGCCGGATCCAGCCCGATCAGTCCAATGCGCTGCAGCAACCACAACGCCTGCCCCTGATTGGCGCCGTCGTTGGGCACCACGATCTCCGCGCCGTCCGGCAACTCGGCGATCGACGTATAGCGGTCGGAATAGATGCCGAACGCCCACTGAAACACCGGCAGCGTCGGGGTCAGCTTAAAACCGTTGGCCTCCACCACCTGCTTTAGCCACCACTGGTGCTGGTAGATCGTGGCGGCGTACTGCCCCTGCGCCACCGCACGATCGGCCTGCACCGGATCCTGCAGGCCAACCGCCTCCAGCCTGAGGCCGTAATCCGGCGCGATATGCTCGCCGACGTACTCGATCACCCGCTGCTCTCCGGCCATCGCCGGCTCAAAGTGCACTTTCAGCGTGCTGCCGAACTGCACCGTCTGCTGCTGGCGGGCGCTGAAGTGCCAAACCGCGGCGGCGATAATCGCCACCGCCGCGATACCCACCGGCCACGGCCAGCGTTTCTTCTTCACTATCTCAAAATCGTGATTAGGCATGATTAAAGGGTTTCCTGATGATGACGCAACGCGGCGACCAGGCGGTCACCAATAAACTGAATCAGTTGGATCGTGGCGATCAGCACCACAATGGTGGCGATCATGATGTGATTGTCGAAACGCTGGTAGCCGTACACCACCGCCAGATAGCCGATGCCGCCCGCGCCAATGGTGCCGGCGATGGCCGAATACTCGATCATCGAGATGACGTTCAGCGTGATGGCGGCGACGATCGCCGGCAGCGCCTCGCTGAGCTGCGCGCGGGTGACTATCTGCCAGATCGAACCGCCGGACACCAGCCCCACCGCCGTCACCTCCGGCGGCAGTTCGCGCAGCGCGTTCTCCACCAGCCGGCCGAAGAATGGAATACCGGCGACGATCATCGGGATCACCGCTGCCGGAATGCCGATGGTGGTGCCGGTCAACCAGAAGGTGAACGGAATAATCGCCGCCATCAGCACCAGAAACGGCAGCGAACGGCCCATGTTCACCAACCAACTCAGCGCGCGATTCAGCGCCGGGCGCGGAAACAAGCCGCGCGATGAGGTGTTGAACAACACCACGCCGACGGCGCCGCCAATCGCCACCACAAACAGCATCACGATGCCGACCATCAGCCAGGTTTCGCCGTAGGCCGGCAGCATCAACCGATGGATCTCGCGCCAGGGTGTGTCCTGGCTCATCACGCTGTCAGACAGATTTTTCATACCGCCTCCTTCAACGCCACCGGCTGTTCCAGCACCTCGGCGAGAATGCCCAACCGCCGCAGCTCGTCCTGCAGTACAGCCACTGAACGCGAACCGCCGCCAAAACGCACCGCAATCTCCAACCGCCCGGCCAGGCTGCCGCCCACCACTTCAACGTGGCCGCCCAACAGATCGATCTGCAGGTCGAGTTGGCGGCTGATGCGGCTGATCCAGTCGGTGGCCGCCGGCTGACGGGCGCAGTAGGTTACCTGCAGCCGCAACGCGGCGTCGGACGCCAGCGTCTTCAGCGGGAACAGCCGGCGGCCCAGCGAGGAATCGGGCGCTGCCAACAGCTCGCGCACCGGCCCTTGCTGCACAATCACGCCGTCGCGGATCTCGGCCACCGCGTCGGCGGCGTCGCGCACCGCATCCATCTCGTGGGTGATCAGGATGATCGACAGGCCATACCGATCGCGCAGCTGTTTAAGCAGGCTGAGAATGGCCCCGGTGGCGTCCGGATCCAGTCCGGAGGTGGCCTCATCCGCCAGCAGCACCGACGGATTCAGCGCCAGCGCGCGGGCGATGCCGACCCTTTGGCGCTGGCCGCCGGACAGCTGCGCCGGGTAAAACGCCGCCTTGTCCGCCAGCCCCACCGCCGCCAGCAGGCTCTTTACCCGCTTGTCGATATCGCGCGGCACCACGCCCAGATAGGTCAACGGCAGCGCTACATTCTGCCAGGCGGTTTTGCGCTGCAGCAGCGCGGAAGACTGGAACACCGTGCCTATCGCCCGCCGCTCCCTGCGCAGCGCCTCGCCCGCAAGCCGCGACAAGTCCTGGCCGTTCACCCGGATACTGCCGCTGCTCGGCCGCTCCAGCAGGCTGATGCATTTCGCCAGCGTCGATTTGCCCGCCCCGCTGGGGCCGACCACGGCGGTAATCGATCCGGCCGGCACCCGCAGCGAAACGCCCTTCAGCACCTCAATCCGGCGCCCGTCCGGCGCGCGGTAAGCCTTGTGCAACTCCTCAATCTCTATCATCGCATCCTCACTTGACGCTCAGTGCATCGGCCAAGGACGCGCCGGCCGGCCAGCGGTAGCCCACCGCCGGGTGCGGCTCCGCCAGGCGCGGCCCCTGATTGAACAATTTTTCTCGCAGAGTGCCCGCCGTGTAGTCGCGCTTGTACGCTCCGCGTTTTTGCAGCTCGGGGATCAGCAGTTCCACCACGTCGGTGAAGGTTTCATGGGTAACGGCGTAGGCCAGATTGAAACCGTCAACATCCGTTTCCTCCACCCACGCCTGCAGCTCGTCGGCCACGGTTTGCGGGCCGCCCACCAACAGCGGGCCGAAACCGCCGATGCCGACCCATTCGGCGATGCCCTGTACTGTCCATTCACGGCTGGGATCGGCGCTGGAGAAAGTTTCCACCGCCGACTGAATGGCATTGGTGTGCAGATGCTTCAGCACCTGATCCGGCTGATACTGGCCGAAATCGATGCCGGTCCAGCCGGACACCAGCGCCAGCGCGCCTTCGTAGCTGGTATAGGATTTGTATTCCCGCCATTTTTCCTGCGCCTGTCGGTCCGTTTCACCGACGATCACCGTCTGCAGGTTGAAGATCAGGATGCTGCGCGGATCGCGCCCGGCCTCGGCGGCGCGGCGGCGGATATCGGCCACGGTTTTTTTCAGCAATGTTTTCGAAGGAGAAGCGACAAACACGCATTCGGCGTGCTCCGCGGCAAACTGCTTGCCGCGGCTGGAAGCGCCGGCCTGATACAGCACCGGCGTGCGCTGCGGCGAAGGCTCGCTCAGATGAATGCCCGGCACCTGGAAGAACTCGCCTTTGTGGTTGATCGGATGAATTTTCGCCGGATCGCTGAAGATGCGCCGCTGACGATCGCGCAAAATCGCGCCGTCTTCCCAACTGCCCTCCAGCAGCTTGTAAACCACCTGCAGGTATTCATCGGCGTAGTCGTAGCGCGCATCGTGATCGGTCTGCGCCCGGTGGCCAATATTGCGCGCGCCGCTCTCCAGGTAAGAGGTGACGATATTCCAACCGATGCGCCCCTTGGTCAGGTGATCAAGCGTCGACAATCTGCGGGCGAAAGGATAAGGGTGCTCGAATGACAGCGAGGCGGTCAGCCCGAAGCCGAGATGTTCGGTAACCAGCGCCATCGGCGTCACCAGCGCCAGCGGATCGTTAACCGGCACCTGCGTCGCCTGACGGATCGCCGCGTCGCCGCTGCCGTTAAGCACGTCGTAAATCCCCAGCACGTCGGCGATAAACAATCCATCGAACTTGCCGCGTTCCAGCAGGCGCGCCAGATCGGTCCAATATTCGAGATCCTTATACTGCCAGGAACGGTCGCGCGGGTGCGCCCACAGCCCCGGCGACTGATGGCCGACGCAGTTCATATCAAAAGCGTTAAGACGAATTTCACGTTGCGATGACATAGCGAGCTCCACAATTATCTGCCGGCCACGGGCGGAGCCGGGCCGGATGGGGGGTCTTAGGGTGTTAAAAACGGGAATGGACGATCAGTTTGCAGCCGGACATCGCGCCAGCAGGTATTGCGCGACGCTTTGGGCGTGTTCCGCCACCTGCGGCAGCCCCATCAGTTCGCCGAAGCGGCCGCGCGCCGCCGGGCCGGCCACCAGCAGGCGCGGGTTGGCAAGGCCGTCGCCGCCGATCGCCTGGCTGTCGGCATTGACCCACAGCCCCAATCCCAGCGGATCGGCGCGCAGCGCCCCCTGCTCCGCCAGCGAACTGAGCAACGGGCTGGCGGCGATCAGGCCGGCATGAGCCGGCCCCGTAGCGATCAGCAGCCGCTGCGCCTGCAGCGCCCGCTCTGCGCCCTGGCGCGGCAGAATCGTCAAGCGCACGCCCTGCGGCGTGGGTTCCGCCCGCCGCAGACGAGCGGCCAATACCTGCAGCGTGCCCGCCGCCTGTTGCTCCGTCAGCAGCGTGCTCACCTGCGGCGCAAGGCGATAGCGGTGCACGTCCCAATAGGCGCGCAGATGCCGCAGAAAGCGCTGCTGTTCGGTCAGCGTCAATGCTTGCCACAGTCGCTGGCCCTGGGCGCGCACCGCGTCCAACACCGCCTGCCACGGCACCCGTTGCCGAGCGGCGCGCGCCACCTCAAGGCGCACCTGCCGCACCCCGTCACGCAGTCCGGATGGCGGGATAAACGACCACGTCGGGTACTCCCCTTCGGCATTGGCACGCGGCAGCAAGCCGTGACGAGAGAACGCGGTAATCGGCCCGCGATGCCCGCGGCGGTGCAACGCCGCCACCGCATCGGCCATCGTCAGCCCGCTGCCGACGATCGCCAACGATTCACCGGGTTCAATCTCATCCAGCGCCCCCTCCGCCCAGGGATTGGCGATCAAACGCGCGTCGCGCGCCAGTTCCGGGGCGATCTGCCGCGGCAGCGCGGGCGGCGGATGGCTGGTCGCCAACACCACATAATCGCCCCACAGCCGTTCGCCGCCGGCGGTGATGACGGACGCGCCCTGCGCCTGCGGCTGCAGGTGCTGCGCCCGATCGCGCAGATGCCGCAAGCGGGCCTGGCCCGACTGCGCCGCCTGATGAAAACGTTCCTCGACATAGCGGCCGAAGGCGCCGCGCTGCGGATAGGCTTTACCGTCGCGCCACAACGCCTGCGGATCGGCCGCCAGCCCGCCGCCCTCGCGGAACCAGCGGTCAAAATCCCCCGCCGGTTCATCCGCCAGCTGCATCCTATCGGCCGGGACGTTGATGCGGTGAGTCGGCTCGGTGGTCGAATACGCCACGCCATAGCCCGGCGCGGCGCGCGGTTCGATCACCGTGACATCCACCGCTCCGCGCGCCAGCTGGATCGCCAGCGCCGCGCCGGTGAAACCGCCGCCGATAACGATAATATGGGCACGCTTCGCCATCAGCCCTCCCGCTGCGCCGGGCCGGGACGACGATCGCCGCCGATGGTTTCGCCAAACGGGCCGGTATTGATCGTGCGAGCCGTCTGATGAATCGACTGCGCCAGCGGCAGCAGCGGCATCACCAGCTCGGCGAAGCGGTGAGCCTCTTCCAGATGCGGATAGCCGGAAAGGATGAAATTGTCGATGCCCAGCGCCTGATACTCGCGTATGCGCGCCGCCACCTGCTGCGGATTGCCCACCAATGCGGTGCCGGCGCCGCCGCGCACCAGGCCGACGCCGGCCCACAGGTTGGGGCCGATGCGCAGACTCTCGCGCGAGCCGCCGTGCAGTTCGCTCATGCGGCGCTGGCCGGTAGAGTCCATACGCGCAAAGATCTGCTGCGCCGCCGCGATGGTGTCGTCATCCAGATGCGCGATCAGTCGCTCGGCCGCCGCCCAGGCTTCGTCTTCAGTTTCGCGCACAATAACGTGCAGGCGAATGCCATAGCTGAGTTTACGCCCCTGCCGCTCGGCGCGCTGGCGCACCGCCGCCAGCTTTTCCGCCACCTGAGCCAGCGGCTCGCCCCAGGTCAGGTAGGTGTCGATCTGCCCGGCGGCGATGTCGATCGCTTCCGACGATGAGCCGCCGAAATAGAGCGGCGGGCCGTTTTCCTGCACCGGCGGGAACAGCAATTCGGCGCCTTCGACGCGAATATGCTTACCGCTGAAATCCACCTTCTCCCCTTGCAACAGCCGTTGATACACCGTGAGAAATTCCTGTGTCACCTCATAGCGTTCGGCATGGCTGAGGAAGATGCCATCCCCTTTGTTTTCCACCGGATCGCCGCCGGTCACCACGTTGATCAGCAGGCGCCCGTCCGACAGCCGGTCCAGCGTCGCCGCCATGCGCGCCGCCAGACTCGGCGGCTGCAGGCCGGGGCGCACCGCCACCAGATAGCGCAACCGGCGGGTGATCGGCGCCAGCGCCGCCGCCACCAGCCAGGAATCCTCGCAGCTTTTACCGGTTGGGATCAGCACGCCGTAATAGCCGAGGTTGTCGGCGGCCAGCGCCACCTGCTGCAAATAAGGCAGGTCCACCGGGCGCCCGCCCTGCGCCGTGCCCAGATAGCGACCGTCGCCGTGGGTCGGCAGAAACCAGAAAACGTTGATGCGATCTTTCACTGACTCAGTCATTTATGCCTTTCCTATATAACTATTTTCATTATTTATCGATAGAAAAACTTTGCTTGGTTATAAAAAGAAAAGCAGGATGCGTGCCACATTGCAGATTTAAAAAAACCAATGCATATCAATATATTGATGAGATATCGACGTCAAAACGCTGCTGCATTGGCAGCAGGCGGCGGCGGAAAGCTGTTGCCAATGCAGCACCGTGCGCCTTTTATCCTCTCGCGGCAGCTCATTGGCTGGGATAAGATTTTTTTCCCCATCGCCGTCAGACAGGAGACGCCCATGTACGATCCCCAACCGTTCGCCGCCGACAAACCGGTGCTGATCGATCCGGCGTCGCTCGCTCTGCAAAGCGTGCTCGATCGGCTGGCTCCCACCGACGCCACCGTGCTGATCGTCGGTGAAACCGGCACCGGCAAAGAAGTGGTGGCGCGCTATCTGCACCACCACAGCGCGCGCCGCCATCAACCTTTCCTGGCGGTCAACTGCGGCGCGCTGACGGAAAGCCTGGCGGAAGCCGAACTGTTCGGCCATGAGAAAGGCGCCTTCACCGGCGCCGTCGGCACTCATCAGGGCTGGTTCGAAGCGGCGGAAGGCGGCACCCTGCTGCTGGACGAGATCGGCGAGCTGAACCTGTCGCTGCAGGTCAAGCTGCTGCGCGTGCTGCAGGAGCGGGAGATCACCCGCGTCGGTTCGCGCAAACCGCTGAAGATCGATGTGCGGGTCATCGCCGCCACCCACGTCGATCTGGCCGGCGCGATTCGCCAACGGCGGTTCCGTGAAGATCTCTATTACCGCCTGAACGTGGCGGCGGTGACTTTACCGCCCTTGCGCCAGCGGCCGGACGATATTCCGGTGCTGGCCAGACATTTTCTTGCGCTGTACGCCCGCCGTCTGGAACGGCCACTGCCGCGGTTGACGGCGGAAGCGCAGCAGACGCTGCTGGACTACCCTTGGCCCGGCAACGTGCGCGAGCTGGAGAACACACTGCATAATGCGGTTTTGCTGAGCCAGGAGGGGGCGATCGCCCCGCAGCAACTGCAGCTCACCCATCGCCTGACGGATAACGACAGCGGCGGCGATGACGCCATCGATCGCTTTGTGCAGCAGCAGTTGCAAGGCGACAGCGCGCAGCTTTACCAACGGGTGCTGGATGCGCTGGTGCGCAACGCCTTCGAACGCAGCGGCGGCAACCAGCTGCAAGCGGCGTCGTTGCTCGGCGTCAGCCGCAATACCCTGCGCACCCATTTGGCGCATCTTGGTCTGATCAAACCGCGCCGCCGCAGCGCCGGCGCCCCCTCACATTCACCGGCCATCAGCGCAGCGCCGCTGCCCGAACGCGAACTGCGCATCGGCTATCAAAAGTTCGGCAACCTCGGGGTGCTCAAGGCGCGGCAAAGCCTGGAACAGCTCTTCGCCACACAGCGCATCAGCGTGCTGTGGAGCGAGTTTCCCGCCGGGCCGCAGCTGCTGCACGCGCTCGACGGCGATGAGATAGACTTCGGCACCACCGGCGAAGTGCCGCCGATCTTCGCCCAGGCACAGGGCAATGCGCTGGTGTACGTCGGTTTTGAGCCGCCGGCGCCGCAGAGCGTGGCGATGGTGGTGCCGCAAGACAGCCCGATACGCAGCGCCGCCGATCTGCGCGGCAAACGCATCGCGCTCAACAAAGGCTCTAACGTGCACTATTTATTGCTGCAGATGCTGGACGAACAGGGATTGACGTTGAACGACGTGCGTATCGTCTACGCGCCGCCGAAGTATCCGCTGTCGGCGACCGATCTGCAGGCGGTGGATGCCTGGATGATGTGGGATCCGCTGCTCAGCGACGCGCAACGCAACGGGGAACTGCGCGTGATCGCCGACGGCACCCAGCGGGTGCTCAATCAGCAATTCTACCTGGCGCGCCGCGACTTCGCCGAGCGCTCGGGCGATCTGTTGCAGCCGCTGATGCAAGCATTGCAGCACACCGGCCGCTACATCACTGCGCAGCCGAGAGAAGCCGCTCGTCACCTTTCCAACGAACTGGGGCTGGCGAGCGCCTCGCTGGAACTCGCGCTGTCGCGCCGCAGCCACGAGATCCGCGCCATGGATTTGCAGGTGATCCGCCAGCAGCAAAGCATCGCCGACCGCTTCTACGCCCTCGGGCTGCTGCCCAGAGCGATCGCCGTGCGCGAGGCGGTCTGGCCGCTGTGATCCCCTGCCGAAAGCGCCGACGCCAGATGTCCGGCGGATCCCGGGCGGCAGCCGACAATGCCGCCGCCTGAAAGAGGGCAGAGATCAGAGATAAGGTTCGCCCAGCGTCAACATCAACCGGTTGGCCCAGGCGAAAAACGCCGTCGCCTGCACCAAATCCAACAGCGCCAGCTCATCCAGGCCCTGAGCGCGCAACGCCGCCAGTTGCCCGGCGTCAGCCTGCGGCGGCGTGGCGGATAGCGCGGCGGCAAAGGTTATCTGCGCTTGCCAGGCGTCATCCTGCCCCTGGCTCAACGCGCCGCCCGGCGCCACCGCCAGCAACCGATCTATCTCGGCTTCGCGCTTCGACAGCTGCGCCGCCTTGCGCGCATGCACTGAGGCGCAGTAGATGCAGCCGTTCACCTTGCTGGCGACCGTCGCCGCCAACTCGCGATCCTGCCGCGACAGCCCGCCGGGGGTATAAAAAATCGCCCGGTCCGCCAGCGTGCGTTGTTCCAGCACCGGATGGTTGCGCGCCAACAGGCGGAAGTAATCGGAATCAGCGTGGCCAAACCGCTCTAGCAACGCCCGGCCGGCGTCATCGAATTCCGCCAACGGCTTGGCGGCGATCCACGGCTCCCACCCCAGTTCTTGCCGGGTAAACGCCGGCGGCGCGTGACGGCCGCCTCGCGTCGCGCTCTCCGTTCGCCAGCGGCCGGCCGTTACCGGCTGATGCGCCGCAGCGTCGTCCGTCTTGCCGCCCAACAACCGGTAGCCCCGCAGCAAGCGGCTTTGGAAACTGACAAAGGCGATTAACTGCGACAATGTGACGATGGCGTCCAGCGACCAGCCGGCCTGCCGCAGCGCCTGCAAGTGCTGGGCGTTGGCGTTGGCCGGTTGAAACGCCAAACGTTCTGCATGCGCCAACGCCGCCGGCAGCCGCTCGTCTTCCGGCGCTTCGTCCTGACGTTCCAGCAGAGCAGCGTAATGCGCGGCCAAGCGCGGCTCGCCATGCCATTCACTGATGCGCTGAGCCAACCGCAGCCGCTGCGCCAGCGGGAAATCGCCGGCGTCCGCAGGCGCAAACAGCGCCAGATAGCTGGACTGAACGGCATCGGTCGCCGCCTGCCGGGTGGCTCTGGCCTGCGCCAGCGTGGAATCCGGCGCAATCTCGGCCAGTTCGGCCAGCAGATCGACCTGGTGCGGTAATGTCGTCATAGCTTTTCCTCAACGTGATATTCATAAGCAACGGCGGGCGTGCCGCGCCGCCAGCCCAGTTCAGGGGCCACGTGGCGGGCGATAAGATCGATAGAACGCAGAATATGGGCGTGCGGCGGGTCGATGGAGTGCACCTGAAACGCCAGATCGGTGACGCGCGCCAGCGCGCTGTCCCGTTGCAGCGAGGCTATCACCTGATCTGGCGTGCCCAAGTGCACGTCGAAAGCGCGGATCAGGCCGTCGAGCGACGTATCGGCCAACCGGTGGCCGCTGGCGCGCATCCGCTCCAGCCCACGGCTCAACCCGGCCGTGGCGAAGTCGCGTGCCTGCTGGCCGTTCTCGCTGACAAACGCAGTGCGCGACCCCATGATGCGCGGCGCCACCCCTGGCGGCAGCGCCGCCAGATAAGCGTCAATGATCGGATTCTGCAGTTCGTCCAGCGGCAGGTCAGGCGCGTCCGCCGGGCGCGGCTGCGTGCGCGACAGCATCAGGCCGTCACCGGCGCGGCCGGCCCGTTCGCCCCCTTCCACCGAGAACGTGGCCTGCCAGACGCGCTGCGCCAGCTGCGGCGCCGCCGGGTACAGCCGGTTGTCTTCGCCGCCCAACGCCTCTCCGCGCCAGGCGCTCAGCAACGTGCGCAAATTCTCGGCGAATGCCGTGTTGCGCTGCCCGGCGTCGAGACCGAAAGCGGCGAAAGAAGACGGCGTGCCGCCGCCGGCCACGCCCACCTCCAGTCTGCCGTCGGACAACAGATCCAGTACCGCAGTGTCTTCCGCCACCCGCAGCGCCGACTCCATCGGCAACGTGATCACCCCGGTGCCCAGCCGGATACGGCGGGTGCGTGCCGCCGCCTGCGCCAAAAACACCAGCGGTGATGGCAGACCGCCCTCATCGGCATGAAAGTGGTGCTGCGCCACCCAGGCGGTGTCGAACCCGGCTCGTTCGGCGTGCACGATCTGTTCGGTCGCCAGCCGGTAGCGCTCCTGCGCGCTGCCCTGATCCAGCAATCGGGTGAAGAAACCGAGTCTTTTTCCGCTCATATCGCCTCCTCGAATTTTGGCTGTCCGGCATGCGATGCGCGGCCGGGAATGGCGGCGATCAATTGGCGGGTGTAATCGCTCCCCGGCATGGCGAACAACTCGGCGGTGGCGCCGCCGTCTACCCGTTCACCGCGGTGCAATACCGAAACGCTGTGCGAAATCCGCCGCACCGTCGCCAGATCGTGAGAAATAAACAGGTAGGTCAGGTCCCGCTCCTGCTGCAACTCTTGCAACAAATGCAGGATCTGCGACTGCACCGTGACGTCGAGCGCCGACGTGGCCTCATCCAATACCAATATTTGCGGTTGCAGCACCAGCGCGCGGGCAATCGCCACCCGCTGACGCTGGCCGCCGGACAGTTCGTGCGGCCTGCGGTTCAGCAAATCGGGCGGCAGCGCGACCCGTTCGAACAGCTCACGCACCCGCCGATCTCGCTCCGGTTTGCCGATCGGCGCGAAATTCAGCAGCGGTTCTTCAATCACCCGATAAAGAGTCTGTTTGGGATCGAGCGAGCCGAACGGATTCTGATAAACCAGCTGAATGCGCTGCCGAAACTGACGCAACGCTTCGCCCCTGAGACCGATAACATTGACGCCGTCGATCAGGACCTGCCCGGCATCCGGCCGCTCGAAGCCCAGCAGGCAACGCGCCAGCGTGCTTTTGCCCGACCCGGACTCTCCCACCAACGCATGGGTGGTACCGCGCGGCACGCTGAATGACACGCGATCCAGCGCGCGGAACCCCTGGCCGCCGGACAGCCGAAAATCCTTAACCAGCGCCTGAACCACGATCGCCGGCGGCTGCCCGCTGCGTTTCGGCGGCGGCGCAACGGCGCCGCTCAATGAAGGCGCATCGGCTAACAGTTTACGGGTGTATGCGCTGGCAGGCGCGCGCAGTACCTCGGCGGTAGCCCCCTGTTCCTGCACCCGGCCGTGGCGGAACACCAGCAGCCGATCGGCGCGTTCCGCCGCCACGCCCAAATCGTGCGTCACCAGCAGCACTGCAGTGCCGAATTCGCGCCGCAGCTCGTCGATCAGATCGAGAATGCGTTTTTGCACCGTCACGTCCAGCGCGCTGCTCGGTTCGTCGGCAATGATCAACGCCGGCTGCAGCGCAATGGCGATGGCGATCAATACCCGCTGCTTCATGCCGCCGGAAAGTTGATGCGGAAACTGGCGCGCCCGCAGTTCCGGGTGCGTCAGCCCGACGCGGGTCAGCAGTTCCGTCACCCGCTGTTGTACCTGCCCGCGCGGCAACCGGCGGTGAATATTGACGATCTCCGCCACCTGCTCGCCGATGGTTTTTACCGGGTTGAGCGAGCTGGCGGGATCTTGCGGGATCAGGCTGATTTGCGCCCCTCTCACCGCATCCAGACGCCGCGATGACCAGCCGGCGATATCGGTGCCGTGCAGCCGGATGGCGCCCTGTTCAAGGTGGCCGTTGTCGGCCAGCAAGCCGATGATCGCCTGCGCCGTGGTGGTTTTGCCGGAACCGGATTCGCCAACCAGCGCCACCACTTCCCCCGGCTCAATCGTGAACGACACCTCATGCACCACCCTTCGCCTGCCTTCGTTGCCCTGATAGGCGATGGAAACCTTGTCCAGCGCCAGTACCGGCGGCCGCGCCGCCCGTTGCCATGCCGCTTGCATGCTCATCGCGCTTTTCCTCCCAGCGAACGGCTGATGCGGTTAGCCGCCAACACCACCGCCACCACCACCATGCCCGGGAAGGTGGTCAGCCACCAGGCGGTGGAAATGTAGTTGCGCCCTTCGGCGATCAGCAGCCCCCATTCCGGGGTTGGCGGCGGAGTGCCGTAACCGAGGAAGCTCAGGGTGGCGATCGCCAGGATCGCACTGCCGAACTGCAGCGCCGAGAAGGCGATCACCGAAGTCAGCGAGTTCGGCAGGATATGCCGCCACAGCACCGCCCAAAAGCTGCCGCCGCTGCCGTAAGCCGCTTCAACGTAATCGCTGTGCCGCACTCGCACCACTTCCGCCCGTGCCAGACGGGCAAAGTTGGCAACCGAAGTGACGCCCACGGCGATGGCGGCGTTGACCGTACCGAAACCAAGCAGGATGATAATGCTCAGCGACAGCAGCAGGCCGGGGATCGACAGCAGCACATCGACGACGCGCATCACCGCGTCGTCCGCCACGCCGCCCAACGCGCCGGCGATCAGGCCGAGCGCGGTGCCGAACACCAACCCCAGCGCCACCGCCACTACCGCGCCGGCCAGGGTTTGCGACGCGCCGTACACCATGCGCGCATACAGGTCGCGTCCCAGTTGATCGGTGCCAAGCCAATGAGCACCGCCGGGCGCCAGTCGCTGCGCGCCGGCAATGCCTTCGGTGCCGCTGTAGGCGGTAAACAGCTGCGGCGCCAACGCCCACAGCACCACCAGCGCAATGACCGCCCAGGCCAGCAAAAGCGTCAGGGGGACACGGCGGCGGCTCGAACGACTGGCGGGCAGCGCGCCTTCACTTTCAGCGCCGGACAGATCGCGCTCCGGAACCGTGGCTTTTTCAAAGGAGATACTGCTCATAGGGATGCTCCTGCCTGGGTTTTCAGCCGCGGATCCAGCAGCGGGAACAGCAGATCCACCAGCAAGTTGATGATGACGAAAGCGGCGGCCGAGATCAGCACTATCGCCTGCAGCACCGCCACGTCCTGATTGACCACCGCTTGCTGGGTCAATTGCCCCAGGCCGCTGCGGCCAAACACGGTTTCGGTGATCAGCGCCCCGGCGATCAGTTCGCCGAACAGCATGCCGGCGATGGTCAGCGCCGGCAGCATGGCGTTGCGCGCCACATGCCGCCACAGCACCCCGCTGCGGCTGGCGCCCTTGGCCCGCGCCACCGCGACGAACGGCTGGGTTTGCACCGCATCGATGCTGCGGATCAGAATTTGCGCCAGCGGCGCGGAGATCGGCAGCGCCAGCGTCGCGATCGGCAAAATCACCCCCTGCCACTCGCCGGGGTTAATGATCGGGATCAGCTTCAGGCGGAACGAAAAGAGCTGAATCAGCACAATGCCCAGCCAGAAGGTGGGTACTGAAACGAACAGCGACGGCAGCATCTGCAGCGCCGAACGCAGCCAGCCGAAGCCGGTCAGGTTGGAAACAAAAGCGATAATCAGCGCCAGCAGCAACGCCACCGCAAAGCCCAGCACCGCCAACTGCAGCGTGGCGGGCAGATTAGCCGCCAGCAGCGCGGTAACCGGCACCCCGGCCTGCATTGAGAAGCCCAGATCGCCATGCAGCACGCTGCCCAGGGTATGCAGATACTGCCGCCACAGGGGGACATCCGCGCCATAGGCCGCGCGCATGTCGGCGATCTGCGCCGGACTCAGCCCCATGTCCGGGTTCTGGAATTTGATCAGGATCGCATCGCCCGGCAGCACCTGCAGCAGGATGAACGACAGGGTAAAGGCCGCCCACAGCACCAATGCCGCCTGCCCGATGCGCCCCGCCAGATATCGCTTCATGGCGCCCCCTTAATGTTTCTCTAACCAGGCGCCGTAGAAGCTCGGGCGACCGACCGCTTCGAAGCTCACCCCCTTCAAATAAGGCGCGCCGGCGAACACCTGCGGCTCCTCAAAAAACGGGATCACGTAGGCTTGGTCAATCAGGTAGTTTTGCGCCTCGCCGGCGATCTGCAGGCGTTGTTGCGCATCAACCTCGGAGGCAATGCCGAGCAGCAGGGCATTCAGCTTGTCATCGCTAAAGTTGCTGTTGCTGCTGGTACCGCCCTTCTGCAGCAGCCCATCGCGGTTGGTTGGGTAAAACTGGCTTTTAATCACGTCCGGATCGGCGCGCCCCACCTCCACCACCGTCGCCGGGGTTTTCTGTGGGTCGAGATTATCCGCCACCCGGCTGCCGGCGTCGCCCGCCAGAATGTTCAGCCGCGCGCCGACTTTCCCCCACTGCTGAGAAACCAGCTGCAACACCGCCTTGTTCTGCGGCTGCGGCAACGATTCATACACCGTCAGCACCAGCTTCTTGCCCTCCTTTTCCCGCAGCCCGTCGCCGCCCTTTTTCCAACCCGCCTCATCCAACAGCCGGTTGGCCTGCTGCGGGTCAAATTTCAGCTTGTCGGACAGATCGACAAAGCCGGCGGCCGAGGAGGCGATCACCGATTTGGCCTGCGGGTAGTTGGTGGAGAACAGCGTATCGACGATCTGCTTGCTGTCGGTGGCATGCAGCAGCGCTTGACGCACGCGCAGATCGGCCACCAGCGGGTTATCCGGCCGGAAAGCGATGCTGTCGTTGACGCCGCGCGTCGGTGCGGCATAAATGATAAAGCCCTGATCCTGCGTTTGCTTCTCGTCATAGGCCTGGATCTGGCGGATAAAATCCGCCTGCCCGGCCTGCAGCGCACCGATGCGCACGCTGTCCTCGCCGGTGACGATCACCTTGATGCCGTCCAGATTGGCTCGCCCTTGTTGGGGCGATTTGACCGGCCCCCAGTCATAATCCTTACGGGCGCTAAGCTCGACCTCACGCCCCAGCGTTTCGCCGCTGACCACAAACGGACCGGAACCGATGATATGGCGCGCATCGCCCAGTTCGTCGTAGCTGCGGTTCAGCGTGCTGAGCGATACCAACCCGGAGCCGATAGTGGCGGTGCCCTGCAGGAAACCCGGCGACGATCGCGTGAAATGGAATTTAACCGTCAGCGGATCCACCACTTCACTGCGCTGGTAGTTATTGATCACCTCGGAAACCGGCAGGCGTTTCTCCTTGTTGCCCAGCCCGTAGGTGTCGAAGTTCTTCGCCACTGCGTTGGCGTCCAGTGGCGTGCCGTCGGAGAAAGTCACGCCGGGGCGCAGCTTGAAGGTGTATTCGGTTTTGTCGGCGTTGCTGCTCCAGGACTCGGCGATCCAGGGTTCAATCTCCAGCGTCTTGGGGTTCTGGTAAGTCAGCTTGTCGGTGATCTGATTGAGAATACCGCCGTTGGGGTAAAACCCGCCGGAAGGCGGATAAAGATTGGTGTGCGCCTGTTGTTCGAGGTAGATCAGCGTGCCGCCCTGCACCGCCGCCAACGCCGGGCTCATCGCCGCCGCCCCTCCTAACGCCACCGCTATTCCACCGGTTAATACCTTGAAAGAAAACTTAAACATTAGTGCCGCACCCATATTATTTCTGAAAGTTATGGGTTAGATAACAAACCAAATCGGCGGGGAATTGAACGAACTAATTTCGCTAACCAATGGTGTAAATCGCACAAGACGCGTCGCTTGGCGGCGAATGCAATCTGTTATAAAGTATCAAAATCTCAGCCAAAGGAAGACGACGATGAAAATCCAGCTGTCGCTGTTGTTTCTCAGCCTGCTGGCCGGCAAGGCCGCAGCGTTTCAGTCGAAAGTGCCCGAACCGCGCCCGGAGCAGGCGCGGGTGGCGGAACAAAACATCGAAAATCTGTTTTACGGCTTTCACGCCATGGACGCCCAGCCGGTGAGCATCGGCAGCTGCGCGGCGGTGCCGGTGGCGGGGTGCCAATGCGCATTCTGTACCCAGCTGCGACAGGCCGGGCGCTGAGCCGCCCCCTTATTCAACCCAGCTCATATTGCACGTTCAATTGCCCTTTCTTCATCTTTAGGCCGGTAATCGCGATCGCGCCCACCTCGCCCAGCGCGGCGACATGGGTGCCGCCACAGCCGTAGGCGGGCAGCTCGCCGAAGCCGACCTGGCGCAGGCCGTCCACCGCCTGCTGGCGGCGCGGCAGATCGGCGGCGATCAAACGCATCAGCTCCGCCTGCAAAAAGTCCACTTCAATCGTCTGCGCATCCGGTCCCGGCGCGAAAGTGATGCGCCCTTCCCCCGGCCAATGATGCGCCTTGACCGGCCGCCAGCCCCGGGTTTCGCCCAACCAGCCGATCAGATGCCCAGCGGAGTGCCAGCGGGCGTGCAGCCGACGCTGCGCTTCATCGATTTGCATCGTAACCGGCCCGTTCGGCAGCGACGCGGCGGTAAAGTGCACCACGGTATCCCCCTGCTGCTGCACCCGCAGCACGGTAACGCCGCCTAACGACCCCACATCGGAAGGCTGGCCGCCGCCCTGCGGGTGGAACAGCGTGGCGTCCAGTTCCACGGCGTAAGCGCCCGCCTCGGCCGGCGCACAGCTCAACACCCGCGCCTGGCCCTGTAAATCGTCGCTGTAGTAATAACGTCGCTCGGTCATCATTTTTCTCCTCGGTTCGGAGAGCCATTATATTCATGCCATAATCGGAGGATAATCCGCCGCCATCACAATGGACCTTTGCGTCATGAGCACAAATCTTTCTTACGCGCTGTTGGCCGAAATGGCCGTTTTCGTTCAGGTGGTAGAGAGCGGCAGCTTTTCCGCCGCCGCCCGCAAGCTGGGCGCTTCGCCTTCCGCCGTCAGCCGCAGCGTGGCGAAGCTCGAACAGGCGCTGGCGCTGCAGCTGCTGCACCGCACCACCCGCAAACTGCGGCTGAGCGAAAGCGGCGAAGAGGTGTTTGCGCACTGCCGCACCCTGCTGGCGGCGGCCGACGCGGTCATGGCGATCGGCGGGCGCGGCGCCGCGGAGCCCGAAGGACTGGTCAGCGTCAGCGTACCCAAAGCGGTGGGCCGCTTCGTGCTGCATCCGCACATGCCGGAGTTCCTGCGCCGCTACCCGAAGGTGGACGTGAGGCTGCGGCTGGAAGATCGCTACATGGATTTGATAGACGATCGGGTCGATCTGGCACTGCGCATTACCGATCGCCCCTCGCCCGGGTTGATCGGCCGCCAGTTGATGAGAATAGACCATCTGCTGTGCGCCACGCCGCACTACCTGGCGCAGCACGGCACACCGCAGCATCCGCACGATCTGGCGGCGCACAGCTGCATCTATCTGGGGGAAACGCCGAGCGACGCGCAATGGAAATTCCGCCGCAGCGGCAAAACGGTGACGGTCAACGTGCGCGGCCGCTACGCCGCCAACCACACCGGCGTGCGGCTGGACGCGGTGAAACGCCATATCGGCATCGGCAGCCTGCCGTACTTTACCGCCCGCCAGGCGCTCGACGACGGCGAGATCGTACAGGTGTTGCCGGAATGGGATTTCCTCAGCAGCTATCACGGCGGCCTGTGGTTGCTCTACGCGCCCAACCAGTATCTGCCGCCCAAACTGCGGGTGTTTATCGACTATCTCGTCGCCTGCCTGGCGCAGGAGCCGCAGCTAAAGCGCCTTGCGTAGCGTGATGTTGATGCGGTGCGGCCCCACCAGCGAGTGGTAGCCTTCCTTGACCGGCAGGATGCCGTGAAAACAGAGCCGAGATGGGCCGCCCCACACCACCACATCGCCGTGCGCCAGCGGAATGCGCCGCGCCCGGTCGCTGCGTTGCAGGCCACCGAACTGAAACACCGCCGGCAGCCCGAGCGACACCGAGACGATCGGCGCGCCGAAGTCGTGTTCGTCTTTATCCTGATGCAGCGACAGCTTGCTGCCCGGATCGTAACGGTTCATCAGGCAGGAATCCGGCACGAAGGGGCCGAAACCCGCCTGCTGCGCAGCTTCGTCCGCCAGCGCCATCAGGATCGGCGGAATGGCCGGCCAGCGTTTGCCGCTGCGCGCGTCGCGTTCCGAATAGCGATAGCCGCGGCTGTCGCTGGTCCAGCCGTTGCCGCACCAGCTCATCGCCACCGACATCACGTGCCCGCCGGGGGTGGTCAAATGCCGCCACGGCACCTGGGCCACCACGCCCTGCACCGCCGCCAGCAGTGCCGGCCCGTGATCGCGCACGAAGCCGTGCATCACCACCGCGCCGGGGGCGATCTCTTCGCGCCACGGCGGCGGCAGCGCGTCTTCAAAAAGATCGATTGTCATCGCCAAAACCTGTATGAATACACAGTACCCATTGTAACCCGCCGCCGCCGATTGTCCAGCGCCCGGCGGCGCCATTGTCGTTGGCGGCAAATTTCTCTACAGTAGCCGCCATAAAATCAATCACTCACCAGGAATGCGTGTGATTAAGGGCATCACTCTTTCAGTCGTCGCCTCCATCTTGTTCGGCGCGATGTATTACTTCACCTCTACCCTCACCCCGCTGAACGGCGAGCAGGTCTACGGCTGGCGCACGCTGCTGACGCTGCCGTTCCTGACGCTGTTCATGGCGCTGTCCGGCGATTGGCGCAAGGTGGGCGACACGCTGGCCTGGATCGGCCAACGGCCGCTGCGTCTGCTGGGCCTGCTGCTCACCTCGGCGCTGCTGGGGGTGCAGCTGTGGCTGTTCCTGTGGGCGCCGCTGCACGGCAAGGCGCTCGACGTATCGCTCGGCTATTTTCTGCTGCCGCTGACGATGGTGCTGGTGGGCCGTTTGATTTACCGCGATCGGCTGTCGCTGCTGCAAAAACTGGCGGTGGCATGCGCCATGGTGGGGGTGGGCAATGAGCTGTATCAGGCGGGTGGCGTGTCGTGGCCGACGCTGGTGGTGGCGCTGGGTTATCCGCTCTACTTTATTTTGCGGCGGCGTTTCGGCACCGACAATCTCGGCGGGCTGTGGTGCGAGCTGGCGCTGATGCTGCCGGCTGCGCTCTGGTTCGCCTTCGGCGACGGTGGCGCCGCGGCGTTGCAGATCAATGCCGAGCTGTATTGGCGCATTCCGCTGCTCGGCGTCATCAGCGCCGTGGCGCTGGTGTGTTACATCCTCGCCAGCCGCCTGCTGCCGTTCAGCCTGTTCGGCCTGCTGAGCTATGTGGAGCCGGTGCTGCTGGTGATCGTCGCGCTGCTGCTCGGCGAGAGCATCAGCCAAAGCGAATGGCCAACCTATCTGGCGATCTGGCTGGCGGTGCTGCTGCTGGCGGCGGAAGGCGCACAGCACCTGCTGCGCCGCCAGCGGGTCTGACTCAGGCGGCCAGCGTCGCGCCGCCGTCGATCACGATGTCCTGCATGGTGATGTGGCTGGCCAGGTCGGAGGCCAGGAACAACACCGCGTTGGCGATCTCGTCCGGGCGGGCGATTTTGCCCAGCGGGATCCCCAGTTTGAACAGCTCGGGGAAGCCGGCGATGGTGCGCTGCTGTGCATCGTCGGTCTGCCACATGCCGCGCTGCATCGGCGTGTCGGTCGAGCCCGGCGACACCAGATTGCAGCGCACGCCGAACGGCGCCATCTCCAGCCCCACGCAGTGGTTCAGGCTGGTCAGCGCCGCCTTGGAGGCGCAGTAGGCCGCCATCTGCGCGCGCGGCACGTGCGCGGCGTTGGAGCCGATGCTGACGATCGCCCCGCTGCGCTGCGCCTTGAAGTGCGGCAGCACGGCGCGGAACAGGTAAAACGCCCCCGAGGCGTTGACGTTGATGCACTGGTGCCAGTCATCCACGCTCAGATCTTCAGTATTGCCCATGCGCAGAATGCCGGCGGCATTGACCAACACGTCCAGTCGCGGGTTTTCCGCCAGCTGTTGGCGGCACACCGCCTCCACCTGCTCCGGCCGGCTGATGTCCAGCGTCACGCAAGGGTAAGGCAGATCCGGGTTGGCGAACTCGCGGTCAAACCCCACCACCTCGGCGCCCTGCGTCAAAAAATGCCGGGCGATCTGCTCGCCGATGCCGCGCGCCGCGCCGGTCACCCACACGCGTTTGCCGGTGAAATCCATCTGAATGCTCATGCGCGCACCGCCATCCGGGCGCACAGCCGGGTCATGTTGTTGTTCATCGTTGTCTCCTGCGAAAAGCATATGATGCGGCGCGCTGCGCCGCAAAGTGGCCCTACAGCGCGCCGCTGTTCAGGCCGAAAGCGTTGAGCATGGTGCCCAGTTTGGCGGCGGTTTCCATCCACTCGGACTGCGGCGTCGAGGCGGCGACGATCCCCGCGCCGGCGAACAGCCGCACCCGGTTGCCGCGCAGCAGGCCGCTGCGGATGACGATCGCCCACTCGCCGTCGCCGTTGGCGTCGCACCAGCCGACGATGCCGCTGAACAGGCCGCGATCGTGCGGCTCCAGATCGGCGATCAGCTGGCGGGCGCTCTCGGTCGGGAAGCCGCACAGCGCCGGCGTCGGATGCAGCAGGCAGGCCAGCTGCATCACGTTGAGCGCCGGATTCAGCAACTCGCCGCGAATGCGGGTGGACAGGTGCCACATGGTGCCGGTGCTGAGCAGCGACGGGCCGCTCGGCACGCTCAGGCTGGCGCACAGCGGTGCCAGGCGCCGACGAATGTCGTCGATCACCAGTTTGTGTTCGTATTTGTCTTTGGTCGAGCGCATCAGGCGCTCGCTGCCGTGGCGATCCTGCCGCGCATCGTCCTGACGGCGCGCCGACCCCGCCAGCGGATTGGTGTGGATTTCGCCGCCCTGCTTGCGGATCAGCAGCTCCGGGCTGGCGCCGAGCAGCACGCCGCCATCGGCCAGCGGCAGGGAGAAGTGGTATCCGGTCGGGTTCTGCACCATCAGGTTATTGAGGATGTGGTGGCCCGCCACCGGCTGCTCCAGCTCGATGTCGAGGATGCGCGACAGCACCGCCTTGTCCAGCTTGCCTTGTTTGAAGCGGCTGACCGCTTCCGCCACCGCGTGCTTGAAGCGCGGCTCGTCCGGAATGCTGGTGCAGGCGACCAGGCGATGCGGCTGTTGCAGCATCGGGCGCGCGGCGCGGGTAAAGCTGTCGTTGGCGACAAACTGGCAGTTTTCAGGCACGTACAGGCTGGAAGGCCGGCGCGTATCGAACGGAATGGCGCCCACCACCACCGGTGCCGCCTGGCCGGCGGTTTTGGCGCGCGCCAACGCCTGGCGGATATGCTGCGCCAGCGCGCTGTCTTCCTGCTCGCCGCCGAACGCCGGCGTCTCAATGCGCTCGAACACGCCGCTGGCGGAGAGGGAACGGAATTCGGACCGGTACAAAAAGGTCGATTGTTCGGCGTACGCAAACCCGGGGAAGGTTTGGTTTTCTGTCGTCAGTGTCGCCACAAGACCACTCCTTTGTTGCGCCTCACCAATGATAATGTTTATGCGAATAGTTATCATTAGCTGTAAAGGGATGGTAAATTACACCGGTTCCCCACCGTGGGTCAATCTCCGATGAATGAATCTTTCCGCCCGCTGCGTCAAATCCGCGTTACGGCACGGAAAGCAATAACACATTGTTATTATTGTATTTTAGCAAAAAATAAAGGTCGTGACGTCGTCACCTTCACGCCAAAAATGCCCGCTAAACCGGCGCCCGGCGGGGCAATGCGGCGTCAATGTCTTAAGCAGCTCTAATACGAACGTCTGCCGCTGCACATCCACGGCCGTCATGCGCGCATCAAGAAAATCGAAGTAACAACGCACCTGCGGATACAGCGCCTTAAACAGGCTCTCTTTGGCGGAAAACGTCAGCGTCAGCAGCGCGTTGAACGGCAGCGTTTCGCCCAGCAACGCCTCGCGCTCCGCCGGTGAAACGATCGCGCTCCACAGCTCCTCAGCTCGCTCCACGGACAGCAACGTCTCCACGTCCAGCCCAACGCCGCCCAGCCCGCTCTCGCGGTGCACGGCGCACAGCGCGGTATGCGAATTATGGCTCAACGCCCCGGCAATGCCCGGCGGCCACTGCGGCGCGCGATCTTCGCCGCGCGCCAGGGTGAAATCGGCGAAACCGAGCGGCGCCAGCAGCTGGCGCGCCAGAACACGCCCGGCCAAATACTCCGCGCGGCGTTTCGGCACCGCGCGCGCCAGATGGTCCGGCAACGTAAAACCTGCCTCGGGATAACTCTCGTCGCGGTAATCCGCCAGCGCAAACTGGCAGCGCGCCACCTGGCCCGGATAACCGTCCGGCGTGAAAAATTCGATATTGCGGATAAAAGTGGGCAACGGCGGTATCCATGATAAGCAGGCAGGCCGATGATGTTAGCCCCCGAAACGGCCTGCAACAATGACCCTGGGCAAAATAAATGGCGTTAAGTCCCGCGCGGCGCCGCGTTAGACGAAGTGGGAAAAGGCCTCTCCCCCGCATTCGGGAGAGAGGCCGGGCATTACAGGATGCCTTTCATGGTCTTCTCGAAATCGCTCCAGGCGCAGAAACCGTCTTTATCGATCGGGCAGCCTTTCAGCGCCAGCGTCACGCGCTGCGGCGGGGTTTGCAGCGTCAGCGGCGTCGCCTTGCGCAGCTGTTCGGTGGACTGATAGACGTACTCGATCTTCAGCAATTCACGGTCGTTCTGCGCGTCGCGCCAGCGCTGGAACACCAGCTTGCCGCCGATCGGCGTTTTCTCGTATTGCTGCGGCAGCTGATACGGCTGGAACTGCATGGCCGACAGCAACGAGGCGATATTGGAATCGTGGCCGACCAGCACCGTCAGCTTCGGCGCGTCCGGTTTGCGCTCGCCGAGCAGCGCGTTGTTGATGTAGGTCAGCAGCGGCTTGGCGACGTTTTGCGCCACCACCGGCGAGGTGAACAGCGAATCCTGATAACCGTCTTTCAACTGAGCCAGCTGCTTCCACTGCTGCGGGGTGACGATTTTGCCCCAGGCCACCTCTTTCATCGGGAAACCTTCGTAGTACTGCAGCATAAAGGCGTCCACCAGCGAGTTGCCCACCCGCAGCGGGCCGGAGACGCCCGGCTCTTTGCCCGGCACCGCGCTCATCACGCTGGCTTCTTTGGTCAGGTCGCAGTGTTTGTCGGTCTTGCAGGCGGCGGAATCCTTGTAATCGATGATCTTCGCCAGCTGTTGATAAGAGGCGTCCAGCTTCAGCGATCCCAGCGCGGCGTTCATCGCCGCCAGCGCCTGCTGGTTGAAGGCTTCGCCGGTGTCGGTGATGATCGGGTTGAAGGTCGGATCCATCTCTCCCATCTTGTCCTGATGGTGCACGCTGACGTCGCAGCCCGGGAACGCGCCGTTGCTGAAGAACTGCGCGGTGGCCACCGTGCGCTGCAGGCTGTTGGCGTAGACGTACACGCTGCCGGCGGTCGGGCAGCCCTCTTGCGGCAACAGGCCGGTCTGCTTCAGCCAGGCGTTGAAATAGTGCCCCATATACACTTCCAGCACCCCGCCCTTGGTGGTCAGCTGGCCGCCCGGCGTTTCCCAGGCCGGCCAGGCCTTCGGCGTGGACTGCGCCAGCACGCTGCCGTTGTTGGCCAGCGGCGCGCGCAGGTTATGGCGGCTCATCACCAGCACCTGTTCCAGTTGATAACCGCCGGCGTCCGCCAGCGCGTTCCCGGTGAATAACAAGGGCAGGCACAGCAATAACGTTTTTTTTCTCATCCGCAGAGGCTCCCGGAAAATGATTATTTTTAAGGTGTTAGCGTTTGCCTGAGTATGATGGCGGGGTTAGTGTGACAAGTGTGTGACAGGGTTCACGGGAAAAGATCGTACCAGCGGCCGCCGGGCGGCGGCCGCTGTGCGTCAACTCAGTACCACAGGCTCATGATCGGCCAGCCGATCAGCAGCAGCGCGGCGATGTACACCACGCCGAGAATACCGCCCAGGCGCCAGTAGTCTTTCGATTTCACGTAGCCGCAGCCGTAGATGATCACCCCCGGCCCGGTGGCGTACGGCGTCAGCACGCCCATGATGCCGATCGACAGCACCAGCAGCATCGACAGCTGCTCCATCGGCACGCCCGGCAACCCTTTGCCGACCGCCAGGATCACCGGCAGCATGGTGGCGGTGTGCGCCGACAGGCTGGCGAACAGGTAGTGGGCGAAGTAGAACACCAGCACCAGCGCCACCACCGTCATGTTCGGCGAGAAGCCGTCCAGATGGGTGCTCATGGTCTGGGCGAACCAGTCGATAAAGCCGGAGCGCGTCAGACCGTTGGCCATCACCACCAGTGTCGCCAGGTTAACCAGCGTATTCCAGGCGCTGGAATATTTGGTGATTTCTTTCCACGACACCACGTGCAGCGCCAGCATCAGCGACACCGCCAGCAGACACACTGCGGTGGCGTCCAGCATTTTGCCGCCGAACACCCACAGGCACAGGCTGAGCAGCACCAGGCCGATCAGGGTGTATTCCTTGCGCGTCAGCTTGCCCATTTCCCCCAGCGCGGTATCCGCCCAGGCGGCCACTTCGCTGCTGTGGGTCACGCCCGGTTTGTACAGGTAATAGGAAATCAGCGGCGCGATGATCAGCAACAGCAGACCGACCGGCAGGAACGCCAGGAACCACTGCATCCAGCTGATGTGCACCCCGGCGATCTTGCCGACGAACTCGATGCCCAGCACGTTCGGCGCAGCGCCGGTGACGAACATCGAGGAGCTGATGCTGGTACCGACCACCATCATCCACATCAGGTAACCACCGATGCGGCGCGAGGAGGGATCGTTAGGGAAAGAGTCGAACAGCGGCGGCAGGTTTTTCACCACCGGGAACACGGTGCCGCCGGTGCGCGCAGTGTTGGACGGCGTGAACGGCGCCAGCAGGATATCGATGATCACCACCGCATAGCCCAGCGTCAGCGTGCGCTTGCCCATGAACTTCACTAGGAACAGCGCGATGCGCCGCCCCAGCCCGGTGGCCTCGTAGCCCAGCGCGAAGATAAAGGCGCCGAACACCAGCCAGACGGTGGTGCTGGAGAAGCCCGCCAGCCCCCATTTCAGCGCCTCTTTACCGGCCTTGAAGCCCGGCTCCGCCAGTTCCTGCGCGCCGAACAGCACCCAGTTGGCGCTGAGCACGCTGACGGTCACGGCGATAAAGCTGATGGCGGTGGCCGGGATCGGCTCCAGAATCATGCCGACGATCATCGCCACGAAGATGGCGAAGTAGTGCCACGCCTGCGGCGGCATGCCGTCGGGCACCGGTATCAATAACAGGATCGCGAGCACCGCCAGCGGCGCTATCGCTTTCCAGATCTTTTCCTGGGTTTGGGACATGGGGACTCTCCTGAAGGCTTGGTTATTATTCTTGGGCACCCAGCTGCGCCAGCAGCCAGGTCACTATCAACAAGTCGGCGCTGCCGCCGGGACTGAGGTTGCGGGCAATGCAGTCGGCATCGAAGCGCCGCAGGCGCGCCAGGCCAACCTCCCCGGCCGAGCCGCCCTGCGCCAGCAGCAACGCCGCCCGGCGCCGTAGCCAGCGCAGTCCGTGCATGCCGCCGCGCGAGGCGACGTTGGTGTCACCGTTGTGGGCCATCAGCCACAGCAGACTGTCCAGCAGCGCCCGCTGTTCGTCGCCGTCGGCGGCCAACCGTTGCCGATACAGCGGCAGCGCGCCGTCCAGCACCAGCCGAAAACCGGCTTCCGCCTCGCCGCGCGCGCCGCTGAGGCCGTAGGCAGCGAACAGCCGCTGACCGGCGGTCTGCCCGGCGTTGTTGCGCCGCAGCTCGCGGTCCACCAATCCTCGGCACATCGCCGCCGTTTCGGCGCACAGCGCCGCTGCGCCGATGGCGCGCCCCTGCTGCTGCAGGCGGCCAAAGGCGGCGCACAGCAACCCGAGCGAGAACACGCTGCCCTTGTGGGTGTTAATGCCGCCGGTGGCGCGAAACATCTGGTTTTCGCAGGCCAGGCCGAGCGGCCGCAGCCGCGCCAGCTGCTGTTCTGCCGGCAAAGCCGCGTCTTCCCGTCCGCGTTGGATAAAGCACGGCAGCCACACGCCGATGGCGCGGGCGCTACGGTAAAAATGCCCGAGATCCATATCGCGGTGGGCGCCGGTGTTATGGCGATCCACCAGCCCCGGCTTGGGCGTGAGGTTGACTTCCACCAGCAGCGCGCGAAAGGCGGCGCGGGCGAAGTCGCAGGCCGGTTCGGCACGGCGGGCAGGCAGATTAATCGGCAGAGAGCGCATCGTTGAACATCCTTTCCATTTCATGCAGCAGCTGCTCGCTGCTATGCCGCCGCTGGCGGGCGCAGATCTTGGCCGGTTGGCCACACAGCAGGCAGCGCCGTTCCGGCAGGCCGATGTCGCGGCGCGACAAAATGCGCCCCTGCGTATCCAGCACGTCGATGTCCCACAGCCGGCCGATCGGGCGGCTCACCTCCAGCTGCATGGCGCAATCTTTCACCCGCTGGGCGTCGGCGCGCAGCGCCACAAACCCTTCGCAGCCGGTGGAAAGCGCCAGCGCCTCGGCCTGCGGGCTGGGCCAGCCCTGTTCGGCGCACAGCCGCAGCAGCGCCGCCCAGCCGAGGTTGAAGATGCCGCGCGTCAGCGCGCTGTCCTTCACCGGGCCGGGGACGACCAGCGTCAGCACCAGCAGCGTGCACTGGTGCTGCGCCAGCCACGCCTGCTGGCGCGCCTGGCGGCATTCGCGGCTGGTGAGCAGCTCCGGCAGGCTGACCGCGCGTTCGGCGGCCAGTTGGGGATCGACGGCGGCCATCGGTTACTCCGCCACCTGATGCACCACGTCGATCACCGAGCCGTCGCGGTAACGCACCACCGCCACCACCTTGTCGGTAAAGGCGATCGGCTGCGGTTCACCGGTCAGCTGCAGCGCGCGGGCGCGCAGCCAGTCGATACTCACCACCTCGAGCCCGGCCTCCCGCAGGCGCTGCGCCAGCTCCGGCCGCGCCGGGTTGACGGCGATGCCGTGGTCAGTCACCAGAATGTCGATGCTGGAGCCCGGCGTGACGCAGGTGGTCACCTGCTCCACCAGCGTCGGAATGCGCCCGCGCACCAGCGGCGCGACGATGATCGCCAGCCGCGCGGCGGCGGCGGTGTCGCAGTGGCCGCCGGACGCGCCGCGCAGCACGCCGTCGGAGCCGGTCAGCACGTTAACGTTGAAGCCGGTGTCGATCTCGAGCGCGCTCAGCACCACCACGTCGAGCCGATCGACCGAGGCGCCCTTGGAGCTGAAGTTGGCGTACTGGTTGGCGCTGATCTCGATATGGCGCGGGTTGCGCGCCAGCGAGGTCGCCGCCGCCCGATCGAAGCTCTGCACGTCCAGCAGCTTGCCGATCAACCCTTTCTCGTGCAGATCCACCATGGTCGAGGTGATGCCGCCGAGGGCGAACGCGGCGCGAATGCCGTGGGCGCGCATCTTGTCCTCCAGGAACCGGGTCACCGCCAGCGAGGCGCCGCCGGTGCCGGTTTGCAGCGAAAACCCTTCGGTGAAGTAGCCGGAACCGGCGATCACCTCGGCGGCGCGGCGGGCGATCAGCAGCTCGCGCGGGTTCGAGGTCATGCGCGTGGCGTCGGCGCCGATCTTGTCGGCGTCGCCCACCCGCTCCAGCTGCACGATCAGATCCACCCGATCCTGCGCCAGGCTGGCGGGATGATGCGGATACGGCACCAGCTGCTCGGTCAGCAGCACCACGGTGCCCGCCGCCTCGGCGTCCACCCGCGCATAGCCGAGCGAGCCGCAGCAGGCTTCACCGCTGTAGCCGTTGGCGTTGCCGAACTCATCGCAGGCCGGCACGCCGAGGAAGGCCACGTCTATCTTCAGCTCGCCGGATTCGATCAGGTTGACCCGGCCGCCGTGCGAATGAATTTGCACCGGCTCCGCCAGCAGCCCGCGCGAAACGGCGTCCGCCAGCGGGCCGCGCAGCCCGGAAGTGTAAATGCGGCTCACCACGCCGTGGCGGATATGCTCAACCAACGGCGCGTGGCAATCGGTCAGCGAACTGGAGGCCAGCGTCAGGTTGCGGAACCCCATCGCCGCCAGCGTCTCCATCACCTGATTGAGCGTCAAATCACCACCGCGAAACGCATGGTGGAAGGAAATGGTCATGCCGTCCTGCAGCCCGCTGCGGCGCACCGCTTCCTGCAAGGAGTCGCACAGCTTGAGATCGCGCGGTTTGCGCGCCTGCAGGTTGGCTTTGGAAACGTCCTGATAGCCCGGCAGATCCGCCGGGTTGGCGAAGGTCATCAATCGTTGTTGGCGGTTCATCATGCTTCCTCCCCGTGCTGCGCCGGTTCTTCCCGTAAGCCGGACAGCGCGGCGCGCTCCAGCACCAGCCGGGCGCGTTCAATCACCGGGCTGTCGACCATTTTTCCGTTCAGCGACACCACGCCGCGCCCCTCCCGCTCCGCCGCTTCGGCGGCGTCCACCACCCGCTGCGCGTGCGCCACCTCTTTGGCGGTCGGCGCGTACAGGTTGTGCAGCAGCTCAATCTGGCGCGGGTTGATCAGCGATTTGCCGTCGAAGCCGAGCTGTTTGATCAGCGCCGCCTCCTGCAGGAAACCGGCCTCGTTGTTGGCGTCGGAATACACGGTGTCGAACGCCTGAATGCCGGCGGCGCGCGCCGCCTGCAGCAGCGAGCAGCGGGCGAACAGCAGCTCGATGCCTTCCGGCGAGCGTTCGGTGCGCAGGTTGCGTACATAGTCCTCCGCTCCCAGCGCGATGCCGATAAGACGCGGCGAAGCGTGCGCGATCGCCACCGCGTTGGTGATGCCCTGCGCCGATTCGATCGCCGCCAGCAGCCCGGTGCTGCCGACCGGCCGGCCGCAGGCCGCTTCGATGGCGGCAATCTCGCGCTCCATGTCGATAACGTCCTGCGCGCTGTCGGTCTTCGGCAGGCGCACGATATCCGCGCCGCCGCGCACCACCGCCTGCAAATCCGCCAGGCCGTAGGCGGAGTCGAGCGCATTGACGCGTACGATGGTTTCCACCTCCTGGTACAGCGGGTGCTGCAGCGCGTGGTACACCAGCCGGCGCGCCGCGTCTTTTTCACGCAGGATCACCGAGTCTTCCAGATCGAACATCAGCGCATCGGCCTGATAGATAAAGGCGTTGCTGACCATCGCCGCGTTGGCGCCGGGGACGAACAGCATGCTGCGGCGCAGCCGGGTTTTATTCAGCGTTTTCATCTTTCGCCTCCCACGGCAGTTGGCCACCCTCGCAGGCGCGCATCAGCGCGGTTTCCAGCCGGGCGCGCAGCACGCAGTCCAGCGCCCCTTTGTCGTCGACGATCACCTGCACCGGTTCCACCTCATAGCGCTGCAGCACCTCCAGCAGGGTGCGGCGGATCGCCGCGCCGAACTGTTTTTCCACGCTGCTGGCGATCAGCAGATCGTGCTGCGGCCCTTCGGCGGGCGCGATGCGCACCATGACATCGCTGGACTCCAGCGTGCCGGCCATTGCTTCTCGGATAATTTTCATCATTCACCTGATTGTGCGGACTCAAAAGGATGCGGGGCCGCCTTGGCCCGGCGCTGCGTTTGCAGATCCTGCAGGTAGTACAGGGTGTCCGGCGGCACCAGCGGCGCGGCGGCGTGGAAGTCCCCCGCCGCCAGCAGCTTGCGCACCCAGGAGGCGGAGATCGCCGTGCCCTGATATTGCAAACGCTCGATTTCCACCAGCGCGATCGGCGGGCTGGGCAGCGCCGGCGTTTCCAGCCAGTAGCGCATGTCGCGGTTGTATTTCGCGGTCACCGCGCAGAACGGCTCGTTGCCGACGAAGCGGCGCGTAATGCCCAGCGCGGGCGCCAGATACTGGCGGAAGATCTTCAGATCGATTTCGGTGTAACAGTCGTCGGCCACGCCCTGGTCCTTGATGAAGTAACAGGGGAAGGTGGCGCGCGAGATCACGTACTGCGAGCCTTCGTGTACCGTGAGGTTGGGGATGTCGGCGGTGCCGGCCAGCACCAGCCGGCGGCGGTCTTCATAGCTGAAGCGCGAGGTATTTTCCTTCACCAGAAACAGGTGCAGCCAGTCGCAGCGTTTGGCCGCCTGACGCACCAGATACTGATGCCCGCGAGTGAAGGGGTTGGCGTTCATCACGATGCTGCCGATGGTGTCGCCCGGCCGGCGCTGGCTCGCCAGCTGGGCGGCGTAGCGCTTCAGGCGGCACGGGCTGTTTTCCATCAGCACCACGATGCCCGGCACGGTGGCGATCGGGTAGAAACCGCACTGGCGGAACAGCGGCTCGTTCTGCACCTTGGTGTAGATAAACAGCTGGGTGTGGTGGCGCTC
This sequence comes from Serratia sp. CY81684, assembly GCF_052166595.1. Taxonomy (NCBI): domain Bacteria; kingdom Pseudomonadati; phylum Pseudomonadota; class Gammaproteobacteria; order Enterobacterales; family Yersiniaceae; genus Serratia; species Serratia sp. CY81684. Next base: position 684,393 of record NZ_JBJNOO010000003.1, on the reverse strand, counting down.
GTAGGCCAGGTTCACCAGCTCGGTCGCCAGCGCCAGCGCCAACCCTTCGCCGCGCATCAGCGGGCTGATGGCGACGCATTTGATAATATTGTCGGCGATGCCGCCGCAGGCGACCAATTTGTCGTGCTGGGTAACGGTAATAAATATTTCAACCGTGGTGTCGATATTCAGATCGTTACTGCGCAAAAAGGCGCTTATTTCTGAAATCGCTTTATGATCCGATCGCTTTACCCGATTAAATACGGCATCGCCTAACATAACACGCTCTCTGGGTTAACTGGCAAACAACAAATGAAATACAAAAAGGCATTTTAATTAACATCAGAAATGGCAATTAAAACCTTAAAAACCATGAAGATAAAATCATCCTCTCGTTCGATAAACCCATGGTAAGCAGAAAAAAAACGCCGATTATTGACCTATTTCACAAACCGATCCCGGTTAATAAGTTATTTAATGTTCTTTATTTGCTTAATTAATCTTATGGTGTTTATTATTGAGATAATCTTTATTTGGCGCCGCAATTCACTTACATTCACTTAGCATTTTTATTGCAATTACGGGTCGCACTATGGAATGGCTGAACATCCTGATCGTTGAAGACGAAACGCCGCTGGCGGAGATGCACGCGGAGTTTATCCGCCAGAACGGCGGCTGCCGCCAGATTTGGCTGGCCGGCACGCTGGCGCAGGCGCGCGCCATGACCGAACGCTTCAAGCCGGATCTGATCCTGCTGGACAACTTTCTGCCCGACGGCCAGGGCATCACCCTGCTGCGCGAACTGACGCTGAGCGGCTATCGCGGCGGCATCGTGTTCATCACCGCCGCCAGCGACATGGCCACCGTGGCCGAGGCGTTGCGCTACGGCGTGTTCGACTACCTGATCAAACCGCTGGCCTATGACCGGCTGAGCCAGACGCTGCAGCGCTTCAGCCAGCGCCGCGAAGCGCTAAAAGACAAAGCGCGCCTTAACCAGCGCCGCATCGACGAGATGTTCAACACCTACGCCCGCGGCGAACAGCAGGCGGCGCTGCCCGCCGGCATCGACGAGCTGACGCTCGGCAAGATCCGCGCGCTGTTCGCCGAGCCCGCCGCGCGCCACACCGCTGAAAGCGTTGCGCAAAAAATGGGGCTCAGCCGCACCACCGCGCGCCGTTATCTGGAGTTTTGCACCGCCGCGCAGCAGCTGCGCGCCGAGATCATTTACGGCAAAGTGGGCCGCCCACAGCGGATCTATCGTGCCGGCGAGCCGCATTAACGGTTATTTGATCGCCCTTGCAAGGTTGCGTGTAACCGCTTTACTTTTTATGCGCCGGTCAGCATCTTGGTGAGCATCACCTAGCCGACTGGACGATCGCCGATGCCCGCTGAACCCCTAGCTTCCCTGTCCGAGATCCTCGCCCGCCGTGACTGGCAAAACCCCGCCTGCACCCACTACCGCCGGCTGGACGCCCACCCGCCGTTCGCCAGCTGGCGCACGGTGGAAGACGCGCGCGACGATGCCCCCAGCGCCAGCCGCCGGTCACTGAACGGCGAGTGGCGCTTCAGCTATTTCCCGCGCCCGCAGGCGGCGCCGGAAGGCTGGCTGCAGCAGGATCTGCCGGACGCCGCCCCGCTGGCGGTGCCGGGCAACTGGCAGCTCGCCGGCTACGACGCGCCGATCTACACCAACGTGCGCTACCCGTTCCCGGTCGATCCGCCGCGCGTGCCGGAAGACAACCCCACCGGCTGCTACTCGCGCGCCTTCAGCGTCGATCCGGCCTGGCTGGCCGCCGGCCAGACGCGCGTCATCTTCGACGGCGTCAACTCGGCGTTCTATTTATGGTGCAACGGCCACTGGATCGGCTACTCGCAGGACAGCCGCCTGCCGGCGGAGTTCGATCTCAGCCCGTGGCTGCAGCCGGGTGAAAACCGGCTGGCGGTAATGGTGCTGCGCTGGTGCGACGGCAGCTATCTCGAAGATCAGGACATGTGGCGCATGAGCGGCATCTTCCGCGACGTCAGCCTGTTGCACAAACCCGCCGCGCACCTGAGCGATGTACGCATCAGCACCCCGCTGCATGACGGCTTTACCCGCGGCGAACTGGTGGTGACGGCGCGCGCCAGCCGGCCCGGCCCGCTGCTGGTGCAGGTGCAGCTGTGGCGCGATGGTGCACGGGTGGCCGAGCGCACCCAGCCGCTCGGCAGCGAGATCGTGGACGAGCGCGGCGCCTATGACGATCGCGTCACGCTGCGGCTGCCGGTGGAACGCCCGGCGCTGTGGAGCGCCGAAACGCCCGCGCTGTATCGCGCCACCGTCGCCCTGCTCTCGCCCACAGAAGAAATTATAGAGGTGGAGGCCTATGACGTCGGCTTCCGCCAGGTGGAAATCAGCGGCGGGCTGTTGAAGCTCAACGGGCAGCCGCTGCTGATCCGCGGCGTTAACCGCCACGAGCATCACCCGCGCCACGGCCAGGTGATGGACGAGGCGACGATGCGCCACGACATCCTGCTGATGAAACAGCACAACTTCAACGCGGTGCGCTGCTCGCATTACCCCAACCACCCGCTGTGGTATCGGCTGTGCGATCGCTACGGGCTGTACGTGGTGGATGAAGCCAATATCGAGACCCACGGCATGCAGCCGATGAACCGCCTGGCTGACGATCCGCTGTGGCTGCCGGCGATGAGCGAGCGCGTCACCCGCATGGTGCAACGCGATCGCAACCACCCTTGCATCATTATCTGGTCGCTGGGCAACGAGTCCGGCCACGGCGCGAACCACGACGCGCTGTACCGCTGGGTGAAAAGCCAGGATCCGACCCGCCCGGTGCAATATGAAGGCGGCGGCGCCGACACCGCCGCCACCGACATCATCTGCCCGATGTATGCGCGAGTGGATCAGGATCAGCCGTTCCCGGCGGTGCCCAAATGGGCGATCGGCAAGTGGATCGGCCTGCCGGAGGAGCCGCGCCCGCTGATCCTATGCGAATACGCCCATGCGATGGGCAACAGCTTCGGCGGCTTTGAGCGCTACTGGCGCGCGTTCCACGCACATCCGCGCCTGCAGGGCGGCTTTGTCTGGGACTGGGTCGATCAGGCGCTGATCAAGCGCGACGGGCGCGGCGAAGAGTTCTGGGCCTACGGCGGCGACTTCGGCGATACCCCCAACGATCGCCAGTTCTGCCTGAACGGACTGGTGTTCGCGGATCGCACCCCGCACCCGGCGCTGTTCGAAGCTCAGCGGGCGCAGCAGCTGTTCCGCTTCGCCTTCGACGCCGCCTCGCTGACGCTGACCGTCACCAGCGATTACCTGTTCCGCCACACCGACAACGAACAGCTCAACTGGCGGCTGGAGCTGGACGGCGTGGAGCGCGCCAGCGGCAGCTTCGATCTGGCTCTGCCGCCGCAGGGCAGCGCTAGCTTCACCCTGCTCGATCGGCTGCCGATGCTGCATCAGCCCGGCGAGCTGTGGCTGAACGTGGAGGTGGTGCAACCGCAGGCCACCGACTGGTCCGAAGCGCACCACCGCTGCGCCTGGGATCAGTGGCGGGTGCCGCGCGCGCTGCATCCCGCGCCGCCGCCGGCGCAGGGCGTGCCGCCCACGCTGATTGAAGACGATCAGGGGCTAACGCTCACCCACGGCGACCAGCGCTGGCGCTTCGAGCGCGGCAGCGGCCACCTGACGCAGTGGTGGCAAAACGAACAGCCGCAGCTGCTGACGCCGCTGCGCGACGGCTTTGCGCGTGCGCCGATCGATAACGACATCGGCGTCAGCGAGGCGGACCATATCGATCCCAACGCCTGGGTCGAACGCTGGAAGCTGGCGGGCCTGTACCGGCTGGAGGAGCGCTGCACGCGGCTGCAGGCCGATGCGCTGCAAAACGGCGTGCGGGTGGTGAGCGAACACCAGTTCGGCGTGGACGGGCAGATTTTACTGCTCAGCCGCAAGCAGTGGCTGTTCGACGCGCTGGGCGCGGTGAGCGTGAACGTGGAGGTCGAGGTGGCCGACGCCCTGCCGCCGCCGGCGCGCATCGGCCTGCACTGCCAACTGGCGACGGTGCAGCCGCAGGCGGAATGGCTGGGTCTGGGCCCGCACGAGAACTACCCGGATCGCCGCCTGGCCGCGCAGCATGGGCGCTGGCGCCTGCCGCTGGCGGATCTGCACACGCCGTATATTTTCCCCGGCGAGAACGGCCTGCGCTGCGACACCCGCAGCCTGCGCTACGGCGGCTGGCGCATCGACGGCCGCTTCCACTTCTCGCTCAGCCGCTTCGGCCTGCAACAGCTGATGGCCTGCAGCCACCAGCATCTGCTGCAGCCGGAAGCGGGCACCTGGCTGCACCTGGACGGTTTCCATATGGGGGTGGGCGGCGACGACTCCTGGAGCCCGAGCGTGCACCGGGATTACCTGCTCACCGCCGGCGTTTACCGCTATCAGCTGCGCCTGCAGCGGGCGCCAGAGGGCTAAATCTGCCAAAAAACTCAACGGGTTGCGCATTCTGTAAGCAAACAGTCACAGAATGTGTAATCCTCCTTTGACATGCCGACGGCGCCTCGCTATTATTCGCCCCGTTCCAACGATTCCTCTGTAGTTCAGTCGGTAGAACGGCGGACTGTTAATCCGTATGTCACTGGTTCGAGTCCAGTCAGAGGAGCCATATTTAGAGAAGCCCGCTCAGGGAAACCTGAGCGGGCTTTTTGCTGTTGGGCGGCTATGCTCGAGTATCCCCGACACTCTCTACCCGAAACCGGTCAGCCATCCGTTGAACGGGTAAGTTTCTCCCATTGTTCAATTTCCTGACCTAACGCCTCGAGCTTTTGCCGCACCAAACTTAATGCGTCACTGCCTAACAACAGATGCGTGGGTGGGTTCCGGCTCTCAATCACTGCCAGCATGGCGTGAGCCGCCTTAATCGGATCGCCGAGTTGCTTACCGCTTTTTTCCTGACGCGCCTGACGAACAGGTTCAAATAACGCGTCATAGTCCGGGAGACGGCGAGGGCTGCGCACCATTGAACGCCCGGCCCAGTCCGTTCGAAACGAGCCGGGCGCTACTGCGGTCACGTAGATGTTGAACGGGTCAAGCTCTTTACTTAACGTTTCTGATATCCCTTCCAGTGCAAATTTGCTGCCACAGTAATAGCTGATACCGGGCAAGGTAATGAAGCTGCCCATTGAGGTAATATTGATAATGTGGCCGCGACGGCGCTGGCGCATGCCCGGTAGCACGGCTTTGATCATCGCCACCGCGCCAAACACATTGACGTCAAACTGGCGGCGCAGCTCTGCAAGCGGGGACTCTTCCAGAATGCCTTCGTGGCCGTAACCGGCATTGTTCACCAGCACATCTATCGGACCGACGGCGGACTCAATCTCTCCAACCACCTCATCAATACGCTCAACGTCCGTGACATCAAGCAGATAGCCAAAAGCCCGCTGCGTATCGAGCGCGCCGAAAGCCTGCAGTGCTTCGCTGTTGCGCACCGTCCCTACAACCCGATGCCCTACGGCGAGGGCTTCCCGCGCCAGCGCCTGGCCAAAGCCACTGCTGACGCCGGTGATTAAAATCGTTTTTGCAGATGCCATAAAAAGAACTCCCATGAACCATGAAGGTTGCATGGTATTCTCTGCTCTGCCGCATTTTTAGGCCGTATCTTCTCTTTTTCTTGCCTGATTTTATGAGGTGGTGGGATGTCCGACATGATTGCCCTGATGAATAGACTTGCGGTGCAAGAGGGATACAACCTCACTGCCCTACCTGATGTGCGAATTTTGCGTTCCGATCGCCCGCTTGCCAGAACGCCGGTGCTTTACGATCCGGGGATCGTGATTGTCTGCCAGGGCAGCAAACGCGGTTATTTCGGTCAACAGACCTATTTATATGATGAGCAGCACTACCTGGCGGTTTCGGTGCCGGTGCCGTTTGTGATGGAAACCGACGCGTCGGCAGCACATCCGCTGCTGGCGATTTATATGCATCTGGATTTTCAGCTTGCCGCTGAACTGATGTTGCAGATTGAACAGCATGGCGCCCCGCATCCTCCCGTCGCACCGCAAAGCATGATGTCGAGCCCGATGGACGACAGGGTAAAAATGGCCGTTCTTCGCTTACTTGACGTCCTGACCAACCCGCTTGAGGCGGCGATCCTCGGCCCGGCGCGGGTGCGTGAGCTTTATTTTCGCGTGCTGACAGGCGCACAGGGCAACGCAATGCGTGCCGCTCTGGCCTTGCAGGGCCAGTTTGGCAAAATCGGTAAAGCGTTGCAGCACATCCATGCCGCTTACGCGGAGCCGTTAACGCTGACGCAGCTGGCGATGAGGGCCGGCATGAGCGTGCCGACCTTTCATAGCCATTTCAAAGCGATAACGCAGATGCCGCCGATGCAGTATGTGAAATCGGTACGCCTGCACCAGGCACGGATGCTGATGGTGCGCCAACAAATCACCGCCGCCGCCGCGAGTTACGCCGTTGGCTATGAAAGCCCATCGCAATTTAATCGAGAATTCAAACGTCTGTTTGGCCTACCACCGGCAGAGGAGATAAAACGCATGCAGCGTCACTTCGCCATTCCGCCCGCGCAGCCTGCCTCGGTATTTGTTTCATCGCACTGAGGCTTATGTGGTCAGGCGAACGATAGTCCGCTTCTGGCGCCAGGCGGATCGGCACTTGGGGAGAAAGTCCGCTATGAGCGAGAGCGGACATCAAAGTATTAAAGCAAAGAACAACATCTTCAGGTGATAAATAAATTTGACTGAAATAACGTACTTACCGACCCGAAGGCCGGTCATTGTTAACACGGATAACGGTTACCATGCGTAGGCTTCAGGGGCTTCCCCACCCGGTCCCGGCCAGATGGTATCCAGTCTTTTGAGCGTATCGCCTGAAAGGGACAACGTCAGGGCATTGAGATTCTGACGGAGCTGTTCAGCTGTGCGCGGACCACTGAGCACAGCGGTAACCACGGGGTTCTGCAACAGCCAGGCCAACGCCACGTCTGAGGGCGCCTCCCCCAGCTCATCACACAGCGTTTCCCAGGCCTCCAGTTGCGGCCGCAAGCGATTGATTTGTGCCTGCAGCTGCGGTGTTGCCCGGCGGCCATCGGCAATTTTTTTCAGCACGCCACCCAGCATCCCCATCCCGACCGGGCTCCAGGGGATCAGGCCAATGCCGTAATGGCGCAGTGCCGGAATGACTTCAAGCTCAACCGTGCGCTGGGTCAGGTTGTAAAGGCTCTGTTCCGATGCCAGCCCCAGCAGGTTGCGCGCATCAGCCGTGCACTGTGCGGTGGCAATATCCCAGCCGGCAAAGTTACTGCTGCCCACGTAGCTGATTTTACCCTCACGGATCAGCTGTTCCATGGCCTGCCAGATTTCCTCCCAGGGGGTGTTCCGGTCGATATGGTGCATCTGGTAGAGATCGATATGGTCCGTTTTCAGTCTTTTCAGACTGGCCTCACAGGCCCGGCGAATATGGTAAGCGGACAGATATTTGTCATTCGGGCCCGTATCCATCGGCTGGTAAACTTTCGTGGCCAGCACGATTCGGTCACGCAGGCCACTGCGCGCCAACCAGTTACCGATGATTTCTTCGGATGTCCCGTACCCCTTTGCCATATCCGGTGACTGCGGTCCGCCATAGACGTCAGCGGTATCGAAAAAGTTGATACCCGCATCCACGGCTTCATCCATGATCCTGAAGCTGGCCGGCTCATCCGTCAGCTCACCGAAATTCATGGTACCGAGACCGATGCGGCTCACCCGCAGGCCGGTACGACCCAGATGTTTATAGTTCATGTCAGATGCTCCTTAACTGAACGTGTTATTGCAGGTTCTTACGGAAAAAGTCTGTCAGTTTGTCAAAAGGGATCACGTCGGTACGATCATAGAGATCGACATGCCCTGCGCCCGGTACGACATAAAGCTCTTTAGGCTGACCGGCGCGTTTGAATGCATCCTCGCTGAACTCTTTTGAGTGAGCCCGATCGCCGGTGATAAACAGCATCGGACGCGGTGAAATGGTTTCAATATCGTTGAACGGATAGAAGTTCATAAACTTGCCGATACTGCTCAACATCGGTTTCGTCGTCAGTGCTTCTTTCTCACCCTTCGGGGTGTAACCACCGCGTTCGGTGCGGTAGAAATCGAAAAACTCACGCTGAATATCCGGCGTTGAAGCGTCCAGTGTATTCACGGTACCGGGAATGTAGGCCGTCTCGCCTCCCTGAAACTCTGCTAAACGCTGCTCTGTGGCTGACCGGATAAAGGCCTTTCGTTGTTCCGGCGTCTGGGAATGGTTGAGGCCGTTGCGAAATGCAGCCCCCATGTCATACATGCTGACGGTGGCAATGGCTTTCATACGCGGGTCAATCTTGGCAGCACTGATAACAAAACTTCCGCTGCCGCAGATACCTAATACACCGATGCTATCCGGATCAACAAACGGCTGCGTGCTTAGATAATCAACCGCCGCGCTGAAATCATCTGTGTAGATTTCCGGTGAAATCAGGTGCCCCGGTTTGCCCTCGCTTTCTCCCCAGAAAGAGAGATCGATAGCCAGCGTGACAAACCCCTGCTCCGCCAGCTTCTGCGCATAAAGATTCGAACTCTGTTCCTTAACGGCTCCCATCGGGTGACCAACGACGATCGCCGGGTGTCGGGTATTCTGGTTCATCTTTTTCGGGATAAACAGGTTGCCGACCACGGCCATCTGATACTGGTTTTTAAAGGTGACTTTTTGCTGCGTCACCTTATCGCTTTTATAAAAATTATCGGCCCCACGGGACATATCCGCCGCAGAGGAAGCAAATGCACTGATCAACAGCCCCAGCGCTAACGTAAATTTTTTCATGATGGTCTCCTTATCATTAAGCCAGGGTGGCGTTATCCGAATGGCAGACGCCGCAGAACGCGAAATCAATCTGCACATCACGGGCGCCGGAGGCGCGACGGGTGATATCCATCGGCTCCAGCGGCAGTGTGCCCGCATGGGCACCGTAAGCTTTACCTGTCATGACATAACTCCAGGGTTTATGAATGGTCTCTGGCAGAGGTGTCTGCGCGTGAGGTCAGGAAAATCAGCCCGGCCGCGATAAGCAGCATCGTGACGCTGGCCAAGAAAGTGCTCTGGTAGCCGTGGTGATCGAAAAGCAGCCCCCCTACCGTTGAACCTAGCGCAATGGATAACTGGACCATTGCCACCATCAGCCCGCCGCCGGCTTCGGCATTCTGCGGAAAGATACGCGGTACCCAGGCCCACCACCCCACCGGCGCACCGGTAGAAATCAGCCCCCACAACCCGAGCAGCACCATCACGATGGCCACCTGACTGCCAAAAGCGATCAGTGCCAGCGCGGTGATGGCCATCAGCACCGGAATGGCTATCAGGGTCGAGTAGAAGCCGCGTTTCAGCACTCTGCCAATCAGCGTGGTGCCGATGAAACCCGCGACACCGATAACCAGCAGGATTAGGGTGACCACTGAAGCATCCACCTTCGTCACCGTTTCAAGGAAAGGCCTGATGTAGGTAAAGAGCGTGAACTGCCCCATAAAGAAGATGCCGACGCCCAGCATGCCTAACGTGACCACTCGACGGCGAAACAGCGTGAAGACATTGCTGGCACCGTTACTCTGCCGGGTGACCTGCATGGAGGGCAGGCTGAACAACTGCCAGATAAACGCGGCGATCGCGACCGGCACCAGACAAAAGAAGGCCCCGCGCCAGCCGATCACCGAACCGAGCCAACTGCCCAAAGGGGCCGCGATGACCGTGGCCAGTGCATTGCCGCTGTTAAAAATGGCCAACGCCAGCGGAACTCGGTGCACCGGAACCAAACGCATCGCCGTGGCTGCCGACATCGACCAGAACCCGCCGACTACGATGCCAATCAGAGCCCTGCCCGCCATATAGGTCAGGTAATTGGGTGCCATCGCAATAACAGCACCGGAAATTGCCATCATGCAGGTCAGGCCGAGCAGCAGCGTTTTCCGGTTAAGCGTGCCTGCCAGCACGGAAATAAACAGGCTGGTTACCACTGCAAATGCCCCGGAAATGGCGATGCCCTGTCCGGCCATGCCTTCGGTGACACGAAGGGTCTGCGCCATCGGTGTCAGCAGGCTGACCGGCATGAATTCGGAGGCGATCAGGGCGAAGACGCACAGCGTCATGGCAAAGACACCACTCCAGTGCGCAGGCTGTTTCCCGCTTCCGGTGTTTTTTTTTCTGTTTTCGTCTGTCTTATTACTCATTCAGGGATTTCTTTTCAGTAGATAACATGAAGTCTGTGCCCCGGAGCCTTCAGCGCTGCAGGAAGAGCTGAAACGGCATACGGAGACGGGATAAGGGGGATAATCGCGGTACGGAAGGTGCTGCGGGTCAGTTGGCGACCCTGATCTGCACCGCAAGAGGTCCGTGGCGCTGCAGGACCGGCAGTCCGGAATCCACTTTCCCTAACGGGATCAGTGAACGGGCGTAAGCCCTGCCCTGGGCAAAAATCGCCAGGTTGCCCCAGGGCGCGTAGTAAGTGATATCTCCGGCTTCCGGCGTCATGCCGTCCGGTGCCTGCACCGTGGAAAGCCTGCGCGGCAGGTCGCTTATACGCTCAATATCGTCATAGTCTTCCAGCGTCAGGCTGAGGGGAAGCAAAGACGCAAAGTCCCGGCCTGTCGGCGTATCAAAGAGGGTGGCGGTGGCGGTTTCTCCCTCCACAATGATCTCAATTTTCATAAGCGTCTCCTGCGCCACTCCCCGGTCGTTGTCACCCGCCATAGCGGACTGCGTGACGAAAAGCAGGCCGGCAAGGAGCAGCAGTGATGTTCTGCAGTAAGCGTTTTGCATAAGGGTTAGCGTTGACTTTTTCATCGCATTATTGTTACCAATATGCAGCGGGTTAACTAGCTAATGAATACTTAATACCCTTATAAGTAAAATTTATAAATGGACCGGAAACGAGCATGGCCAGACGCAATCTCAACGACTTACTCTCTTTCGTCACCGTGGCGCGTGAGGGCAGCTTTACGCGCGCTGCCGCCCAGCTCGGCGTGACCCAGCCCGCACTGAGCCAGGCGATTTCCGGGCTGGAAGAACGGATGCAAATCCGCCTGCTGACGCGAACCACGCGCAGCGTGTCAGTGACCGCCGCCGGGGAACGCCTGCTGCAGTCTGTGGGCCATCGTATTGATGAGATTGAAGCCGAGCTGGACATGCTGACGGCACTGCGTGATAAACCTGCGGGGACCGTCCGTATTACATGTGGACCTAATGTTCTGAAGACCACGCTGCTGCCAAAGCTGACACCACTGCTACGCGAATATCCTGATATTCATATTGAGTTTGATGCCAACCACGGGTTCCGGGATATCGTGGCGGACCGTTTTGATGCCGGCGTGCGGCTCGGAGACACTATCGACAAAGATATGATAGCCGTACCCATTGGCCCGAAACTGCGCATGGCGGCTGTAGCTTCCCCTGAGTATTTTGCCCGGTGCGCCGCCCCTCAGACGCCACGCGATCTGATGCAACACTGCTGTATTAATGAGCGCATGGTTCAATCGGGGAAAATTTACGCCTGGGAGTTTGAGCAGGAAAACGGTAAATTTCACGTTCGGGTTGAAGGGCAAATGACGTTTAACACATCGGAACACGTCGTTGACGCAGCTCTTGCCGGACTGGGCATTGCCTTTTTACCTGAAGAGGAGTTCGGCACACATCTGCAGGAAGGAAAACTGATCCGCGTGCTTGAAGAATGGTGCCGTCCTTTTCCCGGCTACTATCTTTATTATCCCAGCCGTAAACAGCCTTCCCCAGCGTTTTCACTCGTTGTGGATGCGTTGCGTATTAACCGGAAAATTTAACGCTGAATTATCGGGCCAATATTTCAAGAACGGACGTGAACGTCCGCTTCTGGCACGCAACGGACAGGCTACGTGGTCATTGGGTCTGCTTTGAGCGAGGAGCGGACTTTAGTAGAAAAATAGAAGGCAGTATGTAGACTATCTTCTTTTAGTGTTTATTTGTTATGGCCTTATTTATGTCTTCTGAAATGATTTTCCCACTCAAAGAAACTGAGCGGCGCGCGGTAAGAGTTGTCCTGATTGATAAGACCTGCTCGATCCTGCTTCTCAGCACACGTGATGTCAGTAATCCTAACTTCATAAATTCGTGGGAATTACCTGGCGGTGGCATTTTGGAGGGGGAATCTCACGCGGACGCAGCCATACGTGAAGTGTTTGAAGAAACGGGTTTGATAGTTCCTTTCCAAAGCGTCCGTGTACCTCAGTGGTTCAGAGATGTTCATTACTCGTATCGCGGTGAAAGGCGCCTGCAACACGAAGCTATATCCCTTGCCTATATAAATGATTTCAAACCTGATATCCATTATGCAGAACGGGAACCTTTTGAACTGGAAGATCATCTCGAGTATCACTGGTGGTCCCTGGAGGAACTAAAATCGTCGTCTGCGACTTTTTATCCAAGGAACTTACCTAAACACATTGAGCAACTGCTCCAGGGGGAAAGTATTAATGATCCCATTGAGATTTGGGATTAACTGGCTGATCTGAAATCATAATTGAAGTACTTTCTGCCAACATTCCCGATGTAAGCAAAAGAGTTTTCAGGTTTGTCGGCTAACCTGTTCAAGATTGTTAACGTCCGCTACTGGCACAAAACCGACCGCCAGAGTCCCCACTCCAGCATTCCCCCCCATTCCACACTCCAGCAGCGCCAGAGAGAAATCGCCCTCCTGCGTTGCCGTCGGTGTGAACCCGCAAAGCGGCAGCCACCGCCATAACGCCGACGCTTGGCCCCACCAGCGAAACCCACTCTTTTACCTAAGAAGATTCCTAACCCAGCTGACGGAAATCCCTCCCTGGCACCAATACGCGGGTTAACCCGCCGATTTACAGCAATAATCCTGTAAAAACAATCGATAAGCGAATTGTTCGCGCTCGGTAAGTTACGTCTATCCTTTCGCTATGGGTGCCTGCTGCCCATCGTTCGCTGCAGATCGCGGCATGCGCGTTTCTGGCTGTTCGGGTTTCGGTTTATTCCATCGCGCGCTTCCATTCATCATGTTGAATTTCAAAGCAATCTCTCAGCAACAAGGAGTGTTTATATGGCTTACGTCATTACCGACCGAGAAAAACTGCAAGCGATTTGGGAGGCCGCCAAAGCCGGCGACTGGCCGGCCGTGTATGCCGCATCCGTCGATGCGCTCACCGATCCCAACCATGCCAACCAACCCATTGAGGGCGTGGATATCGCGGTGTATACCTGGATCAAAGGCGCCTATGGCGTGAACTCGAATCAGGGGGCGTTTGCCCATTACATTCGCGACCAAACCAAGCTGCAGTATGAGCTGCGCACCGGGCATGTGCCCGATGACTGGGAGGCGCGCATTCAGAATGCCTCCGACAACATCGCCAAAAACTTCGCCAAAACGCTGTTTGGCGTCGATCTGAGCAGCGATCCCAATGCGCCGCTGCCGGATGCCCCGCCCACCAGCGCCAAAGTGCCGGATATTCACGAGGTTGGCCTGATCGACGCCGGTGCGGCGGCGTCCGAAGTGTTCACCGACGCCTCCTCGACCGGTGCTCCCAACTATTCCCCCTGGGCCGGCACCACGCTGTTCTCTTATTTAGGCGACACCTCGTTCTTTACCGAATGGGTGGCGACCAACGACACCTCGGCCTTTAAGGTGGAAGGCGGGACTTACGATCTGATTGCCGCAGCGCAGGTCTCCATGCAGATGAAAAACCTCAGTTACGTGGTTGAAACGCTGCTGGCGGGCGAAGTGCCCACCTATTTGACCACCCTCGGCATTGGCCACGAGACCATCCGCCTGGCCGCCGAGGCGGCGCGTGATTTCTACACTGAGTCCTACGGCAGCAGCGTGACCGGCGGCGGCAGCATTATCCCCGGCAAGCTGGATATCGGCTCGGCGATTTTCAACGACATTGCCGACGTGCTGTCCACGCCGAATCTGTACCGCGTCGGTACGCTGCATGACGACGATTTCACGCTGGCGTTCGGCAATATCGCCGTTAACACCGGCAGCGGCGACGACACCATCAGCGTGCCGCGCGGCTGGCAAAACAACGCCGGCAACTACGGCTGGACGGTGATCGACGGCGGCAGCGGCCACGATACGGTCGATTATTCCAGCCTGTCGCACGGGGTAAACCTGAAGTTTGACGCCCAGGGTAGCTATGGCGGGCGCGGGGTGATCGAGAAAAACGGCATCGGGCTGTATGGCTTTAAGGACGGGCTGTACAACATCGAAGCGGTTAAACTGACCGACTTTAAGGACAACGTCACCTTTAACGATCGGGTGCTGACGCCGGCCAACGGTCTGGAGGTCAACCTGGGCAAAGGCTCCAGCGAGATTCGCTTCGAGCACGGTTATACCACTGCGCCGGGTGGGAGTGCGCCGCAGGATTATCTCGGCGTAAACCTGAGCATGCTGTCCAACGATGTGCCCTTCCCCAACAGCCTGCTGAACATTCCCGTGAAGCAGACCCACAATATCTACATCGACGACAGCTTCGAGCTGGGCTTTTTACAGGCCTCCTCCCTGTCTATCGATAACCACCTGCTGGCCTTCGGCGCCGAAGGATCAAACAGCAGCTTCTCACTGAATTACAACGCGCAAACCCATACGCAGGATCTGTCGATATTCATGCAGGGCGAAAGCGCGCTCAATCAGCACGTCGTCAATATCTACAATTGGGATCAAGGATACTTTGGCATCAATCTGGAGCAGCCGGCCATTCAGCTTGTCGGTTTGCAAACCATTGCCCCGCAAGAGCTGGCGGCCGCCTAAGCGAAGCCCGCCGGGTTTACCGGCGGGCTGTTTACCTGCGGCGCGGCTCACTCCCTGTCACGCTCCGCAATCCGCGCCATCAACGCCCCCAGCAACGCCAGATCGACCAGCAGCGCCAGCGCGAAACAGCTCCCTCTCACGCCCGGCGCGGCATAGGTTTGCACCAGCGAAACGGCAACCACTACGGCTACGAGAGTCACCACCGTCGTCAGCCTGCACGCCACGGCGAACGCCGCTTTCTCCCCCACTGCCGTGCGGTAGGCGACGCCCTGGCCCAGACCGCCGAGGGCGAGGCCCGGCAGCAGGGCCGGCCAGCCGTGGCCGCCGAACAGCATCAGCAGCATCAATAGCCATCCCGCCGCCGCCAGTAAAAAGCCGTGGCGGAGAATAGCCAGCGCAGGCCGGTTCCGCAGCGTCCGCCAGCGGGCCAGCGCGGCGCCGCCGAGAAACGCCAGCGCCAATGCCGTCAGCAGCATCAGGGTCGCGCCGATACCCAGCAGATTTTCGGTCTTCAGCAGCAAGGCGCCCGCCGCGACCGGCACGCTGAGCGCCAGGGCGCTCGCCGCCGTTCCCGTGTGTTCCATGGCGCCCAGGGCGCCGTTGTTGATATAGAGGCTCATCGTTCACTCCGACATGATGGAAATGATGAAATAAATTCATTTCCCTGCTCACATGTCAGTAGCCTATCTCTTGTATAATGGGTCAGACAAACTCATAGTTTTCAGCCTTGGATGAGAATAATTCAGCCATGAGAAAAACCCGTTTGCCGCCGCTGGGCGCGCTGCGCGCTTTCCACGCCGTGGCCGTCTGCCGCAGCTTCAAACTGGCCGCCGAGGCGCTGGGCGTCAGCGCAACGGCGATCAGCCATCAGATCAAGCTGCTGGAGTCGGTGCTGGCATGCCGGGTGTGCGAGCGCAGCGCGCAGGGCGTCAGCCTGACCGAAACCGGCGAGATCCTGTATGCCGGCACCCAGCGCGCCTTCGCCGCGCTGGAGCAGTCCGTCGCCCAAATCACCCGCGCCCGGCAGCCGCCGGCGCTGACCGTCACCACCACCTCCAACTTTCTCACCCACTGGCTGGTGCCGCGCCTGGCGGATTTCAAGGCGGAGTTTCCCGCCATCGATCTGCGCCTGCACACCAGCGTCGAGCGGGTGGATCTCAGCCAGCGCACCGTGGACGTCGCCATCCGCTACCGTGAAACGCCGGAAAGCGATCTGCACTGCACCCTGCTGCATGAGGATCGCTTTATCGTGGTGGCCAGCCCGGCACTGGCGCTGGAGCGCATCGAAGATTTGCTGCGGGTGACGCTGTTTCACGTGGAGCATCGGCAGGTGCCCGCCGACTCACCGACCTGGGAGAACTGGCGGCGGCGCTACGGGCCGGAAGGATTGAACGTGGAAGCCGGGCTGACCTTCAGCGACGAGACCCATGCGCTGCAGGCGGCGGTGGCGGGCCAGGGGGTGGTGATCGCCAGCCGGCTGCTGGCGCGCGATTTGTTGCAGCGCGGCGTGTTGGCGGCGCCGTTCGAGATGTCATTGCCCGGCGCCAACTACTATCTGGTGTCCACCGAAGAGACCGCGCAGCGCCCCGATATCATGGCGCTGCGCACGTGGCTGCTGCGGCAAATGGCGGCGGGCTAACGGCTCTCGGGGGTGATTTCGCCCAGGCGGATCGCCACGCTGATCGCCTGCGCGGTGGTGGCGGCGCCGAGACGTTGGCGAATGCGCCGCAGGTGGTTTTCCACCGTGCGTTCAGACAGGCCGAGCATCGCGGCGATATCCGCCTGCCGCCGGCCAATGGCGGTCCAGCTCAGCACCTCACGCTCGCGCGCCGACAGCCGGCCCTCCCCCTCACCGGCAGCAGGTTCGAACAGCCGCCGCGCCGCCAGAAAAGCCGCTGCGCCCACCAGCGACAGCGCCAGCCGCACCGGCGGCGAGGCGTCGATGCGCTCGCCCCCCAGGCTGACCGCCCCCTCCAACCCGGCGGGGCCGAATACCGGGATCTGCACGCCGTGCAGACCGGCGCCGCGCGGCGTGCGCACAATCCGGTAGCGCTCGCCCTGCTGCGCCCGGGTTTTGGTCCAGAAGAACGGTTCTGCGGCCCGCAGCATGTGCCGGGTCACCGGGCAGTGCCGCACGTAGGTCAGCGCATCGACCGCCTCCCCCTCACCGAACCAGTCGCCCTCGACCCAGTAGATATGCTCGATCCCCGCCTCCGCCGCCGCGGAGGCGGAAAACAGCACAAAGCGGTTGAAACCGAACGGCGCGGCGAAGGCGCGAACCCGCCCCTGAATGGCGGACAAGGTGCGCTCGTGGTCCATCGCCAACGCCGTCTGGAAAGCGCGCTGCGCGATCTCGTCGCTCATCGCGCGGCGACGTCGGCCAGCAGCGTTTCTGCCGCCAGTTTGCCGAGGTTGTTGGAAGCCAGCGGGCTGTCGCCGGTCAGCAGGCGCCGATCTTTATGCACCTTGCCGGTGATGTCGGCGTTGACGATCTTAACGCCCAACTCGCGCAGGCGTTCGCCTACCAGCCAGGGCATCGGGCCGGGGATATAGCCGATATCGATGTTGGCGCCGGTATCGAGCGAGTCCGGGAACACACACATCTCATAGCCGCGATAGAGGAAATCGTCTTTGCTCTCGCCGATGCCCGCCGCCAGCAAACCGGCCGGCCCGTGGCACAGCGAGATCACGTAGCGATCGTGGTCATGTGCCCAGTGCAGCGTCTTTTTCACCTCTTCACTGAACGGGATATCGTTGAGCACGCCGTGGCCGCCGGGAATGAAAACGCCGAGGTAGTTGCCGCCATCCAGATCCTTCACCACTTCCGTCAGCTTTTTCGGCTGCTTGAGTTGGCTGCGGTACTTCTCGTAGGTGGCCTTGACCGCTTCATCTTCATGCGGGAACGCCCACATCTCCAGCTTCACCGGATCGCCGGACGGCGTGGCGACGTCGATCTCGAAACCGGCCAGATCCAGGTGATACATCGGCAGCAGCATCTCGACCGGGTGATTGCCGGTGGAGAAGAACTTGCCGTTTTGCATCAGCAGGTAGCGCTCCTGCGAGGCGATCATCAGCACCTTCCACTTGCCGCCGCGATAGGCGTTCGGGTAGCTGGCGCCCGTGAAGTCGGTTTTGGACGAGGTGTACTGGCTGAGGGAGTAAGGGGATGGGAAGAACGCATTGTCTTCCGCCACATCCGGGGTGGGATTACGATCGTTGGACACTGAATCAGTCATGATTATCTCCATATTCATCGTTGCATTGCCCATTCAGCTTAAATAACCGCCGGCAGGGCCGCAATGAGGGATATCCCTCAAGCAGCGCCCAGGCGGCGGAGCGTCCCCCTGGGCGCTGTTCTTAGCTGTTCACAAACGCCAGCAGATCGGCGTTGACCTGATCGGCGTGGGTGGTCGGGATGCCGTGCGGCGCGCCCTTGTAGGTATGCAGCGTGCCGTTTTGCACCAGCTTGGCCGAGAGCACGCCAGAGTCCTGATAAGGCACTACCTGATCGTCGTCGCCGTGGATCACCAGCACCGGAATGGCAATCTTCTTGAGATCTTCGGTGAAATCGGTCTGCGAGAAGGCGACGATGCCGTCATAGTGCGCCTTGGCGCCGCCCATCATGCCCTGGCGCCACCAGTTCCAGATAATGGCCTCCGACGGTTTGGCGCCCGGACGGTTATAGCCGTAGAACGGACCGGCCGGCACGTCGTAATAGAATTGCGCCCGGTTGGCGGCCAGCTGCGCCTGGAAATCATCGAACACCGCTTTGGGGGTGCCCTGCGGATTGGCGTCGGTTTTCACCATCAGCGGCGGCACCGCGCTGATCAGCACCGCTTTGGACACCTTGTCCTCGCCGTGGCGCACAATATAGCGCACTA
The DNA here is from genome assembly GCF_052166595.1 of Serratia sp. CY81684. Taxonomy (NCBI): domain Bacteria; kingdom Pseudomonadati; phylum Pseudomonadota; class Gammaproteobacteria; order Enterobacterales; family Yersiniaceae; genus Serratia; species Serratia sp. CY81684. The sequence continues at coordinate 665,711 of NZ_JBJNOO010000003.1, read as the reverse complement.
CCTCGCCACCGCCCGTCGAGTGGCCCACGTGCATCGCGCCCTGTACGCCCAGGTGTTTCACCACCGCGGCGACATCATCGGCGTAGTGGTCCATGTCGTGCCCTTCCCACACCTGGCTGGAGCGGCCGTGGCCGCGGCGATCGTGCGCAACCACGCGGAACCCTTGGTTCACGAAGAACAGCATCTGGGCATCCCAGTCATCGCTGGACAGCGGCCAGCCGTGGTGGAAATAGATAACCTTGCCGTTTTTGGGGCCCCAATCCTTGTAGAAAATCTCGACGCCATCGCTGGTCGTTACATAACCCATGTCGTTTCTCCCATTTACACTATGGTTAAAAAAGAAGGTTTATACTGCGCGCGGCGCCGGGATCTCTGGCTCCCTCATCCCGGCTGGCCGACGATCTTGCATTGATCGTTTAACGAGTATAGGTTTAAAGCTCACTTTAAGGTCAAACCCAATTCGGCAAACCGCATTCCCGCTTTCGATCGGCATCAGGAGTATTCAAGTGCAAGGAGATGACACCGCCACGACGATGGAGCAACGGTTTGCCGCCCAGCGCCACGCCTTCCTGCGCGACGGCGCGCCGACGATGCAACAGCGCAAGGCCGCCCTGCGCCGCTTGCGGAGCGCCATTCTGGCCCAGCGCGGCGCGCTGGCGGCGGCCGTCAGCGCGGACTTCGGCCACCGCTCGCCTTACGAGACCGACATTCTGGAGATTGTGGTCACCGTGCAGGCGATCGATTACCTGCTGCGCAACCTGAAACGCTTCATGAAACCGGATCGCCGCCACGTCGCCCTGCCGTACCAGGCTGCGCGCGCCTATGTGCAATATCAGCCCAAGGGCGTGATCGGCATCATGGCGCCGTGGAACTACCCTTTATCGTTGACCTTCATCCCGCTGGCCACCGCCCTGGCCGCCGGCAACCGCGTGATGCTGAAACCTTCGGAGCTCACGCCGCATACCAGCCAGCTCATCGAGACGATGCTGGCGGCGCAGTTTCCCGCCGACGAGGTCGCCGTGGTGACCGGCGGGCCGGAGGTCGGGGCCAGATTCAGCGAGCTGGCGTTCGACCATCTGGTGTTCACCGGCAGTACAGCGATCGGCCGTCAGGTCATGCAGGCGGCCGCTAAAAATCTGGTGCCGTTAACGCTCGAGTTGGGCGGCAAAAGCCCTGCCGTCGTGGCGCCCGGCGCGCTCACCGCCAGAATCGTTAACAGCCTGGCGTTCGGCAAGCTGTCGAACGCGGGCCAAACCTGCATCGCGCCCGATTACCTGCTAATCCATCAGAACGATGTGGAGAGCTTCATTGCGCTCTATGACGCGGCGGTCAAAACCTTTTATCCCGACGGGCCGACGGGCAGCGACTACGGCGCCATCATCAGCGACAGGCACTATCAGCGTTTGCAAGACCTGCTGGCCGACGCCCAGGCGCGGGGCGCGCAAATCATTCCGGTCGGCCATCGCCCGGACTCGGCGTCTGAACGGCCGAAAACCCTGGCCCCTACGCTTATCGTCGGCGCCCCCGACGACAGCCGGATCATGCAAGAAGAGATCTTCGGGCCGCTGCTGCCGGTGCGCACCTACGCCGCCTTTGATGAAACGATCGACGTTATCAACGCCGGGCCGCGCCCGCTCGCGCTCTACTACTTTGGCCCGGCAGGCGCGCAGCAGGATCGGCTGCTGACGCACACCACCTCAGGCAACGTCAGCGTCAACGCCACCCTGCTGCATTTCGCCCAGGACGATCTGCCGTTCGGCGGCATCGGCCCCAGCGGCATGGGGGCCTGTCACGGCATCGAGGGATTTCGGGCGCTGAGCCACGCCAAGGGCGTTTTCATCCAGAGCCGCTGGCACTTTACCGGCCTGCTGCGCGCGCCGTTCGGCAAACTGGCGGACGCGGTGCTCACGTTCATGTTGCGGCGCCGATAAAGCGGTGTGCTGACAATCAATAGCACAGCCATGAATCGCCGCAAGCTATCACAATATTCACTCATTCCTATTTTATCTCTCCGCCGCCGCTGACTAAGCTTAGCCATGAGTCCCCCTTTGCCCGTTGGCGGCGAGGGTGACGTAAATCGATTGAGTTCAGTTATTTAGCGCAACACCCGACGCAAGCCTTACCCGCATGCCTTGTTAACCGCTCCACGCCCGGCGGCTGGAGCATCTTTACGGAAGCAGAGAGCGCATTATGACAACTGAAAGCAAATGCCCGTTTTCGGGCGGCAAGCAGCCCGCACCGCAGAACGGCCCCACCAATCAGGATTGGTGGCCTAATCAGCTCAGCCTGAAACCGCTGCATCAGCACTCCCCCCTGTCCGATCCGATGGATAAAGACTTCAACTACGCCGATGCCTTCAACAGCCTCGATCTGGCGGCGGTCAAACAGGATCTGCACGCCCTGATGACCGATTCGCAGGAATGGTGGCCGGCGGACTTCGGCCACTACGGCGGCCTGTTCATCCGCATGGCCTGGCACAGCGCCGGCACCTACCGCATCGGCGACGGCCGCGGCGGCGCGGGCGAAGGCCAGCAGCGCTTCGCCCCGCTCAACAGCTGGCCGGACAACGTCAGCCTCGACAAGGCGCGCCGCCTGCTGTGGCCAATCAAGCAGAAATACGGCCGCAACATCTCCTGGGCCGATCTGATTATCCTGACCGGCAACGTGGCGCTGGAATCGATGGGCTTCAAAACCTTCGGCTACGCCGGCGGCCGCGCCGACACCTGGGAGCCGGACGACGTCTACTGGGGGTCTGAGAAGATCTGGCTGGAACTGAGCGGCGGACCGAACAGCCGCTACTCGGGCGACCGCGATCTGGAAAACCCGCTGGCGGCGGTGCAGATGGGCCTGATCTACGTCAACCCGGAAGGCCCGGACGGCAACCCCGATCCGGTGGCCGCCGCGCGCGACATCCGTGAAACCTTCGCCCGCATGGCGATGAACGACGAAGAAACCGTGGCGCTGATCGCCGGCGGCCACACCTTCGGCAAGACCCACGGCGCCGGCCCGGCGTCTCACGTCGGCGCCGATCCGGAAGCGGCCGGACTGGAGTCGCAGGGCCTCGGCTGGCACAGCACCTTCGGCACCGGCGTCGGCAAAGACGCCATCACCAGCGGCCTGGAAGTGACCTGGACCACCACCCCGACCCAGTGGAACCACGACTTCTTCCGCCACCTGTTCGAATACGAATGGGAGCTGAGCCAAAGCCCGGCCGGCGCGCACCAGTGGGTGGCGAAAGACATCGGCGAAACCATTCCCGACGCCTTCGATCCCAACAAGAAGCGCCGCCCGACCATGCTGACCACCGACCTGTCGCTGCGCTTCGATCCGGCCTACGAGAAGATTTCACGCCGCTTCTATGAACACCCGGAAGAGCTGGCCGACGCCTTCGCCCGCGCCTGGTTCAAGCTGACCCACCGCGATATGGGGCCGCGCGCGCGCTACCTCGGCCCGGAAGTGCCGCAGGAAGAGCTGATTTGGCAGGATCCGATCCCGGCGGTCGATCATCCGCTGATCGACGAGCAGGACATCGCCGCGCTGAAAAGCAAGGTGCTGGCTTCCGGCCTGCCGGTGTCCGCGCTGGTTTCCACCGCCTGGGCTTCCGCATCGAGCTTCCGCGGTTCCGATAAACGCGGCGGCGCCAACGGCGCGCGCATTCGCCTGGCGCCGCAGAAGGACTGGGCCGTCAATCAACCTGCGCAGCTCGCCGCGACGCTGGCCACGCTGGAAGGCATCCAGCGCGCCTTCAACGACGCGCAGACCGGCGGCAAGCGCGTCTCGCTGGCGGATCTTATCGTGCTGGCCGGCGCGGCGGGCGTGGAACAGGCGGCGAAGAACGCCGGTTTGACCCTGACGGTGCCGTTCGCCCCAGGCCGCATGGACGCCTCGCAGGAACAGACCGACGTGGACTCCTTCGAGGCGATGGAGCCGCTCGCCGACGGTTTCCGCAACTTCCTGAAGGGCAAATACCGCGTGCCGGCCGAAACGCTGCTGGTCGACAAGGCGCAGCTGTTGACCCTGACCGCGCCGGAAATGACGGTGCTGGTCGGCGGGCTGCGGGTGCTCGGCGCCAACGTTGGCGGCACGCAGCACGGCGTGTTCACCCATCGCCCGCAGGCGCTGACCAACGACTTCTTCGTCAACCTGCTCGACATGGGCACCACCTGGCACCCGGTGGGTGACGACGGCCTGTTCGAAGGCCGCGATCGCCGCAGCGGCGCGGTCAAATGGACCGGCACCCGCGTCGATCTGGTGTTCGGTTCGCACGCGCAGCTGCGCGCGCTGGCCGAAGTCTACGGCAGCGCCGACGGGCAAGAGAAGTTCGCCCATGACTTCGTCGCCGCCTGGAACAAAGTGATGAACCTCGATCGCTTCGATCTGGCGTAAACTCCCCGCAACGGTCTGCTTCGGCAGGCCGTTTTTCCTCCCGAGAACCACACCGCCTCCGCTCAGCGCCAGCCGTAGCGCACGTCGTTATATTTCTTTTCCCGCTTATTCGTATTTACTCAACAAGTCATATAAAAATTTGATGGGCGGCAATTCTTTTAATGCTGTATTTATATTTAGAGGGCAATGAAGAACGTAAATTCAGCGCGCTAATACGATATATCCCATCAAGGAGAACACCGTTATGGATTATCCCCAATTCACTTCAACACGCGGCGAGGCGGACCGCATTATCAGCGCCGACCCTTAGCGATAGCGGGCCTGCTGGCCCGGCGCCTCACCGTTTACGCCAATAAGAATAAATGTTCTGCCCCTGCGCCATATTCGCCGGGGCGTCAGAACTTCGCCCCTATTTAGCGTTTCATCACGCGCGTTGCGTTTTTAGCTTTTATTTTTCAGCCGACGGGAAAGCTCATAGGAAATGACGTTTCACTCAGGAAAATAACCGCTACCTGGAGGTCATCATGCAACACATTATCGGTATTTCTTCTCGTCGGCTGAGGATATCGGCCCTTGCGCTGCTGCTCCCTGCCGTATCATGGGCGGCCGATACGGCATCTCTCGCCGTGGGGCCACAATATGACACCACCCATGTCTACGTCGAACGCGGCAAGATGGATGCCTTTGTCGACAGCATCCTGAAAACCTTCGGCGGCACCAGCACCGAACGCGTGCTGGTCAACGTCACGCCGACGCCGAGCGAAACCTACTCCCAGCTGATACTGACGCCGGCCGGCAGCTTCTCGGTGTTCGATTTCAAAACGCCGATCCCGTACCCGTTCGGCGTCGAACGCAACGGTTTTCTGGTCAGGGATATGGACGCCGCTATCCGGCAGGCCAGGGCCGCCGGCGCCGATGTGCTGGTCGCCCCCTTCGACGATCCGATTGGGCGCGACGCGGTGATCCAATGGCCCGGCGGCGTCAACATGCAGCTTTATTGGCACACCAAAGCGCCCAACTACAAGCCGCTGCTGAGCGTGCCGGAAAACCGCCTGTATCTCTCCGCTTACCGCGTCGATGACTTCCTGAAAAGCTATCAGACGTTCTCGCACGGCAAAGTCGTGCGCGACGAGCAGGTCAGCGATGCGGCGATCGGCCGCAACGATAACGGCAAGATCCGCCAGATCGAACTGGACTCGCGTTTTGGCAAAACGCGCATTTTCGTCACCGATGGGCACCTGCCTTATCCGTTCGGCCATGAGCGCACCGGCTATGGCGTCGAGGATCTGCAGGCCACGCTGGCCAAAGCGACGGCCAGCGGCGCGCAGGTGCTGTGGCGTTCGACGGCGGCGGAACGCCGCGCCTCGGCGCTGGTGCGTTTCCCCGGCGGCTACATCGCCGAAATTCACCAGACAGCCAAATAAACCCAAGGCGCGCTGCGGCGCGCTTTTTTCTTCGGATATTCATGATGAAACGCACGCTACCCGCACTGTTGCTGTTCTCCACGCTCCCCGCAATGGCGGCGGAGCCCGCCGCTTCCCCCTGGAAAAACATCCCGTTGGGCGATGCGGCCACCTTATCTTTCGACGGTTCACTGCGCGAGCGCTATGAATGGACGGATCAACGGGATCTGAGCGGCGGACGCGACGACACTTTCATGCAGCGCTTGCTGGTTGGCGCGCGCCTCGACTACGGCGACTATTTCGGCGCCTATGTGCAAGTGGGATCGTCGCTGGCCACACCGCGCGATCGCGGGCGCAAGCCGACCGACGAAGATCATGCCTACCTCGGGCAGGGCTATGTGGATATGAAACTGCCCACTGCCTACGGCCTCGGCACCCTGCGGGTCGGCCGCCAGGAGATTGCGCTGGGCTCGCTGCACTTGCTGGGCACCCGCGATGGCCCCAACGTGCGCCGTTCCTTCGATGCTATCCGCGCCAGCTGGGTCAAGGATAAAAACCGCCTCGACGCCTTTATCGGCCATCCCGTCACCCTTAAAACCGGCAGTTTCGACGACGATACCGACAACAGCCAAAAGGTGTGGGGACTGTACGGCACCACGCCGCTGACGCCGCTGGCTTCTTCGCTCGATCTCTACACCTTTGGCTTTGAGGATAACGACGCCCACTACGCGCAGCTTAGCGGGCAAGAGCGGCGCTATACCGTCGGCGCACGCATCTTCGGCGCAGCGCGGGGGTTCGACTGGGATAATGAAGCTGCCTGGCAGTTCGGCAGCGCAGAACAGCGCGATATCCGCGCCTGGTCGGCGTCGGCGCACGCCGGCTATACGGTGAGCGACTGGCGCTGGCGGCCGCGCTTTGGCGGCAAGATTGGCATCGCCAGCGGCGACAAAAACGGTCACGATGGGCAGCTCAACACCTTCAACGCCATGTACCCCAAGCTGCCCTACCTGACCGAAAACGGGCTGGTGGCGCCGGCTAACCTGATCGCCATCCATCCTTCGGTCACCATTACGCCGTGGCAAACCCTGGCCATCGATTTCAGCTGGGACGCCTTATGGCGGCAACGCCGCGAGGACGCCTTCTATCTCGGGCCAATGCGCCCGGTGAAAGGCAGCGAACAGGGATCGCGCTTTATCGGCAACCAGTACCAGGTCGAAACCACCTGGACGCCGAGAAGCGATCTCCAGTTCAAGGTAGCCTATGTCTACTTCGACGTCGGCCACAGCCTGCAGCAACATGCCGGGCTGAAAGACATGAACTTCGTCCTGGCGCAGGGCACCTACAGTTTTTAAGCATCAGGCAAGTTAATCGGTGTACGCGGGCACCCTCAATAATCCCGTATCCGATTAATGACGACAGCCGGCGTGCGGCCGCCTCTATGCGTTACGGCAATGGCGGCTACTCACCGCACTTAACAGATAAAAAGCTGGAAAAAACAGAAAGATAAATCAGCAACGCAAATGCCGCGCGCCGATTACAGAGAAATATTAAATAAAGATTTAATTCCAACGAGTTATTTAAACAAGTCTTTTACTCATATCTTATGTAAAAGATTCATATAAGAATAACTAATTAATAAAATAATTGTGTTTATACTGCTTTAACTCAATCGCAGTGCACAATTAATTCCTCACCGTGATTAATGATAAGGATATATTCCGCTTGAACGCAATATTCAAGCCAGACCAAGGAGGCAAGCCAGACCAAGGAGGCAAGCCAATGATATCACATTAATTATCCCTGATTTTCAAACCTGTGTACGAGCATATAGAACGTTAGGTGCAATATTGTCAACGTCCAAAGGAGTTTGATATGTCATTAGCTACCGATAAGATTTCCGATTATTTAACCAGTTATGAAAGAGGCGATCACGCGGAGAGCAGTAAACCGTCATATACCACGCAAGAGGTTTCAGATCTGCTGCTGAGGAGCCATTATTCCGCCAATGGCAAAGGCGTGACAGACCATGCGGCTACCTTGACCTACTCTTTCCCCGTCTATACCGGCAGCGACAAGACGGGCGCCGCGCAGCTTACCGCCGCTCAGCAAACCCAAACCAAGCTTTCATTGCAATCCTGGTCGGATGTGGCCAACATCACGTTCACCGAGGTTAAAGGCAACGACACGAAAAATGCAGATATAAAGTTTGGTTTTTATAAGGCGGCCAGCGGGGGCAATTACACCTCGTATGAAAGTACGCAGAGCGATCTCAAAAGCACCATTTGGATCAGCGGTAATAACGGCTACGACGCCTCCAATCCGCAAACCAATAACTACGCCAGGGATACGCTTACCCATGAAATAGGGCATGCGTTGGGGCTTTCTCATCCCGGCAATTATGATGCGTCAAATGCCACCTACCCCACCTACGCCAACTCGGCGAAGTATTATGAAGACGACCATCAATATTCTTTGATGAGCTATTTTAACGAACAATACACCAGCGCTGACTATAAAGGCGTTTGGCCATCAGGACCGCAGCTGGATGATATTACCGCCATACAGAAGCTTTACGGCGCGAATACCACCACGCGCACCGGCGATACCACCTATGGTTTCAACTCGAATACGGACAGAGACTTTCTGAGCGTTAAAGCGTCCACGGACAAAATCGTGGCGGCTATCTGGGATGCCGGCGGCAATGACACGCTGGATTTTTCAGGCTACAGCCAGGATCAGCGCATCAACATTAACGAAGGCGCATTCTCTGATGTAGGCGGCTTGAAGGCGAATATCGCCATCGCCTACGGCGCGCAGATTGAAAATATCATCGGCGGCAGCGGTGCCGACATTCTTGTGGGCAACGCGCTGAACAATACGCTAAAAGGCGGTGCAGGCAACGACATCATTTACGGTGCCGGCGGCGCCGATCAGCTTTGGGGCGATGCAGGCGCGGACACCTTCGTCTTCCGCGAAGCCGGCGACAGCCGAGCCACCACGCCGGATTGGATCCGCGATTTCCAGACCGCGGAGGATAAAATCGACCTGTCGTGGCTCAACCAGACGGCTAAGGCCGAGGGGGGCGAGTTGCACTTCGTGGATAATTTAAGCGGCTCGTTATATGAAGCGGCGCTGAATTATGACGCGCAGCAGAATGTCACCGATCTGGCCATCAATCTCTCCGGCAATCAATTGCCTGATTTTCTGGTTAAAATCGTTGGGCATGTCGACGCTTCCGCCGATATTCTCGTCTAGCCAAGAAACCAACAGTCCGGCGCGAACGCCGGACTGTTCATCTCTTATCAGGCCTCACCCGGCGTCTTTTTACATTGCCACAGCAATAAATCGCGCAGACGAGGTCACACCGCTTCCAGCTCCGCCGCCAGGGTGGCGACCAGCTGCGCCGCCGGCATCGGCCGCGCCAGGCCCACGCCCTGCCCGGCCCACAGCGACATAAACTCCGCGCGCCCGGCCTTGGCCGCCGCCTGGCGGATATCGCCGGTGAGCGCGTTCTGCACCGGATAAGGCAGGATCTGCGCCTCTTCCGCGCGCATCTGCCGCATGAAATCATTGACGATACCGCGCGCCGGGCGGCCGCTGAAGGCGCGCGTCAGGCGCGTGCTGTCATCGCCGGCGTTGCTCAGCGCCGCCCGCCAGGCTTCGGCGATGCCCGACTCCGGGCTGCACAGAAACGCGGTGCCGAGCTGCGCCGCCTGCGCGCCCAGCAATTGCGCCGCCGCGATGCCGCGCCCGTTCATGATGCCGCCCGCAGCGATCACCGGGATTTTCACCGCCGCCACCACCTGCGGCAGCAGGGCCATCAGCCCGACGCAGGATTGTTCGATATCGCCGAGGAAGGTCGGGCGGTGGCCGCCCGCCTCCGAGCCCGAGACGCAAACGAAGTCGGCGCCCGCCTCTTCCCAGGCGCGGGCTTCCGCCACCGTGGTGGCGGTGCCGATCACCCGTGAACCGGCCTTCTTGAACTGCGTGACCGTGGCGCGCGGCAGCACACCGAAGGTGAAGCTGACCACCGGCGGCGCAGCCTCCAGCAAGGCTGCGATCTGGTCGCGGTTGTTTTCGGCGAATTGAGTGGGGATCGGCGGCTCGCTCAGCCCCAGCGCTTCGCGGAACGGCCGCAGCAGGTGCTGGGCGCGCTTCAGTTCGGCGAGATCCGGGTGCTGCTCATTGAGCAGAAACAGGTTGATGTTGAACGGCGCGGCGGTCTGCGCGCGGATCTGCTGCACACGTTCGAGGATCACCGCCGGTGAAAACAGCGCCGCTGCGCACGATCCCAGCGCCCCGGCGTTGCTCACCGCCACCGCCAACGCCGGCGGTGACGCGCCGTTCATCGGCCCCTGAACGATCGGATAGCGCAGCCCAAGCTCGCGGGCAAAAGCAGAAGGTGCCGTCATCAATGTGTCTCCCTGTACTGACTACATTCGTCTTACGGCGGCCGCGCCGCCGAACCGACCAAAAGCATAGCACCTTCTCACCGCCTGGCCGTGCAGTTAATGCTTCACCTGCCGCCTGTCCAACGACAGGAAGTGATGCACCACCGGTTTCTCCGGGCCAATATGGAAGCGCAGCGCCTCCTGCTGCAGATCGGCGTCGGCGTGCGACACCCGCTGGTGCTGCCGCAGATGCTCCGCCCAGGACTCCACCAGGAACCACTCCATGATGCATTCCGGATCGCCGGTATGCTCGGTGATACCCCAGGCGTAAGCGCCATCGCGGCGGCGCGCCCGCTCCAGCATCAGCAGCGTGCGCAAGAACTGCGGCCGATCCTGTTCGCGGATGCGGTACTCAACCTGAATCATGACCGGGCCGCGATCGTTTTCGACCGGCGTGTTGACCAACGGTTCCGGCCAATGGTTCGACGGCTGCAGATCGGCCTCACCGGTCGGCAGACGCAGGCGGTGGAACAGCAGCCCCGCCACCAACAGGCCGACGCCGCCGACCAGCAGCGTGGCGGCCACGCCCAGCTCCTGCGCCACCAGCCCCCACAGCAGGCTGCCCGCCGCCATCGCGCCGTTGAACACCATCAGGTAGATGGCCAGGCCGCGGCCGCGCACCCAGTTGGGCAGCACGCCCTGCGCCGCACCGTTGAGCGTGGTCAGCGCGATAATCCAGCCTGCGCCCAGCACCAACAGCAGCACCACCGCCAGCCACTGCGGCGGCGCCAGCGACAGGGCCGCCATCACCGCCGCCGTCAACACCGCCGCCAGCAACACCAGCCCGTCGGCATTCAGCCGCTGGCGCAGGCGCGGCAGCACAATAGCCCCGAGGATCGCCCCGGCGCCCACCGCCCCCAGCAGAACGCCGTAAAAGCCGGCGCTGCCGCCCAGCATGCGGCGCGCCACCAGCGGCAGCAGCGCCCAGACCGAGCTGGAGAAGGCGAAAAATACCGCCGCCCGCAGCAGCACCACGTGCAGCTCGCGGCTGGAGCGGGCATAGCGCAGGCCGGCGCGGAAGGCGCCGAAGAAATGCTCCGACAGGCCGCTGTCTTCGGCCTTCGGCCGCTTCCACCACAGCAGCGCCGCAATCACCAGCACATAGCTCATCACGTCCGCGCCGTAGGCCGCGCCGGCGCCGAAGCTGGCCAGCAGCAGCCCCCCGGCCGCCGGGCCGATGGAGCGAGCGATGTTGATGCCCAGCGAGTTCAGCGCCACGGCGTTTTTCAGCTCGGCGCGCGGCACCAGCTCCGGCACGATCGCTTGCCAGGTCGGCCCCATCAACGCCGCGCCGATGCCGCCGACGAACGTCAGCGCCAGCAAATACTCCACCGTCAGCGAGCCGGTCTGCGACAGCACCAGCAGGCTGCCGCTCACGCAGGCCAGCAAGATTTGCACGAAGATCAGAAAGCGCCGCCGATCGAGAATGTCCGACAGCACCCCGGCCGGGATCGCCAGCAGGAACACCGGCAGCGTAGCGGCGGTTTGCATCAGCGCCACCGCCGAAGGGTTGCTCGACAGGTCAGTGATCAACCACGAGCTGGCGACGTCGCGCATAAAGCTGCCGACGTTGCCGAGCACCGTCGCGCCCCACAGTACCGCAAATAATGGGATTTTCAGCGGCGCGAAGCCGCCCGCCGCCGCCTTGTTTTCCGTCTGCTCAGCCATCTGTTCGCTCCTTCAAATCGTTAAATGCCACCAGCAACAGCGCGCCGGCCAGCCCAAGGTGTTCAAAAAATCCGTTCATCATCTGGCCGCGCTCCGCCCCGTCGAACTGCCAGAACGGATTGGCCATCAGCGTCGCCATCAGGGTAAAACCGGCCAGCGCCAACGCGCCGAGCCAGCGATAAAAGCCGCTCAGGATCAGCGCCGACGCCGCCAGTTCGAGCAGCGTCACCAGCACGGCGAACAGCGCCGCCGGCTGCAGGCCGAAGTAGCTCATCTCGGCGACCGCGCCTTCGACGTTCAGCGCTTTGACCAACCCGCCCTGAATATAGGCGGCGCAAATGGCGAGCAGCAGCAGCCAGCGCACCACAGGCGCATGCAGCCGCTGTGCGCAGCGGGCGGCGATAGCAGTCAGGTTCATCGCGCCCCCTTAAAACGGCGAATTTTGGATGAAGGCCAGCAGATCGGCGTTGAAGCGATCGGGATCGACCTGCGCCAAACCGTGCGAACCGCCGGCGTAAACATTCAGCTCCGCCTGTTGCATAAGCTTAGCGGCTTTCAGCGCTGAGGCGCCGATCGGCACGATCTGATCGGCGTCGCCGTGCACCAGCAGCGTCGGCTTGTCGATCGCCAGCAGGTCGGCGGTGTAATCCACTTCGGAGAACGCGCGCACACACTCGTACTGCCCTTTCACGCCGCCCTCCATGCCCATCAGCCAGAAGTGGTCGATCAGCCCCGCATTGCTCTCCACCTCGTCGCAGTGGAGGCCATAGAACGGCACCGCCAAATCTTTGAAGAACTGCGAGCGGTTGCCCGCCACGCCGCTGCGAATGCCGTCGAAGGCCGCCATCGGCGTACCCTCAGGGTTGACTGGCGTTTGCAGCATCAGCGGCGGTACGGCGCCGACCAGCACCACCTTCGCCACCCGATCGCTGCCGTGGCGGCCGATGTAGCGCGCCACTTCGCCGCCGCCGGTGGAATGGCCGACCAGGATCAGATCGCGCAGATCCAGCGTTTCGATCAGCAGGGCCAGATCGTCAGCGTATTGGTTGATGTCGTTGCCGTGCCAGGTTTGATCCGAACGGCCGTGGCCGCGGCGATCGTGGGCGATCACGCGGAATCCGCTCTGGCCGAAAAACAGCATCTGGTTGTCCCAGGCGTCGGCAGACAGCGGCCAACCGTGAGAGAACAGGATCGGCTGGCCGCGGCCCCAATCCTTATAAAAAATGCGTGCGCCATCGGGCGCGGTAAGGGTGCTCATGACGTGTTCCCCGCTCGGTATCGAATTGGATTTTGTACGGGTTAACAGTACGGCAGGCGTAAAGGCAGTGATAACGGAATAATTTTCGCATGATCGCGAGTTTTTTTGCTGAAGAAGCCGGCGTCGCCGCCGGCGCAAAACGTCAGATGTTTTCCAGATCGATACCGCGCGTTTTTGGGCCGAACAGCCCGATCACCAGCATCACGATCAGCATGCTGGCGACGATAAACGCGATCACCCCCAGCGAACCGCCATACTGCAAGATAATGCCGATGATGATGCTGCTGAACACCGTCGACAGCCGGCTGAAGGAGTAGCAGAAGCCGACGGCGCGGGCGCGGATATGGGTCGGGAAGATCTCGGATTGATACGAGTGGTAGCTGTAGGTCAGCCAGGCGTTGGACCAGGTGATGAAGAAACCGCACAGGATCAGCCACAGCGGGTTGTTCTGCAGTGCGAACAGCGAGCCGAAGATCACCGTCACCAGGCAGGACAACACGATCTGCCACTTGTTCTCCATCTTGTCGGCGTAGAAGCTGCACAGCAGCGAGCCCAGCGGGTAGGCCAGCGTGATAAAGAAAGCGTACAGCAGGCTGTGGGTGACCGACGCGCCCTTGCCCGACAGCAGCGCCGGCAGCCAGTTGCCGAAGCCGAAGAAGCCGATGGCCTGAAAGAAATTCATCACTACCAGCATCAGTGTGCGATCGCGATATTGCGGCGCCCAGATGTCGCGAAAGCGGCCGCGCAGCGGCGCTCCCTCGGCATCGTCCACCGGGCGCGACGGGAAGTCCGCGGCCGCCACGCCGCAGCGCCGTTCCATGTCCCGCATCACCTGCCGGGCCTGCGCATAGCGCCGCTGTTGCACCAGCCAGCGCGGCGACTCCGGCAGCCCCTTGCGCACCAGCCAGATCACCAGCGAAGCCAGCGCGCCGGCAATCACCACATAGCGCCAGCCGCTCAGCCCCCAAATCGTCTGCGGCACCAGCCACCAGGACATCAGCGCCACCGCCGGCACCGACAGAAACTGCACGAAGAACGCGAAGGCGAAAGCCCGGGTGCGCAAGTGCGCGGGCACCCACTCCGTCAGGTAGGTATCGATGGTCACCAACTCGATGCCGAGCCCGACGCCCACCAGAAAACGCAGAAAGATCACCCATTCCGCCTGCTGTTGAAACGCCAACAGCAGCGAGAAGGCGCCATACCAGATCAGGGCGAACATAAAGGTGGCGCGCCGGCCGAAGCGATCGGCGTACGGGCTCAGCAGGCTGGCGCCGACGAACAGGCCAAGAAAGGTAGCGGAGGCAAAGGCCGCCTGATCCGACACGCCGAAAACGCCCTGCGCACCGGTGTGGAAAATGCCGTCGGCGATAAGGCCAGTGCTGATATAGCCGGTCTGGAACAGATCATAGAGTTCGAAAAAGCCGCCCAGCGACAGCAGAATGATAAAGCGCCACAGGCCGGCCGACGCGGGCAAGGCGTCGATTCTGGCCGCCAAATCCCGCGCATGGATCGGCGACGCCGCTACAGATTCACTCACCATTAACCTCGCATTAACATTTTTGATGACTTTCTATGCTAGCGAAGCGGCGTCGGAGTTAAATTTTTAATTAGCAGACTATGAAAAAAAGTTAAGCATAAAACGCTGCAGCAGCCTGTTTTATAGCAGGAAAATGTAGCGCGGGATGCCGCAGCGGCATCCCAATCGGCAGGTTAACGGCTGTGGTGCTGCTGCAGCCGTTCGCTGCGGTAGACGCTCAACAGGCACCAGCCGAGGGCGATCAGCGCCAGCGGCGCGGCGACGAAGCCGATGTTGCCCATGCCCAGATGCAGGCTCACCTGGTTGCCCAGCAACGCGCCGCTGCCGATGCCGAAGTTGTACAGGCCGGAGAAAATCGCCATCGCCACGTCGGTAGCGTCCGGCGCCAGGCTCAGCACTTTGGCCTGCATCGACAGGCCGATCGCCATGATCGCCATCCCCCAGAAGATGCACAGCACCGTCAGGTGGCTTTCACTGCCGGCCGCCGGCAACAGCAGCAGCAGGCTCAAGGCCAGCAGCGTGATGGCACCGATGAAGAAGCCGGAAGGAAACCGCTCGCTGTAGCGGCTGAACATCAGGCTGCCGACGATGCCGGCGGCGCCGAACAGCAGCAGCATCAGCGTGGTGAAGTTCTCCGACAGCCCGGCCACGGTCTGGATAAACGGCTCAATGTAGCTGTAGGCGGTGAAGTGCGCCGTCACCACAATGATGGTCAGCATGTAAAGCGCCACCAGCGCCGGGCGCTTGAACAGCAGCGGCACGCTGGCCAGCGAACCGGAATGCTCGCTTTTCAGCACCGGCAGCAGGCGCCACAGCAGCACCAGCGCCAGGGTGGCGCACACCGCGATGCCGATAAAGGTCATGCGCCAGCCGAGCAGCTGCCCGACCACCCGCCCGAGCGGCAGCCCGAGCACCATCGCCAGCGCGGTGCCGCCCGCCAGCAGGCTCAGCGCCTGGGCTTTCTTGCCTGGCGGCGCCACGCGGATCGCCAGCGAGGCGGTGATCGACCAGAACACCGAGTGCGCCAGCGCCACGCCGGCGCGCGAAATGACCAGCGTGGTGAAGTTCCAGGCCACGGCGGTCAGCACGTGGCTGGCGATAAACAGCACGAACACGCCGATCAGCAACTTGCGGCGCTCAATCTTGCTGGTCAGCAGCATGCACGCCAACGAGGCGGCGGCGACGATCCAGGCGTAAATGGTAATGATCAAGCCGACCTGTTCGGTTTGCATCGAGAAGCTGGCGGCGATATCGCTCAGCAGACCGACCGGAATAAACTCGGTGGTGTTGAAGATAAAGGCCGAGACGGCGAGGATAACCACGCGCAACCAGGCGGTTGAGCGCGAAACGGGAGCGTGTTCCATGGTAAACAAAATCCGGACAGGTGCGGGCAAGTCGCGATATTTTAACCAACCGGCCCGCTAAATGCGATATACGTCACACTTTAATTGTGTGGTTTTTTTCACCGCCCATCGACACGCTCACCGACGCACGGTTGCCAAAATGCTGTGCTAATCTATTGAAGCGTACCAATTTTTCCTGCCGTTCTTCCCAGGCCGTCCACGCGCCGCGCCGAAGAAGCGCGCAGTGTCCCTTTGGCGTTTCCTGAGGCGAGGTCATTATGATGTCCGCGATTTATGATTGGTCCGTGCTCGCATTGCGCAATGTTTACGATCGCCGCATTCAGGGCCAACCGGTGCTCGACAGCGCCGCGCTGTTCCCCGACGCCGAACGTTTCACCGCCCAATGGCGGCAGATCCGCGAAGAGGCGCTGACCGTCGCCCACGATCTGCACAATATTCCCCGTTTTCACGAGATCATGAGCCAGCAGGCGTCGATCTCCGCCAACGACGCGCGCGACTGGCGCATGTTCATCATGAAGGCCTACGGCCAGCCCATCCCCCACAACCTGGCGCGCTGCCCGACGCTGGCGGCGCTGATCGCTTCGTCGCCTGACGTGCTGTCCGCCTCGCTCTCCTTCCTGGCGCCCGGCAAACAGGTGCCGCCCCATCGCGGGCCGTTTCGCGGCATTCTGCGCGGCTATCTGGTGCTGGACATGCCCAAACGCGCCGACGGCGCGCCGGCGGCGGTGCTGAAAGTGGACGGCCGCGAATACCGGCTGCACGAGGGGGAGTTCATGCTGTGGGACGATACCTTCGAACACGAGGTGTGGAACGACAGCCCGCAGGTGCGCACCGTGCTGCTGCTGGACATCCGCCGCCGCGACATGCCCGCCGGGCTGCGGCTGCTCTCCAGCGCCATCATCGCGCTGGTGCGGCTGAACGTGCGCTGGATGCAGCGCCAGTTCTGACTGCGGCGCTCAGGCGATTAACCGCCCTGAGAAGCCAGCCACTGCTCGGCGGTGGTGGTGGCTATGCCCTGGCGCGCATTGAAGGTTTTCGCCTTATCCCAGGCCACGCCGTCGGGCCGGGCGAAAGCCAGCCGGTATTTGGCGCCGACGTCATGCGGATGATTGCGCACCTCCGCCTGCAGCCGCTCTTTGTCCAACAGGATCCTGTTGACCTCCACGCCCCAGTACGCCTGCATAAGATCGGCAAGCTCGCGGTAGGTCAGCGTGTCGCCGGCGATATAAACCACCTGGTTGCGAAACGCGGGCCGATGGAAAAAAATCGCGGCCGTCAGCCGGCCAATGTCCTCAGGGGTGGTCAGCGTCACCGCGTAGCGCCAGTCGCCCAGCGCGCGCACCGTTTTGCTTGCCGCATCCACCACGCCAAAGCCGGGGTCAAACAGGTAGCTGGTGAAAATGCCCGTGGAAACAATCACCCACTCCGTCGCCTTCTGCGCTCGCAGCAGGTGGCGCACCTCAAGCTGTTCATCCCACACCTGTTGCCCGCTGCCTTTACCCACGACATCGTAGTCCACGCCGAACTGCCACGGGAAGTAGCGCGCCACGCCCGCCAGCAAAACGGCCTGGGTGATCTTTATCTGCGTGCCCGCCCCGCCGACAAAGCCGCTGCAATTGATCACCGCGTCGAAGGAACGGAATAGCGCGCTCAGCGCCTCCACGCCGTTTTGCTGCAGATCGCCTTCCACCACGGCGATGCCGAGCCGCGCCATTTCATCCCGCCGCGCCCGGAGCGGGCCGCTGACTGCGCGAGCAGCCTCCGGCCGGAGCAGCACGCTGATTTTTAAAGATGGAGATAACCGAGCCTGCCGGCTCATCGCTCGCAGTACCGGCAACCCCAGTTCACCGGCGCCGAGTATGAGCACGGTATTGATAGATGGATTTGTGGATTTCATTCTTGCCTCCTGTCTTGACACTGCGTCATCCTGACAGCTGACAAAAACGGGTTCAATTAGGTACACGCGTGATACCGGAGAGGAATATGACGAGCGATCGGGAAGCGCTGCTGCAATTTTCGCAGGCGTTCTGTGAAGAACTGAGCAACGACGATGAAGGGTTGAAGCGTGAGATCCTCGCGCATGCGGGCAACCGTTGGTCGCTGGGGGTATTGCATATCCTGGGCACTCACGGGCCGCTGCGCCACGGCGAGATAAGCCGCCAACTGGCGGGCGTGACGCAGAGAATGCTGACGCGGACGCTGCGTCATCTCGAGCGGGACGGGCTGATATCGCGGTGCGATTATCAGGAGAAACTGCCCCGCGTGGTTTACACCATCACCGACGCGGGGGAAGAGATGCTGCTCAACATGCTGCCGCTCTGGTCGTGGATTATCGCCTCCGCCGACGCCTTCAGAGCGGCCCGTTCGCACTACGATGGCCAAGAGCGCAACGCCGCTGAAAAATGAACGCGGGCATCCCTGCCCGTGGGGCGGCGCTCAGCCGCCGCCCAGATAGGCCTTTCTCACCTCCGGATCGTTCAACAGCTCCTGGCCGCTGCCGGTGAGGCGGATCTGGCCATTGACCATCACATAGCCGCGATCGGACAGTTTCAGCGCGTGGTTGGCGTTCTGCTCCACCAGAAACAGCGTCATGCCGCTGCGGGTCAGCTCGCGCAGTACGCCGAAGATCTGCCGCACCACGATCGGCGCCAGCCCCAGGCTCGGCTCGTCCAACAACAACAGCTTCGGCCGGCTCATCAGCGCGCGGGCGATCGCCAGCATCTGCTGCTCGCCGCCGGACATGGTCATCGCCCGCTGATTGCGCCGCTCCTTGAGGCGCGGAAACAGCTCGAACATGCGCGGCAAATCCTCCTCCAGGTAGCGATTGCCGACGGTGATGGTGCCCATCAGCAGGTTCTCCTCCACGCTCATGTCCGGAAAGATGCGCCGCCCCTCCGGCGCCTGCGCGATGCCGCTGCTGGCAACAAAGTGCGTGGAGCGACGGCTGATGTCCTCGCCGCGAAACAGGATCTGCCCGCCGGCGATGCGCGGCTGGCCGAAGATCGACATCAACAGCGTGGACTTGCCCGCGCCGTTGGCGCCGATCAGCGCCACCGTCTCCCCGGCGTTCACCTGCAGCGACACCTGGCGCAGCGCCTGGATCGGCCCGTAAAACACATCCACTTCGCGAAATTCCAACATCGCTTCGCTCATCCCGCCAGCTCCTCTTCGTCCGCGCCCAGGTAGGCGGCGATCACCGCCTCGTTGTGCTGGATCTCCTGCGGCGTGCCGCGGGCGATCACATCGCCGTGATCGAGCACGATCACCCGATCGGAGATCTCCATTACCATGCCCATGTCATGCTCGATCAACAGCACCGTGATGCCGTGATGCTGCCGCAGGAAGCGAATGATGCGGCTCAGCGTGGCCGTTTCCACCGGGTTCAGCCCGGCGGCCGGCTCATCGAGGCAGATCATCTCCGGCGCGGTGCACATGGCGCGCGCGATCTCCAGCCGCCGCTGCTGGCCGTAAGACATCTCCCCCGCCAGCCGGTTGGCGCAGCTCACCAGATCCACCACCTCCAGCCAGTAGAAGGCGTGATCGAGCGCGGCGCTCTCCGCCCGGCGGTAGCCCGGCGTATTCAGCACCCCGGCGATCAGGTTACGGTTGCTCTGCATGTGCTGCGCCACCAGCAGGTTCTCCACCACCGACATTTCGCGGAACAGACGGATATTTTGGAAGGTGCGCGCCAGCCCGGCGCGGTTCACCAGGTGGGTGCCGCCGAACATCTTGTAGTAGAGGCGCGAACCAAGCCGCTTTGGGCGAATCCAGTCGCCGGCGCGGAACTTCTGCCCCAGCACCTGGATCACGTCGGTCGGCCGCTTGTGGGTATTGAGCAGGATCGCGCCGCCGCTGGCGCGGTAAAAGCCGGTCAGGCAGTTGAATACCGTGGTCTTGCCGGCGCCGTTGGGGCCAATCAGCGCGGTGATGGAGCCGCGTTCCACCTCCAGATTGACGTCGTTCAGCGCTTTGATGCCGCCAAAGTGCATCATCAGGTGTTCCACCCGCAAAATGGCGTCGCTCATGGCGCCACCCCCTTGCGTTCGGCGAAGCTGGATCGGCTGATGCGCACCAGCCCGCGCGGCCGCCAGATCATCATCGCCACCATCAGTACGCCGAACAGCAGCACCCGGTATTCGGCGAAGCTGCGCAGCAGCTCCGGCGCCACCGTCAGCACGAAGGCCGCCAGCACCACGCCGAGGGTGGAGCCCATGCCGCCCAGCACCACGATCGCCAGGATCAGCGCCGACTCGAAGAAGGTGAACGAAGTCGGGTTGACGAAGCCCTGGTAGGTGGCGAAAAACACCCCCGCCAGCCCAGCGGTGGAAGCGCCGAGCATAAACGCCGACAGCTTCACCAGCACGTGATTCAGCCCCAGAGAACGGCAGGCGATCTCATCCTCGCGCAGCGCCTCCCAGGCGCGGCCGATCGGCATGCGCGTCAGCCGGTGCTTGATATACAGCACCAGCAGCACCACCAAAAACAGCACCGCGTAGATGAAAATGAACTTGAGATTCGGGTTGTAATCGATGCCGAAAAACTCGTGGATCGACACCCCGCCGTCTTTGGCGCGCCGGCCGAACTCCAGGCCGAACACCGTCGGCGCCGGCACCGAGACGCCGTTCGGCCCGCCGGTGAGCGACATCCAGTTGTTCAGCACCAGCCGAATGATCTCGCCGAACCCCAGCGTAACGATCGCCAGGTAGTCGCCGTGCATGCGCAGCACCGGAAAACCCAGCAGTGCGCCGGCCAGCGCCGCCATCAGCGCCCCCAGCGGCAGCATCGCCCAAAACCCCAGCCCGAGATATTGGTAGCCCAGCGCCAGCCCGTAGGCGCCAATGGCGTAAAACGCCACGTACCCCAGATCGAGCAGCCCCGCCAGCCCGACCACAATGTTCAGCCCCAGGCCGAGCAGCACGTAGATCAGGCCAAGGATCGCCACCGTCAGCAGGTATTTGGTGGCGACAAACGGGAACAGCAGCGCGATCGCCGCCATCAGCGGCAGGATCCAGCGCAGGTTGGATTTATAGCCCAGCGGCCGCACGTAAACGCCGTCGTTGCCGCCGTCGAAGCGCGCCAACACCCTGCGCCCCGGCGCGGTTTGCAGGAACAGGCTCAGCAGCAGCCGCCCGGCCATCACCGCGGCGATGATCCATACCAGCCGATGCGGCTCGAAGTTGAAGCTGTAGCCGTTCAGCACGATGCCGACGATCGGCCCAAACACGATCAGGGCGATCAGCCCGGCCAAGACAGCGTCCAGCAGGCTGCGTTTAACGTCCA
This sequence comes from Serratia sp. CY81684, assembly GCF_052166595.1. NCBI lineage: Bacteria > Pseudomonadati > Pseudomonadota > Gammaproteobacteria > Enterobacterales > Yersiniaceae > Serratia > Serratia sp. CY81684. Next base: position 644,364 of record NZ_JBJNOO010000003.1, on the reverse strand, counting down.
GCCCGCCGTTGATCACGGATTGCGACATGGCGTTCTCCTTAAACCTTGGCGATCAGGGGCCGGCCGAGCAGGCCCTGCGGACGGAAGATCAGGATCGCCACCAGCAACCCGAAGGAGAACACGTCCTTGTAATCCGAGTTCACCATGCCGGCAAACTGCGCCTCCGCCACCCCGAGCAGCAGCCCGCCCAGCATCGCGCCCGGCAGCGATCCGATGCCGCCCAGCACCGCGGCGGTGAAGGCCTTGATGCCAATGATAAAGCCGACGTAAAAATCGAAGGTGCCGTAGTTCATGGTGATCAGCACCCCGGCCAACCCGGCCATGGCGGCGCCGATCACGAACACCAGCGAGATCACCCGATCGGTATTGATGCCGAGAATCGAGGCCATTTTGCGATCCTGCTGGGTGGCGCGGCAGATGCGCCCCAGCCGGGTGCGCTGAATGATGTAGGTGAGGATCGCCATGCCGAGCAGCGACGCCACCAGAATGAACACTTTGGTGTAGGTGATCTGCACCACGCCGCCGTCGAACTCCAGGCGGAACACGCCGCTCAGCAGCGTCGGGATACCCTGCTGGCGCGGCCCCTGGCTTATCTGCGCGTAGTTTTGCAGGATTAACGACATGCCGATGGCGGAGATCAGCGGCGCCAGACGGGTGGAGTTGCGCAGCGGCTTGTAGGCGATGCGCTCGATTACCCAGCCGTACACCCCGGTGATGACGATGGTGAACACCAGCGTGCCGAGGATCAGCAGCGGAAACGAGTGCAGCCCGAAGAACGACAGCAGCGCCAAACCGATGGCGCACAGGTAGGCGGAGATCATATATACCTCGCCGTGGGCGAAGTTAATCATGCCGATGATGCCGTAAACCATGGTGTAGCCGATGGCGATCAGGCCATACACCGCGCCGAGGGTCAGGCCGTTGATCAGCTGTTGCAGAAAGAATACATCCATAATGAGCAGTCTCGCCTGGTAAGGCCGCCAACGCAGTCCGACGCGGCCAAAGGTCATCGCGGAACGGGCGCGCCAGGGCGGCGGCCCGTCGGTCATAGGGTCATAACTTCACGGTTCGGCCGTTTACAGCTGGTGATATTTGCCCTTGTCATCCCATTGATAGACCACGTAGTCCGAGACCTTCAGGTCGCCCTTCTGATCCCAGGCTTTCTTGCCCATCACGGTGTCCACGTCGTGTGACTTCAGCCATTCGGCGGCCTTGGCGCTGTCTTTGCCGCCGGTGGCGTTGAAGGCGGCGGCGATCGCCTGGATCGAGGCGTAGGAATAGAGGGTGTAGCCTTCCGGCTCAAAGCCGCTGGCGCGGAACTTGGCGATCACCGCCTTGCCCTCCGGGATCAGGCGCGGATCGTTGCCGAAGGTCATCAGCACGCCGTTGGTGTACTGCGGCCCGCCGGCGGCGGTCACCAGCTCTTCGGTCACCACGCAGTCGCCGGAGAAGAACTTGGCGGTCACGCCCTGCTCGCGCATCTGGCGCACCAGCGGCCCGGCTTCGGGATGGCAGCCGCCGAAGTAGACCACGTCAGGCTTGACCGAGGCGATCTTGGTCACCAGCGCGTTGAAGTCTTTCTCACCGCGCGACAGCCCCTCATACAGCACTTCCTTGACCCCGCGCTTGTTCATCGCCGCCTTCGCTGCGTCCGCCAGCCCCTGGCCATAGGTGTCTTTATCGTGGATCACCGCGATGCGCTTGGCCTTCAGCGTATCCAACATGTAGTTGGTGGCGATCACGCCCTGCTGATCGTCGCGCCCGCACATGCGGAACATGCTCTTCATGCCACGCTCGGTGATCTGCGGATTGGTGGAGCCGGGGGTAATGGCGATAATGCCGGCCTCGTCATACACCTCGGAAGCGGGCATGGTGGATGAGGAACAGAAGTGGCCGACCACCGCCGATACCTTGTCCTGATCCACCAGCCGGTTAGCGACCGCGACCGCCTGCTTCGGTTCGCAGGCGTCATCCCCCTGCACCAGCTTGATTTTTTCCCCTTTGATGCCGCCGGCGGCGTTGATGTCCGCCGCCGCCTGCGAAGCCCCGCGCCAATACTGATCGCCATAGGTGGCGTTCGGCCCGGAGAACGGCCCGGCGACGCCGATGACGATATCGGCCTGCGCGGAAAAAGCCGTACCTAAACAACCAATGAGCAAAGCAGCGAGCGGACTTTTTATCAATTTCGATGACATTGTTATCTTCCTCAGCACTGTTGTAGCGAAACGCCCTGGGGCGCGGATCAGTCACTTTATGTGTAGACGGGGAAAATAATTTTCTTGAGAGCGCAGTCGCATTCCCCAAAAATGGGTAAGCAAAAATCCAGCCATTGTGACGACGAATACATATTGTTTGCTTATTCATCCTACATATCAGTTGCAGCGCGGCGTGTAGCGGGGATAACCGAGAGTATGGGCAGTGCGGCTAGCATGAGAGGGAGAACGGCCCTGCACCATCGCCGTGCAAAGGCTTGTGCAATCGTTGTGGGCCGCAAAATCACCGCACAGCGATGGAAAATGCCGAAAAACAGCGCAAGATGTTCATTCCGCCAGCAAACGCGCTTTTTTTGCAGTTTAGCGCTTTGACAAACCCCAGGCGCCCCGCTATTATTCGCCCCGTTCACACGATTCCTCTGTAGTTCAGTCGGTAGAACGGCGGACTGTTAATCCGTATGTCACTGGTTCGAGTCCAGTCAGAGGAGCCATATTTAGAAAAGCCCGCTTAAGGCAACTTAAGCGGGCTTTTTGCTTTTCGGGTTATAACTCGCTGCAAGAGAGGGGTCATTCATCCAGGAATGACGACCGGTTACCTGGATCGCTAACCGGTGTTTCAATAGGGTTTACGGTGCATGTCAGCACATCATCACCGCCCCAGGGACAACATGACAATGGCGGTTCAGCTCGGGAACCAGCCTGGGGTATTTTGAATCGCTTGCCACAGTTTATGTGGGATCTGTAATTCATCCGGATCTTGCGACAAATTGAGTTTGACGTTCATGCTTCCTTCATGACCTGATTGTACTCTCTCCACCCATTGGGGATTCATAACCATCGCGCGTCCCAAAGCGACCATGGACAATCCGGCATCCAGCGCTTGCCGTGCCACGTCCGACGACGTGATTTTTCCGGCGGCCAGTATCGGCAAACGGCCGTTATTCTGCTCAATGAACCTTGCCAACGTCCCCTTTTCATCATCGTCATCCCGAGGGGTGTCCGTCAGTACATGGTGCAGCGAGATGTGCAAATAATCGATAAGCGCCTCTTCCGTCAATTGGCTCGCCAACGCCAGAGAATCATCTATACGCAGTCCCTTTTCGCCGGATTCTTCCGGAGACAACCGATACCCCAATAAGAAAGGCTGCGTAGCATGGCGTTCGATAACTCGCCGAACTTCGCGCGCCACTTCCAAGGGAAAACGCATGCGATTCTCCAGCGAACCGCCCCATTCATCCGTGCGCTGATTGAAATACGGGGAGAAAAAGTTTTGGAGCAGGAAACCATGCGCGCCATGCAATTCCACGCCATCGAACCCCGCCTCAATCGCGCGGCGAGTGGCTTCGCCAAAATCGCGGATCACAGTCAGAATTTCATCATGGCTTAACGCGCGGCCGGCTTTTTTGCCATCGTTAAACGGGCCTGCCGGTGCGGCTAGCGCACTGGCGCTAACGAGCTCGCCATCGGGGATCAAGGCCGGAACGGCTTTATTTCCCGCGTGAAAGAGTTGCAGGATCGCCGGCGCGCCGCCGCTTTTAGCGGCATCCGCCAGCCGTTTCAGGCTCGGAATAAAGCGATCGTCATAGGCCGCGAACTCATGAGTAAACCCGATGCCATTTCGCTGTACATGGGAACAGCCTGTCAGCACCAACCCAACACCGGTCGCGCGTGCCCGATAATAGGCTAACTCCGCATCTGAAATAGTTTCATCATCATTGGCTGACCAGGTGGTCATTGGGGCCATCACGATGCGATTACGCATCTCAAGACCGTTTTTAAATAAAAATGGCTGCATTAATGGATCTTTCATCATTCTCTCAGCATTTAACATTTTGATCTAAAATCAAAAATCATAAACAATCACTTCGCCAGCGGGGGTCCCAGCCAGCGATCATCGATAAATTGCAGCATCTGTTCCGGTGTGATTTGCTGCGTCATTCGCCCTCGCAGCACCGTGCGATGCTCGAAAGTTACTGCTCCCCGTGCAAGCACCTGGGCTTTAAAACGCGCGATATGCTCGTCCGAAAAGTGGCTGTTGTGGGTATTAAACAAGATGACCCGTTTACCGCTGAAATCGCTGTTCTCGATAAAAGCCCAAATCGGCGGCGCCGGGCTGTATAGCCAGATCGGCGAGCCCAACCAGAGGGTGTCAAACGGCGTCAAGTCAATCTTGGCCGGCGTTATCTCGGGCAACGCATCCTGCCGCTCTTTCAGCAAAGTGGCGTCTTTCAGCGCATACGCCAGCCCCGGCAAGCCAGGGGCATAGTTCTGCGCATCAAGCCTGAAGAGCTGTGCATCCAGGCGGTGAGCGATATGGCGAGCGGCCAGCGCCGTATTCCCTGAACGAGAAAAATAAACGACGGCGGTACGCGATACGTTTTCTCCTGAATGCGCATGAGGCTCTATCTTGGCCAACTGGGCGGCTTGTCGATTTTCAATCAGCGTGACAGAGGCCAATACGCCCAAAATGGCCAGCAAAACGACCGTCAAACCGATGAGGGTTCCATACATAGGTAAGCGCCTTGATGCCATTAATCAAAATCGGTCGTCTTGCTGAGCGCCTCAAACTCCCACGTTTCTGCGATGCGGGACTGCAACGTCGGCATGACGAAATCGATAGCATCATTACCGATTAATAGCTGGCGCGGAGGCGTGTCCATTTCCACCAACCGGCAAATCACCTGCGCAAGTTTGGCAGGATCGCCCTGTTGCTGACCATCGGCGGATGCCAGTAGCTCGCGCGCACTGCCAAAAGCGGCATAATCGGCAATGCTTCTTTCCCCGTACCGGGCAGAACTGTCATTGAGAAATTCGGTGCGGAAAAAGCCGGGCTCAACGGCGGTGACGGTAATTCCAAGGGGCGCGACCTCATCGGCCAATGCCAGGGTCATACCTTCCACGGCAAACTTCGACGCGGAATAAAATGTGGCGTTCGCGACGGCTTTTACGCCGGCGATGGAAGAGGTGTTGATAATGCGCCCGCTCCGCTGGCGCCGCATCACCGGCAGCACCGCGCGCAATACATTGGCCATGCCGAAAACGTTGGTTGAAAATTGCTGCTCTATCTGTTCGGCTGTCGCTTCTTCAAAGCGCCCCAACAAACAGAACCCGGCATTATTCACTAATACATCAATGCGGCCAAAACGGCTCACGGCCGCATCTGCAGCAGCCAGCGCCTGATGTTCATCACGAACATCAAGCTCCAGCAGCTCAATCTTTTCCGCTGCAACATCGCTGAATGTCCGGCGCAATTTTTCCCTATCCCGCCCCGTTGCGACCACACAATCTCCCTGTTGCAACGCAGCCCTGACAATATGGGCGCCCATGCCGCGCGCGGCGCCGGTGACAAACCAAATGCGATTCATATCTGTTCACCTTAATCGGTTTAAAAACTCGTACTGCCTCATTGCAGTACGCGGTGTCGAGGCACTAAAGCGTCAATTGCAAACTAGGGCGTATCACGATGTCATCGAGTAATACACCGGGCGGTTGAGCAAATGAATAGACCAATGCACGAGCCACATCATCCGGCATGAGAGCCTGAATGGCATCACGACGTTCGCGCATCATGTCCGCAGAAACATTGTGTCCCCATTCCGTATGCACCGCCCCCGGATGAATCAATGACACGCGTATCCCTTCTTCAGCCAGCTCCTGCCGCAAACCGTCACAGAACCCCCTGACTGCAAATTTGGTGGCGCAATACACGGCCCAGTTAGGCGCGCTGCTTTTCCCCCCGACGCTGGATACCGTGGAGATCATTGCGCCGGAGCGATTTTTCATCAGAGGGATAGCTTCGTAGGAACAGTTCAACACGCCGTACATATTCGCATTGATCTGCTCCTGCCAGCCCTCGGGTGAGCTCTCCTCGAACCGACCGAAAATCCCCATGCCCGCGTTGTTGAAAAGCAGATCCACACCGCCGAAGCGGCTCTTCACCTCATTAAAAAGTGACCGGACCTGAGCTAAATCAGCAACGTCAGCGTCAAAGGCGACGGCGGCCCCGCCCAGTTCGGCAGCCAGGCTTCCGATTCGCTCTTTGCGTCTTGCTACCAGCACGACCGAAACGCCTTCCGCAACCAATCGGCGGGCGGCAGCTTCACCAATACCGCTTGAAGCCCCGGTGATAACAGCGACTTTACCGCTGAGACTGTTCATCTCCATCGTCCTGCCTCTATAGAAAAATTTTATGGCGGGTATTTACATAAAATACGGCTTGTCACCGTCAGTGCCCGGCTGGTTGACGCCGATGTTCTCACCCAGATGTTTTTTCGGTTGCTCGATGATGTCGGCAACTAAAGCGGCGACGCTCTTGCGCGATACGATGGTTCCTTTGAACGGCGCATCGCGGGCGGTAAGCTCATAGTCAACCAGGTCTTCATCCGTTAACCAGGCCGGGCGCAGAATGGTGTAGTCCAGCCCGGAGGCTTCAATCGCGTCAGCCGCCCGACGAAATGGCTTGAGGGGCTCACCGATGATCGCGTTGTTCCATTCACCGAATTTTCCCGGGACCTCATCATAAATCCCCAGCGAAAGAACGAAGATCAGGCGTTTGACGCCGCTGGCCTGCATGGCGGCAATCACCGCCTCAGCCTGCACATCCAGATCCTCTCCCGTCAGGTTGGCATACACCAGATCCTGGCCCTGCATCGCTTGTTCCAATGCGGACGGATTCAACACATCGCCGATAAGGATCCGGCCGTTGGCCGGGCGCGACCGGATTTTTTCCGGCTGGCGAGCGAACAACGTTTGCACAAGCGACTGTTCATCCGCCAATCTGTCGATAACATGGCGGGCGATTTGGCCGCCGGCGCCAAGGATCAATACATTCTTCATGGTGTTCTCCATCGGTTATTCACCCAGGTGCGCGGCCAAAAACGGCAGCACCTTGTCCATCGCTGCGCGAACGGCTTCCGGTTTGTCATACAGCTCGTAATGTGAAAAGTCCGCTAACGAGACCAGCTCGCGATGCGCTGAAGCCGTTGCGCGCCCATAGACTTCCATGCCATCGCGATAGGCGCCGAAGGCACCGACTTTCTCGCCCACCACCACCATCACCGGCTGAGTCAGCAGCACCTCGGTAAAGGCGAAGGCATCCCAGGCCAGCGTTTTTTGCGCATGCGAGAACAACATGCGCGTCGCGCCACCCGGCTGTTGACCGCGCGCGGTCTTGTAATAGTCTGTCGCTTCGAAAACGTCGCGTTCGGTGAGCCCATGGGCCGTTGCCTCTTGAGGACTGGCGGGCAGCAGTTCATTGACCTGAAGCTCTCCGCCCCGCGCTTCCCGGGTGCGCTGCGCAGCCATCGCGCTCAGCGCGCCCAGCGGATCGTAGCCGCTGAAGCCTTCGCGGAAGAGTCGCCCAATATTAACGCCGGTGATGCTCACCACGGCTTTGATGCGTTTCTCTGTCAGCGTGGCATTGACGGCATAACCGCCGCCGCCGCAAATGCCCAGCACGCCGATACGCTCCGCATCGACATACGGCAAGGTGACGGCATAGTCGATGACGCGGCTGATGTCTTCCACCCGCTGGGTCGGATCTTCTATCCAGCGCGGCGCCCCGCCCGACTCCCCCTGAAAACTGGCGTCATAGGCGATAACGACGTACCCCTGCTCCGCCAACGCCTTACCGTAAACATTGCCGGAGGTTTGTTCCTTGCAGCTGCCGAAAGGATGGACGCTGACCACCGTCGGGTAGCGCTTGGATTCATCGAACCCCGGCGGCAGCTGAATGTGGGCGGCGATGTGCCAGGCCATATCGGCGTTTTGGATGCGAACATTTTTCATTACAGCATCTCCTCAAAGAACGGCGCCAGGACGGAAACGGCTTCGGCGACATAGGCTTTACCGTCATACAATTCCATATGATTCGCGCCTTCGACGATGTGGTAACGCTTGTCGCTGCTCGCGGCGCGGTCGTATAAATCGTCACTCATCCATTTACTGCCCGCCACGCTGCCCGCCACGATCTGCATCGGCTGGGTCAGATACACTTCGGCCATATGGTAGGCGTCGTAGGTAATGATCTGGTTGAGGCTGCGCAGCGTCGCATAGCCGGGCGCCGTCGGATATTGCGCGCGCGGGGTGTGGTAATACTCCCAGGCCTGGCGCAGCTCTTCGTTCGGCGCATCGGATTCTTTCATCGGCGCCAGCGGCATGGTGGCATGTTCACCGCTGCTGATATCGCCGGTGCGGGCGTTGGAGCCCGCCTCAACGTACGGCAGCGCATCAATGGACTTCACATTGTTTTCCCACCCGTTGCGGAACATCGAGCCGATATTGACGGCGCTGACGGTGCCGATGGCCTTGATGCGGCGATCCTGGATCGCAGCGTTGGCGGTATAGCCCGCACCGGCGCAAATGCCCATCGCGCCAATGCGCTCGTTGTCGACATAAGGCAGCGTGGTCAGGTAATCAATCACCGCGCTGACGTCTTCGGTGCGGATATAAGGGTTTTCCAACTGACGGGGTTCGCCGCCGCTTTCCCCCTGATAAGAGGCATCGTAAGCCACGGTCACGAACCCCTGCTCCGCCAGTTTTGCGGCATAGGTGCCGGCGGTTTGCTCTTTCACGCCGCCCCCCGGGTGAGAAACGACGATGGCCGGATACTGACGGCCCGCGTCGAAGGCCGGCGGGAAGTAGAGCACTGCGGAAAGATCGATGGTTGGGTTATTGCTATTCGTGAAGCTGATTTTCTGGTTCATCATCCGGTTCCTCATCAGGGTGGTCGGTTAACTGCATCGTTTCTGATTCTCACTATAGACATTGAACATTAAGATGATTAGACCCAAAATAATGATTAGACCTATCACTTAAATGATTAATCAGCCGAACGGAAAACAGAGATGAAACGTGATGAGATAGCCGATTTGGTGGCATTTGTGGTGGTCGCCGAGGAGCGCAGCTTCACCCGGGCCGCGGCCCGCCTGGGCATGGCGCAGTCGGCGTTAAGCCAGATCGTCCGCCGCATCGAAGAACGGCTGGGGTTTCGTCTGCTGACGCGCACCACGCGCAGCGTAGTGCCCACCGAGGCCGGGGAGCAGCTCTTGTCGACCCTGGGTCCCATGCTGCAAGACCTGGATTCCGTCATGACTTCACTGGGCGAGCTGCGCAACCGCCCTTCCGGCACCATACGCATCACCACGGTGGAGCATGCCGCTAAAACCCTTTTGCTGCCCGCCATGCGCATGCTGCTGAAATCTCACCCAGAAATTAACGTGCAGCTCATCATCGATTATGGTCTTAGCGATGTGGTCGCAGAACGTTTCGATGCCGGCGTCCGTCTGGGGGGAGAGATGGATAAGGATATGATTGCCGTGCGGATTGGGCCTGATATTCCGATGGCGATCGTTGGCGCGCCGGATTATCTTGCCCGGCGAGGCACCCCGACCTCGGTGGCGCAACTGGTCGATCATCAGGCGATTAACCTCTATCTTCCTACATCGGGCACCGCCAACCGTTGGCGGCTCATGCGCGGGGGACGTGAAGTTCGGGTTCGCATGGAAGGCCAACTGTTGTTAAACACCATCGACCTGATCCTGGACGCCGCTCTCGACGGGCACGGCCTGGCCTACCTGCCTTGCGATCAGGTGCAGAACGCCCTTGACGAGAAAAAACTCGTCCGCGTGCTGGACAAGTTCACCCCGGACTTACCGGGGTATCATCTTTACTACCCACACCGCAAGCACCCAGGATCGGCCTTTTCTTTGCTTATCGATGTGCTTAGGTTTAACGACGCGCAGAAGCCCAAATAGCGTGCTGCCGCCTGCATCCACTCCGACAGGCACAGGTATCGTCTCCCGTCAGAGAAACTCTGGTTGAGAAAAGCCCGCTCAGGAAGACCTGAGCGGGCTTTGTGCTTTTTTGCCGTTAGCGCTTACAGCACAAATTCGTAGTGCGAACCGTCCGGCAGTTCGACATCCAGGCGCAGTTTGCCGCCCGCCGCCTCAACATAGCGTTTGAGCGAAGACAGTTTCAGATCGCGGCCCGGTTTTTCCATCACGGCGACGGTCGGTTGCCTGATACCCAGCGCCTGCGCCATTTCAACCTGGGTTTTCTGCACCTTCTCGCGCAGCTCGGCAAGATGGATGTTCAGCATAATGTCCGTCGCCATTGCCTGCGCTTCGGCCACGACCTCGGGCTTTTCCTCCGCAATAAGCTGTTCCAGCGTTCTGCCCATCGCGTCACTCCTTCTCTTTTAGTGTGTTCAGCCAATTCGTGAATTCCCGATCGGCAATCTGCAGCATTCGATCGTAAAAACGTTTTTCATCGCCCGCTTTATTGCCCGCGCAAAGCACCATGCCGACGCGGTACGGATCGAAGGCGAAAAATGCCCGCAACGGTTCGCCACGGCTCTGAATACGCAGCTCTTTCATGTTGCTGTAACGCGAGCCTTTAACCGTATCGGCATAGGGCCTGGGCAAGCCGGGCCCTTTTTCCCGCAGGACCATCAATGCAGCAAGCACGCAGGCCCGGTCGGCATCGCTGAGTGATCTGAACCAATGATCAAATGCATCCGTTGTTTTAATTTCCCACACGGGACCTCCCTAAAATATAGATCAATAGCTATATAGATGTAAAGCTATAGCAGAGAGGCGCTGGGATAGCATGCAAAGGCATGCGTTGTTACTGCAAGGCTGAACGTACATCCACGCATTTTGCAAACGCAGTACGGGGCATTCACCTTTTTACGCGCGGTATCGAATAATCGTTCAGAGGCACGGGGCGTTTCCCCGCCACCCCTTTATGAACCCTGTCACAAAAAGCGCATAACGTTTTCGGCGTTCTGCGCAGCGGGCGGTGAGCGGCAAACTTGTTAACGTCACGTTACATCGGGTTAGGCAACATTGTTAACGCCGATTGATGCGTCAAACGCATCGCGCCATGCGTTTATTGCGCTTATTTACTTTATTTTCCTGAGCGAGTCTTCAGCAACAGGCGCGGCGTCAGGCGCCAATAACAAACTGGAGATAACGATGCATTCCTCTACCTCACCCATGACCATCCGGGCCAGATCCGGCGCGATACTGCGCGTCACCTCCGGCAACTTTTTAGAGCAGTTCGATTTTTTCCTGTTCGGCTTTTACGCTACCTACATCGCACACACCTTTTTCCCGGCCAGCAGCGAGTTCGCCTCGCTGATGATGACCTTCGCGGTATTCGGCGCGGGCTTTTTGATGCGCCCGATCGGCGCCATCGTGCTGGGCGCTTACATCGATAAAGTCGGCCGCCGCAAAGGGCTGATCGTGACCCTGTCGATCATGGCCGCGGGCACCTTCCTGATCGTGCTGATCCCCTCTTACCAAAGCATCGGGCTTTGGGCCCCGCTGCTGGTGCTGTGCGGGCGTCTGTTGCAAGGCTTCTCGGCGGGCGCGGAGCTGGGCGGCGTGTCCGTCTATCTGGCCGAAATCGCCACGCCGGGCCGTAAAGGCTTCTACACCAGCTGGCAGTCCGGCAGCCAGCAGGTGGCTATCATGGTGGCGGCGGCCATGGGCTTCGCGCTCAATGCGGCGCTGGAAGAAAGCGCCATTCGCGAATGGGGCTGGCGCCTGCCTTTCCTGTTCGGCTGCCTGATCGTTCCCTTCATCTTTTTCCTGCGCCGCAAGCTGGAAGAGACGCAGGAATTTACCGCTCGCCGTCACCACCTGGCGATGCGCGACGTGTTTAAAACCCTGCTGAAAAACTGGCCGGTGGTGATCGCCGGCATGCTGATGGTCGCCATGACCACCACCGCGTTTTACCTGATCACCGTGTATGCGCCAACCTTCGGCAAAAAGGTGCTGCTGCTCAGCGCCTCCGACAGCTTGCTGGTCACCCTGCTGGTGGCGATCTCCAACTTCATCTGGCTGCCCATCGGCGGCGCGCTGTCGGATCGTTTCGGCCGCAAACCGGTGCTGGTCGCCATGACGTTGCTGACGTTGGCCACCGCCTACCCGGCGCTGAGCCTGCTCGCCGCCGCCCCCAGCTTCGGCATGATGCTGGCCGTGCTGCTGTGGCTGTCCTTCATTTACGGCCTCTACAACGGCGCCATGATCCCGGCGTTGACGGAGATCATGCCAACGGAAGTGCGGGTGGCCGGGTTCTCGCTGGCCTACAGCCTGGCGACGGCGGTGTTCGGCGGCTTTACGCCGGTGGTCTCCACCGCATTGATCGAATACACCGGCGACAAGGCTTCACCGGGCTACTGGATGAGCTTCGCCGCGCTGTGCGCCCTACTGGCGACGCTGTATATGTATCGCCGCATCGCCATGCCGCTGCAAACCGCGCGCTAAGCCGCCATCTCAAAAGGAATGGTGCCATGCAAAAACTCACTCGTTCGATCCTCGCCGCGCTGGTGTGCGCCTCCTGCAGTACGGCGGCGCTGGCCAAAGACGTGACCGTCATGATCTCCGGCGGCTTCAAAGCCGCACTAGAGAAGCTGGCTCCGGAATATGAAGCCCAAAGCGGCGACAAAATCATTCTGGTGTCCGGCCCCTCGATGGGCAAAACGCCGCTGGCGATCCCCGCGCGGCTGGCGCGCGGAGAGCAAGCCGATGTGCTGATCATGGTGGGCGACGCGCTCACCCAACTGGAAAAAGAGCACTGGACCCAGCCGGGTTCACGCGTGGAGCTGGCCGATTCGCCGATCGGCATGGTGGTGAAACAGGGCGCGCCCAAGCCGGTGATAAAAACGGATGCCGAGCTGCGCAATGTCCTGCTGCAGGCTGACTCTTTCGCCTATTCCGACAGCGCCAGCGGCCGCTATGTCAGCGGCCAACTGTTCAAAAAGCTGGGCATCGAGGAACAGGTGAAAGGGAAAGCACATAAGGTTGAGCGCATTCCGGTGGCCTCTGAAGTGGCGCAGGGGAAATACGCGCTGGGCTTCCAGCAGGTCAGCGAATTGCTGCCCGTGGCGGGCGTGACCTTTATCGGCGAGCTGCCTGAAAACGTGCAGTACATCACCCGCTTCGCGGGCGCGGTAACCGCCAAGGCGGAGCACCGCCGCGAAGGCAAAGCGCTGCTGGACTTCCTCGCCTCCCCTCAGGCGCAGCCGACCATTCGCGCGACCGGCATGCGAACCGTGCCGGCGCCGCAGCCGGTCAAGCAGAGTGATACTGTTCAGTAATCAGCTTTTCCAGCTCGGCGGCGACGAAAGACTGCATGCGGCCGCCGCGTCTGATGAGACCCACGGTACGTTTCACCACCGGATCGACCAGCGGCACCGACGTCAACACCGAGTGCTCTGAAGCGGGCATCGACATGGCGGGCACGGCGGCAATGCCGATGCCCGCCTCAACCATGCCCAGCATGGTCGTCACATGGCGAGTTTCACACACGCTGGGGCGTTCCGGCACGAGGTGTTCCAGGCGCTGATCGAGCAGATTGCGATTGCCGGAGGTTTTATCCAGCGAGACGTAATCCTGCTGATAGAACTCTTGCCAGGTGAGGCTCTTTTTAGCGGCGAGCGGATGGTCGCGCCGGCAGGCGGCCACGTAGACGTCCCCCACTAACGGCACAAATTCAAGATTAGGCTGCAGCCGCCCGGCGAAGCAGATGCCGAAATCGGCCTGGCCGCCGGTGACCGCCTCGATGACATTACCTGCGCTGCCGTCGATCAGCTTGACGCGCACGCGCGGATAGCGCAGCCGGAAACGGCGTATCACGTCGGGCATGAAATAGTAGGCCGCCGAGGGCACCGTGGCGACGGTAACCAGCCCCACCCGCTCCTGGCTGACCTTGTCGATATCGGCCAACACCGCTTCGACGTTCATCAGCAGCTGATCCGAACGCTCGGCAAAGGCCTGCCCGTACAGCGTCAAGGTCACGCGCCGGGTGGTGCGATCGAACAGTTTGCTGCCCAGCGCGTTTTCCAGCTTCTCAATCCTGCGGCTCAGCGCCGACTGCGACAGGCAGATGGACTCTGCGGCCAGCCGAAAATTGCCGTACTCCACCAGCGCGCGAAACGCATAGAGATCGTTGAGATCAAAATTCACGGGCATAACGACCAACTCTCCTTGCTGAAATGGCAGAAGACGCAAAACAGCGATGATAACCGCTTATATCGCCACGTTCACCGACTGGGTGGTTGAACCACCCAAGCCCCTATCGCCCCAGCAGCACCATTCCCCAAATAATGATAGTCATCACCACGGCTACCAGCTGCGCTGCGCCGCCCAAATCTTTGGCGCGTTTGGATAACGGATGCAATTCCAGCGAAATGCGATCGACTACGGTTTCAATCGCCGTATTAAGCAGCTCAACCACCAATAGCAGAAAACTGCAGGTGATTAATAACAGCCTTTCTATATTTGTAATATCTAAACCAAATGTAACAACCAGTAAAATGGCGTTAATAACCAATAATTGGCGGAACGCATCTTCGGTAAGCACAGCATCAATAAACCCGGCCCAGGAATTCCTAATGCTGTAGGTTAATCGGCTTATTCCTTTTTTCTTTTCCACAGGCATACAATCAGCTCTCGTCAAAACTGCGACAGTCACTCGCAAATAAATCACGCAACGTGAATTTATCTCGAGTTGATTAATTAAAAACCTTAACCGTTCTCTTTCAGGAAACGATGCATTCCCTCACTCGCCGTCCCCCTGCTCCTGAAACGCCACCGCCCGAAAATGCCCTGGCGCGGTTATTATTCTGGGAGCGTAAAAAGGGGACGCGATATCAGCCGCTTAAAGCGTTTTCTCGTACAAGCGGTAACGCTTGTACGGCACCGCGCCGATGCGTTCTAAAATCGTCCGCATGCCGGTATTGGTTTCCAGGATCCACGACATTTCCAGCGCGTCGATATTGCGCTTCGCGAAAGGCTCGCGCAGCGCCTCAATCAGCAGCAGCGCAATAATGGGCCCGATGCGGCTGAATTGATATTCCTGGCGTACGCCCATCAACGGCACGCGCGCGGTGCGCACGCCGCTGACTTTCAGGCGCCACAATAGCTTCGCCCAGCCGAACGGCAATAAACGCCCCTGCAGATCGGCAATCGCTTCGTTAATGTTCGGCAGACCGACGATAAAGGCGCAGGGGGCGCCATCCACCTCGGCGATATGGATCATATCGTCGGGCACCAGGAACTTCAGCTGATCCCCCATGGTGGCGAACTCGTGCTCGGTGAACGGGACAAACCCCCAGTTATGTTGCCATCCGGAGTTGAACACCTCGCGCAGCACCTGCATCTCCTCGCGAAAGCGCTTGCGATTGAGACGGCGAACGGTCACCTTTTTACGCACCTGATCCATCATCCGGGTTAACGACGGCGAAAAATGCAGGTCGGTTCTTTTCATCCAATAGGCAAGCAAATCAATCCCTTCGCTGTAGCCCTGCTGCGCTATCTGGGCCGCGTAGTAAGGTTTCGCGTGCGTCATCAGGGCGGAAGGCGGGGTATCGAACCCTTCGACCAACAGGCCGCTTTCCTGATTGATATTGAGGCTGAATGGCCCGGTGATTTTACGCGCGCCTTTCGACCTCAGCCACTCCTCCGCTACCGTGAATAAGGTGCTGAACACGGCGGGATCGTCAACGGCGTCAATCATGCCGAAGTGGCCGGTATCCTCACCATGCAGCTCCCGGTGCAGAGAATCGATTTGCGCAGTGATGCGCCCAACCACTTTGCCCTGTTTTTTGGCCACCCATGCCTGCCATTCAATATGGTCGGTCCCGGGATTCTTCTTTGACAGGTGCTCTTCGCGCTCTACATGCAGCGGCTCAATCCAGTTCGGATCATCGCGAAACAGTTGCGAGGGGAAAGCAATAAATTCTTTAAGTTCGCGTTTATCCAGAACTTTCTCAATACGGATCATAAATAGCCTTACGTTTTAATAAAATAATTAAATAAGCACGCGACAACGCCTTTAGCATTTTTTATGCTGTTGCCTTTTATTGAATTGTGTATTGCCTCCGGCTCACTGATAAGAAAAACCGAATATTCCCCCTCGGCGAATCAGCAACGTGTTGCCTGACATTCACCCTGTGATGTCCATAATTGATAAAAAAAGGAAACAGAAAGCGGCGCAGCCAGGCTACGCTAATAGTGCTCTTTTATTATTTCGTGCTGTTATGGTAAAAGAAACTCGCCGCTTTTAGTGTACCGACTTTAATCAGGAGGTGCGCCGCCATTTTTACCACTTAATGCTATTTTTAAGATTAGCCTTAAATGAATCGTTCACTTTTGAATTTCTTGCGGCATACTGTTTAGGAAGTGTTTAAGTTCCAAGATAGCCATGCATGAGGTCATAACCTATGAGCCGACAGTTATTTCCTGCCCGACAGATGCAGACTAAAGAACGGCGAAGTCCGGATATTACAATAGTCTCTCATATCTCGCCAGGGTGCCGCTCAAGGCTGATGACTCGGGCTACTTACGCTCTGCCCGGTTAATAACCGGCATGCCGCTCGAGCACGGCAATATACGCTGTTCGCGGAATGAAGATGGTTGAATAACAAACTTATTCAAAACCTATTCATAGTAAAACATCAATTACCTCGCCAAGAGTGATTTCTCTCTTTTGGTGATTTTTAATCTATGGCTAAGTTTGTCTATGTCTGAAACAAGTTCCGTTCATTCTCTTCCCATGCGCTATGCGGACTTCCCCACGTTAGTGGACGCGTTGGATTACGCGGCACTCGGTAATACGGGAATGAATTTTTACGACCGTCGCAATCAACTCGTGACCGTTCTCGACTATCGCACGCTGCAGCAAAAAGCGATCGCGGGCGCGCGGCGTTTATTGTCCCTGAAGCTCAAGAAAGGCGATCGCGTGGCGCTTATCGCCGAAACCAGCCCGGGCTTCGTCGAAGCCTTTTTCGCTTGCCAATATGCCGGCCTGGTGGCGGTGCCGTTGGCGATCCCGATGGGCGTTGGCCAGCGCGACTCCTACACCGCCAAACTGAAAGGGCTGATCGCCAGCTGCAACCCCGCGGCGATCATCAGCAGCGAAGAGTGGACACCGCTCATCGCGTCGGCCACGGAAAACACGTCGGCGATGCACATCCTCAGCGACGCGGACTTTAACGCCTTGCCAGAGCCGGAGATCGCGTTGCCGGCGCCTTCGCCCGACGATATCGCCTATCTCCAATACACCTCGGGCAGCACCCGCTTTCCGCGCGGCGTGATCATTACCCAGCGGGCGGCCATGGCGAACCTGAACGCGATCAGTCGCGACGGGATCAAGTTGCGCGCCGGCGACCGCTGCGTTTCGTGGCTGCCCTTCTATCACGATATGGGCCTGGTCGGTTTCCTGCTTACGCCGGTGGCGACCCAGCTGTCCGTCGACTACCTGCGCACGCAAGATTTCGCCATGCGCCCGATGCAGTGGCTGAAACTGATCGCCAAGAATCGCGGCACGGTGTCCGTCGCCCCGCCGTTCGGCTACGATCTGTGTCTGCGCCGCAGCAACGCCAAAGAGCTGGCCGATCTGGATCTTTCCAGCTGGCGGGTTGCGGGCGTGGGCGCCGAGCCGATCCCGGCCGAGCTGCTCGCCCAGTTTGGCGAACACTTCAGCAGCATCAACTTCGACAGCAAAGCCTTCATGCCGTGCTATGGCCTGGCCGAGAACACCCTGGCGGTGAGTTTTTCCGACCCTTGCTCCGGCCCGCAAACCAACGAGGTCGACCGCGATATTTTGGAATACGAGGGTAAAGCGGTCGCGCCGGGCAAGAAAACCCGCGCCGTCTCGACCTTCGTCAACTGCGGCCGTGCGCTGCCCGGCCACCGCATCGAGATCCGCAGCGAAACCGGGCAACCGCTGCCGGAACGTCAGGTCGGCCATATCACGATTTCCGGCCCCAGCCTGATGAACGGCTATTTCTGCGACGATGAGTCCCAGCAGCAGATCCAGGTGACCGGCTGGATGGACACCGGCGATCTCGGCTATCTGCTGGACGGCTATCTGTACGTCACCGGCCGCAAGAAGGATTTGATCATTATTCGCGGACGCAATATCTGGCCGCAGGATATTGAGTACGTCGCGGAATCCGAACCGGAAATCCGTTCCGGCGATGCGATTGCCTTCGTGACCGAAGAACACGACGAAGCGGCCAGGATCATTTTGCAGATCCAGTGTCGAGTCAGTTCG
This sequence comes from Serratia sp. CY81684, assembly GCF_052166595.1. NCBI lineage: Bacteria > Pseudomonadati > Pseudomonadota > Gammaproteobacteria > Enterobacterales > Yersiniaceae > Serratia > Serratia sp. CY81684. The sequence continues at coordinate 626,086 of NZ_JBJNOO010000003.1, read as the reverse complement.
GAAGAACGCCGTGAACAAATCGTGCATTCGCTGAGCGCGCGCATTCAAAGCGAGTTCGGCATCGCGGTGGACATCGAGCTGCTGCCGCCGCACAGCATTCCCCGCACGTCGTCGGGCAAACCCGCGCGCGCGGAGGCCAAGAAACGCTGGCTGAGCGCTTCGCTCTACCCGCAAATGCCGCAGCTGGCCGGTTTCGCGCAATGAGCGGCACCGTGGCAGTGACGGGCGCGACCGGCTTTATCGGCCGGCATATCGTCCAGGAACTGCTGGCGCAAGGGTTTAGCGTGCGCGCCCTGACGCGGCAAGCCGGAAAAGCCGCCGCAGACAACCTGCAGTGGATCCCCGGCGCGCTGGAAGATCGGCCCTCGCTCACCGAACTGGTGCGCGGTGCGGAGTGCGTCGTGCATTGTGCGGGCCAGGTGCGCGGGCATGCGGAAGCGGTGTTCACCCGCTGCAACGTCACCGGCAGCCTGAATTTGATGCAGGCGGCCAAACAGAACGGCCGCTGCAATCGCTTCTTGTTCATGTCGTCGCTGGCGGCCCGCCATCCGGCGCTGTCCTGGTACGCCCATTCAAAACAGGCCGCCGAGCAGCAACTCATCGCCGCCACGGGCGATATCGCGCTGGGGATTTTCCGCCCAACGGCGGTTTACGGGCCCGGCGATAAAGAGCTGAAACCGCTGTTCAACGGCCTGCTGCGCGGCGTGCTGCCCCGGCTGGGCGCGCCTGACGCCAGGCTCTCTTTTCTGCACGTGAGCGATTTGGCAAAGGCGGTCAGCCAATGGGTGCAAACCGAACCCGCGCAGCCAAATATTTACGAACTGTGCGACGGCGTGGCCGAAGGCTATAACTGGTTGCGCCTGCGGGACATCGGCGCCGCCGTGCGTCACGGGCCGGTGCGGCTGGTGGGCATTCCGCTGCCGCTGCTGAAAGCCCTGGCGGATATCAGCGTGGTGTGGAACCGCCTGGTAAAAAAAGAGCCGATGCTGACGCGCAGCAAAATACGCGAATTAACGCATCGCGACTGGTCCGCCAGTAATCAGGCGCTGTCGCAACAGATTAATTGGTTTCCACAGGTGAGTTTGGAACGCGCGCTGCGTGAAGGGCTGTTTTAATTATTCCAAGTAGAGGTGTGTCAACGTTCTTATGCTAAATCGCGATGCTGTAATGGATTATATCCTGACGTGTTTGCAAGGTATCGTCGAAGGCGGAGTGGAAATAAAACCTGATAGCGATCTCGTCAATGATCTTGGCCTGGAATCCATCAGAGTCTTGGATCTGCTGATGATGCTGGAAGATGAATTAGATATCTCCATTCCTATCAATATATTGCTTGATGTCAGAACGCCTGAGCAACTGCTTGACGCGCTGCGCCCTTATCTGGAGAAACACCATGGGACTGTATGATAAGTTTGCGCGGCTCGCCAATGACCGTGAACAATTTCAAACGTCCGGTCTGAATCCGTTCGGCACCTGTATCGACGAAGTGTATTCCGCCACCCAGGGGCGCATCGGCGATCAAAAGATTGTCCTCGCCGGCACCAATAATTACCTTGGCCTGACGTTCGATGCGCAGGCGATCGCCGCCGGCCAGGCGGCTCTGGCCGCGCTCGGCACCGGCACCACCGGCTCGCGCATGGCGAACGGCAGTTACGGATCGCACCTGACGCTGGAACGGGAGCTGGCGGAATTCTTCGATCGCCCGAGCGCCATCGTGTTCTCCACCGGCTATACCGCCAACCTGGGCGTCATCAGCACGCTGGCGGGGCCGGGTGCCGTGGTGCTGATCGACGCGGACAGCCACGCGAGCATTTACGACGCCTGCGCCCTCGGCGGCGCGGAAATTATTCGCTTCCGCCACAATGACGCCGCCGATCTGGAGCGCCGCATGGTGCGCCTGGGCGAACGCGCCCGCGAGGCGATCATTATCGTGGAAGGCATCTACAGCATGCTGGGCGACGTCGCCCCGCTGGTGGAAATCGTCGACATCAAACGGCGATTGGGCGGGTATCTGCTGGTCGACGAAGCGCACTCCTTCGGCGTAATGGGCGAGCACGGCCGCGGCCTGGCCGAAGCGCTGGGCGTCGAGCAAGACGTGGATATCATCCTGGGCACCTTCAGCAAAAGCCTGGCTTCGATCGGCGGCTTCGCCGTCGGCGGCAAGGGGATGGACGTGCTGCGCTACAGCAGCCGGCCGTATATCTTTACCGCTTCGCCGTCGCCGTCCAGCATCGCTTCGGTGCGCACGGCGCTGCAAAAAATCGCCCGCCATCCCGAGCTGCGGGAAAAACTGTGGAGCAATGCGCACCGCCTGTACCACGGCCTCGCCGAGCTGGGCTATACCCTGGGGCCGCGCATCAGCCCGGTGGTGCCGGTGATGATCGGTTCAAAGGAAGAAGGGTTGCGTTTCTGGCGCGAGCTGATCGCCCACGGCGTCTATGTGAACCTGGTGCTGCCACCGGCCGCGCCGGCGGGCGTGACCCTGCTGCGCTGCAGCGTCAATGCCGCGCACAGCGATGAAGAAATCGACACCATCGTGCGCGCCTTTGCGGCGCTGAAAAAATAAAGCCTTTCCTTCTCGGCCGCGGCGGCGGTGCCGAAAATGGCCACGCCGCCCTGCCGAACCGATGCGCACCTCAGTGCGCAGCCGTTGATACCCCATCAGCCGAATAGCGATACCCCTGCGCCGCCATAAATTCCGCGATGGCTTTTTCCGCCGCCGAAAGCACCTCCTCGATCGGCCGATCGGCATCGAGATCCACGATGTCGGCGCCTTCGAACGTCAATAGCGGCGTGACGGCGATCTTCTTCTCCAGCGCCGCTTTGCGGTGATCGGGTTTGCGCGCGCAGGCCACGTCCAGACTGACATTCAGCTTGAGCACCAGATCCGGTTTTTGCCCCGCCATCCATTGAAACGCCGCCCGTTCACGCGCCGCCAGCCAACGGACGAAACGGCTGCCTTCAACGTCGACGGGAAAAACCGTGCCGTCGTAAGCGCCAGGGATCTGCGCCTGCGGAAAACGGTCGGTCAACACGATGAACCCTTGCCGGCGATACGCCAGCATGCGGCGAAAACGCAGCAGCCGCCGCCCCACGAAAGCGATGATCACCGCCGACGGCAACAGGCCAATCCGGGATTTTTTCGTTTTGACTTTTTTGGTATTGCTCTCGATAGCCTTGCCCACCGAGCGCCCGAGCAACGGCAATTTCGCCGCCGCGCGCCCGACGTTACCCGCCTGTTTGCCCAGATGCACCTGCACCGCCGGGCCATAATGTTTCACATACTCGATCAGATGTTCACAAACGGTGGACTTACCCGATCCGTCGCTGCCGATAACCGCAATCAGCGGCGGAAATTTTGCACTCATAATAAGACTCTCTTTCAATACACCAGAAACGGCGTGCCATATTTGAAGCGAACGATCGCTTATCATTGCCGCAGTGGCTGCGTGAAAAAAAATTTGCCATACGCAGCGCCAAAAAGCACAAAAGATTAAGCGAAAATTGAAAACCTCTGCTCTTTTTCGCCGTGAGCCATGCCGAGAATTAACATAAAAAGCGAAACCGGCCCACGCACGAACAATTAGCACAAAATAACAAGAACAAACGCCATGAATATCAATTCAAATAACGAAAAAGAATACCGATCTCATTATTTTATCGCAGCAAAGCACAATAAATATCTTGAACCCAAGGCGTATTGGAATACAATAGTTTTTTTCGCATTGGATCAATTATTGTGAGTCAGCAGATAAGACCTTCATCTGATCGCTCGCCCGTGCGCGTAATAGCGATAACCGGCTGTGACGGCTCGGGAAAATCCACGTTAGCCGCCAGCCTGGTCAACGCTTTATCGGCACAAGAACCTGCCGAACTGCTGTATCTCGGCCAGTCTTCCGGGCGTATTGGCGAATGGATCAGTTCGCTGCCGATTATTGGCGCGCCCTTCGGGCGTTATTTGCTGAAGAAATCGGAACGCGTGCATGAGCGCCCTTCCACACCGCCGGATAATGCCACGGCGCTGGTGATATTTTTACTCTCCTATTGGCGCGTTTATAAATTCCGTCGCATGCTGAAGAAAAGCCGCAGCGGCGCATTACTGATCACCGATCGTTATCCGCAAGCCGAAGTGGCGGGGTTTCGTTTCGATGGCCCGCAGCTGGCGAAAACCGCCGGCGGCAATCGCTGGATCCGCTGGCTAAGAAAGCGCGAACAAAACCTGTACCAATGGATGGCGTCTTATCAGCCCTTATTATTAATTCGGCTGGATATTGACGAACAAACGGCCTATTCACGCAAACCCGATCACTCGCTGGCGGCGTTGCGTGAAAAGATCGCCGTCATCCCGCACCTGACGTTTAACGGCGCTAACATATTGGATTTAGACGGCCGCGAACCGGCCGACCGTATTTTCGACGCATCGCTGCACGCCGTTAAAATATCGCTGAGGGCCGCCAATGCCTAGCCGACAAATAACCTTTCCGTACCGAAACAGATGAAAAAAAATAAACTCACCGCCGAACAGGATACCTCTCCCACCTGCATCACCGGGCTGATTGCCGTGGTGGGCAGCGACGGTACGGGCAAGTCCACGCTGACCGCCGACCTGGTGAAAAACCTGCAGCAACATCGCCCCACGGAGCGGCGCTATTTGGGGCTGATCTCCGGCGAAGACGGCGACAAAATCAAGAAGTTGCCGTTCATCGGCGTGTGGCTGGAACGACGTCTGGCGGCCAAGTCCGACAAAACTCAGCGCATGAGCAACAGGCCGCCGGCGCTGTGGGCGGCGCTGATCATGTACGGCTTTTCGCTGTGGCGCGCATCCAACCTGCGCAAGGTGCGGCGGTTGGCGCAGAGCGGCGTTCTGGTGATCAGCGATCGCTACCCGCAGGCGGAAATCTCAGGTTTTTACTACGATGGGCCCGGCATCGGCGTGGAACGCGCAAAAGGGTGGCTATTAAGCCGCCTGGCGGCGCGCGAACGCCGTTTATATCAACGCATGGCCGTCTATCGGCCGGAGCTGATCATTCGCCTTGATATCGACGTCGATACGGCCTTTTCCCGCAAGCCCGATCACAGTTACGAAGAGCTGAAAGACAAGATCGCCGCCATGGTACGCCTGCAATACAACGGCTCGCGCATCATCGAGCTGGACGCCAGAGCCCCTTACGACGAGGTGCTGAGCAATGCGCTCAACGCCATTTCCGCCGTGGTGAACCCCGCGAAGCGCCCGCAGAGCGATCTCGGGCAACCCGGCGAGAACGCCGGCGAAGAAACTCAGGTTTATTAAACGAATACAGGGCAAACGCATGACTGCGGAACACAAAATGCAGCAAAACAACGATAACGGCTGGTTTGGGCTATGAAACGGTGGTTTTCCGACGGCGCGTTTCGTTCCATTTTACGTAATGCCGCCTACCTGGGTTCCGGCAGCGTCGCCAGCGCGCTGCTCGGCCTGCTGGCGCTCTCCTGCGCCGGTAAAGGCATGTCGCCTGAAATGTTCGGCGTGCTGGTGGTGATTCAGGCCTATACCAAAGCGGTCAGCGATTTCATCAAATTCCAGACCTGGCAGTTTGTGGTGCAATTCGGCACTCCGGCACTGGAGCATCAAAATACCGGGCGCTTCCGCGACGTCGTCGCCTTCTCCTTTGGCCTGGATATCGCCAGCGGCGTCATCGCCGTGCTGGGCGGCATGATCATGCTGCCGTTCTTGTCTCACGCTCTGGGGCTGGACAGCGAAAGCTTCTGGCTCGCCATGCTGTACTGCACCCTGATCCCATCGATGACCTCGTCCACGCCGACCGGCGTGCTGCGCGCCTTCAACCGCTTCGATTTAATCGCCATCCAGCAGGCGATCAAACCGTTCCTGCAGGCGGTGGGCAGCGTCATCTCCTATTATTTCGATCTGGGGTTCCCCGGCTTTATCGTCACCTGGTACGCCTCTAACCTGATCGGCGGCACGCTGTTTTGGTGGTTCACCGCGCGCGAGCTGCGCCGCCGCGATATCCATGGCGCGCTGAGGCCGCGCCTTTTCAACGTCGCGCGCCGCATCGAGGGCGCCTGGAACTTCGTCTGGACCACCAACATCGCCCATACCATCTGGGCCGCCCGCAACTCCTGCACCACCGTGCTGGTGGGCGTGGTGCTCGGCCCGGCCGCCGCCGGGCTGTTCAAGATCGCCATGACCTTCTTCGATGCGACGGGCACCCCGGCCAAGCTGCTGGAGAAAAGCTTCTATCCCGAGATCATGCGCCTGGATCCGCGCACCAAAACCCCGTGGCTGCTCGGCCTGCGCTCTTCGCTGCTGGCCGGCGGCATCGGCCTGGCCGTTGCGGTGTTGATGTTGCTGGTGGGCAAGCCGCTTATTTCCGCGGTATTCGGGCAGCAATACCTGGAAGCCTATGACCTGATTCAAATCATGCTGGGCGCGATCATCGTCTCCATGATGGGCTTCCCGCAGGAATCCTTACTGTTTATGGCGGGCAAACAGCGCGCCTTCCTGATCGCGCAGGCGACGGCCTCGGCGGCCTACATTGCGCTGCTGGTGTCGATGGCGTATGCCTTCGGCGTGCAGGGCGCCGCCTTCGCTTATTTACTTGGGCAATGTTTAGACGTTCTGTTATCCCTGATACCGACGATCGGCGCCTACCGCAATCGCTTTATGTTGGGGCTGAATGTGCCCAAAGAGAGTAATCAATGACCGCTAGCAATAATTGGAAAAAGTTCTCAGCCGAAACCACCCAGGCGCTGTTTGTCGCGGTGGAAGAGGACGACCTGGTTGAGGCGAATATCAGCCTGCCGCAGCAGATTGATCTGGAATGCTCCCCCGAGAGCATTCGGGACAACTACGCGCTGTGCCTGCAGTTTTGGGAAGACGGCTTTTCCCGCCGCGAGCTTCTGCAATTGGTGAACGGTTTCCTGCAAGACCCGCAGTTGGCGGCGGCTACCCGCATGCGCTACAAATATATCCGCGCCCGCTATAAGCACCTGCGCTTCGCCCAGCAGCTGTACGGCGCCCCGCACCGCGCCAACCGCCTGTTCCACACCACCACTGTGGTGCTCGGCCATTTTCAGGACGCGTTTCGCAACGGCAACCAGAAGAACCTGACGCTGTACGGCAACCTGCTGCGGCTGCTGCTCAGCAAGCCGGTGTGGTCTTACGTGCGCTATGCGCTGCGCCACACCCGGCTGGAAAGCGCACAGGGCTTTATCACCTACCGCCAGGAGCAAATGCGCCAGCTGCAAACGCTGATCGCCGGCCCGGCGCTGACCGGGCATCAGTTCCATGACGTGCGCAAAATCGTCAGCCGCCAGGTCTCGTTCTACGACACGCTGAGATCGATCGATCCCGACAACCGCGAGGCCCGGCAGATCTCGCGCTTCCTGGCGGCGATTAACGGCCTGATGGGCGACCGGCATGACGTGATGGTGGCGGACAAGCTGGCCGGCGGCGATATCTATGATCGGCCGGCGATCCTGGATATCGACATCCGCCAGCGCCTGGAGCTGCTGCTGGCGCGTTTTCCGCTGTCGTTTTCCCAGCCGGCCATCGCGGCGGGCAGATAAGCGGGTTGCACGGAGCCATGATGACGTTACGTCGCTTGCTGACCCTTGCGCTGCTGCTGTCGCCGCTGACGGCATCTGCGCATAACTTCGTGCATGGCCGGCCGGTGGCGCCGATCGCCATCGCCGATCGCGGCGAGCTGCTGCTGCGCAACGGCGATTTCAGCTACCGGCCGTGGAACAGCGCAAAACTGGCGGGCAAGGTGCGGGTGATCCAGTACATCGCCGGGCGCACCTCCGCCAAAAAGAAGAACTCGCTGCTGATCAACGCCGTTAAGGACGCGAACCTGCCGGGCGATCGCTTCCAGCCGACCACCATCGTCAACACCGACGACGCGATACCGGGTTCCGGCTTCTTCGTGCGCGGCAAGATCGAGAAAAACAAGCGGCATTACCCCTGGGCGCAATTCATCGTCGACAGCGACGGGCTGGGGCGCATGGCCTGGCGGCTGCCGGAGGAGAGCTCCACCATCGTAGTGCTGGACAAGGCCGGGCGCGTGCAGTGGGCGAAGGACGGCGCACTCACCCCGCAAGAAGTTGACCAGGTGATCGCCCTGCTGCGCGCGCTGATCGCGCAGGAGACGCCATGAAGCGCACGCCGCCGGGAACCGATAACGCATGTCTTTGATTGAACGCTATATCACGGTTGAGATCCGCCGCCTGGTGATGATGATCGCCGGGTTTCTGATCTTCATGTTCGCCAGCTACTCCGCTCAGCGCTACCTGACCGACGCCGCCAACGGCACGCTGGCGCTGCGGGTGGTGGCCGACGTGGTTTTCTATAAGTCGCTGATCGCGCTGGAGATGATATTGCCCGTCGCGCTGTATGTCTCGGTGGCGGTCGCGCTGAGCCAGATGTACAGCGATGCGGAGATCACCGCCATGCTGGCCGCCGGCGCCAGCCCGCTGCGGCTGTACAAGGCGGTGCTGATACTCGCCGTGCCGCTGGCGATAGCGGTCACGCTGCTGTCGCTGTATGGCAGACCCTGGGCGTACGCCAATATTTATCAGCTGCAGCAACAGTCGCAATCGGTGCTGGACGTGAGCCACCTGCAGGCCGACAAATTCAACGTCAGCGGCAACGGCCGCATGATCCTCGCCAGTCACGTCGACAAAACGGCCAACCACCTGACGGACGCCCTGATTTATGTACGCGGCGGCCATCACACCAACCTGTACCGTGCGCAGTCGGTGGAGGTGCTCGACGCCTCCCCCGCCAGCCCCGCCGTGCGGCTGAAAACCGGCACCGCCTATGTGCTGGATCGTGAGGGCGCCGACGACAACGGGCAGAATTACGACAACTTTGACATCGCGCTCAAACCGTTCGTGCCCAGCGCCGAGAGCCGGCACAAATCGGCCTCGCCGGCGGAACTGGCGCGCTCCGCAGATCCGGGCGACGCCGCCGAACTGCAATGGCGCGAGAGCCGCGGGCTGACCACCGTGCTGATGGTGCTGCTGGCGATCCCCTTTAGCCGCATCAAGCCGCGGCAGGGGCGCTACGCCGCGCTGCTGCCCCTCACGGTTCTGTTTACCGTGATTTTCTATGGCGGCAACATTTGTCGCACGCTGGTGGCCAACGGCTCTCTGCCGACGATCCCCGGCGTTTGGCTGGTGCCGATAGCGATGGCTGTCGGTATCGCCCTGCTGCTGGCGCGCGACCTCTCCCTGCTGCGGAAACCCTCCCGATGACCCTTTTTAGCCGCTATCTGATCCGCAACGTGTTCATCGGCTTCGCCGCCGCGACCGGGCTGCTCATCCCGCTGTTCACCACCTTTACGCTGATCAACGAGCTGGAGGACGTGACCCCGGGCGGCTACCGCTGGCAGCAGGCGCTGCTGGTGACCGTGATGACCCTGCCGCGCAGCCTGGTCGATCTGGGGCCGTTTATCGCGCTGCTCGGCGGCATCGTCGGGCTGGGGCAGCTCTCCAAAAGCCTGGAGCTGACGGCGATCCGTTCCGCCGGGATGTCGATATTCCGCATCGCGTTGGTGATGCTCGCCGCCGGGCTGCTGATGAACCTCTCGCTCGGCGCCCTCGATGAATGGGCCGCCTCGCCGCTGCAGCAACGCGCGCTGCAAATGAAGAATAACGCCCTGGCGCAGTCGAATAATAACGACGTTACCGTTAACCCGCTGTGGGCGCGGCGCGGCAACGAGTTTGTGACAGTGAAGACCGTCGATGAGAACGACCAGCCCCACGGCATTGAGATCTTCCGTTATCAAGCCAACCGCGCGCTGGAGTCTTACATTTACGCCGACAGCGCCAGCACCGCCGCCGACGGCAGCTGGCTGCTGCACAACGTGATGCAGAAAAGCTGGCAAGGCAGAAAGGAGACGATTGCGCGACAAGACAGCCTGCTCTGGCGCTCACTGTTCGCCGTGCCGAGCCTGAAAGAGCTAACCCTGCCGGCGGGCAGTTTCTCGCTCCAACAGCTGGATCGCTATATCGATTACCTGCAAGGCTCGGGGCAACCCAGCACCGAATACCGCCTGGCGCTGTGGAAAAAACTCGGCCAGCCCCTGCTGGTGCTGGCGATGATTTTGCTGGCCATCCCGTTTACCTTCACCGCCCCGCGCGCCCCCGGCATGGGCAGCCGGCTAGCGCTTGGCGTCATCATCGGGCTGCTGACCTACATCGCTTACCAGATCGTTCTCAATCTGGGGTTGCTGTTCGCCCTCAACGCGCCCTTCACCGCCCTCGCCCCGCCGCTTTTGCTCCTGGCGTTGGCGCTGGTGCTGGTTTATCGGTTTGACCGGCGGGGTTAAGCATTTTCTGAGGTTGATAAGGGATAAGAAGAGAATCGCAATTTCCATTCCAGAGAAAACATCACGCACTCACCTGCTCGCGATTTTTAAGGATGTTAGTTAATGGCAAAGATAGCTGTTTGTATACTGACTTTTAACTCCTCTCGTTTATTACACGAGGTGCTTTCTCCACTCATGGGCATTGCGGATGAGTGGATTGTGGTGGACTCCGGCAGTACGGATAAAACGCTGTCTATTTGCCAAAGCTTTGGAATAAGCCCTATTTATCATCGTTTCGAGACTCACGGACGGCAAATGAACTTTGCGATTTCTCAAGCTCATCATGACTGGGTGTTGTGCCTGGACAGCGACGAAATCCTTGATGCCGAAACCATAGCGTCCATTTTAAAATTCAAAGCGCAGGAAAACCCACCGCCACAGCAAGCCTTTAGAATCAAAAGGTATTGGTTTGTTCTCGGACAGCCAGTCAGAACGATTTATCCCATCTCCTCACCGGACTACCCCGTTCGGCTGTTCAATAGAACGCAGGTCAGGTTCAATGATGCTCCGGTAGATGATGCCGCTGAAGGCTATATTCACACGTCGGTCATTCCCGGCAATGTTAAGCACGATACCTTTTACTCTCTCCATGAAATATTCAACAAGCTCAATAGCTATACGACAAGGGTAGTAAAATACAGAAACATTAGGCCCTCGATATTTCGTGGCATCGTTAGCGCGATCGGCGCATTTTTTAAATGGTACATACTGAGCGGGGCATGGAAGGAAGGCAAAGTCGGCGCCGTCACTGGCTTTTATGCCGTGGCCTACAGTTTCCTGAAGTATTTTAAATCCTGGTATGGCAAAGATTGATAATGTTAAGGACAGAAACAGGGGCTGAATGGCAACCGCCATCCAGCCCCTGCTTACCCAGCCGACGTTAACGTAATTCCTTCGCTATCGCGCTAAACATCAGCGACGCCTCCAGCGGTTGCGCGCTGAAAGAAGGCTCCGCCTGCGGCCAGGTAGACCACTGGACAATCACCAGATTCTCCGCCTGATTGACCATGATCATCTGGCCGAAGATCCCCAGCGCCCACAGAGAATGTTTCAGGGAAGCCTGCGGAGCGGGTTCTACGTTGGTCGCATTCGCCGGCACTTCGTTGTTCCACCATTGGTAGCCGTAAATGCCCTTGGGGTGCGCCGCCGACACCGAGCCCGCCGCCCGCGTCCAGTTGGCCGACTGGGCTACCCAATCTTCCGGCAAGATCTGTTTGCCGTTCGGCAACGTTCCGTTATGCAGAATGAATTCGCCGAAGCGCCCCCAGTCTTCCAGCGTGGCGTTAAAGCCGTGCGCGCCCACGTCGTGCTGGCCTTTGGCATAAGCATGCCACACGCCATCGCTGGCCATGCCGTACGGCTGCCAGATGCTTTGCTCAAGATAGGCCGCCAGCGGCATGCCGGTGGCGCGCTCCAGTACGTCGCCCAGCAGCCACGCGCCGCCGGAGGAGTAAGACCAGTTCTGCCCGGCCGGGTGTGCGCGGCGTAAGCCGGCCACCAGCTTGCGCACGCAGGCGTAGGTACCGGGCTTGGCTTCACACTCTGTCAGCTGCGCGAAGTTCGATTTCGGGTTGGTGTAATCCTCATTCCACGCCACGCCGGAGGTATGGGTGATCAGCTGCCTGAGGGTCACACCGTCCCACGCGGTGCCTTTCAGATCGGGTTCGTATTGCGTGATGAGATCGTCGAGCGAGTGGATTTTGCCCTGTTTAATCGCCACGCCAACCAGCGTGGCAACCACGGATTTGCCCACCGAGCGCGACGTCCACAGGGTAGCGTCGGTATTACCCTGCCCCAGATATTTCCAGGCGATTTTGCCGTCTTTCAATACCAGCATGCCGCTGACGTTCTGGCGCTGCAGGTAATCCTGCAGGTGGTAGGTTTTGCCATTCACCCGATAGCTGGCGTCCGTTAACGGTTTAGCGGCAGCCGCCAGCGGCGCGGCGTTGCCGTGATGAAACACATCCCCGGCATAGTTGCGGTAGTCGTTACGAAAACCGATCACCCGGTCGCTCTGGCTCCAGGTGAGCATCTTGTGCGTGTCCGGCAGTTGCGCATCGAAAGGCGCGGGACAGGCGCTGAGTTCGGTGCCCGCACAGGCGGCCAGGGCGGCGGGCGCCAACAGGCCGCTGCAGAGACTGATGACAACGCCCGCCAGCAGGCTGCGGTTAAACACTTTGTTTTTCATATTTTTTCTCGCTTAGCTCAGGAAGGCGTTCAGCTTAAAAAAACGCGGCCTATAATAAAAAACGCCTGATGGGGGAAAATCCCCCGCAAAAACGACGGGAGAGCCGCGTGCCGAGCCTGATTTATTCCTTTGCCCAACTTGAAGCCTTCACCGCCGTGGCCGAGCACGGCAGCCTGGCGAAAGCCGCGCTCAAGCTGGGCAAAGACCGCACGACGCTGCGCGATTTGATTGATTTTCTCGAGGATGGCTTGGGCTATGCGCTGTTCCTGCGCGAGGGGCGCAGCCTGCACCTGACGCCGGAAGGCGAACAGCTGCAGCGCCAGGCGCACCTGCTGATGCGCCAGGTGAAAGCGTTTGAGGCGTTTGCCAAAGACGTGCCGAAGAGCGCGGCGCAGGAAATCTCGCTGGTCTACGATCCCTTCACGCCCCGTGCATTGCTGCAAGCGCTGATTGCCGCCATGACCCAACGCAACACGCGCCTGAGCCTGATTAACGCCTCGCGCGACGAAGCGGAAAGCCTGCTGGCAAGCGGCCAGGCCGATCTGGGCATCTGCCAGGCGCGCCATCGCAGCGTGGGCGACGCCATGGAGTGGCGCGCTTTAGGGGCGATAGAGATGGATTTCTACGCCGCCGAAACGCTTTTCCCCGGCGCGGAACAGCCGCTTTCGCTGCTGGAGCTCTCGCTCACGCCGCAGGTGATCATGCACCCGGATTCTGACGAACCGGTGGCGCGCCGTCTGCAAATTTCCGGGCATACCATATTTACCAACGAGCTGGAGATGCTGCGCGCCCTGCTCGAACAGGGCTGCGGCTGGGGATTCCTGCCGACGCATATGCATGCGGAACAGTGGAAAAACGTCAACACGCTGCGCACCGAAGTGGGCAGCCAGGGGATCAGCCAAACCATGGTGACCATCTGGAAGCCGGGCAATGACCGGCGAACGCTGATTGATGAGACGCTGGGGTTGTTGCCGGGGTTGTGGCGGGGAGTTGGGGGGTGAAAAGTCGCGGCTAGATTAGCGGTGTTGTTATCGGTAGTCGAGCGTAGGGTTCATCATCTGCGTTGTTTTTTCGATCATTCTTTGGCGTGGATTGCTGTTTTCACCCAATGAGCCCCTCACCGCCGTCGCTCCTACGCTGCTGGCGCTGGTTTGTTGCTTTGATTGGCGGTATTAGAGAGGCTGCTTTGAGCGAAAAGCGGACGTTATGCCTGCAATTGAGATGCGTGAAAATACTAGTGTCAAAGTGCCTTGAAGATCGGTGGCGATTCAGATCATTGCGGGTAACCATCACTCAAACCGCTGCTCACTTTCACGATCTTTCTGCTGTTCTCGAATTCTTTGACGCTCAATCATAGGTATCAATCTCTCATGTATCTTTTTTGCAGCCTTTGAAATGTCATCCCGCTCGTGTGCAATGAGTTCACCGAAACCGTCAGTCCGGGACTGTAATATGTTTGCAAGACTGCCACTCCAACTTGACGGACTAGTTAATTCAGCAAAAGACTCAAGAACCACTGAAGGTTCAGGTGCAGCCTCCAGGAATTTGATGGCGTTCTCGCGCAAAGTAGTCCTGCTTGTGTCAGTACTACTTGACCAGAGTTCTAACCCCTGCGGCACATATGCCCATACCTTGGTATTCTCATTCCTGAAGCACCAGTCAATCACGATTTCTATGCCAACACCAGAAAGCAGTGGAGTATCCGAAATGCCGCCACGCATGAAGAACAACCGCATACATATTTGATCTTCAGAATCAGCAAAGAGACGAGAGAGAAACTCTACGGGTATGAGTGTCACCGTTGTCTGAATAGTTTTATGGTAATCATTCATGTAACCATAATGTTTATCGATCGCTGAGAAGACTGCGTCCAGCCAGTTTTCTGTCAGCCCATCATGACTGTCAAACTGCAATGCCGCCGCTACGACAGATGCCATAAAGCCATCAACGAAACCGCCCCGATCATCAGTCTCTTTCTGTAAAACCTGAATTGCTGCCCTGAGACCGATTTGACGGAGTTCCGGGCCAAGTATGTCCTCTGTCGCTTTGTTGTCATGTAACCTCATCCCTAGCCCATTCAAAATCACCTCAGCGCCGTTTTCTATGGCTAAAAGTCGTTCTGCCAGTTCAAGCACTCGGTTTAATGGCAAATGCAGGTATTTTTTTTGCCAAAGAATGGCGTCAAACATAACTATACGAGTATCAGGTTTATTCAGAACCGACATACATCGATAGAGGTCGGTTTCTGTAAAATCTCGCTGGGGATGCAAATTAACCAGAACTCGGCAGAGTGAAGGATGCACAGCACAGTGATCCAGAAATTCATGGGCTAGCACTTCCTTACTACGATCCACGCCTTCGATAAAGCCTTGAAACACAGAAAAATCTTTATTTTCAGTAGAGTTCTGTTCCAGTTCTTTTATAAGTAATTGCCAGACTTCATGGGGATTCGCGGTTCCCTCAGCGAGCCCCTTCCCGAATGCGCTCCGGTAAGGCATCCATTCAGAAGAGAACAGATTGGGTCTCAGGTCAGAAAGACAAAGTATTGAAGTGGCAAACTCACGCCCCAGTTGCTCTGCTCTGGCCATCAGTCGCTCTTCTGCTTCAGTGTATCGTTCCTGGTCACTGCGGTTAAATTCGTCATCAAGCACCCAGTTATAGTGGCCTTTACTCAGGACATAAAGCCGGATAGCGGAAAGCAAATCATTCGGTCTGAGCTCCCTTTCCAGAGCATCAAGAGTTTCAAGCAGCACGGACGATACCTGAGGCTCCTTCCGCATAAAGTACAGTTTTGTCCGAATCGCCTTCCAGCCCTCTCCCCAGGGAAGACGGGCATGCAATGTACGTGCGGCATCAACGAGGACGGAGCCCATCCTCTTATCACGCCACAGGCCACTGAGTGCATTTGCCAGAATTGTCCGCGCAGCGTTGGCAAGATGCATATCATCGGCGCTCCCGACGCGAACGGCAATCTCGATGAACGAGCATCTCCACGCCATCAACGCGTTATAGTCTGGTTCTGCCCCGTAATCCCTCGGGCGGGCACCAAACTCATATATACCCGAACTTGTCCACGTCGAACCGCTAAGTCCGGCAGAAAGCATTTTCAGCCCCAGAGTGCGACGCTGTGATAAACCTGAAGTAAGACACTCCTCCAGAAGCGCAATTCGCTGCTCCAGAGAGGCATGTGTACCTGACAGATAGGGCTGACAGAACAATGTGAGTCTGTCTCGCGCATTCTCCTGACGAGTCTTATCTATTTCATGATCCGCTATTTGCAGCAGAAGGCTGGCGCAACGGTTGAAGTATGAAGGTTCCCAGGCCAGTGCCTGCAAAAGGTTGAGGATGGTACTCCAGCGGGGATCGTAATGTCTTTCCCGGCCTTTAAAGTCTGCGGCCCTGAGGACCTCGTCAATCCGGTTAAGCAGAACGTCAGGCACCACCGGTGCTATGTACTCCAACATACGAGCCGGCAAGTCCTCTAATGCCAGCAGGTTACCCAGCATGGCTTCCGGCTGGAGCCATGCAGCCGCAATCTCCTTTGCCACCGGATGATCGTGTAAAAGGCCCAGCCGGTGAGCAAATGACATAAGGAGGCGCTCCCGTCCCGGCACTTCAAAGGTAGACCTGAGAAACGCAACCGGAAAGCTATTCAGCGCGGAGGCTGCCAGTTTGTTCGCTATAGCATGGGGTAAGATGGCTCGCCAGTGCGATCTGGCCTGAAGAATGCGGCGATCGGTCAGCTTCTTGAGCGTACGGTACAGCTGGTTATGTGAATAGCCCGCGAGCGTGCCAAGAATCTCCAGTTCACTGTCGCCTGTTTCAGAAAAGTCACTCGAAAACGAGTATACCAGCGAAAGTATCTCAGCCTGCTCCCGTAATCCCTCATCTCGCTCATGACGTTGTTCAAAAAGTCTGTCGAAGAGTTGTGCATCGGACAGAACGGCCAACGACTCCCCCTCATCCACTCTCTCAGCGATAGCCAGCGAGACTCTGGCATTTCCGTCAGCGAACTGCGCGATTCGACGGGCGTTCAACTGTCCGATACCGGGGAAGCGCCGCAGCAGAAGTTTTTCCGCCACTTCCGGTCCTACCGCCTCGATGTGGATCACCTCCGTGGTCTGAGGTTTGTCCTCCCGAATATCATACTCAACGGTAATTAGCTTGATCCTACCCCCCACCGAGGTAACTCTCGCCGCGAGGGCAGCATGCAGTTCAGACGGGCAGTTATCAAGAACCATAATTGCGCTGCGCTGGTCAGCGATGAGGCGTTCCAGCATGGCTGCAGCAGAAGGGATCGGATCGTCACCGGTATCGGCATAAACCGCCAGGGTGCGGTCCAGGGCATCGGCTCCTACGGATTCATCAAACAAGGCCTGAACAATCCTCGTTTTACCGACGCCCGATAAACCAGTAATACGCACGGCTTTACGAGTGGTCAGGATAAGCTGGCGTATCGGCCCGATGGCATCCTTAATACTCAGGGGATGACCTTTTTCTGACGGAGTTGAGATCGTGATGCCGGACGCGGTTATCAGGGTATCTTCCGCCCCATCTGGAGGGCAACTCCATGATCCATATGGTTGCCAGCCGGAATATCCCCGCCCCAGTATTCTGTTTACCCACAGCATTACTGACGGATGCTGTCGTATCCACTGAGCCAACTTTGCGCGATCATAGAAAGCCAGATGAAGAGTTGGGTGAGACGGAGTATGCCTGACGGCCTCATACATCGCCTTGACGCGTTCGGCAAGCATAGTGGGGGAACAGTCCTCATCCAGACTGACAATGATATAGCTTCCCCCCTTTGTGGCCTGGCCGGATATCATGGGAGAAAGGACGCCAGAGGGAGCCATCTCTCGCAGAATATCTGCCCTGCGCATCCTATGTTTTTTGGCCTGGAAGACGGTATCCGGTCGCTCAATATACCCGGAGTTGAGCTCTTCGACCGGCACCTGCACGTGGACATCAATTCCACCATCAGGTGTGTTGATCGATCCCGACCAGCGCACCCACGCCGGGCTATGACCGCAGGCCGCCACTTCGGCTTCAGCAAGGCGAGCAATTAACTCTTCCAAAAGAGTATCTGAGAGTCCGAGTAATTCATCTTTATTGATATCGAAGATCGCCACGGCATAGTCCTGACAGAAAATTGAAATTTTTCACAACTGATGCCCAGAATATTAAGCAATTAGAAACAGATTGTCCTGTGACTAGCTCCCATAGCTCCATACACAAGCAGATTAGCAATGTCCGCTTATGGCACAAAGCGGTTTTCCATGTCCGACGTCGCCCGTAGAAAGCTCCTTACTGAACTATCTTGCGAACAACAATACAATTACATCGAATTATTTAATTCTGAATTAATAAACACATGGCATTATTGATAATCTTTGCATTTTTATTTCCCCCTCCCACAAACAAATCTCATCCCCCATCCCCCCTAGCACCGCCCCCGCCCTTTCCCTACAATAAGGGATCTGTTGAGGCATAACGCAAGGAAAGACGGTGTCGAAAGCCAATCCCAATGCCACTATCGTGGATATCGCCCGCCGCGCCAGGGTGACCAATATCACCGTTTCCCGCGCCTTCAATAAGCCCGAGCTGGTCAAGCCGGAAACCCGCGAGCGCATTCACGCCATCGCCAAAGAGCTGAACTATGTGCCCAACGCGTTCGCGCAGGGGCTGAAAAGCAGCAGCAGCCAGATTATCGGCATCGTTACCAGCAGCATGTACAACCCTTTCTATTCCGGCCTGATCAAGACCGTGTCGCGCATTGCGCGTCAGCAGGGCTATCAGATCATGCTGTTCGACACCGACGGCAGCGAAGAGGCGGAAATGCGCGCCATTCAGGCGCTGTTCGGCTACAAGGCGCGCGGCATCCTGCTGTCGGCGGTGCGCGACGACAAGCGCTACCGCCCCGCCTATCTCGAGCTGGCCGAGGTGTACGGCGTACCGCTGATCCTGATCGACCGCGATCTCTACGATCAGCAGTTGAGCGGCGTGTTCCTCGATAACCGCGAGATCGGCGTGCTGGCCGGGCGTTATCTGGCGGAGCAGCCGGAGCAGAAGCTGCTGATTATCGGCGGCCCGGCGGATTCGGAAATTACGCTAACGCGCACCGCCGGCATCGTCGCGGCCTTGCAGGGCAGCGGCCGTGAGATTCATATCATCAACGGCGACTACGATTTCACCTCACAGGAAAGCGAGGTGCGCGCCTATCTGGCGCAGCCGGAGAACCGCCCGGATTACATCATCGGCCTGAACGGCATCATCACGCTGGGCGCCATCGCCATCTGCCACGAGATGGGGCTTTATCAGCAGGTGAAGTTCTTCTCGATAGACGAGCCGCCGCGCGCCGGCGCTTACGGCCTGCACATTCCGGGGGTGTATCACGATACGCAGAAACTGGGGGAGATCGCCGCGGAGCTGCTGTTCAGCGCCATTAACAGCCCGCGCGGCGAGTTGCCGGTGCGCAGAGAATTCTTCACCGGCTCGCTGTTGAATCGCTGACGGGCGCTATTGCCCGTAGTAGGCGTGTTTGCCGTGCTTGCGCAGGAAATGTTTATCCAATAGCTCCGGCTGCATCGGGGCGATGGCCGGCGCCAGCTGGCGCGTCGCCATCGCCATGATCGCCACCTCTTCCAGCACCACCGCATTGTGCACCGCATCCGCCGCGTCCTTGCCCCAGGCGAACGGGCCGTGGGAATAGACCAATACTCCCGGCACCTGCTGCGGATCGCGCCCCGCCTGATTGAAGGTCTCGATAATCACCTTGCCGGTTTCCCCCTCGTAATCCCCGGCGATTTCCGCCTCGCTCATCGGCCGGGTGCAGGGAATGTCGCCGTAAAAGTAGTCGGCGTGGGTGGTGCCCAGCGCCGGGATCGGCTGCCCGGCCTGCGCCCAGATGGTGGCGTTGCGGCTGTGGGTGTGCACCACGCCGCCGATATCGGCGAAGGCGCGGTACAGCGCCAGGTGGGTGGCGGTGTCGGATGAGGGTTTGCGGTGCCCCTCGCGCACTTTGCCCTCCAGATCCACCACCACCAAATCCTCCAGCGTCATCGCCTCGTAGGCGATGCCCGAAGGCTTGATCACCACCAGCCCGCTCTGGCGGTCGATCGCCGAGACGTTGCCCCAGGTAAAGGTCACCAGCCCGTATGCCGGCAGGCTGAGGTTGGCGGCCAGCACCTGCCGCTTGAGTTCGTTCAGCATGCGATGCCTCCCTCATTCATCTGTTGTTCGATCCAGGCCTTGGCCTGGGCGATGCGTTGCTTATCCCGCCCGTCTTCGCGCGCCCACATCTCCAGCAGGTAGGGGCCACGATAGCCGAGCGCGTTGAGCACGGAAAAGGCGTGGGCGAAGTCCACGCAGCCCTCGCCGAACGGCACGTCGCGGAACTGCCCGGCGCTGCCCGGCCCCACCGCCACGGTGTCTTTGAGGTGTATGGCGGTGATGCTGCCGATGCCCAGCGCCAGCTCGGCGGCGACGTCGTTGCCCCAGGCGCTGAGGTTGCCGAGATCGGGATACACCGTGAACCACGGGCTGTTGACGTGGCGGGCGATGTCGCGCCATTTGCTGATGCTGTTGATGAACGGCGTGTCCATCACCTCCACCGACAGCATCACCTGCGCCCTGGCGGCCTGCGCCGCCGCCCACTGCATGCCCTCGATAAAGCGCTCGCGGCTGTGGCGATCGGCGGGTTCGTAATAGACGTCATAGCCCGCCAGCTGGATGTTGCGGATGCCGAGATCCGTCGCCAGTTCCAGCGCCTTGCTCATCAGCACCCGCGCCCGTTCGCGGGTGGCAGCCTCGGCGCTGCCGAACGGATCGCGCCGGTGCGCCGACAGGCACAGGCTCGGCACCGTCACCCCGCTGTCGAGCCGCGCCTGGATAAACGCCAGCCGCTGGCGGCGATCCCAGTCCAGCCGCTGCTGGCGCGCCGGCTGTTCGTCGATCGACATCTCCACAAATTCAAAGCCCAGCTCGGCGGCGGTGGCCAGCCGCTGCGGCCAGCTCAGTTCGGCGGGCAGCGCCTTTTCATACAGCCCCAGACAGGCGGCGTTAGTCGTTTGCATCAGTCACCTCACTCAAAGCCTGAGCGACCGCCAGATAGCGCGCCTGCTGGGCGCGCAGGCGCCGATGGGCGGCGGTCGCGGGATAATAACAGCGCAGCTTGGGCGGCGCGGCGGCGATCGCTTCGGCGAACCCGGCGTACTCCCCGGCGCCGACGGCGGCGCACAGGGCGGCGGCGCGGCAGCCGCTCTGGCGCGTTTCCACCACCTCAAGCGGCAGGTTGCCGGCGTCGGCGTACATCTGCATCCAGACCTCGGACTGCGTCGGCCCGCCGGTCATGCGCACCCGCTCGATGCGCGGGTTCAGCTGCACCATGCGCTCCTGATGGATCAGGTGCGAGAACACGATGCCCTGGTAGATCGCCTGCACCACGTCCGCCATCTCATGGTGGGCGCTCAGGCCGATCAGCCCGCCCGGCGTGTTGCCGCCGAGGTTGGAGCCGTACAAATACGGCAGGAACAGCAGCCCGCTGGGCTGCTCGCGGCGCTCGGCCACCCAGGCGTTGAACTGGGCGTAGCGCTGCCGGTCGTCGGCGCAGAACTGGCGCAGGAACCAGGCCAGGTTGCCGGCCGAGGTCGGGCTGCCTTCGTGCACGAAATAGCGGCCGTCGATACAGTAGCGCCCCCAGGCGTAGGGGTAATCGGCGGGAATGATGCGCTCGGTCACGCAGGTGGCGATCGACCAGGTGCCCGCCACCGCGCTGAGCGTGCGATCGTCGGCCACGCCGGAGCTGAGCGCCGCGCCCACCACGTCGAACAGGCCGCCGTACACCGCGGTCCCCGTTCGCAGGCCGCACTGCGCCGCCGCAGCGGCCGTCACCCGCCCGGCCAGCTGCGCCGAGCCGATCGTTGGCGCGGTCTTCTCCTGCGCCTCTTCGATGCCGAAGGCCGCCATCAGCGCCGGATCGTAAGCGCCGCTGCGCTGGTTAAACAGGTTGCTGCCGGAGATGTTGGTCACTTCGGCCGCCGCCTCGCCGGTGAGGCGAAAGCGCAGGTAGTCGTGCGCCATCAGGATGCGATCGACGGCGGCGTACTGCGCCGGTTGCCGCTGCTTCAGCCAGCGCAGCAGCAGCGCCGGGTGGCTGGGCCACAGCGGCTGCAGGCTGCGCGGGTAGGTCTGCGCGTCCACGCCGGCGCGGCGCAGCTCAGCCACCGTGGCCGCCGCGCGGTTGTCCGAAGAGAGGATGCCGTTGCCGACCGGTTTGCCGTGGCGGTCGATGGCGTACAGCCCTTTGCCGTGCGCCGAAAAGCTGACGCCGCGCACCTGCCCGGCCTCCAGCCCCGCCGCGTGCAGCGTCTGGCGGATCGCCGCGCAAACGTCATCCCACAGCGCGTCCATATTGCGTTCGCTAAAGCCCGGCTGGGCGGCGATCGCCGCGCCGTCGCGCTCGGCGATCGCCAGCTCTTCGCCGCTTGCCCGGTACAGCCCGGCCTTGATCACCGTGCCGCCGACGTCTATGCCAAGAAAGACTGACATCGCGCCTCCTATTTGCGCCGCACGGAGCTGAGGTAGATGGCGGCCAGGATGATGCCGCCCTTCACCACGTTCTGGATATACGGCGACACGTTCATCAGATTGAGGCCGTTGTTGAGCACCCCGAGCATCATCGCCCCCACCAGCGTGCCGACGATGGCGCCGCGCCCGCCGGAGATCGCCGCCCCGCCCAGCACTACGGCGGCGATGGCGTCCAGCTCGAAGCCTTCGCCGGCGTTGGGCTGCCCGCTCATCAGGCGCGAGGTCAGCACCAGTCCGGCCAGCGCGGCGGTCAGGCCGCTGATCACGTAGACCAGCATCTTGTAGCGCGGCACGCGGATACCGCTCAGGCGCGCCGCCTCTTCGTTGCCGCCCATCGCGTAGACGTAGCGGCCGAACGGCAGCTGGTTGAGCATCAGCCAGGCCAGCAGGTACACGCCGAGCATGATCAGGATCGGCACCTGGATGCCCAGCACCGTGCCGCGGCCGAAGAAGGAGAAGACGTCGGGCAGGCCGGAGATCGGGTAGCCGCCGGTATAGAGCAGCGCCAGGCCGCGGGCGATGCCCATCGACGCCAGGGTGACGATGATCGGCGGCATGCGCAGGTAGGCGATGCAGGCGCCGTTGGCCAGGCCGAACAGCGCGCCGAGCGCCAGCGCGGCCACCATCGCCAGCGGGATCGGCACCGCCGCCAGCATCAGCCCGGCGGCGACCGAGCCGGCCAGCGCCATCACCGGCCCCACCGAGAGATCGATGCCGCCGGTCAGGATGGCGCAGGTCATGCCCACCGCGATGATGGCATTGATAGACACCTGGCGTGCCACGTTGGTCAGGTTGTTGACGCTGAGGAAGCTGTCGTTCAGCAGGCTCATCAGTACGAACAGGACAGCGAAGCCGATAAACGGCAGGACCGCCGGGTGATGCAGCAGTTTTTCCCAGCGCTTGCCGAGGCTGGGGCCGGCGGCGCGGCGCGCCACGGCGGGTTGTTCAATTCCGATCATAAGGCACTCCCGGTCGCGTGAAGCATGATGTGGTTGGATTCGATGTCGTCGCCGGTCAGCTCGGCGACGATGTGGCCGCCGCGAAACACCAGCACGCGGTCGCACACGCCGATGATCTCCGGCAGTTCGGAGGAAATCATGATGATGGAGATGCCCTGCTGGGTCAGTTGCTGCATCAGTTGGTAGATCTCGGCCTTGGCGCCCACGTCGATGCCGCGCGTCGGCTCGTCGAAGATCAGGATGTTGCAGTCGTTGTTGAGCCAGCGGGCGATCACCACCTTCTGCTGGTTGCCGCCGCTCAGGGTGCTGACGGCGGTCTCGGCGTCCGGGGTTTTCACGCCCACGGCGCGGATCAGCCGCTGCACCACGTCGCGATCCTTGCGGGCGCTGACGAAGATCTTGCCGCGCCGGTGGTGTCGGTTGAGGGTGATGTTCTGCGCCACCGAAAACGGCAGCACCAGGCCCTCGGTTTTGCGGCTCTCCGGCAGCAGGCCGATGCCCTGCGCCAGCGCCTGCGCCGGGGAGCGCAGCGCCGCCGGTTGGCCGCCGAGGCTGACGCGTTTGCGGTGGCAGCGGCTGGCGCCGATCAGCGCCGAGACGGTCTCGGTGCGCCCGGAGCCCACCAGCCCGGCGAAACCGAGGATCTCGCCCTTATGCAGCCGAAAACGGTCGGTCGCGCCGTGCTTCTCGCGCTGGATCTCCGCCTCCAGCAGCACCGTCGCGGTATCGACCGGGTGCTGTTTCACCGGGAAGGCGTTCTCGATTTTGCGCCCGACCATCAGCCGCACCAGCTCTTCCACGTTGGTGTCGCCGGTGGCCAGCGTTTCGATGTAGGCGCCGTCGCGCAGCACGGTGATGCGATCGCAGATGGTGAAAATCTCGTCCAGGTGGTGCGAGATAAACACCATGCCGACGCCCAGCAGCCGCAGATCGTTCATCACGCTGAACAGGTGCTCGGCCTCGCCCGGCGTCAGCGTGGCGGTCGGTTCGTCCAGCACCAGCACCCGCGCCTCCAGCGACAGCGCCTTGGCGATCTCAACGAACTGCTGCTGCGCCACGCTCAGCTGCTCCACCGGGCAATCGAGATCGATAGCCACCGTCAGCCGCTTGAAGATCGCCTCGGCCTTGCGCCGCATTGCCCGCCGATCCAGCAGGCCCCAGCGGTTCCTAATCTCCCGGTTGAGGAAGATGTTGTCGATGGCGCTCATGTAGGGAATCAACGAGAATTCCTGAAAAATAATGCCGACCCCAGCCTCGATCGCCTGGCGATAGTTGTTAAAGCGGCGCTGCTCGCCGTCGATAAAAATGTCGCCCTCGTCCGGCTGATGGATGCCGCACATGATTTTCACCAGCGTCGATTTGCCGGCGCCGTTTTCGCCCAGCAGGGCGTGCACCTCGCCCCGTTGAATGGCCAGATCGATGCCGTCCAGCGCCTTCACGCCGGGAAAGCTCTTTTTTATTCGCTTCAGTTCCAGTAAAGGTGTCACCGCATTGCCCTCCGCGCCGAACGCCCCGCCGCAGCGGGGCGAACCTGCCGCTGTTACCAGCTAAAGCCGGCCGCATTGCTGCGGTCGATCAGCTTCACTTTGACCGGCACGGTTTTCGGCACCGTGGCGCCCCAGTAGCGGGCCAGCGCAATGCCGAGCGCGATGCGCAGCTGGTCACGCGGGAACTGCGCCGAGGTGGCGATAAACGGCGAATTCGGCTTGAGGATCTCTTTGATGGCTTCCGGCTGGCCGTCGACGCTCACCAGCTTGACCTTGGCGCCGTTGCTTTCAATCGCCGCCAGGGCGCCGAGCGCGCCGACGTCGTTGACGCTGAAGATGCCCGCCAGATCCGGCGCCGACTGCAGCATGTTTTCGGTGACGGTCAGCGCGGTGTCGCGCTCCTGCTTGCCGTTTTGTTTGGTGACAATCTTGATGTCGGGGTATTTCTTCATCGCCGCTTCAAAGCCGCGCACGCGCTCCAGGATCGGCACCACCGGGATGCCGTCGAGGATCGCCACCTTGCCTTTGCCGCCCAGCGCTTTCGCCAGATACTCGCCCGCCTGGAAGCCGGCGTCGTAGTTTTCCGAGCCGACGAACGAGTCCAGCGGCCCTTCGGCCTGCGCGTCGATCGCCACCACCACCGCGCCGGCCTTATGGGCGGAGATCACCGCCGACTGCACCCCCACCGAATCGGTCGGGTTGATCAGCAGGATATCCACCTTCTTCTGCAGCATGTCCTCCACGTCGCCGATCTGTTTGGCGACGTCATGGCGCGCATCGGCCACGTACACCTTGGCGCCGATATCCGCCGCCGCCTGATCCAGCGCCTGCTTCATGGTGACGAAGTAGTCGTTGTTCATTTCCTGGAACGACATACCGATAGTGATTTGCTTGGCCAGCGCCCCATGGCTGGCCGCCAACATTCCACCGGCGACGATAAAAGGCAGGGTCTTTTTGAATAATGAAAACATAGCCAATTCTCCTGTAGGGAAGCTTCTTGTTGTGGTTATCAGAGCAACAGCATGTCTTTACGTTTGGCCGACCGGCCGGCCCCCCCATTGCGAGCGGGCCGACGGTCGTGACTGCAACAGCGGTACGGCGGGAGGGTCAGGGAACCAGGATCACCTTGATGGAGTCGGTCGAGTCCGCCAGGGCGAAGGCTTCGTCCCAGTCGTTCAATGAATAGCTGTGGGTCACCACGCCGCTTGAGGTCACCAGCCCGCGCTCGAACAGATCGATGGCGATCTCATAGCTGTAGGGCGCCAGGTGCGCGCCGCGAATGTCCAGCTCCTTGCGATCGCCGATGATCGACCAGTCGACGGTGGTTTCCTTGCCGAACACGCTGAACTCCACGAAGCGGCCCAGCTTGCGGATCATCTGCAGCCCCTGGGTGACGCCGATCGGCGCGCCGGTGGCCTCGATGTAGACGTCGCAGCCGTAGCCGCCGGTGAGCGATTTGACGATCTGGTCGGCGTCTTCCTTCAGCGGGTTGATCACCACATCGGCGCCAAATTCCTTCGCCAGCGCCAGTCGCTCGTCGATGGCGTCGATCACGATCAGTTTCTTCGGCGTCTTCAGGCGCGCCACCTGCACCATGCACAGCCCGAGCGGCCCGGCGCCGGCCAGCACCACCACGTCGTCCAGCTGAATGTCGCCGCGCGCCACGGTGTGAATGGCGCAGGCCATCGGCTCGATCAATACCGCGTCTTCATGGCTCAGGCTTTCCGGGATCTTGTGCACGATGGCGTTCTCGGAAAAGCGCATGTATTCCGCCATGCCGCCCTCCGCCACGTCTTTCTGGAAGCCGTAAATGTTATGCGTCTCACACATCCAGTAACTGCCGGATTTGCAGTAACGGCACTCCCAGCACGGCACGATCTGCTCGGCGATCACCCGCTCGCCGAGCTGGTATTTGCCTTCCGCGCCCTCGCCCAGCGCGGCGATGCGGCCGTAGAACTCGTGCCCCGGCACCACCGGCGGTTTGACCCACGGGTTCTCTCCCCAAAACATCTGCGCGCCGTTCTTGCACTTGCAGTCGCCGGCGCAGATGCCGCAGCCTTCCACCTTGATCACCAGCTCGCGCGCCTTCGGCAGCGGCGTGGGCACCTGTTCGAAACGGTAATCCTGCGGGCCGTGGCAAACGACCGCGCGCATTTTTTCCGGCAACTGGCTCATCTATCCCTCCAATATTCTCGTTAAACGCTTGAAAATTATAAATGTTGACGTTGTCATTTTTATCAAACAAAAAACAAACTGAGTTATAAAATTATAAATTTCAACAAATTAACCATTACACATCCCGATAACTAAAAATGACAACGTGAACATAGAGCGACATATAACCAAAGCTGCAAAAATAATTATTTGAGCAAAATCACAGTTCATTAACATTGCGGCTAAAAATGCTACAAATGCGGATCGCGATCCCATTTACGGGATCGCCGATCCGGGCAGATCCGCTAAATCAGCAGGCGCACGCGATCGTAGATCTGGCGATCCTCCGGCCGCGACGATCGCACCTGCTGGCGCAGGGTGCGCACCAGCGTGTCGATAAAAGCATGGGCGGCGGCGCTCAGAATGCTGTTGCGCCGGGTGACGATATTCAGCTGCGCTGGTTGGCAGCTCTCGCGCAGCGCCAGCGGCTGCAAGCGAGAGGCGAATTGCGGCAGCGCGGCGATCGGCCGCGGGCACCAGGTGCACATCTCGGCGGATTCCACCAGCGCCTGCAGCATGCCGAACGAATGCGCCTGGATAATGCGCTGGCGCGGCAGGCGCGCGCCGTGGCGGTGGAACACCTCGTCGAGCAGCGCATCGAAACTTTCCTGGGTATAGCTCATCACCCAATCCTGCTCCAGCAGCTGATGCAACGAGGTGCTGTGCGCCAGCGGGTGGCCGCGCCGCACCATGTACGCCGTTTCATACTCCAGTAGCGGCTCGCAGTGAAACTCCTGCGGCGCCGACGACGCCGGCAGCGGCGTGATGGCGAAATCCATCGTGCCCTCGCGCAGCTGCGACTGGGCGTTGGCCATCAGGCTTTCCGACAGTTCCAGCCGCACCGCCGGCACCTTGCTGCGAAACGCCATCACCGCCGGCGGCAGCACCGTCAGCATCAGCCAGGGAGTGATCGCCGCCTTGACCAGATCCGCCGCACTCCCGCGCAGCGCCGCCATTTCGCCCTGCGCCTGCTCCAACTGGTTCAGCACCAGCCGGGCGTGCGCCAGCAGGGTTTTGCCGTAGGGGGTAAAACCCAGCCCGGTCGGCGTGCGGATCAGCAGCGGCAGCGCCTGTTCTTGCTCCAGTTCGCGCAGTGCGCGGGTCACCGCCGCCTGCGACAGCCCCAGATGCCGCGCCGCCGCGCGAATGCTGCCGCTGTCGGCGCTGGCCACCAGCGCCTGCAGTTGGTGCAGTTTCATGTCCACCTCCTGACAATCATAGGTTGTCAGCATAACCGAACGGCGGCTACCCGGCAAAAACGGAGTTTGCTAGTCTCGATGCCTATCCCTCTGCCCCGTTCCCCGCCCACTGGCCGGGACCCTTTTGCCGGAGACCGTGATGACGCATTCACTGGTACTGCCTGAGATCGCCGCCGTTCATGATGAGATGGTCGCGCTTCGCCGCCACATTCACGCCCACCCGGAGCTGGGCCTCCAGGAGTTTGCGACGTCGGATCTGGTGGCGCAGCGGCTGGAGGAATGGGGTTACCGCGTCACGCGCGGCGTAGGACAAACCGGCGTTGTCGCCACACTGCAGCGCGGGCCGGGAAAATCGCTCGGCATCCGCGCCGACATGGACGCCCTGCCGATTGCCGAAACGACCGGCTTGCCACACGCCAGTACCCATTCCGGGGTGATGCACGCCTGCGGCCACGACGGGCACACCGCCATGCTGCTGGCGGCGGCGCGCTATCTGGCGCGGCAGCCGAACTTTTTCGGCACGCTGCATCTGATCTTTCAGCCGGCGGAAGAAGGCGGCGGCGGCGCCAAAGTGATGATTGAAGACGGCCTGTTTGAGCGCTTCCCCTGCGACGCGGTGTTCGCCATGCACAACGTGCCCGGCTTACCCACCGGCCACCTGGGCTTCGCCTGCGGCCCCTTCATGTGCTCGGCCGATACGGTGCACATCACCCTGCACGGCCACGGCGGCCACGGCGCGGTGCCGCAGAGCACCGTCGATCCGGTGGTGGCCTGCGCGGCGATCGTCATGAGCCTGCAAACCATCGTGGCGCGCAATATCGATCCGCAGGAAACGGCGATCGTCACCGTGGGGGCGATGCAGGCCGGCCAGGCCGCCAACGTGATCCCGGCGACCGCCACCCTGATGCTCAGCGTGCGCGCGCTGACGGCGGCGTTGCGCGCGCGGCTGGAACAGCGCATCACCGAGCTGGTCACGGCGCAGGCCGCCAGCTTCGGCGCCCGCGCGGAGATCGACTATCAGCACGGCTACCCGGTGCTGGTGAACCACCCGGCAGAAACCGAACTGGCGCGCGCGGTAGCGCTGGAATGGGCCGGAGAGAGCCGGGTGATCCCCACGCTGCGGCCGTTCACCGCCAGCGAAGATTTCGCCTTTATGCTGGAGAAGTGCCCGGGCAGCTACATCTCGATCGGCAACGGCCCCGCCACGCCGGGCAATTCCCTGCACAACCCCGGTTATGACTTCAACGACGACAGTCTGTCGTTGGGCGCCACTTACTGGGTCAAATTGGTCGAGCGCTTTTTGGCTCGCCCCGCGGTTTAATCGCCAACACAGAGGAAATGACATGAAAATCATCAAAGGGCTGTTGTTGCTGCTGCCGCTGGCCGCGAGCTTTCCTGCGCTGAGCGGTGAATTCAGCGGCAAAGTGATCAAGCTGGGCATCGATCCCACCTTTCCGCCGCTGGAGTATAAAAATCCGCAGGGCAAGCTGACCGGCTTCGGCGTCGATATCGCCCAGGCGCTGTGTGACCAGATGCAGGCCAAATGCGTGTGGGTGGAAAGCAGCTGGGACGGCATGATCCCCGGCCTGCAGGCGAAGAAGTTCGACGCCATCGCCTCGTCGATGACCATCACGCCGCAGCGCCGGCAGCAGATCGCTTTCTCCAGCAAAGTCTCCAACGCCCCGGCGCGGCTGGTGGCGCATAAAGGCAGCAATCTGCAGCCTACCGCCGCCTCGCTGAAGGGTAAATCGGTCGGCGTGCAGCAAGGTTCCAGCCAGGAGACCTACGCCAACGCGCTGTGGCGGCCGGCCGGCGTCAACGTGGTGGCTTACCAAAGCCAGCAGGAGGTGAACGAAGATCTGGCCAACGGCCGCCTGGATGCGTCGCTGCTGGCCAGCGTCAGCGCCAGCGAATTCTTCAAAACGCCCGGCGGCAAAGACTTCGCCTTTATCGGCGCCGAATTGAGCGACAGCAAGTACTTCGGCGTCGGCGACGGCATCGGGGTGCGCAAAGAGGATACCGCGCTGCTTAACGCCTTCAACGCCGCGCTGCAGGCGATCCGCGCCAACGGCACTTACAAGAAAATCAACGACAAGTATTTCGACTTCGACATGTACGGTGCGGAGCAGTAACACGCGTTCCCCGGCGGTCACCTGCAGATCCTGCAGGATGGGGAGGCGCCTTCGGCCGCCGGGGAACGCCCCAACGGAAACGGCAATGTCGGCAAGAACGGAAAATCAGGCGGGATAAGGATGCGGGCCAGGCAGGACGCCCGGCCCGCTAAAGCGGGTTACTTCACTTCGCCCATCGCCTTCAGCTTTTTGGACAGCTCGCGGCGTTCTTTGGACAGATCGGCATTTTTGATGATGTAGTCATCAACGCGATCTTCGTAGTCGCTGCGCATGTTGGCGATGATGCCCTGAATGTCTTCAATGCTCATGCCGGGCTTGATGTACTCACTCAGGTTGTCGAGCAGCAGCACGCGCTTCTGGTTATCACGAATTTTCTTTTCGTTGTCGACGATCTCGCGTTGCAGTTTGTTTTTGCGGCGGAACATACGCACAAACTCCAGCACGTCCTGGAAACTCGGCTTATTTGCATTATCCATCTTTATACCCTTGCTTTAGTAATACACAGATTCATTTGCTTACGGCCACATGGCACCAAGATACAGGTTTGTGGCGGTCCGGCACAACAGTGATTGGCTTATCTTACCCACTTTGCCCCGGCGGCCAAAACCCAAAGCGCCGCCTTCATGATCTGACCCCTTATTCGCGCCCGGCGGCGGTGCAAACCTGGAGCAAATCCCCCAACTCTTCCAACTGCTGCGCCAGCTCCATACTGAGCCAGACATAGCCGTAAATCGGCGCTTCGCCGTGTTGGCCGACGCTGACTTCCTGCATCAGCGTTTTCAGCTCGCCGGCGATTTCCGCCAGCTGCCCCGCCGCCGCCTGGCGCTGCGCCTGCGGCCCTTCGCGCATCAGCACCGCCAGCGACTCCAGCGAGCTCAGCGTCAGCAACTGGGTGCTGCGCAGCGTGCGGGCGTTCAGCATGATGAAGTGCGTTTCGCGCGAGGCCCAATAGGCATCGGCCATCAGCTCCAGCGTGCACACCAGATTGCGGCTGAGGGTTTGCACCGCTTCGAACACCGCTTTGGGGATGCGGGTTTCCTTGCTGGCGGGCACGATCAGGCTGCGCAGCTTCACCACCTGATTCAACAGATCCTTGAGCTGCGGCTCCAGCCGCGGCCGCTCAATGACGTTCGGCGAAAAATACGCGCCGTAGATACGGGCGGCGGTTTGCAGGCAGTCCGCCATTTGCATGCGCCACAGAATATAGGCGCGCTGTGGGTAGATGCTGGTGAACAGCAGCGCCAGCAGCGAGCCGAAGATCACGTCGCCGCTGCGCCACAGCGCGGTGTGCATGTCACCGGCGCCCGCGCCGCACACCACCGCCAGCGTGATCCCCACCAGCAGCGCCATATACGGCCGTTTGCCGAGTGTCAGGTAACCGCAGACGAACATCACCACGCCGCACCATGCCAGCATCAGCGGCAGCGAATAGAGTTCCAGATACAGGGCGATCAGGCCGGAAGCCGCGCCGAACACCGTACCGGCAATGCGTTGCAGCGCCCGCTGCAGCACGTTGCCCCAAAACGAGATCGGCCCCATCACCACCACCAGGGTGATCAGCGGCCAGGTGCCTTCGGGCACCGCCAGCAGGCGGATCAACAGAAAGGTCAGGATAAACGCCAGCCCGATGCGCACGCCGTGAACGATGCGATAGTGGCGATAGGTCAGCAGTTCAAATGAAGAGATTTTTCGATCGAGGCGCACAGAGCCTCCGATAAACACTAGCCAGGCCGCTATTTTAGCGGAGGAAGCCCGGCAAGGAAAAGGCGAATGAGGCGTCCCCCATTCGCACTCAGGCTCAGGCGGCGTATTTGTCGACCAGCGCGCGCAGAACGGCGGCGGTTTCAACATCCATCACGCCGTCATACTTCTGCGGACGGAAGTGCAGCTGGAACGCACGCACCAGCTGGCGATAGCCTTCTGCGGTGTTCGCCGCCGAGGTGTCGTAGCCATATTGGGCGAACAGTTTCAGTAGCTCAGCCTGCGCCGGCAGACCCTGGCTGCAGTATTCCTGCTGGCGCTGCTGCTTGGTCGCTTCGTCATACCAGGCGCCGACGCCGGCCTGATACAGCTGCTGCCACGGGAACTGCGGGCCCGGATCGCTCTTGCGGCCCGGCGCGATGTCGGAGTGCGCCACCACGTTCACCGGCGAGATGTCCGGATAACGCTGCAGGATGTTCTGCGCCAGCTGGGTGACCGCCTCGATCTGCTGCGGATTGAACGGCGGGAAGGTGATGTTTCCACCGTCGCCGCTCGCCAGGTTGACGATCTCGATGCCGATCGAGGTGTCGTTGATATTGCTGCGGGTGCCCCACTGGCTGGTGCCGGCATGCCAGGCGCGCTCGTTCTCGTCCACCAGGTTGAAAATGCGCACGCCGCTGAAGCCGGCGACCTGATAGGTGGCATCGGTCGGATCCGGCACCAGATAGTGCGCGCTGACCGATTTTCCGGTCAACGACGTCACCGAGTCGGCGAAGTTTTGCGCCGTGTAGTGCAGCACCAGAAAGCGCACGCGGTGGCCGAAGCTGGCGACCGATCGGTAGCTATTGTAATCAATCTTGTACATCGTAAAGTCCCTCTCTCGTTTGATTTCACTGAGCGGCCTCTCATCATGACAGGCCGCTCCGCACAGGTGAACCTTTGGCTCACCCTTTTTGTTTTAGCTAATTGCTAAATCATGCGCAAGCGTTTTTTAGCAAAACCGTTATTTACCTTTTTGCTAAAGAGTGCGATCATCAAACGATGGAAACTAAAGAAATCAGGCGCAACAATCTGCGCGAATTAATGGCCCGCTACGCCCGGCAAGGCGTCAACCAGAATGAGTTCGCCACGCTGGTTGAGTCTTCCGCGCCGACGCTGAGCCAAATCATCGGGGAGAAATCCTCCCGCAATCTTGGCGACAATCTGGCCAGGCGGATCGAGGCCAGGCTGAATTTGCCCAAGGGCTGGTTCGACGTGTTTCATGAAAAGCAGCTGGTGCGCCCGTTTGACAACGTGGCGGCGGAGTCGGACTTCCAGCCCGCCCGTTTGAAACCGGTGGTATGGGAAGATACCGAACAAGACAAGGAAGAGTTTGTGGAGATCCCGCTGCTGGATATCGATTTTTCCGCCGGCGACGGCTGCTACGAAATCGTCGATCGCGAGGAGTTTTCGCTGATCTTCCGCCGTTACTATCTGCACAAGATGGGGGTGGCGGTCAACGCCGCGCGCATTATCCGCATCTCCGGCTCCAGCATGGAACCGCGTCTGCAGGACGGCGACGTGGTCGGCATCAACACCGACGATACGCGCATCCGCGAGGGCAAGACCTACGCCATCCGCCACGGCAATTTGCTGCGGGTGAAGGTGCTGATCGAACAGCCGGACGGCGGCGTCGTCATCCGCTCCCTCAACCGGGAAGAGTACCAGGACGAGCATCTCAGCTATCAGCAGCGCAAGGAGCAACTGGTGGTGCTCGGCCGCGTCTTCTGGTCGTCTTCGTCCTGGTAACGGACGATAACCTCGGGCGCCCGTTGCGCCCGGCGGTTATTTGAAGTCCACCACCATCTGCTGCTGGATAGACAGCCCGCGCGTCGACTGCACGCAGCCGGCGATGTAGTCGGTGAAACGCGGCGGTTTCGGCATGCCCAGCTTGAGGATCTTCTCGTTGCTGAAACGCACGTTGAGCATGGCGAACGATCCGTACAGGCGCATCGCCTTCAGCATCAGCCGCTCGTTGCACGGGCCGAAAATGTCTTTCAGCTGGCGGCGCATTTTCACCAGCGCGTCATAGGTCACCTGCGCATACTCATCGCCCACCGGCGCTTTTTCCAGGGCTGCCGCCATGGCGTTGTCAATTTCGGCAAAGCTGACGCTGCTCTCCTCACCGGCGGAGATGTGATAAACGTCGTTCTCCAGCGTTTCGCTGTTCATCAGCATCACCAGCGCATCCGCGCAGTAGTCCGCCGGGATCACGTCGATATTGTCCTGCAGCGAGCACATGAACTTGCGCAGCATCAGCGCCATGCCAAACACCCAGAAAATGCTGCTGGAAGGCTGGCAACCCAGGCGGGTGTGCCCCACCACGATCGACGGACGAGCGATGGTCAACGGCATTTGCGGGCAGCGCTGGCGCATCAGCTGTTCGATGGTGGATTTGGAACGGGTATATTCCACCAGGTGTTCGGCGTCTTCCTCAAACTCGCCGCTCTCCGCCACCAGCGAACCCGGCTCCGGCGAACAGGACATGGCGGTGCCGACGTGCAGGAAACGTTTTAATCCCGGTACCTGCGCCATTCTTTCGGCAAAGGCCAGAGTGCCTTCTACGTTTACCTTCCAAATGAGCGGGTTATTACCAAATGAAGCAACGGCCGCGCAGTTAATAACGTGCGTAACATTGTTAATACGCGCGTCAGTTAAAAAGTCGGCCGGCTCGGAAAGGTCGCCCAATAATATATTTTCAATCGTAATTTTAGACAGCAGATTCGCATCGATATTAAACTTTTCCATATTCGCGCGAATACGGGCCAGCCCTTGCTGCGCATCGTCTGCACGCACCAGCAAAAGATAATTAACAGACTGATTTTCAATCAATAATTTTTCAAGAACCGCACCACCAAGAAAGCCGGTAGCGCCGGTCAACAGTAGCGTTTTCATCATTGTCACCCACATTGGCATTGAATGTGGTTGATTGTATCCGCGGATATTTAAACAAATATTAAATAGAATTACGGCGCCCTTAAACACTTTTCTTAATATTATCTTAAGGAATCTTTTGAAACATCCATCATGGGTTTAGTAACAAAAGAACCGCGTAGATTCCATGATTAATCTCCGCCGTTTAAATACTATTGATGTAGTGCCTGATTTAATTTAACGGTCAATGTTATTTCTCTTCTCGTCCGTGGAGGACTTATGACCTATAACCAAAAAATCTGGTTGGGGGTTTTGCTGCTGTGCACCCTGTTTTGGGTGGCGGTGATAAGCGGCGCCTGTTCGCTGTATAATCGGGCAGATCGCCTCAATGCGCACCAGGCGCAGAGCGAGTTCGCCGCCCGCCACAGTCTGCCCCCCTGCCCGCAGCAAAGCGTTCAGGCCTCCGCCGCCCCCCGGAATGGGTAGGGACAAGACCGGCTAACGATCCTATTATACCCTAAGATTAACAGGGAGATAACGATGGCTCGAAAGCTGGATAGCTTACCGCAGGCGCAACGCGAGAAAATAGAAACCGATTTGCTGGCCATCAGCGTGATCTACAACGAGCGCTACGGCATCGCCTCGACCCAGACGGAAACGGAACAACAGATCCCCGATCACCTGCTCCCCTACTTTCATCAGCGGCTGGATTACTATCGCCGTGCGTAATTGCGCGCATTTCGCTAACCGCCGCTTGGCATCGCTCCCCACGCCGTTACAATAGAGGCATATTGTATCCGCCACTGAAGAGACGCGATTTTGAGCAGCAAGGCAACGGCCACATTTTATATTCACGATTACGAGACCTTCGGCAAGAGCCCGTCGCTGGACCGCCCGGCGCAGTTCGCCGGCGTGCGCACCGATATGGATTTCAACATTATCGAAGAGCCGCTGGTCATCTACTGCGCCCCGGCCGACGATTACCTGCCGGAACCCGAGGCGGTGATGATCACCGGCATCACGCCACAGGTGGCGCGCGCCAAAGGCGTTAACGAGGCCGAGTTCACCCGCCAAATCCATCAGGCCTTCAGCGTGGCCGGCACCTGCATTCTCGGTTACAACAACATCCGCTTCGATGACGAAGTGAGCCGCAATATCTTCTATCGCAACTTCTACGATCCCTACGCCTACAGCTGGCAAAACGGCAACTCGCGTTGGGATTTGCTGGATGTGATGCGCGCCTGCTACGCCCTGCGCCCGGACGGCATCGTCTGGCCGGAAAACGAAGACGGTTTCCCCAGCTTCCGCCTCGAACACCTCACGCGCGCCAACGGCGTCGAACACACGCAGGCTCACGACGCGATGTCAGACGTATACGCCACCATCGCCATGGCCAAGCTGGTTAAGCAGGCGCAGCCGCGGCTGTTCGATTTCCTGCTGCAACACCGCAACAAGCACAAACTGAACGCCCTGATCGACGTCGCCGAAATGACGCCGCTGGTGCACGTCTCCGGCATGTTCGGCGCGGCGCGCGGCAACACCAGCTGGGTGTCGCCGCTGGCCTGGCACCCGGAGAACAAAAACGCGGTGATCATGTGCGATCTCGCCGGCGACATGACGCCGCTGCTGACGCTGAGCGCTGAGCAGCTGCGTGAACGGCTGTACACCCGCCGCGACGATCTGGCGCCGGATCAGGCGCCGGTGCCGATCAAGCTGGTGCACATCAACAAATGCCCGGTGCTGGCGCCGGCCAAAACCCTGCTGCCGGAGAACGCCGAGCGGCTGGGCATCGATCGCCAGGCGTGCCTGCAAAATCTGCAGCTGCTGAAACAGCACCCGGAAGTACGCGAGAAAGTGGTGGCACTGTTCGCCGAAGCCGAGCCGTTCAAAGGTTCCGAGGACGTCGACGCCCGCTTGTACGACGGTTTCTTCAGCGACGCCGACAAGGCGGCGATGAGGATTATCCAGCAGACCAAGCCGCAGAACCTGCCGGCGCTGGATCTGGCCTTCAGCGACGGCCGCATGAAAGAGCTGCTGTTCCGCTTCCGCGCGCGCAACTATCCGAATACGCTGGACGACGCCGAGCAGCGCCGCTGGCTGCAACACCGCCAGGAAGCGCTGAGCGCGGAGCGCGTGCAGAGTTACCTGCTGCAGCTCGAATCGCTGTATAACCTGCACGAAGGCGACAAAGAGAAAACCGCCCTGCTGAAAGCGCTGTTCGATTACGGCAAAGAGTTGGTGGGATAAAACCCGCAGCAAGCAGAAAAGGAAAAGGCCGCGAAAGCGGCCTTTTTTGTGGCTGAGGAGACGGCTCGCGCTTAGGCGGCGTCTTCGCTCGCTTGCGGCACCGGCAGACGGAAGCTGCGGGTGACAAAGGCCAGGTAGATCAGACCGATGGCCGCCCAAACCAGGCCCAGCGTCATCGAGCTGGCTTCCAGGTTGATCCACAGCGCGCCGACGGTCAGTGCGCCCATCACCGGCAGGATCAGGTAGTTGAACGTGTCCTTCACGGTGCGGTTCATCTTGTCGCGAATATAGAACTGCGAGATCACCGACAGGTTGACGAAGGTGAAGGCCACCAGCGCACCGAAGTTGATCAGCGCGGTCGCGGTCACCAGGTCAAACGACACCGCGGACAGCGCGATGGCGCCAACCAGCAGTACGTTCAGCGCCGGGGTACGCCACTTCGGATGCACATAGCCGAAGAAGCGAGTCGGGAACACGCCGTCGCGGCCCATCACGTACATCAGACGCGAAACGCCCGCGTGCGCCGCCATGCCTGACGCCAATACCGTCACGCAGGAGAACACCAGGATCACCGACTGGAAGAACTTGCCCGCCACGTACAGCATGATTTCAGGCTGCGACGCGTCAGGATCCTTGAAGCGCGAGATGTCCGGGAAGTACAGCTGCACGAAGTAAGACACCACGATAAAGATGATGCCGCCGATCAGCGCCGTCAGGAAGATGGCTTTCGGGATCACTTTCTCTGCGTCTTTGGTTTCTTCGGACAGCGAGCTGATGCCGTCGAAGCCCAGGAACGAGAAGCACAGGATGGTCGCGCCGGTAATCATCGGCACCACGTGAGCGTTATCGGACCAGAACGGGCGGCTGCTGACCAGCGTACCGGCGCCTTCGCCGTGGTAAACGCCGTTGATCACCAGACCCAGGAACACGATCATGATCGCCACCTGCACCACCACGATGATGGAGTTCAGGTTGGCCACCAGCTTGATGCCGCGCAGGTTGAAAATCGTCATCAACCCGACCAGCACCGCCACGAAGATCCAGGACGGGACGCCCGGGAAGATCGCTTCCAGGTAAATCTTGGCCAGCAAAATGTTGATCATCGGCATGAACAGGTAGTCCAGCAGCGATGACCAGCCCACCATAAAGCCGACGTGCGGGCTGATGGCTTTCTGGGCGTAAGTGTAGGCGGAACCGGCGGAAGGGAACTTCTTCACCAGCTTGCCGTAGCTCAGGGCGGTAAACAGGATCGCCAGCAGAGCGAAGGCGTACGCGGTCGCGACGTGACCATCGGTCAGGCCGGATACGATGCCGAAGGTATCGAAGATGGTCATTGGCTGCAGATAAGCCAGACCCATCATCACTACCGGAACTAATGTCAGGGTTTTACGCAGCTGAGTGCGCTGAGCCGGAGCGGCGTTAAGGGTGTTATCGGACATTGTTCAGCCCCCCCTTACCTTGAGCCTTGCGGATGGCGGACACGCCAAGACTTAAGGTTGCGGGGAAACTTCGCAACGAGCGACTTAATTCTAAAAGAAGGGGATTGTAAGCTGGATAACGGGTCGAGGTAACCTCGGCTGCTCCATAGTCGCTGCGGCCACAGCGGAAACCGGCGGGCACCGGCGCTAAAGTGAAAAATTGCCCCATCTTTCTAATCCTCATGAGTCACGACCATAAAGTTTTGTTTGATCGTGCACGAAACTATTTATCTATCCGGATCGGTGTCCGGCCTCGCTTGGTGTATGAAACGCTACGTTGGTAAAACTTAATGCAAAAAAAATAACCGACGCTTTCAAAACGTCGGCTATCTGCATTTGAGATATTTTGCACCAGAATGCCTCCGGATGACAAGATCCGGAAGCCCTCAAATACAAATTCTTTTTGTCGATCGAACGGAAAACCAGCCCGGCAGGCGAATTAATCCGCTACCGGCAGGCCGGTCGCCCGCACATACTTCTTACTTTATACGCCCATTCAGGCATTTTTCAACATCCAGTCGATCTCGGTTTCCGTCACCCGCCGTTCAAACTGCAGCAATTCGTCGGTCTTGCAGGCGTGATAAACCTGGGTGAAACGCTCGCCCAGATAGTGGGTCAACGCGTGCTGATGTTCAAACTCGTACAGCGCATCGCTCTGGCGGATCGGCAGCGGCAGCCCCTCTTGCTCCAGCCCGTTGCCGGTCACCGGCTCAGGCAACGGCAGCGCGTTGTCCAACCCGTACAACATGCCGGCCAGGATCGCCGCCATCACCAGATAGGGGTTGGCGTCGGCGCCGGCCACGCGGTACTCCACCCGATGATTCTCCGGTTCGCCGCAGGGAATGCGCAGCGCCACGGTGCGATTGTTGTGGCCCCAGGCGGCCTGGATCGGCACATACATCCCCGGCTGGAAACGCCGATAGGCATTGACGTTCGGCGCCAGCAGCGCCATCGACGCCGGCATCAGGGTGATCATCCCCGCCAGCGCCTGTTTCAGCAACGGTGAATCCTCGCCTTCGCCGTCGGCAAACAGGTTGTTGCCCGCCCCGTCCTGCATGCTGACATGCACATGCATGCCGCTGCCGGCGTAATCCTCATAGGGTTTGGCCATAAAGGTGGCGTGCATACCGTGGTTCTCGGCCACCAGCCGCACCAACCGTTTCAGCGCCAGCGCGTGGTCGCAGGCCAGCAAGATGTCGTCGGAATGGCGCAGGTTGACCTCGAACTGCCCCGGCGACGCCTCCGCCACCGCGCCGTCCGCCGGCAGCCCCTGCAGCTTCGCCAACGCGTCGATATCGTTCAGCACCTCGGCGAAATGGTTCAGGTTATCGACGGAGTACACCTGGCTTTGGGTATTGCGCTCCTGAGTGCCGGGCGCACACGGCGGCTGCAAATCGCCTTCTGCGTCGCGCTGCCTGTCGATGAGATAAAACTCCAGCTCTACCGCTGCCACCGGGAACAAGCCGCGCTGTCGCAGCGCCTGCCACACGCGGTTCAGCACATTACGGGGTTCAACGTCAAAGGGAGTGCCATCTTCATCCAGCATGGTCAGCAACACCTGGCCGATATGCTCCGGATCGGCGGCCGACGGCGTCAGCGAACCGGGCACCGGCAGGCAAATGCGATCCGGCTCGCCGAGCTCCTGCCCAAGACCGGTCTCCTCCACCACGTTGCCGAGGATGTCCATGGCGAACACCGACGCGGGGAAGTAGCTGCCTTTTTCCAGTTTTTTCAACCCTGAGACGGGTATGCGTTTGCCGCGGAAGGAACCATTGAGATCGGTGAGAAGGATATCGACATACTGCGTGGCGGGATGGCGTTCCAAATAATGAGCAACCTCATTTTGGAACGCGCTACTTCGCCTCTCTTCATGATGCTGTGCAAAATGTTCAACTGCTGCGCTATTGGTTTGCATACGTCACCCGCCATTATGCTCTTAAGGCGCGTTAGCGCCCGTCCGCCGTTCGATTCAACACATGATTGGATTTCTCGCCAGGTCGCGCCGCTGCCGGGCGCTCAAAATAACATCCACAATATGAAACATAGTATTAACAGAATGGGTTTGCAAATGTTACAATCCTGTTTGATTATTCACCACCGGCTGCTAAATTGATAAAATATTGACCGAAAAGGCCTTGCTGCCATTTTTACGTCAACTATTTCGTCCAACGCACCGAGAGTGAACATGGGCAATATATTTTCC
Organism: Serratia sp. CY81684; assembly: GCF_052166595.1. NCBI lineage: Bacteria > Pseudomonadati > Pseudomonadota > Gammaproteobacteria > Enterobacterales > Yersiniaceae > Serratia > Serratia sp. CY81684. Next base: position 585,410 of record NZ_JBJNOO010000003.1, on the reverse strand, counting down.
AAACCTGCCCTAACTATCGATATCATGCAGCATCGTTATCGCCCAGACAGGCGCCCGATAACGATATTCATGTCTGCCTGTCGCCCCTACCAGAAGGAAGTACCGCTATGAGCGAAGCCAGCTTGGCACCGGGCAAACGCCTGTCACAGATCCGTCAGCAATTGGGTTTGTCGCAGCGCCGGGTCGCCGAACTGTCCGGGTTAACCCACAGTGCGATCAGCACCATCGAACAGGACAAGGTCAGCCCGGCCATCAGCACGCTGCAAAAGCTGCTGAAGGTGTATGGCCTGTCGCTGTCTGAATTCTTTGCCGAACCGGAGGCCGTCGACGAACCGCGCGTGGTGATCGACGCCGAGGATCTGATTGAGATCGGCAGCCAGGGGGTGTCGATGAAGCTGGTGCACAACGGCAGCCCAACGCGCAACCTGGCGATGATGCTGGAAACCTACCAGCCCGGCACCACCACCGGCGAAAAGATCAAGCATCAGGGCGAAGAGATCGGCACCCTGCTGGAAGGCGAGATCGTGCTGACCATCAACGGCCAGAGCTATTGCCTGAGCGCCGGTCAGAGTTACGCCATCAACACCGGCATTCCGCACAGCTTCAGCAATACGTCGGCTCGCGTTTGCCGCATCGTCAGCGCACACACCCCTACCACCTTCTGACCACTTCTCGCACCGGCGCAGCCTGACGCGGGTTGCGCCCCTGCTCACCCACGCTTTTTTCATCGCCGTTATGCCATTTTGTTGGTTGCCAACGGCGCAATCTGTGTTACAACAGAGCAAAACAGCCATCTAAACATCTAAACGGCCTTAACACCCTATGTCAACCGCAACGCCTTCACGCCTCGAGATGCGCAATATCTCGATCGCCTTCGCCGGCTTCAACGCGCTACAGGACGTGGACTTCACGCTGCAGGGCGGATCAATCCATGCGCTGGTCGGCGCCAACGGCGCGGGCAAGTCGACGCTGATGGCGATCCTCTCCGGCGCCCACGATCATTATCGCGGCGAGATCCTGATCGACGGCCAGCCGGTGGCGATCCACTCCCCGTTGCAGGCGCGCCGTCACGGTATTCACGTGGTGCAGCAAGAGGTCGACGTCGCGCTGATCCCCACGCTGTCGGTAGCGGAAAACATCATGCTGGACTGGCTGAACGAGCCGGGCCACTGGCTGAACTGGGCGGAGCTGCACCGCCGCGCCGCGCAGCTGCTGCAGCAATGGGCGCTGCCGCTCAACCCGCGCAGACGCCTGGCGGACTGCACGCTGGCGGAAAAACAGCAGGTGCTGCTGGCGCGCGCGCTGTCGCACCGCTGCCGTTTTCTGGTGCTCGACGAGCCGACCGCGCCGCTCGATCGCGCCGAGAGCGAGCGCCTGTTTAACGTGGTGCGCCGCCTGCAATCCGAAGGCATCGGCATCGTGTTTATTTCCCACCGCATCCACGAACTGAGCGACATTTGCGATCGGCTGACGGTGCTGCGCGACGGCCGGCGCGTCAGCGAAGACGCCATGCGCGGGCTGAGCGGCGAACAGATCGTCGAGAAGATGCTCGGCCATCGGCTGGACGACATTTTCCCGCCGCCGCGCCCGCCACACCCTGAGCGAACGCTGCTGCAGGTGCAGGGCTTGCACGATCGCCATAAGCTGCGCGACGTTTCGCTGCGGCTGCATGAGGGCGAGATCCTCGGCATCGCCGGGCTGGCCGGGGCGGGCAAAACCGAACTGTGCAAGGCATTGTTCGGCGCCAGCGCCGTGCAGCTCGAGCGCGGCGAACTGCGCGGGCAGCCCTGGGTGCCACGCGCGCCGCACCTGTCGGTCGAACAAGGATTGGCGCTGGTGCCGGAAGAACGCCGCAAAGAAGGTATTTTCATCGACGAGGCGATCCCGATGAACCTGAGCGTCAGCGCCGACGACAGCTTCTCGCGCTGGAGCCTGTTCAGCCGGCGGCAAGAGCTGCGCTGGGCGCGCGAGATCATGCAGCGTCTGAATATTCGCGCCTCCGGCCCGCAACAGCGGCTGGCGCGCCTGTCAGGCGGCAATCAACAAAAAGTGGCGATCGGCAAATGGCTGCGCGGCGACGCCGAGGTGCTGATCTTCGATGAGCCGACCAAGGGCGTGGACATCAAGGCCAAACAGGAGCTGTTCAGCCTGATCGACGGCCTGGCCCGCGCCGGCAAAGGCGTGATTTACGCCTCCGGCGAGTTCGCCGAGCTGATTGGCCTGTGCGATCGCATCTGCGTGCTGTGGGACGGCCGCATCGTGGCGGAATTGAACGCCGCCGACATCGACGAAGAAACCTTATTGCTCTATTCCACCGGAGGAACCCCTGCGTGAGTAAAGAATTTGCCTTGCGGCCTGCGCTGCCCTGGCGCCAACAGCTGTTTGATTTCCTCTACAAGTGGGGCATGCTGCTGACCGTGGCGGCGCTGATCGCCCTGTTTGGCCTGGCGTCGGACAACTTTCTCGATGCCAACAACATCATCAATATCCTGCGTTCGATCGCCATCGTGACGGTGATCGCCATCGGCGTCTCCATCTCGCTGTCGGTCGGCGGTTTCGATCTGTCGGTCGGCTCGACCGCCTCGCTGGCCAACGCGCTGGTGATTTCGCTGTTCGTCTGGCACGGGTTCGGCACCACCGGCGCCATCGTGGTGACGCTGCTGCTGTGCACGCTGGTCGGCCTGTTCAACGCCCTGCTGATCGTGGTATTCAGAATTCCCGATATGCTGGCGACGCTGGCCAGCCTGTTCGTGATCCAGGGCGTGGCGATGACTTACAGCTACGGCGGTTCCATCACCCAAAACATGGTGCTGCCGAATGGCGACATGGCGGAAGGCCCGATCCCGGAAGTGTTTGCCGCTCTCGGTCAGGTGCCGGTGATCGTGCTGATCATGCTGGCGGTCACCGTGGCGGTGCAGCTGTTCCTGTCGTTGACCAAGCACGGCCGCCGCATGTACGCCATCGGCGGCAACCCCGAGGCTGCGCGTCTGTCGGGCATCCGCACCGTGCGTTACAGGGTTGCCGCTTACGTCATTTCCTCCTGGCTGGCGGCGCTTGGCGGCATCTTACTGGCGTCACGTATTGGCTCTTCGCAGGTCAATGCCGGCGGCGGTTATCTGATGGACGCGGTGGCGGCGGCCTATATCGGCTTCTCGCTGGCCGGCGCCGGTAAACCCAATGCGCTCGGCACCCTGATCGGCGCGGTGATCCTCGGCGTGCTGCAAAACGGCCTGGTGATGCTGTCGGTGCCCTACTACGCCATGGACATTATCAAAGGCCTGGTGCTGGCGTTGGCGCTGGCCATCACCTACATCCAGAAACGCTGATCCCCCGGCGCACGCCCGCTGCGCCGCTTTTCCCTTTAATTCATCCGGTTACCCTTTTCCGTCAGCATAACAAGCATACAAATGATATGAATTATCATTAGCGTTTACATTAAGAAAAAAATCCTTACAATACCCTCACGCAACGCTGACGAAGCGAAGTATTTCTCAGCGAACGATGAATAATTTCATTAGAAATTCAATTGGTTAATTACTTTCACTTCAATCCAGGAAAGGTTTACCTCATGGAAACGCCACGTTACAGCAAGCTCGCCGCTCTGGTGATCGCCTCACTCAGCGCCACCGCCGCACTGGCCGCGCCGCAGGACGACACCCAGGACACCATGGTCGTCACCGCCTCCGGCTTTCAGCAAAAAATTCAGGACTCTGCCGCTTCCATCTCGGTGATCCCGCGCCAGCAGATCGAAGATAAAGCCTATCGCGACGTGACCGATGCACTGAAAGACGTACCGGGCGTAGTGGTCACCGGCGGCGCCAGCAGCAGCGACATCAGCATTCGCGGCATGTCTTCCAAGTACACGCTGATCCTGGTGGACGGCAAGCGCGTCGACACCCGCGGCACCCGGCCGAACAGCGATAACGCCGGCATCGAACAGGGCTGGCTGCCGCCGATGGAAGCCATCGAACGTATCGAAGTGGTGCGCGGGCCGATGTCTTCGCTGTACGGTTCCGACGCCATGGGCGGCGTGATCAACGTCATCACCCGCAAAACCTCGCGCACCGAGTGGAAAGGCTCGCTGCACGGCGACGCCACCCTTCAGGAAAACCGCGATTCCGGCGATCTGTTCCAGACCAACGCCTACGCCTCCGGCCCGCTGGTTGAAGGCCTGCTCGGCCTGCGGGTCAACGGCCTGCTGTCGCGCCGCGCGGAAGATAAAATCACCAACGGTTACAACGAGCAGCGCATGCGCAGCGGCACCGCGGTGTTCACCCTGACCCCGGACGAGAAAAACGAATTCGACTTTGAAATCGGCCGCTCGCTGCAGGATCGCAACAGCACGCCGGGCAAATCGGTGGTAGCGGAACGCTGCAGCAAAGGCAAATGCACGCCGACATCGCGCAGCGAAAGCCTGTATACGCGCACCAACTACGCGCTGACCCACAACGGCTATTACGACTTCGGCAACTCCACCAGCTACGTTCAGCGGGAAGAGACCAACAACCCGGGCCGCAAAATGAAGATGTACAACACCATCTTCAACACCCAGAACCAGTTCGAGCTGGGTTCACACATGCTGAACCTCGGCGGTCAGTATCGCTATGAAAAACTGAGCGACAGCGGCAACCAGCTTGAATCGGCACAAGGTCTCAGCAAGCTGACGCGCTGGAGCTGGGCGCTGTTCGCCGAAGATGAGTGGGCATTGACCAACGACTTCAGTCTGACGACCGGCATCCGCATGGATCAGGACGAAAACTTCGGCAGCCACTGGACGCCGCGCATGTACGGGGTCTGGCACCTGACCGAACAGTGGACGCTGAAAGGCGGCGTCTCCGCCGGCTACAAATCGCCGGATCTGCGCCAATCCTCCGCCAACTGGGGCCAGGTCACCGGCGGCGGCGTGCGTAAAGGCATCATCGTCGGCAACCCGGATCTGCAGCCGGAGAAGAGCCTGAGCGAAGAGATCGGCCTGATGTGGGATAGCCTGAAAGGCGTCAACGCCGGGGTGACCGTCTTCAACACCGACTTCAAGAACAAGATCACCGAAGTGCGCCGCTGCGAAGACACGCCGGACTGTAAGATCGGCAATGACGTCTACGACTTTATCAGCGATCGCGTCAACGTCGACAAAGCCAATATGCGCGGCGTAGAAGCCACCTTCGGCTGGCAGATCAACAAAGACTGGAAGTGGAACACCAACTACACCTACACCTCTTCCGAGCAGAAGAGCGGCGAGTTCCAGGGCAAGGCGCTCAACCAGATGCCGAAGCACATGGTTAACACCGTGCTGGATTGGCGCGCCACGCAGGACCTCAGCCTGTGGTCGCGCGTTAATTTCCGCAGCAAAACGTCTGAGTATCTGAGCCGTACCTCGATGGCCAAGAGCACCCCGTCCTACACCTTCGTCGATGCGGGCCTGAGCTACCAGGCGGCGAAAAACCTGCAGCTGACCGGCGGGGTCTACAACATCCTCGACAAGACCGTGGATTACGATCACTACAACACCACGCTGGACGGCCGCCGTTACACCGTCGGCATGACCTACAACTTCTGATGCCCCCGGGCGCGCGCTGCGCGCCCTTTTCATTCCATCACCGTGAGGAAGCCCCATGAAATTACGCCGCTCCCCCCTGATGATCGCCCTGCTGACCGCGATGGCGCTGGCGGGTTGCCACAGCAAAACCGACGCGCCGGCGGCCCCGGCCACCGTCAACGTCCAGCACCTGAACGGCAGCACCGAGGTGAAGAAGCACCCGCAGCGCATCGTGGTGCTGGATTACGCCTCGCTGGAAACGCTGCAGCTGCTGGGCGTCGAGCCGCTGGCGCTGCCCGGCAACCGTAAGAACTTGCCGGATAGCCTGAAGCGCTATCAGGACGACAAATACCTCAATGCCGGCACCCTGTTCGAGCCGGATATGGCCGTGCTGCGCGCCGCCAAACCGGATCTGATCCTGATCGCCGGCCGGGCGTCCAAAGCCTATGACGAGCTGAACACGCTGGCGCCGACGCTGAATATGTCCGTCGATCAGCAGGATCAGTTGGGCAGCCTGAAACAGCGCACGCTGCAGCTGGGTGAGCTGTTCGATAAGCAGCAACAGGCGCAGGCGGCGATCGATAAGCTGGATGCGCAGATCGCGGCGGTCAAACCGCAGGCCGCCCAGGCCGGACGCGGGCTGGTGGTGCTGTTCTCCGGCGGCAAGATCAGCGCTTACGCCCCCAAGAGCCGTTTCAGCTTCGTCTATGACGCCCTCGGCTTCGCGTCCGCGTTGCAGTCCGATGAAAAAGACGTGCGCGGCAATAAGCTGACGCCTGAGCAGGTGGCCAAACTGAATCCGGACTGGCTGTTCGTCATCGACAGAGACGCCGCAACCGGGCGGCCGAATGCGGTGGCACCGCAGAAAATCCTCACCGGCACCGCGCTGAAGAAAACCACGGCGGTGAAAAAAGGCCAGGTGGTTTACCTGCCGGCGGCCGAGGTTTATCTGTCCGGCGGCATCGTCACCGCTCAGCACGTCGTCGAACGCGTGAGCGAGGCGCTAACCCACGCTGCGCGATAAAAAAAGCCCGGCGATGCCGGGCTTTTTCCTGGATTAAATCGTCGGCTGGTTTACCAGGCCGTCTATCAGCACCTGCGGCGTGCCCTGCGAACAGCGCTCGATGCGCCCGCGCACGCCGTAGACCCGCGCCAGGCTCTGCGGCGTTATCACCTGATCCGGCGCGCCGTCGGCGATCAGATCGCCATCCTGCAGCATCAGCACGTGGTCGCCGTGACGCAGCGCGATGTTGATGTCATGCACCACCACCACCGTCACGATATTGCGCTTGCGGGTTTCACGGCGCACCAAATCCATCACGTGGAACTGATAGTTGAGATCGAGCGCGCTCAGCGGCTCATCCAGCAGCAGCAGCGACGGCTGACGGATCAGCGACTGCGCCAACCCCACCAGCTGTTTCTGGCCGCCGGACAGCTGATCGAGGTAGCTCAGCGCCAGGTGGGCGATGCCCAGCTGTTCCAGCAAAGCCATCACTTCCGCTTCGCTGCCGGCGTTGCTGCGGCCGCCCGAGGCGCGCTGCGCCACGATGATCGACTCCAGCACGTGCAGATGCACCCCGGCGGGCAGCGACTGCGGCAGGTACACCACTTTCTCCGCCCGACGGGCGAACGGCATCTGCATCAGATCGCCGTCGTCCAGCCACAGCTTGCCCTGCGCCGGGTTCAGCCCGGCCAGCGAGCGCAGCAGCGTCGATTTGCCGCTGCCGTTCGGCCCCAGCAGCACGGTGATTTGCCCGCGCGGCAGCATCGGCACCGAGAGATTGTCGATCACCTGACGCTTCGGGTAGCCCGCCGAGAAGTTTTCTATCCGTAAACCCTGGCTCATACGTTCCCCCGATGGCGCAGAATAATGCTCAGGAAGAACGGCACCCCGACCAGCGAGGTGACGATGCCCACCGGAATGATCACGCCGGGCACCAGGTTTTTCGACGCCACCGAGGCCATCGACAGCACCAGCGCGCCAATCAGCGCGCTGGCCGGCAGGTAGAAACGGTGATCTTCGCCGAAGATCATGCGGGCGATATGCGGCGCCACCAGGCCGATAAAGCCGATCGGCCCGACAAAGGCCACCGCCAGCGCCGAGAGCATGCTGATGCGCAGCAGCGTGGTCAGCCGCAGACGGCGCACGTCGATGCCGAAGCTCACCGCCCGGTCTTCCCCCAGACGCAGCGCGGTCAGTTTCCACGAGCTCATCATCGACAGCGGCAGCAGCACGGCGAACACGCCGAACAGAATACCCAGCTTGTCCCACGAGGCGCGCGCCAGGCTGCCCATGGTCCAGAACACCAGCCCCTGCAGCGTGTCCTCGCTGGCGATGAACTGCATCATCGAGACCAGTGCGTTGAAGGTAAACACCAGCGCGATGCCGAACAGCACCACGCCGGAGGTGGCGACCCGCGTCCAGCGCGTGATGCCGTCGAGCATCAGCGCGGCGAACAGCGCGAAGATAAAAGCGTTGGCGGAGATGAACCACTGATCGGGAATGCCCGGAATGCCGATGCCGAGCACGATCGCCAGCGCGGCGCCAAAGGCCGCGGCGGAAGACACGCCGAGAGTAAAGGGACTGGCCAGCGGGTTATTCAGGATGGTCTGCATTTCCGCCCCGGCCAGGCCGAGCGCAAAGCCCACCACCACCGCCATCAACGCATAGGGCAAGCGGATGTCCCAGACGATCACCCGCGTGCCGGCATCGGCCGCGGCGGGATCAAGCAGCGTTTGCCATAAGGACGACAACGACAGGCCGGACGGACCCATGGTGAAATCCAGCAGCAGCGAGCCCAGGATCGCCAATGCCAATACGCCCATCATCAACAGGCGATGGCGAAGAATATGCTGATAACGCCCCATCACGCCGGCGTTGGGTTGCCCCTTGGCGTCAGTCATGGGATCGGTGGATACGCTCATTCGTTAAGATACCTGTTACAACCATCATGACAGCGGCGCGAAGGCGTCCGCCGTAAACCGGAAAGCGCGCGGCGACCGCCTGCGCGCAGCCGCCCACAATAAAGCAAACGATAATACTTATCAATCATATCAATAGCTGAAAACAGCGTTGTCGAAATGTAATAATTTGTTTTTTCTCGCCATTTTTCAAACCACCACGCTTTCCCCCGCCAACGGCCAGTAGGTTAATTATTCTGAAAATTCTTCCTGATCCGACCAGACTCTGACAAATAACGGCAAAACCACATAGAATCCAAAACCACAGCACCGCGCGTGCAAAAAACTTTCAGGCCGCCGCAAGAGCGGCCTTATTGACGAGGCTGTAATGAGAAGTCCATCTCCGGCGGTAACGCCCAAACGCCCGGCGCTGCTGAACTGGCTGTTGCACAGCCCGCTGCACGCCGATGACGAACCGTTTCAACGCCAGCTGCGTCTCACGCTGACGCCCTCTCCTCTCACCCCCTGGCTGAATGCCGTGGGGCCGGCCGCGCTGTTGGTGGGGTACGCCTGGCTGAACCAACCGCTGGTCGGTATCGGCCTGCTGCTGCTGTTGCTGCTGTTGACCGCCGGGCGTGCCAGGTTGGCGCAAAGGCGCCAACCCGCCTGGCCGAACGCCATGCTGGTGACGGTGTTGTTGTGGGCGCTGCTGGTTGGCGCCAGCGCCGCGCTGGCGATGCTGTCGGGCCGCTTCGTGCTGATCCTGTTCGCCGGCCTGACCATCACCGCCCTAGCCTGCTGGTTGATGCAGCGCCATGCCGCCGCGCCGCGCTTCGCGCTGCTTGAGGTGATCGCGCTGACGCTGCCCTACCTGCTGGCGGCGCCGCTGTCGCGCGTGCAAAATCTGTTTGTCATGGCGGATCTCGCGCCGCTGTGGCTGGTGCTGGCCCATGGCATGATCGCGCGCTACCACCGCCAGTTGGTGCAGCACGTCACGCTGAACTGGGAGAAGCAGCAGGCATCGCACCGCGATCGCCTGACCGGCTTTCTCAACCGCGCAGGCGGCGAGGTGGTGATGCGCAGCATCTGCCGCCCCGCAACGGCGCAGCCGATCTCCCACCTGTTCATTCTCGAATTCGGCCCGCTGGCGGCACTCTACCAAAGTCACGGCGTCCAGATCGGCGACGACGTGCTGCGCACCGTCGGCGAGCGCCTCAAGACGCTGATCCGCCCGAGCGACTACGTCTGCCGCTATACCGGCGGTCTGTTTCTGATTCTGGTGCACGATCTGCCCTACGGCGCGGAAAGCGAGTTTCTGGCGCGCATTGTGCCGCCGCTGGAGGCGCCCTACGATTTTGGCGCGTTCGGCGAGGTGAACATGCGGCTTAACGCCGGCATTTTGGCGCTGACGCAGAATTACGCGACGGTAGAGAGTTTGATGAGCTCGGCGCAGCAGGCGCTGGCGGAAGCCAAAGGCGGGAAAAAGTAAAAACAAAACGCGGCGGGAGCCCCCGCCGCGCGTCACTCACCGAAGATTACTTCACGTCCATCTTCGGGAATTCCATTTCGCTGTACTTCACGACACGGGTGCCTTGCGACAGCTTGTAACCGAACCAGATCAGCAGGAACAGCGGAATGCCGATGTAGGTCGCGGTCACGCCGTACCAATCAATCTTGTCTTGCAGGAAGGCCTGGTAGTTCTGCCCCAGGGTAATGATCAGGCACAGCACGAAGGCGAAGATCGGCCCCAGCGGGAAGAACCCGGAACGGTACGGCAAGTCGTTGAGATCGTGCCCCTGCAGCATGTAACCGCGACGGAAACGGTAGTGGCTGATGGCGATGCCCAACCAGGCGATGAAGCCGGTCATGCCCGAGGTATTCAGCAGCCACAGGTAAACCGACTGGTTGCCGAACATCGAGGTCAGGAAGCACAACCCGGCCACCACGCAGGTCGCGTACAGCGCGTTGCGCGGCACGCCGCCTTTCGATAGCTTGGCGAAGATGCGCGGCGCTTTGCCTTCCGATGCCAGGGTGTACAACATGCGGGTCGATGCGTACATGCCCGAGTTACCGGCGGACAACACCGCCGTCAGGATCACCGCGTTCATCACCGCCGCCGCCGACAGCAGGCCGGCATGCTGGAACACCAGGGTGAACGGGCTGACGCTGATGTCTTTCACGTCATTGCGCAGCAGGCTCGGATCGGTATACGGAATGATCAGGCTGATGATCAGGATGGCGAAGATATAGAACAGCAGGATACGCCAGAACACCTGACGCACCGCGCGCGGAATATTTTTACCCGGGTTTTCCGATTCGCCGGCCGCGATGCCGATAAGTTCAGTGCCCTGGAACGAGAAGCCGACGATCATGGCCACGCCGATCATCGCCGAGAAGCCGCCGGCGAACGGCGCATCTCCAATGGTCCAGTTCTGCCAGCCGGCATGCTCGCCGCCTTTCAGAATGCCGACAATCATCAGCACGCCGACGGCGATGAAAATAATCACGGTGCTGACCTTGATCAGCGCGAACCAGTATTCCGCCTCGCCGAACCCTTTCACCGAAATGTAGTTCAGCAGGAACATCAGGCCGAGGAATAGCGCGCTCCAGATCCAGCCGGGCGTGTCCGGGAACCAGTAGCTCATCACCAATTGCGAAGCCACCAGGTCAACGGCGATGGTCACCGCCCAGTTGTACCAGTAGTTCCAGCCCAGTGCGAAGCCGAAGCCTTCTTCCACGTATTTGGCGCCGTAGGTGGAGAATGAACCGGAGACCGGCATAAAGGCCGCCAGTTCGCCCAGACTGGTCATCAGGAAGTACACCATCAAACCGATCAGAGCGTAAGACAGCAGCGCCCCACCGGGACCTGCCTGAGAAACCGTGGCGCCCGAGGCGACGAACAGGCCGGTGCCGATGGAGCCGCCGATGGCGATCATGGTCAAATGCCGGGCTTTCAGCTCGCGGCGCAATCCGGGAGCTTGCTGCCCCGATGTTTTTATATCCTGCTGAGCCATTCGTTCCCTATCTATCTGCTCTTCGAAAAATGAGGGCGGATTGTAACAAATACCCGCCGGTGAACTAGCAACATTGCACCGATATAAGATAGCTTCATAATTCAGAGGCAATTATTAGCCGCGCCCCTTATGGCCTTACTTACTCTCATTAATGTGAGCGCGCGCAGGTTTTTATGCTTTCTTTGGCCTGCGCGGCGATAGAAGACGTGACGCGCTGTCGATCACAGCACGCAATAGCTGAGAAAACGCTGCAACGCGTTGGAAATGTGCTTTTGCCGATGGCGGATCAGGTACAGCGTGCGCCGCAGCGGCGGCAGCGGCACCGGCAGTTCCACCAACGCGCCGCTGGCCAACTGTTCCGCCACCACCCGCCGGGACAGGCAGCTGATGCCGATACCGTGCCGCACCGCATGCTTGATCGCCTCCGAGTTGCCGAGCTCCATCACCAGCTGGAAGTGCGGCAGGTGCGCCAACAGCAGATGATCCAGCACCTCGCGAGTGCCCGAACCGCGCTCACGCAGGATCCAAGGCGCATTCGCCAGCGCCTCCAGCGTCGGCGGTTGACGGGTCAGCGGGTTATCCGGCGCAGCGAACACCACCAGCTCGTCCTCCAGCCACGGCTGCGTCACCAGCTCCGGCATATGGCAAGGCCCTTCGATCAGCCCCAGATCGACGCGAAAATCCGCTACCGCCACGATCACATCCTGGCTGTTGCCGACGTTCAGCTCCAGCGGCGTGGCCGGAAAGTCCCGGCGGTAACGGGCGATCATCTCCGGCAGCATATAGTTGCCGATGGTGCTGCTGGCGGCGATGCGCAGCGCCCCGCCATCATGACGAAACAGCTGCTCGATCTCCCCCGCCTGCTCCAGCAGCGCCAGCGCCTTGGGGTACAGCAAGCGGCCGTGTTCGTTGATCACCAGCCGTTTGCCGACGCGATCGAACAGCTGCACGCCCAGCTGCCCCTCCAGATCCGCCAGCGCCGCGCTGACCGCCGACTGCGACAGCGCCAGCACCACCGAGGCCTGAGTGGTCGAACCGCTTTTCAGCACTTCGGTGAAAACTTCCAGTTGACGCAACGTGATATGCATAGCCGTCCCGGTATTGAAAGAAGGTTCTGCCAGAGAACCCCAACATGGTGATGTGGGCAGCCCGGCCAGGCTACCCTGTTTGCGGCCAGATCGGCGCGCTATTTGCCCAACGCGACCAGCTGCGCCGCCGCGGCCAGCACCGGCTCTCGCGGCGTGCCGGCTTCGTCCCGCAGTATCAATTGCAGCATCGCCACGAGATGCTCGCGGTCGATCGTCTTGTTTTCTTCAATCAACCGCCGCACCGCGCGGCCCACTTCCTGATCTACCTGCTCTCTGCGTTGATCGTCGGTATCCATCGCCTGCTCCTGTTAGTTGGAAAGTTACGGCGGCTCGCCGCTCCTCCACACCCTAGCCGCAATGCGGCGTTATGCCAATGCCTGATCCCATACCACTTATTCAGATAGGTTATAAATATATAATCAATTTCTCTTTTATTCAGCCCAAACGTACTCTTAGCAGCAAGAAACAGACTGAAGGACTGACTTTTATGGCGACTGATACCACTCACACCTATCCCGAGCGACGCTTTCCGCTGTTTGGCCTGCCGCGGCTGGTGCCGGGGCTGGCACTGACCGGCGCGCTCACCGCGCTGGCCGTCTGGGCCGGCGATATTCCCTGGGTGGCGGAGCTGGGGCTGGGGGCGCTGACGCTGGCGATCCTGCTCGGTATTCTGGTGGGCAACACGCTGTACCCCCACTGGCAAACCGTTTGTCACAGCGGCGTACAGCTGGCCAAACAGCGTCTGCTGCGTCTGGGCATTATCCTTTACGGCTTCCGGCTGACCTTTCAGCAGATCGCCGACGTCGGCGCCAGCGGCATCATCATCGACGCGCTGACCCTGATCACCACCTTCCTGCTGGCCTGCTGGCTCGGCAAGAAAGTGTTCGGCATCGACAGCCAAACCGCGATACTGATCGGCGCCGGCAGCAGCATTTGCGGCGCGGCGGCAGTGATGGCCACCGAGCCGGTGCTGAAGGCCGACTCCAGCAAAGTGGCGGTAGCGGTCTCGACCGTGGTGGTGTTCGGCACCCTGGCGATCTTCGCCTACCCGTGGCTGTATCAGTTGAATGAACACTTCCAGTGGCTGCCGTTCAGCCAGGAAACCTTCGGCATCTACGCCGGCTCCACCATTCACGAAGTGGCTCAGGTGGTCGCCGCCGGGCACGCCATCGGCCCTGACGCCGAAAACGCGGCGGTGATCGCCAAGATGATCCGCGTGATGATGCTGGCACCGTTCCTGCTGCTGCTGTCGGGCTACATCAGCCGCGGCAGCGCAGGCAAGGCGGAAAAATCCGCCATCACCATTCCGTGGTTCGCCGTGCTGTTTATCGTCGTCGCCGGGCTGAACTCCTTCAACCTGCTGCCGGCCACGCTGGTGCGCCATCTGATCACCGCCGACACCTGGATGCTGGCAATGGCGATGGCGGCGCTGGGGTTGACCACCCACATCAGCGCCGTGCGCCAGGCCGGGGTGAAACCGATTCTGCTGGCCACGCTGCTGTTCGTCTGGCTGCTGGTCGGCGGCGGCGCGATAAATCAGCTGGTGCAACACTGGTTCTAATCTCCCCTTCTGCGGCCCGCTTCGGCGGGCCGCCGCTTTTCACCATTCAATCCGCCCGCCATCAATGCCATAATGTCACCGATAACACAGGAGAATGAAGATGAAGTTTGTCGGTGCACATGTCAGCGCGTCAGGCGGCGTGGATCAAGCAGTTATCCGCGCGCACGAATTGGAGGCGACCGCGTTCGCCCTGTTCACCAAAAATCAGCGTCAATGGAAGGCCGCGCCGCTGGCCGCCGACGTGATCGATAAGTTCAAGAGCGCCTGCGCCCAGTACGGCTTCGGGCCGGGGCAGATCCTGCCGCACGACAGTTACCTGATCAACCTCGGGCATCCGGTGGCCGAGGCGTTGGAAAAATCGCGCGAAGCGTTTATCGACGAGCTGCAGCGCTGCGAACAGTTGGGGCTGACGCTGTTGAACTTCCACCCCGGCAGCCACCTGCTGCAAATCGATGAAGATAAATGCCTGGCGCGCATCGCCGAATCGATCAACATCGCGCTGGACAAAACCGCCGGTGTGACGGCCGTGATCGAAAACACCGCCGGCCAGGGCAGCAATCTGGGCTTCAAATTCGAACACCTGGCGGCGATCATCGACGGCGTGGAAGACAAAAGCCGCGTCGGCGTCTGCATCGACACCTGCCACGCCTTCGCCGCCGGGTACGATCTGCGCACCGAAGAGACCTGCGAACACACCTTCAAACAGCTCGGTGACATCGTCGGTTTCAACTACCTGCGCGGCATGCACCTGAACGACGCCAAGAGCGAGTTCAACAGCCGCGTCGACCGCCACCACAGCCTGGGGGAAGGCAACATCGGCAAAACGGTGTTCAGCTACATCATGCGCGATCCGCGTTTCGACAATATCCCGCTGATTCTGGAAACGGTAAACCCGGATATCTGGGCGGAAGAGATCGCCTGGCTGAAGGCGCAGCAGTAACGCGGCGCCCAAACGACAAAACCGGAGCCTGGGCTCCGGTTTTTTATGGCTGGTTCGCCGTTACGCCACGCTGGCCGCCGGTACTTCAGCACGTTTCAGCAGGGCATAAGCCACCCCGGCCAACAGCGTGCCGGCGGCGATCGCCACCAGATACAGCAGCACCGGCGAAATCGCGCCCGGGATCAGCAGCACGAACAGCCCGCCGTGCGGCGCCATCAGCTTGGCGCCGAAGGCCATCGACAGCGCGCCGGTCAGCGCCCCGCCGGCGATGCAGCACGGCAGCACGCGCATCGGGTCACGGGCGGCGAACGGAATCGCCCCTTCGGTGATGAAGCACAGCCCCAGCACCAACGCCGCCTTGCCGCCTTCCTGTTCGGATTTCGGGAACTTGCGGCGCGCCAGCAGCGTCGCCAGACCCATCGCCAGCGGTGGCACCATACCGGCGGCCATGATGGCTGCCATCGGCGCATACACCGAGGAGCTGAGCAGCGCCACGCCGAAGGCGTAGGCCGCTTTGTTCACCGGCCCCCCCATGTCGGTGCACATCATGCCACCGAGGATCGCCCCCAGCAGCACGGCGTTGGCGGTGCCCAGAGACTGCAGCCAATGGGTCAGGCCTTCCATGATTTTCGCCACCGGCGTGCCGACCACGTAAATCATGATAAGGCCGGTGATCAGGCTGGCCACCAGCGGAATGATCAAGATAGGCTTCAGCGCTTCCATACTCTGCGGCAGACGCAGCTTGCTGCTGATCGCCCTGGCGACGTAACCCGCCAGGAAACCGGCGATGATGCCGCCGAGGAACCCGGCGCCGGTGCTCACCGCCAGCATGCCGCCGATCAGGCCCGGCGTCAGGCCCGGACGATCCGCGATGGAAAAGGCGATGAAACCGGCCAATACCGGCACCATCAGCGCGAAGGCGGAGCCGCCGCCGATCTGCATCAGCGCCGCCGCCAGGGTGCCCTTGACCTCAAACGCCTTGATGCCGAATACGAACGACAGCGCGATGCACAACCCGCCCGCCACCACCATCGGCAGCATGTAGGACACGCCGGTCAGCAGGTGACGATACGGGCCGTTGCCCTCTTTCTTTTTCGCCGCCGGCGCCGCGTTGCCGCGCTGCTGCGGCTGGAACACTTCCGCCTCGGCCTGCGCCTTGTCCAGTTCCTGGGCGGTTTTCTTCAGCGCCAGGCCGGTCGAGGTGCGGTACATCGGTTTGCCGGCAAACTTGTCCAGATCCACTTCGATGTCCGCCGCGACGATCACCAGATCCGCCGCCGCCACTTCTTCCGGAGTGATAGCGTTGCCGGCGCCGACGGAGCCGCGCGTTTCCACTTTCACCCACCAGCCGCGTTTCTTGGCTTCGCTTTCAATGGCTTCGGCCGCCATAAAGGTGTGCGCCACGCCGGTTGGGCAAGCGGTGATCGCCACGATGCGTTTTTGTCCATCGGCTTTCACCGCAGCCGCCTGCGGCGCCTGATAGGTTTCAGCTTCGGCCTTGGCACGCGCCAGAAACGCGTCCGGTTCCCGCACCGCCTGTTCTACCTCGCCCACATACACCAATTTGCCGTTCAGCCCGGCGTCAGCAGGAGCAGCCTGCCCCGCCACCGCCACCAGTTCGGCGTCCTGCAGTGACTCGACCAGCGTCAGGCCAGTTTTGGCCGCGGCGGCCTCCAGCATGCGTTTCGCCAGGTGGCCACGGGCCTGTCCCAGCGAACTGTCTACCATCAGCAGCGTTTTCATTCTGCCTCCTGCTATTGATTGAAAGGTTTCAGATCGACGCGCGCCATCATCGCGGCCAACTGGGGACGATCGGTCACGCCGACGTTGCTCTGGCTGACCGCCAGCGCCGCTACCGCCGTGGCCAGACGCAGAGTGTGTTCGCTGGATTCGCGCATCAGCAGGCCATAAATCAGGCCGCCGACCATCGAATCGCCGGCGCCCACGGTGCTGACCACCTCACAGGACGGCGGTTTGGCGATCCAGGCACCGGACGCGTTAACCCACAGCGCGCCTTCCGCACCGAGGGAGATCACCACGTGGGCGATGCCCTGCTCGCGCAGCGCATGCGCGGCCTCAACCACGTCCGCCAGCGCCGGCAGCGGGCGACCGGCCCAGATTTCCAGCTCGCGGCGGTTCGGCTTCACCAGCCACGGCGAGGCCTTCAACCCGGCGACCAGCGCTTCGCGGCTGCTGTCGAAAATGATGCACGGGCACTTGGCGCGCAGCTGGGTCATCCAGTCGGTAAAGGCGTCGGGATCGACACCGGCCGGCAGGCTGCCGCTCACCGCCACCATGTCGAACTGGCCCAGCCAGCTCAGCGAGTCGCTGACGAAGCGATCCCAGTCCTGCGGCGTCACTTCGAAACCGGAGAAGTTGAAGTCGGTGACTTCGCCGTCTTTTTCCGTCAGCTTGACGTTGATGCGGGTACGGCCCGGCACCACCTGAAAGCGGTTGGCGATCCCCAGATCGCTGAACAGCAGCTGGAAACCGTCCTGATTGTCTTTGCCCAGGAAGCCGCCGACGGTGACGTCGATGCCCAAATCCTTCAACACCTTGGCGACGTTGATGCCCTTACCGGCGGCGTGCAGGCCGGCGGTTTTTACCCGGTTGACTTCCCCGCGTTCGATCTGCGGGCAGAAACCCACCAGATCGTACGCCGGGTTCAAGGTGATCGTTGCTACTCTTCTGCTCATGCTGCGCCCTCGCCCAGTCCTTCATTAATCGCTTCGCCAATCGCCTTCAGCGCGGCTTCAGCATCTTCTCCATTGGCGGTAAAGCGCAGGTGATGCCCTTTCTTCACGCCCAGCGCCACCACCTTCATCAGGCTGCGCCCGTTGGCCGGCTTGCCGCTGCCGTCCAGGTTGGTGACGGTGATGTCACTGTTGAAACTTTTGATCACGTTGACCAGCGCCGTGCCCGGCCGCGCGTGCAGACCGTGCTCGTTGCGGATCACGAACTCGGCGCTCAGCACGCTGCTCTCCTCAGCCACTTCGCTGGTCAGCAGCGCCAGCACGCCGGCGGCATCCGCCTTCAGCAAGCGTTCAGCTTTATTGGCCAGCAGCAGATCGCTGAGGTAGTTGAGCACCGCCAGCGGCTGCGCGTCGGCGACCGACACCGTCAGCAGCAGCGCCACCGGCTCGCCGTCTTCCACGAAAGCCTGCGCCGGGCGGCTGACGGTGGCCGCGCTGGCCAGGTTGCCTTCGACGCTGTCGCTCAGCCAGATGCCCTGCCCCAGGTTCAGCGGCTTGCGGGTGATGACATCACTGACGAACTGCGCGTTGACCGCGCCGGCCTTTTGCAGCCGGCCGGCGTTCAGCGCCTGCAGCGTCATCAGGCTGTCGGCGGCGACGTCGAGCGCAATCAGCGAGACGTCGAACTGGAATTCGGCGCTCTGCTGCTCACCCATCAGCAGGCTGCGCAGCTCTTCCGCAGAGGTGGTTTGCGCCAGCCGCTCCGCCACGCTGTCATCGCTCAGCACGTGGGTGAGCTGACGCAGCAGCGCCAAATGCTCGTCGGAGCGGGCGGCGATGCCGATCGCCACATAGGCGGTCTGGCCTTCGCCCCACGCAATGCCCTGCGGGAACTGGAACACCTGCACGCCGGTTTTCAACACCAGATCGCGGGTATCGGTGGTGCCGTGCGGAATGGCGATGCCGTTACCCAGATAGGTGGACGTCTGCAGTTCGCGCTGCAGCATGCCGTCCACGTAACCGGCGCTAACGCAGCCGGCTTCGGTCAGGGCGGCGGCCACCAGGCGGATGGCCTCTTGCTTACCGTCGGCAACGGCGCCCAGATGAATGTCTTGCGGTGACAACTGGAACATGATTCTCCTCTCCTGCTGAATTGAATCGTTTCAGCCTCATTGAGAAAAAGGAGCGTTATCCGTTCGCCACAAGCGGCCGGACAACGCTGAAACGTTTCAAGGAGTGTGTGAGCAGCACAAGGCGAAAGCAAGCTTTCTCCCTTTCGCCATTGCAGATTTTTGAGCTTACGCACACTTTTGCCGGCGTATTGGCCAGCGCCGGGGCAAAATGACATACTGTGCTGAAACCTTGCTGACGGAGAAAAGCATGAACGTAGTGACGGGCGTCGGGGTGATCATCGTCAACCCTCAAGGCGAGATTTTGTTGGGCAAACGCTGCGGTTCCCACGCGCCCTTTTGGTCGATCCCCGGTGGGCATCTGGATGCCGGTGAAACCTTCGAGCAGTGCGCCCAGCGCGAAATCGCCGAAGAGACCGGGTTGCTCATCGACCCGCCGCGCTTTGTTGGCGTCAGCAACAATCTGCAAACCTGGAGCGCCGAAGGCAAACACACGGTGTCAATCTGCCTGCAGGTGGATCACCCCGGCGGCAACGCCGAGCTGAGAGAGCCCGAGAAATGCGCCGAATGGCGCTGGTGCGCGCCTGAAGCCCTGCCGGAACCCCATTTCGAAGCCAGCCGCACCGCCATCCGCCTGTGGCTGAGCGGCCTGGCCTATTTGCCCACGGCCTGACCCATCGCGAGCGCGTGCTGCGCTCGCTTCCCCTGCCGCAGCGCTCTATCGTTATATAAATTATAATATAACGCTATTTTTTGCGATATACGCCATTTTTTTGACTACGGATAACCCCATGGGGTTAACCCTCTTCTATCATTACCCCTGCAATCGACGTGGCATTCTGACCTCCGGTCGGCGGCCTTTTGGCAAGATTTTATTTTAAATTCATAATTATAAGCGGGTTTACCATGAGCAAAAAACTGACTGGCTTTGAAAAAAAGCGTCGGTGGGGATGGCTATGGCTTTTGCTGCTGGGGATTATCCTCGGCGCAGCGCTGTTGGCCGGGACCGCCACCGTCTTCCATAAAACCAGCGATACCGCCTTCTGCGTTTCCTGCCACACCATGCAACAGCCGCTGGCCGAATATCAGGGCAGCGTCCACTTCCAGAACACCAAGGGCATCCGCGCCGAGTGCGCCGACTGCCACGTGCCGCACCAGCCGATCGACTACCTGTGGACCAAGATCCGCGCGGTAAAAGACATCTACGGCGAGATGGTCGGCACCATCGATACGCCGGAGAAATACGAAGCGCACAAGCTGGCGATGGCACAGTCGGTCTGGAAGACGCTGAAAGAGAACGACTCGGCCACCTGCCGCTCCTGCCACAGCTACGACGCCATGGACATCACCGCCCAGCGCCCTGAGGCGCGCCTGCAGCACCCGGTGGCGATCAAACAGGGCGAAACCTGCATCGATTGCCACAAGGGCGTGGCGCATATTCTGCCGGACATGAGCGGCGAAACCCAGGCCGGCGCCGCCGAGCTGGCGAAGGCCGCGGCGCTGACCGCACCGGACGCCACCACCCTTTACACCATCGCCACCGAACCGTTCTTCCTCGGCGCAGACGACAGTCATAACGCCGGCAACCTGATGCCGTCCACCGAAGTGCAGGTGGTCAAGCAGGATGGCGACAAGGTGCTGGCCACCGTGAGCGGCTGGCAGCAGGACGGCGTCAGCGAAGTGTTCTACGCCGCGCAGGGCAAGCGCATCCTCAGCGTGCTGCTGGGTGAGGATGCGCGCCAACAGCTGAAGACCGCGTCGACTCAGACCGATGCGGAAACCGGCCTGGTCTGGCATCAGGTTTCTTTGCAGGTGTGGCTGCCGCGCAAGCAGCTGATCGACGATCAGCAAAAAATCTGGCGCTACGCCGCGGACATGATGTCGGCCAACTGCACCGGCTGCCACGGGCTGACCGCGCTCGATCGCTTCAACGCCAACCAATGGATCGGCGTCATCAAAGGCATGGCGCCACGCACCTCGCTGACGCAGGAACAGCTGCGCGTGCTGACGCAATACGTACAAAAACACGCCAGCGACATGCCACCTGCCGCACCGGCCAAGCTTTAAGGGAGAAGCGCAATGAGCAACCAACAACCGTTAACCATGAGCCGCCGCCGCTTCCTGACCGGTGCCGCCGCGCTGACCGCTGCCCCGCTGCTGGCGGGCTTATGGCCCAAAGCGGCGCTGGCGCAGGCCATCAGCGAAGCGCTGCCGCAGTTCATCGTCTTGCGTCAGGCGCAGAAAGGCATTCTGACCGGCGCCCACTGGGGCGCGTTTGAGGCCATCGTGCAGGACGGCAAGATGGTCGGCGTGCAGCCGGTGCAGGACGATCCGTATCCCAATGAGCTGATCACCATGGCGCCTTATCAGGTGCACGCCGAGAACCGCATCAAATATCCGATGGTGCGCAAAAGCTGGCTGGAAGGCGGCCCCGGCAGCCGCACCGAACTGCGCGGCCGCGACGAGTGGGTGCGCGTCAGCTGGGACAAAGCGACCGAGCTGGTGTGCAATGAGATCGTTCGCCTGCAGAAAGATCACGGGCCGCAGTCGATCTACGCCGGTTCCTATGGCTGGAAAAGCGTCGGCATGCTGCACAACAGCCGCACGCTGCTGCAGCGTCTGATGAACCTGACCGGCGGCTTCCTCGGCTACGCCGGCGACTACTCCACCGGCGCGGCGCAGGTGATCATGTCGCACGTGGTCGGCTCGATGGAGGTCTACGAACAGCAGACCGCCTGGCCGAACGTGATCGAGAACAGCGAGCTGGTGATCCTGTGGGGCTGCAACCCGATGGTCACGCTGAAAAACAGCTGGAACGTGCCGGATCACGTCGGCCAGACCGGCTTCGAGGCGCTGAAGAAGAAAGGCACCCGGGTGATCAGCATCGATCCGGTGCACAACGACAGCGCCAAGTTCGTCAATGCGCAGTGGATTGCCCCGCGCCCTTATACCGACGGCGCCATGCTGATCGGCATCGCCCACACGTTGCTGACCGAGAAGCTGCATAACCCGGACTTCCTGAAAACCTATACCGTCGGCTTCGACAAGTTCCAGGCCTACCTGCTGGGCGAGAGCGACGGCGTGGCGAAAACCGCCGAATGGGCGGCCGACATCAGCGGCGTCGATGCCGATACGCTGCGCGGACTGGCGCGCGAGATGGCGAAAAATCGCACCATGATCATGGGCGGCTGGGGCATTCAGCGCCAGCACCACGGCGAACAGCAGCACTGGCTGCTGGTGACGGTGGCGGCGATGCTCGGCCAGATCGGCCTGCCGGGCGGCGGCTTCGGCTTCAGCTATCACTATTCGTCCGGCGGCAGCCCGACCGCCAAGGGCGGTATCATCGCCGGCATCTCCGCCGGCAACGCGCCGAAGAACTCGCCGGCGCCGATCCCGGTGGCGCGCATCGCCGAATGCCTGAGCAACCCGGGCAAAACCATCGACTTCAACGGTGCCAAGGTCACTTACCCCGAGGTGAAAATGGTGTATGTGGCGGGCGGCAACACCTTCCACCAGCATCAGGACACCAATAACCTGGTCAAAGCCTGGCAGCGGCCGGACACCATCGTGGTCAACGAGCCTTACTGGACCGCCACCGCCAAGCATGCCGATATCGTGCTGCCGGCCACCACCAGCTACGAGCGCAACGATCTGGAAATGGGCGGCGACTATTCGCAGCTCTACGTGTTCCCGATGCATCAATGCGTGCCGCCGCAGCACGAGTCGCGCAGCGACTTCGACATCTTCTCGGCGATGGCGGCCAGGCTGGGCGTGCAGGAAGCCTTCACCGAGGGCAAGGATGAAACCCAGTGGCTGAAAGGCATGTACGACGACATGAAGAACCAGGCGCGCGCCGCGCGGGTGGCGCTGCCGCCGTTCGACATGTTCTGGCAATCCAACAACTACGTGCGCTTCCCGGTGCCGGAGGCCAATAAGCAGTGGGTGCGCTTCGCCGACTATCGCGACAACCCGCTGCTGAACCCGCTGGGCACGCCGTCGGGCAAGATCGAGATCTACTCCGACGCCATCGCCAAAATGCATTACGAGGATTGCCCCGGTATTCCGACCTGGATGCCGCCGCACGAGTGGTATCGCGGGCCGGAAGCGGCCAAGTATCCGCTGTCGCTCAATACCGCGCACCCGACCAACCGGCTGCACTCCCAGCTCGATAACACGCCGCTGCGCGAGAAATACGCGGTAGCGGATCGTGAAGCGATCCTGATCCACCCGCAGGACGCGCAGCCGCGCGGCATCAGCGGCGGCGATCTGGTGCGGGCGTTTAACGATCGCGGTCAGATCCTGGTGGGCGCGGTGGTCAGCGAAGACGTGCGGCCCGGCGTGGTGCGCATCAGCGAAGGCGCCTGGTTCGATCCGGCCGATCCGGCGCAGCCCGGCTCGCTGTGCAAGAACGGCAACGTCAACTGCCTGACCTTCGACATCGGCTCTTCCAGCCTGGCGCAGGGCAACTGCGGGCAGATGGCGCAGCTGCAGATCGAGAAGTATCAGGGGCCGGTATTGAAAAATACCGCACACGCGGTGCCGCAAGGCGCCTGATCCCACGGTAAACAGAGGGCACAACGCGTAATGCCGGTCAGTTAAGCCTGACCGGCATTTTTTTATCCAGTCTCTGTACGCGCCGTGCAAAAGGAATAGCCTTAAATATCCGGTATTTCTCTGCGACCGCTATGAACGGCATCTGGAGAGACAGCCACTACGCCGGTCCCCCACACCATTCGGGGCGGCTGCGATGGCGGCAGGCGCGACGCTGTGTCTGTGGAGGCTGAGGGCAGCTTAGGGCGCGGTGTCTGCTTCCAGTCTGGCGAGGTAGATCAGCGCCTGATCGCGGTGATCGTGGCACATGTCGCGGCTCGGCTGCAGGCTGCCGCACACCTTCGGCCGCAGCGGCGAATGAAACAGGCCGCAGCGCAGCCGTTCATCCAGATGAATGCAGCGAGTATTGGCGGGCTTGCCGTTCGGCATGCCGGGGATCGGGCTGGATATTGACGGCGCGATACAGCAGGCGCCGCAGTCGCTGCGACAGTCCATTTAGCCTTCTGTTCAAACTTTAGCTCAATCGTCAACAATAACAGAAAGACACTTCCACAGACAGATCACTGTTTAGAGACAACTAAATCAAAATGGAAAATCCCAACTAATCAATTGAAAAATATAAAAATATACAGCACTACCTTTAAGACATCTAGCCTCATCATTTTTCTGATGTAGAATTTGTTAGGATTTTCGTTGACCCACATTCTCATGCTACCTATTACATGGAGTTACTATGGGCTTTTACGTTAGGAAAAGCATTCGCGTTGGACCGATAAGATTCAACCTATCCAAATCTGGAGTCGGCGCATCTATTGGCATAAAAGGGCTGAGATTAGGTACTGGTCCAAGAGGAAATTACATCCATGTCGGTGCTGGCGGAGTCTATTATCGTGCTTCGCTTTCACCAAGTATGATCCCACAGAGCGGTAAAAAGGTTCAACGTGTACCTAATGAATCCCCAGCAAAACATGACAATACACATGCACCTCTTGAGGAAATCGAGTCATCCCATATTTCGGAAATCGTTGATTCCAGTTCCCGAGAACTACTGGATGAGTTGAATAAGAAACGTAAGAAGTTTCAAATATGGCCCTTCGCCATTTTCCTTTCGATTGCGATATTACTCTACGGTTTTTCAGAGGCATGGCCTGAGTGGTGCCTGGCTATAGGATTTATCGTAGGAGGAGCAGTCTCTGTTTTTGCTTACATGTACGATCAGCTTAGAAAGACCACTGTTCTTTTTTATGACTTTGATGACCAAATGATGACATGTTACCAGCAACTTCATGACAGTGGAGCCAAACTCGCAAGTTGCTCAAAGGTATGGCATGTAGAAGCATCTGGAGCCGTTTATGACCCTAAATATCATGCCGGAGCAGGTAACCTACTACGTAGAAAAGCCACCTCTATCAGCAAAGCAAAGCCCCCCTTTGTTAAAACGAATATTGAGACGATTGCTATCAAAGTCGGTCGTCAAACATTACATTTCTTTCCAGATAGAGTATTGGTTTTTGATCCTGATGGTGTCGGCGCTGTTGGTTATAACCAGCTGTTCGTTAACGTTGGTGATAGTCGATTCATTGAAAGCGAAGGCGTACCAGGAGATGCCATAGTCGTTGGCAGAACGTGGAAGTATGTGAACAAGTCTGGAGGCCCAGACAGAAGATTTAAAGACAATTTAGAACTTCCGATATGTCTGTATGAAAACCTTTCGTTTACAAGTCATTCTGGACTAAATGAGTTATTACAACTATCTAAAACTGGCTATGGAGAAAGCTTTTCACATTCAATTGAAACAATTAGCAAAAAAGTCGTTTCTTCTTAGCTATGTCATTTTTATACTGAGAACAATTGACTATTAGGCTTGCCGTTCGGCATGCCGGGGATCGGGCTGGATATTGACGGCGCGATACAGCAGGCGCCGCAGTCGCTGCGACAGTCCATCAGCGCTACTCCTGGTGGGCTGGGGGGAAAGAAGCGCGACAATAGCAGCCGCAAGCGGCCACCCCCAGCAGAATCCCTGCGGCCCCGCGATCTTTACACTCAGCGCTCTGCGCCGGCCGGCTGCACCCGATGGCGAATAAACGCCCAGCAAACCTTGATTTAAAGAAAAAAACGCGTGAAACGTGCAATTCCTTCGCTTTACATGCGCCATGCGCCCATGTACTATTGAGCTAGTACAAAAGAACTTCTTCCCTCAGGAGCACGCATGTCTACGGACACCATTCAGAAGCTGGCCCGCCCTTCCGTCCTCGGCGGCGCGATGATCATTGCCGGAACCGCCGTTGGCGCCGGCATGTTTTCCATTCCGATCGTCACTTCCGGTGTCTGGTTCAGCGGCTCCGTCGCGCTGCTGGTGTATACCTGGGCCTGCATGCTGCTGTCCGGCCTGATGATCCTCGAAGCCACGCTGCACTACCCGAGCGGCGCCAGCTTCAACACCATGGTCAAGGATCTGCTGGGCAAAGGCTGGAACGCCGTGAACGGCCTGTCGGTGGCGTTCGTGCTGTACATCCTGACCTACGCCTATATCTCCGCCGGCGGCTCGATCATCGCGCACACGCTGGAGGGCATCGTCGGCGTCGGCCAGACTACCGCCGGCCTGGTGTTCGCGTTGGTGGTGGCGTTTATCGTCTGGCTCTCCACCCGCGCGGTCGACCGCCTGAGCACCATTCTGATCGGCGGTATGGTGATCACCTTCGTGATGTCGGTGGGCGACATGTTTACCCACGTGCAGCCCGCGGTGCTGTTCAACACCGGCGACGATCGGGCCAGCTATCTGCCTTACGCCCTGGCGGCGCTGCCTTACCTGCTGACCTCGTTCGGCTACCACGGCAACATTCCCGGGCTGGTGAAGTACTACCACAAGGACAGCGGCTCCGTGGTGCGCAGCCTGGTGTACGGCACCCTGCTGGCACTGGCGATCTACATCCTGTGGCAGTATGTGATTCAGGGCAATATCGCGCGCGACGCCTTCAAGCAGGTGATCGCCGAGGGCGGCAATATCGGCAGCCTGCTCAAGCAAATGGGCAACGTCTCCAGCAGCCAGACCGTCAGCCAACTGCTGAACGCCTTCTCCTATATGGCGCTGGCCAGCTCGTTCCTCGGCGTGTCGCTGGGCCTGTTCGATTATCTGGCGGACTTCTGCAAGTTCAAGGACGACGCCGTCGGGCGCAGCAAGACCGCGCTGGTGACCTTCGTGCCGCCGACCCTGGCCGCGCTGCTGTTCCCGAACGGTTTCCTGTACGCCATCGGCTTCGCCGGGCTGGCGGCCACCGTCTGGGCGGTGATCGTGCCGGCGCTGATGGCGCGCGCCAGCCGCCGCCGCTATCCGCAGGCCGGTTACCGTGCACCGGGCGGCAACGGCGTGCTCCTGTTCGTGATCCTGTTCGGGTTGATCAACGCCGCCGCACATATTCTGTCGCTGTTCGGCCTGCTGCCGGTCTTCCGGTAATCCTCGAAGGGAGAGCGCCTGCTCTCCCTTTCCTGCACTGTTTTTACGCCGGGCTATTGCCTGAAATCGGCGGCGCGAGTACCTTGTCGCAACTTCTCTAATACTCTTCATTGCGGATGAATTGAAATGGCAAGAGCTAACGAAATTAAGCGCGGCATGGCGATCAGCTACAACGGCAAGCTGCTGCTGGTAAAAGATATCGACGTGCAGAGCCCGAGCGCCCGCGGCGCCAGCACCCTGTACAAAATGCGCTTCTCCGACGTGCGCACCGGCCTGAAAGTGGAAGAACGCTTCAAGGGCGACGATATCCTGGACACCATTTCCCTGTCGCGCCGCAAGGTGAACTTCTCCTATATCGACGGCGAAGAATACGTGTTCATGGATGACGAAGACTACACCCCGTACATTTTCAAGAAAGACCAGATCGAAGACGAGCTGCTGTTCATTCCAGAAGGTGGCCTGCCGGGTATGCAGGTGCTGACGCTGGATGGCCAGGTGCTGGCGCTGGAGCTGCCGCAGACCGTGGATATGGAAATCGTCGAGACCGCGCCGGGCATCAAAGGCGCTTCCGCCAGCGCCCGCAACAAACCGGCCACCATGGCGACCGGCCTGGTGATCCACGTGCCGGAATACCTCAGCGCCGGCGACAAAATTCGCATTCATATCGCCGAACGCCGCTACATGAGCCGCGCAGACTAGTCGCGCCTACGGGGCCGATACTCGGCCCCGTTTCATTTTCCGCTACGGCAATTCCGGGAAAAAGCGCCGCTTGAGCGCCAGCTCGACGCCGCGCAGCTCCGCCAGCCCTTTCAACCGCCCGATGGCCGAATAGCCCGGATTGGTTTTCTTTTTCAAATCGTCCAGCATCTGATGCCCATGATCGGGGCGCATCGGGATCGGCCGCCGATCGCCCGCCCGCTGCCGACGCTGTTCTTCGGTCAGGATCGCTTCGATCACCGCCACCATGTCAACATCGCCCTGCAGATGCGCCCCCTCGTGGAAGCTTTTCGGGTTCTCCTCGCGGCAGGTGGCGCGTAAGTGGGTAAAGTGAATGCGATCGCCGAAGGTTTCAATCATCCGCACCAGATCGTTGTCGGCGCGCACGCCGTAGGAACCGGTGCACATGGTGAAGCCGTTATGAATGCTGTCGACGGTCTGCTTCAGCCACTGCATGTCTTCGATCGTGGAGACGATGCGCGGCAGGCCGAGGATCGGCCGCGGCGGATCGTCGGGATGCACCGCCAGCCGGATGCCGGCCTCTTCCGCCACCGGCACGATGGCGCGCAGAAAGACCGCCATGTTTTCGCGCAGTTGCGCCTTGTCGATGCCGTCGTATTCCGCCAGGCGGCGACGGAACTGCTCCAGCGTGTAGCCTTCTTCCGCACCCGGCAGCCCGGCGATGATGTTGCCGGTCAGCGTGGCTTTCTCCTCCTCGCTCATGGCGGCGAAATAGGCCGCCGCCTGACTGCGCTCTTGCGCCGTATAGTCCGCCTCGGCGCCGGCGCGCTGCAGGATGTGCAGCTCGAACGCGGCGAAGGCTACCTGATCGAAACGCAGCGCTTTGGAACCGTCCGGCAGCGGATAGGCCAGATCGGTGCGCGTCCAGTCGAGGATCGGCATGAAGTTGTAGCAAACGGTGTCGATGCCGCAGGCCGCCAGATTGCGCAGTGACTGCTGGTAATTGGCGATGTACCGCCGCCAGTCGCCGCTGTGGGTTTTGATCTCCTCATGTACCGGCACGCTCTCCACCACCGACCACACCAGCCCCTTTTCCGCCAGCAGCGCCTGCCGCGCGCGGATCTCGTCGATCGGCCAAACTTCGCCGTTCGCAATATGGTGCAGCGCCGTGACCACCCCGGTCGCCCCGGCCTGACGCACGTCATCCAAAGAGACCGGATCGTTCGGGCCATACCAACGCCATGTTTGTTCCATGTTGTGTCCTTATGCCTGTCTCGCATCGCGATGTTGTTATACCAGTTTAATTTAGATGTCAGCTAGCTTTAACTTACTATTTCGCCGCGCGCTGTCAAAATTGAACCGTTCATTGGTTGATCCGCTTCACGATTCTGGCTTATTTTGGCCTGACCAATTCCCTTAACCTGCCGACAACTTTAGACTGGTGGCAGTTTTTTATCGTCAGCGCGCCCTTGTTGATGGGGCGACAAACTGGTCCGCTAACTTGACGCAAGTGGCCCGCCAGCTGTCTACTCGCTTTGGAGATGAGATGAATACGATCGCCAACACCCCGCTGCCGGGCGCCGTCCGGCAACCGAATTATGATCGCCGGGCCCTGCGCAGCCGCATCGTGCACCTGGGTTTCGGCGCGTTCCACCGCGCGCATCAGGCGCTGCTGACCGATCGGGTGCTGAACGCCCACGGCGGCGACTGGGGCATTTGCGAGATCAGTCTTTCCGGCGGCGTGCCGCTGTTTGAGGCGCTGCGGCAACAGGATCATCTGTACAGCGTGCTGGAGAAAGGCGCGGACGGCCATCAGGCCATCGTGATCGGCGCGGTGCATGAGAGCCTGCACCGCAGACTGGAGGGCATCGCCGCGGTGCTGGAGAAGCTGGCCGAACCGCAGGTGGCGATCGTCTCGATGACCATCACCGAAAAAGGCTACTGTATCGAGCCCGGCAGCGGACGGCTGGACCGACAGCATTCGGGGATCGTCGCCGATCTGGCGTGGCCGCATCAGCCGCAGACCGCGCCCGGCATTTTGGTGGAAGCGTTGCGGCTGCGGCGCGAACGCGGCCTGTCCGCCTTCTCCCTGCTTTCCTGCGACAATATTCCGGAGAACGGCCACGTGTTGCGCCGGGCGGTGCTCGATCTGGCGCAGGCGCGGGATCCGTCGCTCGCCGACTGGATCGCCACCGCCGCCACCTTCCCCTGCACCATGGTGGATCGCATCGTGCCGGCCGCCACGCCGGCCACGCTGGATGAGATCGCCGCCGCGCTGGGCGGCGTGCGCGACGAATGCGCCATCGCCTGCGAGCCCTTCATTCAATGGGTCGTGGAAGACAACTTCACCGCCGGACGCCCGGCGTGGGAGTTGGCCGGCGCCCAGTTGGTCAGCGATGTGCTGCCGTTTGAACACATGAAGCTGCGCATGCTGAACGGCAGCCACTCGTTCCTGGCTTACTTAGGCTACCTGGGCGGCTACCGCTATATCAACGAGTGCATGGCGGATGAGCACTACCGCCGCGCCGCCCTGCGGTTGATGCTGGACGAACAGGCGCCAACGCTGAGCGTCACCGGCATCAGCCTGCCCGATTATGCCGCACAGCTTATCGCGCGCTTCAGCAATCCGGCGCTGCAACACCTCACCTGGCAGATCGCCATGGACGGCACGCAGAAGCTGCCGCAGCGGCTGCTGGATGCCGTGCGCTGGCATCTGCGGCACGGCGGCGACTATAGCGGGCTGGCGCTGGGCGTGGCGGGCTGGATGCGTTACGTCGGCGGCGTCGATGACGCCGGTGAGCCGATCGACATTCGCGATCCGCTGGCAGACCTGCTGCAGCAGACGATCGCCGCAACGCAGGACGATCGACGGCGCGTAGCGGCGCTGTTGGCGTTGAAATCGGTATTCGGCGAAACGCTGGCGGCGCATGCGGCGTTTAGCGAAGCGGTGACGCAAGCCTATTTATCGCTGCGCGATCGCGGCGCGCGTGAAACGGTGAAGGAGTGGGTGATGCGGTGAGGAGCCTGCAGGGCCGAGAATAACCATGCCGGCGTAACGTTACGCCGGCATGGCGGAACGACTTAACGATAAACGACCGTCATAACAGCGAGTTTCTTCTGTTGGTCTACCCACTTCATTTCGGTTGTGCCTAGATTTAGCGGAAGTTCTTTGCGTGTAGTATCAAAACCTGACAACGCTTGCTGGGCCTGATAATGCTGGCCGTTGCGGTAACATTGCGTATTCGCCTTAGAATCTGCAATCTTGACCGTGCAAGGACTTTCAACGATAGAGCCGACGAAGCGAATTACCCCGCCGGCCACTCCTGCCTGACTCACTGCCGTCCATGAAAACAACATTCCTACGATCAAAAATAACCGAAAGGTATTCATGGCAACCTCATTTTTAGTTAAGCCAATTTAACCATAGAGGATCTTGTTAGGAATAATCGCAAGGAAAGGGACGAGATTTGATCGTTAATCTCGTCATTAACAATGTAAAAACAAGCTACTAACAAAAGTTAACCGCATCTAATACAGGGTTTTATCTAAGAATTTTCTTGTTATAAACGGTGGATTTTGTCGGTTGAAAAGCGCATGGTGACGTGCAAAATTTGCGAGATAGAGCACAAATTAAATCGCGGCCGTTTCACCGACACGGCTGCGTAACTCATTTATTAAGCAGGTTAATTTTTGCGCCAGGAATTATTAATGACCAAAACCAATTTGATTACCGGTTTCCTCGGCAGCGGCAAAACCACCACTATCCGCCATTTGCTGGCTCATAAGCCCGAACATGAACGCTGGGCGGTATTGGTCAATGAATTCGGCGAGATCGGCATCGACGGCGCGCTGCTGGCAGACAGCGGCGCAGTGCTCAAAGAGATCCCCGGTGGCTGCATGTGCTGCGTCAACGGCCTGCCGATGCAGGTGGGCTTGAATATGCTGTTGCAGCAGGCCAAACCGGATCGGCTGCTGATCGAGCCGACCGGGCTCGGGCATCCGAAACAAATCCTGTCGCTGCTGACCCAGGAGAGCTATGCCGGCTGGATCGATCTGCAGGCCACCCTGTGCCTGCTGGATGCCCGCCAGCTCAGCCAGCCGCGCTACCGCGACAACGAAAACTTCCGCGATCAGCTGGCCGCGGCCGACGTTATTTTGGCCAGCAAAAGCGATACCTACCGGCCGGAAGACAGGCTGGCGCTGGAGGCCTGGAAGGCGCAAGACCCGCTGCAGCGGCCCTGCTACGCCATCGCGCAAGGCGAAGCGGATGTCGCGCTGTTGTCACTTCCGCGCACGAATCGTACAGAATTGCCGGACGCGCAGCATCATCATGGTCAGGCGAAAAAGCAGGGGCTGGCGGCGCTGCGGCTGCCGGAGCACGCCCGCTGGCGGCGAGCGTTGAATGAAGGGCAAGGCTTCACCAGCTGCGGCTGGATTTTTGACGGCGATACCCGGTTCGACACCGTCGGCTTCATGGAATGGGTGCGACTCGCGCCGGTCGAACGCGCCAAAGGCGTGGTACGCATCCCCGAAGGCACATTGCTGATCAATCGTCAGGGGCAGGATCTCAACATCGAAACCCGCCCGGTCGCGCCGCTCGACAGCCGAATTGAGCTTATCCACAGCGAAAATGCCGATTGGAATGCCCTGCAATCCGCCTTGTTTAAGATTCGTTTAAGTTAGACCCCGTACCGTTGCCCCCCGGTTGCCGCAGGGTAGCCGGGTTTTATTTCGTTTTCATTTTTCCAACAGGTTATGTCATGACACGCCGCAATTTACCCCTCATTCTCTTCTTCAACTTACTGGGCGTTGCGCTGTTTCTGTCCTGGTTCCTGCCGGCCAATCACGGCGGCTGGTTTACCCTGGATTCGGCGATTTTCTTCTTCTTTAACCGCCATCTGGCCACCGACCCGGCGTTTTTACACCTGGTCGCCATCACCAACAACCGCGCGTTCGATGTGATTTCGCTGCTCGCCATGGGGCTGCTGTATCTGTACTTTTATCTGAAGCAGGACGCCGCCGGCCGCCGCCGTCTGGTGATCACCGGCGTGGTGATGCTGCTGACCGCCGTGGTGCTGAACCAGCTTGGCCACCTGCTGCCGGTAAAACATCCAAGCCCCACCCTGACCTTTGACAATATCCATCGCGTCAGCGAGCTGACCGGCATCCCCACCAAGGACGCTTCCGGCGACAGCTTCCCCGGCGACCACGGCATGATGCTGATTATTTTTTCCTGCTTTATGCTGCGCTATTTCGGCCGCGGCGCCTTCGCCGTCGCCCTGCTGATTACGTTGGTCTTCTCATTGCCGCGCGTGATGATTGGTGCCCACTGGTTTACCGATATCGCCGTCGGCTCATTGTCCGTGGTGCTGGTTGGCGCCAGCTGGGTGCTGATGACGCCTTGCAGCGACTGGATCGTCGATCGGTTGAATCGCCTGTTGCCCGGTAAGCACCGCCCCGGCCAACCATAATTTGTGTCTATGACTCATGCCGGGAGGCTTACGCCTCCCGCCCTCTTCCCCTCGCCGCGCGCAAAAATTTCCCCGCCGTTCGTTAACGCTTTTGCAACCTGATTTCACGCCAGATTCATACATCGGACAATTGGCGTTTTTTATATGAAGATTTACATTATGTTACATCACAAATTCATATAAAAAAGACGGGAAAAAGGCTCGCAATCCCCTATTGGTTCCGGTAATCTCAGATGCGTTTGTGCCTGGTTTAAGTCGAATCAGTATGAAATCCGATAAAAATGTGCGTTCTCGCACGTTTTCAACGGTAACTGGTTGTCGATGCAACAGGTGCGGACTAGGCTCGTTTCGTTTGGCATTTTTCAGGTAGCGACTTTCGTCGTTAAGGACTTCAAGGGAAAACAACAACAATGGTCAAATCTCAACCGTTTCTGAGATATTTTTTGCGGGTAGTCCCTGCAATTGCCGCTGCGGTTATGCTGTCAGCGTGCAGCTCGACTCACACTTCGAACTTGAATAACGCACAAACTGAGATGCGTGCAGTTAATGACAAAGACGGTCTTTTACTGCAAGCCTCTCAGGATGAATTCGAAGCGATGGTCCGCAACGTTGACGTCAAGTCAAAGATTATGGATCAGTATGCGGATTGGAAAGGCGTTCGCTACCGCTTAGGCGGTGACACCAAGCGCGGCATCGATTGCTCGGCGTTTGTACAGCGCACCTTCCGCGAACAGTTCGGCATGGATTTACCGCGTTCGACCTATGAACAGGAAGATCTCGGCAAGAAAATTCAGCGCACCAAGCTGCGCGCCGGCGATTTGGTGCTGTTCCGCGCCGGTTCTACCGGGCGCCATGTCGGCATCTATTTAGGCAACGATCAGTTCGTTCACGCCTCCACCAGCAGTGGGGTCATGATTTCCAAGCTGACCGATAACTATTGGAATAAACGTTATCGAGAAGCGCGCCGGGTGCTGACCAACGGTTAACGGCGCAACGCCCTGAAGATCCTGAATACCAAACGAGCGATAAGCGCCGCCCACGGGCGGCGTTTTTTTTGGTTGTCGAACAGGTATCATCAAAATTGATCCCTGCCTTATCGTCACCTTTCCCTGCTTAACGCCGCCGCACGCCATTATTTTGATAAACTGTTGGCGGGAAATCGCCCCGTCGAGGAAAAACTCGCCTATTATCGTCAGATGACGGCAACGGCGCCCCGGCGTTATTTAAAACGTTTCCGCTGATATTATGCGCATGATATTTCTGTCGGCGACGCCGCATATTTAAATGGCGCCGCCGGTTGGTACGGGATAAAAAGGCAAAAATGAAAAAAAAGCCGTTGGCACAATCCATTAACTGGCTGCGCGACACGCCTGACGCCCGGTTGCAGAGGACTCGGTTATGGGCTTGAAAAGAGCTTTCGCCCGCAGCGTGTCTCACCGACAACGCAGCCTGGCTAAAAGCGTTGTCGCCGCCCTGGTATTTTTTACGCTATTCACCGCGGTCACGCTTTCTTTGATCAACCACCAGCGCACGCAATATCAACATAAGGTCGAAGCGCGCACGCAAAAGTTCACGCTGGGTTATATCTCGCATCTGACGGCGGTGATGCGGCAAATGATGCCGCTGCTGGACAAGCCTTGCCTCTCCAGCCAGTCGGATATTACCTACCAGGCGGCCTTTACCAGCGGCGTGCGCACCTTCCTGTTGGTGAAGGACGGCTACGCCTATTGCTCCTCCGCCACGGGCGACATGATGTTGCCGATGAAAAATATCTACCAGGATATCGACTGGGATCTGTCTCTGGATCTCAAGCTGCAGCAGGGTACGCCGATGGTGCCAAATAAACCGGCGGTTGCGGTTTGGCTGCGACATCCCGGCGAAAAGGCCACCGGCATCCTCGCTACGCTGGACATCGATCTGATGCCCTACCTGCTGTTCACCTCGCACGACGAACAGGCGCCGGGCATCGCCATCGTGATGGGCAACCGCGCGCTGACCACTTTCAGCCCGAACCTGATGCCGGTCAATCAGCTACCGAAGGGCAAGGCGGATACCCTGACGCTGCCCAATCTGCCGCTGACCATCCTGTTCTACAACGAGAAACTGACCCCCAACGACATTCGCCTGACGCTGCTGGGCAGCCTGGTGCTGTCATTGATGACCGGCGTACTCTGCTACTACATGCTGCTGCTGCGGCAAAGCCCGGAACGCGCGCTGCTGCGCGGCATCAAGCGCAACGAGTTCTTTATCGAATACCAGCCGGTGTTCCATACCGATAGCAACAGCATCGGCGGGCTGGAAGCGCTGATCCGCTGGCAGCATCCGATCGAGGGCCGCATCCCGCCCGATGTCTTTATCCCCTACGCCGAAAGCAACGGGCTGATCGTGCCGCTTACCCGCCACCTGTTCAGGCTGATCGCCGAAGATGCGCCACAGCTCGCCAAAGCGCTGCCACGGGGAGGTAAAGTCGGCCTCAACATTTCCCCCGCCCACCTTAGCGCACCGTCGTTTCACCAGGACGTGTATGAACTGTTGACGCAGCTGCCAGGCGATTACTTTACGCTGGTGTTTGAAATCACCGAACGCGGCATGGTGGAAGAAGAGAGCGCGCTGACGGAGTTTGACTGGCTGCACAAACAGGGCATCGAGATCGCGGTGGATGATTTTGGCACCGGGCACAGCGCGCTTATTTATCTTGAGCGCTTCACCATGGATTATCTGAAGATTGACCGTGGCTTCGTCAACACCATCGGCCAGGATACGGTCACCGCACCTGTGCTGGATGCGGTGATCTCGCTGGCGAAAAAGCTGAAAATGCTGACGGTGGCCGAAGGCGTGGAAACCGCCGAGCAGATGCAGTTTCTGCAAGAACACGGCGTCAACTTCATGCAGGGGTACTACTTCAGCAAGCCGCTGAGCATCGATGATTTCGTCGCTTACTGCAATGCTAATCAGGTCTTTGATTATCAGGAAAAAAATAGTTAATCTTTAAGCATCTTTACCCTGCGCCCGTCCGAAGAATGTTATGCTGGGCGCAGGTTGTACCTTATTCCACAGCAGGAGCTTACCGTCTGATGTCCGTGCGCATTTTCGCTGCTCTGGTGCTCTCGGCACTGAGCTTCGGTCTGCGGGCCGAAGCCCTCAACGAAAGCTACGCTTTCGCCCTTCTCGGTGAACCGAAATACGCCACCGACTTCAGCCATTTTGACTACGTCAATCCGGCGGCGCCCAAGGGCGGCGACGTGCGACTGGCGGCCATCGGCACCTACGACAACTTCAACCGCTTCGCTACCCGCGGCGTGCCCGGCGAGCGCACGATGGAGCTGTACGATACGCTGTTCACCAACTCCGACGACGAACCCGGCAGCTATTACCCGCTGATTGCCGAATCGGCCCGTTTCCCGGCCGACATGCGCTGGATGGAATTGGATATCAACGCCCGCGCGCGCTTCCAGGACGGCAGCCCGATCACCGCCGCCGACGTGGCCTTTACCTTCAATAAATTCATGACCGAAGGCGTGCCGCAGTTTCGCTCCTATTACAAAGGCGTCACGGTCAAGGCCATTTCCCGGTTGACGGTGCGCATCGAGCTGCCTAAGGCGAACCGTGAGCAAATCCTCAGCCTGCTCAGCCTGCGCGTATTGCCGGAAAGCTTCTGGAAAAACCATAAGCTCAACGAACCGCTCAGCACCCCGCCGCTCGCCAGCGGCCCGTATAAAATCGGCGATTATCGCCTCGGCCAGTACATCACCTATCAGCGGGTGCGCGACTACTGGGCCGCCAATCTGCCGGTAAACCGCGGCCGCTACAACTTCGACAGCATTCGCTACGATTATTATCTGGACGATAAGGTATCGCTGGAAGCCTTCAAGGCCGGCGCCTACGATTTCCGCATCGAGCCGTCGCCCAAGAGCTGGGCCACCCAATATCAGGGCGGCAACTTCGCGCGCAACTACATCATCAAGCAGGACGAGACCAACCAGGCGGCGCAGAATACCCGCTGGCTGGCGTTCAATCTGCAAAAACCGCTGTTCGCCGATCGTCGGGTACGGGAAGCGATCGGCCTGGCTTTCGATTTTAACTGGATGAACAAGGCGCTGTATTACAACGCCTATCAGCGCGCCGACAGCTATTTCCAAAACACCGCCTACGCCGCCCGCGGCTACCCGGACGCCGCTGAACTGGCCTTGCTGGCACCGCTCAAGGGCCAGATACCGCCGGAGGTATTTACCAGTATCTACCAACCGCCCTCTTCCGACGGTAGCGGCAACGATCGACAAAATCTGCTGAAGGCGACCCAACTGCTGAAAGAAGCCGGTTGGGTGGTCAAAAATCAAAAGCTGGTCAACGCCAAAACCGGCCAGCCGTTCACCTTTGAACTGATGCTGCTGAGCGGCAGCAACTTCCAGTACGTGCTGCCGTTCCGCCACAACCTGCAGCGGTTGGGCATCGAGATGCAAATCCGCGAGATTGACGCCTCGCAGTACACCCGCCGCATGCGCGAGCGCGATTTCGACATGATGTCGACGGTGTATATGGCGATGCCGTTCCCCAGCGCCGATCTGCAAATTCTGTGGGATTCGCAGTACATCGATTCCAGCTATAACACCCCCGGCGTCAAAGATCCGGCGGTCGACAGCCTGGTCAGGCAAATCGCCGCCCATCAGGGCGACGAAAACGCCCTGCTGCCGCTCGGCCGCGCGCTGGACCGGGTGCTGACCTGGAACAACTACATGCTGCCGATGTGGTACTCCAGCCACGATCGCTACGCCTATTGGGACAAGTTCTCCACGCCGTCGGTCCGCCCGGCCTATGCGATCGGCTTCGACAACTGGTGGTACGACGTCAACAAGGCGGCGCGCTTACCGGCTCAGCGGCAATAAGGAGTCGGAATGGCGGCCTATCTGATACGCAGACTGTTATTGGTGATCCCCACGCTGTGGGCGATCATCACCATCAACTTTTTTATCGTGCAAATCGCCCCCGGCGGTCCGGTCGATCAGGCCATCGCCGCCATCGAACTGGGTCAGGGCAGCGGTTTTGGCAGCGGCGGCGTGAGTGAAGGCCTGGGCCACGCCCGGACGGGCATCGCGGCTGGCGACGGCCAATATCGCGGTTCGCGCGGCCTGGATCCGGAGGTGATCGCCGAGATCACTAAGCGTTACGGCTTCGACAAACCGCTGCACGAGCGCTACTTCACCATGCTGTGGAACTATATGCGCTTCGACTTCGGCGACAGCCTGTTTCGCGGCGCTTCGGTGATGCAGCTGATCGGCCAGAGCCTGCCGGTCTCCATCACGCTGGGCCTCTGGAGCACGCTGATCATCTATCTGGTGTCGATCCCGCTCGGCATCCGCAAGGCCGTCCACAACGGCAGCGCGTTCGATACCTGGAGCAGCACGCTGATTATCATCGGCTACGCCATTCCGGCTTTTCTGTTCGCCATTCTGATGATCGTGCTGTTCGCCGGCGGCAGCTACCTGGACTGGTTCCCGCTGCGCGGCCTGGTATCGAGCAACTTCGACACCCTCTCCTGGCCGGCGAAGATCGCCGACTACCTGTGGCACATCACCCTGCCGGTGCTGGCGACGGTGATCGGCGGTTTCGCCACCCTGACCATGCTGACCAAGAACTCATTCCTCGACGAGATCCGCAAACAATACGTCACCACCGCCCGCGCCAAGGGGCTGGACGAGAAAAAAATCCTCTACCGCCACGTGTTCCGCAACGCCATGCTGCTGGTGATCGCCGGTTTTCCGGCCACCTTTATCAGCATGTTCTTCACCGGCTCGCTGCTGATCGAAGTGATGTTCTCGCTCAACGGCCTGGGGCTGCTGGGCTACGACGCCACGCTGCAGCGCGACTACCCGGTGATGTTCGGCACGCTGTATATCTTCACCCTGATCGGCCTGCTGTTGAATATCCTCAGCGATATCACCTACACCCTGGTCGATCCGCGCATTGACTTCGAGGCCCGCCAATGAGCCGCCTTAGCCCGATCAACCAGGCGCGCTGGGCGCGTTTTCGCCGCAACCGCCGCGGCTACTGGTCGCTGTGGATCTTTTTGGTGCTGTTCACTCTGAGCCTGGCCGCCGATCTGATCGCCAACGACAAACCGCTGTTGGTGCGTTATGAAGGCCGGTTGTACCTGCCGTTTATGATTAGCTACAGCGAAACCGCCTTCGGCGGCGAACTGAATACCGAAGCCGACTATCAGGATCCGTTCGTGCAGCGGCAGATCGAACGGCACGGCTGGGCGGTCTGGGCACCGATCCGCTTCAGTTACGACACCATCAACTTCGCCACTGAGGTGCCCTTCCCTTCGCCGCCTTCGCGGCACAACCTGCTGGGCACCGACAGCAACGGCGGCGACGTGCTGGCTCGGGTGCTGTACGGTTTTCGCATTTCGATGTTGTTCGGTCTGGCGCTGACGCTGTTTTCCAGCCTGATCGGCGTGTGCGTCGGCGCGACGCAGGGGTATTACGGCGGGCGTTTCGATCTGTGGGGACAGCGCTTTATCG
The DNA here is from genome assembly GCF_052166595.1 of Serratia sp. CY81684. Classification (NCBI taxonomy): domain Bacteria; kingdom Pseudomonadati; phylum Pseudomonadota; class Gammaproteobacteria; order Enterobacterales; family Yersiniaceae; genus Serratia; species Serratia sp. CY81684. The sequence continues at coordinate 545,872 of NZ_JBJNOO010000003.1, read as the reverse complement.
AAGTGTGGTCGGGCATGCCGACGCTGTTTCTGATCATTCTGCTGTCGAGCATCGTCCAGCCCAATTTCTGGTGGCTGCTCGGCATCACCATCCTGTTCGGCTGGATGAGCCTGGTGGGCGTGGTGCGCGCCGAATTCCTGCGCACCCGCAATTTTGACTATATCCGCGCCGCGCGCGCCATGGGCGTGCCGGATCGGGTAATCATGTCCCGCCATATGCTGCCCAACGCCATGGTGGCGACGCTGACCTTCCTGCCGTTTATCCTCTGCGGCTCGATCACCACCCTGACGTCGCTCGATTTCCTCGGTTTCGGTCTGCCGATAGGTTCGCCGTCGCTCGGCGAATTGCTGCTGCAAGGCAAAAACAATCTGCAGGCGCCGTGGCTCGGCATCACCGCCTTCCTGGTATTGGCTGTGCTGCTGTCGTTATTAATCTTTATCGGCGAAGCGGTGCGCGACGCCTTTGACCCCAGCAAGGCGCATTGATATGGCCACTCCTTTGCTCGCTATTCAGGATCTCAGCATCGCCTTCCGTCAGGGCGACACCGTCACGCCGGTGGTCAACGAACTCTCGCTGCAAATAGCGCCGGCGGAAACGCTGGCGCTGGTAGGGGAATCCGGCTCCGGCAAAAGCGTCACCGCCCTGTCGATACTGCGTCTGCTGCCCGCGCCGCCGGTGGTGTACCCTGCCGGCGATATTCTGTTCAACGGCGAGTCGTTGCTGCATGCGCCGGAGACTGACCTGCGCAAGGTGCGCGGCAATCAGATCGCGATGATCTTTCAGGAACCGATGGTGTCGCTTAACCCACTGCACACCATCGAGAAACAGCTGGCGGAAGTGCTGATGCTGCACCGTGGCCTGCGGCGCGAAGCCGCGCGCGCAGAGATCGTCGAATGCCTGGAGCGCGTCGGCATCCGCCAGGCCAAAAACCGGCTGCAGGACTATCCGCATCAGCTGTCCGGCGGCGAACGCCAGCGGGTAATGATCGCCATGGCGGTGTTGACCCGCCCGAAACTGCTGATCGCCGACGAACCCACCACCGCGCTCGACGTGACTATCCAGGCGCAGATCCTGACGCTGCTGCAAGAATTGAAGCAGGAGATGGGCATGGGGTTGCTGTTCATCACCCATAATCTGAATATCGTGCGCCGCCTGGCAGACAACGTGGCGGTGATGCGCCAGGGGCGCTGCGTAGAGCAAAACGGCCGCGCGCAGCTGTTCAGCCGGCCGCAGCATCCCTACACACAGCAGCTGCTGGCCGCCGAAGACGTCGGTGAGCCGCTGCCGCTGCCCACCGCGCGCCCCGGCGACGAGCGGCCGCTGCTCAAGGTGGAAGATCTGCAGGTGCGCTTCCCCATCCGGCGCGGCCTGCTGCGCCGCGCGGTGGATTATCACTATGCGCTGAAATCGTTGAGTTTCGAGCTGTGCGCAGGGGAAAGCGTGGGGCTGGTGGGAGAATCCGGCTCGGGTAAAAGCACCACCGGGCTTGCGTTATTGCGTCTGCTGGCCTCGCAGGGCGCCATCTGGTTCGACGGCGAACCGCTGCACCCGCTCACGATGAAGCAGATGCTGCCCTACCGCAGCCGAATGCAAATCGTCTTCCAGGATCCCTATTCCGCCCTGAATCCGCGCCTGAACGTGCAGCAGATCATCGCCGAGGGGCTGGAAGTGCACCAGCGGCTTAGCGCCGAGCAGCGGGAACAACGCGTGATCGAGGTGTTGCGGGAAGTCGGCCTGGATCCGCAGCTTCGCCACCGCTATCCCACCGAGTTTTCCGGCGGCCAGCGCCAGCGTATCGCCATCGCGCGCGCGCTGATCCTGCAACCGCAGCTGCTGATCCTCGACGAGCCGACCTCTTCACTGGATAAATCGGTGCAGGCGCAGATCCTGACGCTGCTGAAATCGCTGCAGCAACGCCACCGGTTGGCTTATCTGTTCATCAGCCATGACCTGCAGGTGGTGCGTTCGCTATGTCACCAGGTCATCGTACTGCGACAGGGGGAAGTGGTTGAACAGGGAGACTGCCGGGCGATTTTCGCGGCGCCCGCAGCCGACTATACCCGTCAACTGCTGCAGTTGGCGGATTAGCGGCGAATTCAGAAGGGGTATTGCGCGCTGAGCGGTTCGGCGATCGCGGCACCGACGTTTTTCAGGCGGCACATGGTGGCGCTCTCGTCGCTGCGCTGCACGAACAGGCAAGGTTCCCCTTCCCATTCGACGATCGCACAGTCGACCTGAATCTCCTGCAGCGACAGATTGAGCTGTTGCATGACCTGCCAGGCCTCGGCCCCTTCATGGCTGAGCAGCTTCAGCCCAATCAGGTTGTTATCTTCGTCTATTCCGTTAAACGGAATCGGTTCGACCTTCACGCCGGTGAAACCGGATAGCCAACGATAACTTTGCGGCAAGCGATGCACTACCGAAAGTTGGATACTCTCCACATGAAATCCCTAGTTTGAAAAGGTGAAACACTTTTACCTGACAGGGTTACTAAGTTATAGCCGTTGACTCCCGACTCTGCCGCGCACAAATGTTATTTAAATGTAAATTTTGCCGCAAGCCATTAACCTGACCCCGTGCTTGCCGATGCCGTGCCACTTTTTGGCGCGCCGTGCGGTGTTATTTCACGGCATTTTGCGACTCAGCTCGCATTTTTGCGTTATATGTAACCCTTTCCCGCAGCGATCTCAACTCTTTTTTCTTGCAATGCGACTACTTTTTCGTCGCCATATTTTTACAATGAAGAAACATCTTACCCGTCACGTTAGCGCCGCCACCGCTGCTAATACCTTGATTTACATCAATCCTAATACAAACCCCCCGCGCGGCTCAGCCGACAGCGCACTGCGCCTCCCGGGGAATATTGGGCGGCACGACGGCGGAATTTTTTAACAAAAAGCACACAGGTGAGAAAGTGGCCAGTTGATTAGCTTGCGTATATTTAGCAACAAATTTTTCATTGCCGGTTGCACCCTGAAATGGCAGGGCGCAACCCCGTGATGATGCGGAGCGACACGCCCCGAATCGGGAGAACGTCAGGCTGCGCGATCGCGCGGCCGGCGGGCGTAAACATAGAACAGCACCGCCACGATGCTGCACAGCGCCATCGAGGTGACCATTGGCCAAGCGCTTTTGCCCGGCGCCATCGACAGCACCGCCCCCACCAGCGCACCGATGCTGAAGCGCAACGTGCCGGCCAGGGAAGAAGCGGTGCCCGCCATATGCGGAAAATCATCCAGGATCACCGCCATGGCGTTGGAGGAGATCATCGCGATGCACCCCAGATAGACCGCAACGCCGATCACCAGCGCCCAGAAGCCCAGGCCCACGGAACTCACCGCCATTAGCCACAGCCCCATCGCCAGCTGTACCAGCAGCCCCAGCTTGAACATCTTGACCGCGCCGAAGCGCCGCACGTTGCGGCTGTTGATCAGCGTCGTCAGGAACAGGAAGACGATGTTCAGCGCAAAATAGTAACCGAAATGCTGCGGCGAAACGTGGTTCAGTTCGATGTAGACGAACGGCCCGGCGCTGAGGAACGAGAACATGCCCGCAAACGAGAAGGCGCTGGCCAACATGTAACTCAGCACCCGCTTATGGCGGAACAGCGAACCGAAGTTGCCCAGCGTGGTGCGCAGGTGGAACCGCTGGCGCCGCTCTTTCGGCAGCGTCTCCTTGATGAACAAGGCCACCAGCAGCGAACCGATCAGCGCCGCGGCGCCCATGGTCCAGAAGATGGCGTGCCAGCTGAACCACAGCAGCAGCGCACCGCCGATCATCGGCGCCAGCAGCGGCGCAATGGTCATCACCAGAATGACGAACGACATCATGCGCGAGAACTCATCCTTGGTGAACATATCGCGCATCAGGGCGTTGATCACCACGCTGGCGGCGGCCGCCGCCAAACCGTGCAGGAAACGCAGCCCGATCAGTTGATCGATCGACTGCGCCATGGCACAGGCGCAGCCGGCGATGGCGAAGATCAGCGTTCCCCACAGGATCACCGGCTTGCGGCCGATGCTGTCCGACATCGGCCCATAGAACAGCTGCCCGAAGGCAAAGCCGAGCATATAGGCGCTGAGCGTCATCTGCACGCTGCCGGACTCGACGCCAAACTGAGCAGCGATCACCGGCATACTGGGCAGGTACATGTCGATGGCCAACGGCATCAACATGGACAACAGGCCCAGAATGAAAATCAAACCGAGATGAGAGGTTCGGTTCTGTTGCACGTTCCACGACTCCTTAATCGGCCGCAATCAATGATCGGTTATCAGTCCTGCAGGTGCGGCGCGCCCACGCTGGCGATCTCTTCTTCTGTCAATGGGCGGTATTCGCCCGGCACCAGATCGTCATCCAGCACGATGGCGCCGATGCGCTCACGGTGCAACGCGATCACCCGGTTGCCGACGGCGGCGAACATCCGCTTCACCTGGTGGTAGCGCCCTTCGCTGATGGTCAAGCGCACCACGTGTTCGTCGACCTGCTCCAGCGTCGCCGGCCGCGTCAGATCTTTCTCGTTGTGCAGTTGCACCCCTTCAGCGAAACGCTGCGCGGTGTCTTCCGCCAACGGGTGCTCCAACGTGACCAAATAGGTTTTCTCGCAGTGGTGGCGCGGCGACGTGACACGGTGCGACCATTGACCGTCGTCGGTCATCAGCACCAGCCCGGTGGTGTCGATATCCAACCGCCCGGCGGCGTGCAGCTTGTACGCGACCGGCTCATCGAGGAAATACAGCACCGTCGGATGATCGGGATCGTCGGTAGAGCAGACGTAGCCCTGCGGTTTGTTGAGCATGAAATAGCGCGGGCCGTTCTGCTGCTGCAGCGGATTGCCGTCGAACGCCACTTCTTGCTCCGGGCTCAGTTTGACAGCCCCGCTCTTCACTACCTCACCGTCCACGGTGACGCGTTTAGCCCGAAGTTCGCGCGCGACCAGCGCACGGCTGATGCCTAACTGCTGAGATAAAAACTTGTCCAATCGCATGGGATCTGCTTTGCCTGTCGTTGTTATGATCGCATTGATCGTATTGCCAAAATATGACGCCCGCCGTTGCACCGGGTGCAAATAGCAGGTTCAGGGGGGGAATCGCGTGGGGGAACAGCGATTGCTGTCACACAAGTATAGCGACACAACGCGTTGCCCGACAGAGGTAATTTTCACGCTTCTCGCACCGCGCGTGCGCAGAAGGCATAATAGTAGAAATTTTTCGGCCGCCCGGGGCGTAAAATGTCGCTGTTTCTGTGGGAACGGGGGCGACAAGACCTGTACCCGGCGGCCCATTCCACTCTACGGCGTTCATTTTATGGCCTTTACCCTACGCCCCTACCAACTGGAAGCGGTCGAAGCCACCATCAACCATTTCCGGCGGCGTCCCGAACCGGCGCTGATCGTGCTGCCGACCGGCGCCGGCAAAAGCCTGGTGATCGCCGAACTGGCGAAGCGCGCCCGTGGGCGGGTGCTGGTGCTGGCGCACGTCAAGGAACTGGTGGCGCAAAACCACGCCAAATACTGCGCCTACGGCCTGGAGGCGGACATCTTCGCCGCCGGTCTGCAACAAAAAGAGAGCGCCGGCAAAGTGGTGTTCGGCAGCGTGCAGTCGGTGGCGCGCAACCTGCCGCTGTTCGACGGCGCCTTTTCGCTGCTGATCGTCGATGAATGCCACCGCATCAGTGACGACGACGACAGCCAGTACCAACAAATCATCCAGCATTTGCAGAAAACCAACCCGCAACTGCGGCTGCTGGGGTTGACCGCCACGCCCTATCGTCTGGGCAAGGGCTGGATTTACCAGTATCACTACCACGGTTTTACCCGCGGCGACGGCGCCAGCCTGTTTCGCGACTGCATCTATGAGCTGCCGCTGCGCTATATGATTAAGAACGGCTTCCTGGTGCCACCTGAGCGGCTGGACATGCCGATTGTGCAGTACGATTTCAGCCGGCTGGAGGCCAGAAGCAACGGCCTGTTCAGCGAAGCGGATCTGAACCGCGAGCTGAAGCGGCAAAACCGCGTCACGCCGCACATTATCAGCCAGATTGTGGAGTACGCCGACGATCGCAAAGGGGTAATGATCTTCGCCGCCACCGTCGAGCACGCCCGCGAGATCCACGGCCTGCTGCCGAACGGCGAGGCCGCGCTGGTCAGCGCAGAAACGCCGCCCGCCGAGCGCGATGCGCTGATCGAGGCGTTCAAACAACAGCAGTTGCGCTATCTGGTCAACGTAGCGGTATTGACCACCGGTTTCGACGCGCCGCACGTCGATCTGATCGCGATCCTGCGTCCGACCGAGTCCGTCAGCCTGTATCAGCAGATCGTCGGCCGCGGGCTGCGGCTGGCGCCCGGCAAGGAGGATTGTCTGATCCTCGACTATGCCGGCAACCCACACGATCTGTTCACGCCGGAGGTCGGCGTCAGCAAGCCGCACGGCGACAGCCAGCCGGTGCAGGTGTTCTGCCCGGCCTGCGGCTTCGCCAATCTGTTCTGGGGCAAGTGCACCGAGAACGGCGATATCATCGAGCACTACGGCCGCCGCTGTCAGGGCTGGCTGGAAGACGACGACGGCCACCGCGAACAGTGCGATTACCGCTTCCGGTTCAAGAGCTGCCCGCACTGCGGCGCGGAGAACGACATCGCCGCACGCCGCTGCCATCAGTGTCAGGAGGTGCTGGTCGATCCCGATGACATGCTGAAAGCGGCGCTGAAGCTGAAAGACGCGCTGGTGCTGCGCTGCGGCGGCATGGAACTGCAGAGCGGCCGCGATGACAAGGGCGAATGGCTGAAGGCCACCTATTACGACGAGGACGGCACCAGCACCAGCGAGCGCTTCCGCCTGCAGACGCCGGCGCAGCGCAAAGCGTTCGAGATGCTGTTCCTGCGCCCGCACCAGCGTGCGCCGGGCGTGCCGTTCGCCTGGCACACCGCCGCCGACGTGCTGGCGCAACAGCAGGCGCTGCGCCATCCGGATTTCGTGGTGGCGCGCAAACGCGGCCAGTTTTGGCAGGTGCGCGAGAAAGTGTTCGATTATCAAGGCCGTTTCCGCCGCGCCAATCAATTGACCTGAGCGAACGGTCCCCAATCTGGACAGGTTTTCGTTGCCCTGCAGGCGGCTTTCCGTTAAAATGCCGCGCGCTTTACCTGGGCCTGCCCAGCGTTAAAGTGGATTTCCGAACTTGCTACTTGGGTCGCCTGTAGCAGGGTAAATTTTCTTTTAAGAGAAAAAACAATGTTCACTATCAATGCAGAAGTACGTAAAGACCAGGGTAAAGGTGCGAGCCGCCGCCTGCGTGCAGCAAACAAATTCCCAGCTATCGTTTACGGTGGCAAAGAAGCTGCAGTTTCCATCGAATTGGACCATGATTCTGTTAAGAACATGGAAGCTAAACCAGAATTCTACAGCGAAGCAGTAACTCTGGTTATCGACGGTAAAGAAACCAAAGTTAAGGTTCAGGCTGTACAGCGTCACCCGTTCAAGCCAAAACTGGCTCACATCGACTTCGTTCGCGTTTAATCGCTACGTTTTCGAACCTTTCGGGACGCCGAAATAAAGAACGCCGCAATTGCGGCGTTTTTTATTGTCTGCGATCCGGCGCGCTTACTTGCCGCTGCCGGTCCGGCGCTGCAGCTGATCGCGCAGGTTCGGCGGCGTGCCTCTGATGGTCAGCGTGTCGGTGGCCGCATCCCAGAAAATGCGCTCGCCCAACAGCATGGCGTCGAAATTCAGGCTGATGCCGCCGCCGCTGCCGGCAAATTTGGTCAGCTGGCGCAGCGTGCCGCGATCCGCCGGGAAGCTTTCCTCCAACTCATACCCTTGCTCGCTGGAGAACTGCATGAAGTCTTTCTCACCGACCGGCGACAGCTCCTGCGACAAGGCCTGCAGTTCAATCTCTTCGCCCGCCTGCAGCTGTTCGTTGCAGTAGCTGTACACCTGTTGGCGCACCGACTGGCGCTCGTTCTTGTCCAACTGCGCATCGGCACAGTAGTCGTCCACCGCCTGCAGCAGCCCGCGGTTTTGCGCCTTGGTGTCCAACCCTTCGGACGCCGCCAGGAAATCCATGAAGAAGTCGGCGACCTTGCGGCCTACGCGCCCGCGCAGGAAGGTCAGATAGCGGGTCGATTCCGGGTTGGTTTCCCATTCGGTCAGATCGATGCGCGCGACGATATCGGCGTTGTTGATGTCCAGATAGTGCGTGGTGTTGATATCCAGCTCTTCGTTGACGCGCATGCTGTTACGGCTGTTCAGCACCGCGATCAGCAAGTACTCCACCGCCAGATAACGGTATTGGCCGAACAGCACCACGCCGCCTTCGGCAAACGGATACTTCGCCAGTTCGTCGCGCAGGCGGCCGGTCGCCGCGCGGCTGAAGGCCAGAAAGTCCTTATCGTCCTTGCGGCAAGTGCGCAGCGCTTCCGCCAGTTCGCTGCCTTCGTTGAACAGGCCCAAGGCCTTGCTCTTGGCGCTGTAGACGCGATGCAGTTCCGTCATCATTTCTTCCACCGCCGCGTTGGTGGGAAGCAAGGTATCGCGCAACACCACGTCCAGCGTTTGCTCGTCCCGTTTCACCAATTGGTGCAGAGCGATCTGGTCGATATCCAGACTCATGATAAATCCTCCTGTTCTTTAGGCGCGTATTCAAACACTGAAGACCCCGCCCTGCAATACTAAAAAGCTGTGGCCAACCGGAAAGGCGCAGCGGGGCCCCGCCCCGGCGCGGGCGAACAATTTCCCGAATGACAGGAAGTGATAAAAGAGCGGAAAATCACTGCCCTATACGGTAAGATAGGGCACTTTGCAGATTACTAAGCGCAATTTTATGCCACAATCATCCCGTTACAGTGACGAACACGTTGAACAACTGCTCTCAGAGCTGGTCAATGTTCTGGAAAAACACCATACCCCCACCGATCTTTCCCTGATGGTGCTGGGCAACATGGTCACTAATTTGATCAACACCAGCGTTGCCCCCGCGCAGCGGAAAACCCTGGCGAGATCGTTCGCGGAAGCCTTGCAGGCTTCTGTCCGTGAAGATAAAGCACATTAATATTGACTTATGGTGACAAACCGTCAGCGTTATCGTGAAAAAGTCTCCCAGATGATCAGCTGGGGGCACTGGTTCGCCTTATTCAACATCCTGCTCGCCCTTGGGCTGGGCAGCCGCTACCTGTTTGTCACCGACTGGCCCGCATCCCTGCTGGGCCGGGTCTATGCCTTTGTCAGCCTGCTGGGGCATTTCAGCTTTATCGTGTTCGCCGGCTATTTGCTGGTGATCTTCCCGCTCACCTTCGTGGTGATGTCGCAGCGGCTGCTGCGATTTATTTCCGCCGCGTTGGCCACCATCGGGCTCACGCTGTTGCTGGTCGACAGTGAAGTGTTCTCCCATTTCCACCTGCACCTCAATCCGGTGGTGTGGGATCTGGTGGTCAACCCGGATCAAAGCGAGCTTTCGCGCGACTGGCAGCTGATGTTTATCTGCGTGCCGGTGATCTTCCTGGTGGAGATGCTGTTCGGCACCTGGAGCTGGCAGAAGCTGCGCAGCCTGAACCGCCGCCGCTTCGGCAAGCCGCTGGCGGCGCTGTTTATCAGCGCCTTTTTCGCGTCGCACCTGATTTATATCTGGGCCGACGCCAACTTCTATCGCCCGATCACCATGCAGCGGGCCAACCTGCCGCTCTCGTACCCGATGACCGCGCGCAAGTTCCTCGAGAAACACGGCCTGCTCGACCAGCAAGAGTATGAACGCCGTCTGGTGCAACAGGGCAACCCGGAAGCGGTGTCGGTAGAGTATCCGCTCAGCGATCTCAGCTACGGCGATAAAGGCAGCGGCTATAACCTGCTGATGATCGTAGTGGACGGCATTCGCGCCAAAGACGTGGCGCAGGACATGCCAACCCTGACCCGCTTCGCCCAGGAAAACGTGCGTTTCAGCGATCACTACAGTTCGGGCAACCATGCCGATACCGGGCTGTTCGGCCTGTTCTACGGCATTTCCCCGACCTATCTGGACAGCGTGCTCGCCGGCCGTAAGCCGTCGGCACTGATCAATGCGCTCGGCGATCGGGGCTACCAGCTGGGGCTGTTCTCCTCCGATGGCTTCAATGCCAGCCTGTACCGCCAGGCTCTGTTGACCGACTTCTCGCTGCCGACGCCGGCGCCGCAAAGCGATGCGCAAACCACGCAGCAATGGCAACGCTGGCTGACGGATCAGGGCGACAAAGAGCCGTGGTTCTCCTATATCAACTTCAGCGGCGCCGAGCCGACCGAAGGCGACAAAAAACCGGTTCCTGCCGACTTTATTCGGCGCTACCGCACCGGCGCGCAAGATGTGGACGCCCAGATAGGCCAGGTGCTGGACACGCTGAAACAGCGCGGCCTGCTGGATAAAACCGTGGTGGTGATCACCGCCGAGCACGGCGTCGAGTTCAACGACAGCGGCAAAGGCCAATGGGGCGCCGGCACCGCCTTCAACCAGGCGCAGCTGCAGGTGCCGTTGGTGATCCACTGGCCGGGCACCCCGGCGCAGACCATCAGCAAGCTGACCGGCCATAACGACGTCATGCGCACCTTGATGCAACGCCTGCTGCACGTGAAAACCGCGCCGAAAGACTATTCGCAAGGCGAGGATCTGTTCACCGCCCAGCGCCGCAACAACTGGATCGCCACCGGCGATGGCAACCAGCTGGTGATAACCACGCCGACACAAACGCTGATGCTGGACAACAGCGGCAACTATCGCGTCTACGATCAGAACGGCGATGAAATAAAAGACGAGAAACCGCAGCTTGCTCTGCTGTTGCAGGTGTTGACCGATGTAAAACGCTTTATCGCCAACTAACTGCTTAAAACTAAAGCAATCAAATGGCGAGGCGCTTGCATTAACATCGGGAATCGGTAGTATGATTTTTCATAGCGTCGGCATGTAGCGCAGCCTGGTAGCGCACCGTCATGGGGTGTCGGGGGTCGGAGGTTCGAATCCTCTCATGCCGACCAAATTCAAGAAAACCTGCTGTTACAGCAGGTTTTTTTTTCGTCTGCACTTTGAGAGGATGAGAATCTCCGAAGGAGGTTTAAGCCGAACGAAGTAAGACCACGTTGCTTTAGCAACGGCCCGCAGGGCAAGCATCGAAGATGCGCAAAGAACCAACAATCAAGATCTGGCGGGGGCGGTCGACGTGCCGGCGCTAGCGCCCCCATCGGCGACACGAACGCGCTACAACACGGCGAGCGAAGCCGGCGGGCATTCTTGCCGCTGTTCGATGGCGAGACATTACTCCGCTGGAGTCCTGCGAATTTGCCATCTGGTAATTGCCGAGTGTGTGGAGGGCTGTGGCGTAATATCCCCATCCCCTGCCTCTGACTCGCAGCCTGTCGCGTACCGATGCTGCTGGACGGCATCATGCGGCAACATACCAATGGCATGGTTCGGCTGGAGAAATCCGAGGCCAAATTAACGCCTGACATAGCCAGATTGGAATTGGTGCGGACAAGGGTTCGCCTTGCTCAAGCAAAAGCCGCCAGGCGCTCAGTAATATTTTGATCGAAGTCTGACAGGGCGCGAAGCCCCTCCGTAGCATAATGAGTGCGAATTCCCTTTTGTTACTTTTAAGCCCCCCTTTAATGCGGTTGCCTAACTTAATTCATTCATTTTGGTACGCGCACCGAAGCAAATGATAAATATGAGTACGATACCTACCAGCTGCGGCCAAGTTACACCACAAAAGAGTTAATTCATAAAATACTTTTATACTTAACGCAATAATATTTCGTGATAGCTATGAGCAATTAATTTAAATTTGACTACCCGCTGAAAATAGCTAATCATAAAAAGCCTTACAAAGGTTTGTACAAGGTAAACTTATTAATCAAAAGGAGTTATTTATGAAAGTCATTGATTTCTCAATGCTGGATTATATTGCTGGTGGCCGTGGCAATAATGGCGGTGACCGTGTTGATAATGGTGGCAGAACTAGCAACGGAAAAAGTGGGAGAAGTAACAATAGCAACGGTAACTATTACTCAAAACAAGGTGATGCCATAACCAATTGTAATAACGGCATTATCGGTGGGATGATTGCAGGATCGCTCGGAGGAGTACCGGGTCTCGCTGTTGGGCTTATCGGCGGCGCAATAGCTGGCGGTTGCTTCAATAATCAAGGTTCCAATGGGGGGCAGAGTAACAATGCAGGCAGTAAAAACAATTGCAACAACTCAATAGGCGGTTCTTGTAAGGTTTAACTTTACCTTCAAGAACATAACATTACAATATCAGACAGGACTAAGACGGTGACAAGGATTATCAGTTCATTAATTGTGTTTTTATCCATCCTGGCCGGTTCTTTTTTTCTGAGTGGTGCTGGGGTAATTGGTTACCAACCGTGGTTTTCTGCACCCGTGAATTTGTCAAAATTTGTGATTATCGTTGTCACCTACTGCTCTTTTGTTTACGGCGCATTAAGTATTTATAGAAAACTTAAAAAATAAACCCCATAAGAAAGCCATAAAACAGGCATGCCATTTAGTTTTGGGTTAAAGAATAGAATTAACTATAAATTAACCCTCGATAATTCAGTTTTTCGTCTGCCGTTTACGCGGAAAGTTTGACGATCGCCGCCGGAATACCCTGACGCACCGCCGCACCGGTCACCCAATCCAGCCAGGTATTCGGCACTTCGCGCGTCGGATCGGCAAACCCCAGATCGTTGAGGTTGATGCCGGCGGCGATGCGCTCATCCATCGCCAGCGGTTCGCCATCCAGGTAGTGCTGGCTGGCCCCCATCTCCCGGTGGCCGTAGCCGTGTTCCACCGCGATCACGCCGGGCATCACCCCCGCCAGCAAACTGATCTGCGCCTCGCGGCTGCCGCCCGGCGTGCTGATGCGCACCCAATCACCGTGTTGAATGCCGAAACGCGCTCCGTCCGCCGGGTTCAAGGCCACCAGGTTCACCGGCTTCACGTCGTGCAGGCGCCGGATCACTGCGGTGGAGCTGCTCATCACATTCGATTTGAAGGACATCAGGCGCAACGGCCACTGCCGTTCTGGGTAGAGCGCTTCCACCGCGCGGCCGTCCGACAAACGCGCCGGGTAGCAGGTGGGGCAGCCGCTGAAACGCTCGCCGGTGATCGCATGCCGGTGCTTCGCCACTTCCGCATTCCAGATCTGCAGCGGTTTCTCCCAGCGGTTGCCCACGCTGCCGTCGCGGCGGCCACTGTCGTGATCGGCGAAGCGGCCGCCGCGGCTGTAGATAAACGCCACGCGGTCGATCTCATCGGCGCGCAGCGTCTGCGCCAGCTGCGGCAGCAAGCGATCGACACCGCTCAGCGCCAGTTCGTCCGCCCTCGCGGCCGGCACCGGCGCCTTGCCGGCAAACGCCACGTTGGCGGCGGCGCGCAGATAATAATCCTCGGCACGGTTGAGCGGCAGCAGCCCGCCCTGGCCGTCGCCGATAGCGCGATCGCCGAACCCCGGCAATGCCAGGCGTTTGGCGACGGCAATGCAAAACGCCTCCATGGAAATCGGCTGCCCTTGCGCCGTTTGCGCAGTCGCCGGCGTCACTATCGGCCAGCGCGCGGTGGTAGTCTTACTGGCGACGCCGCCCCAGGGGGCGCTGAATCCCCAACTCTCAAAATTATGGGTGTCCGGGACGATATAGTCGGCCAGCGCCGTCGTTTCGTTGATAAACGCATCGATAGCGATAAACAGCGGCAAACGCGCCGGATCTTTCAGCCGCTCCTCCGCCACGCCGCGCAACCCGGCGATACCGTACAAGGGGTTGGTCATGTTCGAGATCCAGGCTTTCAGCCCATACGGGTACCCTGCCAGCGCCGAGGTCAGCAGCTCGGTCAACTGCCCGGCGACGAACGGATACCAGGGCGCCCTGGCCGGCCAGGGCGAAACGCCCGCCGCCACTTTTTCGCGGTATTCGTCGGAGGTTTCATAGGCGGCCTTGCTGCGCGCGATATTCAGCCCTTTCGGTTTTACCAGGCCAGGAAACTCGACCAGGTTATAGCGCGGCCCCTCGGCGAAGCCGTTGAATTTACCACCGCCGACGAACACGCCCCCCGCCAGGCTCAGGTTGCCGATCAGCACGTTAAGCATCATCACCGCCCAGGTATTGTAAAACCCGTTCGCCGCCATCATCCCGCCATGGGCGATCACTGCCGCCTTGCGCCCGTGGCCGGTAAAGGCCTCGGCCAGTGCCGCGATGCGTGCCACCGGCACGCCGCATTGCCGGCTGTACACCTCCGGCGACAGCTTGTCCGCGGCCTCTTTCAAACACTGGAAGCCGCTTTTCACCTCCACCTGCGCGCCATCGTGCAGCGTCACCGTACGGGTTACCCACAGCTCGGCGCTGTCGCACGTCTCGGCCGCCACCAGCTCACCCGCGCCGTTGACCACCAGCGGCGACGCCGACCCGGCGCCGTTGAGATCGGCCAGCGTCAGATGCTGCCCCGCGCGCGGATGCTCGCTCTCGGCGATCACCAGATGCGTGGCATTGGTCCAGCTCTTCTCGCCGGCGCGTTGCATGGCGGCCTCCGACGGGATGGCGAGATAATCGGCCTGATAACGCCGGTGGTCGAGGATCCAACGGATCATCGCCATCGCCAGCGCCGAGTCGGTACCCGGCAATATCGGGACCCAATGGCCATGATCGTCCGCCAACGTGGTGGTCAGCGGCAGCGCCGGCGCCACCACCGCATAACGGAATTCACTGCGCAATCTGGCGCTGGCCAATTGCCGGGCCTGGCGCTTGAACGGGTTGCCGGACTGCGCCGGTGAGGTCCCCATAAACAGCGCGAATTCGACCTGTTCCCAGTCCGGTTTCACGTGCGGGTTCTTGTCCAGATCGTTCATCAACGCGCCGGAACCGGCACGGTAGGCCAGCCCGCAGTAAGCGCCGTGCGCGCCGAAGTTTTTGCTGCCGAAACTGTTCTGGGCGAAGCGCCGCAGGAAGCTATCGCGCCCGTCGTCACCGGCGTTGGTCACCAATAGCTGGTTGGCTTTCGGCCCCAGCCCCGGCCGTCGGGCATCGATCGGCGTCTCCAGATCGCGGATCGCCCGCAGGCCGTCCACATGCCCCTCGCCGAACAGATTGCCGCCCTCCACCACTTCGGCGATCAACTGCTCAAAGCTGATGCGCTGCCACTTGCCCTCGCCGCGTTTGCCGACGCGCTTCATCGGCTCCAGCACGCGCATCGGGCTGTAAAGCCCCTCCAGCAGCGTGGCGCCGCGTGCGCAGGCGGTGGAGCGGGCATCGAGGCCGCGTTCGCCACCCAACTGCGCCAACGCCTCCTGCAGCGGCAACGCAGAGTCGACGTGCCGTTCCTGAGACAGCGGATGATAAGGGTTGCCGGCAATGCGCAATACCCGGTCGGTCTGCCTGTCCACCCGTACCCGCACGCCGCATTGCGTCCAGCAACCAAAACACTGGGTCATCGAGATGGCCTGTTGCGGATTGCCTTGCCATTCCGGCATTGCCCGCCCTTCGGGCGGCAGGGAGTTACCGTTGATGCGATCCAGAGTCACCCACCCTGAGGTGCCGTGAATCAAGCCGTCGATCGCCCGTTTGGCGACTTCACGATAGCTCAGGCCGAAAGCGGACAATCCGCCGAAGGCCAGGCCCACTTTCAACCACTGACGCCGGGTGAGTTTAGCCATGTTGTTTTCTCCGCAGTAAAAACGCCTGTGCTTCACGCACCATGATCATTAACGCCAGCCACAAGCCGAAGGTGCCGACGATCGCCAGCAAACCGTCGGTGCCGAGCGGCAGGCTATAAGGGGAGTTAGACGCGTTGTATTTCGGAATGGTTTGTACCTCGATCAACAGCGTCCAGCGCATCAGCCAGCTCAGCACCAGAGCACCGGCCACCAGCAGCGGCGCGCCGCCGCGCGGCAAGCGCCGATAGCCGGCCCAGGCGGCGCACGCCAGCGTCAGCCCCCATAGCGCAATCCATCCCGCGGCATACCGGCGCGCCATCGCCTGCGTCTGCAGCCAGTGGCGTACCGCCGCGCCGGATAACATATCGCCGCATACCCACAGCAGGATCGCCCCGCCGAGCAGCAGCAGTGTCAGCAACATCCCGCGCGCCAGCGGCGCCTGCAGACCGGGCCGTTCGCGCATCGCCAGCAGCAGCAAAGCCAAGAGCGCCTGCAGCGCGCTGAGGAACATCACGATCGGAAACCCGTAGCTGAACCAAATTGGGCGGGCGCGCACGATGGAAACCTCTCGCCCGGTGTACAACAGCAGGCCGATAGCCAGCAGCGCGCAGGCGGGCGCTATCCCACGCAACAGCGCAACCGGTCTGCCCGTCAGCCGCGTAAATTCAATCGCGATAAACCACAGGCCGATCAGCAGGGTAAACAGCGGCAAGAACAGCGCGCCCCACGGCATCCACGACCAGGGCGTCGGGTAGGCGTAGAAATGCCAGAAACGGGCGGTTTGATGCAGGTCGGCGGTCAACGCCAGCGGCGCGGTAATGGCACACGTCAGCCCGATAAACAGCGCCATGCGCTCCAGATGCGCGGCGTTATCTCCACCGCGCCAGCGCCACACGCAGGCCAGCAGCGCGGCGCAGGCGGCGATGCCGATAAAGAAAAAATATTGCACGGCCCACGGCAGCCAGCTCACCGCCTGCGGCTGGCTCAGCACTTCTGCGATCATCAGTTGGCGGCTCATCGTCTTTCTCCCCATAAGGCGACCTGCGCCCGCCCCGGCAGCGGCGTGACGAAGGCATCATCCAGCCCCAGATAGAACACGTGGGGCGCGGTTTGGTTCTCCGGCTTGAGGACTTTTATCTCGGCCTCGTGGCGCCGCAGCAGCTTGCTCAGCGTGCTGTGCGGATCGCGCATATCGCCGATAATCCGCGCTCCTCCCACGCACGACTCCACGCATGCCGGCAACAATCCCGCCTCCAGCCGGTGCACGCAAAAGGTGCATTTGTCCGCCGTTTGGGTCGTGTGATTGATAAAACGGGCATCGTACGGACAGGCCTGTACGCAATAGGCGCAACCCACGCAGCGTTTGTTGTCGACCACCACGATCCCGTCCTCGCGCTGAAAGGTGGCCTGTACCGGACATACCGGCACGCAGGGCGGGTTGTCGCAGTGATTGCACAGCCTGGGCAACAGCACGTTGGTCGCAGCGGCTTCGCCTTCGAGGCTGACCTGATACTGGTTTACCGTGGTGCGAAACTCCCCGTGCGGCGTCTGGTTTTCAATGGCGCAGCTCACGGTACAAGCCTGGCACCCTACGCAGCGCCGCAGGTCGATCAGCATCGCGTAACGGCGGCTCGCATCCCCCTCGCGCCGCGTCGGTGCTAACGTCAGCCCGGCCTCCGCCACGGAGATCAGCGAAGCCCCCGCCGTCAACACGCCCAGCCGCTGTAAAAACTGCCGTTTACCGAAATCCATGCGCCTCTCCCACGTCCTGGGCATCACCCCGATCACGCTATTGATGCCCGTTAGATGAATAAACAATGTCGATGATTTACAGTGTAAAAATGACATTGGGCTCAGCTCTATTGTGGTTAACCACATACCGGACCTAACGTTGATCTAAAACAAGTGACGGCAGGCAGATTGCCCATCAGGAGGGGCCGTGAGGGTCGTGTTATTACTGCTGCTCAGTCTCGGCTGGGGGATGGCGGCACAGGCGGGCGAGTGGTCGGTCGGCGTACTGGCGATGCGCGGCGATGCGGCGACCGCGCGTGACTGGCAGCCGCTGATCGACAGGCTCAACGGCAGCGTCGGCGGTGAGCGCTTCCGCCTGCAGCCGCTCGATCTGGCGCAGATGCGCGAAGCGGTCAATCGGGGCAGCGTGCAGTTCGTGGTCACTAATCCGGCGCAGTTCGTGCAGTTGAACAGCCACTATCATCTGCGCTGGCTGGCGTCGTTGCGCGCCGCCAACGGCGATCGGGCAACGGGCAACATCATCGGCAGCGTGATTTTGGTGCGGCGCGACAGCGGCATAACGACGCCGCAGGCGCTGATGGGCAAAACGGTGGGCGCCATCGATCCGCAGGCCTTCGGCGGCTATCTGACCGGCTATAAGGCGCTCAGCGATGCCGGTATGCGGCCCGAGCGCGATTTTCACCTGCGCTTTACCGGTTTCCCTGCCGACGCCCTGCTCTATCTGTTGCGCGAGCGCGCCATTCAGGCCGCTATCGTTCCCGTCTGTCTGCTGGAGAAAATGGGTCAGGAAGGCTTGATCAACCCGTCGGATTTTCGCCCGCTGTTGCAACGGCCCACATCGGTTCCCTGCGTCACCAGCACGCCGCTTTATCCCAACTGGTCGTTCGCCGCCCTGCCCGGTCTGGATAACTCACTGGTGGATGCGGTGGCAAGAGCCTTGCTGACCGCACCGCCGCAGTCTCCCTTTCAGTGGGGCGCACCGGCCTCGACCAGCGCGGTGGAAGCGCTGCTGCGCGCCGTCAATCAGCACCCGGAACAGCGGCGCCTGTGGCTGGATATCAAGAGCTGGCTGATCCAGCATCAGACGGCCGTCAGCCTGTCGCTGGCGGTGCTGGCGCTGTTGATCGTCAACCATATCTGGATCGCGCTGCTGGTGCGCCGGCGTGGGCGACAGCTGCTCCATGCCGGAGAACAACTGCGCCGTCAGGAGCAGGCGCTGGAGAACGCCAGGCAGTTGAACGTGCTGGGAGAGATGGCCTCCGGCTTTGCGCATGAGCTCAACCAGCCGCTGGCAGCCATTCGCCACTATGCGCAAGGGTGCCTGATCCAACTGCGCAAAACGGACGCCGGGCACCCGCTGCTGACGCCGCTGGAAAATATTGATCGGCAGGCGCAGCGCGGCGGCGAGACGATTCATAACCTGCGCCAGTGGGTGCAGCCCCCCACCGAGAAGGTAGACAAGGCGAGCTGGCGCCCCATCGCGGTGAACGAAACCGCCGAGCGGGTGTGGGCGCTGCTGCGCCTGACGCAGCGCTATCCCGACCTGAAACTGTTCAACAACGTGGCGCCTTCGCTGACGCTAACCCTGCCGCCGGCGCTGCTGGAACAGCTGCTGGCGAACCTGCTGCTGAATGCGGCGCAGGCCGGCGCCAACGCCGTCTGGCTTTCCGCCGACGAGCACGAACGGGCGCTCGATGTGCGTTTGCAGGACAACGCGGGCGGGATGAGCGCGGCCGGGCTGGAGCAGGCTTTCCGCCCCTTCAACACCACCAAGACCGGCGGCATGGGGCTGGGGTTGGCCATTTGCCGCCGCCTGGCCCGGTATGGCGGCGGCGAGATCCAACTGGCTAACCGCCCCGCCCCCGACAGCCGCAATGGGCTATGCGTCACCCTGCATTTCATATTTAACGATGAGGAAAACCATGTCGCTAATTCATCTGGTGGATGATGACGTCGCCGTCACCGACGCCTGCCATTTTTTACTGACCAGCCTCGGCCACGACGTGCAATGCTGGAATGACAGCACCGACTTTTTGGCGCAGGCCGATCTGTTTCAGTCCGGGATCGTCTTGCTGGACATGCGGATGCCGAAGTTCGATGGCCACCAGGTTTACGGGGAGCTGCGCCGCCGCGGCGGCACGCTGGCGGTGGTGTTCCTGTCCGGCCATGGCGACGTGCCGATGGCGGTGGAGCAGATGAAGTACGGCGCGGTGGACTTCCTGCAAAAACCGATCGCCGCTGAACCGCTGATCGCCGCCCTCGAACGGGCGCGGCAGGTCTCGGCCAAAGCCTGGCGACGCCATGAAACTTGCGGCCGCTACCGCACGCTCACGCCGAAAGAACGCGACATCGCGCAGCTGGTGGTGCGAGGCATGATGAACAGGGAAATGGCGGAGCGGTTGAATATCGCCCTGCGCACCGTAGAGGTTCACCGGGCGAAAGTGATGGAGAAAATGCAAGCCGCCAGCCTGGCGGAATTAGTGATTCAGTTGCAGGGGTTACCGCACGCCGCGCAAGAATGATCGCATCATGCAAAATTCCGCCCCCCTCTTGCCAACCGGCCTTCCTCAGGCCAGAATACTGTACATTAATTCAGTGTTTACAGGTGAGTCATGTTTGTAGAATTGGTGTACGACAAACGCAACGTCGCTGGGCTGCCCAACGCCGCCGAGATTATTCGCAACGAGCTGGAAAAACGCGTGCATGCGCTGTTCCCGGAAGCTGACGTGCGCGTGAAACCGATGCAGGCCAACGGCCTGAACTCCGACGCCAGTAAAAGCGATCGTGAGAAGCTGAACCGAATGTTGGAAGAGATGTTCGAAGAAGCGGATCAGTGGCTGGTCACTGATATTTGACGGGCAGTAACCCCCAGCGGGAACCTTGCCAGGCGGAACGGGCTGCGTGTTTGCCCGAGCCTCTCGGTGATAATGCCGGCGCCGATGCATTAGGCGGCCAATAACCTACTGCACCGGCATTTTACCTGGCATCCACTTTATTTATGAAACCGCGTTGGTTTCCGATGACGTGTCATCGTTTGATACCAGCGCCTCCGGCGGCAGCACTTCCACCCTTTCGCGCGCCGGCATGGCGAGTCGCAGATCGATCCAGCGCCCTTCAGGGATATCCATCGCTTCGCCAGCCACGACCGTTGCGGTATCGATGTCAAAACGACGTTTGCTGATTTTCACCGTAATGACGCCGTCGTTATCGGTGGCGGTTTCCACAAAGCACAGGCGGTTGCCGTTCACGTCCTGCGGCACTTCGATAGTCCAGCCCTCCTTTGCCAACCCCAGTGAGCCATTCAACTGATAAAGGCCGGTAGCGATTCGTTCCGCGCTCACCCCGTCCGCCTCACCATTAACCGCCGCGCAACCGGCCAGCGCAAAGCCGCCTTCCAGATAGTCAGCCTGCATATGCTCAGGCGCAGCGGACAATCTGGCGATCGGCGAGGCTTTCTTGATAAAACCGTTGGCGTCAACGGTAGTATTGCGCTCTCCCCATAGATACTGCCAAGTGATGGTCTTTACAGAACCAAACGAACTTCCAACCCACGCACCACGTGTAGCATTAATTGCAAAATAAGCGCAGCTCGGTTCTCCACTCATCGGTAAAGCCAGTACAGCGCCGATATCTTTTATTGGCGCGTTGACTGATGCCGCATTAAACCGGTTGATGAACGATGTGTTTTCTTGTGCGTATACATCAGCACGATGAATTGGCCCGGAACCAAAGCCCGCACTTGTTACAGGTTTCACGCTGTTTGCCGCGTTCTGCTCGCTGACTTTTGCCGCTGCTGCTGATGCTGCTGATGTGTCGGCGGACAAAGCCGCCTCTGCGCGTAGGCGATCGACGGTTTGCACAATCTCAGGCGTAACATCATTTTCTCCAGGGCGGCGCAGAAAATCATTGAGCGTGCCGGGCAAGGAATCGTTATAAACCTCGATAACTCCCACCCGTTCCGGCTGTGCGCCGTACACAGAGATAATGACCTCGTAAGCTCCCGGCTCCACGGATAGAGAGTATTTACCGCTATCATTCGTAACCGATTGTGATTTAGCCAGGCCCAATACCGTTGACGAGGTTCTGACTGCACGCATGGTAATGGTTACGCCGGAACGGGGATCGCCGTAAGGCCCTTTTAATACGCCGCTGATTAATGTCATTCGATTTCTCCATGAGAATTACTAGAGGATTTTATATTATTAACCTCAATAGACAGCTCTTTAACCGCTTCAATCAATAACGCAACAACACCATTTATATTAATATTAAGACAGTCATCAATGATCTCTCCATTTTTCTTATGAAGCGGCGATGTGGAAACAGACTCCGGGACAACCCTCTGTACCTCTTGCGCTATAACTCCAGCCTCTGGCCGCCCCTCTTTTAAATATGTATAACCCCCTATGCTTTTGAGCTTATTTAGCGCATTAGATATGTTATTTATTTCTGTTTTTAACCTTCTATCTGAAGATACATTCCACGAACCTGGTGCATACGCATCACCGCCATTTCTAAATTCATAATAAGAATTCGCACCACCGCCATAGACATGCATCCCAAAGAGATGGTGCTGACCAACTCTTTCATAATGGTATAGATCAGCTCGCAAATCGCCGTTACCAATAAATCTAAACCCACCGACTATATTGGTTCTATCTGATTCTTTTATTACATGGGACTTCGATACATAATCCCAACCGTCAATAGATAGATTTCCGGATAGAGCAACATCTGATGTTACTCTCCCTCCGCTCTTATTATTAACGGTTCCAAGTCTGCCATCATCACCAGCTGCAACGGTTCCAGATGTTGTGCCAACGTTTCTCGTCGCAGAGTTGCCAAGACCAAGGTTTGCACGTGCAGTCGCTGTGTCTTTTGCTCCCGTCCCGCCTTGAGCAACGGTGATAGCCGTGCTCAGCGCAGACAATTGAGTTATGTCGTTGTTTACCCCTTTAGCGGCTTTATTTTCCAATGCAGCAGTAATGCCATTCCAGGGCGGGCCGGTAAACGTGCTGCCGTCAGGTAACGTAACCGTAATGTTTCCGGTGCCGCTGAATACCTGCTGCCAGTTGCTTTTATCGAGATTCAACCCACGCAAGGCTTTTGCCGTCTCGGCAGCCAACTGGGCGGTGATGGCGTTCATCGTGTCGCGCGGAACGCCATACCATGCTGCGCCCGCCTGCGTTGGGCCATCATAGGCTTTAATCAGCGTGACCTGGGTGGCGCTATCAACGGTTTTTACCGGCAGCGTATAGGTGACACCACCGACCACGCTCACGATGAAATCACCGGCTTTCATCTCGGTGTTAAACGCCGTACCTGTGCCTTTCACTACGGCGGAATTGTTCGTTAGGGTAAGAGTGCCTGCGGGCATAATACTCTCCTGAATTTGGCAAAAAAAAACCGGCGGCAGGCCGGGTTGTTAAAGGTCTTTAGGTGTTAGAAATATTTGTCCGAGTCCAAAATTATCATGCGGTGATTCAGTGTCATTGTTCTTCCGATTAGGTTTTTACCTTCGCCAAACTTTGCCCCTTTTCTTCCATAAACTCTGCCACCTTGCATGCCTACGCCGAGATAGAAAAGATAAGTCCAGTTAGATGTCCCCTCGCCCAGAAAGCCATAATTCAGCACCGGAACCATCGGGCGGGATAATCCCGTTTCAATAGAACCCGTTCCATTCATTATTTGATAGGAACTATATGAAACTGGGGTATAACCCGTAGTGAAAACCAAGTCCCCAGCATTATTCCAGATAGCAATCCCATAATCAGGCATCTGCAAATCGGGTACAGTCGCCACAACACATATTCGCATCGTGGCACTAATGCCGTCACTGGTAGCGCCGTGACCATTATTGATGATCCGCCAGCCTCGGATTGCGTCTGTATATAGACCATTCCCATCTAGCATAATAGTTAATTCACCGTTTGCATTGAACCAGCTAACATAGATTACAGAATTTTCACGCCCCTGAACCCAGTCAGGTATACGCCAATATCCCGTAAAGTTAATTTCTTCCATATGTGTAATATATGAAATCTGAGATTTACCCAGTGTTGCAAACTGAACTGAATCTGTCATGAGCATGCCGTACTCCGGCGGGTCACTCGCAGGCAACGTTTCGAATACCTTTCCTCGAAATGAAATATTAGTTGCACCACCTCTGTAACTGTCAGACCACGTCTTGATACCGTCATTCTCCCTGACATAACCGGTGAGGTTACTTATGTTAGGTATTTCATAATAATACCGTTCCATCGGAACTAAAAAAATGTCGCTGCCTGGTGAAATTCCCGGCAATGGCGTCCATGCGTTACCATCGCGAAGGTTTACATTGATTGGGCCATCATAAACCTGCCTGATCATGCGCAGCCCGGAGTTAAACTCAATCATTTTCCCGTTTTGCGCGCGAGTCAGAATGCCGTACTCTTCCGCCATACCTGTTACCTCAGTTTACCGATACGCAATACCAGCTGATTCGAGCTGTTGTAATAATCATCACGGATGTTCGTCATCACTCGGCGTCCCTGACCAGGGCTATTGCCGTTCATCTCAAATTCACCATTTCTGAAGTTAATGCTCAACCCCTGCTGGCCCGGCTGATAGTTATCAGATGACAGACGATCTGATAGTTTCGCCGTCCCAATTGAGGCATCCGCAATTTTTGCTGACGTGATTGAAGCATTCCGAATAAACGCGTCGCTAATAAACACCTGCCCATCCACAACAGCAAACGGCGAATACTGATTGCTGTTGTTGCCGCTCATCAGCACGAACTGGTTGGCGTTAAAGCCGACGCGGGTGGTGACCGGCCTGCCGTTTTCCGCCAATACCGCGATCGACATGCCGGCGTTATAGAAGGTGCCGTTCACCCGCACGCCCGCTTTCAGCGTATGGATGGCCGTGGCGCCGTCGGCGTCTACCGTCGCCGTCAGTTTGTCTTCCAGCACCGCCGCCACGTCGTCAATCTGCGCCTGCACCTGGGTTTTCATCTCGGCCAGCCCGCGATCGACCTCCGCGATGGTGGTTTTCACCACCATGATATCGGCGCGCACCGTGCCGTACTGCGCCCACTGGTGATCCACCGTCGCCTTGTTGGCCAGCGCATTCTGTAAGATGGCGTCGATGTTGGTGTCGATATCGCCCACCAGCCGCTCGCCGTCTTTCGCGGTCAGAAGATCGTCGCCGATGTTCTCGAGATAGTCGCCGGCGTCCGCGTTCGCCTGCCCGGCGCTCCAGCCTGTCCAGTCGCCCTGATTGCCCGTGCGGTCTTGCAGGCGCGCGCGGAACCAGAAGCCCTGTCCCGCTTTCAGCCCGGTCATGGCGTGGGTGTGCAGCGGATACGGGATATCGGCCAGCAGCATCGCATTATTCCCGGCGACGTTGTCCGCATACTGAATTTCGGTCTTGAGCGTATCTTCAGCGCCGATGGGGAACGCCCAGTCGAGCTGGATGCCCCACAGCAAAGGCGATGCCTTGAAGTCGACCGGCATCGGCGGTTTACCCTCTTTGCCCTTGAGGTAGGTTTCCATCGAGGTCGCCCAGACAGACGACACATTGCTGGCGTTGATGGCCCGCACCCGCACCCGATAACGACCGGCGTAAATCCCCGGCACTTCAAAGCCGAGCGCCGAGGTGCGCGGCACCGACACCCAGTTGCCGTTATCTTTGCGCCATTCCGCCTCATAGGCGATGGCATTTTCAACCGCGCCCCAGGCGGCGCGCAGGGTGGTAATGGCGATACCCTGGCTCACCGAGGAGTAGCTGTCGATGGTGATGTTTTTCGGCGGCGCCTGCACGCCGGGCGGAATGATGGAGATCGGACGATCGTCGATACGCGCGCCGGTATCGATGCGGGCGTACTTGTTCGGATCGTGTTCCGCGGCGTTGACGGTATAGGTGTTATCGCCGTTGTCGGCGATGCCCACCACGCGGTAAAGCTGCACCGCCAGGTCGTCCGCGTCGATGGACCAGGCCGCTTCCGGCGTCGGCGTCTCGCTGTAGGCCGTGGTGACGGTCACTACGCGTTCATTCACCGCCTGCACGGTGCGCGCCTGCGCCCGGCCGGAAGGCAGGTTGACGATCAGGCGATCGCCGGCTTTAGCGCCCGGCTTTCTGTCCAGCGTCAGTTTACGTCCGTCCACGCCGCTGAGGCGCCCGCCAATCACTCGTCCGGCCAGCATCTGGTCCGCCACGCCGACGATATGCCCCGGCATGGGGATCATACCGTCCAGCCCCACGGAGAAGCTAACCGTACGATCCTTGCTGTTAGTCAACAGCGCCCAGCGGCCGCGGCGGTTCGCTTCACTCGGCGTGGTGCAGCCGATAGCCGTCAGCTCGGTCTGGTTCACGTCGTAGCGGCGCACCAGATCGCTGTCGAATACCGCCTCTATCGCATCGGCGTAATGGTTGCCCGGATCGGACCAGCTGACCATCGCCGTACTGTAGCGGGTGCGTTCGCTGGCGGACGAGTAGGTAAACTTGCCGTCGATCACGTTGGCGCGGGTGTAGGTGAAGTCCATATCGCGCGGCATGTCCGCCAAGGCGACCATTTGGTTTTGCCCCCAATAGGTCATGCCGCGGAAGATGCCGGCCAAATCGCTCAGCACCGTCCAGGCCTCTTCCCGTGACTGCAGATAAACGTTGCAGGTGAAGCGCGGCTCCATGCCCTCGCCGCCGCGCCCGTCCGGCACCGGCTGATCGCAATACTGCGCGATGCGGTACAGTTCGGACTCGGAGACCTGGGAGGCGTCGATGCGATCGCCCAGGCCAAAGCGCTCGGCCAAAATAATGTCGTAAAACACCCACGCCGGGTTATCGCTGTAGGCCCACTTAAAGCCGCCGCTCCAGATGCCGGTATAGCTGCGCGTTTGCGGATCGTAATTGTCCGGCACGCGGATCAGGCGGCCGCGCGGTTTACAGGTGATCTTCGGGATGTTGGGGAACTGCTTTGAATCAAACTCAACGTAAAGCAGCGCAGTGTTCGGGTAGCGCAGCTTGGCGTCGATGATTTCGGTCAGCGCCACGATGTTCATCCGGTCGGCGATCCGGGCGCTGTTGGCGTTAGGCGTCAACCGGCGCACGCGCAGCTGCCATCCCGTGGTGGCCTTCGGCAAATTGATGCGGTGCGAGCGTTCATACAGCGAGGTGGTTTTATCGTCGATCGCCGCCGTTAACACCTCCTGGTAACTGCCGCCGTCGGTCGCCACGTCGATGGCGTACTCGATGCGATAGCCGTTGACGTCGCCGTTGTCCGCCTGCTTTTGCAGCATGGGCCAACCCAGGCGCAGGCGGACGGCGGAAAGTTGCAGGTTAGAGACGGAGCGCACCCACGGCGCGCCGCTTTTCAGTTCGCTGCCGACCGAGATCTCATTCTCAACGGCGGGAATGCCCTGGATATATTCCTGCGCCTGCGAGCCAGGGCGGAACTCCCAGCGGAAACCGGGAAAGTTTTCCGTTCCATCGCTGCCCAGCACCGGCGTGCCATCAACAAAAATGTTTGTGCCATCCAGCCCG
This sequence comes from Serratia sp. CY81684, assembly GCF_052166595.1. Lineage (NCBI taxonomy): Bacteria > Pseudomonadati > Pseudomonadota > Gammaproteobacteria > Enterobacterales > Yersiniaceae > Serratia > Serratia sp. CY81684. The sequence continues at coordinate 518,947 of NZ_JBJNOO010000003.1, read as the reverse complement.
CCGGCAAACTCCCCTTCCCCCAGTGCGAACAGCATCTTCGCTCTGGCGATCGACTGAATGCTGTCCGGCGATTCTACCGGCGTGTGGCCGCCACCGCCGCCGCCTTTTCGCCCACGGATCATGTTCTGTGCCATATTTCGCCCATAAAAAAAGCCGCTATTGCGGCTGTCTGTTCAAACGGATGTCGTTATTGCTGGTCTTCGGTATAAATACCTGCGGAGATAATCGCCCCGCCAATTTCACGCGTGCCGTACAGCACGCCGACGGGGTTGCCCTGCGCCGTGGTGTTGACCGGCCCGCCAAAGGCATAGCTCGGTTTATTTTCCGGGCCTTGCCGCATGCGCAGCCCGCCCATTTGCGGGGAAAGCATTTGGACGACGCCGCCGAGGGCCATTGCGGCACCGCTCATTGCCAACACCCCACCGAACGTACCAGTCGAACCAAAAGCCGCCCACCCAGCAGGGCCGGTTAGCATCGCAGCCCCAATCAAAGCGATACCTAAAATAGTTTGGAATAGACCTGCACGTTTGCTCCCAATCACGACAGGAACAAGGTGAATATCTTCCGTCCCTTTGGTTAACTCCAGTTCCTCCTGCCCGACATTGCGCTTACCAACGAAAACTGAAAATGTCAGACCGCGTTTGTGAGCTTCAAGCATGTAGCGCTCAAAGCCGGGCAGCAGATTTTTCATGGCATCAATAGCCTTTGGTACATTGCGAGCACGATACTCAAATTTTTTTCCAAATATGCCAACCATCGGGCCATGGAATCGTATTGTTCTCAATGGTATTTCAATAAAAGTCATAAGGCCTCGAAAAAATATTTTTAAATCCCTACAAGCAAGATTTAATCGCTATTAAGGTCACTTTTATTCTCCGCTCAGGAAAAAGAACGGACCTTGTCCCTTCGCCATAATAAACAACTTTCGTTCCGGTATTAATCTTAAGTAAATCGATAAACTCCAGCCCAGCCAGTGGAACTAAAGTTACTCCATTTTCTAAAGGCTTAACTGTCGTATTAATTGCAGGCCCATTATAAGTTTCACTATCTAATTTTGGAATTAAACATGTTTCCATTTGCTCCAGTGTTTTGGTTGTCGAAAAGGTTTGCGTTGGATTTTTTCTAATGTCTGTATAACTCATTGCACATCCCGCCAAACCCAGTACCACCAGCCCAATCATTAACTTTTTCATTACCTTTTCCTTAAGCTGAAAAGTGGAATGATAGCATCACATCAGGGCTTTGTGGCGCAACACCTTCACCGTTCGCTCCTTCCAATAACCACCGTAAGGCACCCGCTGGCTGAGCATGCCATACATATGGTGCAGCAACAGGCCATCTGCCAGCAGAATGCCGGCGTGGTTGGCCACCGGCGCCGAAACCTGCATGACCGCCATGTCGCCTGGGCGCGGCGGGCCATCGAACTCGCGAAAGCCGCAGGCATGCCAGTTATCCAGATAGCGGTTTTCACCCCGCTCCCACCACGGATAATCAACCCGATAATCATGCAGCGCCAAGCCGTGCTCCTGCCGGTAATAGCTCATGATCAGCCCCCAGCAGTCGGTATGCCCCAGCACGAACTGGCGGCCCACCAGCGGCAGTTCGCCGCGCGGCAAAATGGTGCGCAAATCCCCCTCCGGCCAGCTGACTATCGCCCAGGGCAACTCCATCGCGTCGCACTGCGCCTTGTCCAGCTCACTCGGCTGCGTGGTGGCGTCCGGGTGGCTGTGCACAATAAGGGTGATGGTGCCCCATTCGGCGGCGGCCACGTAGTCTTCCGGCGCCAGATGAAACTGTTCGGTGGGGTTGTCCGCCAGGTTGCGGCACGGGAAATAGCGCTCCACGCGGGACTTTTGCGCCACCACACCGCAGCATTCGCGCGGATACTCAGCCCTGGCGTGCGCCATAATGGCCGCCGCGGTTTTTTCTTTCATGCTCGCCCCCTACTGCCGGATCAACGCCGCGCCGGGGAAGCCGCCGAACGGCAGCGGCTCGTGCTCGCCAAAGCGTTTTTGGCAGTCGCTCAACAGCCCGCCGCAGCGATCCTGGCTCGGGTCATCCACCGGGTTGCCCTTGTCGTCAAAGTAACGGCTACCGGCGTAATCGCAGCCCTTGCCGGTGCGATAGCCACCGCGCGAGCACCAGGTGCACAGGCTGTGGATTTGCCGGGTCGGGATGCGCAATCCCCGCAGGTCCGCCGGGCTGGAGAGTTCGAACTCCACCGCTTCGTCGCTTTCTGTCGCCTTGCGATCGATGTAGAACACCTGCAGCTTTTCCTGCAGCGGATCGGCCGAAGAGTTCCCTTGCGGGAAGTTGCGGGCATCAAGGTAGTGCACCAGCGTGTCGTGGATCCGCACCTTGGCCTGCGCCATGTCCTCAAACTGCAGGCAGAGCGCGCTGATCAGGCCGTTGATATTGGCGACCGACAGCTTAGGCGCGTTGCCCTGGCTGTCGGCGGAAATCTCCAGCCCTTCAACGCTAAACGGCCACGGGCCGTACTCCAGCCCCTGCCACCAGACCGATTTCGCCGGCAGTTTGCTTTCATCACCGCCGGCGGCGGCCAGCTCTTGCGGCGTAAACGGCAGGGTATCGCAATGAAAGCGCAGAATATCCGCGCCAAACCGGGTGCCGTCCACCTCAATCAGGCGGATGCGGTTGCCCGGCTCCAGCTTTTGCAAATCTGAATTCAGCATCATCTCCCCCGGTTAAACGTGAAAAGCCTCGGTAAACGTGGCCGTCAGTGAATAGTTGTCCCCGCCCATGGCGACAGGCTTATAGCCCTCGCAGCGGTACAGGCCGGGAACCTGCGTTGGTGGCGTCCATTGGAAGGACTTCACCCCGTGATGATTTTCCAGAAAGACGATGATCGGCGTGATGTAGTCATACTTGCCGACAAAGGTCAGATCCCAGGAGCGTACGATCGGGTTAATGCCGTCGCCGGAGACCTGCGCATAGCCGTCGCCGAACTGCGCCTTTCTGACGCGAAAGCGCATATCGCCGGCGGCATTGACGCGCGCCGGAAATTCAAATGTCTGAATGCCCATTACATCCCCTTGATTGCTTTCCAAATCGGCTGGCCCGGCATCAGGTTACGGTTGATTACCTTTTGGCTTTCCTGCGCAGCAATATTGCCCATCCGTTTACCGAACTCGCCCCATCCCGGATCGGCCTGCGAACTGACGTTGCCGCCGTTCTCGATGGTGATGTAGACATTCGGCGCCGCCGCAGACTGTTGGCCGCCGCCGATCGCCCGCACGCCGAGCGAACCGTCCGCGCCGCGTTTGAGCGGCATGATGGCCTCCGGCCCGGCTTCGCCCATCAAACCGGCGCCTCTGGCGAACGCGAACAATGTAGGATTGCTGACGATCTGGCCGCTGAATGCGCTCAGCGAAGGCGAGGCGTATACGCCGCCTTTGGCGTTGGGGACATAGCCTTGCCAACCGGTCGGCATGCCCATCGCGCCTGAACCGGCCGCGCCCGCGCCGGCGCTTGCAGCCCCGCCCAGCAAACCGCCGCCGATGCTCATAAAGGTAGAAAGAATGGTTCTGGTCAACAGCGCCTGCATCGCCAGATCGATCAGTTGCTGAATGATGGACTGCGTCATGGAGGTCATCAAACCGAGCATGCTTTGCTTAAAGTTTTGCGTCCCGGTCAGCAGATCGAACATCATGCCGGAGGTCCGTTCCCGCGTCATGTCCACCAGCCCCAGCGCCATCTTGTGCACGCGGCTCTGCCCGCCGAACAGGCTCAGCGCCTGCTGATACTGAGCGTCCGACGATTCTTGCGTCGCCGCCTGCATCAGCTGTTCATAGCGCTGTTTATCCAGAATGCCTTGCTGGTAGTAAGCCTGGTATTGCGCCTGCTGCTGCACTAGCTGGTTGTTAAGGCGAGCGACCGGATCCACATCACCGGCAATGTTCATACGCGGCGCGGCAAGCGCGTCGGTTTCGGCCTTCAGCCGCTGGCGCGTCGTTTCTTGCTGTTGCATCCGGCTGGCGGTATGGTACTCGCGTTCGGTCAACAGCCGCCCGTCATACAACGCCTTCAGCTCCTTGCCGACCTCTTGCTCTTTACGCACCGCCGCCTGCCCTGGCGCGTATTGTTCAGCGAGCTGTTGCCGCTGCCGCTGGTACTTCTCGGCGTTCAGCGCCATCGCACGCTGCACATCGGCCTGCCCGGCACCGGCCGCCTTGGCCGTTGACGCCAGCTTGGCCTGCGCGCTTTGTTCATCCTGGGTGATTTTTTCGAGGCTGCTCAGATGCGCCTGCTCGATTTCCTGACGCAGCTGTTGGTACTGATCAAGAGCCTGCTGCTTACCGTTATCGTTTAAAATACGACCGACAGGAGGAGCGCTAGTTTGATGGCTCTTAGGCTTAACAGGTTTGATCTCAACATGGCTATCATTGCCATTCTGTGCATTAACGGCATTGCTTCGCCGAAGCCGGATCGCTTTCTCGCCCTTAATGACATCTTCCAACTGCGCTTGCAAGGCGTTCCGTTCTTTCTTCACCTCTTTGGGATCAGAATAGAGGAATCCCAACAACCCTTTGCTTCGCCGCTCTAAGCCAGCAATTCGGATATCGCTCCTGCGCGCCAGTTGGTTTTCGATCTTGGCTTTTTCCTCACTGAGCGTCTTTAGCTGATCGTCGAAGGTATCAATTTTGACGGCGAGCTTTGCCTTGGAGAGCTTGCTGAGATCTTCGGCCGTCTCGACCGCCGCATCTTTCAATGCCAAAGCCGATTGACGGGCCAATTGGTTTTGCTCATGGAAGTACAGCATCGCCAATCCCGCCTGGATGGCGACACCGATCGGGCCGCCAAGCGCCCCCAGCGCGACATTGGCGACACGAGACGCCGCGCCGACGCCCGATGTCGCCTGAGCCGCCCCGCGCGCTGCCGCAGCCTGATCGCGCCAGGCCGCCGCGCTGTCATTCAGGCCGCCGGCCAGTTTCAGCATCTCCTCCGCCCGGCTGCCGCCTTCGCCGGAAGCGCTGCTCGCCTGGCGGGCCGCATCGTCCAACTGTTTCATCTGCGCCGTCGCGGCGACGGTGATGGACGCAAGTTCGGTGAGCGCCTGCCCATACTGGCGCGAGGTGGCGGCGAGGCCCTGCAGCGACAGCTCAACGCCGGCCAGCCCAGCCAGTTTCCCCGCCAGGCCGCCAAGCGTGCCGTCGATGCGTTGATACGACTCGTCGGTCTTCTTCGCATCCTGCTGAGCCTGGCGGTTAAATTTGGCGGATTGTTCCCCGGCGGTGCGGTAAGCCGCCGTCAGTTTGTTTTTAAAGTTGGTGTCATTCAGTTGCAACCCGACGACCAACTGTGCGGTATCAGCCATTTCCCAGCACTCGCATAACGTCAGCACACTGCATATCAATACTGCTTTGCGCGGGCTGACCGGATTGATGAACGGGGGCACTCTCCGCCGCATCGGCCGTCATGCCTTGCAGTTTGAAGTATGCCCGCCAGTGATTCAGGATGTGCGCCGGCATCGCGGCGATCTTGCGAGGATCCGACTCACCCCAGCGATCGGCCAGTTGGAACACCAACATCAGCCAGGGCGAGTCAGTCAGTTTTTTTCCGCTTCCTCCAGGCTACCGACCGCATGGCGCTTGACGGCACCGATGGCTTCGACCAGCGTTGGGTTGTCGTGCGCCGCCAGCAGATCGTCAACGCTCGGCAAGGTGCCGGCCGGGATGCGTTTGCCGTCCGGCGTCATCAGGCAAGACAGCAGCAGCTGCACGTTGAGCTGCGCGGCTTTGCTCATGTCACCGCTGTCGATGGCGGCCTTCATGCCGTCTTCGTTTTCCTGCAGTTCCGCCGCTTTCAGGCGGCGAATAAAGGCTTTGGCGCCAAAGATCTGCGTTTCAATCACGTGATCGTCGGATTTCAGCAGCGCCGCTTTCAGCGCTTTCAGATCGTATTTCTCACTCATCGGTTTTTCCTTGTTCAATTCGGTTTACTCTGTACATCAGCGGGTTGCCGCAGACCGCATAGCCCGCGGCGGAGGCGATCGCGCCGAACGCCCTCAGGCGTTAACCCAGCGCGATCGTCGGCTCGTCACACTTTCGGGGTGACCGTGCCCCAGGTGTTGCTGTTTTGCTTGCCCTGGACGGTAATCTGAATGACTTCGCTCGCCGGGGCGGTGATCTCATTCATTTTCCAGCCGGACAGCGACAGGATGGAGGTGGAGGTGCGGCCGTTCGGCAGCTCGACGTAGAACTGCACCGTTTCACGTTTGTCCGCCGCATTCAGCAGAGCCGCGAAATCGGCGTTGGACGGATCGTCGATGAAACCGATGGATTTCTCCGCGCCTTCCGGCAGGTCGGAAATAAACTGCTTGGCGGTATCCAGCAGCGTGGTGCAATCGACAAAACCGCCGGTTTGCCCCATTTCACCCACCGCTTTACAGTTGGTCAGCGCCTTCATAGCCGTCGGTGCAGCCCCAACGGTGCCCCATTTGACGATAGTGCCGGCAGGCAGCATGGCGTATTCTGGCGAAGTTTTATCAGCCATAGTTTTTCTCTCTCTTTTTTGATGATGGATGGTAGCGGTCGCTACCGGTTTTCGATGCCATAGCGGACGTTAGCCGCCAGGATGCGTAACATTTGGTGTTTGTGGTGATCCAGCGCAGGGCGAATAAACGGGGCGGCGGCCTGCGTTGCCGTGCCGTACTCCTGCGCCAGGGCTCTGTGGTAATGCTGTTTACTGGGGCCGACACACAACGTCACCGCGTTCCATCCGGTAACGGCCGGACGTATCGCGATGCCGGCGCTCAGCGATGGCTCGCTGTTTGACGCCCCCCGCTCGGCACACTGCCGCATCGTGCTGAGCAGCGGCGCCAGCGCGGCGTGGCCTGCCTCCGGCAGAATGTGACTGGCGACCTCGCGCCGAATCGCTTCCAGGCGGCGAGCCAATTCCGCCATGCCGGAAACGTTTATGGCGATCACGCCGCCACCTCGGAATGGGTAATGAGGTAATCGCGCGCCATCCGATACTGAACGCGGTTATCCGCCAAGGGCGTGGCGCTCTGCAAAAGGGTGCTGCGCATAACCGCCTGTACCGGCCATTGGCCGATGTGGCCATGCCGAACCCCTTCCCAGGCGTTCAAAACCGCCTTATCCAGAGCGATCAGCCGGGAGTAATCGTCGATCACGTACAGCACGATCTGAAAACGGCTCTGCACCAGCGAGCTGTCAACCAGACCGGTGTTCACTTTCAGATCGCTGATCTTCTGATAGGTCGCACCTTCTTGCTGCGGATCCGGCAAGATCAGCGGATGAACCGCCAGGTGGGTTAGCGCGGCCAGCGAGCGTTGGATTTCATCTTCAATCATTTGGGCAAGGTCTCCGTCGTTTTGAGGGGGAATCGTTTTACAGACGCATTCAGGCATCAGGAAAGGAACAGCGCGCGTTCCGCCGCACGCCGGGCAACCAGCCCATCGAGCCGCACACCGCCCGCATTCACCCATCGGCCGAACTGGTCGGCCGCCCCCTGCCGATCGCCGGCGTTCAGCCGGCGCAGCAGCGTCGATTTCTCCAGCGCGCGCAAGCCCAGGTTATAGGCGAAGCTCACCAGCGCATCGAACTGCCCCTGCGTGATCGTCACCGCCACCAGCCGTTCGACGCCCTGTTCGAATTGGGCGACACCGCACACCAGCAAACGCTCGGCCGTTGCGGCATCGATCGCCATGCCGGCACCCACTTTTCGTCCCGCTACCGGTTGAGTCCACCCGTAGCCGATGGTCCAAACGCCGACCGAGTCCTGATAAGCCTGCAACCGCAGGCCTTCGAAACGCTTAATCAGCGCCATGCCGTCGTCACTTATCTTCATGGTTTCCTCCTGACGCTTTATTGAGAAATCGGCGTTCCAATGCCTTGATCAGCGATGCTCCCGACCACCCCGCCATGCCGCATACGCCGCCCATCACCTCCGAAGGCCAGTCGTAATGCAGCGCAATCATCACCATGGTCAAGCCGGCGAAAATAGAGACGAACAGCTGCAAAAACAGCGTCCTCCAGCTAAAGGTTTCGCCGTTCAAAACCTTGAAGGAATAGCTGGCGATCGCCCCCAGCAGCGTCATACCGAAAGCAAGCAGCATTGAAAGGATGTTTGGTTCATTTTTCCAAGGCATAGTCATCACCCTCCCCTTACCGGGGCATAGCCCGATCGTCGGGAGTCATGGAAAAGAGCGGCGAAATGCGGCCCCTAACCGTCATTCCTGTTCCATTTAAAAAACGGCCATTTACGCTGTCGAAAATGGCTTATCCGTTCTGCCCAACCTGAGCAGATAAATAAGGATTGCGCCGTTTTATAAAGGAGAAGGATTAGCCTCCCGTCGTGGCCATTCAACGACAGTCATTATTCAGTGAGTGATTGACCGTTTTGACAAGGAGGCTAAAAATGAAAAACCCCGCCGAAGCGAGGTTTATTTTTCGTGCGGCGGCGCCGGCAACAATTCAGTTTTATCAGATTACGCGCTTATTTGCGTACGCGTGAGTCTTTTATTATAAAAAAACAAAACCCCGTCAGAGCGAGGTTTAGTTATCGCGCGGCGGCGCCGGCAACGACTCAGTTTTATCAGATTACGCGCTTATTTGCGTACGCGTGAGTCTTTTATTATAAAAAAACTAAACCCCGCCGGAGCGAGGTTTAGTTATCGTGCGGCGGCGCCGGCAACGACTCAGTTTTATCAGATTACGCGTTTATTTGCGTACGCGTGAGTCTTTTATTATAAAAAACAAAACCCCGCCTGAGCGAGGTTTAGTTATCGTGCGGCGGCGCCGGCAACGATTCAGTTTTATCAGATTACACACTTATTTGCGTACGCGTGAGCCTTTTATTAATTATTGCAACGCGCATGCGCTATTGTTATTCCTGACGCAATAGGGAAACGAGAAATAAACCCTCATCAACTTCAACGACAGCAGTTTCAGCGATCCATACTCAACTTTATATCCAGCATCGCCAGGCATCCCCCGATGAATCCCTCAGCCGTTTGCATCTCTTTGCGTATCGTACCGTCTGAACATTTCCTTTTCAGGGCGATCTTACGCAGAGATATGCCATAAACATGGTGGGCAATGATGAGATCGAACTCTTCGGGTTTGTATTTCTTCAATCTGCCCACGCAACCGTCGATCACTAGGCCATCATCATCGCAGCAGGAACGTTCACCTTTCGATTTATAGGACAACAGCCCTCTGAACCCGGCAGCAATGGGGGAATAATCGATGCCGCTATTATCCCTGGCCCATACGCCCCACCGCTCCAACACTTCATTCATATCTCTCATGCTTCCACCTCCTTTGGGCGTTTGCCACATCGCCAGGGCTCCATGTCGTTGACCGACGTCGGTCGAGCCGCTCTTCTGCTCGGCGTGCGCCAACACGCAACAACCGCTCCGCCCGGCGTGCTCGCCGAGGGTATTACACCAAATACTGTATAAATAAACAGTACCAAGTATACCCAGAGGTATCTTTTTTTCAATAGCGAAAATCCATTTACCTATAGGTAAATTTAGGTACGATGGCCTCATGAAAAACGAGCAAAAAATGCACCTCCAGGAGATGCGGCGAGAGCGCCTGATCATCCTGATCGATAACCTCGGCGTCGGGGGGCAAAAGCGCCTTGCGGAGGCGCTCGGTATTGCCGCAGACTATGTCTCTCGCCTGCTCTACCCGCCGGGCAAGAAAGGCAAAAAGGGCATCAGTGGCGATATGGCGCGAAGGATTGAACAGTACTTTGCCGTGCAAATCGGCTGGCTGGATGGCCTGGAGCAAATCGGGCTACGCCCCGCCAGGCAGAAGACTTCGCAGACCTTGGGTAAAACGCTGCCGCTGCTGGCGTGGACATTGCCGTTGTCTCATGAACAGCTGCGCAAAGGAACGACCGTCCACTACCCGGCGATGGTGCAATGCAGCGCTCAGGCCTACTGGTTGCCGGTGCGGGATGACACGATGAACGGCTCTGCCGGCGCCAATTACCCAAAGGGCGCCTTGATACTTGTCGAACCCGTTACTGCCGGCATAACCGAGCTCATGTCCGGCGATAAGGTGATAGCGAAACGCTGTGACAGCGCGGAACTCATCTTTAGAAGGTATGTCGAGGAAGCCGGGCATCGATGGCTTAAGGGAAGCATGCCGGGTTGCCCGGCGCAGAATGCCGATGAGTACGCGATTATCGGGGTGGTGCTTGGCGCCTGGCTGCCCTAACCCATGCGTGCCGCGTTGAGAACCGCATAAAGCAAAAAACCGCCAACCTTGCGGCTGACGGTTTTTTGGCACTCATGGTGCCGGCTACCGGAATCGAACTGGTGACCTACTGATTACAAGTCAGTTGCTCTACCTACTGAGCTAAGCCGGCTGAATTTGGCGGAAGGACAGAGATTCGAACTCTGGGAGCTGTTACACTCGACGGTTTTCAAGACCGTTGCCTTAAACCACTCGGCCATCCTTCCAATGGGCGCTGATATTAGCGATACCGTTATGAAATGTCTATCATTTTGATGCAAAAAAATGGCATGGGCGGTGCAGTTGCCTAAACTTCAGGCCTTAAACGCTTAAAAAATGAAAAGCCCCGCAAAAGCGAGGCTTTTATGTTCGGCTGAAACGCGATTACTTCGGCTGCGAATCGTAGTCGGAACAGGTTTGATAGCCCTTGTTCATGACATGGCCCGTGTCGTTGTAGCTGACAAAGTACGTTTGCACTTTGCCATCGCGCGGCGCGACCGCATAGGTATCGCAAGTGCCTTGCGCATGAATCAGCGTGGCAGACGTCGACGGCGGACCGGCAATCGCCCGCACCTGCTGCTTGGTCATCCCTACTTTGACATCGCTGACCACCGGCTCATTGACATAACTGGTTGCACGGTCATAGGCGGTGCAGCCGGCAAGAATGGAAAATACCGCTGCAGTACCGACGGCCAAAACCAACTTCTTCGTCATAGCTTGTCCTCTTGGAGTACGTTTGTTGTCCCCTAAGTCTAGAAGTGGAAAGGCTTTTCTACAAATTCCCGTTTGTCGATCGGTGCGGTTTACGCTCGTCGATCAGCGTTTGACGTTTTCCTGTCGTTTCAGCTGCTCTTCAAACCCCTGCTGTGACTCCTGCACGTAACGCTGCAGCCCTGCGGGATCGATAAATGCCTGCGTATCGCCGGCCTGCAAACGCCGCCATTTGTCGGCTAAAGCGAAACGCGTCCCTTTATTGGCGATAAATATATCCGCCTGCACCCGCGCCAAACGGGCGAAACTGCCGCGAATGTCCTCAATCAGCTGCGGATAGTTTTTGTTGCCGATCAGGTAGTAATCCGGTGTAGCCAGGCTGTCAGCATAGATAAAGCGATACAGCTTGCCGTTATGCCGTAGCGTGGTCAACCACGACGTCGCGCCCGGCAGATGCCCCGGCGTCATCATCGCGGTCAGCGTCAGGCCGCCAAGGGTGATGCTGTCGCCATCGGCAACCACAATATCCGTTTGCACGGCCGGGAAAGTGAGCGTATCCCCCAACGCGAAATCCTGCCGTCCACCTAACGCCAACTGGCGCGCATTGGCCGCGCTGGCCACCAGCCTCGCGCCGCTCCAGCGTTTCAGCTGCGCAATGCCGCCGGCCTGATCGAGCCTTGCATGGCTGTTCAGGATATATTTCAGATCCTTAATGCTGAACCCCAGCCGTTCGATATTCGCTTTGATGCCCGGCGCACTGCTCTCCAACCCCGCATCGATCAAAATCAATCCCTGCGGCGTGCTCAACAATACCGACGACAGGTTGCTCGTGCCGACGTAATACACCTGCTCAAAGATCTGGAACGGCGCTATCGGCTGCGCCCACTCTTCAAACAGCGAGTATGGCGGAGCGCTAGACAACGGCTGCGCCGGGTCTAACTTCGCCTGCGTGGAGAAGCTCAAGGAAAAGGCCATCGCCATCAGATAATGCATGCTTTTTTTCATTTTTCTCTTCTGTCTGTGTCAACCGGGCAGGAGTATACTCGGCCTGATATTGAACAGTATTCAATAAAAAAAAGGACAATTGATGAATATTCTACAAATGGACATGAATCTGCTGAAAGTGCTGTATCTGCTGATGGTAACGGGTTCCAGCCGTAAAACCGCCGAGCGGCTGGGCATCAGCACCTCCGCCGTCAGTCATGCGCTGGCTCGCCTGCGGGAAGTGTTGGATGACCCGCTGTTTCGCCGAGAAGGACATCGCCAGGTTCCCACCCTGTTTGCACTGTCGTTGAAAGACAAGTTGGCGCCGCTGTTCTCCTCGCTGGACAGTGAAATGTTCGGCCAACAACCGCAGGCGCCGCGTCGCTTCACGCTGGTGGCGCCCCCCGCTCTGCACCCTATTCTGTTGCCTTTGCTGGCGGAAAAGGGCGCCGCTTGCCATGCCGATATTCACTGCCAAAACTTTGAACGACGCGCCTGGCGCGAAGAGCTGCTTGAGGGGAGCGTCGATCTGGTGCTGGCGGTGGGCGATCATCAACAACGCACCAGCGCACTGCATTATGAAGCGCTTGGGCGCACTCGCCTGATTGCGCTGTATGGCCCGCCGCTATACCCAGTCCTGCAAGATAAACGCGCGCTGGCCTTCAGCGAACTGGCGGATTACGCGCATTATTATTGCCATCCGTGGCCACAAACGGAAAACGAGCTGGATCGGCAGCTTGAGCGCCAGGGGTTGCACCGCCGCATTGCCCTGAACTGCGCCGACTACGCACAACTTCCACCGGTGCTGCGCCGCGCGCCGTTGCTGGCGGTAGTGCCTCAACCATGGTTTACCGCCCAGCCCGACAAGCACGGGTTAAGCGCGCTGCCGATTAGCGATAACCTGGCTATCGGTCACCTTTTTTCTCAATACCGAAAAGGCGAGCCGGAGTGGCGAAAGCGGCTGATTTCCGCCATCCACGCCGAGCTGCGACACTACTACCGCTAAGTAGGATCAGAAACCGAAATCGCTCAGCGCCGGGACATCGTCCGGGCGCCGACCGAACGGCCAATGAAAACGCCGATCCTGTTCGCGAATCGGCATGTCGTTGATGCAGGCATGGCGGTTAATCATCAATCCATCCTGATTAAACTCCCAGTTTTCATTGCCAAAGCTGCGATACCAGTTGCCGGAATCATCGCGCCACTCATAGGCGAAACGCACCGCGATGCGCGCGCCGTCAAACGCCCACAGTTCCTTAATCAGCCGATACTCCAGCTCTTTCGCCCACTTGCGTTGCAAAAATGCGACCACCGCCGCGCGGCCGTCGACAAACTCTGCGCGATTACGCCAATGGGTATCGAGAGAATAGACCTGCGACACCCGCTCAGGATCGCGGCTGTTCCAGGCATCCTCCGCCAACCGCACTTTTTCGCTGGCCGATTCACGGGTGAAAGGCGGCAATGGGGGTTTAATGCTCATGATCATCTCCTGCGTAATAATGTAGACAACTCTGTCTACATTATTACGCTAGCGAATGTAGACAGAGTTGTCTACAATCACTCGAAAATAGCTTGGAGAAAATGATGACCGCCGATCGCAATACCTTACCCGCCCGCCAGCGCATCCTGCTAACGGCTCACGATCTGTTTTATCAGGAAGGGATCCGCGCCACCGGCATCGATCGCATCATCAAGGAATCAGGCGTCACTAAGGTGACGTTTTATCGCCACTTTCCCAGCAAGAACGATTTGATTACGGCGTTTTTGGCCTATCGCCACCAGCAGTGGCTCACCTGGTTCAGTACAGCGCTGGATCGCCATGTGGCACAAACCGGCGGGTTGCTGCCAGCGCTGGCGCCCTGCCTGGCGGAATGGTTCGACGATCCGCGCTTTCGCGGCTGCGCGTTTATCAATACGGCGGTGGAAATCGCCGATCTGCTGCCGGAAAGCCTGCAAATCGCCGGCCGGCATAAACGGCAAATGGAGGATGAACTGGCGCGTCACCTGCCCGCCGGCCCACAGCGGGAACAGCGGGCGGCAATGCTGGCGATGCTGATCGACGGCGCCATCGTCAGAGTGCAGATAGAGCGGCAACCGCAGGCCGCGCTGCAGGTGCTGAATGCCGCGTTGGACATGTTGGCGCAAGGCGGGTTCGATCAGTAATTGGCCCAAATGCCCGGCGTCACCAGTTCCAACAGATGGGCGTCGGGATCGCGAAAATAAATGCTCTCCCCGCCGTGTTCCCAGCGCATCCGCCCCTCAATCTCCACGCCGTTGGCCACCAGATACCGTTCCCAGTGCGGCAACTGCTCTTTCGCCACCGCCAGCCCGATATGCGCCGGCCCCACGCCATCGTGCGCAGGAATAAACCCGGTCGGATAGTGCGCCCCGCGCAGCGAATCACCTTCGATAAACAACAACAGTACGCTCCGATCGCCGACGTTGTAGGCGCGAAACCGTTCGTTGGCGGCCATCGTCGGCAGCTTCAGCACCTCCTGGTAAAAAGCGTCCGCGCGTTCAATATCGCTGACGTACAGCACCGTTTCTATCACCCTGTCGATCTTGAGTTCCATAATAGCCTCCGCTCTGTTTTCCGTTCTGACAGCGTAGGTCGAACGGAGGCGAGCCGAAGCGCTTCCCGAGCCGACAATGGATCAATCCGTGCTTTTTACCAGCAAAAAAAAACGCGGCCCGAAGGCCGCGCTGTGTGATTCACACGCTGGTGCTTAGAACTGGTAAACCAGGCCCACGGCAACCACGTTGTCGGTGTTGATGCCGGCAGCGTCGGTGAAATCGTTGTTGTCCACCAGGTTGATTTTGTAATCAACATAGGTAGACATGTTTTTGTTGAAGAAGTAGGTCGCACCCAGGTCGACGAATTTGACCAGGTCTTGATCGCCGTAGTCCTTGCCGTTGCCGGCGCGGCCCAGGTCTTTACCTTTGGTCTGGTTATAGCCCACAAACGGACGCAGACCGAAGTCGAACTGGTAGTGCGCATAGGCTTCGAAGCTCTGAGCCTTATTGGCGTAGCCGTAAACGCTGCTGTCGGAGCTGCCGAAACGCGCCGCGTTATAGGACTGGGTGAACATCACCGCCAGGTAGACATCGTTGGCGTCATATTTCAGACCGCCGGAGTAACCTTCAGCCTTGTCGCCGCGGCCCATGATGTTCTGGTGACCGTTAGCGCCGTTCTGCTCGCTGGTGCGGCGAGAGTTGAAGAAGGCGCCCGCGGCGCTGATGCCGTAGCCCATGTCATAGCTCATGGACATGCCGTAGCCTTCGCCGTTTTGGCCCAGAACGTCACGACCGTTGTTGGTCTCTTCGCCGTTGCCGTTTTTACCCTGGTACTGCAGGGCGAAGTTCAGGCCGTCAACCAGACCGAAGAAGTCGTTGTTACGGTAGGTCGCCAGGCCGCTGGAACGCTGGAACATGAACTGGTCGGCGCCGTAGGTCATACCGTCGAACTCGGGCTGCAAGTCGGTATACGCCGCGACGTCGTACAGCACGCCGGTGTTACGGCCGTAGTCGAAGGAGCCGTAGTCGCCGAATTTCAGACCGGCGAAGCCGTAACGGGTGAAGTTCTTGTTGTCCTGGCTTTCAGCGTGGTTCAGGTTCGCCTGATATTCCCACTGGCCGTAACCGGTCAGCTGATCGCTGATTTGCGTTTCGCCGCGCAGGCCAAAACGCATATAAGACTGATCGCCGTCCACGCCGTTGTTGCTGGAGAAATAGTGAAGCCCGTTTACTTTACCGTACAAATCCAGTTTATTACCGTCTTTGTTGTAGATTTCCGCCGCGCCTGCTGTGCCTGCAACCAGCAGTGCGGGTACCATCAGAGAGAGTACTCGAAGTTTCATCGTTATTATCCTCGTTAATTATGTCGAGCTACGGCCACTGCCCTTTTCGAGCATTATTAGCACGACTGTGCATTACCATTCTGGTAACAAGGGTTATATTAATCCAGAAAGAAAATGATACCAAGTATCCGATAGTGTTTCATTGTAATTAATAAAGGTTTCAAAATGTAAATACGCGCGAACTTTCACAAAACATTACCGACAAACAAAATAAAGCACTTAAAGATAAAAAATAGACTAATTGATAAAAAATCATGTAGTTATACATATCTTTAAGAAAAAAAAGCCAACCATACAATTGAGCGAAGCAATAAGCACATTGTGCCAAAACGCGAACCATGCGCAGCCGCTATAATCACCTCGCTATCATCATTATTTTCATTATTACCTTCATTATCCGAAGATAATTTCTGCATTCCTTTAACCGGCTTCTGGCCGGTTTTTTATTTTCCTCCCTACTCTCCTCACAATTTCGGCCCGTACAAATAGCACGCAAATAAATAACCTAATGATATAGTTTCATTAATTTACTTTCGCACTAATTGCTAATCTTTTTCCTTATTTTAGTCTACAAATTGAACTTGCTTTTCATTTCGTGCTTTATCTCATCGATTATTTCCCGCCGCAGGCACAATTAGCCGCAGAGATTCAGTTCTGGTAATCTGAAAAAAGCGCACCTTCAGCGAGTAAAATTCATGATGCCCTTTCAACCCGACGTGCTGTGGCGGCGGCTGCAAAGTTCCCCCTTCCGCGCTCGCTTCCGTTTAAATGCCAAGGACCAGACTTATCTCGAGGGTAAGGGATTGCCGCTGATCCTCAGCCATGCCCGCGATTTTATCGACCGCCGCCTGGCCGCCGCCCACCCTAAAAACGACGGCAAGCAAACCCCGATGCGTGGCCACCCGGTGTTCGTCGCCCAGCACGCCACTGCCACCTGCTGCCGCGGCTGTCTGGAAAAGTGGCACGGCATACCGCAGGGCGTCGCGCTGGACGAACAGCAAAAGGACTATATTGTCCAGGCTATCGCGCTGTGGCTGGTGCGCAGAGGCGGCGCCAGGGATGTGTCAGGCACGAATATTTTCGACCCGGATCGCGGATTGTGATAAAAACTGTCAGTAACTTTCACCATTCTTTTGACCCAAGATCCTGACGCTTACATGACAGCCACCTTGTGCAATGAACAGCAAACGCCCGGCGTTCCTCAACAGATCGCCACCCGCCTGGCCTTTTTCGTCGCCGGTCTCGGCATGGCCGCCTGGGCGCCGCTGGTCCCCTTCGCCAAAGCGCGCATCGGTATCGATGACGGCTCGCTCGGCCTGTTGCTGCTCTGTATCGGCGCCGGCTCCATGTTGGCGATGCCGCTGACCGGTTTCCTGACCGGCAAACTGGGTTGCCGTGCGGTGATCCTGATGGCCGGGCTCGGGTTGTGCATCGATCTGCCGCTGTTGGCGCTGATGGACTCCCTCGGCGGCATGGCCGCGGCGCTGCTGCTGTTCGGCGCGGCGATCGGCATGATCGACGTAGCGATGAACGTGCAGGCGGTGATCGTCGAACGCGCCAGCGGCAAGGCGATGATGTCCGGTTTTCACGGTTTCTTCAGCATCGGCGGCATTGCCGGCGCCGGCGGCGTCAGCGCGCTGCTGTGGCTGGGGCTGACGCCGCTGCAATCCACCCTGCTCACCGTGCTGGCGGTGATCGCGCTGCTGACGCTGGCCAGCCGCCATCTGCTGCGTGAGAGCGGCGCCGATGACGGCGGGCCGATGTTCGTCTTGCCGCGCGGCTGGGTGATGTTCATCGGCATTTTGTGCTTTATCATGTTTTTGGCGGAAGGATCGATGCTCGACTGGAGCGCGCTGTTTCTCACCACATTGCGCGGCGTCGAACACAGCCAGGCCGGTCTAGGCTATGCGCTGTTTTCCATCACCATGACGCTTGGCCGGCTCAATGGCGATCGGGTGGTTAACTCGCTGGGCCGCTACCGGGTGCTGCTGCTGGGCAGCCTGTGTGCCGCTCTCGGCCTGAGCCTGGCCATCGCCTTCAATCACGCTACCGTTTCGCTGGTCGGTTTCATGCTGGTCGGCCTGGGCGCCTCGAACGTCGTGCCGATCCTGTTCAGCGCCGCAGGCAACCAGCGCGACATGCCGGCCAACTTGGCGATCGCTTCCGTCACCACCGTCGGCTATGCCGGTATTCTGGCCGGCCCGGCGCTGATCGGCTTCATCGCTCAGTTTTCCAGCCTGACGGTGGCCTTCGCTTGCGTAGCCGCTCTGCTGTTGGCGGTGGCCGCCAGCGCCAGGGCCGTCACTCGCTGATTCAGGAATGCGCAGCCACTATGCAAAATAAACAATTGACTATAAGCTCCAGCAACATTACCCGCTGCTTCCTGCTGTTTATCGTGCTGCTGACGATCGGCATCGGCCTGTATGGCTACAACTACACCAACGCCTGGCTGGCGGAAAAGAAGTACACGCTGAACAGCATCGCCGGTTCGCTGCAAAAGCGTATCGATGCCTACCGCTATATGACCTATCAGGTCTATGACAAATTCGGCAATGCGCCGGCGCAGAATGTCGATCCCGGTTTGCAGGAAACCCGCCTGCGGCCCGATGTCTATTATGTCGAGAAACCGCACAAGAAAACCGACGCGGTGATCTTCGGCAGCCATGACGAAAACACGCTGGCGATGATCGCCAACATCTCGGACTACCTGGACACCCGCTGGGGCGCCAAGACCGAGAACTACGCCATGTATTACCTCAATGGTCAGGACAATAGCCTCAGCCTGATCACCACCCAGCCGCTCAAAGAGCTGGCTTCGCGCTTTCGGGAAAGCTACCTGACCACCTCGGCGGACGAACGCCGCGCCGAGATGCTGCAACAGGCCAATATGCTCGACGAACGCGAGAGTTTTTCCGACCTGCGCAAGCAGCGCTTCCAGAACGCCTATTCGTTCTCGATTCGCACCACTTTCAATCAGCCGGGGCATCTGGCGACGGTGATCGCCTTCGATTTGCCAATCAACGACATCATTCCGGCCAATCTGGCCCGCGCCAATTTCCTGCTGCTGCCGGACGATGTCGATCTCGACGATAGCGCCATCCCGGCGGAAACCGTCCTTGGTACCCATGCAACGATGAGCGGCGGCTGGGTGGAGTTCAGCGCCGCTCTGCCCAATGCGCCGCTGAAGGTGATGTATCGCGTTTCGGCCATCAATCTGGCCATCGATCTGCTGCGCAACAATATTTGGCTGATCGCAGTCAACTTGCTGCTGCTGGCGCTGTCGATGCTGAGCATCTACTTTATCCGCCGCCAGTACATTCGCCCGAGCGAAAACATGGCGGTAGAGCTGGAGGCCGAGCGCGCGCTGAATCAGGAGATCGTCTCCAGCCTGCCCTCCGGCCTGCTGGTCTACAGCTTCGCCAACAATACGGTGATCGCCAGCAACAAAATCGCCGAGCACCTGCTGCCGCACCTCAGCCTGCAAAAGATCGCCCATATGGCCGAACAGCATCACGGGGTGATCCAGGCGACGGTCAACAACGAGGTGTATGAAATCCGCATTTTCCGCAGCCAGCTGTCGCCGGACACCTACCTGTTCCTGATGCACGATCAGGATAAAGAGGTGATGGTGAACAAGCGGCTGCAGCAGGCGCGGCGCGAATACGACAAAAACGTTCAGGCGCGCAAGCTTATGCTGCACAATCTTGGCATCGAACTGAATCAGCCGGTGCGCCAGATGCACGATCTGGTCGACAGCCTGCGCAACCAGCCTGATGAGGAACAACAGCAGGCGCTGCTGGGCCAGCTGACGGCGGCGTCGGCTTCGGTGCTGGAGTTGATCGATAACATCACCCTGCTGACCCGGCTGGAAACCCAGGACTGGCAACCCACGCGCGAACCGTTCAACCCGACGGCGATGATCGACGAGTTGCTGCTTGAGGCCCTGCCTGCCCTTAATCAGAAGGGGCTGGCGCTGTTCAAGCATTTCCAGCTGGACGTCGAGCAGAACTATATCGGCGACGCCAACGCGCTGCGCAAGGTGATCTCGCTGCTGGTGCATTACGCCATTATCACCACCGCCTGCGGCAAGGTTTCTCTGGTTATCGACCATGAGCCCGAGCACCCTGACCGCCTGATTTTCCAAATCAACGACACCGGCTCCGGCATCTCCAACGAAGAGATCAGCAACCTTAACTATCCGTTCCTCAGCCAGACGCTGGTGGATCGCTTCAACCACGGTTCCGGCCTCACTTTCTTCCTGTGCAATCAGCTGTGCAAGAAGCTTAACGGCCAGTTGGACATTCGCAGCAAGGTGGATATCGGCACTCGCTACACCATCCGCGTCGCCATGGAGATGGAGAAAAAAGAGCCGCAGGAGCAGGAAAAGCTGCTCGACGGCGTCACCGCCCTGCTGGACATCACGTCAGATGAAGTGCGCGGCATCGTGACCCGTCTGCTGCAGGCCTATGGCGCCGACTGCCTCGTCGCCGAAGATCGCGCGGTCAATCGCGATTATGACGTGCTGCTGACCGATAACCCGCAGCGCGCCGATGATTACACCCTGTTGCTGGCGACCGATGAGCCGGGCTGGCAAGCGCTGGATAAACGCTACATTCGGGTGAACTATAATCTGAACGGCGCATTAATCGACGCCGTGCTGATGCTGATCGAACAGCAAATGGCCGCGCTGGAACAGGAAGAAAGCCCGCTTTCATTGAGCTCAGAAGATATCCAACTCTATGAAAAACAATTGAAATCAAGTGATTACTATGGGCTGTTTGTCGATACAGTACCCGACGATGTCAAAAAACTGTATACTGAGGCGGGCAGCAGTGATTTCAATGCGCTGTCACAAACCGCACACCGCTTGAAAGGCGTGTTTGCCATGTTAAATCTGCTTCCCGGCAAGCAGCTGTGCGAATCGTTAGAACAGCGCATCGCAGAAGGTGATGCGCCCGAGATCGAGAATAACATCAGTCAGATTGATTTTTTCGTCAGCAGACTGCTGAAGCAAGGTAGCCAACAACATGAATAACCTGAACGTAATTATTGCTGATGACCATCCTATCGTACTGTTTGGCATCCGGAAGTCACTTGAGCAAATTGAATGGGTGAATGTCGTTGGGGAGTTCGAAGACTCAACCGCACTGATCAACAATCTGTCCAAGCTGGACGCCAACGTGCTGATCACCGATCTGTCGATGCCGGGTGACAAATATGGCGACGGCATCACGCTGATTAAATACATCAAGCGTCATTATCCGCAGTTGTCGATCATCGTGCTGACCATGAACAACAACCCGGCGATCCTGAGCGCGGTATTGGATCTGGATATCGAAGGCATCGTGCTGAAACAAGGCGCGCCGACCGATCTGCCGAAGGCGCTGGCCGCCCTGCAAAAAGGCAAGAAGTTCACGCCGGAAAGCGTCTCCAAACTGCTGGAGAAGATCAGCGCCAGCGGCTATGGCGACAAACGCCTGTCGCCGAAAGAGAGTGAAGTGCTGCGTCTGTTTGCCGAAGGTTTCCTGGTGACCGAAATCGCCAAGAAACTCAACCGCAGCATCAAAACCATCAGCAGCCAGAAGAAATCGGCGATGATGAAGCTGGGCGTCGAAAACGACATTGCCCTGCTCAACTACCTCTCGTCCGTCAGCATGACGCCGTTGGACAAAGACTAAAGCCCGCCTCACGGCAGGTTAACGCCAAACAGGCACGGCATCCGCCGTGCCTGTTTGCTTTTCAGACCTCGCTGCGGTTGTAGCGTACCTGCTGGCTGTAATAAGCCAGCGTCTGCTCCAGCGTCTCCAGCGTAACCGGCTTCGACAGGCAATTATCCATGCCCGCCTCGAGGCAGCGCTGTTTCTCTTCCGCCAACGCGTTCGCCGTCACGCCGATCACCGGCGCGCTGAACTGCATCTGCCGCAAGGCCTGCGTCAGACGATAGCCGTCCATGTTCGGCATATTGACGTCGGTCAGCACAATATCGACGTGGTGCTGTTTCAGCACGCCGAGCGCGTCGACGCCGTCGTTGGCGGTCACCACCTGATACCCCAGCGACCCCAGCTGATCGGAAAGCAGGCGACGGTTGATCGGATGATCGTCAACCACCAGCAGATAGATATCGCCGTTGTCCGCCGCACTGGCCTTGGCGGGCACCGGCAGCTGTACCAGCGCCTCTGCCGCGCCGTTGCCGACGCCGAACAACCGGTTGATTAAGGTCAGCGTTTCACGCGGCGTAGAGGTGCTGTGCATCCAATAGCCCGGCCGGGTTTCCTGCGATGGACCGATATGTTCGGTGGAGAACTGGATCTGAGCCAGCAGCGGCGTGTTCAGCATCAGCGGGTAATCGCTGAGCATCACCTCGCCGGCGGCGGTATCCTGCCCGTCATAGCGCTGGATATCGGCGCCGTAGCCGCCCAGAATCGCCATCAGGTAACTTTCCAGGCGCTGATTGCGGATATCCAGCCACAGCCGCCGGCCCTGCCAGGTATCGCTGGCCTGCGGGATCGGGAACTGGGCGTTAAACAATGGAATGCGAATGCTGAACAAGCTACCCAGCCCCGGCTCGGACTCGACGGAGACGTCACCGTCCATCAGGTTGACCAACTTCTCGCAGATCGCCAGCCCCAAACCGGTTCCCTGGAAGTGGCGCTGCACGCCGGTTCCCACCTGGAAGAACGGATCGAACAGGCGCGAGATTTCCTTCTCCGGGATACCGACGCCGGTATCGCGCACGCTGAACTCCAGGTAACTGCCGCGGGTGCAGACCTGCAGCACGATACAGCCGGTATCGGTGAACTTGATGGCGTTGTTCACCAGGTTGGAGAGCACCTGCTGCAGCCGCACCGGATCGCCGAAAATGCGCTCCGGCACGTTCTGTTCGATAAAGCAGTACAGTCCCAGACGTTTCTTCACCACCAGCGGCAAATAGTTGCCGGCGATATGAGTGATCACCTCCAGGCAGGAGAACTCGCGCGGTTCAATCTTCAGCTGCTCGGACTCGATTTTGGAGAAATCGAGAATATCGCTGATGATTTTCAGCAGCAGGCCGGAAGAGTTATTCATCGCATTGACCAGCCGATCGACCCCTTGCGGCAGCGCCTTGGTCTGCAGCAAATCGAGGTTGCCGATAATGCCGTACAGCGGCGTGCGCAACTCATGGCTGACGGTAGCCAGGAACATCGATTTGGACTGGCTGGCCTGCTCCGCCGCCGCCGCCATCTCCTGCAGCGACTCTTCCATCTTCACGCGCGCGCTGACGTCCACCAGTACGCAGATCGCCACTTCTTCGTTGCGGTAGCGCGAGTGGACAAAGCTGATCTGCAGGTTGTTATTATTGCTGGTCATCACATCGACGAAATTCGCCTGCTGTTCGCAAATGATGCGCGTAATGCGATCGCGATCTTCGTGGGTCAACAGGTTGATGTAGTTGTGCGCCAGTTCGTTACTCAGGATATTGGTGCCGTCGCTGATACGCAGGATGCAGATGCCCACCGGCGCCGAGGCGACAATCTTGCGGTTGAACTGCTCGTGTTCTTCCAGACGGAAGGCGTTCTCCTCCGCCGGCAAGAACATCTTGCGCTCAAACAGCCAGGCCAGCGTGAACAGCACGATAGCCGATAACAGGTTCAGCAACAACGCGTTGAGGATCAGCATCTTGAAGCGTTCCACCACGCTTTTCACCGGCAGCGCATAAACGATGCTCAATGACGAAGGCGGCAACGCTTTCTTCAGGATCAGGTCGCGGTAATTGTCGACATAGCCGAAGTAGGCATGATCTGCGGGATAGTGGTTCAGTGAGGCGGCATAGCGATCGCCGTCCGCCAGGCGCAGCACCGGCTCGTTATTCTCATCCAGCAGCGTGACGCCGATCGGCAGGCTGCCGGCGGTGACGAAATCTTCCAGCCGGACGGTTTGCTCGATGCCCAGCAGCGCCTCCAGCTTATTACCGATATAGAGAGGCGTCAGCACATACAGATAACCGATGTCGGGCCGCTGCGCACTGGGGCTGATCCAATACAGGTTGTTGTCTTTGTCCAGATTCTTGGCGTTGCGGTATTTCAGAATGCGCTCATGCAGGGACTTCAGCACGTTTTCCCGATTGGCGCTCGCGTTGCCGCCGCCGAATTCCGCCATGCACAGGCTGTCGCCGCCGATGAAGAACACCCGGTTAAGATCGTAGGCCGCCACGAAGTTCTCTTTCCAGTACTGGATCAGGCCACTCAGCGAATCGAGCGAACTGCGGTAGGTGGTGCTCAGCGTGCAGTTGGACTCCGGATACAGCGGAAAGAATTGCGGCGGGCTGCCTTTGCCGGGAAACACGCCGCTGAACATGTCCAGGCTGCTGACCGAACCGTTGAGGCGATTCTCCGCCATATACTTGATGTCGCGGATGATGTCGGCGGAGTGACGGATGTAGCCCTGCGCCTGATCGAAGTTGAGGTTGTACTCCTGCCGGATGTCAGATTCTTTCTGATGCAGGATATTCAGAATATAAAAGGTGGTGAGCAGCGCCCCCAACGACCACAGCAAAATCGCCAGTACCCGGAACAGATAGCGGGATATCTTCAGCGTAGTTCGAAAAGAGGCTAAGTATTTCAATCGGATACCATACGAAAGTCAGTGGCGGCGCGCGTTGTCGCCGGCGCGGCGGCCGGCGGCTCGGTGCGCCAATTAAACCATATAACTGAAAAAGGGCCTAGCATCGCTGCCAGGCCCTTTCGTCTCAGTGCATTACGGTGTCGGCATGCCGACGCCCTCACCTTGCTTAAACGTTGTCGTCGTCCATCGGCTCAGCCGCGTCGTCGCCATCGTCCAGCGGCGTGGTGTCTTCTTCCACCGCTTCCGCGCCCGGTTCCAGGCTGTCCAGCTCTTCGTCTTCCACCGGTTCGGCCACGCGCTGCAGACCGACGACGTTTTCGTCTTCCGCCGTGCGGATCAGCGTCACGCCCTGGGTGTTACGACCGACCACGCTGACTTCCGAAACGCGGGTACGCACCAGCGTGCCGGCATCGGTGATCATCATGATCTGGTCGCTGGTTTCCACCTGTACGGCGCCGACCACCTGGCCGTTACGCTCGCTCACCTTGATGGAGATAACCCCCTGGGTGGCGCGTGACTTGGTCGGATATTCGGTCACCGCGGTGCGTTTACCGAAGCCGTTTTGCGTCACGGTCAGGATGTCACCCTCGCCGCGCGGCACGATCAGGGAGATCACGCTGTCGCCTTCGCCGAGGTTGATGCCGCGCACGCCGGTTGCGGTACGGCCCATCGAACGCACCTGCGTTTCCGGGAAGCGCACCACTTTACCGTTGGCGGAGAACAGCATCACTTCGTTGCTGCCGTCGGTCAGATCGACGCCGATCAGCTCGTCGCCCTCGTTGAGGTTGACGGCGATGATGCCGGCGCTGCGTGGGCGGCTGAACTCGGTCAGCGCGGTTTTCTTCACGGTACCGCTGGCGGTGGCCATGAACACGTGGCGCCCTTCTTCATACTCGCGCACCGGCAGAATGGCGGTGATACGCTCGTCGGCTTCCAGCGGCAGCAGGTTGACGATTGGGCGACCGCGCGCGCCACGGCTGGCTTCAGGCAGTTGGTACACCTTCATCCAATACAGGCGGCCACGGCTGGAGAAGCACAGGATCGTATCGTGGGTGTTGGCCACCAGCAGGCGATCGATAAAGTCTTCTTCTTTAATACGCGCGGCGGACTTGCCTTTGCCGCCGCGGCGCTGCGCTTCATAGTCGGACAGCGGCTGATACTTCACGTAACCCTGGTGAGACAGGGTCACCACCACATCTTCCTGGTTGATCAGGTCTTCGATGTTGATGTCGGAAGTATTGGCGGTGATCTCGGTGCGACGGCCGTCGTTGTACAGCTCTTTGACCGCCACCAGCTCTTCGCGGATCACTTCCATCAGGCGCTCTGGGCTTTCCAGAATAAAGATCAGCTCGGCGATAAAGTTGAGCAGTTCTTTATATTCGTCCAGCAGCTTCTCGTGCTCCAGGCCGGTCAGTTTCTGCAGGCGCAGATCCAGAATCGCCTGAGCCTGCTGCTCGGTCAGGTAGTATTTGCCGTCGCGGATGCCGAACTCCGGCTCCAGCCACTCAGGGCGAGCGGCGTCGTCACCGGCGCGTTCCAGCATGGCGCTGACGTTGCCCAGATCCCACGGCTGCGCCACCAGCGCGACTTTCGCTTCCGCCGGGGTCGGCGCACGGCGAATCAGCTCGATGATCGGATCGATGTTAGCCAACGCGATAGCCAGCGCTTCCAGGATATGGGCGCGGTCACGGGCCTTGCGCAGTTCGAAGATGGTGCGGCGGGTGACCACTTCGCGGCGGTGACGCACGAAGGCTTCGAGGATATCTTTCAGGTTCAGCAGCTTAGGCTGCCCCTGATGCAGCGCGACCATGTTGATGCCGAAGGTAACCTGCAGCTGCGTCAGCGCATACAGGTTGTTCAGCACCACTTCGCCAACCGCGTCGCGTTTGACTTCGATCACGATGCGCATGCCGTCTTTATCGGACTCGTCACGCAGCGCGCTGATACCTTCCACGCGTTTTTCTTTCACCAGCTCGGCGATCTTTTCGATCAGACGCGCCTTGTTCACCTGATACGGGATCTCGTGAACGATGATGGTTTCGCGCCCGGTTTTGGCGTCGGCTTCCACTTCCGCGCGCGCGCGCAGGTAGACTTTGCCGCGCCCGGTGCGGTAGGCCTCTTCAATGCCGCGACGTCCGTTGATGATCGCCGCCGTCGGGAAGTCCGGCCCTGGGATGTGTTCCATCAGCCCTTCGATGCTGATGTTTTCATCGTCGATATAGGCCAGGCAGCCGTTGACGACTTCCGCCAGGTTGTGCGGCGGAATATTTGTGGCCATGCCCACGGCGATGCCCGACGAGCCGTTGACCAGCAGGTTCGGGATCTTGGTCGGCATGACGGCCGGGATCTGCTCGGTGCCATCATAGTTAGGCACGAAGTCGACGGTTTCTTTTTCCAGATCCGCCAACAGTTCGTGAGCAATCTTGGACATGCGCACTTCGGTATAACGCATCGCCGCCGCGGAGTCGCCGTCGACGGAACCGAAGTTACCCTGGCCGTCCACCAGCATGTAGCGCAGTGAAAACGGCTGAGCCATACGCACGATAGTGTCGTAAACCGCGCTGTCACCGTGCGGGTGATATTTACCGATCACGTCCCCGACGACACGGGCCGATTTCTTGTATGGTTTATTCCAGTCGTTACCCAATACGCTCATCGCGTACAGAACGCGGCGGTGAACCGGCTTCAGTCCATCACGAACATCTGGCAGCGCACGTCCGACAATAACGGACATCGCATAGTCCAGATACGAGTTTTTCAACTCGTCTTCGATGTTTACCGGTGTGATTTCTCTGGCAAGGTCGCTCATGGAGCTGCTATCCCTCTACTAATGATTCATCTGCCCGCTGCCATAGTGGCAAAGGTGTAAAACTATATCACAAAGCACGCTTTACGGGAAAATAACCGCCGCTGTTTCACGGAAATTGTGCAGATAAGTGCGCTAAAAACGCATCGGCACAGACGATGCCGCGCCGGAACATGTATAATCCGCGCAACGAGAACAAGGAGCCAGACAAGCCCATGAACGCAGAATCATCCAGCCGAGTGCAAAACGTTGACCACCAGGAAATCGCCAAGTTCGAGGCCGTCGCCTCCCGCTGGTGGGATCTGGAAGGCGA
The DNA here is from genome assembly GCF_052166595.1 of Serratia sp. CY81684. Taxonomy (NCBI): domain Bacteria; kingdom Pseudomonadati; phylum Pseudomonadota; class Gammaproteobacteria; order Enterobacterales; family Yersiniaceae; genus Serratia; species Serratia sp. CY81684. The sequence continues at coordinate 491,446 of NZ_JBJNOO010000003.1, read as the reverse complement.
GTTCAAACCGCTGCACCGCATCAACCCGCTGCGCCTGAACTACATCATGCAGCGCGCCGGCGGCATTTTTGACAAGCAGGTGCTCGACGTGGGCTGCGGCGGCGGCATTCTGGCGGAGAGCATGGCGCGCGAAGGCGCCAAGGTAACCGGGCTGGACATGGGCGCGGAGCCGCTGCAGGTCGCCCGGCTGCACGCGCTGGAAAGCGGCATGGACGTCACCTATGTGCAGGAGACGGTGGAAAGCCACGCTCAGGCCAACCCGCAGCGCTACGACGTGGTCACCTGCATGGAGATGCTGGAGCACGTGCCGGATCCGGCCTCGGTGGTGCGCGCCTGCGCCCAACTGGTGAAACCGGGCGGCCACGTGTTCTTCTCCACCATCAACCGCAACACCAAAGCCTGGCTGATGGCGGTGATCGGCGCGGAGTACGTGCTGAAGATGGTGCCGCAGGGCACCCACGATCATAAGAAGTTTATTCGCCCTTCCGAATTGATCGGCTGGGTCGACGGCACGCCGCTGCGCGAAAAGCACATGATCGGCCTGCATTACAACCCGATCACCGATCATTTCAAGCTTGGGCGCAACGTTGACGTGAACTACATGGTGCACACCCAGCACGAAGGCTGAGCGCTGTAAACCGCGCCGGCCCTGCGTTATCGGGGTTCGGCGCCAACGCGCTGTTAGGAAAAATACCTAATTTCCGCGACTTCGATCAAAATCGTGGTTGTAGACAGTTTTTTAGAATATTAAATCAGATCAATATGCCGTTTTTTTCTAACGTTTAATAAAGCGCCAAACGATCGGTTTTTTCAGTTTTTCAGTAAAATCTGATCTCGCTTATTGACAAGCTTGTCGCGCCAGTCACGGCGCGCACTGCGAACGGCAAGTTACATTTCACCCCCAAGTTATCCACAAATTAGGCCGGTTTTGTTCACTTGCAAACGCCGTTTTTTCTCACTATCTTGTTACCTCACCGACATACAACCCCTATATATAGTGTTTACATACTGAGCAGAGCGACTACACTTCTGCTTAGGGGCACCATACGGACAGGTAAAACACCACATGAACCAAAGTCTGCTTGTAACTAAACGCGATGGCCGTAAAGAGCGCATCAACCTCGACAAAATCCACCGGGTCATCGATTGGGCCGCAGAAGGATTGCACAACGTCTCGGTTTCTCAAGTAGAGTTGCGTTCCCACATTCAGTTTTATGACGGCATCAAAACCGCCGACATTCACGAAACCATCATCAAAGCCGCTGCCGATCTGATCTCCCGCGATGCGCCGGACTATCAGTACCTGGCCGCTCGCCTGGCGATCTTCCACCTGCGTAAAAAGGCTTACGGCCAGTTCGAACCGCCGAAGCTGCACGCTCACGTGACCCGCATGGTCGAGATGGGCAAATACGATAAACATCTGCTGGAAGACTACAGCGCTGAAGAGTTCGAGCAGATGGACTCCTTTATCGATCACTGGCGCGACATGAACTTCTCTTATGCCGCCGTCAAGCAGCTGGAAGGCAAGTATCTGGTGCAGAACCGCGTCAGCGGCGAGATCTACGAAAGCGCCCAGTTCCTGTACATGCTGGTGTCTGCGTGCCTGTTCTCCAACTACCCGCGTGAAACTCGTCTGGACTACGTCAAACGTTTCTACGACGCGATTTCCACCTTCAAGATTTCGCTGCCTACGCCGATCATGTCCGGCGTACGCACCCCAACCCGCCAGTTCAGCTCCTGCGTGCTGATCGAGTGCGGCGACAGCCTGGACTCCATCAACGCCACCTCCAGCGCCATTGTGAAATACGTTTCGCAACGCGCCGGCATCGGCATCAACGCCGGCCGCATCCGCGCGCTGGGCAGCCCGATCCGTGGCGGGGAAGCTTTCCATACCGGCTGCATCCCGTTCTACAAACACTTCCAGACCGCCGTCAAATCCTGCTCGCAGGGCGGCGTGCGCGGTGGCGCGGCAACGCTGTTCTACCCGATGTGGCACCTGGAAGTGGAAAGCCTGCTGGTGCTGAAAAACAACCGCGGCGTTGAAGGCAACCGCGTGCGTCACATGGACTACGGCGTGCAGCTGAACCGCCTGATGTACCAGCGTCTGATCAAGGGCGAAGACATCACCCTGTTCAGCCCGTCCGACGTGCCGGGGCTTTATGACGCATTCTTCGCCGATCAGGACGAATTCGAGCGTCTGTACACCCAGTACGAAAAAGACGACAGCATTCGCCAGAAGCGCGTGAAAGCGGTTGAGCTGTTCTCGCTGATGATGCAAGAACGCGCCTCTACCGGCCGCATCTACATCCAGAACGTCGACCACTGCAACACCCACAGCCCGTTCGATCCGCAGATCGCGCCGGTGCGTCAGTCCAACCTGTGCCTGGAAATCGCCCTGCCGACCAAGCCGCTGGAAGACGTCAACGACGAGAACGGCGAAATTGCGCTGTGCACCCTGTCCGCCTTCAACCTGGGCGCGATCGACAGCCTGGACGATCTGGAAGAGCTGGCGACCCTGGCGGTGCGTTCACTCGACGCCCTGCTGGATTATCAGGATTATCCGATCAAGGCCGCGCACCGTGGCGCGATGGGGCGTCGCACCCTGGGCATTGGCGTGATCAACTTCGCCTATTACCTGGCGAAGAACGGCGTGCGCTACTCCGATGGCAGCGCCAACAACCTGACCCACAAAACGTTCGAAGCCATTCAGTACTACCTGCTGAAAGCCTCCAACCGCCTGGCTCAGGAACAAGGCGCTTGCCCGTGGTTCAAAGAAACCACCTATTCGCAGGGTATCCTGCCGATCGACACCTACAAGAAAGACCTGGATGCGATCTGCAACGAACCGCTGCACTACGACTGGGAAACCCTGCGTAAAGAGATCCAGGAAACCGGTCTGCGCAACTCGACGCTGTCCGCCCTGATGCCGTCGGAAACCTCTTCGCAGATTTCCAACGCCACCAACGGCATCGAGCCGCCGCGCGGCCACATCAGCATCAAGGCGTCGAAAGACGGCATCCTGCGCCAGGTGGTGCCGGAGTATGAGCGTCTGAAAGACAACTACGAGCTGCTGTGGGAAATGCCGAGCAACGACGGCTATCTGCAGCTGGTGGGGCTGATGCAGAAATTCATCGACCAGTCGATTTCGGCCAACACCAACTACGATCCGACCCGCTTCCCGGGCGGCAAGGTGCCGATGAAGCAGCTGTTGAAAGACCTGCTCACCACCTACAAGTTCGGCGTGAAAACGCTGTACTACCAAAACACCCGCGACGGCGCGGAAGACGCCCAGGAAGATTTGCAGCCTGCCAAGGCCGGCGATGACGACTGCGAAAGCGGCGCCTGCAAGATCTAAAGTTTGACCTAGCGGGCCGGAATTTTCCGGCCCCTTCATTTAGCCACGTTACGATGGATTCAGGCTTATGGCTTACACCACTTTTTCTCAGACCAAAAACGATCAGCTGCAAGAGCCGATGTTCTTCGGCCAATCGGTAAACGTTGCGCGTTTCGACCAGCAAAAGCATGAAATCTTCGAAAAACTGATCGAAAAACAGCTCTCCTTCTTCTGGCGCCCGGAAGAGGTTGACGTCTCTCGCGATCGCATCGATTATCAGGCGCTGCCGGAGCACGAGAAGCACATCTTCATCAGCAACCTGAAGTATCAGACGCTGCTGGACTCCATTCAGGGCCGCAGCCCGAACGTCGCCCTGCTGCCGCTGATCTCGATCCCTGAACTGGAAACCTGGGTGGAAACCTGGTCGTTCTCCGAGACCATCCACTCCCGTTCCTACACCCACATCATCCGCAACATCGTCAACGATCCGGCGCTGGTGTTCGACGACATCGTCACCAACGAAGAGATCAAGAAGCGCGCGAAAGACATTTCCGGCTACTACGACGATCTGATCGAGATGACCAGCTACTATCACCTGCTGGGTGAAGGCACCCACCAGGTGAACGGTAAAACCGTCACCGTCAATCTGCGTGCGCTGAAGAAGCAGTTGTACCTGTGCCTGATGAGCGTGAACGCGCTGGAAGCGATCCGCTTCTACGTCAGCTTTGCCTGCTCCTTCGCGTTCGCCGAGCGCGAATTGATGGAAGGCAACGCCAAGATCATCAAACTGATCGCCCGCGACGAAGCGCTGCACCTGACCGGCACCCAGCACATGCTGAACCTGATGCGTTCCGGTGCGGACGATCCTGAAATGGCGGAGATCGCCGAGGAGTGCCAGCAAGAGTGCTACGATCTGTTCGTGCTGGCCGCTCAGCAGGAGAAAGAGTGGGCGGAATACCTGTTCCGCGACGGCTCGATGATTGGCCTGAACAAAGACATCCTGTGCCAGTATGTGGAATACATCACCAATATCCGCATGCAGGCGGTCGGCCTCGGTCTGCCGTTCGAAACCCGCTCCAACCCGATCCCGTGGATCAACGCCTGGTTGGTGTCCGACAACGTGCAGGTAGCGCCGCAGGAAGTGGAAGTGAGCTCCTACCTGGTTGGCCAGATCGACTCGGAGATCAACGCCGACGACCTGAGCGACTTCGAACTGTAAGCGATGGCGACGCCAACCGTAACGCTGCGCGCCGCCGGCACGCAGCTCTCTTGCCCTAACAGTGAGAACTGCCTGCTCGACGTGCTGGAACGGCACGACGTGCAGGTGGAGTACCAATGCCGCTCCGGCTATTGCGGCGCCTGCCGCCTGAAGCTGGTGAAAGGCGAAGTGGCCTACCGCCAACAGCCGCTGGCGTTTATCAACGCCGGTGAAATCCTGCCCTGCTGCTGCATGCCGCTGACGGATATCGAGCTGGAAATGTAAAGTCGGGTGCCGGAAACCGCGCCTGGAGACCAGAAGGCGGGGTTGCCCCCGCCCTAGGATTACCGCTTCACCTCACACGCCAACCTGATCAGGATAGTGATATTTTCCTGGTAGATTTTCAGCTCGCACAGCGAGTCTCTTATCATCCAGATAAATAACAAAACCGTAATACATACAACGGTTAGCGAGTGAAACACATGCCTTAAGCGCATGCTTGCCTCCTTGCTGTGAAGGGGCTACCATACCGGTGTCTAGGCGGTATGTGCAGCCCCATTCTGATTGAGAGTCAGTCTGGGGCTTTCATCTATCCGCCTTGTCACACAATGCCCAAGACGAACAGTCTCAAGCACCCGTCAAGAGAGTAACAGCATTCCCTCACCGCGAATATCCCCTATAAGATTATGATTAATCAGGGATATATAACTATCCTCAAAGTATCTCGCTTAGCGCCCCTTTCCCGCCGATGTGGAAAAATAACGCGCCGGGGAATCGCCGAAGGCTTTACGAAACATGGCGATAAAATTGCTCGGCGAGGCATACCCCAGCGCCTCCGCAATCTGCAGCACCGTTTCGCCTTCGGCCAGCTTCGCCAATGCATATGACAACCGGGCCTGCTGACGCCACTGGGCAAAACTCAACCCCGTCTCGCCGATCATCAGCCGCCGCAGGGTACGCGGCGACATCGCCCCCCATTCAGCCCACGCCTCCAGTGAACGTTCGCTCCCCGGTTGCGCCAGCAAGGCCTGCAGAACGCCGGCCAGGCGCGGATGGGACGACATCGGCAAATACAGCGGCTCCGTCGGCGCCTGACGTATCTCATCCCGCATCACCTGCGCCATACGATCCTGCTCCAGGGTAAGCGCGCAGCGTTTATCCCAGCCTTCCGCACGCTGAGCCAGCGCCTGCAGCACGGCGCTGATGCCGATAACGCAAGGTGTATTCGACAGATCGTGGCAGGCCTCCGGCGCCAGCAGCAAACTCCAGCCGCTCAGCGCGCCGCAGACCTGCACCCGGTGCTCCGTCGCCGGCGGGATCCAACCCGCCCGCTGCGGCGGCAGCACCCAATCACCCTGCGCCGTGCGTACATGCAGCAAGCCGCTTTCGACGCACAGCAACTGCCCGCGCACATGCTGATGCCAGTCGTATTCTCGCGTGCCCAACCGATACTCCCGGCCTGCCGCGTCGCGGCCGCCAAGAGCGATAAGCCAGGGGCCCGCGGACCATTCGCTGCAGTCAGCGTCGAGGGCGTGAAGGTTCGCATTCATATTGGCCACTAATCACTATTTTTAGTCCAGATACCGTTATACCAACCTTTTCCCGCGCCGACATAATGAAATGCTTCCGGCCGCGACCGTCTGTGGCCACTGTTTCACGAGGGAACATGATGACAACACTCAGCATTGGCATTATCGGCGCAGGGCCCGGCGGCCTGTGTCTGGCTCAGGGACTGCGCCGCTTCGGCATCCACGCCACGGTATTTGAACGCGACGCCACACCGCAGGCGCGCGATCAGGGCTACCGGCTGCGCATCGATCCGTCGGGCCAGCAGGCGCTGGCCGCCTGCCTGCCGCCGGCACACTACCGGTTGCTCTGCGCCGGCAGCGCGCAAAACAGCGGCGAGAGCAATCTATGGGATCCGCAGCTTGCCCCGCTCATCGGCCGGCGCCCCGAGCACTGGTTGCCCTCCAGCCAGCACCAAACGCAAGAACCGGGCGGCGATCTCGGCATTCATCGCCAAACGCTGCGCGAGATCCTGCTTGCCGGCCTGCAAGACCGGGTGCGTTTCGGCCATACCTTGCGTGAATTTGCACAAACGCCGCAGGGTGTGGAACTTCAGTTCGCCAACGGCGAACACGTGCGGGTCGATGTGCTGATCGCCGCCGACGGCGTCAACTCGCTGGTGCGGCGGCGCTGCCTGCCTGAGGCAGGGCCCAAAGACAGCGGCGCGGTCACCCTTTACGGTAAAACGCCGCTAGATGCGGCGACCCGGGCCCAATTGGCCCTTGAGCTGCTGAACGGCGTATCGGTGATCTTCGCCGACGGCGTGTCGCTGGTGGTTGAACCGATGCGCTTTCAGGCCCCCATGGCGCAACTGGCGGCCGACTACGCGCCCGATTGCCGCCTCTCGCCGGTCGACGACTATCTCTATTGGGCCTGTATCGGTTCGGCTGAACGTCTCGGCGGAGCCCCGGGACTGGAGGAGAACACCGCGTTGCAGGCGCGCGTACGGCATATCTCGCAAGGATGGGCGCCCGCCTTGCAAACGGCGTTAGCGCTGGCGGATCCCCTGTCGCTCAGCGTGCGGACGGTACAGGTTACGGCGGCGATGCCGGAATGGCACAGCGAACGCATCGCCTTTCTCGGCGACGCCGTGCACGCCATGAGCCCGGCGGGTGGGCTCGGCGCCAACACCGCACTGGTAGACGCCGCCAGCCTGGCGGCGCATCTGGCGCACTCAGACAGCGCCGCGCAGGCGCTCAGGAACTACGGTACAGAGCTGCAAACGCGAGGCGCCGCGGCAATACGTCTTTCACGCCTGGCGTCCGAACGGCTACAACAAAACAGTGAGGCAGACAACTCAGCGCCATGAGCGTCACTCGATAATTTCCACCACCTCCAGCCAGGCGTTTTTACCGCACGCCTGGCCCCCATTCAGCCAGCGGCGCAGCATATCCAACGCCAGCATCGCCACCGACTCCTGACGCAGCCGCAGGCCGTGGCGCGACGCGCGATAACGCACGGTCTGGCCAATGCCGCCGCGAGGCGTGTGCAGCGCAATACTCACCTGCTCATCGCGCATGGCGCTGACCGCCAACGCCAACGGCGCGCCGGTCAATTCTGCCAGCGAGCGGGCGCGCGCCAGCGTCGTTTCCAGCGTTTCGATGCAGTGCGCCGGCAGCAGCTCGCCACCCGCCAGCGGCGCCCCTTCGCTCTGCAGTTGCAGATTGATCAAACCACCGCTGAACTGCTCGCTCAACGCCAGCTTCAGCCCTTGCTGATTCAGACGCTGCGTCAGCGTCGCCGGCAACCCGTCGGTGCCTTCAAAGATGCAGTTGTCCCCCGCCACTTCGCGCACGCGTCGCCAGGCCAGCTCCATCTCCGCACGCCGGCTTTCCGGCCCGGTCAGCTTCAGTTCGATGATCGGGCTGGAGGAACGGTAACCCAACACCACGTCCGGCGGCAGCGGCATGCCGTCCAGCTCGGCGGCCAGATCGCTCTCGGAGGTGCCGAAGGTCGTCAGGCGCAGGCACAGCGGCGGCGCCGGCAAGGTGAAGCGCTGGCGCAGACGCGGCACGATCTGCTGTTCAACCATCACTTTGAATTCCGACGGCACGCCGGGGGTGAAGAACATCAGGCATTGGTTCAGCTGCAGCGCGAACCCGCAGGCGGTGCCCACCGGGTTATCCAGCATTTCCGCGTTGGCCGGGATCTGCGCCTGCTTGCGGTTGGAAGGGGCCATCGGCCGCCCGCGCTCGGCGAAATAGGCTTCCATGCGCGCCACCCAGTCGGCCCGTTCGACCAGCTCTACGCCGCTGGCTTTCGCGGCGGCCAGCGCGCTGAGATCGTCGCTGGTCGGCCCCAGGCCGCCGTTGACGATCAACACATCGGCGATGTGGCTGCGTTCCTGCAGGATCTCGATCAACGCAGAGAGGCTGTCCCCGACCGTTTCCCGCCCGCTCATCGGCACCCCCTGCTGGAACAGGTAGTCCGCCAGCCAGGCGGCGTTGGTATCAATAATTTGCCCGTGCAGCACCTCATCGCCGGTGCTGAGCATCTCCACCCTTAACATTGATCTCTCCCACATTTTTTGGTCATTCCACTATAGAAGCCCGTAAATAACTTTTCACTAGCCGCCTGCGGATAATTTCAGCCATGGGTTCGTTTCTCATGTGCCATGCCGGTCGCCACGATGTAAACATTTATGTACACCGTGCGTAACGCCGGTTTGACACAAATTAGGGCTTCCACTATCCTGCCATCCTCATAAATCGTTACCTATAATTTTCAAAATCTTTCGGCTGGTAGAGAAAAAACGTGAAGAATCGCACTCTTGGCAGTGTTTTTATCGTGGCGGGCACCACCATTGGCGCCGGGATGCTGGCGATGCCACTGGCGGCGGCCGGCGTCGGCTTCGGCGTCACGCTGGCCTTACTGGTCGGGCTGTGGCTATTGATGTGTTACACCGCGCTGCTGCTGGTAGAGGTTTACCAGCATGAGCAGGCGGATACCGGTCTGGGTACCCTCGCCAAACGTTATCTCGGCGGCGGCGGCCAATGGCTGACCAGCTTCAGCATGATGTTCCTGATGTACGCCCTCACCGCCGCCTACATCAGCGGCGCCGGCGAATTGCTCGCCACCAGCATCAGCCAATGGACATCGCAGGACTTCCCGGTGTCGCTCGGCGTTCTGTTGTTCACCCTGGTGGCCGGTGGCGTAGTGTGCATCGGTACCCACTCGGTCGACTTGTTCAACCGTATCCTGTTCAGCGCCAAAGTGGTATTTCTGGTGGTGATGCTCGGCCTGATGTTGCCGAATATCCACCAAACCAACCTGATGACGTTGCCGCTGGAGCAAGGCCTGGCGCTGTCGGCCATTCCGGTGATCTTCACCTCCTTCGGCTTCCACGGCAGCGTGCCGAGCATCGTCAACTACATGGGCGGCAACATTCGCAAACTGCGCTGGGTGTTTATCATCGGCAGCGCCATCCCGCTGATCGCCTATATCTTCTGGCAGCTGGCGACGCTGGGTAGCATCAGCTCCGACACCTTCGTCGGCATTCTGGCGCAGCAGGCCGGGCTGAACGGCCTGTTGCAGGCGGTGCGTGATGCAGTAGCTTCGCCGCACGTTGAACTGGCGGTGCACCTGTTCGCCGATCTGGCGCTGGCGACCTCGTTCCTCGGCGTGGCGCTTGGGCTGTTCGATTTCCTGGCCGACCTGTTCAAGCGGCAAGATAACGTGCGCGGCCGCCTGCAAACCGGCGCCATCACCTTCCTGCCGCCGCTGGCCTTCGCGCTGTTCTACCCTCGTGGTTTCGTGCTGGCGTTGGGATTCGCCGCCATCGCCCTGTCGGTGCTGGCGCTGCTGCTGCCTTCGCTGCTGGTGTGGAAAACCCGCCAAAAACATCAGGCGCAGTATCGCGTCTGGGGCGGCACCCCAGCGCTGGCGTTGGTGTTTGTCTGCGGGGTAACGGTGATCGCCATCCAACTAGGCATCGCCAGCGGCATGCTGCCGGCGGTCGGGTAAGCGACGAAAGACAAGAAATGATAAAGAGAAAGGGGCCGCAATGGCCCCTTTTTGCTGAGCGTCAGAAGCTCAGACCGACACCGACATAAGGGCCATCGGCCAGGGTGTTGTCGCGACGCCCGTCTTTGCCTTCCATCTGCATGTAACGGTAGCCCACATCCACGCTCAGCGGACGGAACTTCCAGCGCAGGCCGCCGCTGGCTTCGTTATAGGCCTTCACGCCGCTGGTGAAAGACTCAGGGGCAAAGTAACCTTCGCCGTGCAGGCTGAAGTAACGGTTAATCTCCCACTCCAGGCCGCCGCCCAGCGCCACCGCCCCGCCGCTCTTCCCGTCTTTCGGGCTGAGGTACAGCGCTTTGGCGCCCACGGTCGCCGTCAACGGCCCCAGCGGCACGCCGAAGTTCAACCCCACGCTGCCGACGTTGCCGTCATGGTCGCTGCGCGCCCAGTTGCCGGTCAGGCCCAGACCTGAAGAGCCGGTGCTCATGCCAACGCCCAGGTTGGTGTAGTGCTGCCCGGCTTCGCCCGACACGCTGATGGCGTTCGCCGCGCCGGTCACCAACAGCAATCCTGCCGCGCACGCGACCCAAGTCTTTTTCATCATCTTTCCCTCTGGTTTGTCATCCGTACCGAATGATCGAATCAACGCATAATAATAACGTCACGAGTCTATACCAAAGCGCAATGCGTATTTAAGGGATAAAAGCGAAAAAATTCTTCAATAATCAAATAAATGTAAAAATTTGCAAACAAAAATCCATATTCGTCAAGGCGATGCCAACGATAACCGAGACCTATTTGCCGTCGCTCGGCAATAGGGCTACAACTAGTAGTGGCTTTGACCAAGGTCAGGGGAAGAAGCCCCGCCAAAGGACTATGCTGATGAACGCTTAAACCGCCCGAGTCTTTACTTAACTGCACTACGATAAGGAGCAAGTGATGAGCAAGAAAGGACTGACCACCGCAGCCGGCGCCCCGGTTGTCGATAACAATAACGTGATCACCGCAGGCAAACGCGGCCCGATGCTGTTGCAGGACGTGTGGTTCCTGGAAAAACTGGCCCACTTCGACCGTGAAGTCATCCCCGAGCGCCGCATGCACGCCAAGGGATCCGGCGCCTACGGCACCTTTACCGTCACCCACGACATCACCCGCTACACCCGCGCCAAGATCTTCTCCGAAATCGGTAAGCAGACCGACATGTTTATCCGCTTCTCCACCGTCGCCGGTGAACGCGGCGCCGCCGACGCCGAACGCGACATTCGCGGCTTCGCCATGAAGTTCTATACCGAAGAAGGCAACTGGGATCTGGTGGGTAACGATACGCCGGTGTTCTATCTGCGCGATCCGCTGAAATTCCCCGATCTCAACCACGTGGTGAAACGCGATCCGCATACCAACCTGCGCAACCCGGTCTACAAGTGGGACTTCTTCTCCCACCTGCCGGAATCACTGCACCAGCTGACCATCGACTTCAGCGATCGCGGTATTCCGAAGTCCTACCGCCACATGCACGGCTTCGGCAGCCACACCTTCAGCTTTATCAATGCCGCCAACGAGCGCTTCTGGGTGAAATTCCACTTCCGCTGCGAACAAGGCATTGAAAACCTGATGGATGAAGAAGCGGAAGCGATCATCGCCAAGGATCGCGAAAGCTCACAGCGCGATCTGTTCGAGGCGATCAAACGCGGCGACTTCCCGCGCTGGAAGCTGCAAATTCAGATCATGCCAGAACACGAGGCCTCGCAGACGCCGTATAACCCATTCGATCTGACCAAGGTGTGGCCGCACGGCGACTACCCGCTGATCGACGTCGGTTATTTCGAGCTGAACCGCAATCCCGACAACTACTTCTCCGAGGTCGAGCAGGTGGCGATGAACCCCGCCAACGTGGTGCCGGGCATCAGTTTCTCGCCGGATAAAATGCTGCAGGGCCGTCTGTTCTCCTATGGCGATGCGCACCGCTACCGTCTGGGCGTCAACCACCACCAGATCCCGGTGAACGGCGCCAAATGCCCGTTCCACAACTATCATCGCGACGGCGCGATGCGCGTGGACGGTAACAGCGGCAACGGCGCCACCTACGAGCCGAACAGCTTCGGCCTGTTCCAGGAGCAGCCGGACTTCAGCGAACCGCCGTTGAGCATTGAAGGGGCGGCCGACCACTGGAACCATCGTGAAGACGACGATTACTACAGCCAGCCGCGCGCGCTGTTCAACCTGCTGAGCGCCGAAGAGCACCAGCGCATGTTCACCCGCATCGCCGGCGAACTGTCGCAGGTGCCGGAACAGATCCAGCGCCGTCAGGTCGAGCTGTTCACCAAGGTGCACCCGGACTACGGCGCCGGCGTCGCCAAGGCGTTGGGGCTGAAATAACCTCCTGCTGCCATCCACTCAGCCGCCCTTTCGGGCGGCTTTTTTATGCCTGGGAGAGACGCTGCGCCACCCACTGCTGCAACTGGCGGCGCGAAATCTTGATGCCGCCGTTTTTCAGCTCCTCAGGCAGCGGAAGCAATGCCGCCGGGCGTTGGAAATTGGCCAGCTTATCCTGCGACCAGGCGAGCAGCGCCCCCAACGACAGCCCCGGTTCGCCGTCGATCACCGCCACCGGCCGCTGGCCGAATTCAGCGTCCGCCATCGGCACCACAAACGCCTGCGTGATCTGCGGGTGCGCCGCCAGCACGCGTTCGATATCCTCGGGCTGCACCCCTTCGCCGCCGCTGAAAAACAGGTTGTCCAGCCGGCCGAGAATGCGCAGTTCCCCCTCCGCCATCACGCCGCGATCGCGGGTCGCGAACCAGCCCTGCTCATCGGCCAACGGCTGCAGATGCCCATGACGCCAATAGCCGAGCGCCAGGCTGTCGGCGCGGATCCAGACCTCTTCGTCCACCAGCTTTACTTCGCGGCCGCCGAGCGGCAGGCCGACGCCCGGCCGCGCATCGGCGCGCTTGGCGCACACCGTGGAGGCCAGTTCGGTCAGCCCGTAGCCGCACCAGCAGCGGATCCCCGCCGCCTCCGCCCGTTCGGTCAGCTCCACCGGGATCATCGCGCCGCCGAGCAGCACCGCTTTCAACGTCATGCCCGTCAGCGGTTGCGCCAACAGCCGCCAGAGCTGCGTCGGCACCAGCGAGGCGTGCGTGCAGCCAGTCAATGCCTCGGCCAGCGGATGCATTTCGCGCACTGCCAGCCGCGCGCCCGCCGCCAACCAGCGCCAGACGATGCCCTGGCCGGAGACGTGAAACAGCGGCAGTGACAACAGCCAGCAATCCTCGCGTTGAAAATCCATCAGCTGCAACACCCCGGCGGCGCTGGCCAGATGGTTGGCGTAGCTGTGTGCCGCCGCCTTCGGCATGCCGCTGGAACCGGAAGTCAACGTCAGCGTCGCCAGACGCTGCGCATCCCACGTCGGCAGGTCTGGCCAACGCGGCTCGGTCGAGGGCGGGGTCAATCGAATCACGTCCTCCGGCAGCGCCGGCAACGAGTCCGGGCCGAAGACAAAGGTCATATCCAATTCCGGCAACAGCTGCGCCAGCAGCGGTGCTGGCAAGGCGGGATTGAGCGGCAACAGACGCGCGCCGCACTGCAGCAGCGCCAGATAGGCCAGCAGCAGCGGATAGCTGTTTTTACCACACAGCGCCACGCCGCAGCCCGGTTCTACGCCCTGGTGCTGAAAATCCGCCGCCAGTTCATCCACCTGGCTTTGCAACGCCAGCCAGCTCAGCGGTTGTTCGTCGAGCAACAGCGCCGTCGCCTGCGGCTGAAGGCGCGCCCAGTGCCGCCACGGCCAATCGTTCAACGGCGCCATAGGCACTCCAGCGCCGAAACATCCAGCAGCGGCAACGCGCTGCCCGGCCACGGGCGCAGCACCTGCGCCTGCATCAACCCCAGCGTGTCCAGCCCCGGCACGGTGTCTGGCGTCAGCCAATGGGCGATGCGCGCCAGCTGGGTCAACCCCAGGCTGGATTCGAGGCTGGAACTGATCACCGCCGTCAGGCCCGCCGCGTGCGCCTGCGCCACCAGCGTCTGGCAACGCGCCAGGCTGCCGACCAGCGTCGGCTTGATCACGATGGCCGCCACGCCCGGCTCGGCCTGCACCACAAAGTCCGCCTCCCGCACGCTCTCATCCCAGGCGATGGCGATACCGGTCGCCCGGGCGAAGTCGCGCGATTCATCACGGGTCTTGCAGGGCTCTTCCAGGAAGGCGATGCGATCGCGCCACGCTGGGTTAACGTACCTGGCGAAGCCGTCGGCCTTGGCGCGGGTCCAGCTGCGGTTGGCGTCCAGCCGCAGCCGCAGATCCGGCAGCGCCTCCAGCAGCACGTTGACGATCATGCCGTCGCGCACCGCCTCATACAGCCCGACTTTCACCTTGGCGACTTTCTCGCCCGGCAAAGCGCTCAATGTCTCGAACAGCTCGTCCGGATCGCCAGTACACAGCGGCGCCTTGCGGAAATCCGCCTGCGTCGGCAAACGCTGCTCCAGCTCGGCCTGCGCACAGCTGAGCCCAAAGGCCACCGAGGGCAGCTCGCTGTCATCCGGTTCGTTGCCCGCCAGCCACGCCTGCAGCCAGTCCAATGCGGCTCGTTCGGCCTGTTCCAGCGTTTCCCGGCTGAACTCCGGCAGCGGCGCGATCTCGCCCCAGCCTTCACGATCGCCCTGACACAGCTGCACCACCCATCCGTCACGCGTTTTCAACCGCTGATTGCGCAGCACCACGCCCGCCTCCATCGGCAGGCTGTAACGGTATAGCGCCGCGCTGCGGTTTGCCCCGCTCATTACGGGTTACGCTTGAATTTGCTGAAATCCGGCTGGCGCTTCTCGTTGAACGCGTTGCGCCCTTCCTGCCCTTCGTCGGTCATGTAGAACAGCATGGTGGCGTTGCCCGCCAGCTCCTGCAAACCGGCCTGGCCGTCGCAGTCGGCGTTCAGCGCCGCCTTCAGGCAGCGCAGCGCCATCGGGCTGTTCTGCAGCATTTCGCGGCACCAGCGCACCGTCTCTTTTTCCAGATCGGCCAGCGGCACCACGGTATTGACCAGCCCCATGTCCAGCGCGGCGGCGGCGTCGTACTGGCGGCACAGGAACCAGATTTCGCGCGCCTTCTTCTGGCCGACGATGCGCGCCATGTAAGACGCCCCCCAGCCGCCGTCGAACGAGCCCACTTTCGGGCCGGTCTGGCCGAAGATGGCGTTATCCGCCGCGATGGTCAGATCGCACATCATGTGCAACACGTGGCCGCCGCCGATCGAATAGCCGGCCACCATCGCCACCACCGGTTTCGGGCAGGTGCGGATCTGGCGCTGAAAATCCAGCACGTTGAGGTGGTGTACGCCGCTGTCGTCGCGATAGCCGCCGTAGTCGCCGCGCACTTTCTGATCGCCGCCGGAGCAGAAGGCCTTATCGCCGGCGCCGGTGAGAATAATGACGCCGATGCCGTCGTCGTAACGGGCGTTGGCCAGCGCGTCGATCATCTCTTTGACCGTGCGCGGGCGGAACGCATTGCGCACCTGCGGCCGGTTGATGGTGATTTTGGCGATGCCGTCGGCGGACTTGTGATACAGAATGTCTTCGAAATCGCCGGTGCAATCCTGCCAGGCGATGGCGGCATACAGCTGTTCTTCATTCGGATAAAGCATGTTCGGTTCCTTTAACCAGGGTTAACGAGAAAGGTCTGCAGCTCGGCGACGAACTCCTGCGGATTGGCCAGATGCGCGTTGTGGCCGGCCTGCGGCACGATGCGCAACGGCAACCCGGCGTCGCGCGCCAGCCGTTGAAATTTGGGGTCGTTCTCACCGCACAGCACCCGCAGCGGCACGGTCAGTTGGCGCAGCTGCGGCGCCAGATAGGGCTGCCGCCCGAGCGATGTGGCTTCGAGCATGTCGGCGATCGCCGGGCCGTTGTTGACCGAGCGCGCGGCGATCAGCGCCTGGCGGTGCACGTGGCTGAGCTCTTTGAACACCGGTTGCTGATACCAGTCCGCCAGGACTTCGGCAATCGGCTCACTGCGAAAACGCGCCGCCCACCGCGCATCCTGCTCGCAACGGTCGCGGCGCAGTTGTTCGTCCTCTAGCCCTGGATTGCCGCCCTCGACCAGCACGCCTTGCAGACCGTCGTGGCGTCCGTGGCAAGCGTGATACATGGCGATGCGCCCGCCAAGCGAGTAGCCCACCAGCCAATAACGTTCGATATTGCGCAGTTGCAGGGTCGCGGCGATTTGCGCGCTGATGTCGTCGAAGCCGCGGCAGCTCACCGCCACGGAATCGCCGTGGCCGGGCAGATCGATGGCCAACGACGGCCATTCCGGGCAGCGCGCGGCGATCACCCGCCATTCATTGTTGTTGCCGAGCAGGCCATGCAACCATATCAGCCAGGGGCGGCCCGCTTCGCCCTGTTGCAAAATTCGCGTCGCCAGCATCATTGCACCGCCATCTGTTGCACCAGGTCTTGCAGGCTTTCGGCCCCTGCGCTCGGCGACACCTGCAGCTCTATCAACGTGGCGCCGCCGCGCCGCCAGCCTTGCTCAACCGCCTGTTGCAGCTGGCTCCAGTTTTCCGGCCGCGCATAGTCAAGCTGGAACATCGCCGCCGCGTGGCTGAACTCAACGTTCTGCGGCATGCAGTAAAAGCGCTGACGCTCCTCTTCCGGCGTCGGCAGCAGCGAGAAAATTTGGCCGCCATTGTTATTGACGACGATCAGCACCGTCGGCGCCGAACAGTGGCGCAGCAGCGCCAGCGCATTGAGGTCATACAGGGCGGAAAGGTCGCCCACCACCGCCAACGTCGGCCTGGCGGTGGCGCGCTGTACGCCGGCGGCGGTGGAAATCAGACCGTCGATGCCGCTGGCGCCGCGGTTGCTGAATACCGGGTAAGCGGCAGGCAGCATCGTTAACGCGTCGATCAGTCGCACCACCAGGCTGTTGCCGAGAAACAGCTGGCCGTTCTCCGGCAGCAGTTCCGGCAGGCGGTGCGCCAGCTGCGCTTCGCCAAAGTTATCGTGCAGATGCGTGGACGCCGCCGTCAGCGCTTTATCCGCCAGCGCTGCCAGCCCGGCGGCCCACGGCGCGCGCGGTTGCGCGGGATGCTGCGCCAACCACTGCGCCACGCCGGCGCGCAGGCGCCGCCCCCGGTGTTGGGCCGGATCGAGCCGCCCCGGCAGCTCGTCGATAATCCAATATTCTTCCGGCTGACACTGCGCCTGCCATTGCAGCAGGCGTTTGCCGGTCAGGCTGCCGCCGAACTGCACCACCAGCTGCGCATCTTGCAGTACGCGCTGCGCCTGCGGATGCGCGAGCCACAAATCGGCGCAGGGCAGCGGTTGCCCGGTCTGCGACAGCACATCGCCGATCAGCGGCCAGCCCAGCGTTTCGGCCCAGTCGGCCACCTGCGCGCCCTCTTGTGCGCTCATGCGACCGGCCAGCACCACGCCGCGCTTTTGCCGCCAGGAGAACCAGTCCGGCTGCGGCGACGGCGCCGTACGCGTCTCGCTTTCCTGCAGCCACGGACGATCGCTCTGCCACCAGTCGCCCAGCGCGGCGGACCAATCGGCATAGTGACGCTCATCGCCGCCGTACAGCGGTTCGGCGAACGGGCAGTTGATATGCAAAGCGCCATGCTGCAGGCGCGCCATCGCGCTGTCGATGCTGGAGGCCAGCCACGCGGCCGGAATATCCGGCGTCGGACGCGGCAGATCGATCGCCAACATCGGGTGGCTGCTGTAGAGACCGTTTTGACGGATCGCCTGATTGGCGCCGCAGTCGATCAATTCCGGCGGCCGATCGGCGGTGAGAAACACCAGCCGTTCACCGGTCAGGCCGGCTTCGATCAACGCGGGATAAAGGTTCGCCGCCGCGGTGCCGGACGTAACGATCACCGCCACCGGCTCACGCGCCGCCTTCGCCAGCCCGAGCGCCAAATGGCCGAGCCCGCGCTCATCAAAATGGGTATGGCAGATAAACGATCGGTTGGCCGCGGCGGCCAGCGTCAGTGGCGTGGAGCGCGATCCCGGAGCGATACAAACATGCCGCACCCCATGGCGGGCCAGCGCCTCGAGCAGCACAGCCGCCCACCGGCGATTAAAAACACTTGTCGACATAGTTCGCTCACAAGTCAGTTAGCAGAGATCGTCCCCGGCGCAGCCGACGGACGCCGCGCCTGTAGTTACGTTCTGTATTATATGAGGTGTTATTTTCACGGCTTTTGCGCCAGCGCAAGAACGCCGTATATCCCTGGGTGTTTACACCAGATAATTGTTTGATTTAGAACAAAAAACAAACAATTAAAACACAAATACTTTACACTTGCGGCGACGCCGGCTCAATCCGTCCATACAAAAACAAGGGAGATAAAGGCGCTCCAACGGCGGCCAGCGGGAAGTATAGGCGGGATAAGGGAAAGCCAGCGGGGAAACAGCGAGATGAACAACACAGTCTGCAGAAAAGCACGAGGCGGCCTGCGCCGCCCCGATGCCGTCATTATTTACGGGCCAGCAGCAGCCCCAGCACCAGCCCGACGGTGGCACCGATGCCTACGCTGTGCCAGGGTTTATCCCGCACGTAGTCGTCGGTGCGGTGCACCGCTTCTTTGGCGCGCGCATAGTAGGATTCGCCGGTGTTCGCCCAGCGCGCCTTGACCTCACTCAGCGCCTGCTCGGCGTGCGACTTGATGTCAATGTAGGCCTGATCCGCGCGATCGCCGGTGTATTGCAACACTTCTTCCAGCGTCTCGGTCAGCATTCTCAGATCGTCATCCAGCGTAGTTTGCTCAGCATCCGAATGTCTTGCCATAGTGAGATCTCCGTGGTTGAAAAATTAAGCGTTCCTACACTATAGACAAGGATCGTCGCCTGCGGCCATCGGACTTTTACCCTAAAACACCAATTGCACCTTGGCGGCCTGGCGCTTGTCGCCGGCAAACTCCAGCGCCTGCGCCAGTTGGTCCCCGGCGAATTCCGCCGACAACAGCGGCAGCGGATCGACCACATCGCCGGCCAGCCAGGCCACCGCCAGCGCGAATTCCGCCACGAAGCGAAACGATCCGAGCAGGTTCAACTCTTTGGCGATCAACAACATCAGCGGGAAATCAGGGAAACCGCCGCCCATGCCGACCTGCACCACGGTGCCTTTGGCGCGGGTGATCTCCAGACAGCGCTGCAGCGACAGCGGATGTCCCGCCACTTCGAAGGCGACATCGAAATAGCCCTTGTCCTGCTGATAGTCGCTAAAATCGTCGTCCGCGGCATGCAGGCACCGATTGGCCCCCATTTGGCTGGCGATCGCCAGGCAGCGCGGACTGAGATCGGCGCAGACAATCTCGGCGGCGCCCAGCGCTTTCAGCGCCGCCACCAGCAGACAGCCGATCGGGCCGACGCCGGACACGAAGATCTTTTTCCCCGCCACATCGCCGGGCTGCTTCGCCGCGTGAACAGCCACCGCCAGCGGTTCGGCGAACACCATCACCCTGTCGTCGCGATCGGCGGCGTAAGGAATGCACTGCGCGCTATCCACCACTTTGTATTGGGTAAAAGCGCCGTCGACGTGCGGAAAATACATCGCGCTGCCGAAAAAGCGCATCTCGACGCATTGATTGCTTTGCTGCTCCAGACAGTATTTGCACTGCCCGCAGGGTTTGCTGGGATTGAGCGCCACCTTCTGCCCGGCCGGCAACTGCGGCGAATCGCTGGCGACCACCTCACCGATCACCTCATGGCCCAGCACCATCGGCTGACGCACCTGAAAATTGCCGACCTTGCCTTCCTGGAAGTAATGCAGATCCGAGCCGCAGATGCCGCCGCGGCTAATTTTCACCAGCGTTCCCTGCCCTCGATAATCCACTTCTTGCGCGATCACCGCCACGTCTCGCTTGCCTTTGACCACGCAGGACTGAGTTTGAATTTTCATCGCAAGACTCCACGGAAAAAGATTACACCGCCGCCGACATGCCGCCATCGACAAACAGCAGTTGCCCGTTGACGAAGGCGGAGGCGTCGGCAGCCAGGAACACCGCCGCGCCGATCAGCTCCTGCGGATCGCCCCAGCGCGCGGCGGGCGTGCGTTGGGTCAGCCATGCGGTGAAGGCCGGATCGTCGGCCAGCGCCTGCGTCATCTCGGTTTTGAAGTAGCCGGGGGCAATGCCGTTGACCTGAATGTTGTAGCGCGCCAGCTCCACGCACATGCCGCGCGTGAGCATTTTCACCGCCCCTTTGGACGCCGCATAAGGGGTGATGGTGTCGCGGCCCAGCTCACTTTGCATCGAGCCGATGTTGACTATCTTGCCGCGCCGGCGCGGCACCATGTAACGCGCCACGGTCTGCGACACGATGAAGACCGCCTTCTGGTTGACGGCAATGATGTCGTCCCAGTCTTGCTCCGGAAACTCGGTGAACGGGTGGCGGCGCTGGATGCCGGCGTTGTTGATCAAAACGTCTATCGCGCCGATGTCCGCTTCGATACGGTCGATGGCGGCATGCACCGCCTGGGAATCGGTGACATCGAACGCCGCCGCCTCGGCGCGCAGCCCCTCTTCGCGCAAACGTTCGGCGGCGTGCCGGGCATGCTCTTCGGTGGTGGCGTTGACCAGAATATGCGCGCCTTGCTGCGCCAGGCCGCGTGCCAGCAGAAAACCGATGCCGCGCGAGGCGCCGGTGATCAAGACGGTCTTGTTATCCAGTGAAAACAGATTGTTCATAGTGATTCCCGGCCATCAGGCCTCCAATCGGACAGGCTTCTATCTCAGCCGATTGTTACCGGTAAAAACGTGATGGAAATCACTGAAAATCATGTTACGAAACCCTGTTACCCTTAACGTGATCTCACGCAGGCAGTCAGCGGGTAAAACTTATCTATCCGATTGAAAAACGGTTATTTTCAATAGAAGTACATTCATTGTTATCGCTAAATTGATGGGTTAACATGCCGCTATCCCCCTTGCCGCGCCGCCCGTGAAGGCCACCGAATGAAACACCTCCGCGTTACGCGACAGGACATCGCACAATGGGCCGGCGTAACCCAAACGCCGGGTAACCAAACGCTGGTGGTGAACTGCCGTCTCTCACTCGGCGGCACCGTTTGAGCCGGCATTCGGACCAATCTGCGGCGTAGCGCGGGCTTTTTCGCTGCGCGCCGCCCACCACAGACCGCTGTTTTTCATCGCATAGCCGAATAGCAGGCCCACCAGCAGGGAAAGCGTCACCAGCGGCCAATCACCGCCGCCGGCGAAGGTCGCACAGGCGCCGATAAAGGTGCCGGGCACGAACCCCAGCCACTGCTGTTTGGCCTGAATGCACATCAGGAACGCCACGACGCCGGTCAGCAGATACCCCAGCAGATTCCACTGCGGCGCCAGTTCGCTGCCGTGGATGATCGCCATTGCCCAGAAGACGCCGCTGCAGCAGGTCAACGCGCCGATCAACAGCCCTTTCAGCCCGCCCTGCGGGCAGGCGAAATATGCCGTGCAGCCGAGAAAACCGGCCCAACCGATCAGCCCCAGGCTGACGGCAACCCAGCCCCAAACGCCGGAGAGGATCCCGGTAGTAACGGCAATGGCGAAAAGAACGTTCATAAAGTGACCTGCGGAAAAAATAAAGCGCGCAGTTTACCCGAAGCGAGTGATTTTTTCGTGACTAAAATCACGAAAAAAATGCAAATAAGGAAATGTAAATATCAAAAAAGCAATTTGTATCACAAAAAAAGCCAGCGTGACGAGCACGCTGGAATAACACAACACCAGGGAAATCACGATCTCAAATGAAATGCCTACATGCGACGCCTGTCGCCCCCCTCCCGAACGCCGGTTTCAGCGAGGGAAGCCCGCACGCGTTACCATGACGCTCAACATCAAACAAATCACGGCGCTGCTCAGGAATAACAAGTGGGTCGCCAAATGCAAATCGGCGTGGTCGATCACAACGCCCAACAGGATCGGCACCCAGTTAGCGATATACGCGATCACGTAGAACAGGGAGATCAAACGCGCATGGCTGGCTTTCGGTGAAATCAGATTCACCAGCGTGGCGCTGCCGACGAAGATCGCGCCATAGGCGTAACCGGCGATCACCATGCCTGCGGCGGCCAGCGCCAGCGAATGGATCTGAATCGCCACGGCGAACACCCCGACCGACAAAGCCTGAGCCAGGCAGCCGAACATCAGCGAATGGCGGGCGTTGATGCGACGACTCAAAATCTGGCTGATGCCGGCAATCACCAGATAGACGGCGACCACATAGCCAAAGACGCCACGGCTCTGCATATCCAACAGTTTTTCGGCGACGCTCGGCCCTATCGCCAGAATGCTGGCGGCAACCGCCCAACAAATGAACAATGCCCCGGCGCACAGGAAGAATTTGCCGCCGGTCGCGCGCAGGCCATCCGCCAGAGAGCTTTTCGCCACCGGCGCGTTATCCGCCGCTGCACTATCGGCCTGCGCCGCCACCGCCTCTCGCGGCCAGCGCAGCATCACGCCCAGTGCGGCGACGGCGGCAATGGCCATGATGATGATGAACGGCAATGACGTGGTATGAAAACCGGTTTGCAGTGCGACGCCGCTAAAGATCGGGCCCAGGGCCAATCCGGTGGTAAAGGACAGCGTCGCGATCAACGCCGCATTTTTTCCGCCGTCCTGCGGCCCGAAACGCACCAACGCGATATTCGCCGCACCGGTCAGGGCGCCGGTGCCGACGCCGGCCAGCAGCCGTGCCATAAACATCATGAAGAACGACGACGCCACCGAAAACAGCAGCGCGCCAAGCAACACCACCAACAGCGCCGGCACGATCATGCTGCGCAGGTCTTTTACTTTCCCCGCCATATTGCCTACGCCGAACAGCGAAATCAGCACGCCGGCGGCATAAGCGCCGTAGATGATCGTCAGGCTGACCGAGCTCAACGCCAGCTCATGTTGATAAAGCGGATAAAGCGGCGTCGGCGCGCTGCTGTTCAACAGCGCTGACATCAATGCCAACGCCAGAAACAGCAAGATAGCGAAATGCGATGTACCCGCCTTCGCTTTAGCCGTTTCTTCAACGGCGATACTTTCTGACATGTTCAACTCCCGAATCGATCAGGCATTCGCCCTAAATAAATGCGTCTTCCCGCATGCCTCGCGGCTTCAGGAAGCGCGCTTATCATAGCGTTGGGCTATCACGCCCAAAATAACCAAGAATGCATCATCGTGATTCATTAATGCAGCATCGCAGCGTCAGGCATGCATTTCTGCAGCATGCGACACCGCCAAGCGATGGCGCAACCGCCCAATGCCACGCCATACACTGCATGGTTGGCCAGGCTGGCGATCAGCAAAGCCGGATTTTTGCCGGCCATTCCCCAAAGCCCCAACCCCACCGAGGGATAAATGAAGCACAGCGAGATCAGCGAACAGGCCAGGCCATACGTCAGCGCCCCGACGAGCAGGCCGCCCCCCGACTTAACGCGCGGGCAGATCAGGCAATAGAACGGGATCGCCAGGCTAATGCCGGCAAAATAGTGCGCGCCGTAGCCCATCATCAGAGCCTCTGGCACATCGGGAATGTCGCCAGGCCGCAAAAACCAAAATCGCCCCTGCAGCCATTGATTCATCAGTTTGCCGATGAAGGCCAGGTTGAGCTTGCCGATGAGACCGACGCTGGAGGCAACACTGTTCACCCCATCCATCGTCAGCGTCGCCACTATGCCAAACAAGACCGCCATCGCCATGACGCCAACCGGACGCATGTTCATTGTTTCGTTCCTTATCACGTTATGCCACCGCCGCCTGCTCGGACTTGGCCGAAGCACGCTTGCGCACCGCCAACGCGCCGGACAACACGATCAGCGCCATACCGGCGGCGGCGATATAAGACAGCTGCTCGCCAAATATCAGATAGCCAAGCAGCGTAGAGAAAATAATGGTGCTGTAAGAGAGAATGCTGACAATCACCGCATTGCCGCCCCCGTAGGCGCGAGTCATGGCGATCTGCCCCAGACTGCCGAAGACGCCAATGGCGCAGACGCACAGCAGCATTGCGCCGTCCAGCAAGGAAAAGCCCAGCAACGCAGTCATCAGGCCGCCAACCAGCGTTCCCACCAGCGAGAAATAGAACACCACGCGCAGTTCCGGCTCACCGCGCCGCACCAGCTTGCCGACGTTAAAGTAAGCCAGCGCGGTCAACAAACCGGCCGCCAGCCCGACCAGCGTGGCAACGTACTCCCCGTTGGGGGCGTCGGGGCGCAGCAAGACCAAAATGCCGGTAAAGCCCAACAGCACGGAAAACAACAGCCGACCGGTCAGCTGCCCTCGGGTCGTGATGAACGCGATCGCTGACTGAAAGAGGGGGTTGGTATAACCCAACGTGGTGGCGGTGGCGATCGGCAGATGTATCAGCGAATAAAAACCGCAGTACATCGCCGCATTGCCTATCGCCGCCCGCTTCATATGCAATCCGAGATGACGGGTGCGAAAACCGAGGCGCTGGATCTTGATCAGCGCCGCGACGATCAGCACATTGATGAGAGAACGATAAAAAATGATGTCGAAAAATCCGACCGTCGTCGACGCCAACTTGATGCAAGCACCCATCAGCGCAAAGAATCCGCTGGCGACGACCATCCACAAAGCTACCATGATCTTCTCTTATTAACGGCCTTTGGACAGGGCCGTATCAACACTACCCGGCGGCTTTCACCGTCAACGGTTTATCGTCCGCGCAAGCGAAGAACACCAGCATTTCGGCGCCTTGCTCGCCGGAAACGCCCTGATGCACGATATCCACGGTATCGGTAAACGAATCCCCCTGCCGGAACGTGCGGCGTTCACCGGTTTTCCTGACGGTGAGCGAAACGCTGCCGCCGCTCATGTACACTGCGCTGATGCAAGGATGCGTATGCCAGGCCAGTACCTTGTTCGGCTCTACCGTCACCTTCAGCATGGTGATCTGCGGCGCGCCTGCGGGATACTGACGATATGCCGAGCCCTCCCATGCGCTGTCGGTCTTGAGCAACGTCGTTTTGACGATGCCTTCGCCATGCCCCTCGGCAGCCTGAACCGGCCCCTGAAATACTGCCAACAATGCCAAAATGCCCCACTTAACCATCTTATCGCTCCCTGACTGCCGCGAGTAAAAATGCCAGGCGCCGCGCGCGGTGAACCTGGCGAGTTGAAAAAACAGCGTTGTGCTACAGTCCTTTGATGCGCTGCTCGTATTCTGCGATGCTCTCGGCGTAGTAGCGGTTAGGCGCCGCAAAGTTGCCCACCATCACTTCGATGAGGTACGGCCCCGGATGTTTCGCTGCGGCGCCGAGGGCCTCGTCCAGATCCTCCAGCGTCTCCGCCTTCGCGGAGGCGACCCCCAGGCTGTTGGCAAACGCTTTCCAGTCATGGTTGGGCAAGGCGGTATAGTCGGCGGAAATGCCGCGATTTTGCAGCGTGTCGATGTGCATGGCGCCGTGCGCGCTGTTGTTCATCACCACGAACACCACCTTCACGCCATAACGCGCGGCGGTCTGAATTTCGATGCCGTGCATCAGCATGCAACCGTCGCCGGTCACCACGAGGCAATCCCGCTGCGGTGCCGCCAGCTTGATGCCGATGCCCGCGCAAATGGCCCACCCCATCGGCGCCAGGGAGCTGGAGGTGTGATAATCCCCCCGCCCGGCCGCCAGCCAGTGATGCGCCATGAAAATGCGGTGTGCGCCCGAATCGACCACGACGTTGGTATCCGGGTTCATGCGGCTGCGAATGTGTTTAATCGCATCGCCGGGATACAGCCGGCTTTCGCCCTGGGCGATGCGCGCCTGCAACGTCGGCTGCGGCTGTTCCAGCGGCAGTGCGCGAACCCCTTCCAACCAGGCGTCACGCAGGTGAGCCGCGTCGCCAAGACGCGCGTCCTCATCGCCAACCGCGGCCAACAAACAGTGCAACGTACCGCTCAGGCTGGAAAATATCTGCAGATCCGGCTGGTAATGCGAGCTCACTTTGTCGAAGTCTTCATCGATCGCCACCAGCGTTTTATTGCCGTGCAGTCTCGGGTTCCAGTTCAGACTGTCGCGCTGGCTGAGATCGCAGCCCAGCACCAGCAGCACGTCAACGCCTTCACCGTTGAGGGTTTCTACCGCGCGGGCATGGCCGGCAAAACCGTAGACCCCTAATGCCAGGGCGTGCCCTTCGGGAAACGCGCCCTTGCCGGACAACGTCGTGGCGACAGGCAAGCGGTATTTTTCCGCTACCCGCAACAACAGCGCGGCATCCTGCGGATTGTTCATCCGGTTGCCCACCAGGCAGGCGACGTTGAGACCGCGCAGCAGATAATCATGCAGCAGCTGTTCCACCGCTTGCACATCCACGGCCGCTTCACGGTGCTGCGGCACTCGCTCAGGCTGGTCGCGACGATCGCCGAACGCGGTTTTCTTCTGCATGTCGACCGGCACGCTCAGATAGGCGCGCCCTTTCCGCTGTGGGTTCAGGCTGGAGAGGCTGCGGCGCAGCTCATGCTGCAAGGTCAGGTTGTTTTTCGTTTCTATCGCGGCGCAAAGCAACGGTTTGACGATGGTCAGCTCATCGATGCCGCTGTTGCTGCCGTCCTGAAAAGCGCCCTGCGCCTCATGATAGGTGGCGATGCTGCCGGCCAGGTACAGCACGGGGATCTTATCGGCTTGCGCGGCGGCCATCGCCGGCAGGAAATTCATGGTGCCGGGGCCTGAAATGCCCAAACAGACGCCAAACTTTCGGCTGGCGCGGGCATAGCCATCGGCCATAAATCCGCATGCGGTTTCATGGGCACCGACGATGCCGACAATCTCGGAACGGTCAATAGAAGTGATTAACGGATAAACCAGTTTGCCAGGGACCAAAAAGATATGTTGAATGCCGCGCGCTGCAAGGCCTTGAATAATGACATCGGCGTTGTTGCGTTCCATCTTCTCGGCGCCTGGCGCCACGGTAACTCTGACTCCGTCCTCCGTCGCCAACGCAACGGGGGGGCACAGCATCTCTGCGTGAGACTCCATTTTTTTATATCCAGTCATATCATCGTGAGCTAACTTGATTCAGAGTCGATCCCACTTGGCGGTCGCCCAGAAATAACGGGAACCGGCTCTTATTCGTATTGCTTATGCATTAGGGTGGCCTTGGTGTAAAATGTGCGTCGGGTCGCAGCATAAGCGCCGATAAGAATAAGCATTACCAGACAAAAATAAAGGTGCAAAACCGCTTCACGGTGATGCATTTATACATATCCTGAAACATTATAAATAATGATGATACGAAGCATTTTTTTCGGTCTCCACACCAGAATAAACACCGCATCACACCGCTTCCTTCCCCCTCCCGCCAGTCTGTACAGAGGAGGTGCGCAATGAACTGGGACGACGCCCGATTTTTTCTCGCCGTTGCGCGCTGCGGCACGCTACGCAAAGCCGCCAGCCAGCTGCATGTCGATCAGGCGACCGTCGGCCGACGGCTTTCCGCTTTCGAAGATGCGCTCGGCTCCAAGCTGTTTATCCGCACGCCGAAATCCTTCGCCCTCAGTCCGCTGGGGGAAGAAATGCTGGCGGACGTGATGAAGATGGAAAATGCGGTGCAGGCGATCAACCGTAAAGCCGCCAGCGGCGACGAAAGCCTGTGCGGCAACGTGCGCATCGCCACCACCGATACCCTGGCCGAAGCCTTCGTGATGCCTGCGCTGCAAGATCTGCGGGAACGCTATCCGGCCATCACCGTCACGCTGCTGACGGCGGTCAACATCGCCGATATTTCTTACCACGGCGCAGATCTGGCGATCCGCGGCGCCCGTCCCGATGACGATGAGCTGATCATCAAACGGTTAGCCACCATCGAAATGGGCCTGTATGCCACTCAGCACTACTTGGCACGGCGCGGCATGCCGGTCAAGGGCGAGCAGTTGCGCGGCCACGATCTGCTGATGTTCCCGCGCGAGCTGGTGCCGCGTCACTGGAACAATTTCTGCGGCGAGGCCCTGCACGAGCCCAACGTCGTGCTGCAATGCAATTCGCAGCTGCTGCTGCGTTCCGCCACCCGCAGCGGGCTGGGCATCGGCCTGCTCTCCGCTTTTTTGGCGGACAAAGACCCGGAACTGGTGCGTCTGTTCCCGGAGAACAAAGACTGGGTGGATATCTGGCTGGTGCTGCATCCCGATTTGCAACGCGCCGCCCGCGTGCGCGCGGTGGTGCAGGCGCTGGAAACGTCGTTTAGCGCCCATTACGGCTGAGTGCCGTTTCGCCCATAAAAAAAGGCCGCCGAAGCGACCTTTTTACCGTCTGAAGCGTTATCAGAACGTCGGCTGCGCCATCTGCACCAGCGAAATCAGCGGCTGCGGATAAACACCCAACAGCAGCACCAGCGCGGCGGAGATCAGCACCACGACGCCACCGGCGGTCAACGCCCAGTTGTTCGGGGTGTCGCGCTGCAGCGATTCCGGCGCGCTGAGGAACAGGCTGACGGTCACGCGCAGGTAGTAGTACAGACCGATGGCGCTGCCTACCACGACTGCGCCGGTCAGCCACCACAGGTGTGCGCTGACGCCCATCGCGATCACGAAGAACTTACCGATAAAGCCCAGCGTCATCGGAATACCGGCCAGCGACAGCATCATCACCGTCATCACCGCGGACAAGATTGGCTTATGCCAGAACA
The DNA here is from genome assembly GCF_052166595.1 of Serratia sp. CY81684. NCBI lineage: Bacteria > Pseudomonadati > Pseudomonadota > Gammaproteobacteria > Enterobacterales > Yersiniaceae > Serratia > Serratia sp. CY81684. The sequence goes on along the minus strand of NZ_JBJNOO010000003.1, from coordinate 462,771 downwards.
GACCGCGGTAAGAGAACAGCGAATCCGCATCCGGGCCGCGGTACGGGCTGGACATCAGGCTGACCACGCCGAAGGCGCCCAGGCTGCTGAACAGGTAACCGGCCAGGTAAACGCCGGCGGTTTCCAGCGACAGCTGATGGGTTTGCACCGCAATCAGCGCCACCAGCAGGTAGCCCAGGTGAGCGATCGACGAGTAGCCCAGCAGACGCTTGATGTTGGTCTGGCTGATGGCCATCAGGTTGCCGAACAAGATAGAGCAGAACGCGATGATCGACAGCACCATGCGCAGCGCTTCGTTGTCGGCGGCCGGGGCATACAGGAACAGACGCATCACGACCGCGAAGATTGCGATCTTGCTGGCGGTCGCCAGGAAGGTCGAGACCGGCGCAGGCGCGCCCTGATACACGTCAGGCGTCCACAGTTGGAACGGCACCAGCGACAGCTTGAAGCCCAGACCGACGATCATCATGCCCATGCCGGCCAGGATCAGCGGCTGGTGCATCATGTTTTCCTGCAGGCTCTTGCCGAGGCCGGCCAGCGACAGATCGCCGGATTCAGCATACAGCAGCGCCATGCCGAACAGCAGGAACGACGACGCGGCGGCGGACAGCAGCATGTACTTGATGGCGGCTTCCAGCGGGCGCTTCTGGCGATAGGCGTAGCCCACCAGGCCGAACAGCGGCAGCGAGATAAGCTCGATACCGATGAACAGCGAAGCCAGATGGTTGGCGCTCGCCAGCAGGATGCCGCCCAGGGCGGCGATCAGCACCAGCAGGTAGAACTCTTCGCGGTTATCCGGATAGCCGACCAGCCACGGATAGGCGAAGGTGCAGGTCGCCAGACTCGCCAGCAGCACCAGCCCGGTGTAGAACATCGAGTAGCCGTCAACCCGCAGCAGCGGGGTGACGTCCATTGGGCCTGCCTGGCCGACAAAGTACAGCGAAAGCAGCGCCAGGTTGAGACCGATCACGGTCAGGGTGGCGTTGATAAAGTGGTCGCGTCGCCACGCAATGCCTAGCATCACAACCACCACCGTCAATCCGACGATCAACAGCGGCAGCAGTGCGATCAGTTGTTGAGGAGTTATTGTCATGGCGAATTACGGCCTTGTTGTTGAAATTGCTGAAACTGACGAACCAAACCAGTGTTGCACGTTGCTCATCGCCGCGTTGGAAGTATCCAGAATCGGCTGCGGGTAAACCCCCAGCAGAACCAGCAACACCACCAGCAGCAGAATGATGAACAGTTCGCGCGCGGTCATGCCCTGCAGCGGCTGGTCTGACTTAGGCGCACCGTAGTAAGCGCGCTGCATCATGATCAGCGAGTAAACCGAAGCGAACACCAGACCGAAGGTGGAGATCACGGTGATCACCGGCACCACCTGGTAGCTGCCGAACAGAATCATGAATTCGCCGACGAAGTTACCGGTACCCGGCATCCCCAGCGTAGCCACGGCGAAGAACAGCGACAGCGCAGGGATGAACTTGATACGCCCCCACAGGCCGCCCATCTGACGCATGTCGCGGGTGTGCAGACGTTCATACAGCTGGCCGCAGATGATAAACATGCCGGCGGCGGACAGACCGTGCGCGATCATCTGGATCACGGCGCCCTGGTAAGCCAGCTGGCTGCCGGTGTAGATGGCGATCAGCACGAAGCCCATGTGCGAGACCGAGGTGTAAGCGATAAGACGCTTGATGTCGGTCTGCGCGAACGCCATCCAGGCGCCGTAGAAGATACCGACCACGCCCAGCCACATGGCGATTGGGGCGAACTCGTGTGAAGCCTCAGGGAACAGCGGCAGGCTGAAACGCAGCAGGCCGTAGGCCGCGGTTTTCAGCAAGATGCCCGCCAGGTCGACGGAACCTGCGGTCGGCGCCTGGCTGTGCGCGTCCGGCAACCAGCCGTGCAGCGGCACCACCGGCATTTTCACCGCGAAGGCGATGAAGAAGCCCAGCATCAGCAGATATTGCACGTTGTGGGACATCGGCGTTTGCAGCAGGTCTTCGTAATCGAAGGTCCACACGCCGGTGGCGTTGTAGTGCACGAACACCAGGCCCAGGATCGCAATCAGCATCACCAGACCGCTGGCCTGGGTGTAGATGAAGAACTTGGTCGCCGCGGTGATGCGGGTTTTACCGTCCGACGCCTTGTGGCCCCACAGCGCGATCAGGAAGTACATCGGCACCAACATCATTTCCCAGAAGAAGAAGAACAGGAACATGTCGATGGCGAGGAACACGCCGATAACGCCGCCCAGGATCCACAGCAGGTTGAGGTGGAAGAAGCCCTGATACTTCTGGATTTCACGCCAGGAACAGAGGATCGCCAGCACGCCCAGCAGACCGGTCAACACCACCATCAGCAGCGACAGACCGTCCAGCGCCAGGTGGATGGAGATGCCGAAGCGCGGGATCCACGGCAGCAGGAATTCGCTCTGCCACTGCGGAATGCCTTTCGGCGTGGTCAATGTATAGCCGCCCTGCATCCACAGCTGCAGAGAGAGCGCCAACGTCAGCCCCATTGCGATCAGCGCTATCCAGCGCGGCACCTTAGTACCGAAGCGCTCAAGCTGCCAGCACAGCAGACCGCCGATAAAGGGGATAAGAATTAGCCAAGGTAATAGCATGGCGTTTTGTGTCCCTTATACGAATAATTTCAAACTTTGTACGTAGCGCCTGCCCGGCGCTACGCCCGAAAAATGCGTCTGTTTAAATTATTCAATTAAACCAGAATCAACAGAGCCAATACGACCACTGCACCCACACCCATAGACGCTATATACCAACGCACCTGGCCGTTCTCGCTCACCGTCAGACCGCGGTTCCCCCAGCGGGAGAAGACGGCCGGCAGGTTCATCAGCGAGTTCAGCGGATCGCGTTGCAGCAGCTTCGCAATGCCCAGATACGGCTTGACGAATACTTTGTCATACAGCCAGTCGAAGCCCCAGGCATGGAACCACCAGGTCGAGAAGAAACGCCCCGGCGCGCTGTTGGCGATGCTGTTGACCAGGCTGCGTTTGCCCAGCCACAGCGCGGCCGCCAGCAGAATGCCGACGATAGCCACCACGCCGGAGGTGATTTCAAGCCGCAGCACGCTGCCGTGCGCCAGCTCGGTCGTCTCCGGCAGCACGCCCTGCAACGGCGGCACGATCATCGCGCCGACGAAGGTGGACAGCACCAGCAGAACCAGCAGCGGCAGGTGGTGAGTGATGCCTTTACCGGCATGCGCTTTGATTTTCTCTTCGCCATGGAACACGATGAAAATCATACGGAAGGTGTACAGCGAGGTCATGAACGCACCGACCAGGCCGGCAACCATCAGGTTGATGTGGCCGTTGGCCATCGCGCCCGCCAGGATCTCGTCCTTACTGAAGAAGCCGGCCGTGACCAGCGGCAACGCAGACAGCGCCGCGCCGCCCACCAGGAAGCAGACGTACACCAGCGGGATGCTCTTGCGCAGGCCGCCCATCTTGAAGATGTTTTGCTCGTGGTGGCAGGCCAGGATCACCGAACCGGACGACAGGAACAGCAGCGCCTTGAAGAACGCGTGAGTCATCAGGTGGAAGATCGCCGCGTCCCATGCCTGCACGCCCAGCGCCAGGAACATGTAACCGATCTGGCTCATGGTGGAGTAAGCGAGCACGCGCTTGATGTCGGTCTGCACCAGCGCGGCGAAGCCGGCCAGCAGCAGAGTGACCGCACCGACGATGCCCACCAGGTGCAGCACTTCCGGCGCCATCAGGAACAGGCCGTGCGTGCGGGCGATCAGGTAGACGCCTGCGGTCACCATGGTTGCCGCGTGGATCAGTGCGGAAACCGGGGTTGGGCCCGCCATCGCGTCCGCCAGCCAGGTTTGCAACGGCAGCTGCGCCGATTTACCGACCGCGCCGCCCAGCAGCATCAGCGTCGCCCAGGTGATGGCCGTATCGCCCACCGCCAGTTTCTGCGGCGCCAGGATCATCAGCTCGCGGATGTTCAGCGTGCCCAGCTCGTTGTAGAGGATGAACAGCGCGAACGCCAGGAACACGTCGCCCACGCGGGTGACGATAAAGGCTTTCATCGCCGCCGCGCCGTTGGCCGGATCTTTGTAGTAGAAGCCGATCAACAGGTAGCTGCACAGGCCCACGCCTTCCCAACCCAGATACATCAGCAGCAGGTTGTCCGCCAGCACCAGGACCACCATGCTGGCGATAAACAGGTTGGTGTAGGCGAAGAAGCGCGAATAGCCCTCTTCACCGCGCATGTACCAGGAAGCGAACATGTGGATGAAGAAGCCGACGCCGGTGACCACCGACAGCATGGTCAGCGACAGGCCGTCCAGCACCAGAGTCACGCCGATATTGAAGTTGCCGACGGCCATCCAGGTCCACAGGCTTTGCTCGAACAGCTGCACGCCGGCGGCTTTCTGGGCGAAGAAATCCATCGCCACATACACCGTGACCAGCGCAGCCAGGCCGATAGAACCCACGCCGACGGTGGCCGCCGTGTTCTCAGACCAGCGACCGCGGGAAAATGCCAACAGCAGGAACCCGATCAGCGGTAGCAGAATTGTTAAATATAATAGGTTCATCCGCGCATCTCACTGACAGTATCAATATTCAGGGTATGACGACGACGGTAGAGCTGCAGCAGCAGCGCCAGGCCGATACTGGCCTCGGCTGCCGCCAGGCTGATCGCCAGGATGTACATCACCTGCCCGTCCGCCTGGCCCCAGTAGCTTCCCGCCACGATAAACGCCAACGCCGCAGCGTTGATCATCACTTCCAGGCTGATCAGCATAAACAGCAGGTTGCGGCGCACCAGCAGCCCGGTCAACCCGAGCACAAACAGGATAGCCGCCAGGATCAGGCCGTGTTGAAGAGGGATCATGCTTGCTCCTCCGATTTTCTTCTCGCCATTTCGCCACCCACCGGCGCGTTGCTCAGCACCTCGCCAGGCTTGTGCTCGCGGCCGATATGGAAGGCGACAACCAGACCCGCCAACAGCAGCATTGAAGCCAGCTCAACCGCCAGTACGTAAGGCCCGAACAGGCTGATGCCCACCGCCTTCGCGTCAACCATCTCACCGCTGATGCCCTGATCGGATACGCTGCGGATCGCAACGATCAATACCACCAGCAGCGCCAGTGACAGCAGGCCAGGCCCGATCCACACCGTCGGCTTCATCCAGTCGCGCTCTTGCTGCTGCACGTTGCCGAGGTTCAGCATCATCACCACGAACACGAACAGCACCATGATGGCGCCCGCATAAACGATGATTTCCAATGCGGCGGCAAAGTAGGCGCCGAGAGAGAAGAAGACTGCCGAGATCGCCAATAACGAGACGATCAGATACAGCAGCGCATGCACAGGGTTGGTATGGGTGATCACGCGAATCGTCGCGGCCACCGCAATCAAACCTGCCAGATAAAATGCAATTTCCATGCTTGCTGGCTCCTTAGGGCAACAGACCTTTGACGTCGATCGGTTTGGCTTCGTTTTCGGCTTCGCCTTTGGCTTTGCCGTCAATCGCCATACCGGCCATCCGGTAGAAGTTATATTCCGGATATTTACCCGGCCCCGAGATCAACAGATCTTCTTTTTCGTACACCAGATCCTGACGCTTGTACTCGCCCAGTTCGAAATCCGGCGTCAGCTGGATAGCGGTAGTCGGGCAAGCCTCTTCGCACAGGCCGCAGAAGATGCAGCGCGAAAAGTTGATGCGGAAGAACTCCGGATACCAACGGCCGTCTTTCTGTTCTGCCTTTTGCAGCGAGATACAGCCGACCGGGCAGGCAACCGCACACAGGTTACAGGCGACGCAGCGCTCTTCGCCGTCCGGATCGCGCGTCAGCACGATGCGGCCGCGGTAGCGTGGCGGCAGGTACACCGGTTCTTCCGGATACATCTGGGTTTCGCGCTTGGCGAAGGCATGCATGCCAATCATCCAAATGCTGCGCATCTGGGTGCCGAAACCAACCACTAACTCTTTCAATGTCATGGTTTATTCACCCCTTATTGAGCGTTGTACAAAATGACCGCGGCGGTTGCCAGCAAGTTCAGCAGCGTCAGCGGCAGGCACACTTTCCAGCCGAAGGACATCACCTGGTCATAACGCGGACGCGGCAGCGCGGCGCGGATCAGGATGAACATCATCATGAAGAAGGCCGTTTTCAACGCGAACCAGATGAATGGCGGCAGGAACGGACCCTGCCAGCCGCCGAAGAACAACGTCACAATCAGGGCGGACACGGTGACGATACCGATGTATTCCCCCACGAAGAACAGACCGAACTTCATGCCGGAATATTCGATGTGGTAACCGTCGGCCAGTTCCTGCTCGGCTTCCGGCTGGTCAAACGGGTGACGGTGACACACCGCCACACCGGCGATCGCGAAGGTCACGAAGCCGAAGAACTGCGGAATGACGTTCCAGACGTGCGCCTGAGATTCAACGATGGCCTGCATGTTGAACGAATCCGCCTGCATCACCACGCCCATCAGCGACAGGCCGATGAACACTTCGTAGCTCAGGGTTTGCGCGGAGGCGCGCATCGCGCCCAACAGCGAGTATTTGTTGTTGCTCGACCAGCCGGCGAACAGCACGGCGTACACCGCCAGGCCAGCCATCATCAGGAAGAACAGAATACCGATGTTGAGATCGGACACCGCCCAGGTCGGGCTGACCGGCACGATGGCAAATGCCAGCAACAGGGAAGTAAAGGCGATCATCGGCGCCAGGGTGAAGATCACCCGGTCGGAGAATCTCGGCACCCAGTCTTCCTTGAAGAACATTTTGATCATGTCGGCGACCAGCTGCAGCGAGCCGCCCCAGCCTACGCGGTTCGGTCCGTAACGGTTCTGGAACAGGCCGAGCAGGCGGCGTTCGCCGAAGCTCATGAATGCCCCGCACGCCACGACCACCAACAGGATCACGACCGCTTTAAGAATGGCGATCAAGATGTCGATCACCTCAGGGGTAAACCAGCTCATCGTGCCGCCTCCCGCAGATTGTCTACCTTAGCACCCACCAAAATCGGCGGGATCCCTGGCAAGCCGAGCGGCAAACCAACCTGGCCCTGGGTCAGGGTTTCACTCAGACGCACCGGCAGACGCAAGGTCTGGCCCGCACAGCTGAACTCCACCAGGCTGCCCGCGTTGACGCCAAGCGTCGCCGCGTCGGCCGGGTTGACCATCACGTAGGCTTCCGGCATGCGCTGCTGGATCACGTGAGAGCGCTGCGACATTTCATCGCTGCCGAACAGGTGGTAGTAAGGCGCGACACGCCAGCCGTCGTTCGGATTGAAGGCGGCTGGCACGCGGTCGAAGTAACCGAGGCTGCCCTCCCCCGCTTCGATCAGGCGCACGCCCGGATCGCCGTGGCGCAGTTTGCCGCCCACTTCGGCCTGGAACTTGTTCCATGCCTGCGGTGAGTTCCAGCCTGGCGCCCAGGCGAACGGGATCTGCTGACGATCGGCCAGCGGGCTGTTGTTCCCTTCCATCGAGAAGGCGAACATGGTGTCTTTATCCTGCGGCTGACGCGGCTCGTGCACGCTGATGTTGGCGCGCATGGCGGTACGGCCGCTGGAACGGTGCGGCGAACGCGCCAGCTTCTGACCGCGAATGCGGAACGTCGCGTCCGGCGCGGCATCGACGATGCCCTGCAGCTGCGGCAACGCGGCGACGCAAGCGGCGATCACGTCATCGAGCTGGGTCCAGTCCACGTGGCGGCTGGTGTAGGTGGAGTGCAGCGAGTGCATCCAGCGCCAGCTTTCCAGCATCACGGTGAACTGATTCTTCTTGGCGTCGTCGTAATAAGCCGGATCGTATACCTGGAAGAAGCGCTGCGCGCGGCCTTCCTGGTTGATCAGCGTACCGTCGCTCTCGGCGAAGCTGGCCGAGGAGAGGATCAGATTGGCTTTGTCCATGATCGCGGTGCGCTGGTGATCGGCGACGATCAGGTTATTGACCTTGGCCAACGCCGCGTCCACCTGCGCCGCCGGCGCATGGCGATAGAGATCGTTTTCCATCACGATGGCGGTGTCGGCTGCGCCGCTCGCCAGCTGTTCCAGCGCCTGATCGAGCGAACCGCCGCCGATCATCGCCAAACCCATGCTGTTGGCTGCGCCCGCCACGAAGGTGATGCCGACATCGGAACCGCGGCCCTTCAACGCTTTGGCGATGTTGGCCGCCGCTTCGATGATGGCTTCGCTGCCGGCGTTGCTGCCGGTCACGATCAGCGGTTTGCGTGCGCCGGTCAGCGCCTGCACGATGATGTCGACTTTCTTGTTCAGGCCTTCAGCCAGATCGTTCACCGCCGGTGCCGCGCTATCCAGCGCGTGCGCGATGGCGAAGCCGAAGCGCGCCTGCTCGTCTACCGGCGCGCGGTAGTTCCAGGCGGCGATGTCGTCCAGGCGGGTGTTGTCGACGTTGGTGGTAAACAGCGGGTACTTGGCGTGCTGACCGATGTTCTGCACCGCCGCGATCTGCCAGTCGGCCACGCGTTGCGCCGCCGCCATCGCGCGGGCTTTGCCCTTGACGGCCTGGCGCACAGACAGCGCGATGCGCGCGCCGGTTTGCGTCAGGTCTTCGCCCAGCACCAGCACCGCGTCGTAATCTTCGATCTCACGCAGCGCCGGCGTATGAACGCCGCCGTTCTTCAGCACGTTCAGCATCAGCGCCAGGCGTGATTGCTCCGCCTGAGCGATACCGGTGTAGTAGTTCTCGGCGCCGACCAGCTCGCGCAGCGCGAAGTTGCTTTCCAGGCTGGCGCGCGGGGAGCCGATGCCGATGGTTTTCTTCGCCTGACGCAGGATGTCCGCCGCGCCCTGCATCGCCTGCTCGGCGTTCAGGATGATCCAGTCGTCGCCGCGCAGCTGCTGCGGTTGACGCGGACGATCTTTCTGGTTGACGTAGCCGTAACCGAAACGGCCGCGGTCGCACAGGAAGTAGTGGTTCACGCTGCCGTTGTAACGGTTTTCGATACGGCGCAGCTCGCCATAGCGCTCACCCGGGCTGGTGTTACAGCCGATGCTGCACTGCTGGCAAATGCTCGGTGCGAACTGCATGTCCCATTTACGGTTGTAGCGTTCGGAGTGCGTTTTGTCGGTGAAAACGCCGGTCGGGCACACTTCCACCAGGTTGCCGGAGAACTCGCTTTCCAGCGTGCCGCTTTCCGGGCGACCAAAGTAGACGTTGTCGTGCGCGCCGTACACGCCGAAGTCGGTGCCGTCCGCATAGTCTTTGTAGTAACGCACGCAGCGGTAGCAGGCGATGCAGCGGTTCATCTCGTGCGAGATAAACGGCCCCAGTTCCTGGTTGTTGTGGGTGCGCTTGGTGAAGCGGTAGCGGCGGAAGCTGTGGCCGGTCATTACCGTCATATCCTGCAGGTGACAGTTACCGCCTTCTTCACACACCGGGCAATCGTGCGGGTGGTTGGTCATCAACCACTCGACCACGCTTTCACGGAACTGCTTCGCTTCGCCATCATCGATAGAGATGAAGGTGCCATCGGATGCCGGGGTCATACAGGACATCACCAAACGGCCGCGCGTATCTTCCGCGTTTTGGTATTGCTTTACCGCACATTGGCGGCAAGCGCCGACGCTTCCCAGCGCCGGATGCCAGCAAAAGTAAGGAATATCAAGGCCGAGGGAGAGACAAGCCTGCAGCAGGTTGTCCGCCCCGTCTACCTCATACTCTTTGCCGTCTACATGAATCGTAGCCATAGTCAGCATGCTTCCAAGTGGCCTGCCTTGCGGCAGGCGTTAATCAAAAATTCTGGCCGTGTTCGGGCGAATTCGGCTTACCAGCGCTGCTTCAGCAGATTGTTCGGCTGAATGCCGCCAATCGCATGGGCGTTGCCGAAGTGCTGCACGGCGATACCCGCCTCGAACTCTTCACGGAAATATTTAATCGCGCTTTGCAGTGGCTCTACGGCACCTGGCGCGTGGGCGCAGAAGGTTTTGCCCGGGCCGAGGGAACGGCACAGCTGTTCGAGGGTTTCGATATCCCCCGGCTGCCCTTCGCCGTTTTCCAACGCACGCAGGATCTTCACGCTCCACGGCAGGCCGTCGCGGCATGGCGTACACCAGCCGCAGGACTCGCGGGCGAAGAACTCTTCCAGGTTGCGCACCAGCGGCACCATGCCGATTTCGTGGTCTACCGCCATCGCCAGCGCGGTGCCGAGACGGCTGCCGGCTTTGCCGATTGCGCCGTATTCCATCGGCAGATCGAGGTGATCGGCGGTCAGGAAGTCGGTGCCCGCGCCGCCCGGCTGCCAGGCTTTGAAGCGCAGACCGTCGCGCATGCCGCCGGCGTAGTCTTCCAGAATTTCACGCGCGGTGGTGCCGAACGGCAGCTCCCAGACGCCCGGATTTTTCACCCGGCCGGAGAAGCCCATCAGCTTGGTGCCTTTGTCTTCACTGCCGGAGATGCCGGTGTACCACTCCACGCCGTTCGCCAAAATGGCCGGCACGTTGCACAGCGTTTCGACGTTGTTGACGCAGGTCGGCTTGCCCCACACGCCGGCGCTGGCCGGGAATGGCGGCTTGGAGCGCGGGTTGGCGCGGCGGCCTTCCAGCGAGTTGATCAGCGCGGTTTCTTCGCCGCAGATGTAACGGCCGGCACCGGTGTGCACGATCAGCTCGAAATCAAATCCGGTGCCGAGAATGTTCTTGCCCAGATAGCCGGCTTCGGTGGCTTCCGCGATGGCGCGACGCAGGTGCGCCGCCGCTTCGATGTACTCACCGCGCAGGAAGATGTAGCCACGGTAGGCTTTCAGCGCGAACGCGGAGATCAGCATGCCTTCCACCAGCAGGTGCGGCAGCTGCTCCATCAGCAGGCGGTCTTTATAGGTGCCCGGCTCCATCTCATCGGCGTTACACAGCAGGTAACGGATGTTCATGGATTCGTCCTTCGGCATCAGGCTCCACTTCAAACCGGTGGAGAAGCCCGCGCCGCCGCGGCCCTTCAGCCCGGAATCTTTCACCAGGCTGACGATCTCGTCGGGCGCCAGGCCCTTCAGGGCCTTTTCCGCACCGGCATAGCCGTTTTTGCTGCGGTATTCATCCAGCCACAGCGGCTGCTTGTCATCGCGCAGACGCCAGGTCAGCGGATGCGTTTCGGGAGTGCGTACAATGTGCTTGGTCATTGATACTGCTCCAGTAGCGTCTCGATATCTTCAGGCTTCAGCTGACTGTGAGTGTCCTCATCAATCATCATGGTCGGCCCTTTATCGCAGTTGCCCAGACAGCAGGTCGGCAACAGCGTGAAGCGGCCATCAAAGGTGGTTTGACCCGGTTTGATGTTCAGCTTCTTCTCGATAGCGGCCTGAATGCCCTGGTAACCGGTGATGTGACAAACAACGCTGTCACAATAACGGATCACGTGACGTCCTACTGGCTGACGGAAAATCTGGCTGTAGAACGTGGCCACGCCTTCTACGTCGCTGGCGGGGATGCCCAGCACTTCCGCGATGGCGTAAATCGCACCGTCCGGAACCCAGCCGCGCTGCTTCTGCACAATTTTCAGTGCTTCGATGGAAGCGGCGCGCGGATCCTCGTAATGGTGCTTTTCGTGCTCGATCGCATCACGTTCTTCCGCGCTCAGTACAAATGCATCAACGCCGCTCTGAGGAGCGGCTGCGTTGATGGGCTCGAGCGCATCATTGACTGCGTGATTGTCTTTTTGATCATGCATAGTTAGCGGTCCACATCTGACATTACAAAATCGATACTACCCAGATAGACGATCAGGTCGGAAACCAGGCTGCCTCGGATGACCGATGGGATCTGCTGCAGGTGCGCAAAGCTCGGCGTACGTACCCGGGTGCGGTAGCTCATGGTGCTGCCGTCGCTGGTCAGGTAGTAGCTGTTGATCCCTTTGGTGGCTTCAATCATCTGGAATGATTCGTTGGCTGGCATCACCGGGCCCCAGGAAACCTGCAGGAAGTGGGTGATCAGCGTTTCAATGTGCTGCAGCGTGCGCTCTTTCGGCGGCGGCGTGGTCAGCGGGTGATCGGCCTTGAACGGGCCTTCCGGCATGTTGTTCAGGCACTGTTCGAGGATGCGCAGGCTCTGGCGCAGCTCTTCCACCTTCAGCATCACGCGGGTGTAGCAGTCGCTGGTGCCGTCGCCGACCGGCACTTCGAAGTCGAAGTTCTCGTAGCCGGAGTACGGACGCCATTTACGCACGTCGAACTCAACGCCGGTCGCGCGCAGGCCGGCACCGGTCACGCCCCACTCCAGCGCTTCTTTGGCGTTGTAAGACGCGACGCCGATGGAGCGGCCTTTCAGGATGCTGTTCTTCAGCGCCGCTTTCACGTAGGAGTCCAGACGCTTCGGCATCCAGTCGAGGAATTCACGCAGCAGGCGATCCCAGCCGCGCGGCAGATCGTGCGCGACGCCGCCGATGCGGAACCAGGCCGGGTGCATACGGAAACCGGTGATCGCTTCCACCAGATCATAAATCTTCTGACGGTCTGTAAACGCGAAGAACACCGGGGTCATCGCGCCGACGTCCTGAATGAAGGTGGAGATGTACAGCAGGTGGCTGTTGATGCGGAACAGCTCGGACAGCATCACGCGGATGGTGTCGACGCGCTCAGGCACCTTGATGCCGGCCAGCTTTTCAACCGCCAACACGTAAGGCATTTCGTTCACGCAGCCGCCGAGGTACTCGATGCGATCGGTGTACGGAATGTAGCTGTGCCAGGATTGACGCTCGCCCATCTTCTCGGCGCCGCGGTGGTGATAGCCGATATCCGGCACGCAGTCGACGATCTCTTCGCCGTCCAGCTGCAGAATGATGCGGAACGCACCGTGCGCGGACGGGTGGTTCGGGCCGAGGTTGAGGAACATGAAGTCTTCGTTCTCGGTGCCGCGCTTCATGCCCCAGTCTTCCGGCTTGAAGGTCAGCGCTTCCATCTCCAGATCTTCTTTCTGCTTGGTCAGCACGAAAGGATCGAATTCAGTGGCGCGCGCCGGGTAGTCCTTACGCAGCGGGTGCCCTTCCCAGGTCTGCGGCATCATGATGCGCGACAGGTGCGGGTGGCCGTCGAAGGTGATGCCGAACATTTCCCAGGTCTCGCGCTCATACCAGTTGGCGTTCGGGAACACCTTGGTCGCCGTCGGCACGTGCAGGTCTTTTTCAGACAGCGCCACCTTCAGCATGATGTCGCGGTTGCGTTCGATGGAAATCAGATGGTAGAAAACGGAGAAATCCGCAGCGGGCAGGCCGTCGCGGTGGGTGCGAAGACGTTCGTCCACGCCATGCAGATCGAACAGCATGACATACGGCTTCGGCTGTTTTCTCAGGAACGTCATTACTTCCAGTAACTGGTCAGGTTTAACCCATACCACGGGCATGCCGGTGCGGGTGGCCTGAACAGTAAAGGCTTCCGGCCCAAAACGGTTGCGCAGTTCGCCGATCACCGGGTCGTCAAGGTGATCTCGGGTCTGCCAGGCAGGCAAGGCGTCGTGCGTCGTCAAATCTGTCATAATTTTTTTTCACCACACTAAAGGGTTATTCGCCGCAAGTTTCACTTTTCGCTGTGTTAACCAATAGCGCACTAAGATGGACGTTAAATGAACGTCTTAAATCTCGTCAGGCGTCCGGAGGTTGGTCACCGCGATGCGCTCGCCGTGTTTACGCTCTCTTTCAGACTGCATATTGGCGCGGTAAACGCCCTGATCGCCGACAACCCACGACAGCGGGCGACGTTCTTTGCCGATGGATTCCTGCAGCAGCATCAGCGCTTGCATGTAAGCTTCCGGACGCGGTGGGCAGCCGGGAATGTACACGTCGACCGGCAGGAACTTGTCCACGCCCTGCACCACGGAATAGATGTCGTACATACCGCCGGAGTTGGCACAGGCGCCCATCGAGATCACCCACTTGGGCTCCAGCATCTGCTCGTACAGGCGTTGGATGACCGGAGCCATCTTGGTGAAGCAGGTGCCGGCCACCACCATCAGGTCAGCCTGACGCGGGGAGGCGCGCAACACTTCCGCACCGAAACGCGCCACGTCGTGAACGGCGGTAAACGACGTCACCATCTCCACGTAACAGCACGAAAGGCCGAAGTTATACGGCCAAATAGAGTTTTTACGCCCCCAGTTCACCATGTCATGCAGCGCATGTTCGAGTTTACCCATGTAAACCGTGCGGTGAACCTGTTGTTCCAGGGGATCGGCGACGATCTCCTGTTTTTGCAGGGGATAACGGTCGTTCTCACCGTTCGGGTCTATGCGGGTGAGCGTATAGTCCATCTTAATGCCTCGCTGTTACTGCGGATGACTGTTGGTGTTAGTGATCGTGCTCGGTTTGCTGCGGCGTTGGGAACGCGCCGGAGTCCAATCCAACGCGCCGATGCGCACCAGATAAACCAGACCGGCCAATAGCACCAAAATGAAAATGGCGGCTTCGATAAAGCCCACCCAGCCGCTCTCGCGAATCGAGACCGACCAGGCATACAGGTATAAGGCTTCAACGTCGAAAATAACGAAGAACATGGCCACCAGGTAAAACTTGGCGGACAAGCGCATGCGCGCCGTGCCGACGGAGTCGATACCTGATTCAAACGGGGTGTGTTTGGCGCGCGCCCGGGCTCTCCCGCCCAAGAAGAACGCACCCAGCAGCATTAAGCCGCAAAGCCCGATAGCCACGACGAGAAATACGGCGAGCGCCCAGTGATGAGCGATAACTTCAGTGGTTGTTGACATACTCTATGCTTACTCATCAAAAGTGGCGTCGATCGCACTGCTCTTGTCACCGGCAGTTAGTGCGCCACATCGATTTAAGGGAAGGATAAATAACCACACAAACAAACTGCTTTTACAGCGAGTTAGGCAGCGTTTTTCTGTGGGCTTTTTACTCCTTTCTATAACCTTTTGTCAACTTTGACAAAAGTATCTACACACTAGTTTACATACGTATCATTTGATTAACATTTGATGCGCCAGGGACAGGCTAAATCGTGTCAGTTAATTTTTGTGTAGAAACAGATAGATATAAACCAACATGCACATTTCAGTTTTACTATACCATTGTCTCAGGAATTCCCTGTTCTTCCACTCACTACCTAGGGGTATTTTTTTGATCCAGGACACGTTTTCAGCATAAATCCTCAAAAAAAGTGTGGCCCTTTAACAATTTTCCTCAAATTAAGCCGCAAAAACGGCCGTCATAAGCTAACAAAATAACCCTGCTATTACCATGCCTTTAACTCATTCAATCTTATTGTTCAAAAAATAAACCCAGCATCTTAAACCCGGTCAAATTCTCTTTTCAGCAACGCTTAAAAGTTAACAAAACAGCCAACTCATAACAAAATCGTCATTAAACCCCTATAACAGTAAAAATCGCCAAAAAAAGGGCAAAAAAAACCTCCGCCGAAGCAGAGGTTTTTCATCAGATATCACGCCGCGGCGTTATTCTTCTTCGTCCACCAGGCTGGCATCATCCTGATCGCCCTGGAGACCGGCTTCCGCGCCGTTGAAGCCATAGCTGTCATTGCCGCCCTGCATCGCGCTGAAGATGGCCATTGCCAGTTCGTTGCTGCACTGCGCGTTTTTGCACAGCGCATACTGGGTATCCGGCAGCGGCGGCAAACCTTCCACCGCGCCCAGCACCCGCAGATCGGGGCTCATCATCTCGATCGGCCGCGCGGTCACGCCCAGGCCAGCCTTACAGGCCGCCCGCACCGCAGACAGCGTGGAGGCGACGTAGGCGATACGCCACGGGATACCGGCTTCGTCCAACTGTTTGATCGCCAGCGCGCGGAACGGGCTTGGTTCATCCATCACCACCAGCGGGATAGGTTCGCCGGCCTGATAGTGGTAATCGGCAGCGCAGTACCACAGCGTCGGCGACGTGCGCAGCACGATGTGCGGGTGCCCGGCCGGATCGGCCGTGGTCACCGCCAGATCGATCTCACCCTCTTCCAGCAGATCGACCATCGTCGTGCTGCGCTTTACGCGCACGTCAATGGCCAGCTTCGGATAGATGGCGGTCACGCGGTTCAACAGGAAAGGCAGAATGGTATCGGCGGTGTCGTCGGAAGCGCCGATGGTCAGAACACCTTTAATATTGTTGTACATCAGCGAGGTACAGGCTTCGTCGTTAAAGCGCAGGATCTTCCTGGCATAACCGAGAAGCTGAATACCATGCTCAGTCAGGAGTTTGTTGCGCCCATGGCGGGCAAACAATTCTTTGCCGACCAGTTGCTCTAATCGCTGCATTTGTTGGCTGACGGCTGATTGCGTACGGCAAACGGCAACAGCCGCCGCCGCGAAGGTATTCAAATCAGCAACCGCAACAAAGGTTCTTAGCAGATCGAGGTCGAGATTAAGTATCGGACGATTTGCAGTTGTCATAGTGTATTCTTCACTTTTTTAAATTCTAATTTACGAACTACTACCCTGGTGTGTTTCTCAGACGCCGTTGAAAAGGACGGAGCCTGTTATGACAGTACCCCACTCATAAGTGGAGGGCAAAAAAATTACTTATGATTCGTTACCTCTATCGCCTTTTAAAATGCGATCTATCGATGGTGCTTATAGAACGCGGGGGACTGAATACCGGTGGAAAGGGAAAACCCCCACCGAACCTGAGATTTTACTCATTGATACCGCCTAATTTCCACTCCATTCGTGCTACTGAGAATCCTTATCAACCGGCGTTCAGACTGCATTTACGAGCAAGAAATATAAATAATTAACGGCACCCACTTCGTGTTATCACTCAATGAATTTAATAAATTCAATCAGTAAGATTTTTACTTTAAATAATAATCCTATAACCACATAAACAATGCTTAAGCTGAAATATAAAGTAAAGCTAATGTAAATATGCCATTTTCTTAGTGTGGTGCGCTAACCGGCAACCCGCTATCAGACAACTCCGGTATTATCGTTCCTTTACAGTTTATTGAAGCCCATTCTCACTTTCGGCTTATCATTTCACTGCTACCGGCCGCGATCGCCGGCACGTCTCGTTTATCGACACGCAATTTCACAGAACAAAACCCTAGTAAAATTATAGTTCATGAAATTATGAACCACAAAATAACTTTACCTTTGCTTATCATAACTAAAATCCCCCGTTACGACATGCATTTGCACCAAAGGCGTGCAAAACCCTTCAAAAGCAACTACGCCAGGAGTACATTGGGCGGGTTGCGGCGTCCCACGGTAGGAGCGCCCCTATCCCAGCAAAAGGCTCAACTTTTTATGTCCCCCATTGAGAAATCCAGCAAACTGGACAACGTCTGCTATGACATTCGCGGCCCGGTGCTTAAAGAAGCTAAACGTCTTGAAGAAGAAGGCAACAAAGTCCTGAAACTGAACATCGGCAACCCTGCCCCGTTCGGTTTCGACGCCCCGGACGAAATCCTGGTCGACGTGATCCGCAATCTGCCCACGGCGCAAGGTTACTCCGATTCCAAAGGCCTCTTCTCGGCGCGTAAAGCGATCATGCAGCACTATCAGGCGCGCAACATGCGTGACGTGACCGTTGAGGATATCTACATTGGCAACGGCGTCTCCGAGCTGATCGTTCAATCCATGCAGGCGCTGCTCAACAGCGGCGACGAAATGCTGGTGCCGGCGCCGGACTATCCGCTGTGGACCGCCGCGGTCTCGCTGTCCGGCGGCAAGGCCGTACATTACCTGTGCGATGAGCAGGCCGGCTGGTTCCCGGATCTGGACGACATCATCAGCAAGATCACCCCGCGCACCCGCGGCATCGTGATCATCAACCCGAACAACCCGACCGGCGCGGTGTACAGTAAAGCGCTGCTGGAGCAGATCGTCGAGATCGCCCGCCAACACAACCTGATCATCTTCGCCGACGAAATCTACGACAAGATCCTGTATGACGAAGCGGAGCATCATTCGATCGCTGCGCTGGCGCCGGATCTGTTGACCGTGACCTTCAACGGCCTGTCGAAAACCTACCGCGTGGCGGGCTTCCGTCAAGGCTGGATGGTGCTGAACGGGCCGAAGAAGCACGCCAAAGGCTATATCGAAGGGCTGGAGATGCTGGCTTCGATGCGCCTGTGCGCCAACGTGCCGATGCAGCACGCCATTCAGACCGCGCTGGGCGGTTATCAAAGCATCAGCGAATTCATTCAGCCCGGCGGCCGTCTGTACGAACAGCGCAACCGCACCTGGGAACTGCTCAACGACATTCCGGGCGTCTCATGCGTGAAGCCGCAGGGCGCGCTGTATATGTTCCCGCGCATCGATGCCAAACGCTTCAATATCCATGACGACCAGAAACTGGTACTGGATCTGCTGCTGCAGGAAAAAGTGCTGCTGGTGCAGGGGACCGCATTCAACTGGCCCTACCCGGATCACGTGCGTATCGTCACCCTGCCGCGCGTAGACGAGCTGGAAATGGCGGTCGGCAAGCTGGGCCGTTTCCTTGAAGGTTACCATCAGTAATCGCCTGGGGTGCAGCGCCTTGCTGCGCCCTTCTCTCATTGCCCGGTTGCAAAATTCGCCGTCACTGCTTCACAATGGGGCCCTCACTTGCCGTTAAAGAGAGCACCATGAGCCAGAGCCATTTCTTCGCCCATCTGTCCCGCCTGAAACTGATCAACCGCTGGCCACTGATGCGCAACGTGCGTACCGAGAACGTCTCCGAACACAGTCTGCAGGTGGCCTTTGTCGCCCACGTATTGGCGGTGATCAAGAACCGCAAATTCAACGGCAATCTCAACGCCGACCGCGTTGCCCTGCTGGCGATGTACCACGACGCCAGCGAAGTGATCACCGGCGACATGCCGACGCCGATCAAGTACTACAATCCGCAGATCGCCCACGAGTACAAGAAGATCGAGAAGATCGCCCAGCAAAAGCTGCTGGACATGATCCCCGCTGAGCTGCGCAACGACTTCCGCACCATTCTCGATGAGCACTACTACAGCGAAGATGAAAAACAGGTGGTAAAGCAGGCGGACGCATTGTGCGCCTACCTGAAATGCCTGGAGGAGCTGTCCGCCGGCAACAACGAATTCACCCTGGCCAAGGCGCGGCTGGATAAAACCCTGGAGCAGCGCCGCAGCCCGGAAATGGACTACTTCATGGAGGTGTTCATTCCCAGCTTCAGCCTGTCGCTGGACGAAATCAGCCTCGACAGCTCGCTGTAACCCCGCCGGCGCAGCCTCGCTGCGCCGTTAAAAACCGTAGAGCCACGGCACCACAATCACGCTGACCGCCATCACCAACAGGGTGAACGGCACGCCGAGCCGCACGAAATCGCCGAACTTGTAATTGCCCGGCCCCAGCACCAGCGTATTGACCGGTGAAGAGACCGGCGTCATAAAGGCGGCGGACGCGGCGACGGCGATAATCATCGCGAACGGGTATGGCGAGACGCCCATTTCGCGCGCGGCGGCAATGGCGATCGGCGCCATCAGCACCGCCGTCGCGGTATTGGAAATAAACAGGCCGATGGTGGCGCACAAGACGAACAGGCACAGCAGCATCACGCGCGGCCCCGCGCCACCGGCGACGTCCATCAGCCCGCTGACGATCAGATCGACCCCGCCGGTCTTTTGCAGCGCCTGCGCGAACGGCATCATGCCGACGATCAAAATAATGCTCGGCCAATGGATCGATTTATAGGCGCTCTCCATGTCGATGCAGCGGAACTTGCCCATCAGCAAACAGGCGATCAGCGCCGCGATTGGGTTGGGGATTTCGTCGGTCAGCATCATCGCCACCATCAGCGCCAGACAAAACAGCGCGTGCGGCGCCTGCGTGATGGCCGGTGCCACTTCGTCCACCTCGGCCGGCAGATTGAGCACGATAAAGTCGTGGGTTTTGGCCTGCAGCTGACGGATCGCCTTCCAGTCGCCGATCACCAGCAAGATGTCGCCCAGTTCCAGCGGCTCGTCCACCAATTTGCCGCCCAGCGTCTCGCCGTGACGGCGGATACCCACCACGTTCAGATCGTAGCGGCTGCGGAACGCCGCTTCGCGCAGGCTTTTACCCAGCAGCGCCGAGTCCGGGATCAGCGAGACCTCCGCCATGCCGACGTTGCGCGACTGTTCAGAGAAGTAATCACCGCGCAGCACCATCGGCTCCAGCCGCTGTTCGCCGCAGAATTCGCGCAGATCGACCTGGCTGTCCGACATGTCGATCAAGAGGACGTCGCCCTCGCGCAGCTCGGTGCTGCCGGAGGCGCTGACCATCACCCGCCGGAAGCGTTTCCAGCGCTCGATGCCCACCACGTTGGCGCCATAGCGCGCACGCAGGTGCAGCTCGTCCAGCGAACGCCCGATCAGCGGCGAAGCGCTGCGGACAGCCAGCCGCCGCGCACGGCCGGTCAGCTTATAATCGCGGATAAGGTCACGGAAGGAGCGGCGCTGCCAGTCGTCGCCGGCTTTACCCGTGTCACTGCTGCCCAGCCAACGGCGGGCGATCAGCATGTAGCCGACACCCAGCGCCAGCACCGCCAGGCCGATCGGCGTCACGCTGAAGAAACCGAAACCATGGATGCCTTCGCGCACCAGTTCGCTGTTGACCACCATGTTGGGCGGCGTGGCCACCAGCGTCATCATGCCGCTGATAAGCCCGGCGAAACTGAGCGGCATCATCAGCCGCCCCGGCGCGATCTTCATTCTCGCCGTCACGCTGAGCACCACTGGGATAAAAATCGCCACCACGCCGGTCGAGCTCATAAATGCCCCCAGCCCGGCGACCGT
This sequence comes from Serratia sp. CY81684, assembly GCF_052166595.1. Lineage (NCBI taxonomy): Bacteria > Pseudomonadati > Pseudomonadota > Gammaproteobacteria > Enterobacterales > Yersiniaceae > Serratia > Serratia sp. CY81684. The sequence goes on along the minus strand of NZ_JBJNOO010000003.1, from coordinate 442,078 downwards.
CACCATCAGCAGCATCAACATTTTGGTTTCGCTGCTGCCGGCGACTTTGACCAGCCAGTCGCCCACCTGATAAGCCACGCCAGTGCGCACCAGCCCTTCGCCGATAACGAACAGCGCGGCGATCAAAATCACGTTGGGATCGCTGAAACCGACCGTCGCCTCCTGCAGGCTGAGCGTGCCGCTCAGCACGAAAGCGATGATCACCAACAGCGCCACCACGTCCATACGCAGCTTGTTGGTGGTAAACAGCACGATGGCAATCAGCAGTAAACTCAGCACCCACAGTAATTCGCTGTTCAAAACGGCCTCATCCGGCAAATGTCCAAAGGCCTAAAAAATAGCATAAAAAAACCCCGCCGAGGCGGGGTCTAATCAATTAGGGTGAAGATAATGCCACTCAGGCCAGCCGGCGAACGATCGCGCCCTGCGCCGTTTTATCGACGGCGATCTGCGCCAGCGAATCCAGCCGCAGGTCGACCTGCTCCAGCTTCGGCGCATCGGCCGGGGCGTTGACCGCAATCACCTGGCAACCCGCCGCCAGGCCGGAGAGAATGCCGGCCGGTGCGTCTTCGACCACCACGCACTCGTGCGGCGCCAGGCCCAGACGCTCGGCGCCCAGCAGATAGGCGTCGGGCTGCGGCTTGCCATGTTTAACCTGCTCGGCGGTGATAAACACCGCCGGCTGCGGCAAGCCGCCGGCCTGGCGGCGAGCGCCCGCCACCGGCACCGAACCGGAGGTGACGATCGCCCAAGGGATGCCGAGCGCGTTCAGGCGCTCCAGCAATGCAATGGCGCCCGGCAGCGCGCGAACGCCGTCGGTATCCTGCGCTTCCACCTGCTCCAGCAATTGGAATTCACGCTGAATTTCCGCTTCGCTTTCGCCCGGCATAAAGTGGCGCAGAGAAGTAATGGCCTGTTTACCGTGAATGAAGTCCAGCACCGCTTGCGGGTCGACGCCGCGGCGCTCGGCCCAGTGCGTCCAGGCGCGCTCTACCGCCGGCAGCGAATCCACCAGGGTGCCATCAAGATCGAACAGAAAACCCTTACACTCCACAGAAAACCTCTTCTTAATCAAGCATTGATGATTTGCGCTATCTCAACGGCGCTCAAGTGATACTGGCGCGGGCAGGCCTGCCAAATCGCCAGCATACGCTGATATTTTTCCCACATTTTGGTTTGGGCGTTAAAACCGTGGCTGCCGGAATCAAAGTGAGTATAGCGCCCCTCGGTGCTGACCAGGAAACGCACGTAACTCAGGTAGCGCGCCTCGGTCGCGGCATCGAAACCGAGAAACGCCAGGCGGCGCTCGTCCAGATCCTGCTTCTCTTTCAGGTTGCCCCAGGAAACCTGCAGCGCATGATGCATCTCCATCACGTTGATGATGGTGCGGCACACCTCTTCGCTCAGTTCGCCGAAGTCGCGATCCAGCTCGCGCATTTGCAAACCGAAGCCGCGTTCGACGATGGTTTGCAACCGGCGATAACGATCGCCGTTGTCCGGATCGAGCAGGGTCATCATCTTGTACTGATTCGACAGGATCAGCCGCTGGGCGTTGGTCATTTCCATCAGGATTTCCTCATTTCTGTGTGATGGCGGGAGCATCGCACAGCGCAAGAACGCAGGAAATCACAACTCGACCGTTCTTTGATTTAAACCGGGGTTATTGCCGCTTAGACGAAAAAGGCCGCACAGCGCGGCCTTTTTTCATTTACAGATCGTCGAGGAAGGTTTTGTCCAGCTGCTTGAAGGCACGCTTGAGCAAATCAGCCAACGTCTGATAGGTCGGCGTGCCTTCGAGCGGCGCCACCGCCTGCCCGGCTTCCGTCAGCTTGTTGCGCACCTCATGGAACCATTGCAGCAGCGTCGGCGGCAGCGGCGTGACCGAACGGCGCCCCAGCCACCACAAGCCCTGCATCGGCAGGCTGCAAGCGAACAGCGCGGTGGCGATCGCCGGGCCGAGCTGGCCGCCGAGCGCGATCTGCCAGGTCAGCGTGAAAATCGCCAACGGCGGCATGAAACGAATAGCGAAACGGGTGGCACGCGCAACGCGGTTCTCCGGAAAGACCGGTGCCAGACGTTTGTCTGACGGCCAGGTTTTCATATAATGCTGCCCGCGCTGGAAGACCTGAAACCAGCTTACGGAACCGGACGGTTTGCTCGTCATTGCGTACCTCAACGTCACGTAAAGAAACTAAAAGCGTGCTGCCAGAGACCATACTAAAAAATTTGAAGCTTTAAATTTATTTTGTGTTTGCACCGGGCTATCGGTATCCTAAGCCGGCCTTGTGGCCGGTAGAAGATGACGTAAATTTTGTCAACTTTTAGCCCTATAAAAATCAAGATTATTTAAACCGCAGAGAAATCATCGGTTTTTCCATCATCCTGTGATTTGTGCACTTCACATGATGTTAATCATAAATGTCATCGGCACTATGCGCTACGCTTGTTGTCTGATTGACGATTAATTCACCACGTGTGTTCGATTTTCTTTTAACAACACGACTATTTAAGTAGGTACTTCCATGTCGAGTAAGCTAGTACTGGTTCTTAACTGCGGCAGTTCTTCTCTGAAATTCGCCATCATCGATGCCGTTAACGGCGACGAATTCCTCTCCGGTTTGGCCGAGTGTTTCCACCTGCCTGAAGCTCGCATCAAGTGGAAAATGGACGGCGCCAAACACGAAGCTGCCCTGGGGGCCGGCGCTGCACACAGCGAAGCGCTGAACTTCATTGTTAATACTATTCTGGCACAAAAACCAGAGCTTTCCGCGCAGCTGACCGCCATCGGCCACCGCATCGTGCACGGCGGCGAGAAGTTCACCGCCTCCGCCGTGATCAACGACGAAGTTCTGCAGGGTATCAAAGATTCCGTGCCGTTTGCACCACTGCACAACCCAGCTCACCTGATCGGCATCGCGGAAGCGCTGAAATCCTTCCCTCACCTGGCTGACAAGAACGTTGCCGTGTTCGACACCGCGTTCCACCAGACCATGCCGGAAGAATCTTACCTGTACGCCCTGCCGTACAGCCTGTATCGCGACCACGGCGTTCGCCGCTACGGCGCACACGGCACCAGCCACTTCTACGTGACTCAGGAAGCCGCGAAGATGCTGAACAAGCCGGTGGAAGAAGTGAACGTGATCACTTGCCACCTGGGCAACGGCGGTTCCGTCACCGCAGTGCGCAACGGCCAGTGCGTTGACACCTCCATGGGTCTGACCCCGCTGGAAGGCCTGGTAATGGGCACCCGCAGCGGTGACATCGATCCGGCTATCATCTTCCACCTGCACGATTCTCTGGGCATGAGCGTTGATCAGATCAACAAGATGCTGACCAAAGAATCCGGTCTGCTGGGCCTGACCGAAGTCACCAGCGACTGCCGTTACGTTGAAGACAACTACGACAGCAAAGCCGACGCCAAACGCGCCATGGACGTGTTCTGCCACCGTCTGGCCAAATACGTCGGCGCCTACAGCGCGCTGATGGAAGGCCGTCTGGACGCGGTGATCTTCACCGGCGGCATCGGCGAGAACGCCGGCATGGTGCGTGAGCTGACCCTGAACAAACTGGGCCTGCTGGGCTTCGAAATCGACCACGACCGCAACATGGCCGCTCGCTTCGGCAAATCCGGCGCCATCACCAAAGACGGCAGCCGCCTGGCGCTGGTGATCCCGACCAACGAAGAGTTGGTCATCGCGCAGGACGCATCCCGCCTGACCGCGTAATGCTCTCAAAACACCGTCAGCCCAGGCTGACGGTGTTGTTTTAGCCTCATGTTAATCGTGAAGAGGACTATTCTGTGTCACGTACTATTATGTTGATCCCCACCGGCACCAGCGTCGGCCTGACCAGCGTCAGCCTGGGTGTCATCCGCTCCATGGAGCAAAAAGGCGTTCGTCTGAGCGTGTTCAAACCTATCGCTCAACCGCGCACCGGCGACAACGCACTCGACCAGACCACCACCATCATCCGCAGCAACTCCACCATCCCGGCGGCCGAACCGCTGCGCATGGATTACGTTGAGGGCCTGCTGAGCTCCAACCAGCAAGACGTGCTGATGGAAGAGATCGTGGCGCGCTACCACGAGAACACCAAAGACGCGGAAGTGGTGCTGATCGAAGGCCTGGTGCCGACCCGCAAACACCAGTTCGCCAACGCGCTGAACTACGAGATCGCCAAAACCCTGAACGCCGAGATCGTCTTCGTGCTGGCGCTGGGCAACGACTCCCCGGCGCAGCTGAAAGAGCGCATCGAACTGGCGCGCACCAGCTTCGGCGGCAGCAAGAACAAAAACATCACCGGCGTGATCATCAACAAGCTGAACGCACCGGTCGACGATCAGGGCCGCACCCGTCCTGACCTGTCCGAAATCTTCGACGACTCCACCAAGGCCAGCATCGCCCATGTCGATCCTGCGCAGCTGTTCGCCAACAGCCCGCTGCCGGTTCTGGGCTGCGTGCCGTGGAGCTTCGATCTGATCGCCACCCGCGCCATCGACATGGCTCGCCACCTGAAGGCCCGCGTGGTCAACGAAGGCGACATCATGACCCGCCGCGTGAAGTCCGTGACCTTCTGTGCGCGCAGCATTCCGCACATGCTGGAACACTTCCGCCCAGGCTCCCTGCTGGTGACCTCCGCAGACCGTCCTGACGTACTGGTCTCCGCCTGCCTGGCGGCGATGAACGGCGTGGAAATCGGCGCTATCCTGCTGACCGGCGGCTACGCCATCGACGAGCCGATCAAGAAGCTGTGCGAACGCGCCTTCCAGACCGGCCTGCCGGTGTTCATGGTCGACACCAACACCTGGCAGACCTCGCTGAGCCTGCAGAGCTTCAACCTCGAAGTGCCGGCGGACGACCACCAGCGCATCGAGAAAGTGCAGAACTACGTGGCCAGCCACATCAGCACCGAGTGGATCGATTCGCTGACCGCCACCTCCGAGCGTTCACGCCGCCTGTCTCCACCGGCGTTCCGTTACGAGCTGACCGAACTGGCGCGTAAAGCCGGCAAGCGCATCGTGCTGCCGGAAGGCGACGAGCCGCGCACCGTGAAAGCGGCGGCCATCTGTGCCGAACGCGGCATCGCGGAATGCGTGCTGCTCGGCAACCCGGACGAGATCCAGCGCGTCGCGGCGGCGCAAGGCGTTGAGCTGGGCAAAGGCATCGAAATCGTCGATCCGGTCGCCGTGCGTGAAAACTACGTGCCGCGTCTGGTTGAGCTGCGCAAGAGCAAGGGCATGACCGAAGTGGTCGCGCGCGAGCAGCTGGAAGACAACGTGGTGCTCGGCACCCTGATGCTGGAACAAGGCGAAGTCGACGGTCTGGTCTCCGGCGCGGTTCACACCACCGCCAACACCATCCGTCCGCCGTTGCAGCTGATCAAAACCGCGCCGGGCAGCTCGCTGGTATCCTCCGTGTTCTTCATGCTGCTGCCTGACCAGGTACTGGTCTACGGCGACTGCGCGATCAACCCGGATCCGACCGCCGAGCAGCTGTCTGAAATCGCCATCCAGTCTGCGGATTCCGCCGCCGCCTTCGGCATCGAGCCGCGCGTAGCGATGATCTCCTACTCCACCGGCAACTCCGGTGCGGGCAGCGACGTCGAGAAAGTGCGCGAAGCGACCCGTCTGGCGCAGGAAAAACGCCCGGACCTGATCATCGACGGCCCGCTGCAGTACGACGCCGCCATCATGGCCGACGTTGCCAAATCCAAGGCGCCGAACTCACCGGTGGCCGGCCAGGCGACCGTGTTCATCTTCCCGGATCTGAACACCGGCAACACCACCTACAAAGCGGTACAGCGTTCCGCTGACCTGGTCTCCATCGGGCCGATGCTGCAAGGCATGCGCAAGCCGGTGAACGACCTGTCGCGCGGCGCACTGGTTGACGATATCGTCTACACCGTTGCGCTGACGGCGATCCAGTCTTCCCAGGCTGACGCTGCCGCCGCCAAGGCCTGATATTCTTCAGGTTGAGCGATAAAAAAGCGCCGGTCATTGACCGGCGCTTTTCTTTTGCGTTCCCTAACGCGCCAGCAACTGCCCGGCGGCCTCCAGAATATGTTCGGCGGTTAGGCCGTACTCCTGCTGTAAAAACGCCTGAGTGCCCACCTGGCCGTAACGCTCCTTCACCCCCACGCGCCGCATCGGCGTCGGGCACTCCTCCGCCAACACCTCCGCCACCGCCGATCCCAGCCCGTTATGAATGCTGTGGTTTTCACAGGTGACGATGCGTCCGGTCTTGGCCGCGTAGGTTGTGATCAGTTCACGGTCGATAGGCTTGAGGGTGAACATATCGATCACCGCCGCGCTGACGCCCTGCCGCGCCAGCATCTCCGCCGCCTTCAGCGCCTCCGCCACCATGATGCCGTTGGCGATCAGCGTGATATCGTCACCGTCGCGCAGCAGGTTGCCCTTGCCGATGGTAAAGCGCGAGCCTTCCTGGTAGATGCGCGTCGCCTGCTTGCGGATGGTACGCACCCAGTAGAAGCCGCGCAGATCCATCAGCTGGCGCAGAACGTCGGCGAACATGGTGGCGTCGGTCACCTCCAGAACCACCGAATGCGCCAGCCCGCGCACGATGCCCATGTCTTCGAACGACATGTGGGTGCCGCCGTTGTGGCAGGCGCTCACCCCCGCGTCGGAGGCGATCACCTTGACGTTGTTGCGCTGGTAATCCAGCGACATGAACAGCTGATCGAAACAGCGGCGGCTGGCGAAGGCGGTGAAGGTGTGCACGAACGGCACCCGGCCGGTCAGCGACAGCCCGGCGGCGACACCGATCACGTTGGCCTCCATGATGCCGCAGTTGATCACGTGCTGCGGGTGATCCTGGTGCACGCCGTCCATCGCCATCGAGCTCATCAAATCCGCCTCCAGCGCGATGATCGGCGCGCCCGCCTCAATCTGCCGCCGCACCGCGCCGGCGTAAACTTTGCGCATTTCGACGGTGTCGTTTTCCAACTTCGTCACTACGTTAAACATGGGCGGCCTCCAGTTCGGCGATGGCTTTTTCGATCTCCAGCTGCACGTCCGGCGTCAGGCGCAGGTGGTGTGAGTTCGACAGGTTTTCCAGATAGGTCACGCCCTGTCCCTTGATGCTGTCGAGCACGATCGCCAGCGGCCGCTGTTCACCGCCGCGCGCCGGCGCTACCGCCGCCAGCAGCGCCGCGATGTCGTCGCCCTTGACAGTCTGCACCTCAAAGCCGAAGGCGCGGAACTTGGCGGCCAGATCGAACGGTTGGATCACCTCGTCCAGCGCGCCGTCCAGCTGTTGCTTGTTGTAATCGATGAACAGCGTCAGGTTGTTCAGGTTGTGGTGGGCGATAAACTGGAACGCCTCCCAGCACTGTCCTTCGTTCAGCTCCCCGTCGCCGAGGATGCTGAACACCCGGTTGCGCCGCCCCGCCAGCCGATGGGATAACGCCATGCCGGCGGCGATCGACACGCCCTGCCCCAGTGAGCCGGTGGTGGCGTCCACGCCGCGCGTACGCAGCCGGTCCGGGTGGCTCGGCAGGCGCGTGCCGTTCTGGTTGAGGGTCTTCAGCTCCGCCAGCGGGAAGTAGCCCTTGATCGCCAGCGTGCTGTACAACGCCGGGCCGGCGTGCCCTTTCGACAGCACAAAGTCATCGCGCTCCGGCCAGTCCGGATCCGCCGGATCGATACGCATCACGCCGCCGTACAGCACCGCCAGCGTCTCCACCACCGACATGCAGCCGCCATAGTGGCCGAAGCCCAGCCCGGTCAGCGCTTTCAGCGTTTCCAGGCGGATCGCGCGCGCCAGGGCACGCAGCTCTTCAATCTCCGTTTCGCTCGTTGTGTCGTTCATCAGTCTGCCCTCGTTATTTCTCGACGCGGTCAGCGGCCGGCGCGCCTTTGCGTTTTCCCAGGAAGTTATGCGCCACCAGCAGCGCGAACACGGCGACGATCGCCAGCATGATCATCTCCTTCGACATAAAGCGCGCCATATTGCCCAGCAGGATGCCGATCGCGCCGAAGTCGGCGTCGGAGAAGGTGGTGTTGGCAAAACCCAGCGCCCCCAACACCGGCAGCAGCAGCACCGGCAGGAAGGTGATCAGCAGCCCATTGGCAAAGGCGCCCAGCATCGCGCCGCGCCGCCCGCCGGTCGCGTTGCCGAACACCCCGGCGGTAGCGCCGGTGAAGAAATGCGGCACCACGCCGGGCAGGATCAGCACCATCTTCAGTTGCCCCAGCAGGAACAGCCCGGCCAACCCGCCAAGGAAGCTGAACAGGAAGCCGATCAGCACCGCGTTGGGGGCATAGGGATAAACCACCGGGCAATCCAACGCCGGCCGCGCGTTAGGCACCAGTTTTTCCGAGAAGCCGGTGAACGCCGGCACGATCTCCGCCAGAATCAAGCGCACGCCCTGCAGAATGATGAACACCCCGGCGGCGAAGGTGATGGCCTGGATAATCGAATACACCAGGTAGTTCTGGCCGCCGCTGAGCTCGCTTTCCACATAGGCCCGCCCGGCGCAGATCGCCAGGATCAGGTAGATGACGATCATGGTCATCGAGATCGAAATGGAACTGTCGCGCAGGAAGCTGAGATTTTTCGGCAGGTTCATCTCCTCGGTTGAGCGCGAATTTTTGCCCACCTTCGAGCCGATCCAGCCGGACAACACATAGCCCAGGGTGCCAAAGTGGCCGAAAGCGATATCGTCGTTGCCGGTGATGCGGCGCATATAGCGCTGGGCAATCGCCGGGAAGAACGCCATCACCAGCCCCAGGGTCAACGCGCCGGTAAACACCAGCTGCACGCCCTCGAAGCCTGCCACCGTCAGGATGATGCCGATCATGCAGGCCATGTAGAAGGTGTGGTGGCCGGTGAGGAAGATGTATTTCAGCCGGGTGAAGCGCGCCACCACGATGTTTGCCACCATGCCAAACGCCATGATCAAGGCGGTGGAAGCGCCGTATTTCTCCAACGCGATAGAGACGATCGCTTCGTTGTTCGGAATGATGCCCTGAATATTAAACGCGTGTTCGAACATGCCGCCCAACGGATTGAGCGACCCGACCAATACCGTGGCGCCGCCGCCCAAAACGATAAAGCCGAGAATGGTTTTTACCGTGCCTTTCACCACGTCGGAAAAGGATTTCTTTTGCGCCAGCAAACCGATCAGCGCAATAAGCCCGACCAGCACCGAAGGCACCTTTAATATATCCACCACAAACTTGAGCGTTTCCTGGATAAACATATCCACCTCGCCAATCGTTTTATTCAGAGGATTGAGTGGGCTTCGAAGTAAGCGCGCAGCTTGGCTTCCAGCTCATTGATGTCGATGATGTTGCTGATCACCACCAGCTGCTCGGCCGGCACGCTGGCGCTGTCGGCAATGTCTTTCGCCATCACGAACACGTCGGCCGCGCCGGGAGTGGCGGACGACAGATCGGAGTGTTCAACCTCGGCCTCCACCCCCATCTTTTTCAGCACCTTTTTAATGTTCATTTCCACCATAAAGCTGCTGCCGAGACCTGAACCGCAAATCGCCATGATTTTCATGATATCCACCTGTTGAATTTAGCGTGTAGGGTAGCGCCGCCGGTCATATTCCCGGCGTTGTTAGCATTAATAATGTTCCTGGTGATTAAACGTTAATAGCGGGCGATAATATCCTCGATTTGCCGTTTATCTTTGGCGTGAAATAACGCCTCCATGGCCTGGTTATCGGAAAATAATTCCGCCAGTTGCGAAATCAATTCGATGTGGCTGTTGCCGTCGGGTGCGGAAAGCATCACCACCACCTGAACCGGATCGTTATCCGCGGAATGAAAGTTCACCCCCTGATGGATCTTCAACAGCGATAACCCCAGCGCGCTGGCGCCTTCCTCCGGCCGGGCGTGTGGCATGGCGATGCCCGGCGCCAGGACAAAGTAAGGGCCGAGCTTCTCCTGCTGATGAAAGATGGCCGTCAGGTAATTCGGCGTAATCACACCGTCTTGCAGCAGCGGCTGCGCGCTCAGCGTTACCGCCTGGCGCCAGTCCTCCACCCGTTCGCACAGCTGTATATGATCGGCGGTCAGCCACTCTTTCAGCACGTTACCCTCCCGAGAGTCGATGATTGCGGCCGGTGATTAATTCACCGGCGACGGTAAAACTTTAATCAACCCCTCCTGGCCACACAGTGATGGATATCACAAAGATAGCGCTACCAAAGCGCTATCATGCAGATCTGTGATAGCGCTATCAAAACGCCGTGCTGCGGTATGACGTTAACCACAATTTTTTCTCGCTCTTTCGGGTAACGGGGTAGAATGTGCCGCATACGGGGATCGTCGAAGCCGCGCCGTCGGCTTCCCACCCTCACCATTTTTATGCGCCGCGCGCGCATTTCAGTCGGGATTTGGCATGTCGATCGGTAAAAAACGACGCAGCACGGGCAGGGTGACGTTGGCTGATGTAGCGCAGCTGGCGGGCGTCGGCACCATGACGGTGTCGCGCGCGCTGCGCACGCCGGAGCAGGTTTCAGACAAACTGCGCGAGAAGATTGAAGCCGCGGTGAGCGAGTTGGGGTATCTGCCCAACCTGGCCGCCAGTTCGCTGGCGTCGGCCTCCTCTTACACCATCGCCATGGTGGTGCCCAGCCTGTCCGAATCCGGCTGCGCCGAGATGTTCGCCGGGCTGCAGAAAGTGCTGCAGCCCGCCGGCTATCACATCATGCTGGCGGAGTCGCAGCACCACCTGGAACGCGAGGAGAAACTGCTGGAGACCCTGCTCTCTTACAACCTGGCGGCGGCGGTGCTGCTCAGCGTCGAGCATTCGCAAAATGCCCGCAACGCGTTGATCGCCGCCAACATTCCGGTGGTGGAGATCGGCGCCGTGCGCGCCGATCCGATCGACATGAGTATCGGCATCGATTACGTGGCGGCCATGTATCAGCTGACGCAAACGGTGATCGCCAGCGGCTATCAGAACATCGGGCTGCTGTGCGCCAATCAGGAACAGTGGATTTTCCAGCAGCACCTGCAGGGCTGGCACAAGGCGCTGCTGCGCAACCATATGTCGCCGCATCGGGTGATCAACGCCGCGCAGCCCGCCAGCTTCAGCACCGGCGCGCAGCAGCTGCCGGAATTCTTGCTGGCCTGGCCGGAGCTGGACGCGCTGGTGTGCGCCTCGGACGAACTGGCGGGCGGCGCGCTGTATGAATGCCAGCGGCGGCGCATCAAGGTGCCGGACAATCTGGCGGTGGTGGGATTCGGCAACAGCGAGTTCAGCCGGGTGTGCCAGCCGCCGCTGACCACCATGACCATTCCGCATCGCGATATCGGTATTCAGGCCGGCCAGGCGCTGCTGGCGCGGCTGAACGAGCAACCCTGGCAGCCGGCAGGTTCCCTGCCCGCCACGCTGTGCCGCCGCGACAGCTGCTGAATCCGCGCCATAAAAAAAGCCGGTCGATGACCGGCTTTCTCACGCGTTGGCGTCTCAGTGGTTGTCGAGCGGCTTACCGTAATCCTGCTCGTTGTTGCGCGTCAGCCACAGCGACAGCGCCTTCAGCGAATCCGGGGTAAATTCGTCGCAGCGCGCGGTGATCTCTTCCGGCGTCAGCCAGCACACCTCGGCCACTTCTTCTTCCTGCAGCGCGAACGGGCCGTGGGACACGCAGCTGAACAGCGCGCCCCACACCCGGCACTGCTCTTCTTCGAAGTAGAACAGACCGTGTTCGGCGAAAGGAACGCCGGCGATGCCCAGCTCCTCTTCCGCCTCGCGGCGCGCCGAGTCCAGCACGTTTTCACCGCTTTGCACTACGCCACCCGCCGTCGCGTCCAGCCAGCCCGGGTAGAAGTCCTTGTTCTCGGTGCGACGCTGCACCAGAATTTTTCCCATCCCATCATGCACCACAATATAGGTAGCACGATGACGCAGCCGCTCCGCCCGCATCTGTTGACGACTGGATTGCGCAATCACCTCGTTTTGCTCGTCGACGATATCAACCCATTCGGTATCTGCAGCCTGACCCTGTTCCGCCATCCTCTAAAACCTTCTATTTTGGCGCGATGCATCCCGCGCGCTGGTTAATCAATGAGTGTTTTTCAAAGATTTTTATTGTGTGTGTATAAATTAGTGCGTTTAGCGTGTTAACGCCACCTCCGCGACGACCTTGCCGTCGTCGAGCGCCAGCACGCGCAAAGTGCCCCGATCCAACATGCCGTAGCTGGCCGGAAAACCCCCTTTCGGGATGCTGACCGAGCCCGGATTGAAGTAATAGATCTCACCCTGCCGCTCCGCCTGCGGCAGATGCGTATGGCCGTAGGCCAGGACGTCACCGCGGGATAACGGCGGCAGTGCCGAGGGATGATAAAGGTGACCGTGGGTCAAAAACAATCGTCTTTTTTGCAGTACAACCTGTTGCCAGGGCGCCTCGATAGGGAACGTCAGCAGCATCTGATCGACCTCGCTGTCGCAATTGCCGCGAACGGCGATGATCTTGTCGCTATAGCGATTCAATCGTTCGGCAACCTGAGCGGGCTGATACCCGGCCGGCAGCGCGTTGCGCGGGCCGTGATTCAGCAAATCGCCCAGAAGAATCAGCCAGTCGGCGCCCTGTTGTGCGAACAATTCCAGCACGCGTTCGGTAGCCGGCAGCGATCCATGGATATCCGAGGCGAACATCAGCTTCATAACCTTGTCCTATAGAGGGAAATAAGCGCCATTTTACCGCGCCGGCGCCGTGCGGCAAACCGCCGCCCGCTCCGGTGGAGAATTGTGATCCAACTGCGCAGATAGCATCGGACGAATCCCACATAGCCTGCTATCCTTAGCTGCTATTGTTGGATCTCTGATATACCTTTGTGCGCGGCGAAGACCGCAGCAACGTGTAATGAATTACAGATCACCTTACCGCAGGAGGCAACATGATTGACCTGTATTACGCGCCTACTCCCAATGGTCACAAGATCACCTTGTTTCTGGAAGAGGTCGGCTTGCCCTACCGTATCCATCGCGTAAACATCAGCGCCGGCGAGCAGTTCAAACCGGACTTTCTGAGCATTTCTCCCAACAACAAAATCCCGGCGATTGTCGATCAGCAACCGGTGGACGGCGGCGCGCCAATCAGCCTGTTCGAGTCCGGGGAAATCCTGCTGTATCTGGCGGAGAAGACCGGCAAGCTGCTGAGCAAGGGCCTGCGCGAACGCGCCGCCACCCTGCAGTGGCTGTTCTGGCAGGTGGCCGGGTTCGGGCCGATGCTCGGGCAGAATCACCACTTTAACCACTACGCGCCGCAGCCGGTGCCTTACGCCATCGAGCGTTACCATCTGGAAACCAAACGGCTGTACGGCGTGCTGGACGCTGAACTGCAAAAACACCCGTACCTGGGCGGCGATAACTACAGCATCGCCGATATCGCCACCTACCCGTGGGTGGTGTCGCATCCGCGCCAGCGCATCGATCTGGCAGATTACCCGGCGGTGCGCAACTGGTTCGAGCGCATCAGCAACCGCCCGGCGACCGAGCGCGCCTACAAACTGGCCGAACAAGCCTAATCGCCTCCTCCGACTCCCCGTCGGCCGGGGAGTCACATCGTCCTCACGTTATCATTTCCTTACTTTCCGTGTATTCTGAACGCTAATAATCAGACCTATGGAGAATCTCTGATGTCTTTCAGTCAACCCGACGCCGTTATTCGCATTAAAAATCTGCGGCTGCGCACGTTCATCGGTATCAAGGAAGAGGAAATCAACAACCGGCAGGACGTTCTGATCAACGTGGTGATCCACTACCCGGCGGACAAGGCGCGCAACAGCGAAGACATCGCCGACGCGCTCAACTACCGCACCATCACCAAAGCGATCATCCGCCATGTGGAAGATAACCGTTTCGCGTTGCTGGAAAAATTAACGCAGGATGTGCTCGACATCGTAAAAGAACACGCCTGGGTAACCTATGCTGAAGTGGAGATAGATAAACTTCTGGCTCTGCGCTACGCCGATTCGGTCTCCATGACCATGAGCTACCGCCGGGGCTAACTCAGGGAGGTAGACCATGCGGATCCTGATCACCGGCGCAACGGGATTGATAGGCAGCAGCCTGACGGCAAGACTGCTGGCGCTTTCTCACCACATTACGGTACTGACCCGCGACGAGCGGCGCGCCCGAGCCAAACTGGGCGACCGGCCGAGCTATTGGCAAACGCTGGACGACCGGCAGTCGCTGGATGACTTCGACGCGGTGATCAACCTGGCCGGCGAACCTATCGCCGACAAGCGCTGGAGCGCGCAGCAGAAAGAGCGCCTGTGCCGCAGCCGCTGGGATCTGACCGAACGCCTGGCACAGCTGATCAAAGCCGGCAGCACACCGCCCGGCGTGCTGATTTCCGGTTCCGCCGTCGGCTACTACGGCGATCAGGGGCAGGCGGTGGTCACCGAAGAGGAGCCGCCGCACGACGAATTCACCCACCAGCTGTGCCAGCGCTGGGAAACGCTGGCGCTGCAGGCGCAGAGCGACGCCACCCGCGTCTGCCTGCTGCGCACCGGCGTGGTGCTGGCGCCACAGGGCGGCGCGCTGGCCAAAATGCTGCCGCCGTTCCGCTTCGGGCTCGGCGGCCCGATCGGCGACGGCCGCCAATATCTGCCGTGGATCCATCTCGACGACATGGTCAACGGCATTATTTATCTGCTGGATCACGCCACGCTGACCGGCCCGTTCAACATGGTCGCCCCCTACCCGGTGCATAACGAACAGTTCGCCGCCCAATTGGCCAACGTGCTCGATCGCCCGGCGTTTCTGCGGGTGCCGGCATTCGTCATGCGTTTGTTGATGGGGGAAGCGGCGGTGCTGGTACTCGGCGGCCAGCGGGCGGTGCCGAAGCGCCTGGAAGAAGCCGGCTTCCACTTCCGCTATCTGGAGTTGGAACAGGCGTTGGATGACGTTGTCAATCAGCGGGCCGAAGCCCGCTGATCTGAGGTTACTTCAACGCGCCGGACAGGAACTGCTGCAGGCGCGGGCTTTTGGGGTTGCCGAACAGCTCGGCCGGCGGCCCCTGTTCTTCAATCAACCCTTTGTGCAGGAAGATCACGTGGTTGGAAACGTGGCGCGCAAACTCCATTTCGTGCGTCACCACCACCATGGTTTTTCCCTCCTCCGCCAACTTCTGCATGATGCGCAGCACCTCGCCCACCAGTTCGGGATCCAGCGCCGACGTCGGTTCGTCAAACAGCAGCACCTCCGGCTCCATCGCCAATGCGCGGGCGATAGAGACGCGCTGCTGCTGGCCGCCCGACAGGTGCACCGGGTATTTTCCGCGCGCCCGCTCGTCGATGCCCACTTTGTCCAGGTAGCGCACCGCGCGCTCGTGCGCGTCGGCCTTGCTCAGCCCCAACACCTGCACCGGCGCTTCCATCACGTTCTCCAGCACCGTCATGTGGCTCCACAGGTTAAAGTGCTGGAATACCATGGTCAGGCGGGTACGCAACAGCTGCAGCTGCTTCTTATCGAATACCTTCAGCTGGCCGTCCTTGTCGCGCACCATGCGAATATCTTCGTTGTTCAGACTGATCGAACCTTCGCTCGGCTTCTCAAGGAAGTTGATGCAGCGCAGAAAGGTGCTTTTGCCGGAGCCGGAGGAGCCGATGATGCTGATCACATCCCCGGCGTTGGCCGCCAGCGAGACGCCCTTTAGCACTTCGTGGTCGCCATAGCGTTTGTGCAGTTCCGTGACGGCTAATTTATTCTCAGACATGGTTTTCTTCCCGTCATTTATCAGTGACTAACGTGTGCCATCCAGCGTTTCTCAGCCTTGCGGAACAGGCTGATTAACACGTAGGAGATGATCAGATACAGCACCGCCGCGATGCCGAAGGCGTAGAACGGCTGATAGGTCGCGGCGTTGATGTCGCGCGCGATCTTCAGCAGATCCGGCACGGTGGCGGTAAACGCCAGCGCGGTGGAATGCAGCATCAGGATCACCTCGTTGCTGTAAGCCGGCAGCGCGGTGCGCAGTGCCGAAGGTAAAATGATGCAGCGGTACATCTTGAAGCGCGAGAAACCGTAGGCGTTGGCGGCCTCGATTTCACCGTGCGGCACCGAGCGGATCGCCCCGGCGAAGATCTCGGTGGTATAGGCGCAGGTGTTGAGCGTCAGCGCCAGGATGGTGCAGTTGAGCCCGCTGCGGAAAAACGCATTGAGAAACTCGCTGCCGCGCACGATCTCAAGGCTGTACATGCCGGAGTAGAA
Organism: Serratia sp. CY81684; assembly: GCF_052166595.1. Classification (NCBI taxonomy): domain Bacteria; kingdom Pseudomonadati; phylum Pseudomonadota; class Gammaproteobacteria; order Enterobacterales; family Yersiniaceae; genus Serratia; species Serratia sp. CY81684. The sequence goes on along the minus strand of NZ_JBJNOO010000003.1, from coordinate 425,885 downwards.
CACCAGCAGCTGCACGTACAGCGGCGTACCGCGAAACACATAGGTGTAGAGCCACACCGGGAAACGCACCCAGCGAAGGGAAGACACGCGCGCCACCGCCATCGGGATCGCCAGCAGCCCGCCCATCACCACCGAGGCGATCAGCAGCCACAGCGTGATCGCCACGCCGGTGAAGCGGTAGCCGTCGCTCCACAGCAGCGACTGCCAATACTGTTGCAGGATCTCAATCATAGCTCGGCCCTCTTGACGCCCAGTGAGTAACGCCGTTCAAGCCACAGCAGCACGCCGTTGGAAACGGTAGTGAAGACCAGATACACCACGCCGGCCACGATGGCGAAGAAGAACGGCTGATAGGTGCCTTTCCCCGCCAGCTGAGTGGCTTTGACCACGTCGTTTAGGCCAAGGATCGACACCAGCGCCGTCGCCTTCAGGATCACCTGCCAGTTGTTGCCGATGCCCGGCAGGGCAAAACGCATCATCGCCGGGAACAGAATGCGCCGGAAGATCTGCACGCCGCTGAAGCCGTAGGCCGTCGCCGCTTCGATCTGCCCTTTCGGCACCGCCAGATAAGCGCCGCGGAAGGTCTCGGTAAAATAAGCGCCGTAGATAAAGCCGAGGGTTATGATGCCGGCACCGAGCGGATCGATATCGATCTGCGCGAAGCCCAGCAGCGTGGTGATATTGTTCAGCGCGATTTGCAGACCGTAAAAGATCAGCAGCATCAGCACCAGATCGGGCACGCCGCGGATCAGCGTGGTATAGGCGCCGAACAGGCCGGAGATAAAGGGGTTATGAGACAGTTTGCCACCGGCGCCGATCAGGCCGATCACCACCGCCAGCAGCACGGAACTGAGGGCCAGCTCCAGCGTCACCAGAGCCCCCTCGAAAATCAGTTGGGAATAGCCTTGCAGCATCTACTTCACCCTGTGGTCTAGGATCCGAACCATCGGGGCCGGCACGCCGGCCCCGCAGTCACAGCATGGAACGGTAAGCGGATTACCCGCCGTAGACGTCAAAGTCGAAGTACTTTTTCGCGTATTTGTCGTAGGTGCCGTCTTTGCGCATCTCGGCGAAGGCTTTGTCCAGCGCCGCTTTCAGCTCGGTATCGGTCTTGCGCAGCCCCATGCCGGTGCCGACGCCGAAGAACTTGTCATCCTTCACCGATTCGCCGGCGAACGCATAGTCTTTGCCCGGCGGCTGTTTCAGGAAGCCGTCGCTGCCCGCCACTTCATCCTGGAAGGCGGCATCGATACGGCCGGAAGCCAAATCGGCGTAAACCAGATCCTGGTTCTGGTAAGGCACGACGGTGATGCCCTTCGGCTGCCACATGGCGTTGGCGTAGGCTTCCTGGGTAGTGCCCTGCAACACGCCCACGCTCTTGCCTTTCAGGGCGTCCACGGTAGGCAACAGCTTGGATCCTTTCGGCGCGATCAGACGCGCGTTGGCGGCATACAGCTTGTCGGTAAAGGCGATTTCCTGCTGGCGTTTTTCGGTGATGGACAGCGAAGAGATGATGGCGTCGATTTTCTTCGCCTTGAGGGATGGGATCAGCGCGTCGAAGTCGCTCTCCACGAAGGTGCATTGGGTATTGATGCGTTTGCACAGCTCTTTGGCCAAATCGATGTCAAAGCCAACCAATTCGCCTTTGGCGTTTTTGGATTCAAACGGTGCGTAAGTCGGATCGGTGCCAATCTTCAGCGTGGAAGGAATGGCGGCAAAGGCGCTGCTGGCGGCGCTCAAAGCCAGAACTAACGGCAAAATCAAAACCCGCTTTTTCATAAATTACCCTCAAATTGATTTTTTTGATGCCACTACGGGCATTACTTTTCCCCACCAAATCAATTTGCAGTAATCGTGCCACATTAGGTGCTACGGGCGGAGGGAACGGCTCCGGCCTTCACAATACTGTTTCCTGGGACGATAACCGCAAAATTAAATCGGCCGCTCGGGGCCGCGCCACTGGCAGCCGCGATAAGGCGGCGCCATGAAACAGTGAACGTGATGAAGTGGGATCATTATGGTGCATGCGCCGCCCTAATTCAGTGCGGTGTTGCACAAATGTACCAATTTGGGGATGAAAATGTTAATCAGCACCCTGCCAGCGGGTGAACAGATCGGCCGGCAGTTCGATATCAAACTGATCGATCACCCGATTGACGGTCTGATCGATGATGTCTTCCACGCTTTTCGGCTGGTGGTAAAACGCCGGCACCGGCGGCATGATCACCGCCCCCATCTCCGCCGCCTGCGTCATCAGCCGCAGGTGCCCAAGGTGCAGCGGCGTTTCCCGCACGCACAGCACCAAACGGCGGCGCTCTTTGAGCACCACGTCGGCGGCGCGGGTCAGCAGCCCGTCGCTGTAGCTGTTGACGATGCCGGACAGGGTTTTGATCGAACATGGCAGGATCGCCATACCCAGGGTTTTGAAAGAGCCGGAGGAGATGGCGGCGGCGATATCGCGCGCATCGTGCACCACGTCGGCCAGCGCCTGCACTTCACGCAGGCTGTACGGCGTTTCCAGCGCCAGCGTCTGCCGTGCAGCGTTGCTCATCACCAGATGGGTTTCCACCTCTGCGACGTCGCGCAAAACCTGTAACAGGCGCACGCCGTAGATAGCGCCGCTGGCGCCGGAAATGCCGATGATGAGTCGTTTCATGGAAAATGGCCTCTGCCGTAAAAAGTAAGATCAGGCAGACTTTGCCGCAATGGCGAGGGATAAGCAAGTTCACAGGAGCAAGGCGCACCGCCGCAGACGCGGCGATGCCCCCTGATGGATCAACGCAGGCGGTTAGCCTTCGTTATGCAGTTCCAGATTTTCCGCTTCGGTTTGTCCCCGCAGCGCCTTGGCGTCGTCGCTGCGCAGCGACTCCAGGTATTCCAGATAGCTTTGATCGACGTCTTTGGTCACGTAGATGCCGTTGAACACCGAGCATTCGAACTGGGTGATGTCCGGGTTCTCTTCGCGCACCGCTTCGATCAGATCGTCCAGGTCCTGGAAGATCAGCCCGTCGGCGCCGATGATCTGGCGGATTTCATCCACTTCACGCCCGTGGGCGATCAGTTCGTTGGCGCTCGGCATGTCGATGCCGTAGACGTTAGGGAAACGCACTTCCGGCGCGGCGGAAGCCAGATAGACGCGCTTGGCGCCCGCTTCGCGCGCCATTTCGACGATCTGCTCCGAGGTGGTGCCGCGCACGATGGAGTCATCCACCAGCAGCACGTTCTTGTCGCGGAATTCGGCGCGGTTGGCGTTCAGCTTGCGGCGCACCGACTGACGACGCGCCTGCTGGCCCGGCATGATAAAGGTGCGGCCGACGTAGCGGTTCTTCACAAAGCCCTGGCGGTAGGGCTTCTCGAGAATACGCGCGATCTCCAGCGCGATGTCGCAGGAGGTTTCAGGGATCGGGATCACCACGTCGATGTCCAGATCTTCCCATTCGCGGGCGATCTTCTCACCCAGCTTCTGGCCCATGCGCACGCGGGCGCTGTAGACCGAGATCTTGTCCATAAAGGAGTCCGGGCGAGCGAAATAGACGTATTCGAACAGGCACGGGTTGGTTTTCGGGTTCTCTGCGCACTGGCGGGTGAACAGCTGGCCCTTGGTGGTGATGTACACCGCTTCGCCCGGCGCCACGTCGCGCAGGAACTCAAAGCCCAGGGTATCCAGCGCCACGCTCTCGGAAGCCACCATGTACTCGCTGCGGCCATCCTCCAGCGTGCGCTTGCCGATCACCAGCGGGCGAATGCCGTTCGGATCGCGGAACGCCAGCAGGCCATGGCCGATGATCATCGCCACGCAGGCGTAAGCGCCGCGCAGTTGCTGATGCATGGCGGCGACCGCGGTAAAGATGTTGTCGGCCTCCAGCGGGTAGTGCGGGAAGCGATCCAGCTCGCTGGCCAGCACGTTCAGCAGGATTTCCGAGTCGGAGGTGGTGTTGACATGGCGGCGGCCGCTTTCGAACAGCTTTTGGCGCAGCTCATGGGCGTTGGTCAGGTTGCCGTTGTGGGCCAGCGTAATGCCGAACGGCGAGTTGACGTAGAAAGGCTGGGCCTCAGAGGCGCTCGAGCTGCCGGCCGTCGGGTAACGCACATGGCCAATGCCCATGTTGCCCTGCAAGCGTTGCATATGGCGCGCCTCAAACACATCTTTCACCAGGCCGTTGGCTTTACGCAAACGGAACCCGTTGTGGGCGTCAATGGTGACGATGCCTGCGGCATCCTGGCCACGGTGCTGAAGCACCGTCAGCGCATCATAAATCGACTGGTTTACCGGCATGAAACCGGCGATACCGACAATACCGCACATGTTGTCTTTTCCTCATCAGCGCTACCGCCCCGGCAATTGGGTCGGCAAGAAACTCGACGTGCTCTGCAGGTAGTCAAAGAACCACCTGATGACGTAACTGAACTGGGGAATGAGCTGCGACTGTTTCCAGTCGGCACTCTGTGAAAAGCCGGTAAAGGTATCCAGGAAGAACAGGATCGCTGCGACGATCAATACTCCGCGCAGCGCGCCGAAGCAGATGCCCAACACCCGGTCGGTGCCCGACAGCCCGGTTTTCTCTACCAGTGAGCTAATCACATAGTTAACAATAGCCCCTACGATCAAGGTCGCGATGAACAAAATCGCGATCGCGATGCCGTTTCGCACCAGTTCATCTTCAAAACGAGTGAAATAGACCGCAAGGTAAGAGTAGAAATGGCTGGCAACAAAAAACGCACATCCCCATGTCACAAGTGACAATGCTTCGCGAACAAACCCTCGGATCAGGCTCACCAGAGCCGAAAATCCAATCACCGCTATAATGACGTAATCAATCCAGACCATGAACTATTCCAATGATGAATCGCCCCTGCATCCAATTCGCGGCGAATTCTAACAGAAAAAGAAAACGTTTGCGTAGGGGATTTCCTACCACGTTACAAATAAAAAGCGGCGATCAAAAAATTCCCAATCGCCGCGCCTACATAGGTGATTTCGCCTGTAAAAGGCGCGGTTTTTCTCGCTTTCTCTCCACCACTCCTTAATTCAGGGGCGCATCGTGCTGCGCCCCTGCGGGGTTTAACGGCCGTACGGCTTCACCTGCCCGCTCAGCCCGCTGATCGAGTTCAGCGACGGCAGCGCCGCCTGCAGCTTCTGCTTGGAGGCATCCGGGCCGACGTAGATGCGGGTGATCTGCCCCTGCACCGGCGTTGACGGCACGGTAAAGGCGCGATAGCCCGAGAGGCGCAGCGAGGCCACAATCTCGTTCGCCTTGGCGGCATTTTTCAACGCCCCGAGCTGCACGACGTAGGCTTGCCCGGCCGGCGCTTTTTCTTCCGCCGGTTTCGGCTGCGGCGTCGGTTCAGGTTTCGGCGTCGGCTCCGGCTTCGGTACCGGCTTCACTTCCACCGGTTTCGGTTGCGGCGCCGGTTTCGGTTTCACTTCCACCGGTTTGGTTTCTACCGGTTTCGGCTTGGGCTGCGGCACCGGCTGAGGACGCGTCTCGACCGGCGGCGGCGCCACCTGCGCCGGCTGCTGAGCACCTTGCCGCACCGCCTGTTGCGCCGCCGCTTCATTGGCCGCCTGCTGTTCGACCAGCGCGCCCGCCCCTTCCGGCGGCTGCGCCGGCAACGGTTGCGTCACCGGTGGCAGCACGTCGTTCTCTTCGACGTCGCCCGCCTTCGGCACCAACGGAATGGCCGCGAATTCATCCTCGTAATGCTTCTTTTTACCGTCCAGCAACCCTGGCAGGATGATCACCCCCAGCGCCACCAGAATCACGGTTCCGACCAGTCGGTTCTGAAATTTACTCGCCACTCACACTCCCCGCATCTCGTCTGACGCCGCCATCACCTGCGCCACGGTGTGGAACGATCCACAGACGATCACAATATCCTGTTTATCAGCATCCTGCATAGCCTGCCGCCAGGCAGTTTCGACATCATTAAAGCGGCGCGGTTCCGTCAGATGTTGCGCCAGCTGTTCGACGCTGGCGCCGCGCGGCCCGTCGAGCGGCGCGCAGTACCATTCATCCACCTGCTCGCTGAGGCAGGCCAGCGTGCCGGCGATATCCTTGTCCGACAGCATGCCCACCACCGCGCGCACCTTGCCGCCGTTGCGCGGCAGTTTGGCCAGACGCCCGGCCAGGTAGCCGGCGGCGTGCGGATTGTGCGCCACATCGAGGATCAGCGTCGGCTCACGCCGCACGATCTGGAAGCGCCCCGGCAGCGTCGCCTGCTGCAGCCCGGTGAAAATCGCGCGTTCGTCGATTTCCAGCGGAGAACAGTTGAGCGCCGCCAGCGCGGTAGCGGCGTTGGCCAGCGGTACGTTCGGCGTCGGCAGATCGGTCAGCAGCGTGTCGCCGCCCTGCCACTGCCAGCGATCACCCTGCTCGCTGAAGCGCCAGGCTTCGCCGCGGCGAGACAGCGGCGCGCCCAGCGTTTCGGCAACCTGGCGAATGCTGTCCGGCATGTCGGGTTCACCGACCACCGCCGGTTTGCCGCTGCGAAAAATACCGGCCTTTTCACGGCCGATGCTTTCGCGATCGTTGCCCAGCCAGTCGGTGTGATCGAGCGCAATACTGGTGATCACCGCCACGCTCGGATCGACGATGTTAGTGGCGTCGAGGCGCCCGCCCAGGCCCACTTCCAGGATCACCACGTCGAGCCGCGCCTGTTTGAACAGCTGCAGCGCCGACAGGGTGCCAAATTCGAAATAGGTCAGCGACGTTTCGCCGCGGCCGGCTTCAATGGCGGCGAACGAGCGGCTGTGCTCCGCTTCGCTCAGCTCTTCCCCCTGAATGCGCACGCGTTCGGTATAGCGCACCAGATGCGGCGAACTGTAGACGCCGACGCGCAGGCCGGCGGCCAGCAGAATAGCTTCAAGGGTGCGACAGGTGGTGCCTTTGCCGTTGGTGCCGGCAACGGTGAACACCGTGGGTGCGGGGGTCAGTAAATCCAGATGCGCCGCGACGCGCTGTACGCGCTCAAGGCCGAGTTCGATCGCCTGGCTGTGCAGACGTTCCAGATAATAAAGCCACGAGCTCAATGGCGACGTGGCTTGGGGAATTTGGTGGTTTTGCATGAGTCCCATCACTGAACTTGGGTTCATTAATCCATCAGGGCACCACCCTCACCGCGGTAAAGGCGATGCGCTTCGTGACTGCCGCCAGCCTGCCAACCGCAGCGGATAGGCTACGGCCGGCGGAGAGCGGGCATCAGCCGTCACTTAGCCACAAAGTGGCGGCTGAACCCGGGCGGGATCTGTCTTTGCCTCAGGCGTCGGCCTGCTGCTCCGGCTCAATGACCGGCGCGGCCTCATCGAAATGCGGCTGCGGCTGGTTGGTCAGCTTGGACAGAATGCTCGCCAACGTTTGGCGCATTTCCGGACGGCGAACGATCATGTCGATCGCGCCTTTTTCGATCAGGAACTCGCTGCGCTGGAAGCCTGGTGGCAGTTTCTCGCGCACGGTTTGCTCGATAACGCGCGGGCCGGCAAAACCGATCAGCGCTTTCGGCTCGGCGATGTTGATGTCGCCCAGCATCGCCAGGCTGGCGGAGACACCGCCCATGGTCGGGTCGGTCAGCACGGAGATATACGGCAAGCCGCGCTCCTGCATTTTGGCCAACGCCGCGCTGGTTTTCGCCATCTGCATCAGCGACATCAGCGCTTCCTGCATACGCGCGCCGCCGCTGGCGGAGAAGCACACCAGCGGACAGTTGTCCTCCAGCGCCTGCTCAACCGCACGCACGAAACGCGCGCCGACCACGGAAGACATCGAGCCGCCGATGAAGGCGAATTCGAAGGACGCGGCGACGATCGGCATACCGTACAGCGTGCCCTTCATCACCACCAGCGCGTCTTTCTCGCCGGTCGCTTTCTGTGCGGCGACCAGACGATCTTTATAGCGCTTGGAATCCTTGAATTTCAGAACGTCCTTCGGCTCCAGATCGCTGCCCAGCTCCACTTCGCTGCCTTCATCCAGCAGGGTATGCAGACGCGCGCGCGCGCCCATACGCATGTGATGGTCGCACTTCGGGCACACTTCCAGATTCCGCTCCAGCTCGGCGCGGTAGAGAACCTGGCCGCAGCTGTCGCATTTAGTCCAGACCCCTTCAGGAATGCTCGCCTTACGGGTTTGTGTGATATTGCTCTTGTTAAGAATTCGTTCAATCCAGCTCATCGATGACCTTTCTGTTTGAACCTGGCACACGCCAGTCCGCTGTTCATGCTTTAACAATCCCCCCGAAAACACCCCAATGAAAAAATGCCCGTTCGCGGCGCGGCAAGCGCGGCGACTGAGGCATCGGCTTCAGGGTTGTTCGCAGGAACAGACCATAATGTCGCTCATTAAACCATATCGGCCCGACGCTGTGGACAAAAAACTGGTCGAACCGACAGGTTAAGCGATGTTTTTACTGTTTTTGCTGGCGGGCGGCCGCGCGCTTGTGGCGCCAAATTTCAATCACGCCCGGCAGAATCGAAACGATGATGATCCCGACGATCAACAGTTTCAGGTTCTCCTGCACCACCGGCAGATCGCCGAACAGGTAGCCAGCATAAGTGAAGAGCAGCACCCAAACCAGTGCGCCAATCACGTTGTAGGCGGCGAAGTGGCGATAGGACATATGCCCCATACCGGCGACGAACGGCGCAAAAGTACGCACGATCGGCACGAATCGCGCCAGAATAATCGTTTTCCCGCCGTGCTTCTCATAAAACTGATGCGTTTTATCCAGGTAGCTGCGGCGGAAGATTTTCGAATTCGGGTTGCTGAACAGCTTCTCGCCGAACAACCGCCCGATAGTGTAGTTCACCGCATCGCCGATGATCGCCGCCACGGCCATCAACGCCACCATGGTGTGCACGTTCAGATCGTTGGTCGGCAACGCCGCCAGCGCGCCGGCGACGAACAGCAAAGAATCCCCCGGCAGGAACGGCGTCACCACCAGACCGGTTTCACAAAACAGGATCAGGAACAGAATAGCGTAGACCCACATGCCGTATTGTGCGACCAGTTCGGCCAAGTGCACATCAATATGCAGAATGAAATCAATAATAAACTTGATGATATCCATAAATTCTCTCATTGATGCCGGGCGTTTCAATCACCCGGCAGAAGCACAAGGGAGCGACGCTTTCAGGCGTGCCGGCGTTTAATCGTCGGGCAAAAACAGCGGCCCCATCGGCGGCCGCGGCAGACCAAAGTGGTCAGGGTAATCCACGGCAACCAAATACAGCCCCTCGGCTCGCGCCGTCGCCGCCGCCAGATTGCGATCCTTCAGCGCCAGCAACTCGGCCATCCAGTTCTCACCCTGATTGCCACAGCCGATCTCCATCAGGCTGCCGACGATGTTGCGAACCATATGATGCACAAAGGCATTCGCCTTGATATCTACCACAATATATTCGCCGTAGCGCGTAACCTTAACGTGTTTTACGCAACGCCACGGGGTGCGCGACTGGCATTGCACCGCGCGGAACGACGTGAAATCGTTCTCGCCCAGCAGCGCCTGCGCCGCCCGATGCATGCGATCGGCGTCCAGCGGGTGATAAAAATGCGTTACCCCCTGCTGCAGCACCGCCGGCCGGTAGCGATGGTTGAAAATGATATAGCGGTAGCGGCGCGCGGTGGCGCTGAAACGCGCGTGAAAATCGTCGGCGACGGGGCTCACCCAACGCACCGCGATGTCCGGCGGCAAATGGGTATTCACCCCCATCGTCCAGGCGGCATCCTTGCGGCGCGCAGTGGTTTCGAAATGCACCACCTGCCCGGTGGCGTGCACCCCGGCGTCGGTGCGCCCGGCGCACAGCACGGTAATCGGCGCATCCGCCACCTTGCTCAACGCCTGCTCCAGGCGTTCCTGCACGCTGGCCACTTCTTGCTGCCGCTGCCAGCCGTAGTACCGGCTGCCGTCATATTCGATGCCCAGCGCTACCTTCAGCGTCGGCTGAGCGGGCGAGACCACCTCAGACATCAGTACATCTGCTCCTGCACCAGACGCTCGGCGGTTTCGATAGCCATCAACGCGCCGCCGAAGCGCACGTTGTCCGCTACCGTCCAGAACTGCAGCAGCTCGGGGATGCCGTAATCGTTACGCAGGCAGCCGATGCTGAGCGCATCGCTGCCGGAAGCGTCGGTGACCTGGGTCGGGTAATCGTCCTCTTCGCTCAGCTGAATGTCTTCAACCTCTTCGAGCTCGCTGCGCGCCTCTTCGGCGGACAGCGGGCGCAGCGCTTCCAGGTGCACCACCTGCGCGTGGCCATAAAACACCGGCGACTGAACGCAGCTCACCGAAATCGGCAGCCCTTCATCCTGCAGCACCTTGCGCACCTGATCGACGATCAGGCGCTCTTCGCGCACGCTGCCCTGCTCGTCGGCGACAAGCGGCAGCAGGTTGAACGCCAGCTGTTTACCGAAAACGCCTTCCTCGGCCGGAATGCCGTTCAGCAGGCGCGCGCTCTGGCCGGCCAAGTCGTCCACCGCCACCTTGCCGCGCGACGATACCGACATCAGCGTGGTGACGTGCAGACGCGACAGCCCCGCCTGTTCGGTCAGCGGTTTGATCGCCGTCAGCAGTTGGCTGACCATGCTGTCGGCCACCGCCACGATATTGCGGTTACGGTAATCCGCCAGCACCTGCGGGTTCACGCCCGGCACCACCAGCGGCACATCCGGCTCCATGGCGAACAGGCCGCTGGTGTCGATCACCAGGCAGCCCATGTTGCCGGCTTCTTCGGCATAGCGCGCGGAAGCGTCGCTGCCGGCGACGAAGAAGGCCAGCTGCGCCTGCGACCAGTCGAACTCTTCGGCGTTTTGCACCAGAAGAGACTTGCCGTTGAAGCGCACATTGGCGCCCGCGCTGCGCTCGCTTGCCAGAGGATAGAGCTCACCCACCGGGAACTGGCGTTCCTGCAACAATTCCAGCAACGCTTCACCTACCGCGCCAGTGGCGCCGAGCAGCGCGATATTCCAGCCGTCAGACATCGGGTTTTCTCCAGAGTATTTCATTCATAAAAGCACACGGGCAGTGCAATCACCGCCCGATAATCTTTACCGCTCACTGTAGCGGCGTTGGCTTAAGACAACCTTACGCCCTACGCCACGCTGAAGCCCAGCTTGCCGAGCAGCTCGGCGCTGGCGCTGTCATCGCATTGCACGACCAGCGAAGACCACTCGCGGCGCTCCTGGTAGTGCTTGCGCAGGCGATCGAATTCGCCCGGTTGCCCGGCGACTTTGCGCAATGGCGCATCATCGCGGCGCACATCATACACCAAGTGCATCAATCGTTTTAACCGCGCTTCATCCAGCGGCCCGTTGAGGCGGATCTGGCTGAACTCCGGCACCGGCAGCAGCGAGGCCAGCGCCACCTGCTGCGGCTGCCCCAGATGGCGGCTGAACGCTTCGAACACCTGGGTGGTGCCGCGCGCCTTGCCTTCCAGCGTATACCCGGCGATGTGCGCGGTACCAATATCCACCCGCGCCAGCAGCGGCAAGGCGAGATCCGGCTCCGGTTCCCACACGTCCAGCACCGTGCTCAGCTTTTTGCCCTTTTCCAGCACCTGCAGCAGCGCGGCGTTATCCACCACCGGCCCGCGGCAGGCGTTGATCAGAATGCGGTTGTCCGGCAGCGCCGCCAACAGATCCGCATCCGCCAGATGCAGCGAATGGTAAGGGCCGGATTTATTCAGCGGCGTATGGAAGGTCAGCACATCGGCCTCGGCCACCAGCTTCTCCAACGGCCAGAACTCCCCGGCGTCGCCGCGATCGGCGCGCGGCGGATCGCACAGCAGTGTGCGCACGCCCAACGCTTTGAGGCGCGCGTCCAGGCGGGAACCGACGTTGCCCACGCCGACGATGCCGACGGTTTTATCCCGCAGGTGGAAGCCGTCGCGTTCGGCCAGCAGCATCAAGGCGGAGAACACATACTCGACCACCGCGATGGCGTTGCAGCCCGGCGCGGCGGAAAACCCGATGCCCTGCCGTTGCAGCCAGGCGTCATCGACGTGATCGGTGCCGGCGGTGGCGGTGCCGACAAAGCCAATGCGGCTGCCGGCCAACAGGGCTTCATTGACCTTGGTGACCGAACGCACCATCAGCGCATCGGCATCCGCCAGCGCCTCAAGCGGGATCGGACGCCCCGGCACCGCCTGCACGTCGCCCAGGCGGCTGAACAGCTCGGCCGCGTACGGCATATTTTCATCAACCAGAATTTTCACTGCGTTCTCCGACGGTTTACGGCTATTGGTCTGCGAAATAGTGTGCCACTGAATCAGGCACGGCGAAAGCGCTCAGGGGTGGTGCCGGCGATCTGCTGGAACATGACGATAAAGGCCGACGCGGAGCTGTAGCCGACGTCCAACGCCACGTCCTGCACGGTTTTGCCCTGCTCGAGCAACGACACGGCATGCAGAAAACGCAGGCGCTGGCGCCACTCGCTGAACGACATGCCCAGATCCTGCTGGCAGCGGCGCGACAGCGTGCGCTCGGTGGTGTAGACCCGCGCCGCCCACGTCGCCAGCGAGGTGTTGTCCGCCGGGCAATGCTCCAGCGCTTCCAGCACCGGCGCCAAAAATTTGTCGTCCGACGACGGCAGATAGGTTTGCTGACGCGGCGACAGGCGCAGCTGGTCGATCAGCACCTGACAGAGGCGCAAATCCTCCTCCGCCTGTGGGATGTACTGCTTGCGCGCATAGAAATCCTCGGCGATGGCGCGGAAGATGGGCGTTACGCTCACCAGACAGGGGTCGGCCGGCATGCCGGCGCACAGCGCCGGCATGATGTCCACCATGCGGCACTGCGCCAGTCGCTGGTTGTAGCAGGAGTGTTCGATGCCCGCCGGCGCCCACAACACGAACTCCGGCGGCGCCAGAAAGCGCTGCCCGCCGATGCGCAGCACCATCACCCCGGCTTTGACCCACATCAACTGGCCCCAGGTGTGGCTGTGCGGCTGGAATTCGGTGCGCGCGTTAAACTCTTCACAGCGGAACTGCACCGGGTTGGGCGCCGGGATCAGCGACTCAGGGAAATGGCGGATTTCTGGCATGGTTTCGTCCCGTGATTTGTCTTGTTTACGCCGATTTTTGTCTGGATATCGCTATATATGATAAACCGGACACGCGTAGACTAGCCAGCATGTTGGACGTTATTGAGAATAATTATCATGAATATGCTCTTCCCGCTGTTGGCCGTGCTGATATGGTCGATTAACGCCGTCGTCAGCAAACTCTCCGCCACCGCCATCGATCCGGCGGCCATTTCACTTTACCGCTGGCTGCTGGCGCTGATCGCCCTGACGCCGTTCGTGCTGCCGGGCGTGCTGCGCAATTGGGCGCAGGTGCGCGCCAACTGGTGGAAACTAATGATCCTCGGCTTGCTGGGCATGGTGCTGTATCAAAGCCTGGCCTATTACGCGGCGCACAGCGTCAGCGCGCTGTTTATGGGCATCATCGTGTCGCTGATCCCGCTGCTGACCATCCTGATCAGCATCGTCCTGCTGCGCATTGCGCCGACCGTCGGCGTGCTGCTCGGCAGTATTCTCTCCTTCGGCGGTTTAATCTGGCTGGTCAGCGGCGGCCAGCCCGGCGTGCTGCTGCAGCACGGTATCGGCAAGGGGGAATTGATGATGCTGCTCGCCACCGCCTCTTACGCGCTGTATGGCGTGTTGACCAAACGCTGGGCCATCGCGCTGCCGAACTGGCAATCGCTGTACGTGCAGATCCTGTTCGGCGTGCTGCTGCTGCTGCCTAATTTCCTGATGGCGCAGGATGTCGGCTTGAACGGCCATAACCTGCCGCTGGTGCTGTTCGCCGGCATTCCGGCTTCGATCATCGCCCCGTTCCTGTGGATCCAGGGCGTGATGCGCCTGGGCGCCAACACCGCCTCGATCTTCATGAACCTGGCGCCGGTGTTTACCGCCGCTATCGCCGTACTGTTCCTGCATGAGCAGTTGCACGGTTATCACTTGATCGGCGGCGGCATTACCCTGCTGGGCGTTATCCTGTCGCAGCGGCTGCGCACGCCGCTGACGCGTAAAGCCAAAGCCCCGGCGGCCGACGTCGAGTCCTGCAAAGAACAGGCTTAAGGCAACAGCCTGAAACGCACCCGCACCAACAGGCCGCCCAGCGCGGCGGAGCTCAACAGCTCCGGGCGGGTGCCGTGATAGGCGGTGATGTCCTTCACCAGCGCCAGCCCCAGGCCGGCGCCCGGCTGATCGCCCACGTTGTCCAGCCGGTGAAACGGCTGCAGCGCCAGCGCCTTGTCCTGCAAGGCGATGCCGGGGCCGCTGTCTTCAATCTCCAGCACGCCTTCCCCCGTCGCCTTCTCCTGCGTGAGGCGAGCGGTGACCACGCCCTGACGCGGTGTGTATTTCAACGCGTTGTCCAACAGGTTGGCGCACAGCTCGGCCAACAGCAGCGGTTCCCCCGCCACCTGACACGCCGCTTCACCTTCGAAGCCGAGATCGATCTGTTTGCTGCGCGCCTGCGGCAAGCGGGAAAAACAGGCGTCGCGCAGCACCTGCGCCAGGTTGACCGGCTGCAGCTTGCGCTCGGCCTGGTGCTCGCTGGCCTTCAGGCGTGAGAGATACAGCAGGCGGTCGGTCAGTGCCACGGTATTGTCCAGCGTCGCGCTCATCGCCTGCAGGCTTTCGCGCCACTGCTGCGGCCGATCGCTGGCCAGCGCCACCCCGACCTGAGTCTTCAACACCGCCAGCGGCGTGCGCAGCTGGTGTGAAGCGTCGGCGCTGAAACGTTCCTGACGCGCTACCATCAGCCGCAGCCGTTCGATATAGCGATTGAACGCCACCAGCAGCGGCTGCATCTCCGACCACGGCAATACCCGCGGCAAGGGCGTCAGCTCGCCCGGATCGCGGCGCAGCATGATGCCGGAGAGTTTACGCATCGGCTTCAACACCCGCTTGAGCAGCGCGAACGCCAGGATCAGGGTCAACACCACCACCGTGCCCTGGCTCAGCAGCGCCGCGATCATCATCTGCCGCGCCAGGTAACGGCGCGACTCCAGGGTTTCCGCCACCAAAATGGTCGCCATGCCGCTCACCCCCGACTCGTTGACCGGCTGAAACAGCGCCGCCACGCGGATCGGCCGGCCGAGGTATTCCGCATCGTAAAAATGCACCAGCGCCGGGTAGAGCGTGGAGCGCGGGATATGGGGCGGCAGCGACGGCAAATCGTCATAACCCGAGATGCTTTTTCCCTGCGGCGAAATCACCTCGTAATACAGCTGATCGTTCATGTTGCGCTCGAAGCTGTCGAGCACCACATAGGGCACATCGACCGCCAGCTTGCCTTCGCGCACCACCAGTCGCTCCGCCACGGTGCGCGCCGACGCCAGCAGCGTGCGATCGTAAGCCAGAGTGGCGGCGCTCATGGCGCTGAAGTAGTGGGTGTAGATAGAGATGCCGCCCAACGCCAGCAGCGGCAGGCCAAAAAACAGCAGCAGTTGATAGAACAGCGAACGCGGGGCGTTAAACCACCGCATTGCAGAGCTCCAGGCTGTAGCCCAGACCGCGCAGCGTGACGATCGCCACGTCGCTGCCCTGCAGCTTTTTCCGCAGGCGGTGTACGTAAAGCTCGATGCTCTCCGGATTGGCCTCGTCGGACAGCGTAAACACCTGCTCGAACAGCTGTTGTTTGGCCACCGGGCGGCCGCGCCGATGCATCAGCGCGGTCAACACCGCCAGTTCGCGCGGCGTCAGCGCCAGCGGCTTGCTCTCCAGCAGAAAATAGCCTTCGTCATGGTAGGTCAACGCGCCGTACTGCAACGCCGGCTGCGGGGCACCGACGCTGCGGCGCAGCAGCGCCCGAATGCGCGCCTCCAGCTCGTCCAATTCGAACGGCTTGGTGAGGTAATCGTCCGCCCCCAGATTCAGGCCCCTTACCCGATCGGCCACGTCGGTGCGCGCCGTCAGCAACAGCACCGGCAGATCCTGCCCACGCTTGCGCAGGCGCGCCAGCAAATCCAGGCCGTTCAAACGCGGCAGCGCCACATCCAACACCGCCAGCGCATAACGCTCGTTGAGCAACAGATGATCGGCCGCCACGCCGTCCGGGGCGACGTCGACGGCAAACCCGGCACCGGTCAGCGCCTTTTGCAACCAGTGAGACAGCTCGGGGTGATCTTCAACCAATAACAGTCGCATGTTCCCATTCCATTGATTTACCTGAACAACCTGGCGCCGACACGGCGTCCGTTAACAGGCTGATAACAAAGGATGGCATGGAAAATAAGGGGATAAAAGAGCGCCGCGCCGCCAGTTTTGGGAGCTGGCACACAATTATGCGTATGGAGCGCGATCGCAGGGCGGCGTCAGATCAGCGGAATGGGGCTATCGGCAACGGCAATGTCCAGCACCGGGCGCAGCTTGTCGGAGGTAAACGGCGAAGAAACCAGCACGGAGCGGTTGTTGGCGGCAAACACCAGATCGATGCCGGTCACGCAGGCGGTCATCTGACAGGCATACTTTTCACCGTCGGCGTTAACGAAATGCAGCTCAAACACGCCAACCTCGGCGCGCAGGCGCTTCAAACGACACTGCCCGCTTTCTCCCGCCATCTCGGCGTAGACCTCAGGCAACCGTTTAATTGCGCATACTTTGGCGCTGTCCCTGCCACCAAACAATTTCCCTAACGAAAACATATTACTGCGTCTCTATTCATTTCACTGATCATGATTTTATCGCAAAAGCAGAACGGCAAACCTGATATTACGCAGGATTTTGGCCGGTTTAGCGCCCTGTTCTTGCCCTCGTTTCTATGGTAGCGCACCCGCCATTCGCTGGCGACAAGAGACCCTAATCACAGACTGGAAACTTTTCCGGCCACTGAAAGGTAAATGAAAGGTTGTTGTTTTAACAATCCTGCAACCGCACCCGGCGGGATTTCACAACCAGAACAATACCGAGGGCAAGTCACAATGAAAAAAATAATGACCCGAACCTTTACCGCCGCCGCCCTGTTGCTGGCGGCCTCTCAGTCCTTTGCCGCAGAGGCGCCCAAACGCACCGAATGCATTGCGCCGGCCAAACCCGGCGGCGGCTTCGATCTGACCTGCAAACTGATTCAGGTGTCGCTGCAGGATACCAAGGCCATCGATAAACCGATGCGCGTCACCTATATGCCCGGCGGCGTCGGCGCGGTGGCCTACAACGCCATCGTCGCGCAGCGCCCGGCGGAGTTCGGCACCGTGGTGGCCTTCTCCGGCGGCTCGCTGCTCAATCTGGCCCAGGGCAAGTTCGGCCGCTACAACGTGGACGACGTGAGATGGCTGGCGGCGGTCGGCACCGACTACGGCATGATCGCAGTGCGCGCCGACTCGCCTTACAAAACCCTGAAAGACCTGATGGACGCTTTCCAAAAAGATCCCAACAGCGTGGTGTTCGGCGCCGGCGCCTCCATCGGCAGCCAGGACTGGATGAAAACCGCGCTGCTGGCGCGCGAAGTCGGCGTGGATCCGCGCAAGATGCGCTACGTGGCGTTCGAAGGCGGCGGCGAGCCGGTCACCGCGCTGCTGGGCAACCATATTCAGGCGGTTTCCGGTGACCTGAGCGAGATGGTGCCTTACCTGCAGGGCGACAAGATCCGCGTGCTGGCGGTGTATGCCGAGCAACGCCTGCCGGGCCAGCTGGCCGACATTCCGACCGCCAAAGAGCAGGGATACAGCCTGGTGTGGCCGATCATTCGCGGCTTCTACGTCGGGCCGAAAGTCAGCGATGAAGAGTATCAGTGGTGGATCGACACCTTCCAGAAAATGATGGCGACCGACGAATTCAAACAGCAGCGCGATCTGCGCGGCCTGTTCGAATTCAACCTGACCGGCAAAGAGCTGGACGCCTACGTGAAGAACCAGGTTGCCCAATACCGTGAGCAGGCGAAAGTGTTCGGCCTGGCCAAATAACCGCAGGGGAAAACCATGAGCGATCGTATTTTTGCCGGCTTTTGGCTGCTGCTGTGTATCGGCGGGCTGTTCATCGGCTGGGGTATCCAGAGCGAATACAGCTATGAACCGCTGGGGCCGCGCCCGTTCCCGCTGGCGATCCTCAGCCTGATGGCGCTGTGCGCGGCCCTGCTGTTGCTGCGCCACCCGCAGGCGGTGGAGTGGCCGCACAGCAAGGTGTTGCAGCGGCTGCTGGTGCTGGTGATCACCCTGGTGCTGTATGCCTGGGGCTTTGAATGGCTCGGCTTCCCGCTGGCGACCGCGCTGCTGACGTTCAGCATCGGCCTGTTGTTTCAGGCCAGCCTGCCGGCGGCGGCCATCTCCGGCGTCATCATGGGCGCAGCGTTGTACTACGCCTTTGACCAACTTCTCGATGTCACACTGCCGCTCGGCGCCTGGCTGAGCTAACGGGAGCGATGATGGATACCTGGATGTATTTGACCCAAGGGTTTGAAGTGGCGCTGGTGCCGCAGAACCTGATTATCGCCCTGATCGGCTGCTTCGTCGGCACCATCGTCGGCCTGTTGCCGGGGCTGGGGCCGATCAACGGCGTGGCGATCCTGCTGCCGCTGGCGTTCGCCCTCAAACTGCCGGCCGAATCGGCGCTGATCCTGCTGGCGACGGTGTATATCGGCTGCGAATACGGCGGGCGCATCTCGTCGATTCTGCTCAACGTGCCGGGCGACGCGGCGGCGATCATGACCGCGCTGGACGGCTACCCGATGGCGCAGCAGGGGCGCGCCGGCGTGGCGCTGTCCATCTCGGCGGTCAGCTCGTTCGTCGGCTCGATGATCGCCATCGGCGGCATCATTCTGTTCGCGCCGCTGCTGGCCCGCTGGTCGCTGGCCTTTGGCCCGGCGGAGTATTTCGCCCTGATGGTGTTCGCCATCGCCTGCCTCGGCAGCATGATGAGCCAGAACCCGCTGAAATCGCTGCTGGCGGCGCTGATCGGCCTGGGGCTGGCGACGGTGGGCGTCGACGCCAACACCGGCGTTTACCGCTTTACCTTCGACAGCGTGCACCTCTCCGACGGCGTGCAGTTTATCGTGGTGGTGATCGGCCTGTTCTCGGTCAGCGAAATCCTGTTGATGCTGGAAAGCACCAGCGCCGGGCAAAAGCTGGTGCGTAAAACCGGCCGGTTGCTGTTCAACCGCAAAGAGGCGGCGCAGTGCGCGGGCCCGACCCTGCGTTCGTCGGTGATCGGTTTCTTCGTCGGCATTCTGCCGGGCGCCGGCGCCACTATCGCCAGCGCGCTGACCTACATGACCGAGAAAAAAATCAGCGGCAACAGCGATACCTTCGGCAAGGGCGATATCCGCGGCGTCGCGGCGCCGGAAGCGGCCAACAACGCCTCGGCCTGCGGTTCGTTCATTCCGATGCTGACGCTGGGGGTGCCGGGTTCCGGCACCACGGCGGTGATGATGGGCGCGCTGACGCTGTACAACATCACCCCCGGCCCGGCGATGTTCACCGAACAGCCGGATATCGTCTGGGGGCTGATCGCCGCGCTGCTGATCGCCAACGTCATTTTGTTGATCATGAACCTGCCGCTGGTCGGTCTGTTCACCCGCATGCTGACCATCCCGCTGTGGTTCCTGGTACCGGCGATCGCCGCGGTTTCGGCGGTGGGGGTTTATGCGGTGCACAGCACCACCTTCGACCTGCTGTTGATGGTCGGGTTGGGCGTGTTCGGCTACATTCTGCGCAAAATGCATTTCCCGATGTCGCCGCTGATTCTGGGCTTTGTGCTGGGTGAGATGCTGGAACAAAACCTGCGCCGCGCGCTGTCGATCAGCAACGGCGAGTTCGGCATCCTGTGGAGCAGCAGCATCGCGCAAACGCTGCTGGTATTGGCGGTCGCGGTGCTGGCGTTGCCGCCGCTGCTGCGCCTGATGCGCAAACGCCGCCAACCGGCGGCCGAGGCCAAGGCCGAGTAACGCGAAACGGGCGGGGATCCCCCGCCCGTAGTGTTTAACGGCGCAAGGCCGCCATTCCCCTTTCCAGCGCCCCGATATCGTTATCGGCAAGCAACGGCTGGATCGCCGCAAACTCCGCCTCGGACAAGTCATAGAGGCGCAAGGCAAGCAACCGTGCGATGACTTCCGGCGCGAACCGCCAACGGATAAACCTCGCCGGGTTACCACCGACGATGGCATAAGGCGCAACATCGCCGGCCACCACGCTACCGGCGGCGACGATCGCCCCCTCGCCTATCGAGATCCCCGGCATCAGCATCGCCCGCATGCCGATCCAGCAGCCGTCGCCCAGCCGGGTATCACCTTTGGGACGGTATGCCTGCTTGATGGTTGCCATAAACGGGTACAGGCTCAGCCAGTCGATGCGATGGGTGTGATTACCGCCCATCAGGATCACCGCTTCGGCCGCGATGCACACATAATCGCCGATCAGCAGGCGATCTATTTCGCCCAGCGGCTGCCATTGGCGGCTGACCGCGTCGCCGTGCAGATAGCGCACCACCGAGCGTTCGAAGCCGTTATCCCAGCAGTCGCTGTAGTAGCTGTGGGTGCCTTTGACGATGATATTCGGGTTGGTCACCGTCTGATGCAACAGTTCGGTTTGGGACCAGTGTTTTTCGGACATGGCGTATTCTCTTGTTACCGGAATAAAAGCCACGGAACGGAATGTCTGTGGCCGTGTTGTCGTTCACTCAACACGGCCATTCAAGCGATAAGCGCTCGTTTCAATCTCGGGTTATTCATCATTAGTGCCTCCCTTGCGAGGCACAAGGGTAACCGATCACGCCTCGGCGGTCTTGCTTTTCAACAGCAGCACCCCGCCCATCACCAATGCGCTGCCCAGCAGCTGCAGCTGATTCATGCTTTCCCCCAGCAGGAAATAGGCGATCACCGCGGTGAACACCAGTTCCAGCGACAGGATCAGGTTGGCCACCGCCAGCGGCAGCGTTTTCAGGCTGATGTTATACAACCCGAAGCCCAACAGCGTCGGCCCGGCGGCCAGTGCCAGCAGCAACAGCCAGCCGCTCCACTGGATGCCTTGCGCGCCGTGCGACAGGAACCACAAATCGCCGGCCATGCCGTGGAACGCCGCCAACGGGAACGCCGTCAGCGCCGCGTTGAACGCCAGCTGATACAACGCCGAAAAACCGAACACGTACAGGATGGTGTTCCACACCGGATAGCCGCGTTCGCTGGCCACCCGCCCGCCGAGGGTATACAGGGTATAGCCGATGCCCGACAGCATCCCTACCAGCAGCCCCAGCAGATCGAAGTGGCTGTTCCCCATGCTGTCGCCGTTGCTGACCAGGAAGCAACCGCCCAGGCTGATGGCGATCACCAGCAGTTGGCGCAGCGTCAGGCGCTCGCTGTACATCACCCAGCCGAGGAACACGGTAAAGCCCACCGAACAGTAGGTCAGTATGGTCGCCACCGACGCGCCATTCAGCGCTACCGACAGCGTCCACAGGCTGTTGAACAGCGCCAGCAGCAGCCCGTAAAGCGCGTAGAACACCACCTGCTCACGGCGCAGACGCGCCCACTGCGGTTTCACCAGCAACAGCAGCGGCAACAGCACCAGCGCCACCAGCGCCGCGCGCCAGAACGCCAGCACGAAGGTCGGCAGCTGATAGTACTCGGTCAGCGCGCGGATGATGATAGCGGTAAAGGCCAGCAGCATGGCGCTGATAATGGCGATGACGTAACCCTGGTGGCTGCCCTGCAAGAGGCGCGCGCCGGGCAACGCCGGCCGGGCGGAAACGCCTGACGGTAATGACATGAGATCCTCGGGAAAATGGCGACATAAATGCTCAGGCGCACAGTGTAACGCGGCCATTTTTTCCCACTATAGCCACTTTTTGGCGTTGTCATGCAGGCCACTTTTCTGCGCTTGAAGCCCTGTTGACATGGGGTATAGTAAAAAGCCATCTCCCTAACCGGGCCAATTTCGCATGCACATCCCGTTAGATCGCGAACAGGACGTTCCGCTGTATTTGCAGATCGAAGAAGCGCTGCGGCGCGCCATCCTCACCGGCGTGTTCGTGGATGGCGACAAGCTGCCCTCGACACGCACGCTGGCTGCCGAATTGGCGGTCAGCCGTTTGACGGTGGATAACGCCTATGCCGAACTGGCGGCCAAGGGCTTTTTGCACCAGCGGCGCGGCAGCGGCGCCTATGTCGCGCACCCGCAGGCGCAAACGCGCCCGGCCCGGCCGACCAGCAACGCCCCTTTCCCGCTGGAGAGCTTCACCACCCTCACCTCGCGGCTGGACGGCTACGCCGACGCCCCGCTGCCGGAGGGGCTGATCAACTTCGCCGCCGGCGTCGGCAGCCCCAAGATATTTCCGCTGGAGGCGTTTCGCAAAGTGCTGCTGTCGGTGCTCAGCCGCCACGCGGAAGAAGCCTTCAGTTACGGCGAATACTGCGGCTACTACCCGCTGCGCGATACGCTGAGCCGCATTCTCAGCGCCCAGGGCATCCCCACGCAGGCCGAACAGGTGCTGATCACCAACGGTTCGCAGCATGCCATCAGTCTGGTGGTACAAAGCCTGCTGGCGCCGGGTGATACGGTGATCGTCGAAGAGCCGACCTACGCCGAAGCGCTGGGCCTGCTGCGCCAGCACCGCATCAATATCGTCTCCGTGCCCGGCGATCGCCACGGCATGCTGGTCGATCGACTGCCCGAACTGCTGGAACGCCACCGCCCTAAACTGATCTACACCATCCCCAACTTCCACAACCCGACCGGCCGCTGCCTGAGCGAGGCCCGCCGGCGGCGCCTGCTGGCGATCGCCCAACAGGCCGGCGTGGTGATCCTGGAGGACGACTTCGTCGGCGATCTGCGTTATCAGGGCAAACAGCTGCCGTCGCTGCGAGCGCTGGCGCAGCCGGGCGCGGTGATCTACGTCAGCACCTTCTCCAAAATGCTGCTGCCCAGCATGCGCATCGGCTATCTGGTGGCAGACAGCGAACACTATCAGCGTTTCGCCAGGCTGAAACACGTCGACAGCTTCACCAGCTCCAGCCTGATCCAGCGCGCACTGGACGCTTTCGTCACCGTCGGCCGTTACGACAAGCAACTGCGGCGCGCCGGACGCGTCTACCGCCTGCATCTGGAAGTAATGATCGACGCGTTGCAACGGCGGTTGCCGCCGGGGTGCCGTTTCGAAACGCCGCAAGGCGGCTTGTTTATCTGGCTGACGCTGCCGGAGGCGGTGACCACCACCGAGCTGATGCCGGTGGCCTGGCGACACGGGGTGACCTTCGCGCGCGGCGAATGCTTCTATGCGCAGGAACAGCTGGGCGCACACGGCCTGAGGCTGAATTTTGCCGCCAACTCGCCGCCGCAGATTGAAGAAGGTATCGCCCGGCTGTGCCGGGCGATTGAGGAGGTAATAACGGAGAAAAACGCGGGTTAGACGGCGGCCCACCACAGCCGCAGCTTCATCCCCCAGTAGCTGGTCCAGCCGGTGGTGCTTTGCACCACCTTGCCCTGCGAGATCACCACGAAGGTCGGCGTGACGCCAATCCGCCACTGCGCCGACAGCGCCCCGGCCGGATCGTTGACCACCGGCAGCGCCAGCCGTTTACGCGCCAGCCACTGCTTCACCTGGGCATCATCGCCCGATCGCAGCGCGACGGTCAGCACGTTGCCGCCCGCCGCCTGCAAGCGGGCGACGTCCGGCGTGGTGAAGCGGCAAACGCCGCACCAACTGGCCCAGAAGTAAACCAGCAGCGGCCGATCGTGGCTGAGCTGCGCCAACGACACCTTCTCGCCGTCCAGCGTGGTCAGCGTCTGAGCATCGAAGGCTGGCGGCGCCTGCGGCGCGTTCAGCCAATCCATCACCGTCACCACCGCCAGCGCGATCAGCGCCAGCAGCAACAACTCGCGCCCCCAGCGCTTGAGCTTAGCCATTTTTGGCCTTCGCCAGCTGCTGTTTCACCATCGCTTCCAGCTCTTCATACGACACCGCCCCCGGCAACATCCGATCGCCGATCAGTGTCGCCGGCGTCCCCTGCACGCCCAATTGCTCCGCCAATTCCATATTGGTGCGCAGCGTGGTCATGCTCTGTTCGCTGGGCGCCTCCGCCTTGACGCCGGTTTTCTCTTGCGCAGCGGCGATGCTGGCATTGTCGTGGAAGCCCTTTTTCGCCATCAGCCGCTGGTGCAGGGCCCAGAATTGATCCGGGTGCTGCTGCCAGGTGGTGAGCGCCACGCGCGCCGAACTGACCGAGCTTTCGCCCTTGAACGGCAGCAGTTTCACCACCAGCGCCACATCCGGGTATTGCTTGACAATCTTCTCCAGCATCGGATCAAAACGCTTGCAGTACGGGCAGTTATAGTCGGTAAAGGTCACCAGCGTCAGTTTGGCGTTGGCGGCGCCCAGGCGCGGGCTGGCCGGATCCTGGTACAGCGTTTTGGCGTTCTGCTTGATAGCCTGGCTGATTTGCTCGCCGGCGGTTTGCTGCTGCCAGGCGTCCACCGCCTGCGCCAGAATGTCCGGGTTGGACACCAGCGTTTCGCGGATCATCTCTTTGATACGCGCCTCTTGCGCCGGAGTGAAAGGTTCGGCGGCCCACGCCGGGGCGGCGATAATCATCAGTAAAATCAGTAATTTTTTCATTTTTCGGTTCCTTTGGCATGGGAAAGCGTTTGCAGCACGGCGTCACGGGTCAACAGCGGGGATAACACCTCGCCGTCCGGGCTGCCGGGGCCATAGACTTGGTTGAAGGGCACGGCGACGCTGCCGCGCTTTTGCAGGAAGGCGCCGATGTCGGCCGACGGACGGCTCCAGTCGCCGCGCAGCGCGACCACATCGTCGGCGCTCAGCGCGCGCTGTACGTCATCACGCAGCAGCACATTGAACTTGTTGGCTTTACAGGTCACGCACCAGTCGGCTGTCACGTCGACGAACACCCGCTTATGCTGCGCCAGCGCCTCGGCGATCGCTTGCTCGCTCAGCGGTTGCCACTGCACCCGATCTTGCAACGGTTGGCGCCACAGGCCGGCGGTCAGCGATCCGGCCAGCAGAACCACGCCCGCCAGCACCACAGTGCCTGCCGCCAGCTTGGCCGCCAAGCGTGCCCCCTGTTGGCGCCACACCGCCAGCAGCAACGCCAACAGCGCCAACGCCCCCAGCCACAGCGTGGCCTGCACGCCGATATGGTTGCTCAGCAGGCTCAGCAGCCACAGCGACGACGCCAGCATCAGCAGCCCCATCGCCAGCTTGACGGTATTCATCCAGCGGCCGGGGCGCGGCAATCGCAGCGCCAGCGACGGCCAGGCGGCGATCAGCAGCCACGGCAGGCTCATGCCGATGCCAAGCGCGATGAACATGCCCCACAGCACCGGCAGCGACGCCGCCAGCGCGAAGGCCACCGCCGTGCCGAGAAACGGCGCCGAGCACGGCGTCGCCAGCAGCGTGGCGAACGCGCCCTGCCAGAAATGGCCGCTCAGACCGCGCCCGTTATGGGTCGCCAGCGAGGTATTCAGATCGGACGAGAGACGTAAATGGAACAGGCCGAACAGGTTGGCGCTGAACAGCAGCGTCACCAGCACCATAAAGCCGATAAACCACGGGTTCTGGAACTGAATGCCCCAGCCGAGCGCGTGGTTGCCGAGCCGCAGCAGCGTCATCAGCAGGGCCAGCGCCATAAACGAGGCGACGATGCCCAGCGACGACGCCAGGAACTGCAGACGAACGCTGCGCCGATCGCGCCGCTCCACCTGCAGGATGGAGCCGAGCTTGATGCCCAGCACCGGCAGCACGCATGGCATCAGATTGAGGATCACCCCACCCGCCAGCGCCATCAATACCGCCTGCCACAACGGGAACGCCGCACCGGCGGGCGCGGCCAACGCATCGCCAATCGGCAGCGTAATCTGCTGCGCCATGCCGCCGTCGTCGATCACCAGCGTCAGCGTTTTGCCGCGCAGATCCGGCGCCGCATCGCCCCAGCCATCGCTGACCGGCACTCGCGCCAACAGCTGATCGCCGTCGGTTTCAACCTGCGGCTTGCCGAGATCGGCATCCGCCAGCGTATCGAAAAACAGCGCAGGTTGTTGCCAGCCGGCGGCGCGTTCGGCGGCAATCTGCAGCTCGCCGCTGCGATACCCGGCCTTGACGCTTTCCGTCAACCCGGCGGCGATCGGCACCTGCCCCATCGCCTGCGCGAAGTCGTGATTAAACTGCGGATCGTTCGGCGTCGTCAGATCCAGACTGAACGGGTAGTCGGTCAGAATGCAGACGTTGCTGCAGGTGGACAGCGTCAGCGTACCCGCCAGCGGGCCGGATACCTGGCCTGACATCACGATCGGCAACGTGACCCGATCGTGATAGCCCTGGGTGGAAATGCCGGCCACCTCGAAACGCTGCGGCGTCGGCCAGTGCCAGGTCGCCGGCGGTGGGTTGCCTTGCCAGACGATAGCCGGCGCGATGCCGCCTTCGCCCGGAGAGCGCCAATAGGTTTTCCAGCCTTTTTGCAGCTCGACCGACAGCAGCAGGCGGGTCTCCCCCGGCTGTGACGTGTCGGCGCGCAGCCGCACCTTGGCATGATCGTTGGCCGGATTTTGCAGCCAGCCGCTGTCCGCCGCCTGCAAGGCAGGCAACCACAGCATAAACAGGCAAGCGCAGGCCAGCCTGATGATTTTCAACATGTTAATTCTCCATAAATGATTAATTCACCACGAAAAACGGGCGATTAACTCATTCACGGAAGACGCATAATCGAAGGTGCACCCTGAGGGTGGGGGGTGAAATGGCGCGAGGAGGAGGAATGCGCAGACGCGCGGCAATGGTCGGCGCCAACAGAGCCAGCAGCAGACCCAGCCCGAACAGCACGGCTTCGAACATCACCGGCGGCGCGGCCAGCAATGACTTGGCGCTCAGCTCACAGGGTGTCGGCTGCGCTTCGGCGGCCTCATCGCCGGATTGAACGGCGGTGGCGGCCGGGATCCCCAGCGTTTGCTGCAGCGCATGCAGGCCCGCCATGCGCTGGGTCATGCACGTCAGCACCACCAGGCAAGCCAGGCATAAAAACCATTTTGCAATCCGCTGCCGTTTAACCATGCCATCCTCATGTTCAGATCTGGGGTTATCTTAGCGGCGCAGACGCGATTAGCAACGTTTTGTCGGTAAAGAAATGTCTGAGCGGCGGTATTGATGGCGGCGATTTACAGGTATCATAGTGGGTAAGCCTGCGCTTTTCGCCGGGTACGATGACGATTCTCTCCTCCAGGCATTCTGCGGGGATACACAGCGAAGGACTGGTGATATGCAACCTTTGAGTGGGCCGGGCACCCCAATCGCCGGCGAACGCCCCCCCTCCCCGGGCAAAACGGCGGCCACTGACGATCAACCCCTCTCTCCGGCGCAGCGCACGACGCTGGAAAAACTGATCGTGAAAATCATGACGCTCAGCCCGGTCAAATCGGCGGAGATCTGGGCGTCTCTGCGTCACGATCTCGGCGCCGACAAAGGCGGCGAACTGCTGGCGCGCCATTTTCAACCGGCGGAACAGCTGCTGCAAACGCGCCTGACGCAGGCGCAACAAAACCATGCCGGGCGCCAACTGCTGCAACAGCTGGCCGAATTGCTGCCGCAGGGCAATAACCGCCAGGCGGTCAGCGACTTTATTCGCCAGCAGTTCGGCCATACGGTGTTGAGCCAACTGAGCCCACCGCAATTGCAACAGGTACTTAATCTGTTGCAAACCGGCGGCCTGACCATTCCCCAGCCGCAGCAAACCGCCACCAGCGATCGCCCGCTGCTGCCCGCAGAGCATCAAAGCCTGCAGCAGCAGATCACCAAACTCAGCGCCGCCACCGGCGAAGCGCCGGCTAAAATCTGGCAAACGCTGTTCGATCTGGCGGGCGTGAAAACCAACGATCCGCTGCCGGCGCGCCACTTCCAGCTGCTGAACCAGTTTTTACAGGTGAAGGTGGCGCTCAGCCCGCAGAACGCGCCGACGCTGAACAACCTGCTGGCGGCGCTCAAGCAGCCGGCGGACGAGCGAGAACTGCAGCAGATGAACGACTATTGCCAGGCGCGCTTCAACTGCGGCGCCAATGCGCCGCTGACGCATCCGCAAATGAGCGACGCCATTCATCAGCTGTTTGCCCGCCGTCTGGATAAAGCCGGCCAGGCGCAGCCGATCGCCAGCCACCCTGTCGAACCGCAGCCGCTGCTCAACCCGCTGATCGCCGCCTTGCCTCTGCCGCTGCAAAAAGCGCTGAGCAAGCCGGCCGTGGCGCTGATCCTGCTGCTGTTGGCGTTGGCGATCGTGCTGGCGCTGGTGTTTTAACGCCTCAGGCGCAGCCGCAGTCCTCAGCAGCCGCCCGATCGCGCAACGATCCCGGCTGTTCTCCGATGGCCAATGGATGGCCATCGCGCAGCCAGAAGTCCAGCCCGCCGATCAGCTCCTTCACCCTGAATCCCAGTTTCGCCAGCTTGTAAGCGCCTTTGGTGGATCCGTTGCAGCCAATGCCGTCGCAGTAGGTCACATACACTTTCCGGCGATCCAGCTGCGCCGTGCCAGCTTCATCCATCAGGCGATGCGGCAAACTGAGCGCACCGGGGATATGCCCGGCGGCGTACAGCGCCTCCGCGCGGGTGTCGATCACCACCATCCCGTCCACGCCATTGCGCAGATCTTCCGCCACGTCCCAGGCATCCGCATAGCGGCTCAGTTTGGCCGCCAGATAAGCCAGGCTTTCTTCCGGCGCCGCCGGCGGAAAAGCCAGCACCAATGATTCTTTCGACATATCACTTACTCCCGTGCATCAGACAGATGACAATAGTGCCCCATTTTGGTCTTATGATTGATACCCATTATCCACAGATGATAAGACCCATTATGCGGCACACGCTGATCACGCTGTTTCAGCAATCGCCCCAGGCCATCGGCACGCTGCGCGAACGTCTTTGTGCGGCATTGCGGCAGGCCATCCACCACGGCGCATTGAGCGTTGGGCAACGCCTGCCCTCCAGCCGAGTGCTGGCTGGGGATCTGAAACTCTCAAGGGTGACCGTCGAAGCAGCGTACGGCCAGTTGGAGGCGGAGGGGTATTTGCAGCGCCGCGTCGGCCAGGGCACATTTGTGGCTATCCGCATCGCCAAATCGCCGCCGCCGCTGCCCCGCACCGCCATGCCGCGCCTTTCGCAACGCGGCCAACAGATCGTGCAAACCGGCGGCTGCCGCGATCCGCAGCAGCCACAGGCGTTTGCCGCCGGCTCGCCGGATCTGCGCGCGTTTCCGCTAGCCTTGTGGAAGCAACTGACCGCACAGCGCCTGCGGCTACAGGGAGAAAGCCTGCTGCGCTACGGCGACCCGCAGGGCTATTTGCCGCTGCGTGAAGCGATTGCTGCCCACGTCAACCAAACGCGCGGCGTAATCTGCGATGCAAACCAGGTTATCGTGCTGACCAGTTCACAGCAGGCGCTGCAGCTGATCGCCACGTTGCTGCTGGACAGCGGCGACAGCGTCTGGATGGAAGAACCGGGTTACGCCGGGGCGAGAAACGCCTTTATCAGCGCCGGCGCCGCCCTGACGCCGGTGGCGGTAGACGGCGACGGCCTGCGCGCTGAGCCCTCCTTGCCCGAGCCGCGTTTGATTTATCTGACGCCCTCGCACCAATACCCAACCGGCGCAGCGCTCAGCCTGGCGCGCCGCTTGGCACTGCTGACGCTGGCGGAAAAGCAGCAGGCCTGGATCATTGAGGACGATTACGACAGCGAGTTTCATTACGACGGCCTGCCGATACCGGCGATGCAGGGTCTGGATCGCCGTGGCCGGGTGCTGTACCTCGGCACCTTCTCCAAATCGCTGTTCCCTTCGCTGCGGTTGGCGTACCTGATCGTACCGCCCACGCTGGTTGAAGCGTTCGTCACCGCACGCACGGTGTATGACGGCCACAGCGCCCAACTGATGCAGGCGGTCACCGCCGAATTCATCCGCCAGGGGCACTTCGCCGCGCATATCCGCTACATGCGCCAACTCTACCATAGCCGGCGCGATGTGTTGCTGGCGGCAGTACGCGAAAAACTCGACCACTTCGCCACCCCCGCTCCCGCCGCCGGCGGCCTGCAGCTCAGCGTCTGGCTGCCGCCCGGCCAGGAGGCGGCGCTCAGCCGGCAGGCGCGGCGGCTCGGCATCCTTACGCCCGGGTTAACAGCGCAATACCAAACGGTTCAGGCGCAGCGCGACGGGTGGCTGCTGGGCTTTTCGGCGCTGACGCCGGGCGAGATCCGCTGCGCCGTCGAGCGGCTGGCGCGGATCACCGTGGCTTAGCCTGGCCCCAATGGGACGCCGATCGGCTTATTGTTCGGTCAGGCGCATCTCCGCCACCAGCGGCAGGTGGTCGCTTACCGCCGGCCAATGCACGCCGTTCCAGTCGCCGCTGGCGTTCGGCACCGTCAGGCTGTCCAGATGCCAGCGCTGCGCGTTGCCGGTGAAGATGTAATCCACCTTGATCTCGGCGTTTTCCGCCGGCCAGCTGCGGCCGTCCTGCCCGTTGGGCATGATATCGTTCCAATAGCGGCTCAGCTCCAGCCAGGTGACGCTGCCCGGCACATCGTTCATATCGCCGAACAGCAGCTTGATGCCGCGCACTTCGATGGTGCGATCGTTCAGCTCCCGTACCTGATCCAGACGCATCGTCGGATCTTCCTTGGTATCGAGGTGGGTGTTGAACAGGGTGATCGGCGTCGGGAACTCCGGCACATCGACCTTGGCGCTGAAGGCGATGCGCTGTTCGCGCTGGCCGGACGGCAGCGGATAGATCACGGCATCGTGCAGCGGATACTTCGAGAGAAACGCCAGGCCGTATTCGCCGCCGTCGAAATCGATCGCCCGGCCGAACACCGCCTGCATGCCGGTCAATTTCGCCAGTTCCGCCGCCTGATCGACCCGCCCGCTGCGGGCGGTGAGTTTATCCACCTCCTGCAGCGCCACCACGTCGACATTCATCGCGCGAATCGCCTTGGCGATGGCGGTCATGTCGCTGACCTTGCCGGCGGCGATATTGAAGCTGGCGACGCGGATCTTCGGCGCCTGCTCCAGTTCGTAGGTTTTGTTCTTCAGGCCGCCCAACGCGCTGGCCACTTCGCGGCTGTTGGCGTTGCTGTTGGCGTGCCCGGTATCGGCAGACGACCAGGCGCTGTGAGAGATGCCCAGGGACAGTAAGGTGATAAGCAGAGCGTGACCGGTGTGCATGAATTCTCCTTGAGGGACAGATAAGTGTTATGTGGGCGCTTCCTGGCCCACAGCTAACACCGATTTTGCCGCAGAAACCTGCGACTATTTCCTAGTTGCACCGCTATTTTTCGTTTCTGCGCGATGCTTCGCATTCTGGCGGTTTACGCATTGCACCGTTGGACAAACGGCTGATTTCGTTTTAAAACCGGTAGATTGCCAACCGCGAGGAGTTCCGATGACCAGCCCGATTGCCGAACAGCTTACCGAACGTTTCTTACGCTATCTGGCGGTGACCAGCCAGAGCAACGCCGCCGCAGCCACCCTGCCCAGCACGCCGGGGCAGCATGAGATGGCGCAACTGTTGGCCGACGAGCTGCGCCGGCTCGGCCTGGCTGACGTGCAGATCGACGAGCACGCCACCGTGACCGCCCGCAAGCCCGGCACCCAACCCGGCGCGCCGCGCATCGGCTTCATCACGCATATCGACACCGTGGACGTCGGCCTGTCGCCCGAGATTCGCCCGCAGCGCCTGCGCTTCACCGGCGAAGATTTATGCCTGAACGCCGAGCAAGGCATCTGGCTGCGTACCGCCGAGCATCCGGAGATCCTGCCCTACCGAAACGAAGAGATCCTGTTCAGCGACGGCACCAGCGTGCTGGGCGCCGACAATAAGGCGGCGGTCACCGTGGTGATGACGCTGCTGGCCAACCTGACCGCGGCCGATCGCCACGGCGATATCGTGGTGGCGTTCGTGCCGGACGAAGAGATCGGCCTGCGCGGCGCCAAGGCGCTGGATCTGCAGCGTTTCCCCGTCGATTTCGCCTACACCATCGACTGCTGCGAACTGGGTGAAGTGGTGTACGAGAATTTCAACGCGGCGGCGGCGGAGATCCGCATCGAGGGGGTGACCGCCCACCCGATGTCGGCGAAAAACGTATTAATCAACCCGATACGCATCGCCAACGACATCATCAACCGATTCGACGTGCAGGATACCCCGGAGCACACCGAGGGGCGCGAGGGCTATTTCTGGTTCACCGATCTGGCCGCCAACGCCAATCAGGCGACGCTGAAGGTGTCGATTCGCGACTTCGATCGCGCGGCGTTCGAGGCGCGCAAGGCCCGCCTTGAGGAGACGGTGCGCCAGGTGGCGGCCAACTACCCGCGCGCCAACGTCAGCTGCAGCGTCAGCGACATCTACAGCAACATCAGCAACGCCATCGGCGAAGACCGGCGCGCTATCGATCTGATCTTCGGCGCCCTCGCCGC
Source organism: Serratia sp. CY81684 (assembly GCF_052166595.1). Lineage (NCBI taxonomy): Bacteria > Pseudomonadati > Pseudomonadota > Gammaproteobacteria > Enterobacterales > Yersiniaceae > Serratia > Serratia sp. CY81684. Next base: position 393,511 of record NZ_JBJNOO010000003.1, on the reverse strand, counting down.
CCACGGCATCCCGCCGAAGGTGATCCCGATGCGCGGCGGCACCGACGGTGCGGCGCTCTCCAGCCGCGGCATCCTGACGCCCAATTACTTCACCGGCGCGCATAACTTCCACTCGCGCTTCGAGTTTTTACCCGTCAGCGCCTTCGTGAAATCCTATCAGGTGACCCGCAGCATTTGCCTGCTGGCCGCGCGGCAAAGCGGCCAACCGGCTTAGCTCATCACCCAGCCGAGCAACGCGGCCCATGCCAACAGCGGCAGCGAATAATAGTGGAAGCGCAACCAGATCTTGCGCTCCCCCGCCATGCGCAACGCAATCAGGTTGGCGAGCGATCCGATCGCCAACCCGAAGCCGCCGGCGTTGACCGCATAGGCCAGCTGAGCGCTGGAGGGAACATAGTTGAGTAACAGTATGGTGGCCGGCACGTTGCTGACGATCTGCGACAGCCCGACGCCCAACGCATACACGCTCCCCTCGCTCAGCCCGGCGATGGCGGCGAACGCCGGCTGAAGCGGCGGCAAACGGGTAAACAGGCCGACATCGATGAACATGGCGGCGAACACGAAAATCAGGCTCCAGTCGATCTGCAACAGCACCCGGCGCGCCAGCAGCAAGAAACCGGCGAACACCGCCAGCAGCCCATACAACGGCAGATCGAAATCGAGACACAGCAGGAAAACCGCATACAGCCCTACACAGCTCAGCAACAGCGGCCGCTGATAGGGATAGCCCTCGGTATTCGGTGCTTTCACGATGTCGCGCGCCGGGAAGCTGAACCAGGTCAGCGCCAGCAGGCTCAACATCATTGCGGCACCAAACGGCGCCATCTGGCCGATGAAACCGAGGAAAGAGAGGCCGGAGCGGCTCCACAGCAGGATATTTTGCGGGTTGCCGATCGGCGTCAGCAGCGAACCGGCGTTCACCGCCAGCGCCTGGAAGATGATCAAGCGGCCGACCGGCAGCGCCGACAGCTTTTTCAGCGTGATGGTGAGCGGTATGACGATAAACAGCGCCACGTCGTTGGTAAGAAATGACGACAACAGCGCGGCGGAGAACACCAGGAACAGCGCCAGCCGCCGTTCGCTGTGCAAGCGATTGATAATCTTGCGGCCGACAAAATCGAAGTAGCCGCTGACCTCCACCCCTTTGGTCAGCAGCATCAGCCCCAACAGGGTGATAAGGGTGCGGCCGTCGATGAAACCACCCAGCGCTGCCAGCGGCTGCGGATGAAAGGCGAACATCGCCACGCCGGCCAGCAGCAATGCATGCAAGAAACGGTCTTTGGCAAAGGGATGGATGAGCCGGGAAATGGCGGTTGAACTCATAGCGGCAGTGTGAACCTCACCGAAAAGAATGGGCAGACGTTAGCTCAGACGCGGCTTCAGCGCCAGCAAAATGCTATTTTACCTTTATCCGCTTTTCATTTGCCGCGCTTTACTTTATTTGTAGCGGCTTTCACGGTTTCAAAGGACATGTTATGGCTTCCCTGTTCGCCAAAGGAGCGCTGTTGAGCGCCTTATGCGCCCTGCTCGCCGCCTGCGACGACGCCTCCTCCCGCCCGCAAATCGATATTGACGGCAAAACCATGGGCACTTTCTACAGCGTAAAAGTCAGCGGTGACGTCGCGATCGGCAAACAAGAATTGCAGCGGCAGATAGACAAAGTGCTCGAGCAGGCCAACGACGATATCTCGACCTACCGCGCCGACTCGGTGCTGTCGCGGTTTAACCACAGTGCCAGCCTCGAGCCGCAGCCGATCCCGCGCGGCATGGCGGACATCGTGCTGATGGCTCAACGCATCGGCCGCGATACCGGCGGCGCCATGGACATCACCGTCGGCCCCTTGGTGAACCTGTGGGGGTTCGGTCCCGACAAACATCCGGTCAAGGTGCCGGAACAGGCGCAGATCGACGCGGCAAAGCTGCGCACCGGCCTGCAGCACCTGAAGCTGATCAGCGACAACCGCGGAGAGTGGCTGCAAAAAGATCTGCCGGGCATGTATGTCGATCTCTCGACGCTGGGCGAAGGCTATGGCGCCGATGAGTTGGTGCGCCTGATGAACCGTCACGGCATTACCAACTACCTGGTATCGGTCGGTGGTGCGGTCTCTTCACGCGGCGTCAACGGCCAGGGCAAGCCCTGGCGGGTGGCGATCCAAAAGCCGACCGACCGTGAAAATGCGGTACAGGCGCTGGTGGATCTGCACGGTTACGGCATCAGCACCGCCGGCAGCTACCGCAACTACTTTGAACAAAACGGCCAGCGCTACTCTCATGTCATCGATCCGACCACCGGCAGGCCGATCAACCACCGGCTGGTTTCCGCCACGGTGATCGCCCCGACCGCGCTCGAGGCCGACGGCTGGGATACCGGTTTGATGGTGCTGGGCCCGGAGAAAGCGTTGCAGCTCGCGGAAGAGAAAGGGCTGGCGGTCTACCTGATCAGTAAAACCGACGACGGTTTCAGCGCCGTGATGACGCCGCAGTTCAAAGCGTTTTTGGTGCAGTGAGATAAAAAAAGCCCGGCGCGCAATGGCCGGGCTTTGTCCTGTTCCGCGCCGATCACTTGGTCAGCGCGATGATGCCGAGGGTCAGACCGGCAACCGCCGCCGCGCCGCCGGCGATCGCGCCCGCGGTTTCCCAGTTATCCTGAGTGGTGCCCTTCATGCAGGTGTTGGTGTGCACCAGACGCCCCTGGTCATCATAGACCGGCACGCAGGGAGAATCGGTGGCGCATCCGGCCAACACGGCCGACAGTAACCCAACCGCAATTAACTTTTTCATACTTCTTGCCTCAATGTTCGATCACTTTAGAAAGCTACGCCGAGCGATAATCATGCTACCAGGCTATTGTATGCCCAACGCATGTAATGGCGAGGTAATGATGTGTCAGGGGATGTGATTTGGGAAAACTCCGAGCGCCCGTCAAATGGGCTTAGGGCAGTAAAAAGCCCGCGAAAACGCGGGCTTGATGGCGAGGTGAAGCTCAGGCGGAATTATTTCGCCAGTTTGCGCATCACCAGGGTGGCGTTGGTGCCGCCGAAGCCGAAGCTGTTGGACATCACGGTGGTCAGCTCGCGCTGAGTCGGCTGAGTCACGATGTTCATGCCGACCGCCTGTTCATCCAGGGTTTCGATGTTGATGCTCGGTGCGATAAAGCCGTGCTCCAGCATCAACAGGCTGTAGATCGCTTCCTGCACGCCCGCGGCGCCCAGCGAGTGACCGGTCATCGCCTTGGTGGAGGAGATGGCCGGGGTATTGTCGCCGAACACTTCGCGAATGGCGCCCAGCTCTTTCACGTCGCCCACCGGTGTGGAGGTGCCGTGCACGTTGATGTAGTCGATCGGCGCGTCCAGATCCTGCATCGCCATCTTCATGCAGCGCACTGCGCCTTCGCCCGAAGGTGCAACCATGTCGGCGCCGTCAGACGTTGCGCCGTAGCCAACGATTTCTGCGTAGATATGTGCACCGCGCGCCAGCGCGTGCTCCAGTTCTTCAACCACCACCATGCCGCCGCCGCCGGCGATGACGAAACCGTCACGATCGGCGTCGTAGGTGCGGGAGGCTTTTTCCGGCGTGTCGTTGTACTTGGTGGACAGCGCGCCCATCGCATCGAACTCGCAGGCCATTTCCCAGCACAGCTCTTCGCCGCCGCCGGCGAACACGATGTCCTGTTTGCCCAGCTGGATTTGCTCAACCGCGTTGCCGATGCAGTGTGCGGAGGTCGCGCAAGCGGAGCTGATGGAGTAGTTCACGCCGTGGATTTTGAATGGCGTCGCCAGGCAGGCAGAAACGCCGGAAGCCATGGCTTTGGTGACCACATACGGGCCAACCGCTTTCAAGCCGCGCGGGCTGCGCATCGCATCGGCGCCGAACACCTGGAAGCGCGGAGAACCGCCGCCGGAACCGGCGATCAGGCCTACGCGTGGGTTGTTTTGATACTCTTCTTCCTTCAAACCGGAAGAAGCGATCGCTTCTTGCATCGCCAGGAAGGCATAAATGGAAGCATCGCTCATGAAACGCACCGCCTTGCGGTCGATCAGGCCGGTAGTGTCGAGCTTAACTTGCCCCCATACGTGACTACGCATGCCGGAATCTTTCAGCTCCTGGGAGAAAGTGATCCCAGAACGTCCTTCCTGCAGGCTTGCCAGGACCTCCTGCTGGTTATTACCAATGCTGGAGACAACTCCCAGGCCAGTAATCACTGCACGTTTCATTCAATACCTCTTCCACTATTAACCTACGGGATTTTGCATCGCACTTTAGCGTACAGATGTAAGCCGAACAAGTCCGATCAGCGTTTTTCAGCTTTATTGTTGTCCAGTTTGCGCCGGGGCGCCAGCGCCGTTAGAATTCGCGGCATCCCTTGAATTTCGAGCCATTGACCGTGAACCACGCCCCCATCCAAACCGCAACGCTAACCTGGAACGAACAGGGTACACCTGTTTCGAAACAGTTTGATGACGTCTATTTTTCCAATCAGGATGGGCTGGAAGAAACCCGCTACGTCTTCCTGCACGGCAATCGGCTGCCGCAGCGTTTCGCCGCCCACCCGCGCTCGCTGTTTGTCGTGGCGGAAACCGGGTTCGGCACCGGGCTCAATTTCCTCACGCTGTGGCAGGCCTTCGCCGGCTTCCGCCAGGCCGAGCCGGACGCGACGCTGCAGCGCCTGCACTTTATCAGCTTCGAAAAATTTCCCCTGCAGCAGGCTGACCTGGCGGCGGCGCATGCGCGCTGGCCGGAGCTGGCGCCTTACGCCGACGAACTGCGCGCCCAATGGCCGCTGCCGTTGCCGGGGTGCCATCGCCTGCTGTTGGCCGAAGGCCGCATTACGCTCGATCTGTGGTTCGGCGACGTCAACGATCTGCTGCCGCAGTTTGACGCCAGCATGAATAACCAGGTAGATGCCTGGTTCCTCGACGGCTTCGCGCCGGCAAAAAATCCCGACATGTGGACCGATCAACTGTTCGCCGCCATGGCGCGTTTCGCCCGGCCGGGAGGCAGCTTCGCCACCTTTACCGCCGCCGGCTTCGTGCGCCGCGGCTTGCAACAGGCCGGTTTTCAGGTCAATCGCTGCAAAGGCTTCGGCCAAAAGCGTGAGATGCTCGCCGGCGAGCTCCCGGCCGATGCGCAGCCCGCTCCCCACCCGGCCCCCTGGTATCAGCGGCCGGCGGCGGACAACACCGCCGATATCGCCCTGATCGGCGGCGGCGTTGCCAGCGCGCTCACTGCGCTGGCCTTGCTGCGGCGCGGCGCCACCGTCACGCTGTACTGCGCCGACGAGCAGGCGGCCGAAGGCGCATCCGGCAACCGCCAGGGCGCGATTTATCCTTTGCTGAACGGCAGCGGCGACGCGCTGGAGAGTTTCTTCAGCGCCGCGTTTCCCTTCGCCCGCCGACAATACGACGCCCTGTTGCAACAAGGCGTCGCCTTTGATCACCAGTGGTGCGGCGTCAGCCAGTTGGCCTATGACGAAAAGAGCGGCGCCAAGATCGCCAATATGCTGAAAACCGACTGGCCGCAGGCCTTGGCGACGGCGGCCGACCGCGAGACGCTCAGCGATCGGTGCGGCGTCGATACCGGCTTTGGCGGCATCACCTACCCGCTAGGCGGCTGGCTGTGCCCGGCCGAGCTGACGCGCGGCGCTATCGCGCTGGCGCAGCGTCAGGGCTTGGTCTGCCACTACCGGCACGATGCACAGAGGCTGACGCAGGAAGAAAACGGCTGGCGCATCGATTTCGCCAACGGCGACAGCCGGCGCCATGCGACGGTGATCCTGGCCAACGGCCACCGGTTGGCCGAACTGGCGCCGACGGAAGCCCTGCCGCTGTATTCGGTACGCGGGCAGGTGTCGCATATCCCAAGCTCGCCGGCCCTCGGTCAATTGAAACAGGTCTTGTGCTACGACGGCTACCTGACGCCGGCCAACGCCAACAACGGCCAGCACTGCATCGGCGCCAGCTATCAGCGCGGCGACACCGCCACCGACTACCGCGAGCAGGAACAGCAGGATAACCGCGAGCGTCTGCTGCGCTGTCTGCCGGAACAGGCCTGGCCGCAGCAGGTGGACGTCAGCGCTCATCAGGCGCGCTGCGGCGTGCGCAGCGCCACCCGCGATCATTTGCCGATGGTCGGCGCACTGCCGGACTATCAGGCCACGCTGGCGCAGTATCAGGATTTGCAGCGGCAGAACCAGCGCGGCGAAACCGTCGCCGATGCGCCGGTCTATCCCGGCCTGTTCGCTATCGGCGGGTTAGGCTCGCGCGGCTTGTGCTCTGCGCCCCTGGCGGCGGAAATTTTGGCGGCGCAGCTGTTCGGCGAGCCGTTGCCGGGCGATGCGCGCCTGCTGGCGGCGTTGAATCCGAATCGGATGTGGGTGCGGAAATTGCTGAAAGGACGTGCAGTTTAATCAACCTTGAGGGGCGCGGCGACGCGCCCCGGTATGACGATCAGGCGGCAGGGGTTGCAGCCTGATAGAGGTTTTCCCACATGCCGCGCACCAGGATCTGATCCGGCGGCGAGAGTTCCCCGGCGGCGATCGCTTTGTGCAGGCTCTCCTCCACCCGCGCTTTCAGCGCTGCGGCGGTGTGTTCGCCCTGCTCTTCCGCTTCGGCCACCGCCAGCGTCAGATGACCGCGCAGGTAGCCACCGGCAAACAGTTCATCATCGCTGGCGTGCTCTACCATGTCATCAATCAGCGCCAAAATGCGCGCTTCAAATTCTGCGATCATCAAATTTCCTCATTAAATAACGGGCTGTGGCGTCAGTTGAGATCTTCCGGATACGGAAAATGCTCGGCCGCCAACGGTGGCGTATTGTAGAACGATTGCAGCGCCTGAATAAAGCGCGCAGGCCTTGTGGGTATTCCCTGCTCCAGCAGCGCCAATACCCGGGCGCGCACCTTGCGTTGGAACGCAATGCGATCCGGCTCGCAGTCGCCGTTCAGGTTGTCGCAGCTGACGTTGAACGGGAAACCGGCCGCCACGCAGAACATCCATTCCAGTGCCTGCGGTTTGATCTCCACGGCTTCGAATTCGCTCTGGGTCTGCGCGTCGCGCCCGTCCGGGCAATACCAATAACCGAAGTCCACCAATTGACGGCGCGCTTCACCGGCGATGCACCAGTGCGAGATTTCGTGCAGGCCGCTGGCGTAGAAACCGTGGGCGAACACGATGCGGTGATACGGCAGTTCATCATCGGCCGGCAGGTAAATGGGTTCGTCGTCGCCCTTCACCAGGCGGGTGTTATAGTCATCGCTGAAGCAGCGATTGAAGATCGCGATCAACTGCTCATAGTGATGACGGGTCTGCGTGTCTGACATAAAAACTCTATAACCACAAAAATAAAGAGGCCATTATACCCGATAAGACAGGGCGCGTAAGCAGCGCACCCTCTTCATCTTTAACCGTGCAAGAAGGCGGACAGCCACTGCTGAATCTCTGCGCCGTGATTGTCGTAAAGCAGCTTGAGGCTCATCACCAGCGAGACGATCACGATCATCGGCCGAATCAGTTTCTGCCCGCGGGTCAGCACCATGTGCGCGCCCAAACGCGCCCCCAGCACCTGCCCCACCAGCATCACCAGACCGATGCTCCACACCACCTTGCCGCCGATGATGAACAGCGCCAACCCGCCGACGTTGGAGGTAAAGTTCAGCACTTTGGCGTGCGCCGTAGACTTGGCGAGGTTGAAACCGCACAGCGTCACGTAGGCCAGCGCGTAGAATGAGCCGGCGCCGGGGCCGAAGAAACCGTCGTAAAACCCGACGCAGCCGCCGGCCACCAGCCCGAACGGCAAGGCGCCGAGGCGGCGTTGACGATCTTCCTCACCCAGACGCGGCATCAGCAGGAAGTAGAGACCGATGCCGATCACCAGCAGCGGCAACATCTGCCGCAGCATATCGGCGCGCATATGCTGCACCAGAATGGCGCCGGCGATCGAGCCGATCAGCGTCAGAAAAATCGTCAGCTTCTGGTCGTTGAGGTTCACCGCTCGCCGACGAATGAAGTACAGACTGGCGGAGAAGGAGCCGCCGACCGACTGCAGCTTATTGGTCGCCAGCGCCTGCGCCGGAGGAACCCCCACTGCCAGCAAGGCCGGCACCGTCAGTAATCCGCCGCCGCCGGCGATGGAGTCGATAAACCCCGCCAGCAGCGCTACCGCAAACAACACCCCGAGCATCTCGGGGCCAATGACGAACCAGTCCATGTGTTATTCCGCTGAGAAATGGTGATCCAGCAATGCCTGACAGGTCGGCGGTAACGGCGGCGGCACGGGTTTGCCCGGCTTCGCGTTCGGCTGATGCGGCACGAACCAGCTCGCCAGTTCGGCGCCGCAGCCATCGCCCGGCGGCGGCGTATCCTGCTCCTGGCACTCCAGGCTGCCGGCCGGGCAACGCAGGCGCACGTGCATGTGCGCACGGTGGCCGAACCACGGCCGCACCTTGTGCAACCAGGCGCGATCGGCGCCGGCGTCCAGACACAGACGCTGCTTGATCGCCGGGTTGACGAAGATACGCGTCACCTCCGCATCCTGCGCCGCCAGCTTGATCAGCGACTCAATTTGCGGTTGCCATTGGCTCGCCACCACCTGCTTGCCGTCGCCCGACACCAGGTCGATCGGCTGCGGCTTGAGCAATTGCTGCGCGCTCCAGCGCTGGCGCGGCAGCTGCAGCCAGATGTCGACGTCGAGCCCAGACTGGTGGCTGGCGTGGCCGCTGCTGAAGCGCCCGCCGGCCGGCATTGCCATGTCGCCGATCAGCACCGTGCCCAGCGCTTTCTGGTTCGCTTTGCTGCTGAGGCGCTGTATGAACGCCAGCAGATCCGGATGGCCGAAATAGCGGCGCTGGTCGGTACGCATCACCTGATAATCCGGTGAATTCAGCGGCAACGGCTGCGCGCCGATGACGCAGCCGTTGGCGAAACCGCCCACCGCCTGCGGCGCGCCGGCCACCGGATGATCGATTTTCTGCCACGGCGTCAGCGCCATGGCAGAGGCGGAGGCCGTCAGGGCCACCAGGCCCAACATCCAGTTTTTCATGGCGATTACCAGCGCGGTACGTCGGAAACCACATCACCGTTTTGCGCGCGCTGGCGCAGCAGGTGATCCATCAACACGATCGCCATCATCGCTTCGGCGATCGGCACGGCGCGGATGCCCACGCACGGATCGTGGCGACCGCGGGTGACCATTTCCACCGCTTCGCCCTGGCGATTGATAGTGCGCCCCGGCACCATAATGCTGGAGGTCGGCTTCAGCGCCAGATGCGCGATCACCGGTTGGCCGCTGCTGATGCCGCCGAGAATGCCGCCGGCATGGTTGCTCTGGAAGCCTTCCGGGGTGATTTCATCGCGGTTTTCGCTGCCGCGTTTGGTCACCACGGCGAACCCGTCGCCGATCTCCACGCCTTTCACCGCGTTGATGCTCATCAGCGCGTGCGCCAGATCGGCATCGAGGCGGTCAAACACCGGCTCACCCAGGCCAACCGGCACATTTTCAGCAATCACGCTGACCTTGGCACCGATGGAGTCACCCTCTTTTTTCAGCGCGCGCATCAGTTCGTCCAGCGCTTCCAGCTTGTCCGGATCCGGGCAGAAGAACGGGTTCTGTTCGACCTGATCCCAGTCTTTCAGCTCGCAGGTCACGTCGCCAATCTGCGCCAGATAGCCGCGCACCTGCACGCCGAACTTCTGCTGCAGGTATTTCTTGGCGATAGCACCCGCCGCGACGCGCATGGCGGTTTCACGCGCCGAAGAGCGGCCGCCGCCGCGATAGTCGCGCAGACCGTATTTCTGTTCGTAGGTGTAGTCGGCATGCCCGGGACGGAACACGTCTTTGATGGCGCTGTAGTCTTGCGAGCGCTGATCGGTGTTTTCAATGATCAGACCGATGCTGGTGCCGGTGGTCACGCCTTCGAATACGCCGGAGAGAATGCGCACCTGATCCGGTTCACGGCGCTGGGTGGTGTAACGCGAGGTGCCCGGACGACGGCGGTCCAGATCGTGTTGCAAATCGGCTTCGGTGAGCGGGATGCCGGGCGGCACGCCGTCGACGATACAACCCAGCGCCACCCCGTGAGATTCACCGAAGGTGGTGACGCGGAAAATCTGCCCAATACTGTTTCCTGCCATCACGGCTCCTTACCGTTAGTCTTTTATCGTTATGAGGCCCGCCATGCGGGCCTTGGAAATGCGGCTTAGCTGCGATAGAGGCTGAAGTGATCCTTGCAATCCACCAGCTGCTGTTTGGTCAGCATGAACACGCCGTCGCCGCCGTTTTCGAATTCCAGCCAGGTGAACGGGATGTCCGGATATTGTTCCATCAGATGTACCATGCTGTTGCCCACTTCACAAATCAGCACGCCGTCGTCGGTCAGGTAGTCCGGCGCGCACGCCAGGATGCGGCGCACCAGCTTCAGGCCATCGCTGCCCGCCGCCAGCCCCAGTTCCGGCTCAAAGCGGAACTCCTGCGGCAGATCCGACATGTCTTCCGCATCGACGTACGGCGGGTTGGTGACGATTAGATCGTACTGGATCGCGGGAACGTCGCGGAACAGATCGGAACGGATCGGGATCACCTGATGTTCGACGCCGTGCGCCTGAATATTGCGCTCGGTTACCGCCAGCACGTCGCTGGAGATGTCCACCGCGTCCACTTCCGCTTCCGGGAAAGCGTAGCCGCAGGCGATGGCGATGCAGCCGCTGCCGGTGCACATGTCGAGGATATGGCGCGGCGGGTGCGGGATCAGCGCGCTGAAACGATCGTTGATCAGCTCGCCGATCGGTGAACGCGGCACCAGCACGCGCTCGTCGACGTAGAATTCCATGCCGCAGAACCAGGCCTTGTTGGTCAGATAGGCGACCGGGATGCGTTCGTTGACGCGGCGGATCACGCGCTCAACGATGCGATGGCGCTCGCTGGAAGTCAGACGGGCGGTGTGCATGTCCTCCGGAATGTCCAACGGCAGGAACAGGCTTGGCAGCACCAATTGCACCGCTTCGTCCCACGGATTATCGGTTCCGTGACCATAATAGATATTGGCGGCGTTGAAGCGGCTTACCGTCCAGCGCAGCATATCTTGAATGGTGTGCAGTTCGTTCACTGCTTCGTCGACGAAAATTTTGTCCAATTTGCCCTCCGGCAGGCGCTGTGTTTCATGATTTAGCCGCATAGTTTGCCATGAAGCCCGCGACAAATCACGCTTGCCCCTCGCGCTTTTCACTCTGGCCCGAGTTTTGCGTCGACAGCGCTCATTCACAAGGTAAACTAGCGAAATAAACGATTTCCGGTGAATGAAGCATGAAGAACAAGCCCCCTCTGAGCAAAGACGAACAACAGCTCTTCAGAGAGTCGGTGGCGGGCGCGAAAAAGCTGCGCCAGGACACCATCGTCCACCGTCCGCCGAAGCCCAAGGTCAAACAGATTGCGCCGCAGCGATTGCTGCAGGAGCAGGTCGATGCCAGCTATTATTTTTCAGATGAATACCAGCCGCAGCTGGAAGAGGAAGGCCCGACGCGCTACGTGCGCCCCGGCAGCAGCCCGTATGAGCTGAAGAAGCTGCGGCGCGGCGATTACTCGCCGGAGCTGTTTCTCGATTTGCACGGCCTGACCCAACTGCAGGCCAAGCAGGAGCTGGGGGCGCTGATCGCCGCCTGCAAACGCGAGCACGTGCACTGCGCCTGCGTGATGCATGGGCACGGCAAGCACATCCTCAAGCAGCAAACGCCGCTGTGGCTGGCGCAGCACCCCGACGTGCTGGCGTTCCACCAGGCGCCGAAGGAATGGGGTGGCAACGCCGCCATCCTGCTGTTGGTGGAGCTGGCTGAGTAACCCCCCACAGAAACGACTCAGGGCGATGTCAGACATCGCCCTGAGTTTATTCCGCACCGCATCCGCGGTTCACACTTTGGCCATCACCTGCGATGGGCTGACCTGCCATTCAAACTTGCCGTAGCTGCCGTCCGCCGGCAGATCGACGTTGGCAATCGCCGAGGTCGCGAACATCGGCGGGCACTCGCCCGGGCACAGTTCGGCCACCAGATACCCCACCAGCGGCAGGTGCGACACGATCAGCACCGAGCTCACCCCTTGCATCGCCAGCGCCTGCAGATAGCTGCCGACCTGTTCGGCGTTGCCGCCCGGCGTCAGCTCGGGCAGCACTTCTTCGCCCTCCGGCAGCGTCAAGGCTTCACGCACCGTCGCCAGCGTCTGTTCGGCCCGCAGATAGGGGCTGACCAGCACGCGTTCAATATCCACAGACTTGGTGTTCAACCAGGCCGCCATCTGACGGGACTCGTCGCGGCCGCACAGGGTAAGGGGCCTTACCGCATCGCTGGCTGCCTCGAGCGCCGCCTCTCCGTGACGCATAATCAAAACTTGCATATTGCACCGCTGTTGTTGACAAAGTAACGCTATACAGAAACGCCGTGCGTGCTGTACCGCCGAGTTTTCCAACCCAAAGCCAAAGCTTTAAAACGATAACGCGCCGTCTCTTTATGGCGGCCGGGCATTTTGCCTGAAAGTTTGCCTAAAGAAAACGCTGTTTTTTACAGCAACCCTCCCCGGGCAAACCTCGATTGCTCACAGAACAATCAATTCAACGGGTTAAATTTTAACCTTGCCGCCATGAAATTTATTGATGGCGGTCAAGCTAACTTACCGCTGCCTCAGCCTTGCTGTACAGCCTCACCGGCTGACGCTGTCGCAAGGAGTGATGGCGATCACAACGCGACCCTGTTGCAACTATAGTGCAAATCGGGCCGCCCTGCGTTCAGCTCCCCAGCGGGTAAAAGCGCTCGCCCTGCTGCGCCATGCGCTGCAAGCGCTCGCACGGCGCGAAGTGCTCGCCGTGCTGCTGGCGCAGGTAGTCCAGCGTCTTCACCACTTTCTCGGCGCCGAGCTCGTCCATATAGCGGAACGGGCCGCCGAGGAACGGCGGGAAACCGATGCCGAACACCGCACCGATATCGCCGTCGCGCGCGCTGCGGATCACGCCTTCATCCAGGCAGCGCGCCGCTTCGTTCAGCATCATCATCACGCAGCGCTGGGCGACGGTCGCCGGCAGCATGTGCGCCTTCGGCGTGACACCGAGCAACGTATACAATGAGGTATCCGCACGTTTACGCCGCTGCCGCTGCTGCCCTTCGCTCGGGTAGAGATAGAAGCCGCGGCCGTTCTTGCGCCCTTTACGCCCGTCCTTCAGCACCGCATCGAACGCGGCCGGCGCGGCGAAACGCGGCCCCAGCGCCTCAACCAGCACCGGAATGATTTTGGTGCCGACGTCGATGCCCACTTCATCCAGCAGGGTAATCGGGCCGACCGGGAAACCGAAGTCCACCAGCGCCTTGTCCAGCGACTCAATCGGCTCGCCTTCCAGCAGACAGCGCGCCGCTTCGTTGATGTACGGCGCCAGGATGCGGTTGACATAAAAACCGGCGCTGTCGCCCACCACGATGGCGGTCTTGCCCTGCTTGTGCGCCAGCGCCACGGTGGTGGCGATGGTCTCTTCGCTGGTGCCGGCGTGCGGGATCACTTCCACCAGCGGCATTTTGTCCACCGGGCTGAAGTAGTGCAGACCGATCACCTGCTGCGGCCGCTGGGCCTGTTCGGCGATGTGGCCGATAGGCAGCGAAGAGGTGTTGGAAGCGAACACGGTATGCGGCGCGCAGTTCGCTTCGACCTCGGCCACCATTTTCTGCTTCAGCGCCAGATCCTCAAACACCGCCTCGACCACAATATCCACCTGCTCAAAGCCGGTGTAATCGGTAGAGCCGGAGATCAGCATCATCTGCTTTTGCCGCTCCGCCGGGCGCATGCGCTTGCTGCGTACCCGTTTGCCGAGCACGTCCCAGCTGTATTTTAGCGCGTGATTGATGCCGGTTTCATTGATGTCTTTGATGCGCACCGGCAAACCGCCGCGCGTGGCGGTGACACAGGCGATGCCGCCGCCCATCAGGCCGCCGCCGAGAATGCCGACGCGATGCAGGGCATGCGGCTGAGCATTGCCGCCCCGCTCTTTTTTCAGCGCGGTGGAGGCGAAGAACAGGCTGCGCAACGCCGCCGACTGCGGCGTCATCGCCAGCTCGCCAAAGGCGCGCGCTTCGGCCTCATAGCCGCTGGCGCTGCCGTGATCCAGCCCGGTTCGCACCACCTGAATAATGCGCTCCGCCGCCGGGTAGTTGCCGTGGGTTTTCGCCAACGTTTTCTTGCGCACGATGCTGAACAGCAGATTTCTACCCAGCGGGCCATTGAGCAGGCGATCCTGCCACGGCAGCTCGCGCTGATGTTTCCAGCCCTGTTTCACCCGCTCGATGGCGGTCTGCAACAGGATCGATTGCGGCACGGCGTCGTCCACCAGCCCCATGCGCAGCGCCTGGCGGGCGCGAATGTGCTTGCCGGTCAGGATCATGTCCAGCGCCTTGGCAGCGCCTATCAGGCGCGGCAGGCGCTGAGTGCCGCCAGAGCCCGGCAGCAGGCCCAGCTGCACTTCCGGCAGACCGAGCGCGGTTTTGTCATCCAGCGAACAGACGCGGCCGTGGCAGGCCAGCGCCAATTCCAGGCCGCCGCCCAGGCAGGCGCCGTGGATGGCCGCGACCACCGGCACCGGGAAAGCGGCGATCTGCGCCAGCGTGCTCTGCCCTTTCTTGGCCAGCGTTTCCGCCTCTTTGGCGCTGGTGCAGGCGGCAATCATGGTGATGTCGGCACCGGCGATAAACGAGTCCGGCTTGCCGGAAACGATCACCAGCCCTTCCAGTGCAGTGTGCTGCTGCGCCCGGATCAGCACGTCGTTGACCTGTTCGACGAACTCGGCCTTGAGCGTATTGACCTTGTCACCCGGCACGTCGATGGTGATCACCCCGATGTTGTCGGGGCGGATCGTCAGTTGAAAGGCCGACGGTTTGGCGCGCTGTTCATGCAATGCGTTTTCGAAACTCATTATTCCACCTCCACGATCATCGCGGCCCCTAACCCGCCGGCGGCGCAGGCGGTGGTCAGGCCCAGCCCGCCGCCGCGGCGTTTCAGCTCACGCAGCGTCTGGGTGATCATGCGCGCGCCAGTGGCGGCGAACGGGTGGCCATAGGCGATGGAACCGCCCAGGACGTTGAATTTGTCCATGTCCACCTCGCCGATCGCCTGGCTGCGGCCAAGCTTCTCGCGGGCGAACGCTTCGCTGGCGAACATCTTCAGGTTAGCCAGCGTTTGCGCGGCGAAAGCTTCATGCATATCGATGAGCGTCAGATCGGCCAGACCGATGCCGGCGCGATCCAGCGCCAGCGGCGTGGCGTAGGAAGGCCCCAGCAGCATGTCTTCCCACACGTCGATGGCGGCGAAAGCGAAACTGCGCAGATAGCCGAGCGGCTGCAGGCCCAGCTCTTTGGCGCGCGATTCGCTCATCATCAGTACCGCCGCCGCGCCGTCGGTCAACGGCGTGCTGTTGGCCGCAGTAACGCTGCCGTGTTTGCGATCGAACGCCGGTTTCAGCTTGGCGTAAGACGCCAGGCTGGAGTCTTTACGGATGTTGTTGTCTTCGGAAAGCTGTGCGCGGTATGGCGGCACGTAGGCGGTCATCACCTCATCGCGCAGCCACCCCTCCCGCCAGGCCTTGGCCGCCAGCTCGTGGGAACGGTGCGCCAGCGCATCTTGCGCTTCACGGGTGATGCCGTGGCTTTTCGCCATCTGTTCGGCGGTATCGCCCATGCGCAGGCCGGTGGAATACTCCGCCACCGCCGGCGGCACCGGCATCAGATCACGGAATTTCAGCCGGCTGAACAATTTGAGGCGCTGCGACAACGTGCGCGCCTTGTTGACGTCCACCAACGTGCGCGCCAGCGCCTTGCTGACGCCGATCGGCAAGACGGAAGAAGAGTCCGCCCCGCCGGCGATGCCGACGCTGATGCTGCCGGCCATGATGCTCTCCGCCACGTTGGCGATCGCCTGGAAGCTGGTGGCGCAGGCGCGCGACACGCTGTAGGCGTCGGTATGGACGCTCATGCCGGTGCCCAGCACGATTTCACGCGCGATGTTCGGCGCCTCGGGCATTTGCACCACCTGGCCGAACACCAGCTGCTCGATAAGCTGCGGATCGATACCGCTGCGCGCCAACAGCTCGCTCACCGCCGTTTTCCCTAAATCCACCGCCGGAATGCCGTGATAGGCGGTCGCCTGTTTGGCAAAGGGGGTACGCAGTCCATTCACAATCGCAATGCGGTCACCATGACGGGTCACCAACGGCAGTGCCTTACTCATAAATGCTCCTGAAGAAAATAACGTCAGCGCAATGGGCAGAAAGAGGTCTGACCTGATGAGGTCATTGTTAACCAAACGGTTACATTTGGCAAACCGGCAGAGATCAAAACTGCGAGCAGGCGCACTTTCTATCGGGAGGGGGCACGGGAAAGGAAATCCCCGGCGCGCAACAGGCGGCGCCGGGGGTAAAGCCGGGATTAACGCAGGCCGAGCTGGAAGATCAGAGTTTCCGCCTGGCAGGCGAAGGTGAAATCAGCCTCCAATTGCACGCCGCCGTCAACCGGTTTAATGCTACTGCTGATGTCACAAGGGTCGGATTCGACCGCGCGCGCCTTTTCGCTCAGGGCCGCCAACATCGCCTCCGCATCGTGTTGATTACTGAACACCTGGCTGTAGGATGCGGTGCAATCGGTGTTATCCATTACGGTGCCGACATCCACGCAGCAACACGCGGCGGTTTCCTGGGCGCTGCATTTATTAATTGCATCTGACATGATTGGTTCTCCTCAAGGGCCTCGGTTATCAGCCCAAATTGCCGTTTCACTCACCGGCACAAAGCCACAAAATTCTGCAGGTATTTTACGCTTCCGCGCCGGCAATCACTAGCACTTACTTTTACTGGGTGTTTTAAGTGATGGAAATCACAAATAAAAATGAGCGACTGCTAAGGAATGGTAAGAATTTTGTTATTTACCGCTGGCTTTTTGTTAAGCAGATCTCTTTTTTGATATCAGGTTGGAAATATTTCAAAAACAAACTTGCAACATTTTCACAGGTCAGACCTATACTTCAGCCACTGGTCTGATTTGTCTGAACGATAACGGACCCTACAATCCCGCGCTCCTTGTTACTTCGTGTAACAATAGTTTAAATAATAAACACATAATGAGGTTTTGGTCATGAGCCAGAAAAACCTATTGACTAAATCAGCTCTCGCAGCTGCAGTGGCAATTATTTCTTCAAACGTGTCTGCCGCAGGATTCCAGCTGAATGAGTTCTCATCAGCTGGTTTAGGACGTTCGTATTCTGGCGAAGGCGCCATGGCGGATACGGCGGCTTCCGCAAGCCGCAACCCGGCGTTGTTGATGATGTATACCCGCCCGGAACTTTCTTTCGGCGCAGTCTTCATCGATCCGGACGTCGATATCAGTGGCCGGTCCCCTTCCGGCGCCAGCCTGGATGCGAAAAACATCGCGCCGACAGCCTGGGTGCCAAACCTGCATTATGTTCACCCGATTAACGATCAATTCGCCGTAGGCGGCTCGGTCACCAGCAACTTCGGTTTGGCGACCGAATACAACGACGGTTACGCGGCGGGTTCCATGGGCGGCAAAACCGACCTGGAAACCTTGAACCTTAACCTGAGCGGCGCTTATCGCCTGAACAAGAACTTCAGCTTCGGCCTGGGCTTTGACGCCGTTTATGCCAAGGCCAAACTCGAGCGCTATGCCGGCGATCTGCCAAAACTGATCGCCGGATCGGGCAAGTTACCGCCACAGTTGGCCGGCCCGGTTTCGCAGATCCCGGCAGATACCCAGATTTCGCACCTGAAAGGCGACGAATGGGGCTTCGGCTGGAACGCCGGTATTCTGTACGAAGTGGATGAAAACAACCGTTACGGCTTCACCTATCGCTCAGAAGTGAAAATCGACTTTGACGGCGATTACAAAAGCAGCCTGCCTTCAGCCTTCAACCCGTTGCTGGCCTCTCAAGGTCTGCCGTGGGGCACCAACGGCACCACCATTCCGGGTTCTCTGAGCCTGCACCTGCCGGAAATGTGGGAACTGTCCGGCTACAACAAAGTGGCGCCGCAGTGGGCTATCCACTACAGCCTGGCCTACACCAGCTGGAGCCAGTTCCAGGAGCTGAAAGCCACCGGCAACAACGGCCAGACCCTGTTCCAGAAGCATGAAGGCTTCAAAGACGCTTACCGTATCGCGCTGGGCACCACCTACTTCTACGACGATAACTGGACCTTCCGTACCGGTATCGCCTTCGATGACAGCCCGGTGCCTGCCCAAAACCGTTCGATCTCCATTCCGGATCAGGACCGTTTCTGGCTGAGTGCCGGTACCACCTATGCGTTCAACAAAGACGCCTCGGTTGACGTCGGCGTGTCCTACATGCACGGCCAGAAAGTCACCATCAATGAAGGTCCTTACACCTTCACCTCCGAAGGCAAGGCCTGGCTGTACGGCGCCAACTTCAACTACCGCTTCTAATCTCGCCTGAGATGGATGCCAAAGCGCCCCGCGGGGCGCTTTTTCTTTGCCTGTCGCTCGCCGCGGGCGTAAAAAAACCCGCCAGACGGCGGGTTTTCATGGGCATAAGGCCGGTGGTTACTGCGAGTCGATCTCGTCCAGATCGCCCTGAATCGCCTTGGCGTTCGGATTCTCTTCCGGCTTGAGCGAACCGCCGTTGGCAATGAAGTCGTGGCGCTGGAAGTAAGCTTCGCGCACCATGACATAAGGATCGGAGGAGTTGCGCAGCAGGCCGTCGGAATCCAGCAGTTGAGCGCGAGTTTCGATCCCCTCGACCACCCATTTGCCCGCCGACATCCAGAAAGTCAGGTAGCTCAGCATCGGATACAGCGTATCCGCAAAGTCGCCGCCGTCTTCACGCAGGGTAAAGCTGCCGTAGCCCGGCAGCATCACGTACGGACCGTAGCCCACATCGTAATGGCCCAACGTGCTGCCGAAACGGTTCGGCTCTTCGCGCGCCAGTTTCGGGTTGGCCATGCCGGCCACGTCGATCAGGCCGCCCATCCCGAGCAGGGTGTTCAGGAAGAAACGGTTGAAGTGGATCATCCCGCGGTAGGGATCGCCCTTCAGGAAGGCGTTGACCATGCTGGCCGGCTCTTCCAGGTTGGAGGTGAAATTGCTGATGCCGTTACGCGCCGGCATCGGCACGTAGTCGCGCCAGGCCACCGCGACCGGACGCAGGATATAAGGATCCAGGACGTTGTAGTTGAAGTCGAACATCGTCCGGTTAAATCCTTCCAGCGGATCGGAACGCCCTTGCGGATCGTTGTCTGGCGCGCTGGCACAGCCCACCAGTAATACCGTTGCGAATGCCACCCCAGTCAGGCGAAAGTTCATATTTTTCTCCATAAAAACACGTTCGGTCTTATTTTTCAGGGACCTGCTTGTTTATCTGAACGCTAACCTGCTCTTTACCGCTGAATGTCTGCAGCGAGCTTTCGCCGAACCAGTCCCCCGGCTGCGGCGTGGCCAATCCGTCCTGTGAGAGGCGCACACGCACCTGCACCTGATGCTGCGCCGAGAGCAGACGCTCGGGCATCATGGCGTTGCTGTCATCCAGTGAGAAAGACAGCGGAAAACGGCTCAGCGGCAATTGTTTTACCGCGACCGGCACCGGGCTGACGCCGTCGGTGACCGAAATGACCAGCGTCCCCTGCGGCGGCATGGCTTTCGCCGCCTGCGGTGACAGCGCAACGGTCACATTCAGTTTAACATTTTCTCCGCCTGCCTGGGCTTTTGCTTGTGCAATACTGCGCTTTATCACTTCCGCGCGCGGATCGTTGGCCGGCAGCAGCTGCAGCATCACCTGCCAGGCGCCGATCGCCTGCTTGAAATCGCCCTGTTCGAAGGCATTGAACGCCAGCAGGCTCAGCACCCGCGGATCGCCGTGGTTTTCCGCGATCATGCGCCGCAACAGCTGCGCCGCCTGCTTGTTATCCTCCGGATCGTTGGAGCGCGTCAAGACCTCGGCATAGCCGAGCCGCACTTCCAGACTATTCGGATCCAATTGATAAGCATGAGCAAACGCCTGCGTAGCGGTGGTGGCATTATTCAGCGCCATGCCGACGCGCCCCAGCATCATCCAGTCATTGATGTTGCGATCGTCCTGTTGCAGCGCGGTGCGCAGCCCCAGCCCGAGGCGAGCAATCTCTTCCATGCTCAGCGGTTTGGCGCGCTCATTGGCAACGCGCTCGCGCAATTCCGGCATTTGCGCCTGCACCAGACGCCAGTCCAGCACCTGCGCCAGCCCGCCGGTTTTCAGATAAAAGCCAACGGTCACCGCCAGCAGTAACAGCACGCCCGGCACCAGCGCCCAGCGGTTGATCGGCTTCGCCTGCGCCATCTGCTCGGCCGGGATGTCGTTCAACAGGTTCTGTTGCAGCTCTTTGACCAGCTCCGGGCGCTCGGCTACCACGCCCTGCTGCTCATCCTGCTCCAACTCGCTGAGGCGATCCTGATAAAACGCCTTGTTCAGCGCATCGCGCGTGGCGGCGCTCTGCTTGCCGCGGCGCATCGCCGGCACCACCAGCAACGCGGCAGCGCCGGCCAGCAACACGCAAATAATCAGCCAAAAAGCCATTAGGGTTTCTTCCTGTCAGTCTCTTGCAACAGCGCCGCCAGGCGCTGCCGTTCCCGTTCGGAGAATGCATCGTCCACCGCCGCGTCGGGCTTGCGACGGGTGCGCAGGATCACCACTGCCCCGCCGATCAATACGAACAGCAGCGGGCCGATCCACAAGATCAGCGTCGCCGGCGTTACCGGCGGCTCGTAGGTGACGAAGTTGCCATAACGCGCCACCATGTAATCGATGATCTGCTGCTTGCTTTGCCCCTGCATCATCAGCTCGTACACCTTGGTGCGCATGTCGGCGGCGATAATGGCGTTGGAATCGGCAATGCTGTTGTTTTGGCATTTCGGGCAGCGCAGCTGTTCGGTCAACTCGCGATACTGCTGCTCCTGCTCGACGGAGTTGAAGCGATAGGTATCGATCGCCGCGGCGGCGCTCCAGCTCAGCAGCGCGGCGCACAGCAGAACAATCAGCCTCATGCCTCACCCCCGTACTTTTTATACAGCGGCAGCACTTCCTGCTGCCAGACGCGCTCATTCATGTCGCCGGCGTGGCGATAGCGAATAATCCCCTGGCCGTCGATAAGGAAGGTCTCAGGCGCGCCGTACACCCCGAGATCCAACCCCAGCATGCCGTCGCCGTCGTACAGACTGAGGGCGTAGGGATTGCCGAGAGAGTTGAGCCAGGTCACCGCCTTGGCGCGATCGTCTTTGTAGTTCAGGCCGACCACCGGTACGCCGCGCGCCGCCAGCGTATTGAGATACTGATGTTCCGCGCGGCAGGTTGGGCACCAGGTGGCCCAGACGTTGAGCAAGATCGGCTTGCCGTCGCGCAGCACCGCCTGATCGTAGGTTTTGCCAGGCTGATCCAGTGATTCCAGCCTGAAGGTCGGCACCGGCTTACCGATCAGCGCCGACTCCAGCATGGTCGGATCTTCGCCGCCCGCGTTGCGCGTGAGCTGCACCATCAGAGCCGCCACCAGCAGCAGGAAGAGCACCAACGGGATAAACAGCAGCTTACGCTTCATGATTGCGCCTCCAGTTTGCCTTCACGCTTGAGCTTCTTGCTCATGCGATAACGCGGGTCGAGAATGCACAGCAGGCCGCCGATCGCCATAAAGACACCGCCGAACCAGATCCAGCGCACGAAGGGTTTGTAATACAGACGCACCGCCCAGGATCCGTCTTCCAGCTCCTCGCCCAGCGCCGCGTACAGATCGCGGCTGAACCCGCCGTCGATCGCCGCCTCGGTCATCATGCTGCGCGCCACGCTGTAGTAGCGTTTCTCCGCGTGCAGCGTCGCCTCCGGTTTGCCGTTGCGCGTGACGTCGATGATGCCGACGCCGCCGCTGTAGTTCGGGCCACTAATGTCGTGCACGTCGCGGAACACGAAGTGATAGTTGTGGATATCCACGCTGTCGCCGGCCTTCATCCGCACGTCGCGCTCCACGCTGTAATTCTGGCTGAAGGCGATGCCGATTACCGTCACCGCCACGCCGAGGTGGCCGAGCACCATGCCCCAGTGGCTGCGAGACAGCTGCCGCAGACCGCGCCAGAAACCGTGGCGGTGGGTGGCGCGCTCATGCAACTCCATCAGCGTCAGGATGATCACCCACAGCGCCATGATCAGGCCCACCACCGTCATGCCGGCGATGCTGTCCTGCAGCAGCCACGGCAGCAGAATCGACAGCACCAGCGTCACCAGCAGCGCCACGCCGAGGCGGCGCCACAGCTTGCCCGGCTCATCGCGGCGCCAGCGCACCAGCGGCCCGATGCCCAACAGCAGCGCCAGCGGCGCCATCAGCCAGGTGAACATGGTGTTGAAGAACGGCTCGCCGATCGAGATGCTGCCCAGCCCCAGCTGTTTGTGCACCAGCGGCAGCAGCGTGCCCAACAGCACCACCAGCATGGCGGCGATCAGCAACACGTTGTTGCCCAGCAGGAAGGTCTCGCGCGAGAAAGTCTCGTGCTGTACCCGGCTGCGCACCTGGCCGCCCTTGACCGCATACAGCAGCAGCGAGCCGCCGATCACGATCACCAGATAAGCGAGGATAAACATGCCGCGCGCCGGATCGGAGGCGAAGGAGTGCACCGAGACCAGCACGCCGGAGCGCACCAGGAAGGTGCCCAGCAGGCACAGCGAGAAAGCGGTGATCGCCAGCAACACCGTCCAGGCTTTGAACGTGCCGCGTTTCTCGGTCACCGCCAGCGAATGCATCAGCGCGGTGCCGGCCAGCCACGGCATAAAGGAAGCGTTCTCCACCGGATCCCAGAACCACCAGCCGCCCCAGCCCAGCTCATAGTAGGCCCAGGCCGATCCGAGCACGATGCCCAGCGTGAGGAACACCCAGGCAGCGGTGGTCCACGGGCGTGACCAGCGCGCCCAGGCGGTGTCGAGCCGGCCGGCCATCAGCGAGGCGATGGCGAACGCGAAGGCGACCGAGAAGCCGACATAGCCCATGTACAGCAGCGGCGGGTGGAAAATAAGGCCGATATCCTGCAGCAGCGGGTTGAGATCGCTGCCGTCGATCGGAAAGTTCGGCAGCGTGCGGGTGAACGGATTGGAGGTCATGATGATGAACAGCAGGAAACCGGCGGTGATCATGCCCATTACCGACAGCACCCGCGCCACCGCATCCTGCGGCATCGCCCGGCTGCACAACGCCACCGCCAGCGACCAGCAGCTCAGCAGCAGCACCCACAGCAGCAGCGAACCTTCATGCGCCCCCCAGGTGGCGGCGATGCGGTAATACACCGGCAGTCGGGTATTGGAGTTGGTGGCCACGTAGGCGACGGTAAAATCGTTGACCACGAAGGCATGCACCAGGCACAGGAACGCCAGCGCAATCGCCGCGAACATGCCATAGGTCAGCGGCCGGGCCACCGCCATCATGCGGCTGTCCTGCCGCGCCGCGCCCCACTGCGGGTAAATACTCAGCAGCAGCGCGATCGCCAGCGCCAGGCACAGCAGAAAACTGCCCAGTTCCGGCATCATGACTTGGCGCCCTCCGCCTGCGGCGCGTTATACGCTTCCGCCGGCCCTTTGTGATTCTCTTTCATCGCGTCGGCCACTTCCGGCGGCGTGTATTTCTCGTCGTGTTTGGCCAGCACTTCGCGCGCATTGACCACGTTGCCCTCGCCCAGCACCCCTTGCGCCACCACGCCCTGCCCTTCACGGAACAGATCCGGCAGAATGCCGGTGTAGGTTACGCCGATCGCGCCACGCGCGTCGTAAATCTTGAAGCTGACCTGCAGCGTATTGGGATCGCGTTTCACCGAGCCGGGCATCACCATGCCGCCGATGCGCAGCCGTTGGCCGACCTCGGGCTTCTCGTGGTTTTCGCCCTTGCCCTGCAGGATTTCCCCCGGGGTATAGAACAGATCGATGTTGGAGCGCAGCGCGTACAGCATCAGGGTTGCGGTCAGCGCGATGCCGATCAGCACAACGATCGCCAGATAAAGGCGGCTTTTACGACGTGGATTCACAATGATTTCTCCCGCGGTGCGGCGGATTTTTGTTTTGACTGTTGCGCATGGCGAATGCGCCGTTCGCGCGCCTGACGGCGGCCGATCTCGGCGAGCAACTGCCGCCGCTGCCAGACGGTGTGCGCCACCAGCCCCAACAGCGAAATCAGCGTGGCGGCGACCGCCAGCCAGACATAAAAGGCATAACCGCCCATGGCGAAAAACGCCGACCAGGAATCGAATGCGGCATTCATGACTGACGCTCCTTATTCACCAGCCCGGCGACCCACGGGCGCTGGCGCTCCTGGAACAGGATCAGATTGCGCAGGCGCATCAGCGTCAGCGTGACGAACAACAGCAGATAGCCGAGGATCGCCCAGCGCAGCGGGGTGCGCATGCTTGGCGCGATGGATTGCTGCATATTGGTCGAACCCTGATGCAACGTATTCCACCATTCGACGGAGAAATGGATGATCGGGATATTCACCACGCCCACCAGCACCAAAATGCCGGCGGCGCGGCCCGCCAGGCGGCGGTCTTCGAAGGCGTTATACAACGCGATGACGCCCATATAGAGGAACAGCAGCACCAGCTCGGAGGTCAGCCGCGCGTCCCACACCCACCAGGTGCCCCACATCGGCTTGCCCCAGGCGGAGCCGGTCACCAGCGCGATAAAGGTGAACACCGCGCCGATCGGCGCCATCGCCGCCACCACGGTATCGGACATTTTCATCTGCCACACCAGGCCGATAAACGCCGCCACCGCCATCGAGGCGTAGATGCCCATCGACCACATGGCCGCCGGCACGTGAATATAAATGATGCGGAAGCTGTCGCCCTGCTGATAATCCTTCGGCGCGAAGCCAAAGCCCCATGCCCAGCCAAGCAGCAGGCAGGCCGCCGCCGCCAGCCCCAGCCAGGGGATAAAGCGGCCGCAGACGTGATACAGCCGTTCAGGCCGCGCCAGTTGATGTAACCATTTCCACATTGTCGTCAGTGCTCACGGTAATTTTTATGCGTCGGCCGCCTCGAGCGTTCGAAACGGCGAAAATCTTCTGCGGGGTACGCTCTTGCCGGCCTTGCCCCGTCTGTTCATTCAATTTGTTAGCTAGTGCACGCTCACTCGCAGCGCCGCTGCGGCGGCAAACGGCGCCAATGTCACGCTGCCCGCCAGCATCGCGCCGAGTATCGCCAGGTAACCATCAATCGGCATGCCCATCGCGGCGGCGTCGATCGCGCCGGTGGCGAAGATCAGCACCGGGATATACAGCGGCAGCACCAGCAGGCTGAGCAGCACGCCCCCTTTGCGCAGGCCGACGGTCAGCCCCACGCCGATAGCGCCGATCAGGCTCAGCGTCGGCGTGCCGAGCAGCAGCGTCCCCGCCACCGCCAGCCAGGTTTGCATATCAAGCGACAACAGCAGCGCCACCAGCGGCGACAGGATCAGCAGCGGCAATCCCGTCACGACCCAGTGAGCACACACTTTGCCCAGCACCGTCATCGGCAGCGGCGTCGGCAGCAGCAACAGCTGCTCCAGCGAGCCATCGAGGAAATCGTCGCGAAACAGCCGCTCCAGCGACAGCAGCGAGGCCAACAGCGCCGCCACCCATACGATGCCCGGCGCAATGCGCGCCAGCAACTGCGGCTCCGGGCCAATCCCCAACGGGAACAGCGTGATCACAATCAGGAAAAACCACAGCGGGTTGACGATCTCCGAACCTTTACGGCAGGCGATCTTCAGTTCGCGACGCACCAGGGTCAAAAACATCACAAACTCCCCGCGTCGTGTTCCGCCAAACGAATTTTGCCCACCGTTTGGCTGACGCCGGCCAAATCCTGATGGGTGGTCAACAATACCATGCCGCCCCGCTGTGCATGTTGCTCAAAAAGGCTAATCAACTCGGCCACGCCCTGTTTATCGATCGCCGTTAACGGTTCATCGAGGATCCACAGCGGCGCCGCGCTGAGCCACAGGCGCGCCAACGCCACGCGCCGCTGCTGCCCGGCGGAAAGCTGCGCCACCGGCAGATCTTCGTAGCCCACCAATCCCACCTGCTCCAGCGCGCGCCAGATGGCCTGCTGCTCGGCCGCGCCGCGCACCGCCTGATAAAACTGCAGATTTTCGAAGGGTGTCAATACGGCTTTGATGCCCGGTTGATGGCCGATAAACAGCAAATCTTGCTGATACGCCGCGCGATCGCGCAGCGTGTTACGCCCGCGCCAGCACACCTCACCGCCGTCCGGCCGCGCCAGACCGGCGAGGATGCGCAGCAAACTGGTCTTGCCCGCGCCGTTCGGCCCTTCTACCTGAATGATATCGCCCGGCTGAACTGAAAAGCTTAGCTCGCTAAACAGGATGCGTTCATCGCGCACGCAACTCAGACTTTTGGCTTCCAGCATCGGGGAACTCATATTTTTCTTTGGGATAGCGAATCATAGCATAAGCCTTTCCCCACACGCAGCCTGCGGCGGGCGCGCCGGGAGGCCAATATGGCGAGCAGGATCAAGAATGCGCGGAAAAAAGCGGCGGATTTTAACTCTTGTTACCTTTTTCTGTATTTCGCCGCATTTAGGCTGGGCAACTACGCTTAATGACGTGACCTCACCCTTATTGAGCAGGAGCGACAGCATGAACGAACAGCAACACCAGGAGCACGAGCAGGATGAGACGATGCGGGTAGAGAGCGAAGAGCAGGAACAGGGCAAGCGCGAAATCGAAGTCAGGGAAGAGAATCTGCCGTCGCGCGCGGCGGCGGTGCATGAACAGATCCGGATGGAAGGCGAAAAAGAGCTGGAGCGCGACGGGCTGGCATTGCTGTGGTCGGCGATCGCCGCCGGGCTGTCGATGGGCGCCTCGCTGGCGGCGAAGGGCATTTTCCACGCCCGCCTACCGGACGATCCCAGCCGTTTCTTCCTCGAGAACCTCGGCTACACCTTCGGTTTTATCATTGTCATCATGGCGCGCCAACAGCTGTTTACCGAAAATACCGTCACGGGGGTATTGCCAATCATGCATAAGCCCACGCCGCGCAACCTGCTGATCCTGCTGCGTCTGTGGGGCGTGGTGCTGCTCGGCAACCTGATCGGCACCGGGCTGGCGGCGCTGGCGTTTACCCATATGCCGCTGTTCGACGCCGGGACGCGCGGCGCCTTCATCAGCCTGGGCGAAGAGGTGATGCGCCATACGCCGGGAGAAATGTTCGCCAACGGCATCCTGGCCGGCTGGATCATCGCCACCATGGTGTGGATGATCCCGGCCGCCGGCGCGGCGAAAATCTGGGTGATCGTGCTGATGACCTACCTGGTAGCGATTTGCGATTTGACCCATATCGTGGTCGGTTCGGTAGAGATCCTCTATCTGGTGTTCAACGGCGCGATTGGGTGGCAGGAATTCGTCTATCCGTTCGCCCTGCCGACGCTGGCGGGCAACATCATCGGCGGCACCTTTATCTTTGCGTTGATAAGCCATGCGCAGATCCGCAACGATTTGAGCGCCCAAAAACGGGCGGAGCGGCAGCAAGAGGAAAAACGGCGCCACAGCGGGGAAAAACCGTGATCGCCGTCGGTCAGGCGAGGAAATTTCGGCGCTAACTGGCGAGGTATTGAGCAAACGCACCGCTAAGCGCTTATTCTGCGGGTAAAAAAAGGTATAATGCCCCGGCAGCTTCGGTTGCCGGCCCGCAGCGTCCCCGTAGTTAAACGGATATAACAAGCCCCTCCTAAGGGCTAGTTACTGGTTCGATTCCAGTCGGGGACACCATTATTTATTATCAAGCCATTCCCCAGCATCGGCACCCGCAATCCCCCTTCTCCACGCCTCAGATCCGATTTCCCCCGCGTTATGATGGGCGTTAATTGAAAAACTTAATATCCGTCGGCGTTGAGATCGTCGCCGCCTCACCTCTGGCCTTCAACTCGCCCGTCTCATCATCGAAATCGAACAGCGTAACGGTATTGGTGAACACATTCGTGACATAAAGATGCTTGCCGGTGGCATCGAAAGCGAGCGCACGCGGTTCAATGCCGCCAGCCTCATAGCGCGTCGTCTCCCCTGGCAGCCCATCCCCACCAATTTTTAATACCAGCAAATGGTTATCGGCACCGCGATTGGTGGCAATAAGATATCTGCCGCTCGGGCTGAGGATAATGGCTCCGCCGCTTTTCGCCTCCGCTGAATCCTGCCCGCCGTTCAGTTTCACTTTCCCTTGTTGCGTCAATCGATGGTCGCTGACGGTAAACACCTCGATTTCACCCGCCATTTCGGTGATGACATAGGCATACTCGCCTTTCGGCGAGAATACCATGTGCCTTGGGCCGGCGCCTGGCGCAAAGCTGACATCGCGCGATGCATCCGCCTGCAGCGGCTGTGCGCTATCCGAGCGATAGCGATAGGCGTGCAGCTTGTCCCCGCCGAGATCCGCCGCATACAGATATTTACCATCGCGGCTGAAGGTGGTTGAGTGCGCATGGCCCCCTTCCTGGCGCCCCTGCACGGTGCCAGAACCTGATATAAACGGATAATGCTGCACCTGTTCACCCAGTTTGCCGTCACTGCCAATTGGCAATACCGTCATCCCCGCGCCGCCTTTGGCGACGGAGTAGTTGGCGACAAACAGAAACTTGCCATCCGGACTGAGGGTGGCATGCGTCGGCTGCTGGCCCGCACTGCTCACCGTATTCAGCACCCGCACGCTGCCAGCTTCGTCTATTGCCAAGGCGGTCACCGTTCCCGCGTTCTCCTCATTGGTGGCATAGGCGAAACGGCCATCGCGAGATTTTACGATCCACGATGGGCTGTTCATTTTAACCACGTCGAGCAGCGTTAACGTGCCGTCGCCATTAACCGCCAGGCGATAGAGCCCTTCACTGGGTCTTGCCGGTTTCTGCACCGCAGGCGCATTCGGAATATGGGTCCAGGTACCGACTAACGCTATTTGCTGATGTTCCCGATTATTGGCCATCGCATTTCCTGAAAACATGAGAGAAATTAACACCGCAGTTAATTGAATGGCTTGCCGGCCTGAGCCGGCAACGATTGTTCGACCAAGTTCAGACAATATAGAAGGTAGCATAAAGCGAGCTGGATGGCGCTTATTAATCGAGTCGAGAGTTTTTTCTCTATTCATGATGTCTTCTTGCCTCATCACTATGTCACAGGAATAAGTATATCGACATTGACAACCTTGCCATTTAGATCCTCTTGCCTATATAACTCTATAAAAAAGCTCTCCCTCATTTTGACATTGATGGCAGGCAGATAAGCGTCATACATTACATCGAAAAAGTCAATATATTCTGAAAACTCCCCCGTAAAGGGGATGACAATATATTTACCCATAGGGATATAGAAGTTAAAGATGGAATGAAAAACCTCTTGCCCTTTGCTGTTGGAATGCCATTTATTACTCCTGTTCTTTTCCACATTACATCCCCCCCGCTGCTTGCTTAACCATTTTTCATTGGTCCGTGCAATGTCGCCGGTATCTCTGAATTTTCTTATAGAATGAAAAATCAGTGATTTGTAATGCTTTAACATCTCAATGTCATCCGGCATGACCGTGTGGTAGAAGTAGGGTTTCTTATCGTTGCCATACGGCGGGATCTGCGTGGAAAAATCCCATCCCCGGCTGTTTCTAAAGCTGTTGGGCGTTTCGCCAAAGAAACGTTTGAATGCCCGCGTGTAACATTGCTGAGAGGCAAACCCGGATGCCAGGGCGACATCCAATATGTTCCCTTGGTGCTGTTTGAGCAAAATAGCAGAGCGACTCAGTTTTCTATTCCTTATATAAGTCCCTAGCGTTATACCAAAATAATGCTTAAACAGCCGTTGCAAATGCCATTTAGAGTAACCTGAGATAATGGAAACCTTTTCAACTGTCAGCCCCTCGACAATATTCTTTTCCATATACTCCAACACCTGCAAAAGAATATCTTTTCTGTAATCCATATGTGCTCCTTGCTTTTATAAGATTTGCGTCCTTTTTATTAAAATCGTTAACCAACCAAACCAAGTCATTAAGATTAATCCTAAAAAAAACCAGCCTGTCAATTCATTTTTTTCGGCATAGGAAAAACTATCGCATAAATAACTGAAAATGATCATGTTATATAAATCTCTCCGCAAGAAACCCATAAAACAAAATCAACTCGCGTAAAGTGCACTCATCAAAGATGCACTTGACACACCAGGCAGAATCACACTTTTTGCTAATTGTTTTACCTTAAAGTGTTTTTTTACAGCCAGATTGCATGGCCGAATAGGAATTTCATCATCACAAATGAAAACGCATTTTATATGCCTGGCCCGCCGATAAAACGTACTGCGAAAGAGATATAAAGTATGACCGACAGCAAAAGAAGACGGGAGGGATAAGCTCAAGGCTGAACATCGGTCTCAATAATCTCGCGTCGCAATAGCGCGTTTCTTTTTTATCGTTCCTGCGCAGAGAAAACGGATATTTTAACAAACCTTGCTCGATGCCCTGTTTTACAAACCGCGCCCATTGGGAACCCTGCCTACTCCCATGAATCGCCCATCTCTCCCCCGGTAAAATGCCGAGCCGACTCGCCCGCGCCTTGTTGTCAGAACGGCCTGCGGCCGCAAACAAAAAGCCCAGCACGCGAGGCTGGGCTTTTCATTAACGGCCTGATTAATCAGCCAGGTTGTCGATCTCTGCGGACCTGTGCTTGCGCAACAGGTACAGCAGCAAAGATACCCGCCGCTCGGTGCGTTCCGGGGTATCCGGCGGCAGGTTGTAGCGCAGGGTATAACGCTCGTTGTTCTCGTTGCAGAAATCGATGACGAGCACGGGAGCAGAGGCCCCCGCTACTTTTCGATAATTCAGCGAGATGCACGACAGGTTTTTTTTCATCTCAACTTACCGCGACAGTGCGGCGGGTTGATTCGGCAATCCGCCCCACGCCGGCGCTCAACGCAGCGCCCAACAGCAGCACCAACAGCGAACCCCACGCGGCGCGAGACAGCTGTTTGGCCGCTTCATCGGCCGCTTCACGCGCTTTCTGCTCGGCCTCGGCCTTGAGTTTTTCCACCTTCTGCACCGCCTGCTGGTAAGCCTGGGCGTAGTTATCGACGATTTGGCTCGCTTCATCGCGGCTCTTGCCGGTGCGTGCCGCAACGATATTCACCAGCGCGTCCTTATCGGCGGCGCTCAACGCCGGCTCACCGGACTGCTTGACGCGCTCGAACCACTGCTTAAGCTCGGTGGCGGCCTGCGCCGGATCGGCCGCGGCATCCACGGCCGACTGTTTGCCGTCGGCGGCCGCCCGATTGGCTTTCTGCTCCAACCGAGCAGGATCCAGCTCCGGCTTACCGCTCTGCTTAAGCGTGGCGTTCAACTGATTTTCCAGGCTTCCCCAGTCAAGGCTGATGCCCTTTTTATCCAGCTGTTGCTTGAGGCCTTCGCCTACGTTTGGCGCTGCCGCCGCCAGGCCG
Organism: Serratia sp. CY81684; assembly: GCF_052166595.1. NCBI lineage: Bacteria > Pseudomonadati > Pseudomonadota > Gammaproteobacteria > Enterobacterales > Yersiniaceae > Serratia > Serratia sp. CY81684. The sequence goes on along the minus strand of NZ_JBJNOO010000003.1, from coordinate 362,023 downwards.
CTGCCTGCCAGCGAAAGCCCTTTACCCACCGCGCTTCCCGCCAGCCCCACTACGCCGCTCGCCAATGAAACCATCAGCCAGGTGGTCAACAAGGTGGTGATCGCCCAGCTCAGCAAGCCATGCAAGCCGCCGCGATTCGGTGCGGAGCGGCCGGCGACGAACGCGCCTGCGGCCAGCGATGCCAACGTTGAAACCAGCAGCCAGATCCCGGTGCCGGTGCCAAAGCCGCTCAGAGGGTTGCCCTTTTGCATCATATCCACGGCCTGGGCACCAATAGCCGTGCCCAGCACGCTGAAGGTCAGATAAGTCACCAGCGCCACGGCACTCCCGGCCAATATCGAGCCCCATGACACCTGAAACGCTAAGCGATTTGATTCATAGACAGTGGTCATCGTTGTTCCTTATATTTTCTGGACAAGTGATTGCACGCACGGCGGGTAACCGCGCAGACAAATTCAGTCTGCCGCGCGGCGTCGTCGGCCGTCCCGGTTCATTTGCATCAGAATGCCTGGTGCATTCACACCCTGCGAATACGCACGTTATGCACTAAGCTGCTCAGCGAATAGCGTAACCCGCGGCCGCCTTAAGAGGCCGCCCCCCTTCTGTCTAGCGGAGAACACATGAGCCAATCCGTTTTGGCCAGCGAAACCCACAGCGGCCACCTGCAGCAAATCATCTCCGGCTTGTCCGACGGCGTGATCCTGACGGATACCGATCAAACCTTGCTATGGGCCAACGAGGCCGCGTTGACCATGCATGGCGTGAGTCATCAGAAAGCTCTGGGGGCCAATGCCGGCGAGTACGCGGCGCGTTTTGCCCTGCGCTATCGCAACAATCATCCGCTGGTTTTGGAACAGTACCCGCTGAACCGGGTTGCCGAAGGCGAAACATTCACCGATGTGGTGGTGGAGGTTCGGCAGGTCGACGATCCGGACAGCTTCTGGGTGCACCGCCTGCGGAGCCTGATTATCACCGATGCGCAGGGGCAACCGGAGCTGCTGGCGCTGATCCTGAGCGACGCGACAGAGTGGGCCAGCGCCGAACAGCGCTTTGAAAAAACCTTCAACGCCAATCCGGCACCGGCAGTCATTTGTCGACTAAGCGACCTGCGTTACGTCAAGGTCAACCAGGGGTTCCTTGATATGACCGGTTACCAACGTGAACAGGTCATGGGGCGTTCGGTTTATGAACTCGACGTTTTGGAACAGGCGGAGCACAAAGAACTGGCCGTTCAGCGCCTGGGGGAAGGCGCTACCATTCCGCAGATGGAGGCCGAGCTGAAGCTGCCCGGCGGCGGAAGCAAGCTGGTGGTGGTTGCCGGCCAACCCTTGGATATCAATGAAGACGACTGCATGCTGTTCACGTTTACCGATCTCGAACCCCGGCGCCAGGCGGAATCGGCGCTGCGAGAAAGTGAAGAACGGTTTGCCAAGGCATTTCGCCTGAGCCCGGTGCCGACGTTGTTATGTACCGCGCACGAGCGGCGCGTGCTGGATGTCAACGAAGCCTTCACCCGCACTACCGAGTACGACGCCGAAGACTTGATCGGCAAGACGGTCGGAGAGATCCCGTTTATTGACGATCCGGAGGCGAACCGCCGTTTGTTTGCCGCCCTGGAAAAAAGCGGCAACGTCGAAGGGCTGGACATCCGGGTGCGCAAGAAAGGGAGCGAGTCGATTGACTGTGTGGCCTCGGCGGATGCCGTCAGCATCCACAACGCGCCCTGTTATCTGCTGGTGCTCATGGACATTACCGAACGCAAACGCTCGGAGCTGGAGCTGGTAAGCGCCATCGAAGAAGTGATGCAGGACGCCTCCTGGTTCAGCCAAACCCTGATCGAAAAACTGGCCAACGTGAAAAGCATCAACCGGCCCGACCAGGCTGGATTTACCGCCAGCGATCTCACGCCACGCGAGCGCGATGTGCTGGAATTGATTTGCGAGGGGCTGCCGGACAAGAAAATCGCGGCGCGTCTCAATCTGGCGCTCAACACCATCCGCAACCATGTCGCGACAGTCTATTCCAAACTCGGCGTGCATAGCCGCAGCGAAGCCATCGTCTGGGCCAGAGAACGCGGGCTGTTTACCGGTGGGCTGGCCTTCAGGAATGGCAAGTAGCCTGCAAATGCACTACCCAAACCGATGCAAACGCCCCTTATAGGCCAAAAGTGAAGTGCATAACATGGCGGTACAAATGCAGGCTTCCGTCCTGTGCGGAAGCCAAACGGATCGAACCTTAGGAGCGCATCACAATGAACAGCGAAAAAGCCAATGGCATGATGGAAAAAGTGGCGGGCAAGGCGCAGGAAATCGCGGGCGACGTCACCGGCAACGAACGTTTGCAGGCCGAAGGCGCCGCGCGCCAGGCAGCGGGCGTGCTGCAAGAAAAATACGGCGATGCCCTGAGCTGCGCCGGCAACATGATGAAGAAAAACCCCCTCGCCGCATTGGCCCTCATTGCCGGCGCAGGCCTGTTGACCGGCCTGCTGCTGCGCCGCCGTTGATACGCGCCGGCGAACAAACCGCTTTTCCCTGAATGCCGCGCCCGGTGGGTAGCCACCGGGCGCGGTTCTATCGGCCTGAGGGACGCAGTATTATCGATTGATGCCTACGCTCGTTTGCCGCTGGGATTAACGCGTATTCTGTGTCGCCATGCGACGAATTATCGCGGTGAAACCGCTATATCCCGCAGAGAACATGAGCCTTTATCGTTCAGGCTGCCGCACAGCGTCTTTACTCGCTGCTTATACGGCACGTCTTTTTATTATATTCGTCCTATTGCAGATTATCATCACCCTCTCACTCAACGCGCCCACCGTCTGTTATTTCCGGTTGTTATGCAAGCCAGTTAATTTCCCTGCAACATAACGATATTTCTCAGCGTAAAAACTGAATATATCAATCAGCCTGGGTTTATCCTCCGCGCCATTAAATGTTAATATTGCCGGATTATGCGCACGGAGAAATAGCATGTTCCCCAGTAAAAAACATTCGCAGCGGGCAACCCCGCTGACCAGCTATCAATTTTCCCGGCTGCATACTTTCGAATGCGTCGCCCGTCATTTATCTTTTGCGCTGGCGGCGCAAGAATTGTCGATCACCCCCAGCGCCGTGAGCCACCGCATTAATTTGCTCGAAAAGGAATTGGGTTTTCTGCTATTCCAACGCTTTCATCGCCGGATTACGCTGACGCCGGAGGGCGAGCGCATGCAATGGGCGCTGGACAGTTCCTTCAACACCTTGAATCAGGAAATTCTGGACATCAAAAATCGCGAGTTGACGGGGACCTTGACCCTCTACTCGCACCCGTCCCTGGTGCAATGTCTGCTGCTGCCGCGCATCGGCGACTTTATCGCCCAGCACCCCACCATTCACCTCAATATTCTGACCGGGCAGGAAATCATCAACCTGGCCAACCGCGGCGTGGATCTGGCGATGTACTTCGGCAAACTGCCCTCGGGGCGGCATCTGGACGAAGCCTTTATGCAGGAATCAATGGTGCCGATCTGCACGCCGCAGTACGCCGCCACGCATAACCTGTACGATGCGCCGGAAAACCTGGCCCACTGCACGCTGCTGCACGATCGCTACAACTCCGGCGAAGATGAGTGGCAAACCTGGTCGCAACACTTTGCGCTGGGGCTGGATACCGACAGTAAAAGCATGGAGTTCGACCGTTCCGATCTTGCAGTGCTGGCCGCGACGCGGCACCTTGGCGTCGCCATGGGGCGGCTCAATCTGGTGCAGGACTGGATCAAAAGCGGCGAACTGATCATTCCGTTCACCGACATGACCGTGCCCTGCGAGCACTGCTATTTTACCTCGACCATCTCCGAGCGGCAGTGGCCGAAGATCCTCGCATTTAAGCAGTGGATCATGAAAATCTCCCCTCTGGTCTGATGGCCAGAGGATTATCGCCATACTTTGGGGGAATAAGAAAAATGCAGCGCGCAGGCGTAGAGCCGGCCAGCCTTTGAATAAGAGATATTTTTGCGGTTTTTATCCCAGGCCAGCAGAGAATTATTGGCAAAATAATAAACCTCCAATTGCATCCCATTAGCCAACCTCGACCAGCCTCGGCTTCTTATCACGGTAAAATCACCGTTATCGCTGAGCGTAATCAGCGGCACGCCCCAGGCATAGCGGGATATTTGCAGCTGAATAATGAATTGGCTTTCGCAGCTTATTTGGTAGTTCTGTACATCAACATCCATAATTTATATTTTTGGTGCCACCCTTCGGTCAACATAAATAAGATATGAACAACTCACTACGATTAACCCCAGTACGATCAACACAGCACCCAATACAAATTCAATTTGCAACGGTTCGCCGAGAATGACGGCCCCCGCCAGGATGCCGAATACCGGCGTCATAAAGGTGAGAATGCCCAGCGAGGAAGCCTGATAACGGCGCAACAGTGAAAACCAGATCAGGTAGCTGAAAAACGACACGATCACCGTTTGGAACAACAGGCTGCTCCAGGCCACGGGGCTCAGGACGACGTGCAAATTGTCCGTCGCCAGCGCCAGCAGCGACAGCAGCACACAGGCGCCCGTCAACTGGAACAGCAGCGTCTGTTTGGCCGGGCACTCCGCCAGGCGCGTGGTACGGATCACCAGGGTAGAACCGCCCCAGGCGATCCCCGCCAGCAGGCCATAAAAATCGCCTTTCAGCCGATCGGCCCCGCCGCTGCCCTCGGCCATGCCCGATATGGCCAGCACCACACCGCCAAAGGCGATGAGCATGCCCAGCCACTGCACCGGCGACAGGCGTTCCTGGCGAATCAGAAAATGCAGGCCGAGAGCGGAAAACAGCGGCGCGGTGTACAAAAACACCGCCATATGCGAAGCGCTGGTATAGCGCAGCCCTTCGGAGACAAAAAAGAACTCCAGCGCGAACAATGCTCCTACGCTCAGACCGGCGCTCAGCGTGGCGCGATCCCAGGTGAAACACTCGCCGCGGCAACGCGCCAACAGGTATACCCCCAGCGCGGCGAGCCCCGAACGAATGGCAATTTGCAGCACCGCCGACACATCCGCCTCGGCAGCCTTGATCGCCACCTGCTGCATTCCCCAGATGGCGCAAAGCATCACCATGGCGGCGGCAGCCCTGCCGTCAATACCGATTCTTGCATTCATAATAGGGTTCTCGTCGCCGTTGAAATAATAACAGGCTGCCGTCGCGTTATTCTTTATACACCACGATTTCCTGATAAAGTTTAATAACCTCGCCGTCGCTGTCGACAGAGTCGGTATATTCAGTTTGCTGCGCCAAATGAATCACCTTCCATCCTTTGCGCGCCAGTTCCGGGATCGTCAGGCGCCCCACGCCGCGGCAGGAAAACAGGGTGTCGTCAGACAACCTGAGTTTACTAACCTCTGCATAATCATAAGCTTGAGAATGACAAACGTGCGATTCCGCCGCCATCGCCGGTAATGAAAACAGCCCCACCAACAACATTAACAGATTCCTCATGGCGACCTCCCAATCGCTTATTCCTGCCGACCGATTACGCAGAAAGCGGCTAACGTTAATACGGCGGTGACAGGCTTTAATTAATTATCTCTTGCACGGATAAAATTACAGGCTGACGCCGATGACTGACAAATGAAAAATATAAACCTTGGCGTTAGATGAATTCATCCGAATCGAAAGGCATGAAAAGCGGCCCTTTTCACCGCACGAAATGGTCAAAAACCGGCCAATAATTAGCAAGAAAAGTAATTATTTATTTTACCGTTTATGTTACAAATGCCGCCCGCCGCTAAAACACCAAAAAAACCGTCAAAATGCGTGAAAACGCAGCGTTCTGCGCAAAACATCGGCATGGCGGCGCTGATGGGGGCGGTCATACATAAAACAGGGATAACACATGGCAATGAAATTGCGCGTATTGACTCAAGCGGTGGCGCTGGGTCTGGCGATCGGCAGCGCGTCGTTCGCCGCTCAGGCGGAAATCACCCTGCTGAAGCAGGATCCGCAGGCTGGCGATCCGCTCAGCCGCCTGAACTTCACCGTTGGCGGCAGTATCCGTCCGCAGTTCAACAACATGACGGGCGACGGTGACAAGGGCTCCTACAAGCGTAACGGCTTCGACGGCGGCACCCGCTTCCGCTTCGCGGCGGACTACTACCTGTTCGACGATATCAGCTGGATCAGCTACTACGAGCTGGGCGTGAACATTCCGGCGCTGTTCGACTGGGATCACCACTATGCCGACGGCGCGAGAAACACCAGCCGCCGCATGCTGTACACCGGCCTGAAAAGCAACACCTGGGGCCAGATGACCTTCGGTCAACAGAACAGCGTTTATTATGACGTGGTGGGCGCCAAAACCGATATCTGGGACTACGACATGCTGGCCCAGGCACCGGGCAACGGCATCAACGGTGACTACGACGGCTCTTACCGCTCACGCAAAATGCTGAAGTACAAGAACCGCTTCGGCGATGCGGACGTTTACGCTTCGTACCTGTTCAGCGACAGCGACTATCTGCCGGGCAACGGCCTGCGCTACAAGCGCAAAGGCGGCGGCTCACTGGGCGTGGATTACCACATTACGCCGGACCTGACCTGGGGCACCGCCTGGAACTACACCCGCGCCGAAATGCGCAATCCGTCCACCAACGGCAGCAAGAGCTATGACCAGAACATTTTCGGTACCGCCATCAGTTGGAAACCGGACAACTGGACCCTCACCTTCGGCGGCGGTTACTACAACGACTTCCTGACCACCAAGAAAGCCGACATCAATAATTACTTCGCCGGCGACGCATGGGGTATCGAATACCTGGCCGGTTATACCGTGCCGGTTGGCCAGTACGCGGTGAAATCGGTGATGCCGTACTTCATGGGCGATCGCCTGGAATACATCACCGGCCGCAACTACCAGCGCATCGACAACGGCCTCGGGGTTACCGTGCAGTTTGACTACGGTTTCCGCGTTGACGTGGAGCACGTGCTGACATCGAGCACCGACAACCTCGGCGATATGACCGTGGTGCGTCTGCGCTACGATTTCTGATTGCTCTGAACGCAAAAAAGGCCGCGCAAGCGGCCTTTTTCGTTATTGACGCAGCGTCAGAAGCCGCCGCGCGCCGAGCGCCCGACCGCCTCGCCCAGCTGCCATACCGCCATGGCGTAATGGGTGCTGTGGTTATAGCGGGTGATGACGTAGAAGTTCGGCAGGCCATACCAATACTGGTAGCCGGTGCCGATGTCCAGCCGCAGCAGGCTGGCTTCCTGATTATCGCCGAGCGAGCCCTGCGGGCTTAGGCCGGCTTCCGCCAGCGCGGCAACCGAGTAGCGCGTCTTGAAGCCGTTTTCCAGCCCCGGCGCCTGGCCGTTGGCCTGAATGGCGACCGGTTCGCCTTTGGACCAGCCGTGCGCCTTGAAGTAATTGGCCACGCTGCCGATGGCATCGACCGGATCCCACAGGTTGATATGCCCATCGCCGTTGAAGTCGACCGCATAGCTTTTGAAGGAAGAAGGCATGAACTGCCCATAGCCCATCGCGCCGGCAAAGGAGCCGCGCAGTTCGAGCGGATCGTCGCCTTCGGTGCGCGACATCAGCAGGAAGGTTTCCAGCTCTCCGGCGAAGTAATCGGCGCGGCGCGGGTAGTTGAAGGCCAGCGTCGCCAGCGCGTCGATAATGCGGGTTTTACCCATTACGCGGCCCCAGCGGGTCTCCACGCCGATAATCCCCACAATGATCTCCGGCGGCACGCCGTACACCTGCCAGGCACGCTGCAGCGCATCCTGATATTGATTCCAGAACACCACGCCGTTTTGCACGTTATCCGGGGTGATGAACTTGTTGCGGTAGCGCAGCCAGGAACCGTTCGGCCCGGTTGGGCCCTGGGTAGACGGCGTCGGCGCCTGCCTGTCCATCAGCCGCAGCACCGAATCCAAACGCCGTGCCTGCGCCAGCACGTCGTGCAGCTGCTGCCGATCAAAGCCGTGTTCCTGCACCATCTTATCGATAAAGCGCGCGGTATTCGGGTTATTGGCGAAATCCCCCCCCAGCGGCGCGCCGCTGTGCGCCGGGCTCAGCAAAAAGCCGCCCTTTACCGGGGTGCTCTGCGGCGTAGCGGTGGTACTGGGTTTCGGCGTGCTGCTACAGGCAGCAAGCAAGGTAATCAGCGGTAAAAGCGCAACCAGGTGACGCATCGGATATCCATATAGCCATGCAAGAGATAAGTGGGAGTTATGTTAATGCATTGTTCAACGCGAACAAACAGGATTATGCCGCCAATTACCGCGCCAGGTAGCCAAACGTGCCAAATTGTGACGTTTTGCACGGTGAAGGGACGCCCGATGCGGCCGCGTGGAATCTCAACCGCAACTAAATGAGAAAAATTATCACCTTGACGCCCGCATTTACCCCGATAAAATGCCCGGCTGCTTGCCATCCGGCCACCGCCGGGCGGTCAATGATTACGACAACGGATTGTGATGGACTCTCTCGGACAACTCGCCAAAGACCTTTATCGTGGGCGCATCTCGCGCAAACCCTTTGTTTTTTCGCTGGCGATCTTCGCCGTTGGCATCGTGCTACTGTCGTTTCTGTCGACCTATCTGGATAAAAACCATTTTCGCGCCCATGCGCACGGCGATACCGAGGAATTCGTCTCGGTGCTGCTGTATCTGCTGTGCATCATGGTGTGGGCGCTGTTCTGTTTTGGCCTGGTGGCGTGGTTTATGGCCAAAACCGCGTTTCGGCTCAACGATATCGGCCTGCCCGGTTGGGCGCTGGCCGTGGCGTGCTATGTGTGTTCGGTGCTGAACAATTACTCTCCCGGCCCGGTGGCGCGTTGGCTGCCGCTGTTCAGTCTGGCGGGGATGATCTGCGCCCTGCTGTTGCCGCCGGGCGGGCTGCGCCGCAAGCCGCGTGAACATGCCGATTGAGCGCCATTCTGCTCAAGGCTATGGCTATCCGCCGGCCGCGCCGTCACAATAGCGCCTCATTCTGGTTTCAATCAGGGATTGCCATGTACAGCCACTACCCCGCCCATTACACCTTCGATAGCGACAGCGACGCCTGGCAGATCGGTTTCCACGACTTCCCCGAGTGGCAATCTGCCTGCTATAAACGCGAAGACATCGAGCTGGAAGCGCAGGAAAGCCTGCTGGCCGCCATCGCCGCCGCGATGGATGAAGGGCTGCCCCTGCCCGCCCCTTCTCCTTCGCAAACCGATGACTTGAGGGTACATCTGCCGGCGCTGGTGGCGCTGAAGATCGAACTGCACAACGCGATGCTGCGCAAAAACACCGGCAAAGCGGCGCTGGCGCGCAAGCTGGGTTTCAACGGCGGGCAAATGGAGCGGTTGCTGGATATCGGCTACGCCTCGAAGGTGGAAGCGCTGGAGCAGGCGTTGTATCTGCTGGGCTACGAAGTGCGCGTGACGATAAGTGAAGTTTGCCAATAAGTTAGCGGCAGGTAAGCGAAATATTATCCAAGGGGGCTAAATTTCCCCCGTTTTGCGCCGATATGATGGCTACCTAATCACTTGTCGCAACAACGAAGGCTAAAAATGGAGTGGAGTCGCCGTCATATTTGGGCCGTTATTCTGCTGTCTTGTCTCGTTTTTTGGGTCATTTTGGCGACCGGCATCAACGCCGTCGCCTGAGCGCCTGCCACCGTATTGCAATACCCGATTTTAAAGCCCGCCACACGGCGGGCTACTTCCTGTCGCTTGCTTATAAAAAGCGTTATAAAACAGCGCGCCCTGTTCAAAAAACAGCCTAAAATTGTGATCAAAAACACAGTATTGAAATCAGACCAGTATTGAGAGTACATTAGCGCCGATCCTGTCGCGGTTCGGATTTTACCTCACGGAGCATGAGGCGCGACAACCGGACAACCCGCGCTCGAGGACGTTGTTCTTTCGCTTGGAAGAATCCGCCCGACAAGCAGGTTGCCCATAAAATACTCAGCACAACAATCGGGATCATTGCTGGCGAGGACTCCAGACAGGAGTTGTTCAGTGAAATATTTTTTGATGGGCGTGTCATTCATGCTGGTTGCCTGGGTTGGCACCTTCATGTTGATGGTTGCCTGACAGCAGCCACACCAGGAACACAGACAAAGGGACGCGCAAGCGTCCCTTTGTCGTTTCGGCTAGCGCTCATTTGCCCGGCATCATGCGGCGCAGGGTGTCGTCCTTGCGCAGGTAGTGGTGATACAGCGCCGCCAGCGCATGCGCGCCAATGATAAAGTAGCCAACGTTTGCCAGCGTCTCATGCACCGTTTTGACCAGCCTGCGCATCACCGGATCCGGCGTCACCCACTGCGGCATCGGCCAGCCCAGCAAAGACCACGATTTCCCGCCGTAGGCCAGGGTTAACATGCCCAGCAGCGGCAACATCAGGAAGACCACGTACAGCAGCCAATGGAAAATCTTCGCGCCTACCTCCTGCCATTCTTCCAGCGGAGGCGTGGTTGGCGGCGCAGCGTGGAAAGAGCGCACCGCCAACCGAATCAGCATCAGGGCAAAGACCGATGCCCCAAAGTTGAAATGCAGATTTTTGACCATCGGCGCCCACGCCTCCGGCACCGAATCTTTCAGCAACATCGCCGCATAGGTGAGGATCACCATCAGCAGCGTCAGCCAATGTAAAACGATCTGCGATCGCGCGTAGCGGTTGCTCATACACTCTGTCCAAAAAATAAAATTCAGCGTAGATGAGCATAATGGGGAAATAATGAAGAAAACCTTGGGACGGAAAAAATAAGGCCGGGCGAACGCCCGGCCTGACAGGGTTATTTGGCGCTGCCGGCTTTGCCCGGCTTCAGCAGCCCGTCCGCGCGGAACATCGCCTTGATGCCGCGCACCGCCTGGCGGATACGATCCTGATTCTCGATCAGCGCGAAGCGCACGTGGGTATCGCCGTAGTCGCCGAAGCCGATGCCCGGCGAGACGCAGACCTTGGCTTCCGCCAGCAGGCGCTTGGCGAACTCCAGCGAACCGAGGTGGGCATAAGGCTCGGGAATTTTCGCCCACACGTACATCGACGCCTTCGGGTTTTCCACCATCCAGCCGGCCTCGTGCAGCCCCTTCACCAGCACGTTGCGGCGCTGCCGATACTGCTCGGCGATATCGCGCACGCACTGCTGATCGCCTTCCAGCGCGGCGATGGCCGCCACCTGCAGCGGCGTGAAGGTGCCGTAGTCGTGATAACTTTTGATGCGCGCCAGCGCGCTGACCAGCTCAGGGTTGCCGACCATGAAACCGATGCGCCAGCCGGCCATGTTGTAGCTTTTCGACAGGGTGAAGAACTCCACCGCAATGTCTTTCGCCCCCGGCACCTGCATGATCGACGGCGCTTTCCAGCCGTCATAGACGATGTCGGCATAGGCCAGGTCGTGGATCACCAGCACGTTGTACTGTTTGGCCAGCGCCACCACCCGCTCGAAGAAATCCAGCTCCACGCACTGCGCGGTCGGGTTGGACGGGAAGCCGAGGATCATCATTTTCGGGCGCGGAATGGTTTCCCGAATGGCGCGCTCCAGTTCACTGAAGAAATCCACGCCGTCCACCAGCGGCACCGAACGCACCTGGGCGCCGGCGATCACCGCGCCGTAAATGTGGATCGGGTAACTGGGGTTCGGCACCAGCACGGTATCGCCGTGATCCAGGGTCGCCAGCATCAGGTGCGCCAGCCCCTCTTTCGAACCGATGGTGACGATGGCTTCGCTTTCCGGATCGATATCCACCTGATAACGATCGGCATACCAGCGCGAGATGGCGCGGCGCAGGCGCGGAATGCCACGCGAGGTGGAGTAACCGTGGGTGTCGTCGCGCTGGGCGACGGCGCACAGTTTTTCCACGATGTGCGGCGGCGTCGGGCCGTCGGGGTTACCCATGCTGAAGTCGATAATATCCTCACCGCGACGGCGTGCGGCCATCTTCAGTTCGGCGGTGATGTTGAATACGTAAGGGGGAAGGCGTTCAATGCGCGTAAAACGGCGCTGTGGACTGTTATCAGCCATAGGGGATTCCTCGATAAACGTTAGCGCCCGGACCGTCCGAGCGACGCTGGCCAGCGAACTGACCGAATATCGAACATAGCGCAGCGCCGGCGAGCTTGTCGATACCCGGCGCGATATTTTTATTTGCCGCCCTGAAACTCCGCCGCCAACAGCCCGAACAGCCAGTCGTCGCGCCACTCTCCCGCCAGGCGGAAATTATCGCGCAGCGTGCCTTCCAGCTGAAAACCGCACGACTCCAGCAGGCGGCGCGAGGCGAGGTTGCCGGAAGTCACGGTAGCGGTCAGCTTATGAAAACCGCAGGCGTTCACCGCAAAATCCAGCACCGCCCGCAGCGACTCCTTGCCATAACCCTTGCCCTGGCCGGAGGGCAAACTGCCGTATCCCACCTCCGCCTGCCGATACGGCAGCCACTGCGGGCGAAAGCCGGTAATGCCCACCGCCTCCCCGCTGTGCTTCTCACGCATCACCAGACACAGCCACTGATCGCCGTGTTTGTCCCAGGCCGGCAGCCGCGCGTCGAAACGCTCGCGGATCGCCGCTTCGCTGAGCGGATCGGCGATATAGCGGATCACCTCAGGATCCTGGTAAAGGCGCAGAAACAGCGGCCAGTCCTCGGCGGTTATCGACTGCAAGATCAGGCGTTCAGTGACCAGCTTCATAAAATCTCCGAAAAACGAAAATGAGGAACTTACGAATGAAAGATATCTCTTTATTTTCCCCGATTGGTTGCCGATAATCATTCACGTTAAAACCACAAAACCATAACGTCTTGCCCGATTCCCTACAACTGCCCGCCGCAGTAACTCACGCGGCACCAGGAGAACACCATGGCCTCTTTAGTCATCGACGATATTCCGCAGACGATCGTTAACGTCAAGCGCCAGCTGCGCCAGGCCTTGCCGAACTACCGCGAAGTTTTTCTGGCGCTGGAGGAGAACATCCGCGGCCAGGTCGAACAGATCCGCCGCGAACTGGCCGCCGGCCATAATCCGGTGCCGCAGATCGACGCGGAAGATATCCTGCAGCAGCGCGTCAGCGATCAACAGATAGCGCTGATCAAACAGCGCGGCGCCTGCGCCATTCGCGGCGTGTTTCCGCGCGCCAAGGCCGAAGGCTGGAACCGGGAAATCGGCGACTATCTCGAGCGCAACAACTTCGTCGAGCGGTTGAAAAACGCTGCCGAAGACAACTATTTCGGCAAGCTGGCCGCCAGCAAGCCACAGATTTATGGCATCTATTGGTCAAAGCCGCAGGTCGAAGCGCGGCAGGATGCGCGTATGCATGCGGTGCAGGTGTTCCTCAACAGCCTGTGGGCCACCGAAAGCAACGGCAAGCAGCATTTCGATCCGACCCGCGTCGCCACCTACGCCGATCGCACCCGCCGCCGCCCGCCGAACTCCTCGTCGCTGGGCCTGTCGCCGCACGTCGACAGCGGCACTATCGAGCGCTGGCTGGACGAGAACTTCCGCTATGTGTATCGCCACGTCTTCTCCGGCGACTGGCAACAGTACGACCCCTTCGCCGCCGACGGCCGCACCGAAGTGCGCGAAATAGCCTCCCCGGCGGTCTGCTCGATGTTCCGCACCTTCCAGGGCTGGACGGCGCTGACGCCGCAACGCACCAACGCCGGCACGTTGAACCTGGTGCCGATCGCCAACGCCATGGCCTATGTGTTGCTGCGCGCGCTGCAGGACGACGTCGCCGACGACGATCTTTGCGATGCGGCGCCGGGCCGCGCGCTGTCGATCTCGGAAAAATGGCATCCCCTTTTATTAAGTGGGATTTCCCCTATTCCCGATCTGGAGCCGGGCGACACGGTATTTTGGCATTGCGACGTGATCCACGCGGTGGAGAACGAGCATAACGGCGAGTTCGACAGCAACGTGATGTACATCGCCGCCGCGCCGGGCTGCGCAAAAAACGACGCCTACCTGCAGCGTCAGCTGCCGAGCTTTATCGATGGCAGAACGCCGCCGGACTTCGCTCCCGACGATTTCGAAGTGGATTTCGCAGGCCGCGCCACCGTCGAGTTGCTGACGCCGCTGGGCAAAGCGCAGCTCGGTATGCGCTGACCGCCGGCCTGAGCCACGGGCCTCTCTCGCTGTGGTATACTGCCGCCATCCGTAGGCCGCAGCGAGAACCCGTCGTGCACCCTTTTTTTGAAATGCTGTTGGCGGTGTTTGATCGCGCCGCGCTGATGTTGATCTGTCTGTTTTTTCTGACCCGCACCCGGCTGTTCCGCCAACTGCTGCAAAAAGAAGACCATACGCCGCTCGAGCTCGGCATCGTCACGGCGATCTTCTCGCTGTTCGCGCTGTTCAGCACCTACTCCGGCATCAACGTTGAGGGATCGCTGGTCAACGTGCGCGTCATCGCCATCATGGCCGGCGGCATTCTGTTCGGCCCCTGGGTGGGGATCGTCACCGGCATCATCGCCGGGGTGCACCGCTATCTGATCGACATCGGCGGCATCACCTCGGTGCCCTGCCTCATCACCAGCATCATCGCCGGCATCAGCGCCGGCTACATCAACCTCAAGGTGAGAAAAGAGCAGCGCTGGCGCGCCGGCATCGTCGGCGGCATGCTGTGCGAATCTCTCACCATGCTATTGATCGTGCTGTGGGCCAAGCCGACCGAGCTTGGGCTCGACATCGTGTCGCAGATCGCGCTGCCGATGATCCTCGGCACGGTGTGCATCGGCCTGATCGTGCTGCTGGTGCAGAGCGTCGAAGATGAAAAAGAGGTGATCGCCGCACGCCAGGCCAAGCTGGCGCTGGATATCGCCCACAAGACGCTGCCCTATTTTCGCAACATCAACAGCGAATCGCTGGCCACCATTTGCGATATCATTCGCCAGGACATCCGCGCCGACGCGGTGGCGATCACCGATACCCATCAGGTGCTGGCTTACGTTGGCGTGGGGCGCGAAGCCTACCCGATCGGCCGCGAAGGGCTGAGCCGCGTTACCCGCGAAAGCATTCGCCACGGCAAAATCATCATCAAAAACAACCTGGAAAACCCGGCCGCGCCGCAGATCCATTCGCAGCTGGTGGTGCCGCTGTGGGAAAAGGGCGAAGTGACCGGCGCGCTGAAAATTTACTACTGCCACGCTCACCAGATCACCAACACGCTGAAGGTGATGGCGGTCGGGCTGTCGCAGATCATCTCCACGCAGATGGAGGTTTCGCGCATCGAGCATCTGCGCCAGATGGCGGATAAAGCCGAAATGCGCGCGCTGCAGAGCAAGATTAACCCGCACTTCCTGTTCAACGCGCTGAACGCCATCTCTTCCTCCATCCGCCTGAATCCGGACACCGCGCGCCAGCTGATCATTAACCTGTCGCGCTACCTGCGCTACAACCTGGAGCTGAACGACGAACTGATCGATATCCGTAAGGAACTGCATCAGATTCAGGACTATATCGCCATCGAACAGGCGCGCTTCGGCGCCAAGCTGACGGTGATTTACGACATCGACGACGACGTCTCGGTGCGCATTCCGAGTCTGCTGATCCAGCCGCTGGTGGAGAACGCCATCGTGCACGGCATCCAGCCCTGCAAGGGTAAAGGGGTGGTGGTGATCGCGGTGAAAGATCAGGGCGATCGGGTGAAAATTTCGGTGAAGGATACCGGCCACGGCATCAACCAGGAAACCATCGACCGGGTGGCGCGCAACGAGATGCCGGGCCACAATATCGGCCTGCTCAACGTGCATCACCGCGTGTCGCTGCTGTACGGTGAAGGGTTGCATATCCGCCGCCTGGAGCCGGGCACCGAAATCGCATTCTACATCAGCAAAAACGGCGGCAAGCTGCATCAGGAACCGAGCGCGCCGCCGGTCGGGGAGGCCTCATGAAAGCCATCATCGTGGAAGACGAATTCCTCGCGCAGGAAGAACTCAGCTACCTGATCAAGAAACACAGCAATATCGATATCGTCGCTACCTTCGAGGATGGCCTCGACGTTCTGAAATACCTGCAAACCCACCAGGTCGACGCCATTTTCCTCGACATCAACATCCCGTCGCTGGACGGCGTGCTGCTGGCGCAAAACATCAGCAAGTTCGCCCATCGGCCGTCGATCGTATTCATCACCGCCTATAAAGAACACGCGGTGGAAGCCTTCGAGATCGAGGCGTTCGACTATATCCTCAAGCCCTATCACGAAGCGCGCATCGTCACCATGTTGCAAAAACTGGAGGCGCTGCACCATCGCCCCGCCGGCGCGGCGGAACCGACCAGCGCGCCGAGCCGCGGCAGCCACAGCATCAACCTGATCAAAGACGAGCGGATCATCGTTACCGACATCAACGACATCTATTACGCCGCCGCCGATGAAAAGGTGACGCGGGTCTATACTCGCCGGGAAGAATTCGTGATGCCGATGAACCTCACCGAGTTTTACGGCCGGCTGCCGGAAGAGCATTTCTTCCGCTGCCACCGCTCTTACTGCGTTAACCTGGCCAAGATCCGCGAGATCGTGCCCTGGTTCAACAATACCTACATTCTGCGGCTGAGCGACCTTGAGTTTGAAGTGCCGGTCAGCCGCAGCAAGGTGAAAGAATTTCGCAAGCTGATGCGCCTGTAAGCGCTTACCAGCGCGGGCCCGGACGGTAGTAATAGCCGGGCGGCGGCGGTGGCGGCATGCGGTAATGCGGCCGATCTCGCCAGTCGCGCCGCGGCGGCCCGTAGTAAATCACCCGGGGCGGCGGGCCGTAATAGTACCCGCGCGGGCGTTCATACCGGTGATGATCGGCCCACCAACGCGGATCGCGCCAGCGATAGCCGTCCCAGTAGTGGCCGCGATGATCGCGATCGCCGATATGCAACGACAGGCCCGGCACGTTCACGCCGATGGACACGTCGGCCTGGCTCGCCAGCGGCAGCGCCAGCAGCGCGGCCAGTAACAACAGCGTTTTTTTCATTTCATGGACTCCTGCAGAGCGGACCTCGTCCGATCGCAGATAACATAGTCCCGCGCTCGCCGCCGCTCTATAGGCGCAATGCCGATTTACGCCTTGCAGACGCATCCTTCACAATTTCACCACAATCGTTCACCGGCGATTAATAATAAATCGTTGATATCTTTGATGTAGATCACGTGTTACTCCCGGCATTTCACGCGCTTTTCGGCGTAAAAACGGCAACTCACGCCGTATAAAATGCATTTCATTCCTTCCATCGTGCAACTCATTCCCGATCCGCCGCCCGCCGGGGGCGCCGGCCATATAATAAGCCCATACCGCGGGAACGCTGATTCACCCCGCAAATTTCAGCCAGCGGCTCACGCCCGGCAACGCACACACAGGAAGGAGACCGGCCATGAACACCAAACCGGCAAATCGCAGCTTAATCGTTCTCGGCACTATCATCTGTCAGATGGGTCTGGGCACCATCTACACCTGGAGCCTGTTCAACCAGCCGCTGGTCGACAAGTTCCACTGGGGACTGGCGGACGTCGCCACCACCTTCTCCATCACCAGCTTCTTCCTGGCCTTCGCCACGCTGTTCGCCGGCAAGCTGCAAGAGCGCTTCGGCATCCGCAACCTGACGCTGTGTTCCGGCATCCTGGTCGGCCTGGGCCTGATCGCCAGCGCCCATGTCAGCTCGCTCGACATGATCTACCTGCTGGCCGGCGTGGTGGTGGGCTTTGCGGTCGGTATCGCCTACATCTCCACCCTGTCCAACCTGATTAAGTGGTTCCCGGCCAACAAAGGCCTGATTTCCGGCATCTCCGTCGGCGCCTTCGGCAGCGGCAGCTTGC
Source organism: Serratia sp. CY81684 (assembly GCF_052166595.1). NCBI lineage: Bacteria > Pseudomonadati > Pseudomonadota > Gammaproteobacteria > Enterobacterales > Yersiniaceae > Serratia > Serratia sp. CY81684. The sequence continues at coordinate 344,266 of NZ_JBJNOO010000003.1, read as the reverse complement.
TGTTCAAATACGTCAACGCCGCCCTGATCGCCGACGTCGGCGTTTCAGGCGCCTTCTTCTACTGGGGTGCCATCGTGATGGGCCTGATCGTCGTCGGCTCCCTGTTGCTGAAAGAGCCGGTGCTGGCGACCAGCGCCGCACAGCCAGGCGCCAACGGTCTGGGCAACGACTTCAGCGTGCGCCAGATGCTGGCCACCAAAGAAGCTTACCTGCTGTTCACCATCTTCTTCGCCGCCTGCATGAGCGGCCTATACCTGATTGGCATCGTGAAAGACATGGGCGTTCAGCTGGCCGGGATGGATTTGGCCACCGCCGCCAACACCGTGTCCGCCGTCGCCATCTTCAACACCGCCGGCCGCATCATCCTGGGGACGCTGTCCGATAAAGTGGGCCGTATGCGCGTCATCAGCTTCACCATGCTGGTTACCGTGCTGGCGATTGTCGCCCTGAGCTTCATGACCCTGAACCACACGCTGTTCTTCATCTGCGTCGGCGCGGTGGCCTTCTGCTTCGGCGGCAACATCACCGTGTTCCCGGCGATTGTCGGCGACTTCTTCGGCCTGAAGAACCACAGCAAGAACTACGGCATCATCTATCAGGGCTTCGGCCTGGGCGCGCTGGCCGGTTCGTTCGTCGCCAAATACTTCGGCGGCTTCCACGCCACCTTCATGGTGATTGGCGTCCTGTCCGCCGCTTCTTTGCTGATTACACTGTTCATCAAAGCGCCGAAAGCGGTGGAAATGGAAAGCGAAGAAACCGCACAGGCGGCGGAGCTGGCCAAAGCCTGATACCCCGCGAAAACGACAAGGGGCGCAACCTGTGGGTTGCGCCCCTTTTTTATTGCCCTGCCGCGCGGCTTACAGCCGCATGCCCAGCGTCTGGCGCAGATGCGCGCCGGCCCCCAACAGGCCCGGTTGGCCATGGGTTATCATGAACACCGGAATGTCTCGCACATAGTCACGGAAACGCCCTTTGTCTTCGAAGGCGGCACGGAAGCCCGAGGCCTTGAAGAATTCCATAAAGCGCGGCACGATGCCGCCGGCGATGTACACGCCGCCAAAGGTGCCCAGATTCAGCGCCAGGTTGCCGCCGAAGCGCCCCATGATCACGCAAAACAGCGACAGCGCACGGCGGCAGTCGATACAGCTGTCGGCCAGCGCCCGCTCGGTGATGTCCTTCGGCTCCAGTTTCTCCGGCAGGCGGTTGTCCGCCTTGACGATGGCGCGATACAGATTGACCAGGCCCGGCCCGGACAGCACGCGCTCGGCGGAAACGTGCCCCACTTCACCGCGCAGCACCTCCAGAATAATGTCTTCTTCTTCGCTGTTCGGCGCGAAATCAACATGGCCGCCCTCGCCCGGCAGGCTGACCCAGCGGCGATCGACGTGCACCAGGTGGGCGACGCCCAGCCCGGTGCCAGCGCCGTACACCGCGATCGGTTTGCCCGGCTGCGCATCGCCGCCGCCAAACTGCAGCACGTCGTCCGGCGAGAGCATCGGGATCGCCATCGAGACGGCGGTGAAATCGTTGATCACTTCCAGGTGACTCAGCCCCAGACTGGCCTGCATTTCTTTGATCGAGAACGCCCAGCTGTGATTGGTCATCGCCACCCAGTCTTCCGTCACCGGGCAGGCGATCGCGATGCAGGCGTCCTGCACCTCGATCTCGCACTCTTTCAGGTATTGGCGGATCACCGCCTCCAGGCTGTCGAACTCCAGGCCGGAATAGGTTTTCGCCTGGGTAATCTCACCCGTCGCAACAGTGCACAACGCCAGGCGGGCATTGGTGCCGCCAACATCACCCACGAGGGCATAGGTCATTGATTTCGTCTCCGCAAAATGAAAAATAAAACGCTGCCCACACTGTAAAATCCTGCTGCGAAAACAACAATCACCCGCCTCGGATCTGCACCTCAATAGCGATCCGGATCACAAAAAACGTTTCAGCTTGTCCGCTATGCCGCGATTTGAAACAAATTGCGGCAAAAAACGCCCCCCGGCGACTGTTAACCGTCATCGCCGCCGGGCAATATCAATGCGTGCCTGCGCGCCGATAGTCTGGCAAGCTGTGGCCACTGCCCAACCACCCGCTCTCCCTGCCCCGCAGGGAGGCATCGACAAGGGATTATTCATGCTGCATCCGCGCGCCAATGCCATGTTGGCCTTTGCTTTGCCTGCGCTGATTATCGGTTCCGTTTCCAGTCTGGTGCTGCTGTTGGTGATGAAAATTGCCGCCGCATTGCAGCAATTACTGTGGGTGACGCTGCCCGATGCGCTGAGCCTGGACGCCCAGTCGCCCTGGTGGCCGGTTGCGATGCTGACGCTGACCGGCGTGGCGGTCGGCCTGATCGTGCGTTATATGCCGGGTCACGCCGGGCCGGATCCGGCGACGGAATCGCTGATCGGCATGCCGCTGCCGCTCTCCGCCCTGCCGGGGTTGGGGTTGGCGCTGATCGTCGGCCTGGCCGGCGGCGTCAGTCTGGGGCCGGAGAACCCGATCACCGCCATCAACATCGCACTGGTGGCGGCGGCCGGCGCGCGCCTGCTGCCGAAGGTGCCGCACATGGACTGGATCATCCTGGCGGCGGCAGGCACTATCGGCGCAATGTTCGGCACACCGGTCGCCGCCGCGCTGATCTTCTCGCAAACCCTGGCCGGCAATAACGAAACGCCGCTGTGGGATCGTCTGTTCGCCCCGCTGGTGGCTGCCGCCGCCGGCGCGGTCACCACGCAGATGTTCTTCGTGCCCAATTTCGCCCTGCAGCTCGATGCCTACGACGTGACGCGGCTGCCGGACATTTTCAGCGGCGCCATCGTGGCGCTGATCGCCATCGCGCTCGGCATGGTGGCGCTGTGGTGTTTCCCGCACGTTCACCGCCTGTTCCATTCAATGAAGAATCCGGTGTTGATGTTAGGGCTGGGCGGCTTTGTGCTGGGGCTGCTGGCGCTGTTGGGCGGAGAGATTACCCTGTTCAAGGGGCTGGATGAGATGAAACGCCTGGCGGTGGACGACAGCTATTCGGTGCCGGCGCTGTTGACCATTACCCTGACCAAGCTGGCGGCGCTGGTGATCGCCGCCGCCTGCGGTTTTCGCGGCGGGCGCATCTTCCCGGCGGTGTTCGTCGGCGCGGCGCTGGGCCTGATGCTGCATCAGCATGTTCCGGCGGTGCCGGCGGCGATCACCGTCTCCTGCGCCATCATGGGGCTGGTGCTGGTGGTGACGCGCGACGGCTGGCTGAGCCTGTTTATGGCGGTGGCGGTGGTGCCGGATCTGCACCTGCTGCCGGTGTTGTGCATCGTGATGCTGCCCGCCTGGCTGGCGCTGGCGGGCAAACCGCTGATGCTGGTAAACCGCCGGCAACCGCCGCGCGACGATTAGGCCAGCGCGAACGCCGCGGCGGCGCGGGCGTGGATTGCAGTGGTGTCGAACACCGGCACCGACGCATCCCGCTCGCTCACCAGCAAGCCTATTTCGGTGCAGCCGAAAATAATCCCCTGCGCCCCCTGCTGTTCCAGATCGCTGATAATCCGGCGATACTCGTCGCGCGAGGCGTCGCGAATTTTACCGAGGCACAGCTCGTCATAGATGATGCGGTGTACGATGTCGCGATCGGCACTGACCGGCGTCACCACGTCGATGCCGTGCAATTCCTGCAGGCGGCCGCGGTAGAAGGTCTGCTCCATGGTAAAGCGCGTGCCCAGCAGCCCGACGCGGCGAATATTTTTTTCCCGCACCTGCAGCGCCGTGGCATCGGCGATGTGAATCAGCGGCAGGCCGCTGGCCTGCTCGACCGCCTCCGCCACCTTGTGCATGGTGTTGGTGCAGATCACGATAGCTTCGGCGCCGGCGGCGCGCAAAGCCACCGCGGCGGCGGCCAACAGCCGGCCGGCGCCGTCCCAATCGCCCTGGTGCTGCAAGCGCTCAATCTCCTGGAAATCGACGCTGTAGAGCACGATTTTGGCCGAATGCAGCCCGCCAAGGCGCGCCTTTACCTGCTCGTTGATGGTGCGGTAATACGGAATGGTGGATTCCCAGCTCATGCCGCCCAGCAAGCCCAACACTTTCATCCTTCGTTCCTCAGCATTTCCGACGATCCTCTGACCTTACCTGAGAATCGTCGGTCTGACGACGCCTTATTTGGCGCCGGAATTGATCGGCTGGCGCACCTCGAACCAGCGCTGACGCAGCATGTCGTACAGCCAGTTATAGGCCATGGTGTACGGCAGGAAGAACAGGAAGAAACCGATTTCCAGCATAAACGCCTGCGTCCAGGAGATGCTCAGCATCCAGGCGGCGATCGGCACGCCGATCAGGATAAAACCGGCTTCAAAGCCGACGGCGTGCAGCGCACGCACCTTCAGGTTACGCACCACCCGGCTGACCGGCCACAGGCGGTCGAACACCGTGTTGTAAACCATGTTCCACAGCATCGCGACGGTGGAGAGCATTACCGCCAATGCACCGACCTGCACCATTGAACGGTTCAGCAGCCACGCGCCCAGCGGGGCGCAAACCATCACGGCGATGGCCTCGAAACCGACGGCGTGGACGATACGTTCAATGAGAGACTTGTTTTGCAGTTGCATACATCACCTTTTTTTCAACAGTTGTTGCGAAAGCCAGGTGATTATCATCGCTTTTTTGGGTAGATTAAAAATAGGTTCCATCTATAAAGTAGATAGATCATGCACTATTCCCCGGAAGCGTTGCACGCGTTTGTCGAAGCCGCCGCCCTCGGCTCGTTTTCCGCCGCCGCGCGCAAACTGCGCAAAAGCCAATCCACCATCAGCACCGCCATCGCCAATCTGGAGGCGGACCTGGCGCTGACCCTGTTCGATCGCGGCGCGCGCCAGCCGGTGCTCACCGCTGCCGGCCGCAAAGTGCTGGGACATGTGCAGGCGATCCTGGCCGCCAGCGAACGCCTCGACGCCCTGAGCATTCAGTTGGCGGGCGAGGTTGAACCGCGCCTGAGCATGGTGTTTTCCGATACCTACCAGCCCAAGCATCACGATCGGTTGATGCAACTGTTCGAACAGCGCTACCCGGAGATTGAGCTGGAATGGATGATCGCTGAGGAAGGCGACGTTATCGATCTGCTGCAAAGCGGCCGCGCGCATTTGGGCATGGTGGAAGTGCAAAAAAGTTATCCGCCGGATATCGCCTTCTCCCGGCTGCCTGAGCAGACCGAAATGGGGCTGTTCGTCGCCCATCAGCATCCGCTGGCGCAGGTCGCTGCGCCGACGCCGGAGCAATTGTCCAGCACCCGCCAGTTGATCCTGAACACCTACACCGGCGCCGAGGCGGCCAGACAGGGTGGCCTGGTCTGGTCGGCACCCAGCTATCTGCTGCTGCTGGAGATGGCGGAACAGGGATTCGGTTGGGCGGTGTTGCCGCACTGGCTGGTGCAGCAATACGGCCACGACAGACTCACCCAACTGCGGCCGCGCGGCTGGCCCAAACTGATTTCGGTGGATGCGGTCTGGTCCAAACTGACCCCGCCGGGCCCGGCGGGGTTCTGGATGCTGGAGCGCCTGCTGGGCGACACCCTGCCTTAAGCGGCGGCGTTGCGCGCCTGAATGGCGCGAGAGACGGTATCGAGGAGTTCCGGAATGTCCATCTTCGGCAGCATCACTTCGATGAAGGCCAGCCGCTCGTCGTCCGCTACCTCGCGCAGCGCCTGACGCAATCCGTCCGGATCGCTGACCCGCAACGCCTTCACCGGCCGATCACCGGCCAACGCCATCGGCAACTGCGTCCAGTTCCAGCGCGCGATGTCGTTATAACTTTGCTCAGGCCCGTGGATCGCGCGCTCAACGGTATACCCCTGATTGTTCAACACGAAGATCACCGGTTTAAGCCCGTCGCGCAGCATCGATCCCAGTTCCTGCACGGTTAACTGCGCGGCGCCGTCGCCGATCAGCAATACTGCCCGGCGCTGCGGTTCGGCGGTCTGCACGCCGAACGTCGCCGGCAGGGTATAGCCGATCGATCCCCAGAGCGACTGCACGATCAGGCGGCAGCCACGCGGCAACGTCAGCGCCGCCGCGCCGAAACAGGCGGTGCCCTGATCGGCCAGCACGATATCCCCCGGCCGCAGGAAATCCTGTACTTGCCGCCAGAAGGCGTGCTGATCCAGCCCTTCCCCATCGCCTTCCGGCAGCGCCGGGCGGACGATCGGCGGCAACGGCCAATGCGACGCCAGCGACAGGCTCAGGCGGTGCAATGCCTGCACCGCCTCGCGCATCGGAATGCGGCTAAAGCGCTGCCGCCCGACCCAGGCTTCGAACGGTTGAATATCGATGCATTTTTCCACCGGCAGATGATGCGTGAATCCCGCGGTAATGGTGTCGGTCAAGCGTACGCCGACGTTGATCACCACATCAGCGTTTTCGATCAATTGTTTCACCGCCGGATCGCTGGCGCCGCCGCAGTAGGTACCAACGAAACCGGCGCGATTCTCGTCCAGCAGGCCCTTGCCGAGCAACAGCGTCGCGTGCGGCATATCGACCTCCTGCAGCCACTCGTCCAGCGCCGCTTCGGCGCCGAAGCGATCGGCCAGGAAGTCCGCCAGCAGCGACACCCGCCGTGCCGACAGCAGCTTTTCACGCGCCGCGGCGATAAACGCCTGCAATGCGCTCTGCGACAGTTTGGCCTGGCGCAGCATCAGCGGCGCCGGTTTACTCGGCAGCGGCGCCTGCGCGACGTCGCTGGGCAACATCAGGTAAACCGGGCGATGCTCCAGCAAGGCGACGCCGATCAGGCGGTCTATCTCCAGCGCGGCGTTGTCGGCGGTCAGGTCGGCCTGCGCGACGGTCACCTCTTTGGCGATCCGGGCGAAATGAGTGAAGTCGCCATCCCCCAGCGAATGATGCAGCAAATCACCGGCGCGCTGGGCGCGCTGCGCCGGCGTGCCGACCACGTGGATCACCGGCAGGTATTCGGCGTAGCTGCCGGCCACCCCGTTCAACGCGCTCAGCTCCCCCACGCCGAAGGTGGTAAGCAGCGCGGCCGCCGGTTTGCAGCGCGCATAGCCGTCAGCCGCATAGGCGGCGTTCAACTCGTTGGCGCAGCCTACCCAGGTGATTTGCGGATGCGCGAGGACGTGATCGAGAAATTGCAGGTTGTAATCCCCCGGCACGCCGAAGAAATGACGGATGCCGATTTGGGCCAGACGATCGAGCAGATAATCGGCCACCGTATAGGTCTGAGTCATGATCATCACCTGTCTGCAGCTGAAGCGATTATCTTAATTATCGAAGATGCCGTTCAAATTTCGAACAATCATCCCGGCATCGAACGGCAACCTGGCGTTACATGCCGGCGTCGTGATCGCTCCCGCGGCAACGCGGTGTGGAAACGTATACACTCAAAGCACTTCACCTCTCGCCGACAAGGATAACTATGTCTTACCCAGCCTCCCCCTCGCGTTATCAAGATATGGAATACCGGCGCTGTGGCCGCAGCGGGCTGAAGCTGCCCGCCGTCTCACTCGGCCTGTGGCACAACTTCGGCGACGCCACTTTGTACGATAACGCCCGCGGCCTGATCCGCTGCGCCTTCGATCGCGGCATTACCCATTTCGATCTGGCCAATAACTACGGCCCGCCGCCCGGCGCCGCCGAGGAGAACTTTGGCCGCATTCTCAACGCCGATCTGCGGGCCTGGCGCGATGAGCTGATCGTCTCCTCCAAAGCCGGTTACACCATGTGGCCCGGCCCCTACGGTGATTGGGGCTCGAAAAAGTACCTGGTCGCCAGCCTCGATCAGAGCCTGAAGCGCATGGGGTTGGAGTATGTGGATATCTTTTATCATCATCGGCCGGATCCGGACACGCCGCTGGAAGAAACCATGGCGGCGCTGGATCTGCTGGTACGCCAGGGCAAAGCGCTGTATGTCGGCCTGTCCAACTACCCGGCCGAGCGCGCGCGACAGGCCTTCGCCATTCTGCAGCAGCTCGGCACGCCGTGCGTGATCCACCAACCGAAGTATTCGATGTTGGAACGCGGGCCGGAGACGGCGTTGCTGGATACGCTGGAGGAACATGGCGTCGGATCTATCGCCTTCTCGCCGCTGGCGGGTGGCCTGCTGACCGATCGCTACCTGCACGGCATCCCGCAAGATTCCCGCGCCGCCAGCGGCAGCCGCTTCCTGCAGCCGGAGCAGTTGACCGCCGAGCGACTGGACAAGGTGCGCCGCCTCGATGCGCTGGCGCGGCAACGCGGGCAAAAGCTGTCGCAGATGGCGCTGGCCTGGGTGCTGCGCGGCGATCGCGTGACCTCAGTGCTGATCGGCGCCAGCAAGAATGCGCAGATAGAAGACGCGGTGGGCATGCTGGCCAATCGTCACTTCAGTGAAGAAGAGCTCGCGCAGATCGAGAACATCTTATTGTAATCGCTTACAAATTCCGCCGTTCAATCGAGCGGCGATACTCCAGAAAAATCTCAAATCTTAACCTCCTGCATCATTTTCAGAGTGGCTCTCAGATTCAACCCTATGCGCCGGCGCTATGATGCCGATATTGCAGCAAAAATAACGATAAGGCCGCTTTTAAACTGATGAACGCGCTTCATAAAGTGACAAACGGCCAGGCCGCGCAAGCGGGAAGGAGAAGCCATGTTTAAACCTCTGCTCTTGGCCGCCATTTTGGCGGCGACGGTACTGCCCGCCGCACAGCAGGCGCATGCCGAAGGGATCAGCATCGATCTGATGCCGGGCGTTTCATTGCGCATCGGCGATCAGGATAACCGCGGCCGCTATTGGGATGGTTACGATTGGCGGGATCGCGACTGGTGGCAAGGCCATCAGGGCCGTTATCTCGGCGACCGCAGCCGTCGCGGTTACTACTGGGACGGCTATCGCTGGCGCGATGGCGACTACTGGCGTAAACACTATTACTATCATGAAGGACGCTATCGTAAATACGACAAACACTACGATAAGCACCACTGGAAGAAAGAGAAAAAGCACCATCACGATCATGACCGCGATCGCTGGCGCCGCCACGGCGATGACGACCGCGATTAACGACGACGGGCCGGCGCAACGCCGGCCCGCACTGTTTTCGCTTACAGCACGCTGCCGATCAACAGGTAGCCGTTCAATCCCACCACCACCAGTACGATCAGCTTGCCCAGATTTTGCACCAGCGGGCCGTTGACCATTTCCCCCATCAGCGCCCGATTGCCGGTGAAAGCCAGCAGCGGCACCAGCGCCAGCGCAATGCCGAAGCTGAGCAGCACCTGGCTCAGCACCAGAATGCGCGTCGCATCCATCCCCAACATGATGACGATAAACGACGGCAGCATGGTCACCGCGCGCCGCAGCCACAGCGGAATATGGAAACGCACGAACCCCTGCATCACCACCTGCCCCGCCAGCGTGCCCACCACGGTAGAAGAGAGGCCGGCGGCCACCAGGCTCAGGCCGAACACGGTGGCGGCGGCTTGCCCGAGCAGCGGTTGCAGCGTCAGGTAAGCCACGTCGAGATCGGCGATGCCGCTGTGGCCGCTGAAATGAAACGCGGCGGCGGCGGTGGCCATCATCGCCAGATTAACGAAACCGGCGATGGTCATAGCCACGGCGACGTCGACTTTGGTGGCGGCATAGCGTTCCGCCTTGTCGTGCTCGCCGCCGATTTGGGTGAGCGACGAATGCAGATAGATCACGTGCGGCATGATGGTGGCGCCCAATACCCCGGCAGCCAGGAATACCGCATCGCCGTTAGGCAAATCGGGCAGCGCCATCCCCTTCAGCAGCGGCGCCAACTGCGGCTGGGAGAACGCCAGCTCGACGATGTAAGCAGCGGCGACGAACAACAATAGCCCGCCGATCACCAGCTCCAGCGGCTTTTGCCCGCGTTTTTGCAGCATCAGAATTAAAAAGGTGGCGATGCCGGTCAGCACTGCGCCCTGCAACAGAGAGACACCGAGCAGCAGCTTGAAGCCGATCGCCGCGCCGATAAACTCAGCCAGATCGGTCGCCATGGCGATGATCTCCGCCTGTACCCAATAGGCCCATACCGCCGGCCGCGGAAAGCGATCGCGAATATGCTCGGCCAGATTTTTCCCGGTGGCGATGCCCAGCTTGGCGGACAACAGCTGGATCAGCATCGCCATCACGTTGGCCCAAACCACCACCCACAGCAGGCTGTAGCCGAATGAGGCGCCGGCCTGGATGTTGGTGGCGAAGTTGCCGGGATCGATATAGCCGATAGCGGCGATGAAGGCGGGCCCCATGAGCGAGAGTTTGATTTTTCTGGCGGAGCGACCGGAGGTGGTTTCAACCACGCGACTGTTCAGCATATGTTGAACCCTTACTGAAATTACGTTTATCTCCACTCTATATAAATGATAATAATTATCAAGCGCATTTAGAGCGGTAAAACTTATCTCTGTAATAGCCAACATTAACGGTTTTATCGAAGGGTTCAGCGCGGAGCTTGCCGATTTCCGTGCTTTTCTGATGGGATTTTGGCTGCAATACCCCTGAAAGACAGGTTAGCACAAGAATACGAATTTCCTATTGCTGCTTTAACATCTTGATTTTTTATGCTTTTGCGCAACACTTTAGGAGAACTCCCACTATGATTTTCCATATTTGCAATAGAAGTCTCGTTTTTAAACGTAGCGTTACATAAAATGACAGCCGAAATTCAGCCTGCCTCAAATTTGGAGCAAACATGTCCCATATTGCGCACTTTGCGTTGGCGATAGTGGTGGTAGCGATCCTGGCCCTGTTGGTGTGCCGCGATCGTAAAAGCATCCGCATTCGCTATGTTATTCAACTACTGGTTATCGAAGTACTGCTGGCCTACTTTTTCCTGCATTCGGAAGCGGGTTTGGGCTTCGTAAAAGGATTCGCCGCGCTGTTTGACAAACTGCTCGGGTTTGCGGGACAAGGGACTGATTTCGTGTTCGGCGGCATGGGCGACAAAGGCCTGGCGTTCTTCTTCCTGAAGGTGCTGTGCCCGATCGTCTTCATTTCGGCGCTGATCGGTATTCTGCAGTACATCAAGGTGCTGCCGTTCATCATCCGCATTATCGGCACCGTGCTGTCGAAAGTGAACGGCATGGGCAAGCTGGAGTCGTTTAACGCCGTCAGCTCGCTGATCCTGGGGCAATCCGAAAACTTCATCGCCTACAAGGATATCCTGGGCAAGATGTCGGAAAAGCGCATGTACACCATGGCGGCGACCGCGATGTCTACGGTATCCATGTCCATCGTCGGCGCCTATATGACCATGCTGGACGCCAAATTCGTGGTGGCGGCGCTGGTATTGAACATGTTCAGCACCTTTATCGTGCTGTCGCTGGTCAACCCGTACGACACCAATAAAGAAGAAGAGCTGCACCTCGGCAACCTGCACGAAGGCCAGAGCTTCTTTGAAATGCTGGGTGAATACATCCTGGCGGGCTTCAAAGTAGCGATTATCGTCGCCGCGATGCTGATTGGCTTCATCGCCCTGATCGCCGCGCTCAACGGTGTGTTCAGCGCCATTTTCGGCCTGAGCTTCCAGGAAATCCTCGGTTACTTCTTCTATCCGTTCGCCTGGATCATGGGCATTCCTAAGCACGAAGCCCTGCAGGTTGGCAGCATCATGGCCACCAAGCTGGTTTCCAACGAATTCGTGGCCATGATGGAACTGCAGAAAGTCTCTGCCGAGCTGTCGCCGCGCAGCCTGGGGATCCTGTCGGTGTTCCTGGTGTCCTTCGCCAACTTCTCTTCCATCGGCATCGTGGCCGGTGCGATTAAGGGCCTGAACGAACACCAGGGCAACGTGGTGTCACGCTTTGGCCTGAAGCTGGTGTACGGCTCTACGCTGGTCAGCATCCTGTCCGCTTCCATCGCGGGTCTGGTGCTGGGCTAAGCCTCGAACCGACTGCGATAACAAGGCGCCTGCGGGCGCCTTTTTTATTGGCCGGCATTCGGCGAAGGTTAAATGACACAAAGCAAAAAGCCGACCCTAAGGTCGGCTTTTTAAATGGTGGTGGAGCTAGACGGGATCGAACCGTCGACCTCTTGCATGCCATGCAAGCGCTCTCCCAGCTGAGCTATAGCCCCACAAAAGTGGTACGCTTTGACCGGCGTTACGGTGTCCTCAACCTTTCTGAGAAGAAGGTTGGTGGAGCTAGACGGGATCGAACCGTCGACCTCTTGCATGCCATGCAAGCGCTCTCCCAGCTGAGCTATAGCCCCGTTCCACAATCACTTTGTGCTGTGAACGGGGCGCATAATATGAAACCCGCTCAAAGCTGTCAACGGCTAAATTGAATTACTGAATCAAGCGTTGAAAAAGCCGCCAAATCAGCATCTTTGGCGCCAAAAAATCATCACTTTGCGCAGAGTTCATCCATTTTGCGCGCTACATCTCAAAATGGCGAAAGACCCTGCATATCACGTTGATTTTTAATTAACGGAATGTTAGCGAAATGCGCTTGAGTCGGACTCCCGAGCGGCATAGACTGCCCGCGCCATAAACTTCATTACTATAAACCGAGTCCGTCATGTCTTTGCATTCACCAAAAGAAATCGCCGCCCTCGCCGTTCAGGCCGGGGTAAACAAAAGCCGCGCCCCGCTCGCTAATCTGCTGATTCTGGGCTTTCTCGCCGGCGCCTTTATCGCCACCGGCTTCCTGCTGGATATTCACGTCATCGGCACCCTGCCGGCCGAATGGGGCTCTTTCGGCGCGCTGTTGGGCGCCGCGGTGTTCCCGATCGGCCTGATCCTGACCATTCTGGCCGGCGGCGAACTGCTGACCGGCAACATGATGACCTTGCCAATGGCCTGGTTCGCTCGTGAAATCCCCGCCATCGCCGTGCTGCGCAACTGGTTTTGGGTCACCCTGGCCAACCTGGCCGGCAGCGTGGCCGTCGCCTACTTTTTCGGCCACCTGCTGGGCCTGACCGAAGGCGCGTTTTTGCATAAGACGCTGGCGATCGCGCAGGCCAAAGTGGATGCGGACTTCCTGCACGCCTTCATCTCCGGCGTCGGCTGCAACTGGCTGGTGTGCCTGGCGGTGTGGTTAGCCTTCGCCAGCAAGGATGTGCCGGGCAAAGTGATCGGCATGTGGTTCCCGGTCATGGCTTTTGTCGCCATCGGCTTCCAGCACGTGGTGGCGAACATGTTCATCATTCCGGCGGCCATCTTCGCCGGCGGCATGGGCTGGGAGCAGTACCTGCCTAATTTCGTCGCGGTATTTCTCGGCAATGCGCTGGGCGGTGCCGGCTTTGTCGGGCTGATGTATTTCCTCGCCTATCGCCCCGGTTTGCCTGCCAGCGAACACGCCTGACAACCGCCATGAAAAAAGCCCCGGGATTGCTCCTCGGGGCTTTTTCTTTATGGCGTAGCAGCGAATCAGGCTTGCGCTTCGCGCTCGGCGATATAAGCCAGCGCCATGTCGATGCGCTGCAGCGAACGCTTCTGGCCGATCGCATGCACGGTCACGTCCATGCCCGGCGACTGGCCGGCGCCGGTCACCGCGACGCGCAGCGGCATGCCGACTTTGCCCATGCCGACACCCAGCTCATCCGCCGTGCCCTGAATGGCGTCATGCACGTTTTCCGGCGTCCAGACGGTGATGGCGGCCAGCTTGGCGCGTACCGCTTCCAGCGGCTGACGCGCAACCGGACGCAGGTGCTTCTTGGCGGCGTCGGCGTCGAACTCGCTGAAGTCTTCGTAGAAGTAACGGCAAGACTCCGCCATCTCTTTCAGCGTCTTGCAGCGCTCGCCCAGCAGCTTGACGATGTCCTTCAGTTCCGGCCCGTTGCGGGTTTCAATGCCCAGTTGCTCAACGTGCCATGCCAGATGCACCGCCACTTCTTCCGCCGGCATATGGTTGATGTAGTGATGGTTGAGCCACTGCAGCTTCTCGGTGTTGAAGGCGCTGGCGGATTTGTTGATCGCTTCCAGCGTGAAGAACTCTTTCATCTCGTCGATGGAGAAGATCTCCTGATCGCCGTGGGACCAGCCCAGACGCACCAGGTAGTTCAGCAGCGCCTGCGGCAAATAGCCGTCGTCGCGGTACTGCATCACGCCCACGGCGCCGTGACGTTTGGACAGTTTTTTACCGTCGTCGCCGAGGATCATCGACACGTGCGCGTATTCCGGCACCGGCGCGCCCAGCGCTTTGAGAATGTTGATCTGGCGCGGGGTGTTGTTGATGTGGTCTTCACCGCGGATCACATGGGTGATTTCCATGTCCCAGTCATCGACGACGACGCAGAAGTTATAGGTTGGCGAACCGTCGGTGCGGCGGATGATCAGATCGTCCAGCTCCTGGTTGCTGAATTCGATCGGGCCGCGAATTTTATCGTCGAAGATCACCGACCCTTCCTGCGGGTTGCGGAAGCGCACCACGTGCGGCTCGTCGTCGGTGTGGCTGCACTGGCTGTCGCGGCAGTGGCCGTCGTAACGCGGCTTTTCGCCATTTTCCATCTGCTTCTCGCGCAGCGCTTCCAGACGTTCCCTGGAGCAATAGCATTTATAGGCCGAACCCTGCTCCAGCATCTCATCGATGACCGCGTTGTAGCGATCGAAACGCTTGGTCTGGAAATACGGGCCTTCATCCCAATCCAGGTTCAACCAGTTCATGCCATCCATAATTGCGTCGATCGCGTCCTGGGTAGAACGTTCCAGATCGGTATCTTCGATACGCAGAACGAACTCACCGCCCGCATGGCGGCTGAACAACCAGGAATAAAGTGCGGTACGCGCGCCGCCGACGTGAAGATAGCCGGTCGGGCTCGGTGCAAAACGGGTTTTGATTTTCATTGGGTTCACTGCCTTATTACGCAATGCGTGTCGGCGGTTGCCGACGATTGCTCGGAATTGAAAAAAGAGTGGACGACATTGTATCACCACGCGCTAATTCCTCAACGCCGACACGATATTGCACCGGTCGATTTCGCGCGTTTTGCGGCGAGTTTCGCATAGCATCGCGCAAAGAATCGGCGCTGCTGGCGATTATTATCGCGCCCTGCCTAAATTTGCGGCGAACGATTGAAATCATTTTAAAAACCGTTGACTCACTTTGAACTATCCCTATAATGCGACTCCAACAAGACGGGGCGATTAGCTCAGTTGGTAGAGCATCTCCTTTACACGGAGGGGGTCGGCGGTTCGAGCCCGTCATCGCCCACCATCTTGTTGAGAAAAAATGAGAACGAATGAGGGTGATTAGCTCAGTTGGTAGAGCATCTCCTTTACACGGAGGGGGTCGGCGGTTCGAGCCCGTCATCACCCACCATCATTCTCTCATTTAGCAGTAACCTGGAAGTCCTGAAGTGGGTGATTAGCTCAGTTGGTAGAGCATCTCCTTTACACGGAGGGGGTCGGCGGTTCGAGCCCGTCATCACCCACCACTTCTGCGGGTCGTTAGCTCAGTTGGTAGAGCAGTTGACTTTTAATCAATTGGTCGCAGGTTCGAATCCTGCACGACCCACCAATTCAGAAAAAAGCGCCTTTTGGCGCTTTTTTCGTTTCTGCGCCACCCACCTGTGACTTCATCTTCTCGCAGGCATAGTTTACCGAGTCGTGCAGGATGAAGAACCGCAGAGGTTCGAGCATCGCGCAGCGATACGACAACGCGCAGCGTTGCCCGCAGGGTGAGGCCACAGGCCGAATCAATCCTGCACGACCCACCCATTCAGAAAAAAGCGCCTTTTGGCGCTTTTTTCGTTTCTGTCACTCAGTTTCCTCCGCTTCTTCTTTCTATTCTTTCCTTCACCACGCGCTGAGATACGAATGGTTATCATTTTGGCGGCTTGAATGGTAAATTAGCCGGCATCCACCACGCAGCCAATCCTCAACCGGATTGATACGCCTTAGTTCAAGGAAAGAAAGAGCCCGCTCATGACCCTATCCTTACGCCAGCTGTTCATTGCATTTATCGCCACTTCCAGCCTGTTGCTCAGCGGCTGCGGCCCGGACGACAAGAGCGACGGGCAGAAACCGTCCGCCCCCGCAGCCGACGGCAGTTGGCCGCGCACCATCGACAGCGTCAAAGGGAAATTCACGCTGGAAAAACCGCCGCAGCGCATCGTGTCCACCAGCGTCACCATCACCGGCACGCTGTTGGCTATAAACGCCCCGGTGGTCGCCAGCGCCGCCACCAGCCCAAATCCCCTGGTGGCCGATAAACAAGGTTTCTTTACCCAGTGGAGCGAGGTGGCCAAACAGCGCCACGTCGAGCGGCTGTACCAGGTGGAGCCCAATGCCGAAGCCGTCGCCGCCGCCGCGCCGGATTTGATCGTCGTCGCCGCGACCGGCGGTGATTCGGCTTTGAAACTGTATGACCAGCTGTCCGCCATTGCGCCGACGCTGGTGCTCGATTACGGCGACAAAAGCTGGCAACAGCTGGCCAGCGAGCTCGGCGAGATCACCGGTCACGAAGCCGGCGCCAAACAGGCGGAAGATCGTTTCGAGCAGCGCGTGGAGCAAGTGAAACAGGCGATCGCGCTGCCGCCGCAGCCCACCACTCCGCTGGTGTATGCCGACAACGGCCGCGAGGCCATGCTGTGGACGCCGGGTTCCGCCCAGGGCAAACTGCTGACCCAGCTCGGCTTCCAACTGGCCACCCCGCCGGAAAGCGCCAAAGGCAACACCAGCATGGGTAAACGCCATGACATCATCCAGATCTCCGGCGAAAAAATGGCCGAAGGTCTGAATGGCAAAACCCTGATCCTGTTCGCCACCAATGAGCGCAAAGTGCAAGAGGTGCTGACCAACCCGTTCCTCAAACATCTGGAGCCGGTGGAACAGCGGCACGTCTACGCCGTCGGCAACGACACCTTCCGCCTCGATTACTACAGCGCCACCAACATGCTGAATCAAATCGAACGGTTGTTCAAAAAGCCCTGAATCACGCCGTCGGCAGGTCAGCCCCCTGCCGACACTTTCCGCAAGCAGGGCGAACGTTCACATTCAATCAATTGAAATATCAATAGTTATTAACATCGTCAACGCACCTTTGCCACCAACCGGCGGGTGCATGCGGGCGTAAACTCGTGCTACTATTGCCCCCCGCATGAACGCAAATAACAATGAGAATAAAAATCATACAGGAGTTACCGGTGTGAACGTACCCACTCCGACTGAGCGGACGCTTTCGTCCGCACCGCACGCAGCTTACGCCAGTGGCTTCAAACGCATCGCCGGGTTCGGTATCGGTTTGGCGCTGTTGCTGCTGTGCATCATGGCCAGCCTGATGCTGGGTTCCAAAGCCATCCCCTTCCATACCGTCTGGCTCAGCCTGCAGGGCGCCGCGAGCGGTTCCGACAGCACCATCATTCTCAACGCCCGGGTACCCCGCACGCTGGCGGGCATCCTGGCCGGCATGGCGCTCGGCGCCGCCGGCGCGCTGATTCAGGCGCTGACGCGCAACCCGCTGGCCGATCCCGGCGTGCTCGGCATCAACGCCGGCGCCAGCTTCGCCGTGGTCATCGGCATCATGTTTTTCGGCGCCGCCACCACCGAAAGCTACATGGCCTACGCCTTTGCCGGCGCTGCCCTCACCACCCTGCTGGTCTACCTGATCGGCACGCTGGCGGGCGGGCGCATCAACCCGGTGCGGCTGACGCTGGCCGGCGTGGCGATCGGCGCGGTGCTGCTCGGCATCACCACCGGGCTGTCGCTGATCGATCCGCAAACCTTCGACCAACTGCGCTTCTGGCAGGCCGGCACGCTGGATATCCGCACGCTGTCCACGCTGCCGGTGACCGCCCCCGCCATTTTGCTCGGCTGCCTGCTGACGCTGCTCATCGCCCGGCCGCTGAATACCATCGGTATGGGGGAAGATCTGGCTATCGCACTCGGCGCGCGCGTGGTGCTGACTCAGGTAATCGCGGTGATCGCCATCACGCTGCTGTGCGGCGCGGCAACCGCCACCGTCGGCCCAATCAGTTTCATCGGCCTGATGGTGCCGCATATCGCCCGCTGGTGGGTCGGCCCCGACCAGCGCTGGATCCTGCCCTACTCCATGCTGCTGGCGCCGATTTTACTGCTGTGCGCCGACGTGGTCGGCCGCTTGCTGGCGGCCGGTGAACTGCGGGTTTCCATCGTGGCGGCCTTCATCGGCGCGCCGGTACTGATCTGTCTGGTGCGCCGCAAGAAAACGCTGGGGGGTCTGTGATGAGTCTGCCGCATACGCTGCATATCGGCCGCCCGGACGGCGTCATCAACGGGCGCCTGCCGCTGCGCCTGCTGTTGGTCAACCTTTCACTGTTGGCGCTGTGTCTGGCGATGGCCGTCGCCGCCCTGTGCTACGGCACGCTGCAACTTTCGCTGGAGCAGGTTTTTGCCGCGCTGACCGGCGAGGCGCCGAAAAACCTGGTGACCGTGGTCACCCAATGGCGCTTGCCGCGCATCGCCATGGCGCTGTTGTTAGGCGCCGCGCTCGGCATGAGCGGCGCCATTTTCCAGTCAATTATCCGCAACCCGCTCGGCAGCCCGGACGTGATCGGCTTTAACATGGGGGCTTACACCGGCGCGCTGATCGCCATCACCCTGTTCAACGGCGGCTACTATTACATCGCCGGCGGCGCGCTGGCCGGCGGCATTCTCGCCGCGCTGGCCATCTATCTGCTGGCCTGGCGGCAAGGCATCGCCGGCTTCCGGTTGATCATCGTCGGCATCGCCATCAGCGCGGTGCTGGTCTCCACCAACACCTGGCTGATCATCACCGCTTCGCTCGAGCGCGCCATGGACGCCGCCATGTGGCAGGCCGGTTCGCTCAACGGCATGACCTGGCAAAAAGCCCAGCCCGCCACGGCGTTCATCGTGCTGGCGGCCGCGGCCGCGCTGCTGATGGGCAAACGGCTGCAGCTGCTGGAAATGGGCGATGACACGGCGCGCGCGCTGGGCGTTAACGCCGAAGGCAGCCGGCTGTGGCTGATGCTGTTCGGCGTTACCCTCACCGCCGCCGTCACCGCCACCGCTGGGCCGATTTCCTTTATCGCGCTGGCGGCGCCGCAGATCGCCCGTCGCCTCGCCGGCCAATCCTCGGTCACCCTGACCTCCTCGGCGCTGATGGGCGCGGCGTTGCTGCTCGGCGCCGACGTGGTGTCCCAACATCTTTTCGCGCCGATCCAACTGCCGGTCGGGGTTGTGACCGTCTGCATCGGCGGCCTGTACCTGATTTGGCTGCTCATCCGAGAGGCCCGCAGATAATGAAGAGTGATAATGCCATGAGCCACCGCCTGCACGCCTCGCACCTGAAGCTGGGCTACGACAATAAAACCATCGCTGACGATCTGAGCGTGGCGATCCCCGACGGCGCCTTCACGGTGATTGTCGGGCCGAACGCCTGCGGCAAATCGACGCTGTTGCGCGCCCTGTGCCGCCTGCTGAAACCCAGCGCCGGCGAGGTGATGCTGGACGGCAAGAACATCAGCAGCTTCGCCACCAAGGCGCTGGCGCGCGAGCTTGGGCTGCTGCCGCAAACTTCGATCGCGCCGGACAGCATCACCGTGGCGGACCTGGTGTCGCGCGGCCGCTATCCGCACCAAAGCCTGCTGAAACAGTGGACGCAGGCCGACAAACAGGCGGTGGAAGCCGCCATGGCGGCCACCAACGTCAGCCAGCTGGCGGATCGCAGCGTCGACGAGCTGTCCGGCGGGCAGCGTCAGCGCGTCTGGGTGGCGATGGCGCTGGCGCAGCAAACCCCGCTGCTGCTGCTGGATGAGCCGACCACCTATCTGGACATCGCGCACCAGATCGAGCTGCTGGATCTGTTCCGCCAGCTCAACCGCGAGCGCGGTCAAACCCTGATCGCGGTGCTGCACGATCTCAACCACGCCTGCCGCTATGCCGACCACATCATCGCCATGCGCGACGGCAAGATCGTGGCGGAAGGGAAACCGGCGGAGATCATCACCGCCGAACTGGTGGAGCGGGTGTTCGGCATGCCGTGCATGATCATCGACGATCCGCTGTCCCACACGCCGCTGGTGATCCCGCGCGGCCGCTACCACTGCGACGCGCCGCAGGCATGAAAAAGGCCGGGTTAACCCGGCCTCTTGGTTATTTCTCCAGCGACACCTGTTTGAAGATGTGTTTGCCGAACGGGTCTATCTCGTAGCCTTTCACTTCCTTGCGCACCGGTTCGAAGATGGTCGAGTGCGCGATCATCAGCGCCGGCATCTGATCGTGCATCACCACCTGCGCCTGCTGATACATCGCCACCCGTTTGGCGTGATCGTTCTCCTCGCGCGCCTGCAGGATCAGCTGGTCGAACGGTTTGTAGCACCATTTCGCCGAGTTGGAGCCGCCGAGCGAAGCGCAGGTGAACAGCGGGCCGAAGAAGTTGTCCGGATCGCCGTTGGCGGTGGTCCAGCCCATCAGCGCGGTCTGGTGCTCGCCGTTTTTAATCCGCTGCAAATACTCGCCCCACTCGAAGGTGACGATTTTGGCCCGCACGCCGATCTTGGCCCAGTCGGCCTGGATCATCTCCGCCATGCGCTTGGCGTTGGGGTTATAGGGCCGCTGCACCGGCATCGCCCACAGATCGATATCGAACCCCTGCCCCAGCCCGGCCTCCTGCAGCAGCTGCTTCGCCCGTTCCGGCGAATACGGATAATCTTCAAGCTGCGCGTTGCTGCCCCATTGGGTCGGCGGCAGCAGATTCTTGGCCGGCTGGCCGGCACCGTGGAACACCGCGTCGATGATCGCCGGCTTGTTGACAGCCAGCGCCAACGCCTGGCGCACCTTGACGTTATCCAACGGCTTCTTCTGGGTGTTGAACGCCAGGAAGCCGATATTCAGGCCGGATTTTTCCATCACCTGCAGGTTGCCGTCCTGCCGCATGCGCGCCAAATCCGCCGGGTTGGGGAACGGCATCACCTGGCACTCGTTCTTTTGCAGTTTAGCGTAACGCACCGTCGCATCCGGCGTGATCGAGAACACCAGCCGATCGATCTTCGGTTTGCCTTCCCAGTAGCGGTCGAACGCCTTGTAGAGGATTTTTGCGTCCTTCTGGTACTGCACCAGTTGGAACGGCCCGGTGCCGATCGGATCGTTGTCCACCCGCTGCGGCGTGCCGGCCTTCAGCATCGCATCGGCATATTCCGCCGATAAAATGGTGGCAAAATACATGCCAAGATCGGCAACGAACGGCGCCTCGGCGCGGGAGAGCTCAAAGCGCACGGTGTGGTCATCCACCTTGACGATCCGGTCAATCAGCGTGCCGAACTCCATCGACTCGAAGTTGGTGTAGGCACCGTTGGAGACCTTGTGATACGGGTTGTTGGCGTCCTTCTGGCGCATAAACGAGAAGATGACGTCATCGGCGTTGAAATCGCGGGTGGGGGTAAAATATTTATTGCTCTGGAATGCCACGCCCTTGCGCAGGTGGAAGGTATAGCGCTTGCCGTCTTCGCTGACCTCCCAGCTTTCCGCCAGGCTGGGTTGCAGCTCGACGGTACCGGGTTTGAAATCCACCAGCCGGTTGTAGATCGCCGCCGAGCTGGCATCCACCGTGGTGCCGGAGGTGAACAGCTGCGGGTTGAAGCCTTCCGGCGAGCCTTCAGAACAGTAGACCAGCGTATTGGCCCGCGCGCCGCCGGCAATCGCCAACGCCAGCAGCCCGATCGTTATTGCTTTTCTTTTCATTGCGCTATCCCCAGTGGTGAAAAAACAGCCCAACGGATAGCAATAAATCATGCAGTTAGCGATGTAAAGGACAAATTCCGCGCATAAAAACGGGCAGGCGCGCAAGCCGCCTGCCCTGGTGAAACCACGCGATGATGAAATTAAATCATCTGGCTGAAGTTCATCTGCGCCATCAGCTTATAGTTGTCGGCGTAGTCGACCGGAATGGCCACCACCACCGGCCCCTGGATCGCCATCGCCTTGCGCAGCATCGGCCGCAGATCGTCCACCGACTGCACGGCGAAACCGACCGCGCCGCAGGATTCCGCATAGGCCTTGAAGTCAATCGGCCCAAACTCCACGCCGGATTTGCGCTGGTATTTGTTCACTTCCTGCATCTCCACCATGTTGTAGGCGTTGTCGACCCAGATCACGTGCACGATGTTGTTTTTCAGCCGCACCGCGGTCTCCAGCTCCATGCTCGACTGCATGAAGCCGCCATCGCCGGAGATCGATACTACCTTGTCGCCGGGGCGCACCAATGCCGCGCCGATGGCCCACGGCAACGCTACCCCCATGGTTTGCTGGCCGTTGGAGATCAACAGCTGGCGGGCGCGGAAGCTGTAAAGATAACGGGCGATCCAGATGTGGAAGCTGCCCATGTCCACGCACAGCGTCACGTCGTCGCTGACGATGTCCTGCAGCTCCTTGACGATGCGCAGCGGGTGGATCGGCATGCCGCCGCGCCGCGCGGCGCGTTCCGCCAGTTCAGTGCGCTGGCGGCCGAGATCGGTGAGGATCAGCTCCACCTCCGGCGGCACGCAGACCGCCTCATTGAACGTTTCGGTCATCATGTTCAGCGTGGCGCTGATGTTGCCCACCAGTTCGACGTCCGGCCGATAGCAGGTGTCGATATCCGCCGGCAGCACGTCGATGTGCACCAGTTTCAGCCGCCCATGACTGTTCCACATGCAGGGATCGTATTCGATCGGATCATAGCCGACGCTCACCACCAGATCGGCCTTCTGCAACAGCTGATCGGCCGGCTGATTGTTAAACAGGCCAACGCGGCCGGCGAAACGGGCGAAGTGGTTGACGTCGATCACCCCCGCCGCCTGATAGGTGCCGACCACCGGCATGTGGGTGCGGTACAGCAGATGGCGCACCGCCTCGCTGTTCTCCGGCCGGCTGGCCTGCAAACCGAGCAGCAATACCGGGCATTTGGCCTGGCGGATCAGCTTCACCGCCGCCTGGATGTCGTCCGCCGCCGCGGCCCCCATGCGCGGCAAGCGACAGCCGGCCAGCACCGGCGCGCTGACCGGTTCATTGACGATATCCATCGGCAGGCTGACGAACGAGGCTCCCGGCCGGCCAAACTCGGCGCGGCGGAAGGCGTTGGCGATCACCTCGGAAATCGCCGAGCCGGCGTGCACTTCGGCGCAATACTTGGTCACCGGCCGGAACATGCTGACGGTATCCATGCTCTGGTGTGTCTGCTTCAGGCTATCGGCGCGCTTCACCGCCCCGCCAAAGGCCACTACCGCGTCCCCCTCCGAGGTGGCGGTGGCCAGTCCGGTGATCAGGTTGGAGCTGCCCGGCCCGGAGGTGACCAGCGCCACCCCGGCCTTGCCGGTCAGGCGGCCGACCGCCGCCGCCATAAAGGCCGCGTTGGCCTCATGCCGCACCACCACCGTTTCAATCGATGGCGCGTCCTCCAGCGAGTCGAACACCCGGTCGATCTTGGCGCCCGGAATGCCGAAAACGTGTTTGACGCCCTGTGCTTCCAGATTTTTCACCACCAAATCGGCGCCGCATTGCCAGTCATTGCCTGTTTTTTCCTGTGCCATGGTTCCACCTCCTAAGAAAACGATCGCCGGGGTTAGCCCTCGGCGGAACGAATCGCGCGATCCAAATCCTCTGGGCAGAGGTTGGCGCGCAAGAAATCCGCATCATGCGGCAACTGAAGATTGAGACGGGTGATGACGCCGAACTGCAGGCGGCCGTGATCGAGCTGGTAATCCAGCACGTGGCCGCCGCCGCTGCGGTCGTCGGTAACGAAATGTTCGTGATAGCCGGCCACGCCGATGCCCTGCATGTAATCCGGCGAGCGGAATCCAACCAGCGTGCCGCGCCGTTGATGAAACGAGAAGGTCGGCTGCTCTTCTATCGCTTCCAGCATCGGGCGATAGGGCCGTTCCTGACGCGGCACGGTGCGGGTTTCCACGTGGCTGAACTCACCGTCGACCCGCACCGCGCAAAACAGGTTCGGCGAGGCGACCTGTTCATCGATGCATTGGTGCAGCTGCGCCTTGGTGATCGGCCGGTCGAACTGCTGGCTGATACTGGGCTGGAAAAAGGTGACGACGGCGAAAGGGGTTTTCTGTTGCAAACCGGCTGGGCGGGCGCTGCCGTCGGCGCGCAGCTGGTGTATTTCCTGGTCGAAAGCGATCAGTTCGCCATCCAGGTGATTGAAGGTGCCGAGGCCGAAATCACCGTGTTTGAGCAACTCGGCAATGGTGGTTTCACCCTCGTAGACCCCGTCGATGAGCGCGCTCATCAGCGAGATTTGATAGATTTCGCCCTCCCCGGCGTTGATCGACTGCCTGGCAAAACCCTGCGCCAAATGGCGCGCACAGGAACACCCGTGTTTTTCGTTCATGACTCACTCCTCCACCAGCGCGGGATCGCGATTCCGCGCGTTCAAAAGACCCACCGACGGTGGGCCAAGATGCCCCCCAAGGCGCGTTCATCAGTTGGAACGATTCAGCCTGAGGCGACAAAAAAACCGGCACGGCTGGCCGGCCGATATCCAGAACCCACGGCATGACGTGTGAAAGTAAAGGCTCACTAATCATTAATGCCGAGTCGGATATCAAATTGAACGGTTAATCTGGTGTTGGAGCGACAATCAACTCCGCAGGCGGCTCATGCAGCCTGGGAAAAACATCTGTTATTTAGTGCTAAGCGCCGCGAGGTTTATGCGTTTTCTCTCTATACGGCCGGGATGCAGCGGCGTTGAAGCCCGCCGTCAACCCGCAGCCAGAGTAGCCGCAGCGCCGCCGACAGAGAAGCGGGTATTCATAAGAAACGCTTTTGCATATAATGCAAAAATGAATGACGCCCGTTATGTTGAACATCTGCCGATCTTTCTCGACGTGGCCCGCCTGGGCAGCTTTTCCGCCGCCGCTCGCCGGCTGGGCATGGTGCCCTCCTCGCTGGTGCGCCATATCGACGCCCTGGAAAGCGCGCTCGGTGCCACGCTGTTCGTCCGCTCCACCCGTGGGCTGCTGCTGACCGACGCCGGCGAGCTGCTGCTGACGCGCGCCGCCGCGCTGATGACGGACATTACCGGCATTCACGCCGAGCTGAACGCGCTGAACGAAACGCCGCAGGGCACGCTGCGCATCAGCTGCCTGCCGACCTTCGGCAAAACCTATGTGCTGCCGCTGCTGCCGACGCTGGCGGAACGCTATCCGCAGCTGTCTATCGATCTCGATCTGACCGAACGCCAGACCGATCCGACGCAGGAACGGCTGGATGCCGCCCTCCGCATCGGCGAACAGAAGGACAGCGCGCTGTACGCCAGCCGCATCGCCACCCAACGCTGGGTGATGTGCGCCAGCCCCGCCTACGTCGCCCGCTATGGCCTGCCGAGCGATCTGGAAGCGTTGCCGCAGCATCGGCTGATCGCCCGCTACCACAAACAGCAGCCGGCCTGCTGGGCGCAGATCCTCGACGCGGCGCTGATGAGCCGCTGCACCATGGCGCTGCGTTGCGACGACTTCACCGCGCAGCGCCAGGCGGCGCTGCTCGGCCTAGGCATTGCCTTCCTGCCCAACTGGGTGGTGGGGCCAGACGTGCAGAATGGGCAACTGGTTCAGATGCTCGAAGATCCGCGCCATGAGCAGCAAGGCATCTATCTGCTGCGCCCGATGGCGAAGGTGTCCGCCCGGCTGGCGGCCTTCACCGCCCTGCTGCAGCAAACCCTCGGTCAGCCGCCCAGCTGGGGGTAAAGCGGTGTCACCCGGTTGTGCAGCGCCGGATTGTCGCTCTCGTCCTTCAGCTCGATGCCGCTCAGCCGCCGCTGGAACGCCTGCTCCAGCAGCCAGGCCAGACGGAACGCCGCCTGCGGGTAATCCAGCCCCTCCGGCCGCACGTTGGAGATGCAGTTACGTTCGGCGTCCGTTCTGCGCGCATTCGGCTCCCAGGTCAAATAAATGCCCAGGCTGTCCGGCGACGACAGCCCCGGCCGTTCGCCGATCAGCACCGCCACCGCCCGGGCCTGCAGGCATTCGCCAATCTCATCCCCCAGCGCCACCCGCGCCTGATGCGCCAACACCACCGGTGATACGCTCAGCCCCAGCGTATCGAGATAGGGCCGCAACGCCTGCAGCAGCGGCAGCGCCTGGCGGTGCACCGCTTTGGAGGAGAGGCCGTCCGCCACCGCCAGCAGCAGATCGACACGGCGCGATGGTGAGCCGAGCAGCAGGCTGCGGCTGTCCGACGCCAATCGCCGCCCCAGATCCGGACGGCGCAGATAGGCGGCGCGGTCGGCGGCCTGGCTGTGCACCGCCAGCGAGGGCCAACCGGCCTGATGCAAATCCGCCGCCAACCGCTCGCTGTCGAAAGGCTGATGCACCGCGTCGCGCGCCTGGGCATGGGCCAGGCCGAAGCGCAGCAGCTCGTCGGTCGGCAGGCTGGCGCCGGTGCGCCCCAACGCGATGCGCGCGTCGGTAAAGGCGCGCAGCGAGTCCCAACTGTTGACGTGAACCGGTTTGCTCATGTGCGTTCTCCCTGCAGCGCCAGCAACAGCGGGTGATTGGCGGCGGCGTCGCGCAGCCGCCCGCGCTCGTCGGTGATGTTCATCGCCGCCAGCCAGGCGGCGAACTCCGGCGCGTGCTTCAGCCCCAGCAGTTCACGGATATAGAGCGCATCGTGGAACGAAGTGCTTTGGTAATTGAGCATGATGTCGTCCGCGCCCGGCACGCCGATCAGGAACGTCAGCCCGGCGGCGGCCAACAGCGTCAGCAGCGTGTCCATGTCGTCCTGATCGGCTTCGGCATGGTTGGTGTAGCAGACGTCGCAGCCCAGCGGCAGGCCGAGCAGCTTGCCGCAGAAATGATCCTCCAGCCCGGCGCGGATAATTTGTTTGCCGTCATACAGGTATTCGGGGCCGATAAACCCCACCACGGTATTGATCAGCAGCGGTGAGAAATGGCGCGCCACCGCATAGGCGCGCGCCTCGCAGGTCTGCTGATCGACGCCGTGATGGGCGTTGGCCGACAGGCAACTGCCCTGCCCGGTTTCGAAATACATCACGTTATCGCCCAGCGTGCCGCGCCTGAGGCTCAGTGCCGCCTGCTGCGCCTCCGCCAGCAGCGCCAGGCTGATGCCGAAACCGCGGTTGGCCGCCTCGGTGCCGGCGATCGACTGAAACACCAGATCCACCGGCGCGCCGCGCTCCATCAGCCGCAGCGTGTTGGTCACGTGGGTCAGCACGCAGGATTGGGTGGGTATGGCGAAGCGCTGGATCACGTCGTCCAGCATGTAGTTGAGCTTTTCCAGCAGCGGCAGGCTGTCGCTGGCCGGGTTGATGCCGACCACCGCGTCGCCGCTGCCGTACAGCAGACCGTCCAGCATGCTGGCGGCGATGCCCTGCAGGCTGTCGGTCGGGTGATTGGGCTGCAGCCGCACGCTGAGGTGGCCCGGCAGGCCGATGGTATTGCGAAAGCGCGTCACCACCCGGCATTTCTTCGCCACCAGGATCAGATCCTGATTGCGCATGATCTTGCTTACCGCCGCCGCCATCTCCGGCGTAATGCCGGCGGCCACCTGCGCCAGCATGGCGCTGTCCGCCTGCTCGCTCAGCAGCCAGTCGCGAAAATCGCCGACCGTGAGGTGCGAGATGGGCTCAAAGGCGGCGGCGTCGTGGCTGTCGATGATCAGGCGCGTCACCTCGTCCTGTTCGTACGGCACCAGCACCTGCTGCAGGAACGCCTTGAGCGGCACATCCGCCAGCGCAATGCGCGCCGCCATGCGCTCTTCGGCGCTCTCCGCCGCCACCTCCGCCAGATAATCGCCGGAACGCGCCGGCGATGCTTTCGCCATCAGCTGGCGCAGATCGCCAAAGCGATAGCCGCGTTGGCCCACCGTTGCCTGAAACATAGCCCCCTCCCTTGCCCTGCGTGACGAGATAAAAGCCCTGCACCAAGTGTAGTCAGTGGGAAAAGAAAATTATTTTGCACGCGATCGCCACCATCACGCTTTCCCCCATTTCACCCGTTGCCGCTTCGGGTTACAGTAGCCGCGAAAACAGGAGGGGTGATGGATCCGCAACGGCAAATTATCGACTGGCTGCAACAAGATAACGCACGCATGGCCGCCCTGCGCACTGTGCGCCGGCTCGGCCTGAATGACTGGTGCCTCGGCGCCGGCTTTGTGCGCAATCTGGTGTGGGATCGGCGCCATGGCTATACGGAGCCCACGCCGCTCAACGATATCGACGTGATCCACTTCGATGCGGAGCGTGCGGACGCTGAGCGCGATCGCATGCTGGAGGCGCGGCTGCAACAGTGGCTGCCGCAGCCGTGGTCGGTCAAGAACCAGGCGCGCATGCACCTGCGCGGCGGCCGGGCGCCTTATCGCGACAGCGAAGAGGCCATCAGCTTCTGGACCGAAGTGGAAACGGCGATCGGCGCGCGCCTGAACGCCGACGACAGCATCACGCTGGTGGCCCCCTTCGGGCTCGCGGCGCTATTCGACGACACCATTACCTTTAACGCGAAAAACGGCGATCGCGCGGCCTATGCCCAGCGCGTGCTCGACAAAGGCTGGCTGCAGCGTTGGCCGCGCCTGCGGCAGGTAAAGATTTAGCCGCCGCTGCCGATACCCTGAACAGCGATATACCGACTCAGGGAGAGCATTCATGTCGACCACCATCACCATGATCGTACCGATCAAAAATACCGTTCCCGGCGTCAGCAACGTGTTCAGCGCGCCGGGCCATCAGGGCGAACTGCTGATGGCCAAACCGGTCAACAACCAGCCGCAAGGCGGCAAGATGGAGAAAAACGAACGCGCCAACGGCAATGACGAACCGGTCAACCTCAACGAAAGCCGCGCCTCGGCCCGCATCAAGGCGCTGAACCGGCAGATTCAGTCGCTGCAGCAAAAGTTGGTGGAGCTAAAGGACTCCGACGCCGATCCTAAGGAAATCGAAAAACAGAAGCAGCTGATCGAAGCGCAGATCAAGATGTTGCAGGCCGAGATCGCGCGCATCCAGAAAGAAGAAATGGAAAAGCAGCAGCAGGAGCAGATGGCAAAAGCCGCGGCGCAAGCCGGCGACGGCGTAAACCGCCCAACGCCGCTCAACGCGGTGGACGTCTATATCTGAGTCAATATGCTGCGTTTTCCTGCCGGCGCTGGTGCAGCAGCGCCGCCTGCTGACGCGCCACCTGCCAGATGGCCTCCGCCGCCGGCGTCAGCGAGCGGTTCTTGCGCCGCACCAGCATCAGAGCACGGTTGATCTCCGGCACCAACCGCCGCACCCGGAGCCGCCCCCCTTCCGGCAACGGCAGCGCCAACGCTGGGAAAATGCTGATGCCAATCCCTTCCGCCACCATCGGGAACAGCGTCGCCGGATGGCCGATTTCCTGCACTACCTGCGCCTCCACGCCCTGCTGCCTCAGCGCGCTGTCGATCAGCGGTCGGCTGCCCGACGCATAGTCCTGCAACACCAGGCGGCAACCGTTCAGCGCCGACCAATGCACCGCCTGCTGCGCAGCGAACGGATGATCGTCGCGGCACAGCAACAGGAACGGCTCGTGCAGCACCGCTTCGCACTCCAGATCCACCGCCTGTACCGGATCGACCACGATGCCGAAATCCACCTCCGCGTTGCGCACGCTGTGCAGCACCTGCTGCTGCGCCTGATCGCGCAGCATGATGCGGATCTCCGGGTATTCGCGCTCGCCGGCGGCGATGCACTGCGGCATCAGATGGGCGGAAATGGTCTGGCTCGTCGCCACCCGCACCGTACCGCTGCGCTGTACGCCAAAGCTGCGCACATCCAGCAGAGTGGTCTGCAGCTCGTCCAGCAACCGTTCGACCCGGTTGGCCAGCCGCAGGCCGGCATCGGTCAACACCACTTCACGCGTGGTGCGATCCAGCAGGCGAACCCCGACCTCCGCTTCCAACTCTTTCACGCTGTGGCTGACCGCCGATTGCGTCAGGCCGATCGCCTCACCGGCGCGGCTGAAACTGCCGTGGCGGGCGATGGCGACGAACACCCGCAGCTGTTTGAGTGAGTAATTCATGTGTTTTATTCATATATGAATTAAATAAATCAATTTAATTATTATATCCCCGCGCGGGAGAATAGCCCCATCGATTTTCTACCCTGAGCGCACCGCCATGAGATTTCTGCCCGATCGTTTTACCCTGACGCTGATCGCCACCGTACTGCTGGCGTCGTTCCTGCCGGCGCGCGGCGAGTTCGTCGGTTGGCTCAACGCCCTGACCATCGCCGCCATCGCCCTACTGTTCTTCATGCACGGCGCCAAGCTTTCGCGCGAGGCCATCCTGGCCGGCAGCAACAACTGGCGGCTGCACCTGTGGGTGATGTTCAGCACCTTCATCATTTTTCCGGCGCTGGGCATGCTGTTCGCCTGGTGGGCGCCGATCGACGTCAGCCCCGAGCTGTATGCCGGTTTCATCTACCTGTGTATCCTGCCCGCCACCGTGCAGTCGGCCATCGCCTTCACCTCGCTGGCGGGCGGCAACGTGGCGGCGGCGGTGTGCAGCGCCTCTGCCTCCAGCCTGCTGGGGATCTTCGTGTCGCCGCTGCTGGTCGGCCTGCTGATGAATGTGCACGGCGATACCGGCAGCCTGCGGCAGGTGGGCTCGATCGTGCTGCAGCTGCTGGTGCCGTTCGTCGCCGGCCACCTGCTGCGGCCGCTGATCGGCGGCTGGATCGAACGCCATCGCCCGCTGATCGGCAAAACCGACCAGACCTCGATTCTGCTGGTGGTGTACGCCGCCTTCAGCGAAGCGGTCACGCACGGTATCTGGCATCAGGTAGGGGTCGGTTCGCTGGCGTTTATCGTCGGCGGCAGCATCGTGCTGCTGGCGATCGTACTGGTGGTGAACACTTACATGGCGCGCTGGCTGGGGTTCAGCAAGGCGGACGAGATCACCATCGTGTTCTGCGGCTCGAAGAAAAGCCTGGCGAACGGCATTCCGATGGCCAATATCCTGTTCCCGGCAGCGGCGGTGGGGATCATGGTGCTGCCGCTGATGGTGTTTCATCAGGTGCAGCTGATGACCTGCGCAGTGTTGGCGAAAAGGTACCAGCGCAAGCAGCGGGCGCAGCAGGCGGTGCCCAACGCACAGACGTCGCGCGGGTAAAAAAAGACGGGCCGAGGCCCGTCAGATCAGCTTTTCTTCAGCGGCTTGACCAGGTGATCAAGCCCTTCGATTTTAATCGCCAGCGTCATCTCCATCAGCATGCCGAGCTTGCCTTTGGGGAATTCGCCCTTACGGGCGAACCACAGCAGGTACTCTTCGGGCAGGTCGATCAGCACCCGCCCCTGGTACTTGCCGAACGGCATCACGGTATTGGCGATCTCCAGCAGGTTTTCCTTTTCCATCAGTCACCCAGCAGGCGGATCATTTCCGCTTCGTCGATCACGGCGATACCCAGCTCCTGCGCCTTCGCCAGCTTGGAGCCGGCCGCCTCGCCGGCGATCACCAGATCGGTTTTCTTCGACACGCTGCCGCTGACCTTGGCGCCCAGAGCCGTCAGGCGATCTTTAGCCTCGTCGCGCGACAGCTGGCTCAGCGAGCCGGTCAGCACCACGGTTTTGCCGGCGAACGGGCTGTCTATCTCTTCCGCCACCACCACCACCGGCGCCGGCCAGCGGATGCCGATCTCGGCGCCCACCAGCTCGTTGATCACCTGCTGATTAAGCGCTTCATCGAGGAAATTGCGGGTGTGTTTGGCCACCACTTCACCGACGTCCGGTACTTCTTTCAACGCCTCGATATCGGCGGCGAACAGCTTCTCCAGCGAACCGAAATGCGCCGCCAGGTTGGCGGCGGTCGCTTCACCGACCTCGCGAATGCCGAGCGCATACAGGAAGCGAGCGAAGGTGGTCTGCTTGGATTTCTCCAGCGCGTTGACCAGATTCTGCGCCGATTTCGGCCCCATGCGATCCAGGCCGGTCAGAATGCCGGCGGACAGGCGGAACAGATCGGCCGGGTTCTTCACGTACTCCTTGTCCACCAGCTGCTCGATGATCTTGTCGCCCATGCCCTCGACGTCCAGCGCGCGACGGGAAACGAAATGCTTCAACGCCTCTTTGCGCTGCGCGCCGCAGATAAGACCGCCGGTGCAGCGCGCCACGGCCTCGCCTTCCACGCGCTCAACGTCGGAGCCGCACACCGGACAGTGCAGCGGGAACACCACTTCGCGCGCATCCTGCGGCCGACGGTCTTCCAGCACCCCCACCACCTGCGGGATCACGTCGCCGGCGCGGCGCACGATCACCGTATCGCCGATGCGCAGCCCCAGACGCTCAATTTCATCGGCGTTATGCAAGGTCGCGTTGCTGACGGTCACCCCGGCCACCAGCACCGGCTCAAGGCGCGCCACCGGCGTAATCGCACCGGTGCGGCCAACCTGAAACTCTACTTCGCGCACCACGGTGATCTGCTCCTGCGCCGGGAATTTGAACGCCGTCGCCCAACGCGGCGCACGCGCCACAAAGCCCAGCGTTTCCTGCAGATCGATATCGTCAATCTTGATCACCACGCCGTCGATGTCGAACCCGAGCTGCGCGCGGTCCTGCTCGACCTGGCGATAAAACGCCAGCACTTCCTCGCTGCCGGTGCGGCGCTGGGCACGATCGCTGACCGGCAGGCCCCAGGCCTTGAACTGCATCAGGCGCTCAAAGTGGCTGCGCGGCAGCTCGCCGCCTTCCAGCAGGCCAACGCCATAGCAGAAGAAGGTCAGCGGGCGTTTGGCGGTAATGCGCGGATCGAGCTGGCGCAGCGAGCCGGCGGCGGCGTTGCGCGGGTTGGCGAATACCTTGCCGTCTTTGCGCCGGGCTTCTTCGTTCATCTGTTCGAAACCGGCCTGCGGCATGAACACTTCGCCACGCACTTCCAGCCGGCGCGGGATGTTGTCGCCGGTCAGGCGCAGCGGGATGGCGCGAATGGTGCGCACGTTGGTAGTGATGTTCTCGCCGGTGGTGCCGTCGCCGCGCGTCGCCGCGCGCACCAGCTCGCCGTCTTCGTACAGCAGGCTGACCGCCAGGCCGTCCAGCTTCAGCTCGCAGCAGAAGGTCAGCGGATCGCTGCTCTTGAGCCTGTCCTGCACGCGCTTGTAAAACGCCAGGAAGCTCTCTTCGTCAAACACGTTGTCCAGCGACAGCATCGGCACTTCGTGGCGCACCTGGTCGAACGCCGCCAGCGGCGCCGCGCCCACGCGCTGGGTCGGCGAATCGGCGGTGATCAGCTCCGGATGCTCGCTCTCCAGCTCGCGCAGCTCGCGCATCAGGCGGTCATATTCCGCATCCGGCACTTCCGGCGCATCCAGCACATGATACTGGTATTCATGATGGCGCAGTGTGGCTCGTAATTGATTGATTTGTTGGATTATCGATTCCATGGCTCACCATCAAAGATAAAAAACCCCCGGCTAGCGGGGGCTTTGTTGTTACGGATGTTCAGTGCGCGCGGCAATCCGGTCAGGCGTTGTTTTCCAACACTTCACGGATACGCGCTTTGTAGGTTTCCAGCTTCTGCGGCGTCATCATGCGACGCTCGTCGTCCAGCACCACGCCGCCCACGTCGTCGGCGATGCGCTGTGCCGACTGCAGCATCAGCTTGAAGTTCTGATTGGCGTCGCCGTAAGACGGCACCATCATGAACATCGACACGCCCGGCGTGGAGAAGTCGGACATCATGTCAGGATCGAACGACCCCGGCTTGACCATGTTCGCCAGGCTGAACAGCACCGGGCCGCTGCCGGCCGGGCTGATATGGCGGTGGAAGATGCCCATCTCGCCAAACTGGAAGCCCGCCTGCAACACGCTCTGCAGCAGCACTTCGCCGCCGATTACGCCGCCCTGATGGGCCGCGACGTGCAGCACCAGCACGGTCTCTTTCAGCTTGGCCTGAATTGGCGCAGCCGCCGGCTGTTGTGGCTGTGGCGCAGGCTCCTGCGCCGGCTTCACTTCCGGCGCGGGCTGCACAGGGGCCGGCTCGGCGTGGAATGCCGGTTCAGCCCCCTGCGGCGCCTCATGTTCATGCGGCAGATCGTCGACGCGCGGCTCACGGCGCGCGGCCGGTTGCGGTTGCTGCGGTTCGGCCGGTTCTTCGTCCGGCGCGTAGTTGTTCAGCAGGATGTCATCGTACTCCGGCCGCTGAGACAGCGGAGGCGGCGTCTGATGAGCAGCCGGCTGAACGGCGCGGGGCGCAGGCGCAGCCGCCGGAGCGGGCTTCGGCGCGGCCACGGGTTCTTCGCGTGCGGCATCGAAATGGCCGAATGACGGCTCGTCTTGCGGGTGAGCGGCGCGTACGCGCACCTCACCGACGCCTTCTTCGAGATCGTCGATCGGAGTTTGTTCACGTTCCTTTTGGGAACGTTTGGCTGGGCGATCGCGGAAGAGCGCTGACCGTTCTTTGCGACTGGTCCACAGACCGTGCAATAACAGCGCTATTATGGCGATCGCGCCAACAACGATTAATATCAGACGCAAATCCTGCATCATTGCTATCTCTGTTGTTCCAATACATTGCCACCGCGGCAAACATTCACTCTTTAACTCTATTTGCCCGCGCACACAAGTGCAAGTCCGTGCTGAACTTTATGCCAATAAAGATGATTATACTGCCTTTTTCTGCTGGTTTTTCAGCCAACCCTACCCTAGCCAGTGGAAAATCATCCCTATATGATAATGATGCCTGTTCAGACAACGAGATAACTTAAGATATGTCCTATACGCAGCCCTCTCCCCGATCGACCAGCGGCATTCACTATTTCGCCGAAGGCTGGCGTCTGATTTCGCGCCCGGGGATTAAACGCTATGTGGTTCTGCCGTTGCTGGTCAACGTGCTGCTGATGGGTTCCGCTTTCTGGTGGCTGTTCAGCCGCCTCGGCGACTGGATCCCGGCGATGATGAGCCACGTTCCCGACTGGCTGCAATGGTTGAGCTACCTGCTGTGGCCGCTGGCGGTCATTTCGGTGCTGCTGGTGTTCAGCTATCTGTTCAGCACCCTCACCAATCTTATTGCCGCGCCGTTCTGCGGCCTGCTGGCCGAACAGCTCGAAGGCAGCCTGACCGGCAAACCGCTGCCGGATACCGGCCTGCTCGGCATCGCCAAAGACCTGCCGCGCATCATGGCGCGTGAATGGCGCAAGCTGATGTATTACCTGCCGCGCGCGCTGCTGCTGCTGGCGCTGTACTTCGTGCCCGGCATCGGCCAGACGGTGGCGCCGGTGCTGTGGTTCCTGTTCAGCGCCTGGATGCTGGCGATCCAGTATTGCGACTATCCGTTCGACAACCACAAGGTGAGCTTTGCCGACATGCGCCGCGCATTGCGCCAGCACAAAACCGACAATCTGCAGTTCGGCGCGCTGGTCAGCCTGTTCACCATGATCCCGATCCTCAATCTGGTGATCCTGCCGGTCGCCGTCTGCGGCGCCACCGCGATGTGGGTCGATCGCTACCGCTCGCAATTCGTCCGATAACCGCCGTTTTTTGCCGCCGATAGCGCGGAAATTTTCGACAGGGCGCGCATTTCGCGCCCTTATCATTGTGCTTAAAACTTATTTCCTAATAACATATAGATATACCAATTCTTTACTTCCCTGCCGGTACTGTTAGCGTATGCTTTCGATGTTCCCCACATTTTCATAGAGTTAAAGGACGGGCTATGAGCAAGATATATGAAGACAACTCATTAACAATCGGCCATACGCCGCTGGTTCGTCTGAACCGTATCGGCAACGGACGCATTCTGGCCAAGGTTGAATCACGCAACCCGAGCTTCAGCGTCAAATGCCGCATCGGTGCCAATATGATTTGGGATGCGGAACAACGCGGCGTGCTGACCGCCGGCAAGGAACTGGTGGAGCCGACCAGCGGCAACACCGGCATCGCGCTGGCCTTCGTGGCCGCCGCGCGCGGTTACAAGCTGACGCTGACCATGCCGGAAACCATGAGCATTGAGCGCCGCAAGCTACTCAAGGCGCTGGGCGCCAACCTGGTGCTGACCGAAGGGGCGAAAGGCATGAAGGGCGCCATCGCCAAGGCGGAAGAGATCGTCGCCACCGATCCGAACCGTTACCTGATCCTGCAACAGTTCAGCAACCCGGCCAACCCGGCGATCCATGAAAAAACCACCGGCCCGGAAATCTGGGAAGACACCGACGGGGAAGTCGACGTGTTCATCTCCGGCGTCGGCACCGGCGGCACGCTGACCGGCGTCAGCCGCTACATCAAAAACACCAAAGGCAAAGCCATCACCACCGTGGCGGTAGAGCCGACCGACTCGCCGGTCATCAGCCAGGCGCTGGCCGGTGAAGAGCTGAAGCCGGGCCCGCACAAGATCCAGGGCATCGGCGCCGGCTTCATTCCGGGCAACCTCGATCTGGATCTGGTGGATCGCGTCGAGAAAGTCTCCAACGACGAAGCCATCAGCATGGCGCGCCGTCTGATGGACGAAGAAGGCATCCTGGCGGGCATCTCCTCCGGCGCAGCGGTCGCGGCGGCGGTGAAACTGGCCGAAGAACCGGCGTTCGCCGACAAGACTATCGTGGTCATCCTGCCCTCTTCCGGCGAACGTTATCTCAGCACCGCGCTGTTCGCCGATCTGTTCACCGAGCAGGAATTGCAGCAGTAATTCCGCCACTGCACAAATCGCTAAAAAAGCACCCTGTGGGGTGCTTTTTTGTGGACTGGATCAAACTTTATAGCAGTCCAAGATTGCTTTTGCCCGTCGCCTTTAGTATTTAACGGTGCATTATTTCGATGCGCAAAATTAATCACCCCCCGAGCCCGGTCGAGGCTGAATCGATTTACTCATCTGTCGCCGACGCGGCGAATCGGGCATAATGGGGAGCGGATTGGAACGACGTCTAAAGCCGAGTTTTTTGATCTGAAGTGCCTAACGCGTCGTTTTCTGTTGCATCAACGTTCGCCCCTGTCCATAGTCAGGCGCTATAACCAGACAAGTTAAAGTCAGCCCCCTGGGCTAAACTTTAACTCCACAACATTAATCCAATAAGTTGGGGAAACATCAATGTTCCAGCAAGAAGTTACTATTACCGCTCCGAATGGTCTGCATACTCGCCCTGCCGCTCAGTTCGTTAAAGAAGCCAAAGGCTTCACGTCTGACATCACCGTGACCTCCAACGGCAAAAGCGCCAGCGCTAAAAGCCTGTTCAAACTGCAAACTCTGGGGCTGACTCAAGGGACCGTAGTGACCATCTCCGCTGAAGGTGAAGACGAGCAGAAAGCCGTTGAGCACTTGGTAAAACTGATGGCAGAGCTTGAGTAATCGGCCCGTCTTTTTAGTTAACACCAGTCAAGAGTAAGGTAGGGTTATGATTTCAGGCATTTTAGTATCACCGGGCATCGCTTTTGGTAAGGCTCTCTTGCTGAAAGAAGACGACATCGTCATCAACCGGAAGAAAATCTCTGCTGATCAAGTAGAGCAGGAAGTCTCGCGTTTTCTGGCCGGCCGCGCGAAAGCGTCCGAACAGCTGGAAGCGATCAAGACCAAAGCTGGCGAAACCTTCGGCGAAGAGAAGGAAGCTATCTTCGAAGGCCACATCATGTTGCTGGAAGACGAAGAGCTTGAGCAGGAAATCATAGCCCTAATCAAAGACGATCTGGCCTCCGCAGACGCCGCCGCCTACACCGTGATCGAAGGTCAGGCGAAAGCGCTGGAAGAGCTGGACGACGAATACCTGAAAGAACGCGCCGCCGACGTGCGCGACATCGGCAAGCGCCTGCTGCAGAACATCTTGGGCATGCCGATCGTCGATCTGGGCTCCATTCAGGACGAAGTGATCCTGGTGGCCACCGATCTGACCCCGTCCGAGACCGCGCAGCTGAACCTGGACAAAGTGCTGGGCTTCATCACCGACCTCGGCGGCCGCACCTCCCACACCTCTATCATGGCGCGCTCCCTGGAGCTGCCGGCGATCGTCGGCACCAGCGACGTGACCAAGCAGGTGAAAAACGACGACTACCTGATTCTGGACGCGGTTAACAACCAGATTTACGTTAACCCGACCGCTGACGTTATCGATCAGCTGAAAGCCGCCCAGAACCAATACATCACCGAGAAAAACGATCTGGCCAAGCTGAAGGACCTGCCGGCGATTACGCTGGACGGCCATCAGGTTGAAGTCTGCGCCAACATCGGCACCGTGCGCGACGTCGCAGGTGCAGAGCGCAACGGCGCGGAAGGCGTCGGCCTGTATCGTACCGAATTCCTGTTCATGGACCGCGACTCGCTGCCGACCGAAGACGAGCAGTTCCAGGCTTATAAAGCCGTGGCGGAAGCCATGGGCTCGCAGGCGGTGATCGTCCGCACCATGGACATCGGCGGCGACAAAGACCTGCCGTACATGAACCTGCCGAAGGAAGAGAACCCGTTCCTCGGCTGGCGCGCCATCCGCATCGCGATGGACCGCCGTGAAATCCTGCACGCCCAGCTGCGCGCCATCCTGCGCGCCTCGGCGTTCGGCAAACTGCGCATCATGTTCCCGATGATCATCTCCGTGGAAGAAGTGCGCGATCTGAAAGGCGAAATCGAGACGCTGAAGGCGCAGCTGCGCGAAGAAGGCAAGGCGTTTGACGAGAGCATCGAAGTGGGCGTGATGGTGGAAACACCGGCCGCGGCGGTCATCGCTCACCACCTGGCGAAAGAAGTCGACTTCTTTAGTATTGGGACAAACGATCTAACCCAGTATACTCTGGCGGTAGATCGCGGCAACGAGCTGATTTCTCATCTCTATAACCCGATGTCCCCATCAGTGCTTGGCCTGATCAAACAGGTTATTGATGCATCTCACGCGGAAGGCAAGTGGACCGGCATGTGCGGCGAACTGGCTGGTGATGAGCGTGCTACACTGTTGTTATTGGGCATGGGGCTGGATGAGTTCAGCATGAGTGCGATTTCAATCCCGCGCATCAAGAAAATTATTCGTAACACGAATTTCGAAGATGTGAAGGCGTTGGCAGCGCAGGCCTTGGCACAGCCAACGGCACAAGACCTGATGAATTGCGTCAATAAATTCATCGAAGAAAAAACGCTCTGCTAAACTTCCACGACACTGGAACGCCGCCCAATTTAATGCTTAGGAGAAGATCATGGGTTTGTTCGATAAACTGAAATCTCTGGTTTCTGATGACAAGAAAGACACGGGCACTATCGAGATCGTCGCTCCCCTTTCTGGCGAAATCGTCAATATCGAAGATGTGCCGGACGTAGTGTTCGCTGAAAAAATCGTTGGCGACGGTATCGCTATCAAACCGGCCGGCAACAAAATGGTTGCTCCGGTTGACGGCACCATCGGCAAGATTTTCGAAACCAACCATGCATTCTCTATCGAATCCGACAGCGGCATTGAGCTGTTCGTCCACTTCGGCATCGATACCGTAGAACTGAAAGGCGAAGGCTTCAAACGCATCGCCGAAGAAGGTCAGCGCGTCAAGAAAGGCGACGTCGTTATCGAGTTCAACCTGCCTCTGCTGGAAGAGAAAGCCAAGTCGACCCTGACGCCGGTCGTTATCTCCAACATGGACGAGATCAAAGAGCTGATCAAACTGTCCGGCAGCGTAACCGTTGGCGAAACCCCGATCATCCGCATCAAGAAGTAATCGAAGTTATCGCGAATGAGCAGTAAAAAACGGCGCCCTCGGCGCCGTTTTTTTATCCCTTCGGGGTATCCCCATCTCGCTGCGTCATGACGACCAGCGCGGCACGCGCAGAGTGATGATCAGCCCCTCTTTGTCGCCGTTGCGAGCCTCAACCTGGCCGCCGTGCGCCAGCACCACCTTGCGGGTAATCGCCAGCCCCAGGCCGTAGCCCTTGCCCGACAGCGCCGATTTCACGCGTACGAAAGGATCGAAGATGCTCGACAGCTTCGACTCCTCGACGCCCGGCCCCTGATCGCTGACGGCGATCTGAAACTGATTGTCGACGCGCGACAGCGCCACCGTCACCCGCTGGCCGTGGCTGGAGAAGCGCAGCGCATTACGCACGACGTTATCCACCGCACGCCGCATCAGCTCCGCATTGCCCTTGACGGTATACTCCACATCCGATTCGGCCTGCAGCACGATATCAACGCCGGGCACCTGCGCCTCGTAGCGCGCATCGCTCACCACCGCGTCCACCAGGCCGTACAGATCGAAATACTCTTCGTCCGGCAGGCTGCTGTGTTCGGTACGCGACAGCGCCAGCAGTTCGCCGATCATTTTGTCCAACCGCCCCGACTCATGTTCGATGCGCTTCAGCGAGGTTTCGACGTTGCCGGCATTCTGCCGCGCCAGACCGATGGCCAACTGCAGGCGCGCCAACGGTGAACGCAGTTCGTGCGAAACATCGTGCAGCAACTGCTCGCGGGCGCTGACCAGCAGCTCCAGCCGCTCGGCCATGGTATCGAAATCGCGCGCCACGTCAGACAGCTCGTCATGACGCCGCCGCATATTCGGGTACAGCCGCACCGACAGATCGCCCTGCGCCACCCGATCCAGGCCGCCGCGCAGCTGGCGCATCGGCCGGGTCAGGTTCCAGGCCAGCACGGCGCTGAACAGCAAACCGCCCAGCCCGCCGACCCACAGCATCGGTGCTGGAATGTTGAAGAAGTGGGAACGCCGCTCCGGCCGATACTCTTCCCGCAGCCCGCGCACGTTATAACTCAGCCAGTAACCCTGCCCTTCTCCGGTCTGCACCCAGGCGGAAATCGCTTTCGTCATCCGTCGCCCTTCAAACACTGGTTCTTCCGGCTCAGGCGGCGGTTGGGTCATCGGCGTAACGGACAGCAGACGCCGATCGTCCTCCGGCCAGTCGCGCATCAGGGCTTCCAGCGCCGGCATGCCGCCGCGGCGCAACTGAGTGGCGGCGGAGGTCAGCTGCAGGCCGATCGCCCGCCGCGCCATGGCGTTCTCCGGCGGCACATAGCGATCGCCATAAAGAGAAAACGCCACCCACAGCGCCTGCGTCATGATGAGAAAGGTCAGCCAAAAGCCGAGCAAAATTTTCCAGAACAGTCTTCCGCGCATGTCAGGTTACCGGATGCGATAGCCGATGCTGCGCACCGTCTCGATGCTCAGCTTACTGCCGGCCAGCGCGCTTAGCTTCTGGCGGATATTGCTGATATGCACGTCCACGCTGCGATCATAGGCCTCGCGCGGGCGCCCCAGTCCTTTCTCGGACAGTTCGTCCTTCGACACCACGCGGTCCGGCGCGCGCAGCAACAGCTCCAGCAGATTGAATTCCGAAGCCGTCAGATCAAACGCCTTACCGCGCCATTCGCTGCTGCGGGTTGAAGGGTTCAGCGTCAGCTCGCCGAAGCTGATGGCGGCCTCGTCCTCCGCCTCTTGCGGCCGCTCTTCGAAGCGGCGCAGCACCGCGCGCAGACGCGCTACCAATTCGCGCGGATAGCACGGTTTGGGCATGTAATCGTCGGCGCCCATCTCCAGGCCAATCACCCGATCGATGTTGTCGCCTTTGGCGGTCAGCATGATGATCGGCAGCCGGCTCTTTTTACGCACGTCGCGCAGCACGTCGATGCCGCTCATATCCGGCAGCATGATGTCGAGGATCATCGCGGTATAGTCGCCCGACAGCGCGCCCTCTACCCCCGCCTTGCCGGTCAGCACCAGCGTGGCGTCGAAGCCTTCGCCCGTCAGGTATTCGCTCAGCATGGTGCCAAGCTCCAGGTCATCGTCGACCAGTAAAATTTTCATGCCTTGCTCCTTCACCGATTTTCGCTATTTTCCCGCCAATTCCGCCGGCCCGCAGCCGGTTTTACTCAATCCTTACACATCGCTCTTGGCGTCTCGCCACCGTTAGTGTGGCCGCTGTCGCGCGATTTCTCTACTTCAGTCATGGCATTGGCGCACGAGCAAGCGGCAGCTACCACGCAAGCGAGGCTGCCGTCTGTCGGAAGGAAAGGGGGAAAGATTCTCCCGACGGAACATACCGCCGGGAAGGAACGGTCAGTCGAACACGCCGGTGGAGAGGTAACGGTCGCCGCGATCGCAGACGATCGCCACCACCACGCTGCCGGGATTAGCCGCCGCGACGCGCAGGGCGCCGGCCACCGCACCGCCGGAGCTGACGCCGCAGAAAATGCCTTCACGCTGCGCCAGCTGGCGCATGGTCTGCTCGGCATCGCGCTGCTCGATATCCAACACCTGATCCACCAGCTCCGGGCGGAAAATACCCGGCAGGTAAGCGGGCGCCCAACGGCGAATGCCGGGGATGCTGCTGCCTTCCGCCGGCTGCAGGCCAATGATCTGCACCTGCGGATTCTGGCTCTTCAGGTAACCGCCCACGCCGGTAATGGTGCCGGTGGTGCCCATGCTGGAAACGAAGTGTGTGATACGCCCTTCGGTCTGGCGCCAGATCTCCGGGCCGGTGGTGGTGAAGTGGGCATAGGGATTGTCGAAATTGTTAAACTGATCCAGCACTTTGCCCTGCCCCTGGCGCTGCATCTCCAGCGCCAGATCGCGCGCCCCTTCCATCCCCTGCTCACGGCTGACCAGGATCAGTTCCGCACCGTAGGCGCGCATCGCCGCCTGCCGCTCCAGGCTCATGTTCTCCGGCATCAGCAGCTTCAGCGCATAGCCTTTCAATGCAGCGATCATCGCCAGTGCAATGCCGGTGTTACCGCTGGTAGCCTCGATCAGCACGTCGCCGGGCTTGATCTCACCGCGCAGCTCCGCCTGCTGGATCATCGCCAACGCAGCGCGATCCTTCACCGATCCCGCCGGGTTATTGCCTTCCAGTTTGACCCATACCTCGCTGCCCGCCTGGGCGGCCAGCCGTTGCAGTTGTACCAGCGGGGTATTCCCGATGCATTGTTCGAGCGTTGTCACGATCTTTGCCTGTGTGTTGGTGTGCGTAAAGTAAAAAGGCAACCCCGGGGTTGCCTTAAAGAAAAGGACTGCTAAAACCTATCAGGCGCTTTTGGCTAACGCAACAGGTTGCAGCAGTTGATCGCCGGCATACAGCCGCGCATTGAGGCTGCCGACGTAATAACGGCCGCCGCGCACCGGCGTGGCGTTGCCTTCCGGCAACACTATGCTTATCGGTTCCTGATGCCAGCCGATCGGCTGCACCGTCAGCTGCCAGAAATGGCCGCGCGGGCTGACTTCCAACACCTGAACCGGCAGTGGGCAGCGTTCGCTGCTCTCGGTCGCCACTTCCATTTCCCACGGGCGCAGGAACAGATCGACGCTGCCCTGATGCATCGGCTGGAACGACAGCGGCCACTGGTGCGCGCCGACGAACAGCTGGGAGCCGCGAATTTCGCCGTTCAGACGGTTCACTTCCCCCATAAACTCCAGCACGAAGCGGCTGGCCGGCTCGCGCATAATCTCCTCCGGCGAGCCAACCTGTTCGATATTGCCCTGACTCATCACCACGATGCGGTCGGCCACTTCCATCGCCTCTTCCTGATCGTGGGTGACGAACACGCTGGTGAACTTCAGCTCTTCATGCAGCTGACGCAGCCAACGACGCAGCTCTTTGCGCACCTGCGCATCCAGCGCGCCGAACGGTTCGTCCAGCAGCAGAATTTGCGGTTCCACCGCCAGGGCGCGCGCCAGCGCCACGCGCTGTTTCTGGCCGCCGGACAGCTGCGACGGGTAGCGATTGGCTAAATGGCCAAGCTGCACCATGTCCAGCAACTGAGTGACTTTCTGTTTAATCGCCGCGGCGTTCGGCCGCTCGCGGCGCGGCAGCACGGTCAGGCCGAAGGCGATATTGTCGAACACCGTCATGTGGCGGAACAGCGCATAGTGCTGAAATACGAAGCCCACGCGCCTGTCGCGCGCATGCATGTGGCTGACGTCGGTGCCGTGGAAGCCCAGCTTGCCGCCGCTCTGGCTTTCCAGCCCGGCGATGATGCGCAGCAGCGTGGTCTTGCCGGAGCCGGATGGCCCGAGCAGCGCCACCATCTCGCCGGAAGCAATATCGAGCGAGATATCGTTCAATACCTTGGTGCGACCGAAGTACTTGTTGATGCCGTTAATCTCAATGCTCATGATTTTCCTCCC
Organism: Serratia sp. CY81684; assembly: GCF_052166595.1. Classification (NCBI taxonomy): domain Bacteria; kingdom Pseudomonadati; phylum Pseudomonadota; class Gammaproteobacteria; order Enterobacterales; family Yersiniaceae; genus Serratia; species Serratia sp. CY81684. The sequence goes on along the minus strand of NZ_JBJNOO010000003.1, from coordinate 300,376 downwards.
GCTCGAGACGCGCGTTTTGACGTTCCAGACGCCACTGCAGCGCGCTCTTCAAAAATAGGGTAACGATCGCCATCAGGGTCAACAGGGCGGCGGCGGTAAAGGCCCCGACGGTGTTGTAATCCTGCTGCAACAGCTCGACCTGCAGCGGCAGGCTGTAGGTTTCGCCGCGAATCGAACCGGACACCACCGACACCGCGCCGAACTCGCCGATGGCGCGCGCGTTGGTCAGCACCACGCCGTACAGCAGCGCCCAGCGAATGTTGGGCAGCGTCACGCGGCGGAACATCTGCCAACCGGACGCCCCCAGCAGAATGGCGGCCTCGTCTTCCTGGCTGCCCTGGCTGAGCATCATCGGCACCAGCTCGCGCACCACGAAAGGACAGGTGACGAAGATGGTCACCAGTACCATGCCCGGCCAGGAGAACATGATCTGAATGTTATGCGCATCCAGCCAGCCGCCCAGCAGGCCGTTGCTGCCGTAAAACAACAGATAAATCAGCCCCGCCACCACCGGTGAGACGGCGAACGGGATATCGATCAGCGTCAGCAGCAGCTGGCGGCCGGGGAAGGTGAAACGCGTCACCAGCCACGCCAGCAACGTGCCGAACACCAGGTTGAACGGCACGGTGATCAGCGCGATCAAGACCGTCAGCCAGATGGCGTGCAGCATGTCCGGATCGAGCAAGTTGCTCCACATCGCGCCAACCCCTTTGGAGAAGGCCTCGGCGAAAATCGACATCATCGGCACCACCAGCAGCAGCACCGAAAACAGCGTGCCGATGGCGATCAACGCCCACTTGCCCCAGTTGACGCGCGGGCGCTCGGCGCCGTTGAAGGCGGAAACATCAGCCATCAGTGCCCTCCTCCCAAACGTCTGCCGAAGCGGCTTTGCAAGACGTTAATGCTGAACAGCAGCAGCAGCGACGCCGCCAGGATCACCGAGGCGATGGCGCTGGCCGCCGGGTAATCAAACTCCTGCAAACGCACAAAAATCATCAGCGAGGTCACTTCCGTCTTCCAGGCGATATTGCCGGCGATGAAAATCACCGCGCCGAACTCGCCCAGGCTGCGGGTAAAGGAAATGGCGGTGCCGGCCAGCAGTGCCGGCGCCACCTCAGGCAACACCACGCGGCGAAAGCTCTGCCAGCGCGTGGCACCCAGCGTCTCGGCCGCCTCTTCGTATTCCGGCCCCAGCTCTTCCAAAACCGGCTGCACGGTGCGCACCACAAACGGCAGGCTGGTGAACGCCATCGCCACCGCGATCCCAAGCCAGGTGAAGGTGACCTTAATGTCAAAGTGCGACAGCCACTGACCGTACCAGCCAGTGGTGGAAAACAGACCGGCCAGCGTCAGGCCGGCCACCGCCGTCGGCAGCGCGAACGGCAGATCGATCAGGCCATCCAGCAGCGAACGGCCGGGAAAGCGGTAGCGCGTCAGGATCCAGGCCATCAGCATGCCGAACACCGCGTTGAACAGGCTGGCGACAGCGGCCGCCAGCAGCGTCACTTTATACGCCGCCACCACCTGCGGGTTGGAAATCACTTCCCAATATTGCGCCAGGCTCATCTGCGCCAGCTGCATCACCAGCGCGGTGAGCGGCAGCAGCAGGATCAGACAGGTATAAAACAGGCTGCTGCCGAGGCTGAGGCCAAATCCAGGCAGCACCCGTTTACTGGACGACAACGCCAACATTTACTTGCGCCCTGCCGCTAACAGCTGATCCAACTCGCCGCCGGTGGCGAAGTGAGTTTTCATCACCTGCGGCCAACCGCCGAACTGGTCTTCCACCCGGAACAGTTGGGTGTCCGGGAATTGCCCTTTCGCCGCCGCCATCGCTTTCTGGTCATAGACGCGGTAGTAGAAGCTGGTGATCACCTGCTGCGCCGCCGGGCTGTAGAGGTAGTTCAGATAGGCTTTGGCCGCCTGCTCGGTGCCGTTGCGCTCTACGTTTTTGTCGACCCAGGCCACAGGAAACTCCGCCAGAATATCGACCGGCGGCACGATCACTTCGTACTTGTCTTCACCGTATTGCTTGCGGATGTTGTTCACTTCGGACTCGAAGCTGATCAGCACGTCGCCCAAACCGCGCTCGACGAAGGTGGTGGTCGCGCCGCGGCCGCCGGTATCGAACACCAGCACGTTTTTCAGGAAGCGGGTCATGAAGGCGCGGGTCTTGGCCGCATCGTTGCCGTCAGCCTGGTTGGCGGCGCCCCAGGCAGCCAGATAGGTGTAGCGGCCGTTGCCGGAGGTTTTCGGGTTCGGGAACACCAGCTTCACGTCGTCACGCACCAGATCGTTCCAGGTGTGGATGCCCTTCGGGTTGTCCTTGCGCACCAAAAACGCCATGGTGGAATAGAACGGCGAGCTGTTGTTCGGCAGGCGCGCCTGCCAGTCTGCCGGGATCAACTGCCCGCGATCGTGCAGGATCTGCACGTCGGTGATCTGGTTGTAGGTCACCACGTCGGCCCGCAGGCCCTGCAGGATCGCCAGCGCCTGCTTCGACGAGCCGGCGTGCGATTGTTTGATGGTCAGCTTGTCGTTCGGATGCTGTTGATTCCACTGCTGTTCAAAGCCGGGATTCAGCGCGACGAACAATTCACGGGAAACGTCATAAGAGCTGTTCAGCAATTCCGCCGCCGACGCGGCGCCGCTCGCCAACAGCGCAGCCGCCAGCCAACCTTTCAGCACGAGATTTTTAACCCGGTTTTGTTTCATTCTGCACCTTATCACTGAGTCATTCCTTCAGGCTTTCGCCTTATTGACGACCAGTGTATTTATAACTCGGTGCGGAGCTGTAACGCTTTTATATACCGTTTAGTGATTTACAAGCATCAAACGCTATAAGGCAGGGAATGCGAGGCGTTTTAGGAAGGGAAAACAGACCGAAGCCGGACGCGCCGGCTTCGGCGACGGCGTCAAAGTGACAGCAGGCGCGTCAGCGATGGCGCAAAGTAGTAGCTGCCGGTGACCGCACGGCTGAAACGCAACATCGCGTCACGTTTGCCGTCCAGATCGCCGAACATGCTCAGCAGCTGCTGCTCGATATTGTGCAAGCGCGCACAATAGGCGATGAAGAACAGGCCGTGCTTGCCGCTGGCGGTGCCGTAAGGCAGGCTCTGGCGCAAAATTTTCAGGCCCTTGCCGTTCTCTTTCAGATCGACGCGGCTGACGTGCGAGGTATCCGGGCGCTGATCGGCCGGCAGCTCTTCGCTGTCGTGCTTGGTGCGGCCGATGATCTGCTCCTGCTGTTCAGTGGTAAAACGCTGCCACTGGCGCAGGTTGTGCTCGTAACGTTGCACCAGCACGTAGCTGCCGCCGGCGTCCTCTTCACCCTCGGCGATCGTCGCCACTGCCGGGCGCTGGTCGCCGTGCGGGTTTTCGGTGCCGTCGATGAAGCCGCTCAGATCGCGCTCTTCCACCCAGCGGAAGCCATGGGTTTCTTCTTCAATTTTGATGACATTGCCGAACGCCGCCAACGCGGCCTGCGCCAGCGTAAAGTTGACGTCGTGGCGCAGCGACTGGATGTGGATCAGCATATCGCGCTGGGTGGCCGGCGCCAGCCCTTTGCCGAGCGGCGTGAACGGCTTCAACTCTTTCGCACCCTGGTCGCTGGAGAGATCGTGCCAAACGTCGTAACCGAAAGCGATCACCGCGCCGAGGCGCGCATCGGGGAACTGCTGCTGCAGCTCGCTCAGGGTCTGACAAAACTGCTTGCAGCCCTGGCGCAAGTCGGCGAATTCGCCCTGTACGCTGGCTTCCATAAAAATGGCGAAACGGCAGTGCTCCAGCAGAATGCCGCTCTGAACCTGTGTCATGTTGTTATCCTCAATACCAAAACCAGGCAACAGGTATGGCGGTTGACGCGCGGGTTCCCTGTTACAAACGCGCGCTATCATACCGCAAGCACAGGCGATTGCCTTGCAGCAGCGCAAAGAAAATAGGGGTAATGGCTTGAAAAGGCAGGCGCCGCGAACCGGCGCCCGTTGAACACGTTACTGCTGCGGCTTGGCGTGCCAGATGATTTTGCTGACCGTCCAGCTTTTCAGGGTGTCGTCCGGCGGAATGATATCCTGCGCCCCGGCCCACTTGCCGCTGAAGATGTAGGTGACGTACTTGCTCTGCTCCGCCACGCACTCCACTTTACCGGCGTCTTCGCCGCTGCCCGGCTTACAGGAGCCGAACGCCTTGCTGTACATATCGCCGAACGGCGTGCCGAGCTTGTTGCCCCACTCCGTCGCCACTTTCGGATCCAGCACGTCCACGCGCTGCAGGCGCCCTTTCGGTTCGCCGGTGATCACCAGTTTCACTTCGTCGCCGGACAGCGCCTGGTAATAAGAGACGATCTGGCCGTTGTTGGTCGCCATGCCGCCGCGCAGGCGGTAGTTGCCGTCCAGCCCGTCATTGATGGCGCTTTCCGACATCGGCGTGCCGGCGTTGAGCTTGCCGACGCCCTTGGCGCCGACCTCCAGGCTGCTGCCGAACCAGTTGAACGGCGACAGGCTGGACCAGGAGAAATTGGACATGCTCGAACAGCCGGTCAGTAACAGCGGAAGCCCTAACAACAGGGGGCGAATATTCATCTCTAGCTCCTTAGACATCAATGGCACGGCGCGGTAGCCCGCGCCTGCCGCACTCGGCGTTTTGCTGCATGCCAGCCTCTCACAACGGCCCGCACTACGCCAACGGTTGCCAGCTTGGAGTGCGGAAAATGCGAAAAGTGCCGCACTTCTCGGCAATTAGTCGGTATGCTCCGGCGGCGCGAAACAGGCTTTCAGGCGCGCATTCAGCAGCAGATAGCTCAGCGCCAGCGCGTCGAGCAACACCAACGCCAGCTCCAGCCCCGGCGCATCGCCGTCCTGGCGCCACAGGCTGAACAGCGAGCCGCCGAGCGACGCCAGCAGCGAGACAGCCAGCCCCCAGCGCCAGCCGCGCCACAGCCGCGGCCATTGGTGGCGACGGCCGCTCAGCAAAAACGCCAGCGCCGCCGGCAGGCCGAGCAGCATGCCGTACCAAAAGCGTTGGGTATCCGGATAAAACAGCGCCAACAGGCTTTCGCCCTGCTCGCGCGAAACGCCGGCCATCACGAACAACAGCCAGGTGCGCGCCTGCAAAATCAGCACGGCCCAAAATCCCAGCGGCAGCCGCAGCGCGCCATGCTGGTCGTAATCGTCCGGGGAAAACCGGGGGGAGAATGGCTTCAACGCTCGTTCCTTGCCACAGAATAAAGACTATGGCTACAGATGGGCGCCGCCAGCGAGAATTTCAATGCGTCGGCTTAAGAAGCTCTTAAGATCGGCGTGTTTTAATCCTTATCACCAAGCAAGCACCCGATATCAGCGGGATGTGATTTTCGATAACGATAAGGAAGCGCAACATGAAAAAACTGACTCTGGCCGCTCTGATCGCGCTGTGCAGCGCACCGGTACTGGCGCAACAAGGCGGGTTCCTCGATCCGGCCGCGCCGCAGGCGCAAACTCAGCCTGCTCCGCAGGGCGGTTTCTCCGGCCCCAGCGCGGCGCTGACCACCGTGGACAAGGTGAAATCGCTGAGCGACGACACCTGGGTGATGCTGCAGGGCAACATCGAGCAGCGCATCGGCGACGATACCTACACCTTCCGCGACGCCACCGGCACCCTGACGGTCGAGATCGATCGCAAGCGCTGGAACGGCCAAACCGTCACACCGAAAGACAAGGTGCAGTTGGAAGGGAAAGTGGATAAAGACTGGAGCAGCGTGGAAGTGGACGTAAAAACCGTCAAAAAGCTGCCGTAATGCGCTGCGGCGGGCGGGCTATACCGCCGTCCGCCGCTCGATCAATATTCCTGATCTTCGATCAGCCGCTTGCCCAGGCTGGTGATGCCCTGGATCTCGTAGCCGAGCTTCTCATACATCTCAACCACCGTGTCGTTGTCTTCGCGCACCATGATCTGGATTTTCGGGCAGCCGCGGGCGATCAGCTTCTTCTCCAGACGGTTGATCAACGCATTGGCGATGCCGCGCCCGCGATAGTCGGGATGCACCCCGAGGTAATACGCCGAGCCGCGGTGCCCATCATAGCCGCCCATCACCGAACCGACCACTTCGCCGCCGACTTCCGCCACCAGAAACAGCTCCGGATCGTGGTTCAGCTTGCGCTCGATGTCCATCTCCGGATCGTTCCAGGGCCGCAGCAGATCGCAGCGCTCCCACAGGGTAATGACTTCTTCAAAGTCGTCTTGTCGAAATACGCGAATTTCCATCGATGTTGGCCGCTGTTAATTAAGGTGTTTATCTGATTATCGCGTGATTATTCACTTACGCAATATCAAACTGCGATTTAGCGCGCTATTTGCCCCGAAATCGCCGGTAACAAGCGTAATAAATGGAAATAGTTATCGGGTCGATTAATGATTATCAATACGATATAACGTCGCAAAATAGAAACGTCGACGGAGCGTTGCGTAATGAAAAAGCAGGGTAAACCCTTCCTCAATTTTAAACCGCTTACCGTTTCCCCGACGCGACGCCAACTTTTGCTTTCCGGCCTGGCGGTGGCGCTGTTCGGCGTGAAAAGCCAAAACGCCAAGGCGGAAGGCCTGCTGCGCAATCAGCACAGCAAACCGGCGGCGAAACCGGCCGGCGGCAAAAAGCGGGTGATGATCGATCCCGGCCACGGCGGCATCGACTCCGGCGCTGTCGGCCACGAAGGCTCGCAGGAAAAACACATCGTGCTGGAAATCGCCAACCACGTGCGCCGTTTCCTGCATGAGCACGATCACGTCGAGGCGCGCCTGACGCGCGAAGAAGACGAATTCATTCCGCTGTTCCAGCGGGTGGAGATCGCCCACCAGCACCAGGCCGATCTGTTCATTTCGATTCACGCCGACGGTTTCACCAGCCCGTCGGCCTCCGGCGCTTCGGTGTTCGCCCTCTCCAACCGCGGCGCCAGCAGCGCCATGGCGCGCTACCTGTCCAACCGTGAAAACGCCGCGGACGACGTGGCGGGCGGCAAGTACAAGGATCAGGACAACTACCTGCAGCAGGTGCTGTTCGATCTGGTGCAAACCGACACCATCAACAACAGCCTGACGCTCGGCCGCCACGTGCTCGGCCAAATTCGCCCGGTGCACCATCTGCACAGCGACAGCACCGAACAGGCGGCGTTTGCGGTGCTGAAATCCCCGTCCATCCCCTCGGTGCTGGTGGAAACCTCGTTCATCACCAACCCGAACGAAGAGCGGCTGCTGGGCACCACCGCGTTTCGCGAGAAAATCGCCCGCGCCATCGCGGACGGCATCATCAACTTCTTCGACTATTTCGACGCACACCAACGCAAACCCCGCTGATGCCGCGGGCGGCGAATAAGAGTATACTCAGCGCCTTGTTCAGCCAGACGCTATAAAGACCCCGCATGAGTTTACCTAACATCGCTGAAGTAAAATCCTTCCTGCTGGCGCTGCAGGATCACATCTGCGCGCAGCTCGCCCAGGCCGACGGCGGCGCCGTGTTCACCGAAGACCAATGGACGCGTGAAGAAGGCGGCGGCGGCCGCAGCCGCGTGCTGACCAACGGCGCGGTGTTCGAACAGGCAGGGGTCAACTTCTCGCACGTCTCCGGCGCCACTCTGCCGGCCTCGGCGACCGCGCACCGTCCGGAACTGGCCGGGCGCAGCTTCCAGGCGATGGGCGTCTCGTTGGTTATCCACCCGCTCAGCCCCTATGTACCCACCAGCCACGCCAACGTGCGCTTCTTCATCGCCGAAAAACCGGGCGAGGCGCCGGTGTGGTGGTTCGGCGGCGGTTTTGACCTGACGCCGTTCTACGGTTTCGCAGAGGATGCCGTGCACTGGCACCGCACCGCGGCCGAGCTGTGCGCGCCGTTCGGCGACGAGGTTTACCCTAAATACAAGCAATGGTGCGACGATTACTTCTTCATCAAGCACCGCAACGAAGCGCGCGGCATCGGCGGCCTGTTCTACGACGATCTGAACACCCCTGATTTCGACCATTGTTTCGCCTTCACCCGCGCGGTGGGCCAGGGCTTCCTCGACGCCTATCTGCCGATCGTCGAAAAACGCAAGGCCTTGACCTGGGGCGAGCGCGAGCGCCAGTTCCAGCTGTACCGCCGCGGCCGCTATGTGGAGTTCAACCTGGTGTGGGATCGCGGCACGCTGTTCGGGCTGCAAACCGGCGGGCGCACCGAGTCCATCCTGATGTCGATGCCGCCGTTGGTGCGTTGGGAATATAACTACCAGCCGGAGGCCGACAGCCCGGAAGCGGCGCTGACGCGCGATTTCCTGCCGGTGCGCGACTGGCTGCAGGAGCCGAAATGATGCAGATTTGGGTCGATGCGGACGCCTGTCCGAACGTGATCAAAGAGGTGCTGTTCCGCGCCGCCGATCGCACCGCCATCACCGTCACGCTGGTGGCGAACCAGCCATTGCGCACGCCGCCGTCGAAGTACATCCGTTCGCTGCAGGTGGCGGCCGGTTTCGACGTGGCCGATAACGAGATCGTGCGCCGCTGCGAAGCGGGCGATCTGGTGATCACCGCCGACATCCCGCTGGCGGCGGAGGTGATAGAGAAAGGGGCGGTGGCGCTGAACCCGCGCGGCGAGCGCTATACGCCGGACACCATCCGCGAGCGCCTCAACATGCGCGATTTTATGGATACCCTGCGCGCCAGCGGCATTCAGACCGGCGGCCCGAACGCCCTGAACCAGCGCGACCGCCAGCAGTTCGCCAACGAGCTGGACAAATGGCTGCTGCAGGCGAAACGGGCGCAGTGACTGCGCCCTGCTTCGCTGCGGTTTAGAAGCGCACCTCCCCGCCGAAGATATAAGTCCGCCCACGGGCGGTGTTGGTCGGCGTCTCATACTGCGACTGCGACGGCAGCGAGTTCATCTTGTTCAGCGCGTCCGAATAGTCTCTGTCCATCAGGTTCTGCACGCTGAGCTTCAGCAGCAGATTGCGATTCACCTGATAGGTGCCGTACAGATCGATAATGGTCGGAATATGCGGCGCCGGCTCTTTCAGCAACTGCTCATTCTCATCGTAATCAGAGTCCGGCGACAGGCGCACCGACTTGCCGGTGTATTTCACCACCCCGCCCAGCGTCAGTTTCTCGTCCAGCAGGCGCACCCCGCTGTCCAACGTGAAGTAAAATTCCGGCAGCTCGCTGATATCGCCCGCGCCGAATACGTTGCTGGCCTGGTTGGTCGGCTGGGAGGTATGCTCCTTGCTTAACGACAGTTTGGTGAAGGCGAAACCGGCGTCGTACAGCGCTTCAAGTTCCACCCCGCGCGTTTTGACCGGATCGGGAGCATTGCTGTACATGGTCATGCTGACGTTGATGTCCGCGTTATCCCACTCTTCCTGCGTCGCCTGCGAACGGTTGCACTTCTGACGGTTTTTACACACCAGGTAGGTTTGGCTGGATATGTAGTTTTTGATCTTGGTTTCGAAATAGACCGCTTTCAGCTGGAAGCTGTCCTGCTTGAACAACAGATCGTGGGCATTGGCGTTGAACCCGCCCTGCCAGGTCTCCGCTTTTTCGCCCTTCAGGAACGGGTTCATCGACTGGCCGCCGCTGTTGGCGAAGAACACTTCCTGGATATTCGGCCCGCGCATCGACTTGCTGTAGCTGACGAACGGCTGCAACCACGGCGTCACCTGCGCCGACAGCATGACCGACGGGTTGAAGCCGTGTTCGTTGCGGTTGATAGTGCCGGCGCCCTGCGGGAAGCACTCTACGCGCTCATCACAGGCCGGCTTGTAGCCGGAGAGGCGATAGGCGGTGTAGTTCAGGTCGAAATTCCCCTGCCAGATGCCGTAGTTGGCCTGCAACCCGCTGTACAGGCTGGAGATATCTTGTTTGCCGGCAATGCCCACCGGCATGCTTTCCGCCTGATCCTGATCCGTCACCAGCCCGGATGCCTTTTTCTTATACTCGTTGCGCACCAGCTTGCCGCCGTAGCTGAAGGCGAAATCAATATCCCGCAGGCTGAAACGGCTGGTGTTATTGATATCCAGCGCATCGGAAATGTTTTTCGCCGTGCTGTCGCTGAACCCCGCCATGTTGTTGGACATGAATTTCTGCTCACCGCGGCTGGTGCTGGCGGTCAATTTGAAATCGATCAGTTCCGAGAACGGCGCGTAGTGGTATTTGAGGTAAAAATCGTCGCTGTCGATGTGGCGGCGGGTGATTTTATTCTGGTAGCTGCGCGCCGACAGTTCGATGCTGTTGAAGGCATCCGGCTTGATGTCCACTTTGAACAGCTGGGATTTCGGGTTCTGACGGTAGGTTTGATCGACGTTGAACATCTCGCTGTCGAAACCGGCGCCGTTTTTGTAGTTGGAGGTGATGGAGCTGCCGCTGATCGCCGCCATCGCCCCCAGGCTGCCGCCGTCGGCAAAGGCGGCGGTTTTGGCGCCCACGGCGATCATGCCGCTGCGGCCGATGCCGTTATTGCCCACCGAGAACTTGGTGCGCACGCCGAAGGGGTTGTCGGAAAACACCACGTCATCCACGCCGATGGTGCGGAAATTGGCGCTGCCCGCCAGGGCATTCACCCCGTCGGAACCGGTGGCGTTGCCGCGCGCCACGTCGACGCCGACGATAAAGTTAGGATCGATCAGCGCCCCAAACTGGCTGGTGGGCATGCCGCCGTGCGCTGCATCGCTCGGGGAGTTGCCGTAGTAGTTTTGCGTGATGCCGTCGACCATGGTGTTAACCCGGCCGAAGCCGCTCAGGCCGCGGATATTGACGCTGACCGATCCCTGGCCGGGGTCAATCTGGGTATAGGTGCCCGGCATGCTGCGCAGAATGCTGTCTACCGACTCCAGATTTTTGTTTTCATCGCGCGAGCTGAATGCGCCAGGCCTCGCCAACGCCTCTTTTTCACTGCTCTTGCCGCCGTCGGCGGCCGAGACGTTAAGCGGGCTGAACGCCACGCTGCCTTTATTATTTTCCGCCTGTTCCTGTGCGGCCGCAGCCGGCCCGTGCAGCGCCAGTCCCGCGCCGATCAGGCTCGCTATCATTTTGATTTTCATATATCCCCAGAAATAGCCAATAAGGTTTGATGGCCGACAATGCCCAGCAAAAAGCCCGCCGAAACGCGCGGTAAAAGATTGTTATTGTTTTATTGCGCCGCAGCGTGCCGCGGCGCTGAAGGTTATTTCTGCGTCTGCCGATCCGCCGCCAAAATAAAGGCGTACTCCAGCGCGCCGTTTTCCAGCCGCGCCAGGCGGCCCGATTTGCCGCCGTGGCCGGCGGTCATGTCGGTGGAGAGCAGCAACAGCGAATCGCCCTGTTTGAAACGCCGCAGCTTCGCCACCCATTTGGCCGGCTCCCAATACTGCACCTGCGAGTCGTACAAACCGCTGGTGACCAGCAGGTTCGGATAATGCTGCTTGCGCACGTTGTCGTACGGGCTGTAGGACTTCATCAGCGCATAGGCGGCCGGCTGGTGCGGGTTGCCCCACTCCTCGTATTCCCCGGTGGTCAGCGGAATGCTGTCATCCAGCATGGTGGTCACCACGTCGACGAACGGCACCTGTGCCACCACCGCGTTGTACAGCTGCGGTGCCTGATTGATCACCGCCCCCATCAGCAAACCGCCAGCGCTGCCGCCCATGGCGTAGATGCGTCCCGGTTGGCCGTAGCCGCCGTTGATCAACGCCTGAGTGGCGTCGATGAAATCGTTGAAACTGTTCGGTTTGTGCGTCAGCTTGCCCTGTTTGTACCAGCTCTGCCCCAACTCGCCGCCGCCACGCACGTGGATCAGCGCATAGACGAAGCCGCGATCCAGCAGGCTGATACGGTTGGCGCTGAACGCCGGATCCATGCTCATGCCGTAAGCGCCATAGCCGTAGACCAGCAGCGGGTTATGGCCGTTTTTGAACAGCGATTTGCGATATACCAGCGAGACCGGCACCTTCACGCCGTCGCGCGCCGTGATCCAAATGCGTTCGCTGTGATACAGGCTGGGATCGACGCCTTTCACTTCCTGTTGCTTGAGCAGGGTGCGCTCGCCCTTGTTCAGATCCCACTCATAGGTGCGGGTCGGCGTGGTCATCGCCGAATAGCCGTAGCGCAACCGATCGCTGTCCGGCTCCGGGTTATAGCCCAACCAGGCCATGTAGCTGGCGTCGTCGAACGGGATGGCGCGCTCGGTTTTACCGTCCCAGCTGATTTGCCGCAGCTGCACCAGCCCGTTGGCGCGTTCCTGCACCACCAGCCAGTCGCGGAACAGGCTGAAGCTCTCCACCTCGTGCTGCGCCTGCGGCGCAATCAGCGTCTGCCAGGGGTTGCCCGCCGCCGCCGTGCGGTACAGGCCGAAGTTCGGATCCTGATGGTTGGAACGCAGATAGAACTCGCCGCGGTAGTGATCGAGATAATACTCGCGGCCGTTTTGCCGGGCGGCGAACAGCTGCGGCTCGCGCTGCGGCTGGTTGGCGTCGATCAGGCGCACTTCAGAGGTGGTGTTGCCGCTGATGGTGAGTATCAGGTAGTCACGCGAAGAAGAACGGCTGAGGCTGAGGTAGAACGCCGGATCGTTCTCCTGGTACACCAGCTTATCTTCCGCCGTCGGCGTGCCGTACCGATGGCGATAGACCTGGTACGGCAGCAGCGTTTGCGGGTGGTTGCGCACGTAGAACAGAGTTTGGTTGTCGTTGGCCCACACCATGTTGCCGGAGGTGTTTTCCAGCGTTTCCGGCGACCAGCGTTCGCTGTCTATCTCGCGCAGGGAAATGCGGTATTGGCGGCGGCCCTGCAGGTCTTCGGCCACCGCCTGGCGGCGGTTGTCCAGGCTAATGTCCATCGCCCCCAGGCGATAGTAGGCGTGGCCGGCCGCGCGCTGATTGGCGTCCAGCAAGGTTTGCCACGGCGCGTCGGCGGTGAGCGCCTGGCGTTGATACAGCGCGAAATCTTTACCGGCGGCGTAGCTTTCCTGATAGCGATAGCCGTTGAGCTGATACGGCACCGAACGATCGTCTGGGTTCATGCGGCCCAGCATCTCCTGATACAGCGTGGCGCGCAGCTTTTGGTACGGCGCCATCATCTGCTCGGTGTAGCGGTTCTCCGCCTTCAGGTAGTCCAGCACCTTCGGCTCTTTTCGGCTGTCGTCGCGCAGCCAGTAGTAATCGTCGGTGCGCGTCTCGCCGTGCGCCGTCAGCACTTTCGGCGCCCGTTCCGCCAACGGCGGCTGCGGTTGCGCCAGCGCGGCGCCGGCGAGGCCTAAAGAAAGCCAGAGCGCGGCCGCGATGCGACGGCGCGGGGTGAATAACAGCGGATTCATAATCCCTCACGAAGTTTGAAAAGGCGGACGGCGGCGAGGCGGCGTCTGCGGGCATTAACGGCGGGCGTTCAGCTCCGCCAGATTGAAATCGATCGGCATCCTTACCCTGACGGCCCCCTGCTGGAGCATCTCCGGCGGCGGCGGCGGCAACGGCTGCGCGCGCGACACCACCGCTACCGCTTCCCGATCCAGCGACGCAGTGCCGGAACGCGCCAGCAGGATCACGTTCGATACCCGCCCCTGCGCGTCGACGCTGAAACTGACCTGCGGCATGCCGCTGCGCCGGCGGTTGCGGGCATCCGGGGGATATTCCTTGATGCGGTTCAGCTTACCTTTCACCAGGCTCTCCCACGACAGCTTGGCCTGCGCGCTGCTGTTGGCATCGCTGTTGATCGGCGCGGCGGTTTGGTGGGAGAGCGTCTGCGCCTGCGGCGCGGCGGCGCTGGACGCGGCGGCGTTGCGCGTCTCTTTGGCCTGTTCCTGCGGTTTCGGCTGCGCTTTTTGCGGGGGGCGGTGTTCGGCGCGCTTCTTCTGCGCCGTCACGATCTTCGCTTTATCGGCGCGCGCCAGCTTGGGCAGATCCGGCTGTTGCTGCTGCTCAGCGGGCTGCGCCGCGGCGGACTCCGCCTGCTGCACACCCAGCGGCAGCGGTTTGCTTTCCGGCGCTTCAATCTGCGCCGCCCAGCTCATCATCACCGCCGGCGGCGGCAGCGCCACCGGCTCCAGCGCCGTCTGCGGCCAATAAAACAGCAGCACCAACGCCGCGTGCGCCGCCAGGGCGAGCAGCAGGCCGCGCGCCCAGCGCGGCTGCGGCAGCTCAAAGGCCGGAAGGGAATAAGACTGACTTAACATAGGGGCATTAGCTTGCTTAATTGCGAATGATTGCAGATCACATTTACTAATGATAATCATTTGCAACTATAATTAACACCCCTTTTCACTGCCTTAACGTATTCATTTCACTGATGGTGTGATCCACAGGTAGTCCGCCGTGTTCGCATCGACCTGTACGCCCGGCTCCGCCAGCATCAGCACCGTCGGCGCCGCCGCCGGTTGCAGATCCCGCACGTGCAGCGGCACGCCCACCGATTTGGCGGCGTGATAGCCGCCGGCGATCAACAGCGCGGGCGTGGGCGCCGCCAGCAAACGTTCCGCCATGCGCCGATCGCGCTGCTGCTGGATCGCCAACATCGCGTGCAGTTGGTCGGCCTCAATCTTGCCGCCGTGCGAAGTGCGGATGGTCTCTTCCAGCGCCTTGCGCACCGCCGGCTGCGCCGATAGCTGCCCCGCCGGGAACTGCGGCTGCTGATAGAACGCCGTAATCTCGCTGCGATCCAGGTTGGCTGACCACAGCGGGTATGGCGCGCGCATCGCCGCCATCGTCACCCCGCCATACAGTTCCCACTTCCAGCCCGGCTGCCAGGCGATCAGCTCCGCCACGCGGCCGCCACGCACTGTGGGGTCGCTCTGCAGCCACTGCTTGACTTTGTCCACCTGCACCTGCTGGTTCGGGTTGATCATCTCCATCAGCACGCTGCCCTGCGGCCGCCGCTGCGGCAGTTGCTGCACCAGCCATTGCTCAACCTGATGGTGGTAAGGATTGTCATGTTTTTCCCCGACGATCACCCGCGGCTGCTGCGCCAATCGCGTCAACAGCTGCTCCGACGTCAGGCTCGCACCGCTGTGCAGATCGGTGATGCTCCCCAAACTCGCGACGTCATTGGCCGGCGCCTTCACCGGCGTTTGGCTGCAGGCGCCGAGCGCCAAGGCCGCCAATAAAATCAGATATCTCATCATGTTGCCCCATTATCGAAAATGGCGACATTATAGATAATAATTATCATTTGCATATAGATCCGACTTAACGATTTTTTACGCGGCGATCGCCGGTGGCGCATTGCGTTAAAAAGGCATTACGGGTATAACCAATAGCCATTCAGATATTTAGACGTCTATACGGATGGATTATTATGCACGCATCGGCGCCCGCCGCAGGGCAGTTCAAACGCAGCATGAAGGCCCGGCACCTGGTGATGTTGTCGCTGGGCGGCGTGATCGGCACCGGGCTGTTTTTCAACACCGGCTACATCATCTCCACCACCGGCGCGCTCGGCACCCTGCTGGCCTACCTGATTGGCGCGCTGGTGGTGTATCTGGTGATGCTGTGCCTGGGTGAGCTATCGGTGGCGATGCCGGAAACCGGCGCCTTTCACGTCTACGCTTCGCGCTATCTGGGGCCGGCCACCGGCTATGCCGTCGCCTGGCTGTATTGGCTCACCTGGACGGTGGCGCTGGGCTCCAGCCTGACCGCCGCCGGATTCTGCATGCAGTACTGGTTCCCGCAGTCGCCGGTGTGGCTGTGGTGCCTGATCTTCTGCGCGGCGATTTTCCTGCTCAACGTCGTGACCACCCGTTTTTTTGCCGAAAGCGAATTCTGGTTTTCGCTGATCAAAGTGGTGACCATTCTGGCGTTCATCATTCTGGGCGGCGCCGCCATGTTCGGCCTGCTGCCGATGAAAGACGGCACGCCGGCGCCGTTCCTGCATAACCTGACCGCTTCCGGCTGGCTGCCGCACGGCACGCTGCCGATCCTGATGACCATGGTGGCGGTGAACTTCGCCTTCTCCGGCACGGAACTGATCGGCATCGCCGCCGGTGAAACCGAGAACCCGGAGAAAGTCGTGCCGCTGGCGATCCGCACCACGGTGATCCGCCTGATGCTGTTCTTTATCGGCACGGTCTTCGTGCTGGCGGCGTTGATCCCGATGGATCAGGCGGGGATCGTCAAAAGCCCGTTCGTGCTGGTGTTTGAACGCATCGGCGTGCCTTACGCCGCCGATATCTTCAACTTCGTGATCCTGACCGCCATCCTGTCGGCGGCCAACTCCGGCCTGTACGCTTCGGGGCGCATGCTGTGGTCGCTGGCCCACCAGCGCACCCTGCCGGCCTACTTTGCGCGCGTCAATGCGCGCGGCATTCCGATCAACGCCCTGACCTTCAGCATGCTCGGCGGCGTGCTGGCGCTGCTGACCAGCGTGATCGCGCCGGACACGGTGTTCGTCGCCCTGTCGGCGATCTCCGGCTTTGCGGTGGTGGCGGTGTGGCTGAGCATCTGCGCCGCCCACTATGCTTTCCGCCGCGCCTATCTGCGCAGCGGCCAGCCGATAAGCGGCCTGAAATACCGCGCGCCCGGCTATCCATTGACGCCGATCCTCGGCTTTGCGCTGTGCCTGCTGGCCTGCATCGGGCTGGCGTTCGATCCGGAGCAGCGCATCGCGCTCTACTGCGGGCTGCCGTTCGTCGCCCTATGCTACCTCACCTATTTCCTGACCCGGCGCGCCGGGCAAAAAAACGCTTTGGGAGAACAACATGTCGGTTAACAACCCCGTCGCCCACCTGCTGGCCGAACGGCCGACGCTGATCCTGGACGGCGCGCTGGCCACCGAACTGGAAGCGCGCGGCTGCGATCTGACCGATCCGCTGTGGTCGGCCAAGGTGCTGATTGAAAATCCCGAGCTTATCTATCAGGTGCATCTCGATTATTTCAACGCCGGCGCCCAATGCGCCATTACCGCCAGCTATCAGGCCACGCCGCAGGGCTTCTCGCGCCGCGGCCTGGATCAGGAGCAGTCGCTGGCGCTGATCGCCAAAAGCGTGCAGCTGGCGCAACGCGCGCGGGGCGATTATCTGGCCGCACACCCGCAGGCGGCGCCGCTGCTGATCGCCGGTTCGGTAGGCCCGTACGGCGCCTATCTGGCCGACGGCTCGGAATACCGCGGCGACTATCGGCTGGCGCAGGATGACTTCATTGCCTTCCACCGCCCGCGCCTCGCCGCGCTGGCCGCCGCCGGCGTCGATCTGCTGGCCTGCGAAACGCTGCCGTCGTTCGCTGAACTGCAGGCGCTGCTGACGCTGCTGCAGGAGTTCCCGACGCTCGGCGCCTGGTTCGCCTTCACCCTGCGCGACAGCCAACACCTCAGCGACGGCACGCCGCTGACGGAGGTCCTGTCCGCGCTGCGCGGCAACCCGCAGGTGTTGGCGATCGGCATCAACTGCATCGCGCTGGACAAGGTCGCCCCGGCGCTGCGTCAGCTGGGCGCGCTGGCCGACAAACCGCTGCTGGTCTACCCGAACTCCGGCGAGCACTACGATGCGGTGAGCAAAACCTGGCACGCCTGCGGCGGCGAACACGGCAGCCTGGCCGATCAGGCGACAGAGTGGCGCGCGCTCGGCGCGCAATTGATCGGCGGCTGTTGCCGCACCACCCCGCAGGATATCCGCGCCATCGCCGCGCGCTGCAAGGCATAAAAAAGCCCCCGGCGCCAAGGGCGCAGGGGGCCAGTCACTCATCCCGGCCTTACAGCGGTTCGGTCTGGGCTTCCACCACCGCCAGCGCCACCATGTTGACGATGCGGCGCACCGAGGCGATCGGCGTCAGGATGTGCACCGGCTTGGCGACCCCCATCAGCACCGGCCCGACGGTCACCCCTTCCGAGCAGGAGACGCGCAGCAGGTTGTAACTGATGCGCGCCGCTTCCATGTTCGGCATGATCAGCAGGTTGGCCGAGCCTTTCAGCGGGCTGTCCGGCATCAGATCGTGACGAATGCTTTCCACCAGCGCGGCGTCGCCGTGCATTTCGCCGTCGATCTCCAGCTCCGGCGCCAGCTCGTTCACCAGCTCCAGCGTTTTGCGCATCTTGCGCGCCGCCGGGCAATCAGACGAGCCGAAGCTGGAGTGAGACAGCAGCGCCACCTTAGGTTCGATACCGAAGCGGCGCACGGTTTCCGCCGCCATCAGGGTGATCTCCGCCAGCTGTTCCGGCGTCGGATCGTCGTTGACGTAGGTGTCGGCGATAAAGGTGTTGCCGCTTGGCAGCAGCAACGCGTTCATCGCGCCGGCGACGTGCGCGCCTTCACGGAAGCCGAACACGTTCTTCACCACGTCGTAATGCTCATGGTAGCTGCCGATGGTGCCGCAGATCATCGCATCCGCTTCGCCACGGTGCAGCATGATGGCGGCGATCAGCGTCGGGTTGCCGATCACCGCGCGGCGCGCCTGCTCTTGCGAAACGCCACGGCGTTTCATGATCTGGTAGTACTCGCCCCAGTATTCGTTGAAGCGCGGATCCGACTCGTTGTTCACCACTTCGAAATCTTTGCCCGGCGTCAGCTGCAGGCCCAGCTTTTTCAGGCGCATCTCGATCACACTCGGCCGGCCGACCAGGATCGGGAAGGCCAGCCCTTGCGACACCAGCTCTTGCGTGGCGTGCAGCACGCGTTCCTCCTCGCCTTCCGCCAGCACCACCCGCTTCATCTCTTTGCGCGCCTGCGAGAAGATCGGTTTCATGAACAGGTTGGTTTTGTAGACGAACTCCGCCAGCTTCTCCACATAGGCGTCGAAGTCTTCGATCGGGCGCGTCGCCACGCCGGAATCCATCGCCGCCTTGGCCACCGCCGGCGCGATCTTGACGATCAGACGCGGATCGAACGGTTTCGGAATGATGTATTCCGGCCCGAAGGAGAGATCCTGATCGTCATACGCGGAAGCCACCACGTCGCTCTGCTCCGCCAGCGCCAGATCGGCGATGGCATGCACGCAGGCCAGCTTCATCTCTTCGTTGATGGTGGTGGCGCCCACGTCCAGCGCGCCGCGGAAAATGAACGGGAAGCACAGGACGTTGTTCACCTGGTTCGGGTAGTCGGAACGGCCGGTACAGATGATGGCGTCCGGGCGCACCGCTTTGGCCAGCGGCGGCAGAATTTCCGGTTCCGGGTTAGCCAGCGCCATGATCAGCGGATCGCGCGCCATGGTTTTCACCATATCCTGCGTCAGGACGCCCGGGCCGGAGCAGCCGAGGAAGATGTCGGCGTTCGGGATGGCATCGCCCAGCGTGCGCTGGCCGTTATCCTCGATGGCGTAGGCGGCTTTGGTCTGTTCCATATTGGCGTCGCGGCCTTTATAGATGACGCCCTTCGAGTCGCAGACGGTGATGTTCTGCTGACGCAGCCCCAGCGCCACCAGCAGGTTCAGGCAGGCGATGGACGCCGCGCCGGCGCCGGACACCACCAGCCGCACATCGGAGATGTTCTTCTTCACCACGCGCAGGCCGTTGAGCACCGCGGCGGTGGTAATGATCGCCGTGCCGTGCTGGTCGTCGTGGAACACCGGGATCTTCATGCGCTCACGCAGTTTCTGTTCGATGTAGAAACACTCCGGCGCCTTGATGTCTTCCAGGTTGATGCCGCCGAAGGTCGGTTCCAGCGCGGCGATAATGTCGATTAATTTGTCAGGGTTATGCTCATCCACTTCGATATCAAATACATCGATACCGGAAAACTTCTTGAACAAAACGCCCTTGCCTTCCATCACCGGCTTACCGGCCAACGCGCCGATATTGCCCAGACCCAGTACCGCCGTGCCGTTGGAAATCACCGCCACCAGGTTGCCGCGCGCGGTGTATTTGTAGGCCGCCAGCGGATCTTCGGCGATCTCGAGGCAAGGCGCGGCGACGCCCGGCGAATAGGCCAGCGCCAGATCGCGCTGAGTCGCCAACGGTTTGGTAGGGGAAACCTGGATCTTCCCTGGGACAGGAAACTGATGGAAATCAAGGGCACTCTGTTTGAGCTGTTCGTCCATTATGGATTCCTTTGTTTTTTGCTTTTATGTTGAGGTAAGGCTTTGAGGCTGCGCCCTGCCGTGGGCCATGGCGCCCAATTACAATGACAGGGCACAGCCTTGAAGTATAGTGAGAGAAACATCACAAACTTTGAAGCGCGCCATAACCTTGGTCGAAAGAGCGTTTTAAAAGTAAAAAAAGAAGGCCTGCGGGACGAGCAGAGAAACGCCGCCGTCAGCGCGGCGGCAGCGTGGCGCGCCAGGCGTTGAGCGTCTCCACCTGGCCGGCGCAAATGTGTAACGAGGTTTGTAACGCCAGGGCATAGCTCACCGCATCGCCCCAGGTCTCCCCCTGCAGCTGCGGCTGCTCACAGGGCGCGAACACCGACTCAGGGGGCAACAGCGGCACGGCCTGCGGCGCCGGCGGCCGGGCGCAGGAGCTCAAGCACAGCGCCAGGCAGAGGCCGAGCGGCGCAGGGATCGTTTTTAATCGCTTCACGGTATTTCCTCTGATAAGCCTCGTGTTGCTGGCGCAGCTGCTGTTCCTGCCGCTGCTGCGCCGCCATCAGCGCACGATTTTGCGCATCTTGGGTCTGCAGGGTGGCGATCAGCCCCGCCTGCTGCGCCAGGCTTTTTTGCAGTTCCGCCGCCTGTTGCCGCGCGGACGCCAACTGGTGCGACAACAGCGAGCTGTAGCCGCCGAGGCAGATAGCCGCCAGCAACAGCAGCAGCAACCCGCCCTGCATCAGTTTCTGCAGCCAGCCGCTCATGCCGGATAGTCCCGAAACGCCAGCTGGAAGTGCGGACCATCCTTGAGGGTTTTCCATTCACCGCCCCATTCGACGTTGATGCCGCATTCACGCGCCGCGCGCCGCACCGCCACCGCAATTTGCGCGTAGTAATCCCACTCCCAGGAGACCACGCCCGCCGGCATCGCCACCACGTCCACCGCGTGCCCGGTCAGGTGGCGGCTGCGCAGCGTTTGGCTGTTGCCGGCGCGCACCATTTCCCGCTGGCGCGCCATGCTGCGCAGCCCCTCGCTGACGGAAAACGGCACCAGCGAATAGCGCAGCGCCAGACGAATAACGCGCACCAGATCCGGATGCACGCCGCGCAGATTCTCTTCGCTGCGGGCGGTAAAGCGAATCTCTTCGATGTCATTTAACATTTTTAAACCCCGTCTTTTTGCCGATGAATTTTTTAATTAAGGCGTTGATGTAATCCGCCCCCATAAAGCCAATCAATACGCTGGCCAAATTCGCCCAGTTTAATTCCAGGCCCATCAACGCCAGCGCATCGCGCACCGTCCAGGCCAATAACGCGCACATCGCCGCATTCAATAAACGTCGCCGAATACCCACGTTGCGATAGGCGCCATGTAATAGCGCCATCACGCCGGCCAGAATGGCGTTCAATACCGGCTGAAGATATTCACATACTCGCTGGACTATTAAGCCAACAGCGTCAGGCTCTATGCTGGACATAGCTCATCTCCTTTTTTATTTTTAATTAAATGCCAATCACGGCCGGTGGGACATCGGATACTCAGAATCTAGTTAAGGATGCTATTACAAAGCAAATGAATAAATACAGGCCCTATGGTCGAATTCATTCATGCTGAATGCTGGCACAACACATAAACGCCAAGACAGGCGGCAGTGAATAAAAAATTCATTCTTATGGTGATTTATTTCGACTTTTGTTTTTACGAAAAATAAACATTAATGGCGGTGGGAAATACTTCCCCATCATAAAAACATCCACTCTGGAGAAATACCATGTCCACACGCAAAGCCGTTATTGGGTATTATTTTATTCCAACCAACCAAATCAATAATTACACCGAGACCGATACGTCCGTCGTGCCATTCCCGGTTTCCAACATTACGCCGGCCAAAGCCAAACAGCTGACGCACATCAACTTCTCGTTCCTGGATATCAACAGCAATCTGGAATGCGCCTGGGATCCGGCCACCAACGACGCCAAGGCGCGTGATGTGGTCAACCGTTTGACCGCGCTCAAAGCGCACAACCCCAGCCTGCGCATCATGTTCTCCATCGGCGGCTGGTACTACTCCAACGATCTGGGCGTGTCGCACGCCAACTACGTCAACGCGGTGAAAACCCCGGCGTCGCGCGCCAAGTTCGCCCAATCCTGCGTGCGCATCATGAAGGATTACGGCTTCGACGGCGTGGACATCGACTGGGAGTATCCGCAGGCGGCGGAAGTGGACGGCTTCATCGCCGCGCTGCAGGAGATCCGCACCCTGCTTAATCAGCAAACCGTCGCCGACGGCCGCCAGGCGCTGCCGTATCAGTTGACCATCGCCGGCGCCGGCGGCGCCTTCTTCCTGTCGCGCTATTACAGCAAGCTGGCGCAGATCGTCGCGCCGCTCGATTACATCAACCTGATGACCTACGATCTGGCCGGCCCCTGGGAGAAGGTAACCAACCACCAGGCGGCGCTGTTCGGCGATGCGGCCGGGCCGACCTTCTACAATGCGCTGCGCGAAGCCAATCTGGGCTGGAGCTGGGAAGAGCTGACCCGCGCCTTCCCCAGCCCGTTCAGCCTGACGGTCGACGCCGCCGTGCAGCAGCACCTGATGATGGAAGGCGTACCGAGCGCCAAAATCGTCATGGGCGTGCCCTTCTACGGCCGCGCCTTCAAGGGCGTCAGCGGCGGCAACGGCGGCAACGGCGGCCAGTACAGCAGCCACAGCACGCCGGGCGAAGATCCGTATCCGAGCACCGACTACTGGCTTGTGGGCTGTGAAGAGTGCGTTCGCGACAAGGATCCGCGCATCGCCTCCTATCGCCAGCTGGAGCAGATGCTGCAGGGCAACTACGGCTATCAGCGGTTGTGGAACGACAAGACCAAAACGCCTTATCTGTATCATGCGCAGAACGGGCTGTTCGTCACCTATGACGATGCCGAGAGCTTCAAATACAAAGCGAAATACATCAAGCAGCAGCAGCTGGGCGGCGTGATGTTCTGGCATTTGGGGCAAGACAACCGCAACGGCGATCTGCTGGCCGCGCTGGATCGCTATTTCAACGCCGCGGACTACGACGACAGCCAGCTGGATATGGGCACCGGGCTGCGCTACACCGGCGTCGGCCCCGGCAACCTGCCTATCATGACCGCGCCGGCCTATGTGCCGGGCACCACTTACGCGCAGGGCGCGCTGGTGTCCTACCAGGGCTACGTCTGGCAGACCAAGTGGGGTTACATCACCTCTGCGCCGGGTTCAGACAGCGCCTGGCTGAAGGTGGGCCGCGTAGCGTAAACCATAAAAAAACCCCGTAGCCGAATGCTGCGGGGTTTTCATTGAGTTAACCGTTTGATTTTCGCGTCCCTTCGTCTTTATTCCTTCAGTTGTGGCACCATGGATAACCGCCATCCCGCACCACTTCGCGGCCCATCAGGCTGTAGACATCGCTTTTGCGCGTCAGCCGCTCATGCCACCAGTTAAACCCGGCGCCCTTGCTGGCCGGATGCCACGCCAGCCAAATCATTTCGTCGCCCTTTTGCATCTCCACCGGCACCGTCACCAGTTCGCCGCTGGCCAATTCCTTTTCGATCAGCGCAGGCGGCAAAAAAGCGTGGCCGATGCCGCGCTTGAGCAGCGCCAGGTTGCTTTCCACGTCGCATACCACCAACTGACGCTGCAAGGGCAGCGTGCCGTGATTGCGCTTGGGCAGCTCATGGCTGCTGTCGGCGATCACCACCACGATGTCGTTCAACCGCTGTTTCTTGCACACCGGCTTTCTCTGCGCCGCGAACGGGTGCGAAGGCGATACGCACAGCACAAAGTTGAGCTTGCCGAGCATCAGGGTTTTGGCCTGCACGCTGTCGGGAATTTGGCCGATGGCGATGATCAGATCCGCCCGGTTGTTTTTCAGCGCATCCCAGGTGCCGTTCAACGCTTCCCGCTGCACCGAGATATTGGCGTTCGGGCAATGCTGAATATAGTCGCGGATATCCTGCGTCAGCGTTTCCAGCGGGAAGAAGGTGTCTACCGCCAGGCGGATATTATTGTCCAGCTTGGGAATGTTGCGCACCCGGCTTTCCAGATCCTGCACCGCATTTAAAATCCAACTGCCTTCCTGCAGGAGAAATTCCCCTTCATCCGTCAGGGTAATCATGGGGCCATTGCGATGAAAAAGTTTCACGCAGAGTTTGCTTTCAATATTGGAAACCCGATAAGAGATCGCCGAAGGCGTTTTATGCAGCGCCTCCGCGGCCATAGAGAAAGATCCGGTGTTCTTGATGGTGCTGATTATTTTAATCGCGTCCAGGGATAATCTAGTCATACAAATTCCTCTTTAAAATAAAATAAGAAAAATGACACTAAATTCCCAAGGTGGTGGCGCACAAAAATCGATCAAATCGAACAAGGGTACTCAACGCAACAAGCAATATACTTCATAAATGAGAGCGCTATCTTAAATACTATTCATCACTACTTGATATAAATTTCATCATAGCGCCGTGCTTTTACACTGTGACAGTTAAATAAATTCGGCCTAACGATCAAAGATTGTCATCATAATATTTTTCGTTAATAGCCGGTAAAACATTCCGATCTACGGCCAAATCAGAATGGTAAAAATAAAACAAGCCGACAGAAATGGTTATTTCCAATTGCGTTATTAGTCTCTCATTTTGTCGGTGAAATACGCTCAACTTACAACATAATTTCAGTCAGGAGTGACTTATGAACAAAACTTCCCGTACCCTGCTCTCTCTGGGCCTGCTGAGCGCGGCCATGTTCGGCGTTTCGCAACAGGCGAATGCCCACGGTTATGTCGAGTCGCCGGCCAGCCGCGCCTATCAGTGCAAACTGCAGCTCAACACCCAGTGCGGCAGCGTGCAGTACGAACCGCAGAGCGTCGAAGGCCTGAAAGGCTTCCCGCAGGCCGGCCCGGCTGACGGCCATATCGCCAGCGCCGACAAGTCCACCTTCTTCGAACTGGATCAGCAAACGCCGACGCGCTGGAACAAGCTCAATCTGAAAACCGGCCCGAACTCCTTTACCTGGAAGCTGACCGCCCGTCACAGCACCACCAGCTGGCGCTATTTCATCACCAAGCCGAACTGGGACGCTTCGCAGCCGCTGACCCGCGCTTCCTTTGACCTGACGCCGTTCTGCCAGTTCAACGACGGCGGCGCCATCCCTGCCGCACAGGTCACCCACCAGTGCAACATACCGGCAGATCGCAGCGGTTCGCACGTGATCCTTGCCGTGTGGGACATAGCCGACACCGCTAACGCCTTCTATCAGGCGATCGACGTCAACCTGAGTAAATAATCGGTCAAATGAGGAGATCGTTGAGGGTTCAGCCTGGCGCTGAACCCTTTTTTGCAGGTGCCGCTATTGCGACATGTTGAGGATAGTGCGCACATTGAGCGCGCTGGTGGCGATAATGTCGATGGCGCCGGTGCGCAAAGCGCCCAAAATCGCCAGCGCCTTGGTATTCTCGGAAGCAATGGCGATCACACAAGGGATTTTGCGCAGCTCATCAATGCTCAGCCCGATCACTCTGTCATTCATCACCGTGTCGACATGCTGCCCCTGAGCATTGAAAAAGTCATAGCCGGCGATGTCGCCGATCACGCCCTGATTGAGGCTGGCGTCGATAATCTCGTGCGGCGTAAACCACCCCAATTTCACCATATAACTGTTTTCATTCATGTCGCCAATGCCGACTAACGCCACATCGGCCTTACGCGCACGATCCAGCGTTTCCTTAATCGTGCCGTTCTGCATGAAGGCGTCTTTCAGCGCGCGATTTTCGACGTAGGCCGGCGCATAGAGCGTCTCGCTGCTGCCGCCAAACTTCTTCGCCAGACGCCGGCTGATATGGTCGGCGTTGATCGCGTCGCCCGGACGGTGGGTGCCGCCGATGCCGCAGATGAACTTGCAGTTGCGTTCCGTCACGCTGCCGACATGATCGGCGATCGCCGCCACGTTGCGTCCCTGGCCGACCGCCAACACCATATCGTCTTTCAGCGACATCGCCAGATAATTGGACACCAGCGCCGCCACCTGCCGACGCTGTTCCTCTTCGTCCTGATGGTCGAGCGCGATCAACGCGCGGCTGATGGGAAAACGTTCCATCATCTGCTGTTCCAGCCGGGTGCTGAATACCGGGTGATAACGCACGTTGATCTCGACGATGCCTTCTTCCTTGGCGCGCTTGAGCAAACGACCGACTTTGATCCGTGAGATGCCGAACTTTTTGGCGATCTCTTCCTGCGTGATCTCATCCTGATAATAAGCAACGGCGATTTCGGTCAGCAGTTCGTTATCCTGGGACACAGTTTGTTTTTCCATCCGTTAGACGTTTCCCCACGGCAGGCCGGTTGATGATGGCGGAGGGACGATACACGCCCCTCCGACAAGGCTGAATGCCCGCTAGTATAACGCGTTCAGGCGGCAACGGTATTCAGTCGTTGCTCCACCTCGTCCGCCAATCGGGTCAAGAGCAGGCAGCAAGATACCGCGCCGGCGTCCAGTACGCCGCGCGAACGCTCGCCCAGACGGCTGGCGCGGCCGATTTTCGCCACCAGCTCGCGGGTGGAGTCCCGCCCGCGCTCTGCGGCGATTTTCATTTGTTCCAGCGCAGCGGCGAAGTCGTCACCGCGTCCCACCGCCTGCTCAAATGCCGCCACCGCCGGTATCAGCGTATCCATCAGACACTTGTCGCCCACGCCCGCGCTGCTGATGTCCTGCAGTTCGCGCAACCCGCCGTGCAACATCGCCAAAAATGCCTGCTTGTCCAGCACGCTGCGCTCACGGACGCTCTCCGCCATGCCCATGAACAGGCTGCCGTACAGCGGCCCCATCGAACCGCCGATGCCCTCCATCAGCGCATCCGATACCGCATCGAACGCCTGCGCCAGCGTGAGCTCGCGGCCGCGAATGGCATCGCCGCACATCGCGAATCCCTTCGACATATTAATGCCGTGGTCACCGTCGCCGATGGCGCCGTCGATTTCGCTCAGATATTCGCGGTTGCTGACAATGGTTTCTATCAGCCCCGTAACGATCTCACTGCCGTACCGGGTTGAAATTTGTTCCGTCATGATTCACTCCACCTGGGTTAAGCCTAAAGATTGCGCCGGCATGTCCAGCAGCGTTTTCAGTTCGTCATCCAGCGTCATCAGCGTCAGCGTCACGCCCATCATTTCCAGCGACGTGAAGTAATTGCCGACGTAGCGCCGATGCACCCGCACGCCTTTCGCCGTCAACCGACGCTCTATTTCGGCATAATAGATATACAGCTCCATCACCGGCGTGGCGCCAAGCCCGGAGATCAGCAACGCCACCTCCTGCCCCTGTTCCAGCGGCATGTCGTTGAGCACGAAATCGAGCATGGTGCCGGCCATCGCCGACGCCGACTGGATCGGCGATACCTCAATGCCCGGTTCGCCGTGATGGCCGATGCCGATCTCCATCTTGCCGTCTTCGATATGAAAATTGGGTTTGCCGACCGCGGGAATGGTGCAGGAACTGAGGCCGACGCCGATCGAACGACACCGGTCGATGGCTTTTTGCGCCGCGCCGATCACGCCGTCCAGATCGTACCCTTTGGCCGCCGCCGCCGCGCCAACCTTCCACATCAGAATTTCTCCGGCCACGCCGCGCCGTTTATCGATCTCACTGGCCGGCGCCGAGGCGACGTCATCGTTGGCCACCACGGTTTTCACCCGTATGCCGGCCGCCGTGGCCTTCTTGATCGCCATCTTGACGTTCATGTTGTCACCGGCGTAGTTGCCGTACAGACAAGCGACGCCCGCACCGCTGTCCGCCGCCTTGAACGCGTCGAGAAAAGCCCCCGCCGTAGGCGATGAAAAAATCTCGCCAATCGCGACGGCATCCAACATGTTTTTGCCGACATAGCCCAGGAACGCCGGCTCATGGCCGGAACCGCCGCCGGTGACGATGCCCACTTTGCCGGCGATTGGCGCCGGCGGATATTTCAACACCCGCGCATTATCGGTGGCGGCATAATAGTTCGGGTGGGCCAGCCTGTAGCCCTGAATGGCGTCTTCTACTACGTGATCGGGATCGTTAATGATTCTGTTCATCGCGGCCTCTCTGTCGCCTGAATAAGAAATTATTGAATGGTGTAACCGCCGTCGACCACCAGGTTGGCGCCGGTGATCATCGCCGCCGCGTCGCCGGCCAAAAACAGGGCGCTGGCGGCGATATCTTGCGGCTCGGCGAAACGCCGCAGCGGGATTTTCTGCTTCATTTGTTCCGCCACCTCGCCTGACCAGGCCTTACGGCCCAGCTCCGTCAAAACCACGGTGGGCGAAATGGCGTTAACCCGCACGTTGTGCGGCCCCCACTCCAGCGCCAGCACCTGGGTCAGACCGATCACGCCCGCCTTGCTGGCGCAATAGGCCAGGTGATTAGGCAAAGCCACCACCCCGGCCTGCGAGGCGAGATTGATGATGCTGCCGCCGCGCTGGCGAATGAAACGGCGCCCCACCGCCTGGCAGGTAAGAAACACGCCTTTCAGATTGACCGCCAGGGTTGCATCCCACGCCGTTTCCGGCAGCTCCTCGGCCGGATGCAGCGCGACGATGCCGGCGCTGTTGACCAGCACGTCCAGCCGCCCGAAATGCGCCTCAATCTGCGCCACCGCCCGCTCCACCGATGCGGCATCGGTGACGTCGGCCACGACGCCCAGCGCCGCCTCGGCGTCCAGCTGTCGCGCCACTTCCGCAACCTGCGGCGCCCGATCGAGCAGCGCCACGCGTGCGCCGTTTTGCAGATAGCGTTCGGCAATAGCGAGACCGATCCCCGCAGCGCCGCCGGTAATCAGCGCCACCTTGCCCTGCAGCGAGAGCTCACGCGGCGCCGTAGTTTGATGATTAATCATAAATTTCCCCTTAAAACTGTGAACTTCACCCTCGGTCAGGATATTTTCGCCAAACTCGCGCCGCGTTCTTCCTGCACCGTCGCGCTTTCTTTCGGCAGCGTGACAAATTTCATCAGCACACCGCTGAACAGGTACAAACCGGTAAAGATCCAGATCACGCCAACGGTGCCGAGGCTGCCGATAAACAGCCCCACCACCGCCGGGCCGACAAAGGTGCTCAGGCCGGCGCCCAGATTGAGAATCGACATCGCCGCCCCCTTATTGTCCGGCGCCAGCGACGGCATGATGGCCGACAGCGGCACGAACGCCGCCAGGCAGGCGCCGAACAACCCGGCGGCGCAAACGGTCAACAGGTAGTTGGCGCCGAAGAATTGCGGCACGTAGTAGAACATCAGCGTGGTCAAGGCACAGCCGACGCAGCCAAACCACATCACCACATTGCGCCAGCCGAGCCCGTCGCTGATCACGCCGAAAATCAGGTTGAAAATGATGTTGACCGTCCACAGCGCGGCGTACATCTGCAGCCAATGCGTGCGGGTGAACCCCATATCCATCATGTACATGGGCATGAATACGACGAAACCGTAAGCCGCAGAGGTATTAATGGTGCGCACGATGCCGCCCAGGCCAATCTTCGGGTTTTCAAACGCGATGGTGATGCCCTTCAAGACATAACCCAGCGACGCTTTTTCCCGGTTGCCGCTCTGTGCCGCGCCGTCGTCGCGATTGAGCATCAGCGCAATCACCGCGCCCAGCACGACGAAAATCAGCGCGCTCCACAGCGTGTGGATCTCGCCGAGATAAGGCAGCATGATGCTGGAATACAGCACGCCCAGCACGCTGAGCCCGCCGCTGTAGACAAACCAGAAAATCCCCACCGCCGACCCCAGCCTTTCCGGCGGCGCCTCATACGCCACCCACACCAGAAAACCGTAGGCGAACAACGGATAACCCAAGCCGCGCAGCGCATAGGTCGGCACCATGATCGCCAGGTTGTTGCTCGGCAGGCCGAACGTCAAAAAACACACCGAACCGAACAGAAACAGCAGCAGGCCGGCCAACATCACCCGCCGGGCGGTAAAGATTTCCGCCAACACGCCGGAAAACCAGGCGGCGATGGCGGCCGCAAAGCCATAAACGCTGAACAGCAGCGCCGATTCCTGAATGCTCAGCCCTTTGCCAATCAAATAAGGCGACAGCCAGCCCTGTTCCAGCCCTTCGCCCATCATGAACACCAACACGCCGGCATAGCCCAGCAGCAGTTTCGGTGACAGACCAATGCGATGAATCAGTCCATGCAACATAGAACACCCCAGCACATGTGATTATGGAGGCGCAGGCTCGCCCGCACCCGAGTAACGACGCAGGTTTCAGAGGTTTGGATTAAGCACCACTTTGATTGAACCGATACCGCGCTTCATCAGCTCGAAACCTTCGGCGAACTGTTCCAGCGGCAACGTATGCGTCACCACGCCTTCGGTCGGCAGATCGCCATTGGCGATGCCTTCGATCACCAGCGGATAGCAGTAAGGGCCGAGGTGCGAACCGAGCACGTCCAGTTCCTTGCGGTCGCTGATGATGCTCCAGTCGACGGTCACCGGATCCTTAAACACGGAAAATTCGACGAAGGTGCCGAGCTTGCGGATCAGCGTCAGGCCCTGTTCCACGGACTTCTGTGCGCCGGTCGCCTCGATGTAGATGTCGCAGCCGTAGCCCTCGGTCATCGCTTTAACCGCGGCGGGCACGTCGTCACGGGTGGGATTGAGCGTCACATCCGCGCCGAAGCGCTTCGCCAAGGCCAGACGTTCGTCGGACAGATCCAGCACCACCAGCTTCGAGGGCCCGGATTTCTTGATGGCCCCGATCATGCCCAGCCCCAGGGTGCCGGCGCCGGCCAACACCACCACATCGCCCAGTTTGATATTGGCGCGTTGCACCGCATGGAAGGAGCAAGCATAGGGTTCGATCAGAATGGCTTTTTCGATCGGCAGGTCGGCCGGCACATGATAGTTAATTGCCTCTTTGGTGAACTTCATGTACTCGGCCATGCCGCCGTTAACGTTTTTCTGGAAACCGTACAGGTCATGCTTTTCGCACATCCAATACTGACCGCGGTTGCAGAAGCGGCATTGCCAGCAGGGAACGATTTGTTCTGATATCACGCGATCGCCGAGATTGAAGCCCTCGACGCCTTCACCGTACCCCACGACATGGCCGATGAATTCATGGCCGGGGATCATCGGCGCCTTGATGTACGCCGGTTGTTTTTCATCGCCCCAGAAACTGGGCGCCCCTTCGAACGCTTTAACATCACCGGCGCAGATGCCGCAGGCTTCGATCTTCACCAGGATCTCTTTCGGGCCGATCGTCGGTACCGGCACCTGTTCCAGGCGGTAATCTTTCGGGGCGTACGCCACAACCGCCTTCATGATCTCGGGGATACCGGCCGCCATTTTCGCCTCTGTTATGCAGGTCTGACACATAGCACTCTCCTCTGGTAGGGAAACTTCTCTTGATCATTAACACAAACAAAGAACAAATGAACACTAACGCCATGCGTTCAATTTGCCCACAGTGAACTTATCAAAGTGTGATATCGCTCAAAAACCCGTCTTCACTAGAGTGAATAACGATTAAAAGCCCTTTTTTAGTGACTAAGATCACCTTTTGCAGTGGCAAACTGAAAATCCAGACAAAAAACAAAAGAACATCGATTGAACATTTGATTAAACAGGGATACGGTAATGAACGTGGCACCACCGAGGATCGCCACCCTTTTCGTTACCAATCAGGAGACCGCTATGCTGCCTATCGCCATCGGCGCCGATGATGCCGCCATTGAACTGAAAGATCTGATCGTTGCCCACCTGCAACAACGGGACATCCCCGTCATTGACTACACGACGGATCGCGCCGCAGAAACGGGGATCTATCCCGATATCGCCTATCGCGTCGCGCAGGCGATACGGGAGGAAAAACATCGGCGGGGCATCCTGCTGTGCGGCACCGGCATCGGTATGAGCATCGTGGCCAATAAAGTGCCCGGCATTCGTGCGGCGCAATGTCACGATACCTACTCCGCCCAGCGGGCGCGCAAAAGCAATGATGCTCAGATCATCACGCTGGGCGCGCGGGTCATCGGTGCCGAACTGGCGAAAACCATCGTCGATGCCTGGCTGGAATCGGAGTTTGAAGGGGGAGGATCGGCGCCGAAAGTCGAGCGGATCGGCTATTACGAAAACGCGGCCGGACGGCGTTAAACCGCCTGCCGTCTCGATGGCGGTCGCGCGCAAGCCGCGCTCCGCCTGGGTTTATTCGGCATTCATTGTTATTATCCATCGCAACAATCAGAAAAAGCGCATTTTCATTCTCGATCCGATGATGCAGTGTGTTCCCCCTATGATGAAAAAGGTTCTCATTTCCCTACATTGAGCTTGGTCAAGGAGCTTATCAATGAATCAATTAGACGCACTCAAGCAGCTGACCACGGTGGTCGCCGACAGCGGCGATATCGAATCCATCCGCCAGTTCGAACCCCAGGACGCCACCACCAACCCTTCGCTGATCCTGAAAGCCGCCGCGCTGCCGCAGTACAAGGCGCTGATCACCGAAGCGTTGGAGTATGCCCGCCGCCAGGGCGGCAGCAAGGAAACCCAGCTGATCAACGCCAGCGATAAGCTGGCGGTCAATATCGGCGTCGAAATCCTCAAAAGCGTGCCGGGCCGCATCTCCACCGAAGTGGACGCCCGCCTGTCGTTCGACCGCGGCATGTGCGTCGCCAAAGCGCGCAAGCTGATCGCCATGTACCAAGAACAAGGCATCGACAAATCGCGCATCCTGATCAAACTGGCTTCCACCTGGGAAGGCATCAAAGCCGCCGAAGAGCTGGAAAAAGAAGGCATCAACACCAACCTGACGCTGCTGTTCTCCTTCGCCCAGGCCCGCGCCTGCGCCGAAGCCGGCGTGTATCTGATCTCGCCGTTCGTCGGCCGCATCTATGACTGGTACCAGGCCAAACAGCCTGCCGCCGACTACGACGCCGATCAGGATCCGGGCGTGAAATCGGTGCGCACCATCTATGAATACTACAAGCGTCATCGTTACCAGACGGTGATCATGGGCGCCAGCTTCCGCAAGGTTGAGCAGATCCTGGCGCTGGCCGGCTGCGATCGCCTAACCATCGCGCCAAACCTGCTGGAACAGCTGAAAAACAGCGAGCAGCCGGTCGAACGCAAGCTGACCCCGTCTACCGAAGGCTTCCACCAACCGGCTCCGCTGGCCGAAGCGGAGTTCCGCTGGCTGCACAACCAGGACGCCATGGCGGTGGAAAAACTCGCCGAAGGCATTCGCCTGTTCGCCGTCGACCAGCAGAAGCTGGAAGACATGTTGGCCGCTCAACTGTAATCGCACTGGAGTTTCGTTATGTCTTCTCGTAAAGAGCTTGCCAACGCCATCCGCGCACTCAGCATGGACGCCGTACAAAAAGCAAATTCCGGCCACCCGGGGGCCCCTATGGGCATGGCGGACATCGCCGAAGTCCTATGGCGTGACTACCTCAACCACAACCCGACTAACCCGCACTGGGCTGACCGCGACCGTTTCGTGCTCTCCAACGGCCACGGCTCCATGTTGATTTACAGCCTCCTGCACCTCACCGGCTACGACCTGCCGATGCGCGAGCTGGAAAACTTCCGTCAGCTGCATTCCAAAACCCCGGGCCACCCGGAGTACGGCTACACCCCGGGCGTTGAAACCACCACCGGCCCGCTGGGCCAGGGCATCGCCAACGCCGTCGGCTTCGCCATTGCCGAACGCACCCTGGCGGCGCAGTTCAACCGCCCTGGCCACGACATCGTCGACCACCACACCTACGCCTTCATGGGCGACGGCTGCATGATGGAAGGCATCTCGCACGAAGTCTGCTCCCTGGCCGGCACCCTCAAGCTCGGCAAGCTGACCGCCTTCTACGATGACAACGGCATCTCCATCGACGGCCACGTCGACGGCTGGTTCACCGACGACACCGCCCTGCGCTTCGAAGCCTACGGCTGGCACGTGGTGCGCAACGTCGACGGCCACAACCCGGACGCCATCAAGGCGGCGATTGAAGAAGCCCGCAAGGTGACCGACAAGCCGTCGCTGCTGATGTGCAAGACCGTTATCGGCTTTGGTTCGCCGAACAAGGCCGGCACCCATGACGTGCACGGCGCCGCGCTGGGCGCCGCCGAAGTGGCCGCCACCCGCGAAGCACTGGGCTGGAAATACGCCGCCTTTGAAATCCCGCAGGACATCTACGCCCAGTGGGACGCCAAAGAAGCCGGTCAGGCCAAGGAAGCGGCCTGGAACGACAAGTTTGCCGCCTACGCCAGGGCCTTCCCGGAACTGGCCGCCGAGTTCAAGCGCCGCATGAACGGCGAGCTGCCGGCCGACTGGAAAGCCGACGCCAGGGCGTTCGTGGAAAAACTGCAGGCCAACCCGGCCAACATCGCCAGCCGCAAGGCGTCGCAGAACGCGCTGGAAGCGTTCGGCAAGGTGCTGCCGGAGTTCCTGGGCGGCTCCGCCGACCTGGCGCCGAGCAACCTGACCCTATGGTCCGGTTCGAAAGCGCTGAACGTTGACCCGGCGGGCAACTACATTCATTACGGCGTGCGCGAGTTCGGCATGACCGCCATCACCAACGGCATCGCGCTGCACGGCGGCTTCCTGCCGTACTCGGCGACCTTCCTGATGTTCGTGGAATACGCCCGCAACGCGGTGCGCATGGCGGCGCTGATGAAGCTGCGCAATGTGTTCGTCTACACCCACGACTCCATTGGTCTGGGCGAAGACGGCCCGACTCACCAGCCGGTGGAGCAGTTGGCGAGCCTGCGCGTGACCCCGAACATGAGCACCTGGCGCCCGTGCGACCAGGTGGAATCGGCGGTGGCGTGGCAGTACGGCATCGAGCGCAACGACGGCCCGACCACCCTGGTGTTCTCGCGCCAGAACCTGACCCAGCAGCCGCGCACCGCAGAGCAGCTGGCGAACGTGTACCGCGGCGGCTACGTGCTGAAAGACTGCGCGGGCACGCCGGACGTTATCCTGATTGCCACCGGCTCCGAAGTGGGCATCACGGTGGAAGCGGCGGACAAACTGACCGCGGCGGGCCGCAAGGTGCGCGTGGTGTCGATGCCGTCGACCGACGCGTTCGACAAGCAGGATGCGGCGTACCGTGAGTCGGTGCTGCCGGCGGCGGTGACGGCACGTGTGGCGGTGGAAGCGGGTATCGCGGACTACTGGTACAAGTACGTGGGGCTGAACGGCGCCATCGTGGGCATGACCACCTTCGGTGAGTCGGCGCCGGCGGAGCAGCTGTTCGCCGAGTTTGGCTTCACCGTGGACAACGTGGTGGCGAAGGCGCAGGCGCTGCTGAAGTAAGCGGCCTGGCGCCAGCCGATAAAAAAGCCGGTCATCATGACCGGCTTTTTTTATTCCATCACCCGATGAATCTGCAAATACTGCAGCAGCATGATGGTCTTGCCGTCTTTAATGCGGCCATCGGCGATCATCGCCACCGCTTCGCTGAACGGCAGTTCGATCACTTCGATATCTTCATCTTCAATGCCGCCGCCGGCCGCGCGCCGCTCATCGTCATGGTATTCGGCGATAAAGAAGTGCACGATCTCGGTCACGCCGCCCGGCGACATGTAGGCTTCGAAGATTTTTTTGACCTCGCCCACCTGAAAACCGGTCTCTTCCACCGCTTCGCGGCGCGCGCACTGCTCCGGCGAATCGGCGTCCAGCAGGCCGGCGCAGGCCTCGAGCAGCATGCCGCTTTCGTTGCCGTTGACGTAGGTCGGCATGCGGAACTGGTTGGTCAGCACCACCGTGCCCTTGGCGCGGTTGTACAGCAAAATGGTGGCGCCGTTGCCGCGATCGTAAACCTCGCGCATCTGTTGCACCGAACCGCCATTTTTGCGTTGCAGATCGAACGTGTACTTGTGCAGCACATACCAGTTGTCCGACAACAGCTCTTTCTTCACATTCTCAATTTTCGACGACATGACCCTTTTTCCTTGAGTTGCAACGTGAAAATCATACCGCGATTACGCTGCGCCGCAGCAGACGATTTGCAACAAAAATCACAACGCCTCTCCGGGCAAACCAGGATTAAAAATACATCGTGGGCGGACGCATAATCTGACAGACGAATTGCATCCGCAAAGGCAAATCCTCAGTGGAAACCGAGCTGCAGCTGAACATCGGCGGGCATTTCGCTATTCATTTGATTACACGACGACAATTGTTCCCGTTTTGTTGACAACTTGATACAAATCGCGGTGCAATTTAGTTGCAAAAGTTATAGTTTTGCTTTCGAATGAAACTGGCGCAGCCCTCACCTGAGAGAAAAGGATTCCGTGATTGCTTGTTAAACGTTCCGTGACCGGCAGCCTGGCCAGGGCGCTGTTCGGCATCGTGATACTGTCGGTGCTCGCCACCGGGTTGGCGTTGACGACCGTCGCCGGCAGCCAGAGCGATGCCGAGGCGATCAACATTGCCGGTTCGCTGCGCATGCAAAGCTACCGCCTGGCCTTTGATCTCGATCGACAGAGCCCGGAGCTGGAGCTGCATCTGCAGCAGTACCGGCAATCTTTGCAGGCGCCGGCGCTGCAAAAGCTGGCGCGCTTTTACGTCCCGGCCGAGGTGCGCAACCACTATCTGGCGCTGCAACAAACATGGCAAGCGATGGAGCGGCAGATCCGTGACGGGCAAGCGGCCGCCTACCGGGCGGAGGTCGCCGGCTACGTCAACCGCGTCGATCATTTTGTTTCCGCTCTGCAGCGTTATTCCGAGTTGAAACTCACCCTGGTGGCCGCCGTCAGCGTGCTGGGCTACGCCGCCATCATCGGTCTGGTGCTGTTCTGCATCCGCTTTATGCGCCGCCAGGTGGTCATGCCGCTGCAGCATCTGGTCGACGCCAGCCAGCGCGTGCAACAGCGCGACTTTCGCCACCCGCAGCTGGACGTGGCGCTGCCGAACGAGCTCGGCGTGCTGTCGCAAACCTTCAGCGCCATGTCTGACGAGCTGGCCCGGCTCTATCAGTCGCTGGAGCTGAAAGTGCAGGAAAAAACCCGGCGCCTGCAGCAGGCCAACGAAACGCTGGAGGTGCTGTATCGCTGTTCACAGGCGCTGAGCGTGCGCCAGATCGATCAGCAGGCATTCGAGAATGTGCTGCGCATCGTGCGCCAAAGCGAACGACTGCGCTGCATCCGGTTGAACGTGGCGGACGATCATGGCCAGTGGCAACTGAACGAAGGAGAGCCGGCGCCGGCGCAAACCTGGAGCGCGCTGCCGATCACCCAAGGCGATAAACTGCTGGGTGAATTGCGATGGCAGCCCGAAGCGCAGCCGCCGCATCCTCACCTGATGCAGAGCCTGGCCAACATGCTGGGGCGTGGCGTCTACTTCAACCGGGCGCAAAAGCAGCACCAATATCTGCTGTTGATGGAAGAACGTGGGACCATCGCCCGCGAGCTGCACGATTCGCTGGCGCAGACGCTGTCGTTCCTGCGCATCCAGCTGACGCTGCTCCGGCGCGCCGCCGACGATCCGGCGGCGCAGACGATTATCGACGATTTCGATCGCACGCTGGCCGATGCCTATCGCCAGCTGAGAGAATTACTGGCCACCTTCCGCCTCAACATTCAGGAGGCGGATCTGAATGCCGCGCTGGAGCAACTGCTGCAGCCATTAAAGGCGCTAACCACCGCGCGGATTCAGTTACACTGTCGGCTGCCCTCGCAGGCGCTCAACGCCCAGCAGCAGGTGCACGCGCTGCAGATCGTGCGCGAGGCGGTGCTCAATGCCGTCAAGCACGCAGGAGCGAGCGAGATCGCGGTGTGTTGCGAGGTCAACGCCGCAGGCGACAACGTATTCAGCATTACCGACGACGGTTGCGGCATCGCCAGTCTGGAAGAACCGGAAGGGCATTACGGCTTGACCATCATGAGCGAACGCGCGGCGCGACTGGGAGGAACGCTGCGCATCCGGCGCAGAAGCCGCGGCGGCACGGCGGTCTGCCTGACATTCTCGCCCTGACCTTGCGGCTGTTCACTCTGCGTTACGGTTGCCGCCGGGCAGAAGGCCGCCCGGAGAGGTTTGCGGTGCAGAATGCCGCTATTTTTGAAGAGACAGTCCCACTGTGAAGCACGCCTCCGGGCGCGTTTGAGTGGCTTTACTTGCTACAGGGAGCATATTTCATGGTGATGAAGCAATACCGAGTCATGATCGTTGACGATCATCCGTTGATGCGGCGCGGCATCAAACAACTGCTGGGACTGGATGCGCGATTTGGCGTGGTGGCAGAGGCCGGCAACGGCAGCGAGGCGGTTGCGCTGGCGCTGCAGCACGCGCCGGACGTGATCTTGTTGGATCTGAACATGAAGGGCATGTCCGGGCTGGATACGCTGCGGGCTCTGCGCGACGAAGGCGTGGACGCACGCATCATCGTGCTGACGGTCTCCGACGCGCGCAGCGATCTGTATGCGCTGATCGACGCCGGCGCCGACGGCTATCTGCTGAAAGACAGTGAACCGGAGCAGCTGCTGGAACACATCAGCGCCGCCGCCGAGGGGCAAAACGTGATCAGCGACGCCATGGCCGACTATTTGCTGGCGCGCAGCGAGCAGCGCGATCCCTTCACCGCCTTGACCGAACGCGAACTAGACGTCTTGCAAGAGGTGGCGCGCGGCCTGTCCAACAAACAGGTGGCGGCGCAATTGCATATCTCTGAAGAAACCGTGAAGGTGCACATCCGCAACATACTGCGCAAGCTGGACGTGCGTTCTCGCGTGGCGGCGACGGTGATGTACCTGGAGTACAAAAGCCACTGATCGCCCCGCCCCGGCCAATACGCCGGGGCCGCTTACTCGATGGCGCTGAGCAGCGCCTGATGGTGCTGATGCACCCAACTCTTGTTGAACGGCCCCCAGCTTTCCAACTGATAAAAACCGTCGTTGTTGCGCACGCCCTGCTGCACGAACTGCAGCTCGACGCCCATGCCGGGCAGCGCCTTCAGCACATCCTGCAACGTGCGGCGCGGCCAGCCGGTCAGCGCCATCAACCGCGGCACATTGGGCCGCTCACTGTGGCTGATCAGCCAGCATAAATAAAGCCGACGGGCAAATACCGGGTTAATTCCCATGCCAAGCTCCTGCTGTAAGGTGGATCTAGTTTTTACTTTTCGGCTCCCTGCGGCGAAGACATGCGCAAGGCCTTTGATAGTAATAAAAATGTCTTAATAGCGTACAATTATCGACACCGGGGCACCCACGCCGTTTCCCGCTACCGTTATTTACACTATCTCCTTTTTTTCTCCACGCTTTCCTCGACTATCCCGAGTAAAGTGCAATAGCGCCGGAATCCTTCCCTGCCGCTGAAATGCATATTTCCGATGCGTTTTAAAGATAGAACAAGTCATAACGAGGTTCGCGCTGCATGGCCAATTTTTTTATTGATCGCCCGATTTTCGCCTGGGTGCTGGCAATTATTCTTTGCCTAACCGGGGCATTGGCGATTTTTTCTTTACCGGTAGAACAATACCCGAATTTGGCGCCGCCGAACGTGCGCATCAGCGCAACTTACCCAGGCGCCTCGGCGCAAACGCTGGAAAACACCGTCACCCAAATCATTGAGCAAAATATGACCGGCCTCGACAACATGATGTATATGTCGTCGCAGAGCACCAATACCGGCCAGGCGACCGTCACGCTGACGTTCGAAGCCGGCACCGATCCCAACGAGGCGATGCAGCAGGTGCAAAACCAGCTGCAGGCGGCGATCAAACGTTTGCCGCAGGCGGTGCAGAATCAGGGTGTCACGGTCTCGAAATCCGGCGACACTACGCTGATGATGGTGGCGTTCGTCTCCACTGACAACAGCATGGACAAGCAGGACATCGCCGATTACATCGTCTCCAACCTGCAGGATCCGCTCAGCCGCATCAACGGCGTCGGCAGCATGGACGTGTATGGCTCACAATACGCCATGCGCATCTGGCTCGATCCCAACAAGCTCAACAGCTATCAGCTCACGACCCAGGACGTGGTCAAGGCCATTCAGTCGCAGAACGCCCAGGTGGCGGTCGGCCAGTTGGGCGGCACGCCGTCGGTCGATAAACAGGCGCTGAACGCCACCATCAACGCCCAGTCGCAGCTCCAGACGCCGGAACAGTTCCGCCAGATCACCCTGCGGGTCAATCAGGACGGCTCGCTGGTGACGCTGGGCAACGTCGCCACCGTCGAACTGGGCGGCGAGAACTACAACTACCTCAGCCGCTACAACGGCATGCAGGCCGCAGGCATGAACATCAAACTGGCCTCCGGCGCCAACGAACTGCAGACCGACCAGTTGGTGAAGGACAAGATCGCCGAGCTGTCGCAATACTTCCCGCACGGGCTGGAGGCCAAAGTAGCCTATGAAACCACCCCGTTCGTCAAAGCCTCGATCAAGGACGTGGTGAAAACGCTGCTGGAGGCCATCCTGCTGGTGTTCCTGGTGATGTATCTGTTCCTGCAGAACTTCCGCGCCACGCTGATCCCCACCATCGCCGTGCCGGTGGTGCTGATGGGCACTTTCGCCATCCTCTCCGCCTGCGGCTTCAGCATCAACACCCTCACCATGTTCGCCATGGTGCTGGCGATCGGCCTGCTGGTGGACGACGCCATCGTGGTGGTGGAGAACGTCGAGCGCGTGATGAGCGAGGAAGGCTTGCCGCCGCGAGAGGCCACGCGCAAATCCATGGGGCAGATCCAGAGCGCGCTGGTCGGCATCGCCCTGGTGCTGTCGGCGGTGTTCGTGCCGATGGCGTTCTTCGGCGGCACCACCGGTGCCATCTATCGCCAGTTCTCCATCACCATCGTCTCCGCCATGGTGCTGTCGGTGCTGGTGGCGATGATCCTGACCCCGGCCCTGTGCGCCACGCTGCTTAAACCAATCGCCAAAGGGCACCATCACGGCAAGCGCGGCTTCTTCGGCTGGTTCAACCGCATGTTCAACCGCAATGCCGATCGCTATGAGCGCGGCGTGGGGCGCATTCTGCACGCCAGCGGCCGCTACATGGTGATTTATCTGCTGTTGCTCGGCGGCATGGCGCTGCTGTTCATCAAGCTGCCGACCTCGTTCCTGCCGCAGGAAGACCGCGGCATCTTCACCGTACAGGTGCAGTTGCCGGCGGGATCAACCCTGCAGCAAACCTCCAAAGTGGTGGAAAAGGTCGAGCGGTACTTCCTCACCGAAGAGAAACAGGACGTTTTGTCGGTGTTCGCCATCATCGGCTCCGGGCCCGGCGGCAACGGCCAAAACGTGGCGCGCCTGTTCGTGCGGCTGAAAGACTGGGATCTGCGCACCTCGGGCGCCAACAGCTCGTTCGACATCATCGACCGCGCCACGCTGGCATTCAACAAGATTAACGAAGCCCGGGTGATCGCCAGCAGCCCGCCGGCGATCACCGGTCTCGGCAACTCCTCCGGCTTCGACATGGAGTTGGAAGACCACGCCGGGCTCGGCCACGCCAAACTGATGGCGGCGCGCGATCAGCTGCTGCAGCTGGCGGCGCAAAACCCGCTGCTGTCGCGCGTGCGCCACAACGGCCTGGACGACAGCCCGCAGCTGCAAATCGATATCGATCAGCGCAAGGCTCAGGCGCTGGGCGTATCGATCGACGACATCAACAATACCCTCTCCACCGCCTGGGGCTCGACCTACGTCAACGACTTCGTCGACCGCGGGCGGGTGAAAAAAGTCTACGTGCAGGCCGCGGCGCCATTCCGCATGCTGCCGGATGACATTAACAAATGGTATGTGCGCAACAGCGCGGGCGGCATGGTGCCGTTCTCGGCCTTCGCCAGCTCGCACTGGGAGTACGGTTCGCCGCGGCTGGAGCGCTATAACGGCAGTTCGGCGCTGGAGATCGTCGGCGAGGCGGCCAACGGCGTCAGCACCGGCACCGCCATGGCGGAAATGGAAAAACTGGTCAGCCAACTGCCGACCGGCTTTGGTCTGGAATGGACGGCGATGTCCTATCAGGAACGGCTGTCCGGCTCGCAGGCGCCGGCGCTGTACGCCATCTCGCTGCTGGTGGTGTTCCTGTGCCTGGCGGCGCTGTACGAGAGCTGGTCGATACCGTTCTCGGTGATGCTGGTGGTGCCGCTGGGGGTGATCGGCGCGGTCGCCGCCACCTGGCTGCGCGGCCTGGAGAACGACGTCTATTTCCAGGTTGGCCTGTTGACCATCATTGGGCTGTCGGCGAAAAACGCCATTCTGATCGTCGAGTTCGCCAATGAGCTGAACCATAAAGGGCAGGATCTGATGTCGGCGACGCTCGACGCGTCCCGCATGCGCCTGCGGCCGATCCTGATGACCTCGCTGGCGTTCATCTTCGGCGTGCTGCCGATGGCTACCAGCAGCGGCGCCGGTTCCGGCAGCCAGCATGCGGTAGGCACCGGGGTAATGGGCGGCATGATTTCCGCCACCCTGCTGGCGATTTTCTTCGTGCCATTGTTCTTTGTGCTGGTTCGCCGCCGTTTCCCGGGTAAAGCGCATCCGGCAGGCAATACGCCGGCCACCGGGGACTGATCCGCGAGATATAAAAAAAGCAGCGTCGGGTTACCGATGCTGCTTTATTTCGAACGAAAATCTCGTTCCCAAGGTGTTTCAGTGACTTTCCAATGACTCAACCTTGCCATCTGCTTCAACGCTGTGTCAGTTGCCCAACATCTCATCAATGAAGTCTTTCCAGTTTCCTAATTCACGATCAACCATAATACTTTACAACCTCAATTATTTGACGAAGCGGATTCTACGCCTGTTTTTTGACCATGTGAAGGGAAACGGGAACGATGCCGGGCTCGGAAACCGGGCTTAGCGCACATTTTCGTATTTATCTGATCAATGTTCAGTGCAGCTATTCCCTTGTGATATCAATTTCTCCACGGTAGCGTGTAAAAGGTATAAAAATACGCCAATGGAGCCCAGATCATGTCCACTTCTTTGTCTCTCTTAGAGTTAAAAACGCACGGCCGCTATCAGGAAGCCACTGCGCTGGCGTTACGGCAGCTGGCGGCGGAGCCGGAAGCGGCAACGCTGCACTTTCAGCTGGCCTGCCTGTATGACGTACAGGGCCTGGAGCAACAGGCCATTCCCTGTTACCTCGCGGCGTTGGCTCGCGATTTGCCGCCCGCCCAACG
Organism: Serratia sp. CY81684; assembly: GCF_052166595.1. Lineage (NCBI taxonomy): Bacteria > Pseudomonadati > Pseudomonadota > Gammaproteobacteria > Enterobacterales > Yersiniaceae > Serratia > Serratia sp. CY81684. The sequence continues at coordinate 257,361 of NZ_JBJNOO010000003.1, read as the reverse complement.
CCGCGAGGCCTGGCTGGGTCTCGGCAGCACCTACCGCGCCCTGGGAGAATATCCGGCGTCGCTACGGGCTTTCGACGACGGCCTGGCCGAGTTCCCGCAGGCCAACGAGCTGATGCTGTTTCGCGCCATGGCGCTGTACAACCTGGGTGAAAATAAACGGGCCGTGACCGATCTGTTGCTGCTGCTGGCGGAAACCTCGTCAGACCCCGACATCCGCGGTTATCAACGCGCCATTCGGCACTATGCCGCCGATCTCAGTCTTATCGGTTAGAGGAAAACGATGGAAATTATCACCGACCCGAGCCGCCGCGCCATCGACTGGCAGCGGCTGTGTGAATTGCTGGAGGCCGCCGGGCTGGGCAAGCGCGATCCGCACACCTTGCGGCGCGTTTACCAACACAGCCAGTTTTGCTATTGGGGGTTTATCGGCGACGAGTTGATCGCCACTGCACATGCCATCAGCGATCTGACATCGGTCGCTTATCTGGCGGACGTGGCGATCGATCCGCGCTTTCAGGGACAAGGGCTGGGGCGCAGGTTGATGGATCGGGTGATGCAAGATCTGGCGCCGCTCGGCAAGATTTTCATCTATTCCGTGCCGGAAAAGCTCGCCTTCTATAAAAAGTACGGCTTTCACGATTTGACCACCGGCATGGTGTATGCGGACGGCGCTGCGCTGCAGCGCCTGCAACAAGGAGGCTACGTGCGTTAAACGTGCATCACAAGGTTTTGCTCATAAAGATACGGCGGGTTCCCGGCGGCAAGCAAGGCACTTCACCCATACGCTGCCAGCCATGCCGTTGATAAAAATCCGGCGCCTGAAAGCTGATAGTGTACAACACGGCGGAAAGGCAACCGCGCCGGCGGCCTTCCTGCTCGAAACGGCGCAACAGTTCGCTGCCCAACCCCGCGCCGCGCAGCGCTTCCGGCAGATAAAAGAGCTCGAGAAACAGCAGCCCTAACGATGAGCGTCCGGTAATCCCTCCCAGAACTTCCCCACTGTCGGGATCTCTTACCACCACCGCCAGCGGCAGACGATCGCCGTAGCCGATATGTTGATCGTTAAAACGATCCAATCCCTCCGCGATACAGGACGTTATTTCCTGCGTTACCCGCTCGGAAATTTCGATATGACATTTTTTCACGCCGGCTCTCCGGATCAATCATCCATGCTCACACTCTGATTACAGCTTAAAACATCGCAGTTTCTTTGTTTAGAATTATCTTTGTCTCAATTTCAACGTTAATTTTTTCATGACCTCAGCGCCGACTCTGGTGACGTTCAAAATAAAGCCACTCATCGTGATAAAACCAAGAAAAATCTTAGTTATTAATTCGTTAAGCCTAAACAGTCACCCTCAAACGATCGTCAAAAACGATCATTTTACATATTTTGATAGCCTTGAACTATGTTAATTCCTTTTAATTACCGCGGTATTAATAGAAGATGTCTATTCTATTAACCTTACCTTGCTTAAAAATTCGGTTGAAAAAAAGATTTACTCTTTATAAATCATGCTAGTATATAACCTTCCCTTCAAAGCTCGCGCCCAGATAACGCTCATTCATTTGCGGCGCAAGAAAAGTTCAACATGCAATTATTTGGATTATTTCTTTTTTTATGTTTTAAGATAGCCATCCTCACCGGGAAATAAAAAGTAAAGGATTATAATAAAATGGAAATTGATATTTTCAGCGAGTGTGCTTATACCACCGTCGGCATCCGACAACTCATTAACCAAACCTGGGCGGAAAAACGCGCGCCGGCCGGCTTTAGCCGCAGAAGGGTCTGCTTTATCGATGTCACCATCGCCAACTTTGAAGCACGTTACCGCGATGAATATGCCAACCCCAATACCTACAAAATAATCATTATCACCGACTGTCTGCATGAGATGGTGATTGTCGACAATAAGACCATTATATTATCAAACCTTATATCATTGAGCCGCTTCAGCCACCTGATCGGCGACTTATATAAGCGTTACAGTCACTATACCGAGCCGCCGCAACTCTCTCAGCGCGAATCGCATTTTCTCTCGGAGTGGTCGACGGGAAAATCGCTGGCCGACATCAGCAATGCCATGAATATCAGAAATAAAACCGCCAATCATTACAAATCACGAATCATGAAAAAACTCGGCACCAGCAGGATAAAACCACTGTTGCATATTACCCGCGTACGGTGTTTGACCGAGCGTTTAAACATAAGAATCAATAAAGATTAGTTCTCTCTCCCCCGCGCCGCATTGGCGGCAGAACGCGTTCGCCGGCGTCTTTTAACAGCGCCGCCGGCGAAGATCGCCGTTTCATCAATTTGCCAACCTCTCTCCCTGGCGCCCAATCGTCTCTCGCGCGCATCGTTGTCTGGATCTCGCCGCCGCTTTACTGGCATTATCTCTGCTATCGCCGGGCGGCGAGAAGGCCTAAGACCGCGCCCGCCGCTCAGTATCGACTCGACGAGACAGGTAGCTTTACGCCATGGCAAATAAACCGCAACAGACAACGCTGACGATGTACGGCATCAAAAACTGCGACACCATCAAAAAAGCCCGCCGCTGGCTGGAAGATCAAGGCATAGCCTATCATTTTCACGACTACCGCGCCGACGGCCTGACCGAACAGCAACTGCGCGGTTTCGTCGCGCAACTGGGTTGGGAGCCGCTGCTCAATACCCGCGGCACCACCTGGCGCAAGCTGGATGAAGCGCAGCGCAACGCCTGTGATAACGCCGACGCCGCCATCGCGCTGATGCTGGCGCAGCCGGCAATCATTAAACGTCCGCTGCTGGACGACGGCAACGGCCACGCTCTGCTCGGTTTCAACGCCGACGCTTACCAACAATTTATCGCCGAGGTTGCCGTATGACTTGCCCGGTTATCGAACTGGCCCAGCAGTTGATCAAACGCCCTTCCCTCAGCCCGAATGACGAAGGCTGCCAGCAACTGATGATCGAACGCCTGCAGGCGATCGGCTTCACCGTCGAAGCCATGGACTTCGAAGACACCCAAAACTTCTGGGCCTGGCGCGGCGAAGGGCAAACCCTGGCGTTTGCCGGGCACACCGACGTAGTGCCGACCGGCGATGAAAAACGCTGGGACAACCCGCCGTTTGAACCGGCAATCCGCGATGGCATGCTGTATGGCCGCGGCGCGGCGGACATGAAAGGCTCGTTGGCCGCGATGGTGGTGGCCGCGGAACGCTTTGTCGCCGCCAACCCGAATCACCGGGGCCGCCTGGCATTTCTGATCACTTCGGATGAAGAAGCCAGCGCCACCCACGGCACGGTTAAAGTGGTCGAAGCGCTGATGGCGCGCAACGAGCGGCTGGATTACTGCCTGGTCGGCGAGCCGTCCAGCACCGAACGCGTCGGCGACGTGGTGAAAAACGGCCGTCGCGGCTCCATCACCGCCAACCTGCATATCCACGGCGTACAGGGGCACGTCGCCTATCCGCATCTGGCAGACAACCCGGTGCACCGCGCCATGCCGGCGCTGAATGAACTGGTGGCGATCGAATGGGATCGCGGCAACGAGTTCTTCCCGCCGACCAGCATGCAGATCGCCAACGTGCAGGCCGGCACCGGCAGCAACAACGTGATCCCGGGCGATCTCTACGTGCAGTTCAACTTCCGGTTCAGCACCGAACTCACCGACGCGATGATCAAGCAGCGCGTGGAAGAGCTGCTGGAACGCCACCAGTTGAATTACAGCATCGAATGGCGGCTGTCCGGTCAACCGTTCCTCACCTCGCGCGGCGCGCTGGTGGATGCGGTGGTCAACGCCGTCGAGCACTATTCTGAATTGACGCCGCAGCTGCTGACCACCGGCGGCACCTCCGACGGCCGCTTCATCGCGCAGATGGGCGCGCAGGTGGTGGAACTGGGGCCGGTCAACGCCACCATCCACAAGGTCAACGAATGTGTCAACGCCGCGGATCTGCAGCTGCTGAGCCGCATGTATCAACGCATCATGGAGCAATTGGTCGCATGATCACCGCAGAAATGCTCACCGGCCGTTCGACCGAACACCTGGCGCCGCTGAGCGGCAACCATCGGCTGCAGCCGCAGGCGGTCAATGCCTTCCTGGCGATGCAGCAGGCCGCGCGTGAAGCCGGATTCGATCTCCAGCCCGCCAGCACCTTCCGCGATTTCGATCGCCAGTTGGCGATTTGGAATGGCAAATTCTGCGGCCAGCGGCCAGTATTAGATAAGGACAGTCAACCGATCGACGTCGCGCCGCTGTCCGCCGCCGAGCGCTGTGAGGCGATCCTGCGCTGGTCAGCCCTGCCTGGCGCCAGCCGCCATCACTGGGGCAGCGATTTGGACGTGTACGATCCGTCGCTGTTGCCGGAAGGGCAAAAGCTGCAGCTGGAGCCGTGGGAATATGAAGAAGGCGGTTACTTTGCGCCGCTCAACCAGTGGCTGACGGCGCATATGGCCGAGTTCGGTTTCTATCGCCCCTTTACCGAAGACAGCGGCGGCGTGGCGGTGGAGCCGTGGCATCTGAGCTACCGGCCGCTGGCGCAAGAGGCTGAACATTTGCTGACCCCGGCGCTGTTGCTGGCGGCCTGGCAAGACAAGGAGGTCGCCGGTGTCGAATGGCTCGAACGCCATCTGCCCTCGATTTTTTCGCGTTTCATACGCAGTGAAGGAAAGGAGTAGCTATGCAATGGTTAGCTGATTACTGGTGGATTATTCTGCTGGTTCTGGTGGGGATGGTCGTCAGCGGCATCAAGGAACTGCGCCGCGTCGACGTGAAAAGCTATCTGGCCAACAAGCCGGAGATACCGCCGCACCGCGACAACAACGCCCAGTGGGATGACGAAGACGACTGGCCGAAAAAGAAATGACATCAGGGCGCTCATCGGCGCCCTGAGTTTTTAGCGAAAGGCGATCAGCTCGCCGCGCTTGCCGGACAATGCCTCGTCCCAGTAGCGCTGCGGCACGTAATAATGCAGCCTTTCCAGCGCGGCGTTCATCATGCCCTGATTGATCGCATGCCCGACGTTCTCTTCCACGTCGAGCGTGAAATCCACGCCGTTGGCCCGTAACGCTTCTGCCGCCGCGTGAGCGTGTTGCACCGCGATCACTGCGTCCTCTTCACCGTGGATCAAATGCACCACGCTGTCGCCGAAAGCCTGCTCAGGCAACTGGGCGAAACGCCCGCTGAACGCGACCACGCGCCCGGCCAGCCGGGTTTCCGCTTTTAACGCCTCAAGCGCCATGATCGCCCCCTGCGAGAACCCCACCAGAGCAGTGCCGGCATAGCCCACACCGCTCAGCTGCTGCCAATGACGCACCACGGCCACAAACTGCGGCATCACGTCTGCGATGCGGGCCGCGCGGTTCTCTTCGGTCACGTCCTGTACCGAGAACCACTGGCGCCCGGCGCCGTTGCCAAACGCTTCGGGGCCACCGATGCTCACCACCTGTGCCTGAGGAAAGTCTTTGGCGAAGTAGCTGCCGATCTCCCCCATCGCCACCGGGTTGTCGCCGACACCGTGAAACAGCAAGATCAGCTGCGCCGCCGGGGTCGCCGGGCTTTGGACAACGAAATGCTCATGTTTCATCGATGACTCCTTAATAGTAACCAAACCTGGTGTGGCGACAGTCGCCGCCACACCGCTGACAGTGACTATACGCCGTTGAGAAATCGGGAAAATCGGGTTTTATTGAGCGAGTTATTCAATTTATTGCAACGACTGCACCCAGTCGCGCCAGTAGCGGCAGTGTTGCGCATTCAACTGTTCCAGCGCCTGCGCCGTTTCGTGCCGCCAGTGGCGCAGCAAGGCTTTCTGGCCGCTTACGCCCGCCTGCTCCACGCAGGCCGCCGGGGATTGCCGCCGTTGCAGGTGGCCGCGCAGCGCGGGCAGCGGCAGACTGCTGGCCAACAGCAAACGCTGCAATGCCCCCAGGCTGGCCTCCAGCGGCCGATGGGCGAAAGCGAACCCGGCCAGTTCGCGCCAGTCCTCTTCGCCGAGCGACGTGTCGCCGTCATCGCCCGGGATCGCCAGCACGAGTTCGATGCGCTGCCGCAGCCAGGGCCAGTCGCGCGCCAGGTGCTTGTGCGCCGCGTGCCGCAGCGCCTCCCCTTGCTCGCTCAGGGGCAAGATAGCCATCGCGGTATAACAGCCGCTGCTGGCCTCCGGCTTGCTGCCGATGCGCACCAGCTCGAAACCGCAGGATTGCCAAAAGCGCCACAGCGGCTCGGTATAGCCGAAGCTGACCGACAGGAAATCCAGCCCCTGCGCCTGGCGGCGTTGCCGCTCGACCAGCTGACGCGCGATACCCTGCCGCCGCAGCGTCGGCAGCGTCGCGATGCGGGTAATGCGCCGTGACCGCAGCGTCGGCGCCCACCACTGGCCGCCATGCGCCGCCAGCGACTGCGCCACCAGGTTGCCGCGCGGCCGGCGGCGGCCGGCCCACACGTCGTGCGCCAACTCGGCGCTCAACCCGCCCTCTTCCGCCAGCCACACGGCGCCGACTACCTCCTGTCCGGCCTGCGCCAGCCCGAAATGCATGCCGGGCGCGTCCATCAGCCGGCGTAAGTCCAGCGGCGAGGTGCGGTAATGCGCGCTGCTCAGCAGAGCATAGAAACGCGCCAGCCGCTGCGGATCGGCGCACAGTTCACGCTGCTCCGCCTGGCTGTAATCGATCGCCTGGCCATCCACCGGCCAGGCGGGCAGCTCGTTGAACAACAGCGCATTGTCCGTGACCCGTTCCAACGCATCCCCCTGCGCCCAGCGCATCGGCTGTTGCAGACTCAACGCCTGATAGGACGGCAGCCCGGCGCAAAACTTCAGCAGAAAACCGCGGCCGGTGCCTTCATAGCCCTGCACCGTGGTGGTCAGCAACACGCGTGGGAAATAGCCGATCAGCTGTTGCAACAACGGCGCGGGGATCGCCGCCGCTTCATCCACCAGCAGCCAGCCCACGTCACTGACGTCCCCCTCCCGGCACTGCGCCAGCAAGGCATCGGGCGCCCAAAACTGTGCGCGCCCCTGCGCCCATTCCCCGGCCACCTCTGTGGCGGCGCGGCTCGGCCCGGTGATCCAGCAGGTCAGCGGCGACTGCGCCATCAGCATGCCGGCCAGCGTCGATTTACCGCGGCCGCGGGCGGCGGTCAGCACCCACACGCCGGACTCGGCCTGCAATAACGCCGTCAAGATCGCCTGTTGTTCCTCGGTCGGCCCGCCATCCGGCGGCTGCCAACCCTCACGCGCCGGCAGCGCGGCCAGCGTCATGGGCTCATCCTGCCGCCAGACAGTCACTTCGCTGTCGTCGGCCAAATGATGCTGCAGATGATGAATGAAATGCGGCGTGGTGATCGGCTGCGGACAATCGCTCCAGCGCAGGCTGTCGCCGTCCGGCAACTGAGGCCATTGCCGCCAGGGCGGCGTCAACAGCAGCAGCCAGCTGCCGGCGCGCAATGCGCCGCACAGCGCCGCCAGCGCCTCTACGTCCAGCGAGTGACCGGCGTCGAACACCGCGTGCAGCCGCTCCTGCCCCAGCAATTGGCGCACCGCGCGGCTCGGCAAAGCCGCCTGGCCGGGCGGCGGATTCTCCCCGACCCACGGCCAGTCGCCCGGCAGCGCCGCCGCCAGCCGCTGCGCCTGTTCGCGGCACCACTCGGGTTCACCGCTGAGCACCAGCAGGCGCCGGATGCCCTGCCGCCGCATGAGTTGTTGCGCTGCCTGTAGCATAAGGCTGTATCTCAATCCGAAAAAAATGCCGGAGTCAGGCTCCGGCACTTGAGGCGTTAACGGGATGCAAAGGTGTTGCAGGTATTGGGATCGCCGCTGTCGAAGCCCTGTTTAAACCAGGTGTAGCGCTGCTGCGAAGTGCCGTGGGTGAAGCTGTCCGGCACAACGCGGCCCTGGCTCTGCTGCTGCAACCGGTCGTCGCCAATCGCCTGCGCGGCATTCAGCGCCGCCTGCAGGTCGCCCTCTTCCAACATCTGCTGCTTCTCGGCGTATTTGCCCCACACGCCGGCGAAGCAGTCCGCCTGCAGCTCCATTTTCACCGACAGGCGGTTCACTTCCGCCTGGCTGACGCCTTGCTGCATCTGGCGCACCTTCGGCTCGATGCCCAGCAGGTTCTGCACGTGGTGGCCGACTTCGTGCGCCACCACATAGGCCTGAGCGAAATCACCGCCGGCGCCCAGCTTGGTCTTCATGTCCTGATAGAAAGACAGATCGATATACACCGTTCTGTCGCCCGGGCAGTAGAACGGCCCCATCGCCGACTGACCGGTGCCGCAGCTGGTGCGCGTTACGCCGCGATACATCACCAGCTTCGGCGGTTGATAGGTTTTGCCCATGCGCTGGAAAATCTCTTTCCAGTTATCCTCGGTCGAGGCCAGCACCACTGAGGTGAATTTGGCCAGTTCATCGTCTTTCGGACTGATGTTGGCGCTCTGTTGTTGACCCTGCGGTGCGACGTTACCGCCGTTCAACAGCGGCGACAGATCGATGCCGTAATAACCGGCCACCAGCACCACCACCAGAATGACGATGCCGCCCTTGCCACCCACCGGCACGCGGAAACCGCCGCCACCGCCGCCCAAACCTGAAGACTGCCCGCGACGATCCTCAACATTGTCACTTTCCCGACGCCCTTGCCAACGCATAAATACACTCCAGATATTTCCCTTGCTCGTTGAAGTTGCGCCGCGATCGTAAGCGCAAAGGCAGCTTCAAGCCTGAGTGGGATAGGTTTTAGTCATCTCACATCCATCATTATAAATGGTCTGCCGCGGAGGAAATGTAGAAATTTTCTGGAAAAACGCAGAATAGCGGGACGATCCGGCCGGATCGCCCCGAATGGCGGTGCCGACGCTTAGTCGAGTTTCACGCCGATGCGGCGCGCCACTTCTTCGTAGGCTTCGATCAGGCCGCCCAGGCTTTGACGGAAACGGTCTTTGTCCATCTTGTCCAGGGTGTTTTTGTCCCACAGGCGGCTGCCGTCCGGCGAGAACTCATCGCCCAGCACTACTTCACCGTTGAACAGACCGAACTCCAGTTTGAAGTCGACCAGGATCAGGCCGGCGTCGTCGAACAGCTGGGTCAACACGTCGTTGGCGCGGTAGCTCAGCTCGCGCATGCGCGCCAGATGCTCTTTGCTCACCCAGCCAAAGGTTTCGCAGTAGGATTCGTTCACCATCGGATCGTGCATGGCGTCGTTTTTCAGGAACAGATCGAACAGCGGCGGGTTCAGCACCAGACCTTCTTCAATGCCCAGACGCTTCACCAGCGAACCGGCGGCGCGGTTGCGGATCACGCACTCCACCGGCACCATGTCCAATTTCTTCACCAGCACTTCGTTGTCGGACAGCAGACGCTCCATCTGGGTCGGGATGCCGGCTTCTTCCAGTTTGCTCATGATGAAATGGTTAAACTTGTTGTTCACCATGCCTTTGCGATCGAACTGCTCAATGCGCTGACCATCCAGTGCTGACGTATCGTTGCGGAACTCCAACACCAACAGATCGGGATTCTCGGTGGTGTAAACGGTTTTTGCCTTTCCGCGATACAGCTCAGCTAGCTTTTGCATCTTACTTACTCCAGTGATGTATCCCCGTTGTCTCCCGAGCGCGGCCCGAAATTAGGGGGTATAGAATTGACCTAATGAATTCTTTGGCGTGCCGGACACTATTGTGCCAAACCTGCGACGCAAACGATACCGTATAGACAAAACAAAAAGGGGCCGAAGCCCCTTTTTGATTAGTTAACGCTGGTTTTGCTGAAGGCTGACTGGAATGCCGCCACCAGTGCGTCGTTTTTCGACTGGGTGAGCGGTTTGCCTTTCGGATCGATGAATTGCAGGCTGGTGCGGTTGTTGAGATCGCCGACCTGCAGTTTGTAATCGCCTTCCGTCAGTTCAGGATCCTTGACGCCCAACGCATCCCAATCGCTGCTGCTCAGGGACTTGTAGGTCACGGCGAGGGTGCCCTGCGGACGGCTGCGGTCACCCACTTTCATCCCCAGTTTTTCGAGCGCCGGCGGCAGGCGATCCCACACGACGGTGTACGGGCCGCGCACCACCAGCATCGGCAGGCCGGTATCATCGGCACCGCTCTGCACGTCCAGCGCGCCGAAGCGGCTGGCCGTCTGGGAGCTCGCCAGGTTATCCTGCTTGTCCAGGCCTTCGATCAGGGTGTTGATCATCATGCCGTTGTAGCGCTGGATCTCAGACTGATCGGTCACCTGTTCGGTCTTGCCCTGCTGCTGCAGGCCAACGCTTTTCACCACCAGCGCCTGCTGATAGCCCTGCTGCTGCACGCTGATCTGATAACGGCCTTCGTACTGGTTGTCTTCGTCCAGACGGTTCCACTTCACCCAGTCGGTGGTCAGGGTCTGACCGGCGTCCTGACGGGAAGCGATCGCGATGTTCTTCGCCTGCAGCAGGCTGACCACGCGCGACCACAGGTTCTGGTTCTGCGGGCTGTTTTCCAGCAGCAGCGTGCCGCTGTCGCCGGCGTATTGCGCGCGTGAACCGCTCAGCAGCGCCAACGGCTGCACCGGCGGACGAATGTCTAGCTGCTTGCCGACGTTGCCTTGCACCGTTGTGGCCGGCACGTCATAGTTGCCGCTCTGCACCGGCAGGATCATGCCGGACGGCGCGTTCAGCGCCTTGAGCGGAGCCGCGTCGAGGTAGGCCTCGTCGCCGCTGACCTGGCGCTTGTAGCGCTGATCGCTGCTGCAGGCTGCCAGCATCATCACCAATGAGATGCCCACTACTTTTGCTACCGTCGACTTTTGCAATGAATAAGCCATCAAATTTCCCTTAGAGTTACAGCAAACCGACGCTTTTCAGCGCGCGCTCCACCACCGGGCGGGCGGCTTCGCTCAACGGCGTCATCGGCAGACGCAGCGTATCGGTTGCCATCAATCCCAACGCCTTACAGGCCCACTTCACCGGAATTGGGTTTGCTTCTACAAATAGATCCTGATGCAACGGCATCAAGCGCTGATTTAAGCGGCGCGCTTCGGCAAATTTGCCCTGCGCCGCCAGCGCGCAAAGTTCCGCCATCTCGCGCGCGGCCACGTTGGCCGTCACGGAAATCACCCCTTTGCCGCCCAGTTGCATGAAGTCCAGCCCGCTGGCGTCGTCGCCGCTCAGCAAAATGAAATCTTCATCGTCAACCAGCACTTGGATCTGACTAACGCGACTTAAGTTCCCCGTCGCTTCTTTTACAGCAACAATATTCTTGATTTTCGCCAGCCGAGCGATGGTCGGCGGCAGCATGTCGCAGCCGGTGCGCGAAGGCACGTTATACAGGATCTGCGGCAGTTCGGTGCTCTCGGCGATCGCCTTGAAGTGCTGATACAGCCCTTCCTGCGTCGGCTTATTGTAGTACGGCGTTACCGTCAGGCAGCCCACCACGCCGGTGTTGGCGAAGCGGGTGGTGAGCGCGATGGCTTCGGCGGTGGCGTTGGCGCCGGTGCCGGCGATCACCGGAATGCGGCCATCGGCCAACTCCAGCGTCTGCAGCACCACGTCAACGTGCTCGTCATGGGCAAGCGTTGCGGACTCGCCGGTGGTCCCTACGGAAACGATCGCCGCGGTGCCACTGGCTACATGATAATCGATCAATTTTTTCAGGCTCGCGCGATCGACAGCACCTTTGTCGTCCATCGGCGTAACCAGTGCAACAATACTTCCCGTAAACATTGGCCGTCCCCTCCACAAACAAGTCACTCATGGTACTTTTGCTGCCTATCCAAAAGCAAGCGCACAACCGCGTTGTAAGCGCTTGGCAGGCGGTTTTTTTTATGTTTACCATGGTAACCCCATTAAGCACGACAGGAAGCGCTATTTTGCCTCAGTCAGACGAACACTATCTCGTGATTACCGCGCTCGGCGCCGACCGCCCCGGAATCGTCAATACCATCACCCGCCACGTCAGCAGTTGCGGATGCAATATCGAAGATAGCCGTCTGGCCATGCTGGGAGAGGAGTTCACGTTCATCATGCTGCTGTCCGGCAGTTGGAACGCCATCACCCTGATCGAATCCACCCTGCCGCAAAAAGGCGCGGAGCTGGATCTGCTGATCGTGATGAAGCGCACAAACTCGCACGAAAGGCCGCCGATGCCGGCCACTGTGTGGGTGCAGGTGGAAGTGAAGGACTCGCCGCACATCATCGAACGCTTTACCGATTTGTTCGACTCCAGCCAGATGAATATCGCCGAACTGGTCTCGCGCACGCAGCCGGCGGACGGCGACCTGCCGCCGCAGCTGTATATCCAAATTACCGCCCACAGCTCCGGCGATCGGGACGCCTCAAATATTGAGCAAGCCTTCCATCGCCTATGTACAGAATTGAACGCGCAAGGCAGTATTAGCGTGGTGAACTATCCACAGCATGACGAGAAAGATGGAGAGTAGTGATGAGCCCATTGAAAGCCGGTGACACAGCGCCGAAATTTAGTTTGCCTGACCAGGACGGTGAGGAAATTAATTTGGCCGACTTCCAGGGACAGCGAGTATTGGTCTATTTCTATCCGAAGGCGATGACGCCGGGCTGCACCGTGCAAGCCTGCGGCCTGCGGGACAACATGGACGAATTAAAAAAGGTCGGCGTCGAAGTGCTGGGCATCAGCACCGACAAACCGGAAAAACTGTCGCGCTTCGCCGAAAAGGAGCTGCTCAACTTCACGCTGTTGTCTGATGAAGATCATCAGGTGTCACAACAGTTTGGCGTGTGGGGCGAGAAAACCTTCATGGGCAAGACCTACGACGGCATTCACCGCATCAGCTTCCTGATCGATGCCAACGGCAAGATTGAAAAAGTGTTTGATGATTTCAAAACCACCAATCACCACGACATCGTTCTGAACTACCTGCAGCAATAATTCTCACGAAGCGCAGCGGCCTGCTGCGCTTCGTTTCTTCCCTGTCAGTCGGCCTTGCCTTCCACCTCGACCCGCAGTTCATCCGGCCAGGCATGGATCACCGCCTTCACCAGCGTCGCCAGCGGTATGGCAAAAAACACGCCCCAAAAGCCCCACATCCCGCCGAACACGATCACCGACAGGATAATCACCAGCGGATGCAGGTTGACCGCTTCGGAGAACAAAATGGGCACCAACAGGTTGCCGTCCAGCCCCTGCACCACCAGGTAGGCGACGATCAGCGTCCAGAAATCGGCGCCGACGCCCCACTGGAACAGCGCCACCACCACCACCGGTATGGTGACCAGCACCGCGCCGATGTAGGGGATCAGCACCGAGAACCCTACCAGCACCGCCAGCAGCAGCGAGTAGCGCATGTCCAGCACGGCGAACACCAGGTAAGTCGCCACGCCGACAATCACCATCTCCAGCACCTTGCCGCGAATGTAGTTGGTGATCTGCTGATTCATCTCGTTCCAGACCTGCCCCGCCAGGCCGCGATTGCGCGGCAGCACGCGGCGCACCGCGTTCAGCAGCTGTTCTTTGTCCTTCAGCAGGAAGAACATCATCATCGGCACCAGGATCAGATAGATAGCCAACGTCAGCAGGCCGACCAGCGACGCCAGCGAGAATTTCACCACCGATTCGCCCATGCCGGACAACCGGCTGCGCAGGTTTTCCGCCATCATGTCGATGATGCCGGCATCCACCAGCGCCGGATAACGCTTCGGCAGCGTCGCGGCGAAGTTATAGAACTGATTGAGCATACCCGGCAGATCGCTCATCAGATTGATGCCCTGCTGCCAGGCGGTCGGCGCGACGACGAACACCAGCAGCATGGCGACGCCCGCGAACACCAGCAGCATGATGCTCGCCGCCCAGGTGCGCGAACAGCCGATGCGCTGCAGGCGCGCGGTCGGCCACTCGAGCAGATACGCCAGCACGATGGCAACCAGCAACGGGGTCAGAATGCCGTGCAAAAAATAGAGAATAAGGAACCCGGCAACCAGGATCACCAGCAGCGCGATGGCCTGAGGATCGGTGAAGCGGCGGCGGTACCACTGTAATAACATCTCCAGCATCAGAGCGAGCTCCTTGAGATTTGGCGGGCGGGCATGGCGATTCCTGTGATGGGCCTGATTAAAGCATAGATAGAACGGGCGCACGCGGGATGTGCAAAGCACTCAGAGTACTCAAAGTTCGCCATACATCAACAGCGATTTGGCTGATTTTATCGCGCGGGCAGGCGATCGACGCAAAAATCCGCAGACGCGGCGACGGGCTCGATGAGCGGCCCCGAGCGGGGCCGCGGAAGATTACAGCGAAGTAGCGATAGAAAGGGGCGAACCGACCGCCAATGCGAACAACAACACACAGCCAATCGCGATCGCCGCCGCCAGATCATTTTTCATTGTCCCGTCCCCTGATGCTTAAACTGGTTATCGTCACGAACTCTGTCGGTTCTACGTTCACGGCCTTTTCCGATGCACGTCATTAAAAACCCCCGCCTAAGCGGGGGAGAAAACGTTCTGGTGCATCAAGTGTTACAAGGAGGTCATGAGGGATTGCTAACCCTAAATGACTATTTCAAGCTAGGATTATTCCCAGAACATGGCAAGCGATCGCGTCGAGGTTATCCGCACTTTGAGATAAACCTCATAAAAAAATCCCGCACGGCAGCGGGATGAAGGGATGATAACGTCATGAATTTTTTATGCGGACAATGAGGCGGTATTGTCGTCATTTGGCGACAATACCGCGCCGGCACGGTGGTCACAAGGGAAATTTGGCCACGGTGAGGAAATCAGAATTTCGCCAATGCCCGCGATCGTACGCCCGTCAGCATCAACGAAAAAATGGGATTTTCGTCAGACAGCCACCGGGAAAAAACCGGTAGCATGGCCGATATAATCCCAAATGCCGTAGGGGGAAAAATGAACAGCAAACCGTGTGAATTTGATGAAGCCATCTGTCTGGCGATCGGGCGTGGCGTTTGCGAAGTCGTCAAGATAGGAGATGAAATCAGCATCTTCTCCCTGCTGGAAGCCATCGAGAGCTTCATCGAACGGCAGGCGCTCAGCGAAAGCGAAATCGCGGCGGCGGACGACGCGCTGGATTTGATCACCGGTTTGGTCCGCCGCCAGTGCTGACGCCTGTTACGAGGCGCGGCCGATGAGCCGTTGCTCTACCGTGACGCCGGGCATCATTTGCCGTAAACCGGCAATCAATTCGTCGCCCGCCTCGTGCAGCGCCGCCAACGGCATCGCCGGCAGGCTCTCCAGGATGAACCACATCCGCTCGGCCTCGGCGCTCAACCGGGTTCTGACCCCCTGGCGCCAATTCCAGCGGCGGCAGGTCACGCCGCGATCGTCGCGCCAAACCACTTCACCCGCCTCCGGCGATTCATGGATCACCGCCCCCTCCTTGACGGTATCAAACAGTTCGCTGCCATCCGCGATAATCAGCCGCGGCTCGCCGACATAGGCCGCGATATTCTCCCCCCCCACCGGCACCGCATAACGAATGCTGACGGCGTTGTAGAGATCGACTACCGGATCGATGCTGGGTATCGTGCCGTCGCGCAACGCGCGCTTGCGCAGGGCGTCGGCGGAACAGGGCGTACGCTTGGGTTTGGCGCCAAACTGCATGAAAACCTCGCGCCAGGCCGTGAGATGCGCCTCTGCCCAGGGGGCGTCTTCCTCGGCGAGAGCGCGACAGGCTTGCGTCAACGCCAATGCCCCTACGTTCGGATGGGCCATGGGAGCCGCAACCGCGGTAATGCTTAACGCCCGGAAACCGGGTGCCAGCGCAGCGACGGCCGGATCGATTGACGGATCGACTAAAATCATTGAATAATCCTATATTGACCATTTTATTGCATAATATTGACCGATGAACGCAAAAGTCAACAGACCGACCGAGTTCGGCGCCGACGTGCAAACCGTCAGCGAAGCGGTGTCGCACCGCATCAAGCAACAGAGAAAAAGCCAAAAGCTATCGCTGGATGAACTGTCGCGCCGGGCGGGCGTCAGCAAAGGCATGCTGGTGGAGATCGAGAAAGGCACCGCCAATCCCAGCATCGCCATCCTGTGCAAACTCGCGGCGGCGCTGGGCCTGTCGGTGGCGGACATCGTCAACGTCACCCGCGCGCCTGCCGCCTACCTGATTGAAAGCCAAGATATTCCCACGCTGTGGCATGGCGATCGCGGCGGCTCGGCACGTTTGCTCGCGGGCACCCAAGGCCCGAACATGATAGAACTGTGGCGGTGGGAAATGGCGCCGGGGGAAGCCTATGCATCGGGCGGCCACCCGACGGGCACCTTCGAGCTGCTGCACGTTGAGCGAGGCGTCTTGAGCCTTGCCGTCGAACAGACCGAGCTCAGGATTGCGCCGGGCTGTTCGGCGGTCGCCAAAACGGACGGCCCACATCGGTACGCCAACGAAGGCGAAGACACGCTGATTTTCACCATGACGGTCGCCGAACTGCACGCCTGAACGGCGACCCTGACCTGAACGCTTGCATAGGAGAAGAGCCATCATGACAACCCCTGCCCCACGGGAGTGGCAGCGTGCGGACTATCTCATCAGCACCGATCCTGCCCTGCTGGATCTCGATGCCATCCATGCATTTCTGACCCGTTCGTCATGGGCAGAGGGCATTGACAAAGAGACCGTTCGCCAGTCCCTCGCCCACAGCTTGTGTTTCGGTTTGTATCACGGCGCCAGGCAAATCGGTTTCGCCCGGCTGGTCACCGATTACGCCACTTTCGGCTATCTGTGCGACGTGTACGTGCTGGAAACATTCCAAAAAAGCGGGCTGGGCCTGTGGCTGGCGGAATGTTGCCAGGCCCATCCGCTGATGGCGACGCTGAGGCGAGTCATGCTGGTCACCAGCACCGCCCCCTGGCTCTATGAAAAAGTGGGCTATAGCGCCATCAACCGCCCCGACTTTGTCTGGCAGATCGCCCGGCCGGACATCTACCGACGGTAATGCTATTTCAGCGCCTGCTCGGCCAGCAACCCGAGGGCGATGACGATCATCGCCGCGCCTGAGATGCGCCCCACCACCTTCGCGGCCTGCGGACGCGTGCGCAGCACCGACTGCGAACCAAACCCCACCAGCAGATACACCAGGCCGCAGCTGATCAAATGCACGACGCCCAATGCCAGCATCTGCATCGGCACCGACCATTCGGCTCGGGCGTCGGTAAATTGTGGCAGCAGCGCCAGAAACAGTAGAAACACCTTGGGGTTCAGCCCGCTGACGCACACGCCTTTGCCGGCCCAGCGCAGCCAGGAATCGGAACGCTGATCTTCACCGGCGCCGGGCACCGGCGGGTGCAACAGCATGTTGAAACCGATCCACAAGAGGTAAGCCGCCCCCAACAGGGTGAGCGCCGTCAGCGCCAGCGGGTTACCGACCAGCAGCGCGCCGACGCCCGCCACCACGATCGCAATCATCAACAAATGGCCAAACAGCAAACCGGCGACGGCAGGTACCACCACGCGGCCGCGAATACCCGCCGAGATCACATAGGCCCAATCCATACCCGGCGTGATCACCAACAAAATCGACACCGCCCAAAACGCGGCGAACAGAGCGAGCGTCATGCCGGCGCCCTCTCAAACGCACCGCGCCACACCGAACAGAGAACCATTGCGCTTTCCTCGTGGAAGAAGAACGGCCTCCGCCTGCCGCGGCGGCCGTCAAAACCGTTCAACAGATGGCAAGAATATCCTCATGACGTTAAAATGTGCTTTCAATTACTTGCCTGAAATCGGCATAAACGGGGAAATTTTTCCAAATGGATAAGATTGATCGCAAGATTCTTGCTGAACTGCAGGCCGACGGCCGGTTGTCGGTGACCGAGCTGGCCGAGCGGATCGGTTTGAGCGTGTCTCCCTGTCACCGCCGGGTGCGGGCATTAGAGGAGTCCGGGGTGATCAGGGGTTACCGCGCCCAACTCGATCCCGGCAGCCTGGGCTATAACTTTTCCGCCCTGGTGTTCGTCACCATGCGCGAAGGCGATCGCCGCGCCGTTGAAACCTTCGAAAACGCCATGGTGGACATTCCGCAGGTGGTGCAGGCACAGCGGTTGTTTGGCGATCCCGACTATCTGCTGCACGTTATCGCCCGCGATCTGCCCGCCTTCCAGCAGCTTTACGACGAGAAGCTCTCCGCCCTGCCGGGCGTGCAGCGCCTGAGCTCCACGCTGGTGATGAAAACCGTGGTGCCGGAACGCTCGTTCCTGCCGTTGGGAAAATGACGACGGGAGCGTTGCCGCTCCCGTTTTGACGACCTTAAGGCACAATCACGAAATCCGGATTGGCGATGGCGAACAGCGCCTCGCGATCCGCCGCCGGTGGATAAATCCACTGCGTGTTGATCTCCTGCTTAATCTTTTTGCCTTCCTGGCGGGTAAAGCGCACCTGGCGCTGCCAGCCTTCGGTATAGAGCGCGCCCCAGGGCCCCAGATCCAGGCAGGTCACATACTTCGGCTGGCTGTATGGATGCGTCGGCAACCCCGCCAGCTCCGCCGCCGCATTATGGCCGGCCACGCGGCCAAGGCTCATCGCATGCTGGCAGGTCATCAGGTTGTGATTACCGAGATCGTCGGTCGCCGCCTTCACCGTATCGCCGGCCACGAAAATGCCCGCCGCCGCCGGCGCACGCAGGAAGGCATCGCCGATCACCCGGCCGCTGCCGTCGCGCTCGCCAGGGATCTGCTCGGTCAGCGGATGCGCCCGCACGCCCGCCGCCAGGATCACCGTGTTGGCAGCGATACGCTCACCGTTCGACAGCATCACTCCCTCAGCGTCGATGGCCGAGACGCGCAGGCCGGCCCGCGCTTCCACGCCGCACTCCGCCAACGCCTGGCGTATCACCGCCCCCGGCTCTGCCCCCATCCCCGCGCCTACTTCCGGCGCGGTATCGACGATCACCACGCGCACGTTCTCGTCTTTACCCAGCGCATCCCGCAGCCGCTGCGGCATCTCCGCCGCGCTCTCCAGCCCGGTCAGCCCCGCGCCCACCACCACGGCGGTGTTGCGCGCAGGCGTCGAAGGTTTGGCCGCCAGCGCATTGATATGGGCGCCCAAACGCTGAGCGCTTTCCAGCGTATCGACGTTGAAACCGTATTCGGCAAAGCCCGGCACCGCAGGCACGGACAGCCGGCTGCCGGTGGCCCACACCAAACGATCGTAGGCCAACTCAAGGGGTGCCCCCGCCGTCGGCGCCACCGTGAGCGTTTTAGCAGCGGCATCGATACGCTCAACAACCCCGGCCAGGTGCCGCACGCCAACGGCGGCGAGCTGCGCGGAAATGTCCGGGTTCATGTTTTCTAACACCGCTTCATACAGGCGCGGGCGGATGGTGAGCGTTGGGGTCGGCGAGACCATGAGCACCTCGATATCGTCATGCTTACCGGCGAGGGTAATGGCGCGCATGGCGGACACGGCGGCCCAAAAACCGGCAAAACCGGAACCGGCAATCACTATTTTCTGCGTCATGGGATGACTCCTTCATACAGGGTTAACCGGGCAATAAGGCTTGCCCGCAGTTTTTTCGGATGAACGATGCCGTTCCGCTCCCGTAGCAGGGTGCAGAAGGCCCGCCCGCCCCTTCCGAGGAGGCGGGAAAAAGTGTGTTTCGCTTTTTTAAGGAAAGGCGGAGCTTAGGTTTTGGCCCGCGCCGTTTTGCCGCTGCGCGCGGTGCGTTCCGTCATGCGTTCGTCGAGCCAGAGGTTGACCTCACCGAAGAAGCCTTGCGGCGCTTTGTGGCCAAAGCGGGCCGCGACGGCGCCGAGGGTCTGCGCCGCCAGCGCATCGCGCATCGCCTTCTCCGCCTGCAGCATCACCGCATGGATAGCGCATTTGCCGGAGACCGCCCAATCCGGCGGGGAATCATCGAACACCGCACAGCGCCCGCGCACCTCCTGGCAATCGAACAGCGGCTTGTGCCCCTCGATGGCGTCGATAATTTCCAGAAAACTGATCTCGTCCGCCGGACGGGCCAGCCGGTAACCGCCGCGCACCCCTTCGCTGGCGGCGACGATCCCCGCCTTTTCCAGCTTGGGAAAAATCTTGGCCAGAAAGCTGGGGGAGATGCCTTGCAGCTCGGCGAGTTCGCGGCTGCTGAGCGCGCGCTGATTATCGCCGACCAGCCACAGCAGGCAGTGGATGCCATATTCAACGCTGGTTGTGATGTACGCCATATGTCCGTTTTCGACCGTCAGTGAATCTTCAATAACGCAGACTATATGAGTCTGCGTTTATCTTGTCAATAAAACGCGGATCAACTTTGTCCGCGTTTAATCCAAAATGCATGTCGCCAGCGACGAAAAAGCGCCCTTCAAAATGAAAAATAAAACTTCTTTGCTCGATTCGCGCTCGGCTAACGTTTCCTTGTCGCCTGCGGCTGACTATGATGTGATGGGTGCCGCCGCCGCGGTTTGTGAGCCGCCGCACTTTCGCGCGGATTGCGCCGCGGGAATAAAGAACTCTTGTCTGCTGCTGACGTCTTAGAAATGATTATTTAAGGGAAACGCCTGACTATGACCAACCGGTTGACCAAAACCGCGTTAGCGGTGCTGCTGCTCAGCACGCTGAACGCCACCGCCCTGGCGCCAGCACAGGCGGAAAGCCAGGACCAGTTGCCGGATATGGGCACCTCCGCCGGCGGCACCCTGAGCATCGGACAAGAGCTGGCGATGGGCGATTTCTATGTGCGCCAACTGCGCGCCAGCGCCCCGCTGATCAACGATCCGCTGCTGAGCCAGTACATCAATCAGTTGGGCAACCGGCTGGTGGCCAGCGCCTATTCGGTGCGCACGCCGTTCCATTTCTATCTGGTGCGCAACGACGAGATCAACGCCTTCGCCTTCTTCGGCGGCAACGTGGTGCTGCACTCCGCGCTGTTTCGCGTCAGCGACAACGAAAGCCAGCTGGCTTCGGTGCTGGCGCACGAAATCTCGCACGTTACCCAGCGCCACCTGGCGCGCGCCATGGAAGATCAGCAGCGCAACGCCCCGCTGACCTGGGTGGGCGCACTCGGTTCCATTCTGCTGGCGATGGCCAACCCGACCATGGGCATGGCGGCGCTGAGCGGCACCATGGCCGGCACCCAGCAAGGCATGATCAGCTTTACCCAATCGAACGAACAGGAAGCCGACCGCATCGGCATTCAGGTGCTGCAGCGCGCCGGTTTCGATCCGGAAGCCATGCCCGACTTCCTGCAGAAACTCTCGGATCAGTCGCGCTACGCCTCCAAGCCGCCGGAAATGCTGCTGACGCACCCGTTGCCGGACAGCCGCCTCTCCGACGCGCGCAACCGCGCCAACCAGATGCCGAAACACATCGTGCAGTCTTCGCAGGACTACCTGATGGCCAAGGTGCGCGCCCTGGGCATGTACAGCTCGGAAGGCTACGGCCTGAACGAAGAGTTGCTCGGCTCACTCAGCAAGGGCAACGTGCGCGAACAGGCGGCCGCCAAATACGGCCGCGCCATTCTGTTCTATGAAGCGAAAAAATACGACGACGCGCGCAACATCATTCAGCCGATGCTGGCGCAGGATGCGAAAAACGTCTGGCTGATCGACCTGATGACTGACATCGATCTCGGTCAGAAACGCGCGCCGCAGGCCATCGCACGCCTGCAGGCGGCCAACGCCGCCCAGAACAACAACCCGGTGCTGCAGCTCAATCTGGCCAACGCCTATGTCGAAGGCAACCAGCCGGCGCAGGCCTCGAAGATCCTGAACCGCTACACCTTTGCCCATCCGGACGATCCGAACGGCTGGGATCTGCTGGCGCAGGCCAGCGCCGCTCAGGGGCTGCGCGATGAAGAGCTGTCGGCCCGCGCTGAAAGCCTGGCGCTGACCGGCCGGCTCGATCAGGCCATCGGCCTGCTCAGCAATGCCAGCTCGCTGCAGAAACTCGGCAGCCTGAAACAGGCGCGCTACGATGCGCGCATCGACCAGCTGCGCCAACTGCAACAGCGCTTCCGCCAATACCAGCGCAGCTGATTCAACAAGGAATGAACGCCATGAAAAACGTCACGATTTACCATAACCCGCGCTGCTCCAAGAGCCGTGAAACCCTGGCGCTGCTGGAGCAGCACGGTGTCGATCCCAAGGTAGTGCTGTACCTCGATACGCCCCCTACGGTCGATGAGCTGAAAAAGCTGTTGAAGGAACTGGGCTTCACATCGGCGCGCGAGCTGATGCGCAAAAAAGAAGATCTGTACAAGGAATTGAAGCTGGCGGACGACAGCCTGAGCGAAGAGCAACTGCTGGCGGCGATGACGGCGAACCCGAAACTGATCGAACGCCCGATCGTGGTGAAAGGCAGCAAGGCGCGCATCGGCCGGCCGCCGGAGCAGGTGCTGGAGATTTTGTAAATTCGAATTCGGGCGCGGACTATTGCGCCCTTTCTTTTACGGTAGCGGCTACAGCCCCAGGATCTCTTTAACGAACGGAATGGTGAGCTTGCGTTGGGCAGTGATCGAGGCGCGATCGAGCTGATCGAGGGTCATAAACAGCGTGCGCATCTCGCGATCCAGCCGCTTCAGCAGGAAGCGGCCCACGTCTTCCGGCAGCTCGAAGCCGCGCAGTTTGCCGCGCAGCTGCAGCGCCAGCAGTTTCTCTTCGTCCGACAGCGGCTGCAACTTGTAGATCTGCCCCCAGTCCAGGCGCGAAGCCAGATCCGGTAAACGCAGGTTCAGCTGACGCGGCGGACGATCCCCGGTGATGAACAAACGGGTGCGGCCGGTTTCCAGAATGCGGTTGTAGAGGTTGAAGATCGCCATCTCCCACTCTTCGTCGCCGGCGATGCATTCGATATTGTCGATGCAGACCAGCGCCAGCTGCTCCATGCCGTCCAACACTTCAGGCACGAAGTAGGCGCGCTTGTCGAGCGGCACATAGCCCACCGCTTCACCTTTCTGCGAAAGCTCGGCGCAGGCCGCATGCAGCAAATGGCTGCGCCCGCCGCCTTCACGCGACCAGAAATAGATATAGCTGCCATGTTCCTGACGGACGGCGGATTGGATCGCGGCTAATAGGGATGGGTTCTCGCCCGGATAAAAACTGGCGAAAGTTTCATCATCGGGAAGATAAAGTGGCAGTGAAAGCTGTGCCGGCGTATTCAGAGAAGCACCTCAACCAAAACTGGCAGAAAAACGTGGGCAGTTTAACACAGAAAACGGGCGCTGTTGAACCGGCAGGATCTTATGCCGCAATAGTGAACAATGCCTAAGCGCCGCTTGATTGGCTGCTGCGCCCGCCAAGGCGAGAATTATCCGATATCATTCCCTAACCCCATGCCTGCGCAGGTTAAATTTGTCATTTAAGCCAAATCTGGCCTAGTATAGGTAGGCTAAATGCAATCACCATCAACAAGGTTTCTGCAAGGATATAGACGATGAAAGTATGGAATAAAGTGCTGTTGGCCTCCTTTATCGGGTTGTTGGTTGCCGGCTGTGATGACTCGTCCAAGGTTGACGCCAACCTGGATAAAGCCAAAGACAGCGCCGAGCAGATGAAAGACGCCGCCAAGAAAAAAGCGGACGATCTGACGGACAAGGCGAAAGCGACGGCGGATGAAATCAAAAAAGAGGCCGCCACGCAGGCTGACCAGCTGAAGGACAAAGCTTCGGCGATTAAAGATGAAGCCGCCAAGCAGGCGGACGCCATCACCAACGACGCCAAGGCCAAGGCCGCCGCGATCAAAGATGACGCCGGCAAGCAGAGCCAGCAGTTGGTGGATCAGGCCAAGGCCATCAAAAACGACGCCATCAACGGCGCCAACGATCTGACCGAGCAGGCCAAGGCCAAGACCGAAGCCATCAAGAACAGCGCCGAAAACAAAGCGCAAGAGTTGAAACAAGAGACCGATGCGGCGGTGAACGGCAATACTCAGACTCAGCCGGCCACCCAGCAGTAAGCTATTCTCAGCCACCAAAGAAAGGAGCAGTAAATGGGGATTATTTCCTGGATTATCTTCGGCCTGATCGCCGGTATTTTGGCTAAGTGGATCATGCCCGGCAAAGACGGCGGCGGCTTTATTCTGACCGTCGTGCTGGGGATCGTCGGCGCCGTGGTCGGCGGCTATATCAGCACCTTCTTCGGCTACGGCAAGGTTGACGGCTTCAACTTCGGCAGCTTCGTGGTGGCGGTTATCGGCGCCATCGTGGTGCTGTTCGTGTACCGCAAAATTCGCAGCTGAGGCGAATGCCATCAGTCAAAAGGGCAGCCCCATGGGCTGCCCTTTTCGTTACTTCTGCTCTGCCGGTTCGTCCGGCGCGTCGAGCACCTCTTCTTCCTTGCGGAACAGGCTGATGACCTTGAACAGCAGGCTCAAGCCAATGCCGACGATGGTCGCCAGCGCCATGCCTTTCAGCTCCGCCGCGCCGATATGCACCTTGGCGCCGCTCACGCCGATAATCAGGATCACCGAGGTTAAAATCAGGTTTTGCGCTTTGTTGTAGTCCACTTTGGACTCGATCAGCACGCGAATGCCCGAAGCGCCGATCACACCGTACAGCAGCAGCGAAACTCCGCCCATCACCGGCACCGGCACCGCCTGGATCGCCGCCGCCAGCTTGCCGATGCAGGACAACAGGATCGCCAGCACCGCCGCGCCGCCGATCACCCAGGTGCTGTAGACCTTGGTGATGGCCATCACGCCAATGTTCTCGCCGTAGGTGGTGTTCGGCGTGGAGCCGAAGAAGCCGGAGAATACCGTCGAGATGCCGTTGGCGAACATCGAGCGGTGCAGGCCCGGATCGCGGATCAGGTCTTTTTTCACGATGTTGGCGGTCACCACCAGGTGGCCGACGTGCTCGGCGATCACCACCAGCGCCGCCGGCAGAATGGTGAAGATGGCGAACCACTCAAAGCGCGGGGTGTAGAAGGTCGGCAGCGCGAACCAGTGCGCCTCGCGGATCGGAGTCAAATCCACCACGCCCATGAAGAACGACAGCGCATAACCCACCAGCACGCCGATCAGGATCGGGATAATCGCCAGGAAGCCGCGGAACAGCACCGAGCCGAGCACCGTGACCGCCAGCGTCACCAGCGAAATGGTGATGGTGATCGAGTCGGCGCTGGCGCCTTCAGCCGGCAGCAGCCCCGCCATATTGGCCGCCACGCCCGCCAACTCCAGGCCAATGACGGCGACGATCGCCCCCATCGCCGCCGGCGGGAACATCACATCCAGCCAGCCGGTGCCGGCCTTTTTCACGATCAGCGCCACCAGGCAGAACAGCACGCCGCACATGATGAAACCGCCTAACGCCACTTCATAACCGAGCGGCAACAGCAGCAGCACCGGCGAGATAAACGCGAAGCTGGAACCGAGGTAAGCCGGGATCTTGCCTTTACAGATGAACAGATACAGCAGCGTGCCGATGCCGTTGAACAGCAGCACGGTCGCCGGGTTGATCTTGAACAGGATAGGCACCAGCACGGTGGCGCCGAACATGGCGAACAGGTGCTGGAAGCTGAGCGGAATGGTCTGGAGCAGCGGCGGGCGCTCGCTGACGCCGATGGCGCGACGGGTCATGTATGTTTTTCCTCGGTTTATTGGTTTTATAGGTTTTAGTCAAAAAAAAGCCGACTCATTAAGTCGGCTCAAATGTTTACTTGGTACCAAATATCTTGTCGCCCGCATCGCCCAGGCCAGGCACGATGTAGCCCTTATCGTTCAGACACTGATCGATGGAGGCGGTGTACAGCTCAACGTCCGGATGCGCTTTCTCCAGCGCGGCGATCCCTTCCGGCGCCGCGACCAGAACCAGCACCTTGATGCTATGGCAGCCGGCTTTCTTCAGTAGATCGATAGTGGCGATCATCGAACCGCCGGTGGCCAGCATCGGGTCGACGACCAGCGCCATGCGCTCTTCGATGTTGGAAACCAGCTTCTGGAAATACGGCACCGGCTCCAGGGTTTCTTCGTCGCGGTATACGCCCACCACGCTGATGCGCGCGCTCGGCACGTGCTCCAGCACCCCTTCCATCATGCCCAGACCGGCGCGCAGGATTGGCACTACGGTAATCTTTTTCCCTTTGATCTGATCCACTTCAACTGGCCCGCACCAGCCTTCGATGGTGACTTTTTCCGTCTCCAGATCGGCGGTCGCTTCATAGGTCAGTAAACTACCCACTTCTGAGGCCAGCTCACGGAAGCGTTTGGTGCTGATGTCATTTTCGCGCATCAGGCCAAGCTTGTGTTTTACCAGCGGGTGTTTCACCTCAACGATCTTCATCATTTTTCTCCTATTAAGGTGGTTGCGGCCAAAAAAATCGCGGGATTATACCTCCTTTTTTTCGCTGCGCCACCCACAATAGCCCGATCGGGATCAACAAAAGTTTGAATATCAGTATAGATGACGAAAAAGCGGAGCCGGTTCACAAGCCGCTCGCAAACGTTTGCCTGCGCTGTTAGAATTGCCGCGCCTTATTCCGGAATCAACATCGGAAGCACAGTTTTCAAACCGCAAACCGTCGTGGGGAATCGCGCAGTGACCGACAAAACCTCTCTCAGCTATAAAGACGCAGGTGTCGATATCGATGCAGGCAACGCATTGGTAGATCGCATCAAAGGTGTAGTTAAACAGACCCGTCGCCCGGAAGTGATGGGCGGTCTAGGCGGGTTTGGCGCCCTGTGTGCGTTGCCGCAGAAATACCGCGAGCCGGTGCTGGTTTCCGGTACCGACGGCGTGGGCACCAAGCTGCGTCTGGCGATGGATCTGAAACGCCACGACACCATCGGCATCGATCTGGTGGCGATGTGCGTCAACGATCTGGTGGTTCAGGGCGCCGAGCCGCTGTTCTTCCTCGACTACTACGCCACCGGCAAACTGGACGTAGACACCGCGGCCAGCGTGATCACCGGCATCGCCGAAGGCTGCAAGCAGTCCGGCTGTGCGCTGGTGGGCGGCGAAACCGCTGAAATGCCGGGCATGTACCACGGCGAAGATTACGACGTGGCCGGTTTCTGCGTCGGCGTGGTCGAAAAATCCGAGATCATCGACGGCAGCAAAGTGCAGTCCGGCGATGCGCTGATCGCCCTGGGCGCTTCCGGCCCGCACTCCAACGGCTACTCGCTGGTGCGCAAGATCCTGGAAGTGAGCAACACCGATCCGACCGCCACCCAGCTGGAAGGCAAACCGCTGGCCGACCACCTGCTGGCGCCGACCAAGATTTACGTGAAGTCCGTGCTGGAACTGATCGAGAAGGCGGACGTCCACGCCATCGCTCACCTCACCGGCGGCGGCTTCTGGGAAAACATTCCGCGCGTGCTGCCGGAAGGCATGCAGGCGGTGATCGACGAAGCCAGCTGGCAGTGGCCGGCGGTGTTCACCTGGCTGCAGCAGGCCGGCAACGTCAGCCGTCATGAAATGTACCGCACCTTCAACTGCGGCGTAGGCATGGTCATCGCCCTGCCGGAAGCCGAAGTGGAAGCGGCCATCGCGCTGCTGACCGCGGCAGGTGAAAAAGCGTGGAAAATCGGTAAACTGACCGCCTCTTCCGACGAACAACAAGTGGTCATCAACTGATGAAAAAGATCGTGGTGTTGGTCTCCGGCCAGGGGAGCAATCTCCAGGCGCTGATTGACGCCTGCCAGCAGGGCCGCATCGCCGCCGAAATCGTGGCGGTGTTCAGCAACAAGGCGCAGGCATATGGCCTGCAACGCGCCGAAGCGGCGGGCATTGCCGCCCAGGCGCTGGATGCCAAGGCCTACGCCGATCGCACGGCGTTCGACGCCGCGCTGGCGGACGCCATCGACCAGTACCAGCCCGATCTGGTGGTGCTGGCCGGCTACATGCGCATCCTCAGCCCGCAGTTCGTGCAGCGTTATGCCGGCCGCATGCTGAACATCCACCCTTCCCTGCTGCCGAAATACCCAGGGCTGCATACGCATCGTCAGGCCATCGACAACGGCGACAGCGAACACGGCACCTCGGTGCACTTCGTGACCGAACAGCTCGACGGCGGCCCGGTGATTTTGCAGGCCAAGGTGCCGATTTTCGCTGACGACGAAGAGGATGACGTGGTTGAACGGGTGCAAACCCAGGAACACACGATCTATCCGCTGGTGGTGAGCTGGTTCGTCGACGGCCGCCTGGCAATGCGCGATGGCGCCGCCTGGCTGGACGGCGAACGCCTGCCGGAGCAGGGTCACGCCGCCGACTGATGCGCGCAGCCTGAACCTTGCCTAAACGGCGCCCACGCGGCGCCGTTTTTTTTCGCCTTCATCCATTCTGTGAAGTTATACTTTGCACAATTTCACGGTACAGAGGAGCCCACATGTCCAGCACTGCCAGCGTCAGATTACGCCCATTGGAACGGGACGATCTGTCGTTCGTCCACCAGATGGACAACAATGCCAGCGTTATGCGCTATTGGTTTGAAGAACCCTATGAAGCCTTTGTCGAACTTTCCGATCTCTACGACAAACACATCCACGATCAGAGCGAGCGCCGCTTTATCATCGAGCACGAAGGCGCCAAGGTCGGCCTGGTGGAGCTGGTGGAGATCGATCACATCCACCGCCGCGCAGAATTCCAGATCATCATCGATCCTGCCCACCAGGGCAAAGGCTATGCCAGCACCGCCGCCCGGCTGGCGATGGACTACGGCTTCTCGGTGCTGAACCTGTACAAGCTGTACCTGATTGTCGACAAGGAGAACCCGAAGGCGATCCACATCTACAGCAAGCTGGGCTTCAACGTGGAAGGCGAGCTGATCGACGAGTTCTTCGTCAACGGCGAATACCGCACCGTGCTGCGCATGTGCATTTTCCAGCCGCAATATCTGGCGAAGTTCAAAACGCCTAATGATAAGCCGCTGGTGAAGTGACGCTTAGCGAGAAAAAGAGAAAACCCGCCCAGGCGGGTTTTTTATTGGGAAATAAGCGACTAGTATTAATGGATGCTATTTTATCGTCAGGAAATAATCTGATGAATACGAAAGTAAATAATATCCCTCAAGATAATTAATCGAAAAATACTTAATAGTAAGAATTACCCTCTACCTCTACCTCTACAAAGGAAAAATGCCATGACGACCGTCTCAAACCTGCTGCTTTTTATCGGTCTGGCGATGATCGCCATCGCCGCCGGCCTGAATACCTATAGCGGCTACGCGCCTGCAGATCCCAATAGTACCCCGCTGTTTTCCCCGCTCTGGTGGACGCGCTGGTTCCCGCTCTATGCCTCGGGCGCTGCGTTGCTGTTGGTGGGGCTGGTGCTGCGGGTTTCGGGGCGGGGACGATAAAAATAGAAAACGGCTCCGAAGAGCCGTTCAAGGAAAAAATATTACCGAATTACAATATTACTTACACTGTTCCAGTAACCCAAGTAGCTCCATGTCATAAAGCAAGTCGTTTTTTTCTTCTTCGCTAGCGTCCAGCAGTAACTCTTCTAGAGATCTATCCTTTAATATGTCCGATATGTTATTTCTGACATTAATTTCTACCTCCTCTGGCCCTCTACCAGCCATTAAAACAAGCTTAAACACATTTAACATTAAATTTTCCATGGGTATAAAAGGTACATGCTCATATTGATATGATGCATATCCTATTTCTATACCGTCATACAAAGGCTTCTCGCCTGACTTATTACTCATATCTAAAATATTTCGGCAACAGCCGTAGAAACAGTCTAAAAAATCAGTTCGTATGTCCTTATAACTCATACGTTCGTCATCTATCATTTCAACCTCCGCGGTATCAGAAGTATATTATTGTTATCGAGCACTTCCACCTTGATTCCTGGATATTTTTTCTGAAACTGTTCCACGACACCAAGGCAACTGTCGCAAGCTACGCGCTCAGTAAAAATGGTAACCTTTCCCTTAGCGGCAATGTTCCCCCCCAATTTATCAGCCAGATTATCCAAAATTTTATATTCAGAATCTAGGTTTCTGGGGATTGGGTTACCATCACTATTCTTGATCGTTTCATATGTGAAGTTTCCACCACCTTTCCCAACAAAACTTTTTTCAGCCTTGTCTACACGGCTATGTGCCGCAAGAGTTTTCGGCATGCCTGGGATATCGATTTGTGCAACTGCGGCATTCCCACTTTTTCGAATGTTTTGCGGAAACGGCGCCCTAGCATCCAATACTTGCTGTCTTAATGTAGCAGCCTGCTGAACGGTCTTCTCATTGACCAAATACCCTTTCCAGGCGCTGGTTGGCCCTACCAGTTTGGATGACAGGTATTGGTTGCCGACGTTCGCTTTGCCCATACCGGCAAACGTGCTGGCGATAGAGACCGCCATCACCGAGGCATTCACCCAGTCCGGCGACCACCCGGTCAACTTGCTGATTTGTTCTATCTGCTGGTTGCGTGCAAACAGCTGGCCGTCGGTTATCTGGTCGCCCAAATCATACGTGAATAACTTTTCGCTGTCATAACCGGCAAACGCCGGATAGTTGCCGAAGCGCTGGCGCTCTTTTTGTACCCAGTAATTGGCAATGAGGCCATCTTCATCCCGCGTTGACGGGTACTTATTCATCAGGGCTTCAAACTGCTTGCGTTCGTCTGAGTTCAACGCTTCTTGCGTGGTGCAAGCTACTTTTCGGCATGAAGCCGCCATCAGACGCGCTTCTTTTTCCTTGTCACCCTTAGCCAACGCTTTAATGGCGTTGAGTTCTTCCTGGTGCAGCTGTCGATTGAAACGCTCAACAAACTCACCCGCATTTGCACCGCTGGTGGCACCTGCTGCTTTGGCGGTTACGATGGCCCCTGCAAAGGCGCCCGCTACGCGGCTGATTTGAGCCTGACGCTCTTGCCAGCCTTCACTTCTGACCAAATTATCATTGATGATCACCCCGGCCAGCTCCGCCGCCAGCGCCCCTGCCGCCGCGCCTTTGGCATTGCCCTTGCCGATTTCTGCGGCCACGCCCGCCAGAACCGCATGGCTGACTGACTTCCCGGCCGCACCCAGGACTTCGCCGTTATCCCCGATCAGATTGGCGCCCTCGGCCTGCACCTGGCTGCCGATATTCGCCAGCAGCGCATTGGTCAGGTTGTCTTTGAAGCTGCCGCCATTGATGGCGGTATTCAGGCTGGAGCTGATGACCGATTGCCCGGCCACCCGCTGCGCCACCTTGCTCCAGTCGCCATTGCTCAGCTGCGGCAGTTTGACGTTGTTTGGATTGAGCGGTTTGCCCGCCGCGTCCTTGCTCCAACCCATAGCGCTGTCGAAGCCGTTGAGCGCGCCGCCGATCGCCATCGCCGTGGCGGTCGCCTTGACGTTTTCATTGCTGCCCAGCGCCTGCAGGGTTTTCGACAGGTTGCCCTGGTTTTCCACCAGCGCCACCGCCGCCTGGGAGGCCAGCGAAGACATACCAGCGGTGACTGCGCCGCTGGTTACCGCCCCGCCGCCCACGGCGCCGGAAACGCTGGAGGCCGCCGTGGCCGCCAGTGAACTGCCTGCGGTCACCGCCGCGGCCGCGATGGCGATCACCGCCGCCACCGCCGGGTTCAGGTGCTGGCTCTTGTAATCCCAGCTGTCGTAGGCGTCTTTGACCTTGCTCCACTGCACGTCGTTGCGCTTGTTCAGATCTTTGACCCAGGTGGTGCCCGGCGTATTGCCCAGCGCGTCGATGGCGCTTTGCAGCGCCTGGCCGTTTTTCACCTTCACATCGGCGCTAACACCCTTGGCGGCTTCCACGGTCAGGGCGCCACCGGTATGAATGCTCGGCAGCACCCACTTATTGTCTTCGTAGCCTTTATTGGCCTGCTTGATAAAGAAGCCTTTCGAATTACTGACGGTCTGTTCGAAGCTAGTGTTCTTCACTGCCCTGAAGTTAACCTGACCATGAGTACTGATCAGGCGCGCGTTTTGCCCGGCGGCGATTTTGCTGGCTTCATAGGTGCTGTCGTCGCGGCTCATCAGCGTGATATTGCCGGCGGCGGTAAACTCGGTAACCTTGTTTGTCACGTCATGGCGGGTCTGCTTAACCTCGGTTTTCTTGCCCCACCATTTGCGCTTGGTTTCCTTTTTCTCGTAGTGGCTGGACTCTTCCATCGCCTGGGCGTAGAGATAGCCGCCCTTGGCGGCGATATCCATATTCCCGGCGCGCATGGCTTCAGCCTGGTTGTGGGCGTCGACCTGAGCTTTTTGTTTGGCCTCGTCAATGCCTTTGCTTTGGGCTTCCTGGCGCAGGGCGGCAAGACTGCGCTCCGTCTCACCTTTTTCTCGCTGAGACTGTTCGATACGTTGCTGCGCCTGACTAACCTGATTGACGGCCTGATTGACCTCGTTTTGTGCCTGTGTCAGCGCCGTCTCGCGACCCGCAATTTCCCGTCTCAGATGGTCTTTAATATTCTGACTGCCGGGGAACCCCTGATTACCGATGTTTTTGAGCTGTTGGCGGAATTTGTCCAGCTCGGCCTGCCGTTTGGGCACTTCAGCCTGTTTTGCGACCACTAACTGCTCTGCCTGATTTTTATCGTTTACCGCCTGCTGTATGCGTTGCTGCGCTGCATTCACCGCCTGCTCCGCCGCCGCTATCCGACTCCCCCAATCCGTCACCGCCACCGGCGATTTCCAGTTTGCCCCCAACCCTTTCACTACCAGCTTGGTCGCCTGGAATAGAATGCTGCCACCGGAAATCACCGTCATCAGGCCACCGGCATTCAGCTCGGTCCCTTGCTGGGCACGGGTTTCGGTAAATTCGTTGCCACCTTCTCGGTAAGTGTGGTTTTGCACCGCCTCGAAGCGCATATCGCCGCCGGAGGTCAGCGTCATATTGGCGCCCGAAGTCAACCTGGCGCCGTAAGTCAGCAGTTGGTTATTCGCCGCCGCGGTCAGGTTTTTCCCGGCGCTGAGAGTAGTGACCACATGGCGGTCGTCTTTATTGTTGTCGTTGGCGGCATCAATGGCGGAATAGGCCAGATTCGATAACCATAGATTCTGCCCGGCCAGCAACGTGATGTTGCCGTTAGCGGAAAGTGCGCCGCCCTGGGTGCCGATGTCGCGGGCCGAGTTAATCAGCAAATTGCCGCCGGCGTGTACCCGGCTGCCCAGTTCAGGCGTGCGGGACACAGGGAAAAGCGCATTGAATCGGCCGTCAAGCTCACGGTAGTTAAGATCGGCGTTATGGGCGGCTAACAGCGTAACGTCCTTGTCCGCATTAATCTTGGTGCCGCGTAGCGCCAGATAGCCACCGCTATTGAGCAGCACCGAACCCGTTGCCCTCATTTGGCCACTGGCCAACAGTTGGTTGAAGTATTCTTGCCGTTTAGCCGGAGAAACCGGTCCCCCCAATAGCGGCCCCTCCAACAACGCGCTGTTTTTGACGATTGCAATGCTGCCGTTAGCCGTCATGGCGATATTTCGGCTTTGTGGCGCCAACAGCGTATTCAGCAACGTAATGGTGCTGCCAGCCGTGAGAGACAAATCGCGTGCAGCCTCAAGGCTGCCCAACCAGCGAGAACCGTCAGGGCGGAAGTAGTGAGGTTTCTCACTGGAATGTATTTTTATCTCACCGTTTTTGGCGTTTAACGTGACGTCCTGCCCTTTCAGCTCACTTTGCCACGCGTCGATAGTGTTGACTGCCGTCAGAGACAGCTCTTTTCCGGCGGCCAAAATGCCTTGCCCAAGAACAATTCGATCTTCGGCAATCGCGGTGATATTGCCGTCAGCACGAATCGCATCAGTGCCGACGATGTTTTTGGCATGCAGCAGAACATTCCGCGCCTTAAGCGACTCAGGTCTGCCGGAGGTGACCACTTCATTCAGCTGATTTTCATGAGGCGTC
Source organism: Serratia sp. CY81684 (assembly GCF_052166595.1). Taxonomy (NCBI): domain Bacteria; kingdom Pseudomonadati; phylum Pseudomonadota; class Gammaproteobacteria; order Enterobacterales; family Yersiniaceae; genus Serratia; species Serratia sp. CY81684. The sequence goes on along the minus strand of NZ_JBJNOO010000003.1, from coordinate 223,688 downwards.
GGCGTACTGATTTCTATCTTATTTTTAAAATCCGCAGTGAGATTATTACCGGCGGTAATCGATGATTTTTGCTGCCCCTTTGCTTGCCAGACAACAAGCTCCTGCTGCTTGGTATAAGGGGCTTTTTCCGTGACATACAGCAGATCCCAATCTCCGGGAGGCGCATCTTCGTCACGGGCAAACTCCCCAACGCCAAACGTGTTCGTTCCCAGGCGCCAGTACCGATCTTTCTGACCGAGTTGAATGCTCTTGACGGTAAAATCATTCCCCGTCAGGATTAGATCTTTGGCCGCGCTGATATTCGACTGATCGTTCCATAGCGTTGTCGCGTTGATATAAGCGTTGTTGCCTGAATTTATCACTCCCGGCGCCTGTGATTTCACCAAGAGATACTCGTCTTTCCCCACATTAACCTTGTCGCCTTTCGACAGGTTGATTTCGCCAAACCAACTGCCGATGCCAAAGTCCTTCAGTTCAGGTTCCAACAGCACAATAGCGTCAACACCTTGCCGTGAGTCGTAATAACTTCCCACCAAGGATTTATTGAATGCTTTGGAGTTACCGGGGGTACTTTTCCAAACGGCTTGAACCTCTTGCCTCACATTGTTCAAACTCTCCGTGCGTATCACCAAGTCGCCGCTGTTGGTCAGGATTTTCGCCGAACGGTTCTCGACGGATTTAGCCTTGTTGCCCTGCGCATCCTTTTGGATCCACATATTTTTATTGGCGTGCAGCTTGGCATTTTCCCCGGCGTTGCGGATGTGGTCGCCGAAGATGCGCATATCGCCGCTGGTGCTGGTTTGCCCGTCATTCACCAGCGTCGTTGTCGCTAACGTGGCGTTACCGTCCGCCTGCACGATAGCGCCCGGCGTAATGTGCAATCCCTTGGCGCTGACATTGAGGTCCCCCTTGCTGTGCGTAGTGCCGTTAAGCACCAGGTTGCCATTAACGCTCAGCGTAATATCCCGCTGCTTGCTGGTGAGGTCTTTCAGGTTCACCCCTACTCCATCCTCATTGGCCACCAGGCGGATTTTGTTGGCGTACATGCCGCCCAGCGCCTTGGTATCCACCGCCAGCACAGGTTTTACGCCTTCACCGGCGATCGGTTTGATGCTGCCGTCCTTGAAGCTGATGCGGTTGGCGCCCTGGGTCAGCGACAGATTTTGCGCATTGATTTTGCCATTCAGCTCGGTGGCGCGGCTGATGATATCGACGTAGTCGGCGCCGCTGCCGTCCAGCCCTTTACCGCCGATGGTGACACCGCCTTTTTTCACCTCCAGCGCTTCCAGCGCGCCCTGCTTGTCGAACTGCGGTTTGCCGGTAGTCAACGTCACGCCCGGCGCATTGATAAAGCCGCAGCCGTCGCAGGTGATGCCATTCGGGTTGGCGATCATCACGTTGGCCTTGTTGCCGAATACCTCGAGTTTGCCCTGCAGCTCGGAACGACTGCCGCCGATCACCTCATTGATGATCAACTCCGCCGGCTTTCCCTTCAGGTAGGTGTTGCCCTGCGCGCTGTAGATCTCCACGCCCAGCTGCGTTTTGCCACCGTGCGTGGCGTTATTCAACACGGCGCCCTGTGGCCCAACGTTGAAATCTTTATAGGTGTTGTGCGAGATGCCTGCTCCGTTCGGCGTGGCGATATTCACCACCGGTACGTTACCCGGCTTGATAACCACCTGCGTATTGCCGTTGGCGGCGGTGATACCGGCAGCGAATGCCGGGTGCAACGGCTGGAAAGCCGTCAGGTAGATCAGCAAATAGCTGGCGCCCCGCGCCAACGGAGGGTTGAGCTTATCCATATTCATTCCTTCGAAAGGATGGTGTTGTGAACGCCGAGGGCGTTCCTGCTGTGTGCTGGCGTTATAACGTGACGGTGGCTTGCCAGTAGGCCACCCAACGATCCGGTTGCAGGCTGTCTGGGTGCGTCAGCGGTTTACCGACGGTGACCGCCTGATTGAACCAGCGGCCGCTTAACGTGGCACCCAGCGCTACACCGGTGACGTTGCCGCCGTCTATCTGCCCGGCGCGCCCCTGCAGCCAGCCGGCGTCTAACGCGCCGGTCAAAGAAAGTTCCCCCAGTCCCGGCAAGGTCTGCCATTGCCAGTTGAGTTCATTGCGCCAGTAGGCGCCGCGATTGCCAGTCAGGTACTGCTCTTTAAAGCCGCGCACCGAGTATTGCCCGCCGATGGAAATGCGCTCGCCGGCATACAGGTTGTCTGCGCTGGTTTGCCCGTAAGCCGAGGTCAGGTAGTAGAGGGAGGGTGCGAGCGGATAGAAATAGCTGGTGCTGAGACCAAGCTTACGGAACTCGCTGCGCGGCGCCCCGTTGCGCTCAGGATCGTCGGCGGTGGCGCCCAGCATGCGCAGCCCGCGGCTTACCGTCGGGTTCAGCGTCATATAGCCGCCGCCCGCGACCGCACTGTAATTGAGGCCCAGGCTGACGATGCTGAGCGTTGGGCTGCTGACGCCCAACCGTTCCCCCGCCAGCTTATTTTCCGTGGTGCGCCGCGCCAGCCCGATATCGACGGCCAGCTTACGTTTGCCATCCCGCAGCAACGTGCGGTTGGCGCCCAAACGCTGGGTCTGGTTATTGCCCTGATAGCGGTAAGCGGCGCCGCTGAACGGCACCTGCTGGAAAAAATCGTTCCAGGCATACTGGTAGCTGAACAGCCAATAGCCATAGGGTAAGGTGACGCTGCCGTTCAGGCTGCGGCTGCGATGATGCGGGCTGAAATCGTTATTGCGCGCTGCGGAAAGCGACCATTGATCGGCGAGACGCAGCGGATTATCCAGCGTGAAGGCGGCGTTCATCTGCCCGGTGCCGGTGCTTTTCTGGCCGCTGTTATCCGCGCCGAAAGAAAAAGAAACCGGCGCGCGCGTGGCGCCACGCAGCAAAACCACGTTGGAAAAGCCGGGTTGCTCACCAGGTTGGATATCGATAGTCACCTGTTGCGACGGCAGGCGGTTGAGCTGCTCCATGCCCTGCTCGATATCGCGCAGATTCAATACGCCACCAACCAGACCGGGGAACGCCATCTTCAACGCCGGCGTCTGCTCACCGTTTTGCGTGATGGACTCGATCCGCCCTTCGCTGGCGCTGACGGTCAACACGCCGCGGGAGATATCCTGCTCCTTTAGCCAGGCCTGTGAGGTGACATAGCCGCGCTGCAAATAAGCATTGGTGGTTTCGCGCACCAGGCGGTTAATGTGCTCCAGCGTCAGACAGCGCCCCTGATACGGGCGCGCCAGGCTTTCTTTCACCGACCAGGAAAGATGCTCGGCGCCCTCAAAAACAATCTGCCGCACCGGCTGGCAAACCGCCCCTGCGGCGGCCGGCACAGGCAGCGGTAACGCCGGTAATTCAACGTTATTCTGCAGCGCCTCGCGCTGTTGCTGAGCCTGTTCCAGCAACGTTTTCTGCTGTTGGGTAATGCTGTCGCGATCGGCAGGGCTGGTGATTTCCGCGCACCACGCAGAGCTGCAAAACGCCAAAAGCACAGGCCAAATCCTCGGCTTCCATGTACACATTTAAATACATCCATTTACGTTAACTTACACACCTTAGCGAAGTATATACATTTTATGCCGCCAATCAATGATAATGAGAATTATTTTTGTTTGATCAAAATCACAATGCGGGAAAAATATACGGATATGCCACAACCACTGCGTCTTATTACCCAGAGTGCATTTAATTAATATTAAAATTAAAAAAAAGAATAATAAAAACAAATAAATTCAATATAAAAATAACATGCTCAATATCGACAAAAACAAACAAGCAGAGTTTACAAAGTTAATTCCCCCTTTTATCTTGGTAGTTCTATTCGCATAATTAATTCATAAAAAACATAGTTATTAGTTAACCAATAAAGAAAAACAATATCGGGAATAACCTCATGTTTAACCGTGATATAGAACTGTTTATTCGTGATTACGTTAATGATATTAAGGCTGGCAGCGCTGCGCTGTTTGCCGGCGCCGGGCTGTCCATCCCCGCCGGTTTCGTCAGCTGGAAAGAGCTTATCGGCGATATCGCTTATGAACTGGAGCTGGATATCGAAAAAGAGAGCGATCTTATTTCCCTGGCGCAATATCACCTCAATGAAAAAGGCAACAGACATAAGATAAATCAAAAAATCATTACAGAGTTCGCTGAACAGGCGGAAGAAACAGAAAACCACCGGATTATCGCCAGATTACCGATAGCGTCACTTTGGACCACCAACTACGACGACCTGATTGAAAAAACCTATGCCCGTTATAATCGCGTATGCGACGTTAAAACCACACCGGAAAGCCTGACCAATAACATTCACAAACGTGATGTTGTTTTATATAAAATGCATGGTGACTATAGAAATCCCAACCAGGCGATTATCACCCGCGAACAATACGAAACTTACTCCCGAACACACCTTCCCTTTATCAACATGCTGATGGCGGAACTGACCGCTAAAACGTTTCTGTTTATCGGTTTCAGCTTCGAAGATCCCAATCTGCAGTATGTGTTGAGCCGCCTCTATGCACAGTATGCCGAAGGGAAAAGAAATCACTACTGCATTATGCGGCGCGTTCAGCTCGGCGACAGCGGCAGTGAAGATCAGGCGTCCTGTGACTACAACAGCCGTAAACAAAGCTTGATGATCAACGATCTGCGCCGTTACGGCATTCAAACGCTGCTGGTGGATGACTATCGGCAAATCACCGACCTGCTGTATGCCATCGAAACGCAGTTCAAGAAAAGCACGGTGTTTATCTCCGGCAGCGCCGACAACTACCATCCTTATGCCCGTGAAGAGTCCATCCAGTTCATACATCGTCTGGCGCGCCTGCTTATCCGCAAACAGCACCGCATCGTCAACGGCTTCGGCTGGGGCGTAGGCACGGCGGTGATCAACGGCGCACTGGAAGCCATTTACGACAGCCAAGGGAAAATCAGCGAAAGCCAACTGGTGCTGCGTCCGTTCCCCCAATTCGCCAGCGGGGGCATAGCGTTGCCAGAGCTTTGGCGGGAATACCGCCAGAACATGATTTCGCTCAGCGGCATCGCAATCTTTTTGTTCGGCAACAAACGCAACGCCGAGGGCGAATACGTGCTGGCCGACGGTTTATTGCAAGAGTTCCAAATCGCCACGGAACAAGGTTGCGTCTGTATTCCTATCGGTTGTACCGGCAGCGCATCCGCCGAGATCTACCGGAAAATCAAGGAGGAAATGAAAGAAACCCTCTACCACCGCCACCCCGCCGCCATGAACCTGCTGGATCAGCTTAACGAACCGGGCAGCCTGGCGGAGAAGAAAAAATGCCTGTTGGCACTAATCGATATCATTGCTAAGGATAACCCCCGATGACCAGAAAATGCTTTTACAGTTTCCATTATGAGCCGGACAACTGGCGCGCCTCTCAGGTACGCGAAATGGGCGCGCTGGACGGTAACCGGCCGGCCACGGATAACGATTGGGAGGAAGTGAAAAAAGGCGGTGACGCCGCCATCGCCGCTTGGATCAAGGGCCAGTTGGACAACCGCAGTTGCGCCGTGATTCTCGCCGGTAAAGATACCGCTAATCGCAAATGGATTAATTTCGAAATATGCGAGGCCTGGAAAAAAGGCATGGGCGTACTGGTGGTGTATATCCACAATTTGAAAGACAGCGCCGGCGACCAAACCACGAAAGGTAAAAACCCGTTGGATCACATCAAGCTGGGTGAAACAAAACTCTCCGCTATCGCCAAAGCCTATGATCCGCCTTACCTGACCAGCACCAATGTCTATAACCACATCAAAGAAAATCTGGCTGAGTGGGTAGAAGAAGCGATCCGCATCCGCGAAAATTACTGATGCCCCTGATAGACGAAAGGCTGCATGGTTATGCAGCCCTTCGTTTGTTTATAGCCCAAACGCCTCACCCATACCGCCCGGTAATATAGTCTTCGGTGCGGCGCTGGCGCGGCGAGGTAAAAATCGCGTCGGTATCGTTGTATTCCACCAGCCGCCCCTGATGAATAAAGGCGGTGTAGTCGGAGACGCGCGCCGCCTGCTGCATGTTGTGCGTCACCAGCACCACGCTATAGCGCTGCTTGAGTGCGGAAATCAGCTCTTCGATGGTCAGCGTGGAGATCGGATCCAGCGCCGAGGTCGGCTCGTCGAGCAGCAACACCTCCGGCTCGATGGCGATGGCGCGCGCGATCACCAGGCGCTGCTGCTGGCCGCTGGACAAGCGGAACGCGTTTTCGCGCAGTCGGTCCTTCACCTCATGCCACAGCGCGGCGGCGCGCAGCGAACGCTCCACCGCCTCATCCAGCAAACGCCGGTCGCGCACGCCCTGCAGCCGCAGGCCGTACACCACGTTTTCATAGATCGATTTTGGGAACGGGTTCGGCCGCTGGAACACCATGCCCACCCGCCGCCGCAGCGCCGCCACGTCGATCTGCGCGCCGGAGATCGCCGCGCCGTTCAGCTGCAGTTCGCCCTCGATGCGGCAGTTGTCCACCAGATCATTCATGCGGTTGAAACAGCGCAGCAGCGTCGATTTACCGCAGCCCGAGGGGCCGATCAAAGCCGTCACCCGGTGCTTCGGGATACGCAGCGAAATATCGTGCAGCACCTGTTTGTCGCCATAAAACAGGTTCAGGCCGTTGACCGCCAGCGCGGTCTGTTCATCGTCGAGATGCTGGACATCCAGCCGGGGCAAACTGCCTGGCGTCATCAAACCCATTACGCACTCCCCAAAAATAGCGTCATTGTTACTGCGACCATGCTCGGTACCGCTCCCTCAACGAATGGCGGATACCCATCGCCGCCAGATTCAAACTCACCACGATCGTCACCAGCAGGAAGGCGGTGGCGAACACCAGCGGCCGCGCCGCCTCTACGCTCGGGCTCTGGAATGCCATATCGTAGATCTGGAAGCTCAAATGCATGAACTGCCGCTCCAGGTGCAGATACGGGAAAATCTCGTCTACCGGCAGCACCGGCACCGATTTCACGACCCCCACCAACATCAGCGGCGCGGTCTCCCCGGCGGCGCGCGCCACCGCCAGGATCAGGCCGGTCATCATCGCCGGCGCCGCCATCGGCAGCACGATGCGCCACAGCGTCTCGGCCCGGCTGGCGCCCAGCGCCATCGAGCCCTGCCGCAGCGAGGCGGGAATGCGCGACAGTCCTTCCTCGGTGGCGACGATCACCACCGGCAGCGTCAGCAGCGCCAGCGTCAGCGCCGCCCACAGCACGCCGGGCGTGCCGAAGGTCGGGTTGGGCAAGGATTCAGGATAGAACAGCTGATCGAGCGTGCCGCCAATCATGTAAACAAAGAAGCCGAGGCCAAAGACGCCGTAGACGATCGAAGGCACCCCGGCCAGGTTGACCACCGCGATGCGGATCACCCGCGTCAGCAGATTGTTGCCGGCATACTCGTGCAGATATACCGCCGCGATCACGCCAAACGGCATCACCACGATCGACATCAGGATCACCATCAACACCGTGCCGAAAATGGCCGGGAACACCCCGCCTTCGGTATTCGCCTCGCGCGGGCTGTCGGTGAGGAACTTCTTCACCTGCTCGCCCCAGTGTGCCAGCTTCTCGGTGGTGTTCATGGCGTTCGGGTACCAGGCATCGCGCACCTGGCTGAGCGGAATGGTCAACGTCTGCCCGTGCATGTCGCGCAGCAGCAACGCGTCACGCTGGCGATCGCGGTTCAGCCCCGCCAGACGTTCGGACAACAGCTGATACTGCCGCTGCAGCTCCAGCCGTTCGGCCTTGATGGCGTCCTGTGCGCGAGCGTCCAGCTTATCGTCGCGCTGCAGGCGTTTTTCCCGCAGCCGCAGCGCGTCAAACTGCTGATTGATGCGCGCCATGTCGCGGAATTGAATGTCGTGCGCCTGGCGCGAGAGCGCGGCTATTTGCGGCAGGCGCTGCTGCAACGCCTGCCCCAGATGGCGACCGGTCAGCGGTTGCCCGTCTTCCAGCAGCCCCGCCAGATAGCCGTAGGCGGTGCCGTGGCTGTCGCGTTCCAGCACCAACAGGCTGCGCGGCGTGCTTTGGCTGCGGATATCACTGGCCAGCAAGGTGCGGAAATCCTGCCCCTCGCGCTCGCGGTTGCCGACCTTAATCAGAAAGCGTTCGACGCTCTGCGCCTCGCCCGGCGGCGTTATGCCCGCGTCAGTCAGCTGGCGGCGAGGAATGCTTTGCTGCTGATACAACTCGCCAATCACCGTCACCGGTCCGGCGCCGTTCTGATTCAGTTCGAACTGATAAACCGGGCTCGGCCAGAAATAGCGCATCCCCTGTCCGGCCAGCAGCAACAGAATGCCGATCAGCGCCAGCAGGCTGACGGCCACCGAACCGGCGGTCAGCCATATCCACGGCGACCCGCTCTTCACCCAGTTCTTCATGGCGCCTCCTGATTCGGCGTGTAGCGCTTGCGCAGCCGCAGGCGCACCGCCTCCGCCAGCGTGTTGAACACGAAGGTGAAGACAAACAGCACCAGCGCGGTCAGGAACAGCACGCGGTAATGGCTGCTGCCGGAGACCGCCTCCGGCATTTCAATGGCGATGTTGGCCGCCAGCGCGCGCAGCCCCTGGAACAGGCTGCCGTCGATAATCGGCGTGTTGCCGGTGGCCATCAGCACGATCATGGTTTCCCCCACCGCACGGCCAAAGCCGATCATCAGCGCGGAGAAAATGCCGGCGCTGGCGGATGGCAGCACCACCTTGATCACCGTCTGCCACTGGGTAGCGCCCAGCGCCAAAGAACCCTGGCTCAGGGTCGCCGGCACGCTGAACAGTGCGTCCTCCGCCAGCGAGAAGATGATCGGCACCAGCGCGAAGCCCATCGCTACACCTACCACCAGCGCATTGCGCTGGTCATAATTATCCCCCAGCCAGAAATGCAGCGGCTCACCGAACAACGCCACCTCCAGCCGCGGCCCCAGGTTGAGCGCCAGCCACACCGTCAACGCCAACAGCGGCAGCAGCAACAGCAGATCGACGCCCGGCCGGCAGCGCGGCATCAGGCGATGGGTCAACGCGCCGCACAGCAGCACCGCCGCCGCCAGCAGCAGCGGCAACGCCAGCACCGCCAACAGATACTGCTCGATGATCGGCGCCAGCCAGATGCCGGCCACCAGCCCGATCACCACCGTCGGCAGCGCGCCCATCACTTCGATAGCCGGTTTGATCACCCGCCGCAGCCCCGGCGTCATAAAGTAAGCGGTATAGATGGCGCCGGCCAAGGCCAGCGGGATGGCGAACAGCATCGCGTAAGCCGCCGCCTTAAAGGTGCCGAAGATCACCGGCATCAGGCTGAATTTGGGTTGGTAACTGTCTTCGCCGGAGGTGGACTGCCAGACATAGGCCGGCTGCGGGTAGTTCTCATACCACACCTTGCCCCACAACGAACGCCAGGTGACGTCCGGATACGGGTTGTCGAGCGCATAGCGCTGCCAGCCCTGCGCGCTCTCCAGCAGCAGGCCATCGCCGCGCGGCGCGAACGCCATCTGCCGCACCTCGGCGCCCAAACGGGTATTCAGCAGCGGCTGCGGTTGAATGGCGGAGAACAGCGAGAAGCCGCCATCGGGCCGCAGGGTGGCGAACACCCGGCGGTAAGGCTCAGCCGCCGTCAGCTCCTGCCCGTCGGCGCCGTGGTCGAAATGCTGCACCGGCGTCAGGCGCCAGCGCCGATCTTTTTCCACCTCGAACCACTCGCGCAGATTGCCGTCGGCGCCCTTGATCAGCAGCGCGCTGCCGCCGGGCAGCGCCGTCATCTGATACGGGGCATGTTCGCCAAGGGTACGCGTTTCACGCAGCTGCAGCTGTGCGCCGTCGATCTGATAACGCGCCAGCCGGTTGCCGGTCAGCAGATAAAGCTGGCGGCCATCCGGCGTCAGCACCAGCTGCTCCCCGTCGTGATCCAGCAGCCGCTCGCTGAACTGCGGCGGCCGGTCGGGGCTGAAGCGGCCGAACACCAGCCGCCGATCGTCGGTCACTCCGGCCAGCAGATACTGCCCGCGATGCGCATCCGCCAGCGACAGCAGCTTCAGCGGCTTGCGCTGTGGATCCAGCGCCAATGGCTGCTGCCCGAGCGGGAACTGCCACTGCGGCCGGCCGTTTTCCGCCGTGGCGAAATCCGCGCGCGCCACCACCAACCGGCCGTCGGCCTGCGCCAGCGCAAACAGATCGCGCTCGCCGGCGGCCTGCGCGAGCAGCGTCGGTTTGGCCAACAGCATCTGCTGCGCCAGCGGCGTCTGGGCCTGGCCGCTCGGCGCTGGCGTCAGACGATAAAATTGCCCCGCGCCCTGCGCGTCGATGCGATAACCGACGCGCTGCTGCACGTCCATGCCCAGCGCCAGCGCCGGGGCCGATACCGTGAACGGCAGCGGCTGCACCTGGCCGAGCGAGGCGGGTTTGAACAACGGCAGCACCGCAAACAGCAGATAAACGAAGATCAGCATCAACGTCATCAGCACCATCAGCCCGCTGGCGGTCACTGCCGCCTGCACGCCGCGGTCGATGCGCCCGCGCATGCGATCTCGGGGATGTTGATTGGCCGTCGTCTGTGTCATGTGTCTCGCTGTCGCTGATGTAATCGGGCTTGCGCCGTAAGATAACCGGGCATCTTATGTCAGTTTTATGACGTTTGCATGACAAAGTTACCCGCCATAACTCAGGTTTTTTACACTGCCATCAGACAATATGAATTTGATATATTGCTGAAAAATGACCATAAACACGCTTTATAACGCCAAGAATAAGCCTGCTAACCGTCATTTCATGCTGATCGTTTCACTGCCGGGCATCCCGCCGCGGGGAAAATTTATTGCCGCCGAAAAACGCCGCGCGCCAACGCAATGGATATGTTGGACTTTCCTGTCAATCTCTCGCAATAATGATGAAGGACACTAGAGCGGCATCCGGGCGCTGCGTCCCGGATCCTATTCTAAATTTGAACTGGAGTGGCAATGGGTCAGGAAAAGCTCTACATCGAAAAAGAACTAAGCTGGTTATCCTTTAATGAGCGCGTGTTGCAGGAAGCCGCAGATAAGAGCAATCCCCTGATTGAACGTATGCGTTTTCTGGGCATTTACTCCAACAACCTCGACGAGTTCTATAAAGTCCGCTTCGCCGATCTCAAACGGCGCATCCTGATCAGCGAAGAGCAAGGTTCCGCCGGTTCCTCACGCCATCTGCTGAAAAAGATCCAGGCCAAGGTGCTGAAAACCGATCAGGAGTTCGACGGTCTGTACAACGATCTGCTGCTGGAAATGGCGCGCAACCAGATCTTCCTGATCAACGAACGCCAGGTGTCCGAGAACCAGCAAATCTGGCTGCGGCAATATTTCAAACAGCACCTGCGCCAGCACATCACGCCGATCCTGATCAACCACGACACCAACCTGGTGCAGTTCCTGAAAGACGATTACACCTATCTGGCGGTGGAGATCATCCGCGGCGCGCGCATCGACTATGCGCTGCTGGAAATCCCGTCCGACAAGGTGCCGCGCTTCGTCAATCTGCCGCCGGAAGCGCCGCGCCGCCGTAAGCCGATGATCCTGCTCGACAACATCCTGCGTTACTGCCTGGACGATATCTTCAAGGGCTTCTTCGACTACGACGCGCTCAACGCCTATTCGATGAAGATGACCCGTGACGCCGAATACGATCTGGTCACCGAAATGGAATCCAGCCTGCTGGAACTGATGTCCTCCAGCCTGAAACAGCGCCTCACCGCCGAGCCGGTGCGCTTCGTTTATCAGCGCGACATGCCGAACGAGATGGTGGAGCTGCTGCGCGGCAAGCTGGGCATCTCCAACTACGATTCGGTGATCGCCGGCGGCCGCTATCACAACTTTAAAGACTTCATCAGCTTCCCGAACGTCGGCAAGGCCAATCTGGTCAACAAGCCGCTGCCGCGCCTGCGCCACATCTGGTTCGACGGTTTCCGCAACGGCTTCGACGCCATTCGCGAAAAAGACGTGCTGCTCTACTACCCGTACCACACCTTTGAACACGTGCTGGAGCTGCTGCGCCAGGCGTCGTTCGATCCGAGCGTGTTGGCGATCAAAATCAACATCTACCGGGTGGCGAAAGACTCGCGCATCATCGAATCGATGATCCACGCCGCGCACAATGGCAAAAAAGTCACGGTGGTGGTCGAGCTGCAGGCGCGCTTTGACGAAGAGGCCAACATCCACTGGGCGAAGCGCCTGACCGAGGCCGGCGTGCACGTGATCTTCTCGGCGCCGGGGCTGAAAATCCATGCCAAACTGTTCCTGATTTCACGCCGTGAAGGCGATGAAATTGTGCGCTATGCTCATATCGGTACCGGCAACTTTAACGAAAAAACCGCGCGCATCTACACCGACTATTCGCTGTTGACCGCCGACTCGCGCATCACCAACGAGGTACGCCGGGTATTCAACTTTATCGAGAACCCCTACCGCCCGGTCACCTTCGATAACCTGATGGTGTCGCCGCAGAACTCGCGCCTGAAGTTGTATGAGCTGATCGACAACGAAATCGCCAACGCCCAGGCCGGGGAACAGGCCGGCATTATGTTGAAAATAAATAATCTGGTGGATAAAGGGCTGGTAGATCGGTTATATACCGCGTCCGGCGCCGGCGTGAAGATCCGTCTGCTGGTGCGGGGCATGTGTTCCCTGATTCCCAACCTGCCGGGGATCAGCGACAATATTCAGGTGATCAGCATCGTCGATCGCTTTTTGGAACACGATCGGGTTTACGTTTTCGACAACAAAGGTGACAAACGGGTGTATCTGTCCTCCGCCGACTGGATGACCCGCAACATAGATTACCGTATCGAAGTGGCGGTATCGCTGCTGGATCCGGCGCTGAAACAGCGCGTTCTGGACATTCTGGAGATCCTGTTCAGCGATACGGTCAAGGCCCGTTATGTGGATAAAGAACTGAGCAACCAGTACGTGCCGCGCGGCAACCGCCGCAAAGTGCGCGCCCAGGTGGCTATTTACGAGTATTTAAAAGCTCTGGAACAACCAGGACAGTAGGCCAGCAACTATGCCGCTAAAAAACACTGCAACGAACAAACCGCAGGAAATCGCCGCCATCGACCTCGGGTCGAACAGTTTCCACATGGTGATCGCCCGCGTCGTCAACGGCGCCTTACAGGTATTGGGCCGTTTAAAACAGCGGGTGCACCTCGCCGACGGATTGGACAGCAACAACGTACTCAGTGAAGAGGCGATAGAACGCGGCCTGGCCTGCCTGGCGCTGTTTGCCGAACGGCTGCAGGGCTTCCCGGCGGATAACGTCACCATCGTCGGGACCCATACCCTGCGCCAGGCGGTGAACGCTGAAGTGTTCCTCAAGCGCGCCGCCAAAGTGATCCCCTACCCGATCGAAATCATCGCCGGCCAGGAAGAAGCGCGCCTGATCTTCATGGGCGTGGAGCACACTCAACCGGAGAAAGGCCGCAAGCTGGTGATCGACATCGGCGGCGGCTCCACCGAGCTGGTGATCGGCGAAGACTTCGAGCCGCTGCTGGCGGAAAGCCGCCGCATGGGCTGCGTCAGCTTCGCCCAGCTGTTCTTCCCCGGCGGCGAGATCAGCAAAAACAACTTCCGCCGCGCGCGGCTGGCGGCGGCGCAGAAGCTGGAAACGCTGGCCTGGCAGTACCGCATTCAGGGCTGGCAGTATGCGCTGGGCGCCTCGGGCACCATCAAGGCCGCCCACGAAGTGCTGGTGGCGATGGGCGAAAAAGACGGTCTGATCACCCTCGAACGCCTGGAAATGCTCGCCGAACAGGTGCTGCAGTTCAAAAGCTTCGGCTCACTGAGCCTGCCGGGGCTGTCGGAAGATCGCCAATCGGTGTTCGTGCCGGGGCTGGCTATCCTGTGCGGCGTGTTCGACGCGCTGGCGATCCGCGATCTGCGCCTGTCCGACGGCGCGCTGCGTGAAGGCGTGCTGTATGAAATGGAAGGCCGTTTCCGCCACCAGGACATCCGCAGCCGCACCGCCAAAAGCCTGGCCGATCACTACAACATCGACCGCGAACAGGCCAAGCGGGTGCTGGAAACCACCGAACTGCTCTATTCGCAGTGGATGGCGCAAAACACCAAGCTGGTGCATCCGCAATTGGAAGCCCTGCTGAAATGGGCCGCCATGCTGCACGAAGTGGGGCTGAGCATCAACCACAGCGGCATGCATCGCCATTCGGCCTACATTCTGCAAAACTCCAACCTGCCTGGCTTCAACCAGGAACAGCAGCTGCTGTTGGCGGCGCTGGTGCGTTTCCACCGCAAGGCGATCAAGCTGGAAGAGCTGCCGCGCCTCAACCTGTTCAAAAAGAAACACTACCTGCCGCTGATCCAGCTGCTGCGTCTGAGCACCCTGCTCAACAACCAGCGCCAGTCGACCACCACGCCGGAAACGCTGCGCCTGACCACCGACGACAACCACTGGACGCTGCGCTTCCCGGCCGGCTACCTGGCGCAAAACAACCTGGTGCAGCTGGACTTCGAGCGCGAGCAGGCCTACTGGAACGACGTCGTCGGCTGGAAGCTGCTGATCGACGAAGAAGGCTCGCAAGACGAACAGCGCTCCGCCTGATCCCCCGCCCCCTGCCAGCCAGGGGGTTTTCTTTCCGCCCCGCCCCGTCAACCTAAACGAAACCCTAATACGCCGCGCCGCGCGCCGGAAAAAAATGGACAACTTTTGTCATCAGCGCCTAAAATCCGGTTACAAATTCTCGAGCGAATAACACAGGACACCGGCATACCGGGTGATATATGCGCAAGAAAACCACCGGACAGATGACGAAGATAGTGTTGTTTATCAGCTTTATCATTTTAGTCGGCCGACTGCTGTACGCCGCCGTGGTGGCGGTGCCTCATCATCAGGAAAAAAAGCAGGCCGCTGCGCAAAACGCCGCCGAAGTCAGCGCGCCGCAACAGGACGCCTCCTCTGAATAACCGCCGCGCCCCGTCCGTTTCATAAAAATGACTCCGGCACTCGCTATGCTCTATCTTTTAATGAGCCTGCGTCAGGAACGTCGAGCGCCCGTTAAGGAACACCATGTCAGCCGCAACCCATAACGTCAAAAAAGTCGCTGAACACCGCCAGCGCATTCTCACTCTGCTGTTGAACAATAAGGAATTGGTCGACGGCATTCTCGGCCGGCCAGGGGATGAACACGCCCTCAGCCAAAGCGAACTGCTGAACCAGACGGCGGAAATCACCGGCCTGCTGGACGACATGCACGCCGCCGACCTGGCGGACCTGCTGGAGGCGCTGCCGCAGGACGAACGTATGGCGCTGTGGCGGCTGGTGGGCAACAGCAAGCGCGGCCAGACGCTGGTGGAAGTCGCCGAACCGGTCTGGGACAGCCTGATCGAAGAAATGAGCGATAAAGACCTGCTCAAAGCGATCAAAACGCTGGACGTGGACGAACAGGCCTATCTGGCGCAATACCTGCCGCGTAACCTGATGGGCCGGTTGCTGACCTCGCTGGAGCCGGAGCAGCGCGCCCAGGTGCGCGAGATGAGCCAGTACGCCAAAGACAGCGTCGGCTGGATGATGGATTTCGAACTGGTGACGGTACGGCCGGACGTCACGCTCGGCGCGGTGCACCGTTTTTTGCGCATGCGCAAAACCATTCCCGACGCCACCGATAAACTGTTCGTCACCGATCGCAAAAACACCCTGCTGGGCGAACTGCCGCTCACCGCGGTGCTGCTGAACGACCCGGAGATCCCGGTACGCGAAGTGATGGACAGCGATCCCGCCACCTTTCAGCCTGAGGACAAGGCCGATGAAGCGGCCGGCGCATTCGAACGTTACGACCTGATCAGCGCCCCGGTGGTTGACGCCAAGGGCAAACTGATGGGCCGCCTGACCATCGAAGAGATCGTCGACGCCGTCAACGAAGAGAGCGACACCAACCTGCGCCGCATGGGCGGTTTGAGCCCGGAAGAAGACGTGTTCGCCCCGGTCAGCAAGGCGGTTAAAACCCGCTGGGCCTGGCTGGCGATCAACCTCTGCACCGCGTTTGTCGCCTCGCGGGTGATCGGCCTGTTCGAGCACACCATTTCCCAGCTGGTGGCGCTGGCGGCGCTGATGCCGATCGTCGCCGGCATCGGCGGCAACACCGGCAACCAGACCATCACCATGATCGTGCGCGCGCTGGCGCTGCACCAGATCGAAGTCGGCAACATCTCGCGCCTGATGCTCAGAGAGCTGGGCGTCGCCATCATCAACGGCGTGGTGTGGGGCGGCATCATGGGCGTGATCACCTGGCTGCTGTACGGCGACGCGGCGATGGGCGGCGTGATGACGCTGGCGATGCTGCTCAACCTGCTGCTGGCGGCGCTGATGGGCGTGGTGATCCCGATGACCATGCTCAAACTGGGCCGCGATCCGGCGGTCGGCTCCAGCGTGCTCATCACCGCGCTGACCGATACCGGCGGCTTTTTCATCTTCCTCGGCCTCGCCACCCTGTTCCTGCTGTAAGACGCTCAAAGCCGGCCCCGCGCCGGCTTTTTCGTCATTCTGTCGCCGGGTTTGCGCTAACGCAGTAAAGTCGGCCCTCCCGATAGGTTTTCCTCCCGCGCTGTACTACCCTTTTTCAATAAATCATCTTGATTCATCCACGTCATGAATCCAATCACAGGCAGAGGTCATCGGTAAGGATGTCTATGGATATCAGCGCGCCGAACGCGTTCGGCACACACAAAGGCGTTATGCTGACACATTCTCTGTTCGTGGCGCTGGCGACATTTTTGCTCGCCTTGCTGAGCCTGTCGTTATCCAGTGAGGCTCATCACTTCACGCCGCTGTGGTTCCCGACCGCCGCCGCGATCGCCGTGCTGTATCGCCATCCTCCGCGTCATTGGGGTTTGCCGCTGCTGGCCAGCGGCACAGGCATCGTACTCGCCAGCTTCCTGCTGTTCGGCTTCAGCGCCATTCCGGTCAAGCTGGCCGCCATCAACCTGCTGGAAGCGGCAGTGTGCGCTCTGCTGCTGCGCCGCACGCTGCCGGCGATCGATCCGCTGAGCGATCTGGGCTGTTGGCTGCGCTTCGTGGTCTGCGCGGTGATCTTTACCCCGTTGTTCAGCGCGCTACTGGCCGCCGGACTGACCCCCTCGCCGGACCAAACGTTTTGGCAATCGTTCGGCACCTGGTTCATCTCTGAGGCGATAGGGGTGCTGTCGCTGGCGCCGCTCGGGCTCACCTATCACCGCCGTCTGTTGGCCGGGCTGAATCCGTATCCGCTGCTGTTGACCCTGATGGGCTCGCTGGCCTTCAGCTATCTGGCGCTGACGCATCTGCCCTTCCCCTTTACCTTCGTCATCCTGCCGCTGCTGTGGGCGGCTATCGCGCTGTCACGCTTCGAAACCTTCACCGTCTGTTTCTGCACTCTCCTGCTGATCACCGTCCTGCTGTCGCTGGGCCTGCTGCGCCTTACGTCTTCCCGGCACACTTTCCTGGGCGAACTCGGCCTCTATCTGCCGATGTTGCTGATCCTGATCCCGGCGCACGCCATGGCGATGGTGATGCACACCTTCCGGGTGGAAAAGCAACATATCGTCGAGAGCGAAAGCCGCTTTCGCAGCGCGCTGGAGTATTCCGCCATCGGCATGGCGCTGGTGTCGCCGGAGGGCAAATGGCTGCAGGTTAACCAGGCGCTGTGCAAGCTGCTCGGCTATCCGCCCGAAAGACTTTATCGCCTGACCTTTCAAGAGATCACCCACCCGGACGATCTGAACGCCGACCTGACCCAACTGCACGAACTGCTCGACGGCCATATCAGCAGCTACACCATGGAGAAGCGTTATATCCGCAGCGACGGCCAGACGGTCTGGGCGCTGCTGGCGGTCTCGCTGGTGCGCGACGGCGAAGGCCGGCCGTTGTACTTCATCTCTCAGGTGGAGGACATCAGCGACCTTAAGCGCAGCGAGGCGGAGAACAACCGGTTGGTGGAGCGCATCACGCTGGCCAACCAGGTGGGCGGCGTCGGCATCTGGGAATGGGTGATGAGCCAGGAAAACTTCACCTGGGATCAGCGCATGTTCGAACTTTACGATCTCAGCCCTGACCAAGCACCGACGCTGGCGCTGTGGCGCACCCTGCTGGTGCCGGAAGATCGCGAGCGCACCGATCGCGAGCTGGCCGAGATCCTGGCGCAGCCGCGGCCGTTCGTCATGGAGTT
Organism: Serratia sp. CY81684; assembly: GCF_052166595.1. Lineage (NCBI taxonomy): Bacteria > Pseudomonadati > Pseudomonadota > Gammaproteobacteria > Enterobacterales > Yersiniaceae > Serratia > Serratia sp. CY81684. The sequence continues at coordinate 205,501 of NZ_JBJNOO010000003.1, read as the reverse complement.
TCGCATCATCACGCGCAGCGGCAAACTGCGCCATATTCGCGGCCAGGGCAACGTGATCCTCGACGATCAGGGCCGGCCGCTGCGCCTGATCGGCACCAATATCGACATGACCGAACTCAAGAGTCTCGCCGAGGCGCTGCACGAAGAGAAAGAGCGCCTGCACATCACCCTCGACGCCATCGGCGAAGGGGTGATCTCCACCGACAGCCACCTGCGCATCACCTTTATGAATCCGGTGGCGGAACAGATGTGCGGCTGGCCGCTCGACCTGGCGATCGGTATGCCCGTCGCCGGCGTGGTGCGCCTGACCAACGGCAAAGACGGCCCGGAAATCGAAAACCTCACGCAATACCCACGGCAATGGCCGGCGGATTATGCGCTGGTGCTGCACAGCCGCGACGGGCGTTATTTCGACGTACAGCAGTCGGTCTCACCGCTGAAAACCCTCGACGGGGAAACCATGGGCGCGGTGATGGTGCTGCAGGACGTCACCGCTTCGCGCGAGCTGATGAAAAAGCTCAGCTACAGCGCCTCGCACGACGCGCTGACCGGCCTGCCGAACCGCACCCGCTTCGAGAAACAGCTGAAAGCGGCGATCGTCGCCGGTGGGGAACCGTCGCCGCCGCATTCGCTGGTGTTCCTCGATCTGGATCGGTTCAAGGCGGTGAACGACACCGCCGGCCATGCGGCGGGCGATGCCCTGCTGCGGGATATCGCCCAGCTGATGCGGCATCAGCTGCGCGGCAGCGACTGCCTGGCGCGTTTGGGCGGCGACGAGTTCGGTCTGATCCTGTACGACTGCCGGCTGGAGCAGGCCAAATCGCTGATGCAGCAGGTGGTCAACCAAATCAGCCAGCACCCGTTCTACTGGGAAGGGAAGATTTACCGCGTCGGCGCCAGCGCCGGCATCACGCGCATCAGCGCCGACGCCAAAAGCAGCGAACTGTTGGCGCAGGCCGATATCGCCTGCTATACCGCCAAGCACCAGGGGCGCGGCCAGGTTTATCTGTACGAAACGCGGCAGAAACAGCTGCTGGAGCGGCAGCACGAGGTACTGAGCCAGCAGGAAGTGCAGACGATCATCAGCGAGGGGCAACTGCGGCTGCTGACTCACGCGGTCGCGCCGCCGGCGACGCCGCTGTCGGCCGCGTTTCACCAGGTGAAGCTGCAGGTGATGGCGCCGGACGAGCGCCCGCTGTCGCACGAGGCGTTCATCGCCGCCGCGCAGCTGTACGGCCTGATGCCGGACATCGACCGCTGGACGGCGGCGCAACTGCTGGTGAAATATGCCGACGACATCAAACGCAAAGGGCTGTCGCTCGCGCTGCCGCTGGCCATCGACAGCCTGCTGAGTGCCGACTTCCAGCGCTACCTGACGGAAACGGTGCGCGCTTCCTCGCTGCCGCCGCAGGCGCTGCTGTTCAGCGTCGATGAGGCCGCGATACTGGAGCACGCTGCGCAGTGTCGGGCATTTCTCCGCGAACTGCAGCAGCAGGGCTGCCGGCTGATCGTCAACGGCTTCGGACATAACATCAATGCGTTCGATGAACTCAGCGATCAGAAGATCGACATCATTCGCATCGATGAGCGCTTTATCACCAACGTGCACTGCAACCAGATGGACGAGCTGATGGTCTCGATGCTCAACGGCGCGGCGCATCGCATTAAAGCGCAGACCTTCGCCGGGCCGGCTCACCAGCCGGTGACGCTGCAGGCGCTGCGCGACATCGGCGTCGATCTGGCGGACGGCGACCAGGTGGCGCTGGAGCAGCCGCTGGCGGTGTTGCTCAGCGACGGCTATTTCGGCATCCGTTAACCTTCTCCCCCCTCTCAGGCGCCGTCTCCCGGGCGGCGCCTCGCATCTCGTTCGTTACATGATATTAACCAAGACAAGATTAGTGATATAAATAACACCTGAAGCTTAAACGATTAAGTAAGATGAAGCGCCCATGCGACTATCAGCGTATCCGTTGATTTTCCTCGGCATGTGATGGCTCAGGGATAAGGGACTATGGAAAAGAAATGGTTTTCCGCCAGGGAACTGATGGGTAAGGCGGGGTTGCCTTCAACTCCGCAAGGGGTCAATTTGATGGCCCGGCGTGAAGGCTGGGTCAGCCGCCGCCGCAGCGGCGTACAGGGCAAAGCGCTGGAATACCATATCGACAGTCTGCCGTTCGGCGCGCGCAGCCTGTCGGCGTTGCGCGAAACCGACCATCCGGATTACGACGTCAAACGCCAGGATCCGATACGGGTCTGGATCGAGTATTACTACCACCTGACGCCGGCCGAGCGGGAAAAGCTGCTGGCGTTCCTGATGCGCGAGGGCATGAGCCGCCTGCTGCAGCTGATCGACACCCCTCGCTAGCTCTGCGTTCAACTCTCCCCTTCCGGCGCCCAGCCGTCGTTGTGCCACAGATGCAGCGTGGCGTAAGAACGCCACGGGCGCCAACGTTCAGCGTAGCGTTCTATCTGGCGCGGCGTCATGCCGGGAAAACGCTGTTTGATCAGGTAATCACCGGCCAGGAACACGTCCGGCCACGACCAGGCGCGCATCGCGATATAGCTGGCGGTCCAGCTGCCGATGCCCGGCAGCGCGGTCAGCGCCTTGATGCCCTGTTCGATATCCAGCACGTTATCGAGCTGCAGCCGCCCTTCGCCCAGCGCGCGGGCGATCTCGATCAGCGCCGCCGCGCGCTTCAGCTGCACCCCGAGCGGGCGCAGTTCTTCGGGCTGCAGCTGCGCCACCCGTTCTGCGGTGGGGAAGACATGGGTGATGCCCTCATGCGGCGTCGCCAGGGCTTCCCCCCAGCGTTCAGCCATCCGCCCGGCGAAGGTCGCCGCCATTTTTACGCTGACCAACTGGCCCAGCACCGCCCGCGCCGCCTGCTCGAAACTGTTCACGCAGCCCGGCAGGCGCAGCCCCGGCGCATCGGCCGCCAGCGAGCCCAGCGCCTCATTGATGCGATCCGGCGCGGCATCCAGATCAAACAGCAGGCGCACCCGGCGCAACACCTCCGTCGTCACCAGACTGAGCGCAGGCGCGATCTCTACCCGAACCCGATTGCGCGCCTCTTCCGGCTGCACGCTGACCCAGCCGCGGTGTTCCGTGCCGCCCAGGCTGACGGCGATCGAGCGCAGGTAGCGGCGTCCGTCGACCCGCTCCACGCCCTGCACGGCGCGCGCCTGCAAGAAATTCAGCATGCGCTCCCAGTCATAGGGCGGCCGATAGCCCAGGTGAAACACCAGCCCGCTGGCGGCGGCCCGTTCACCGCGCGCGCCGCCGCTGCGCAGCGCTGACGGGATCAGGCGGTAGCGCGCCTTGAACAGCTCGTTGAAACGCCGCAGGCTGCCGAATCCGGCGGCGAACGCCACCTCGCTGAGCGGCAGATCGGTATCCGCCAGCAGGCGTTTGGCCTGCAGCAGCCGGTGCGACTGCGCGTAATCGATCGGTGAGGCGCCAAACTGTTCGGCGAAGATGCGCCGCAGATGGCGATCGGAAATGCCCAGCCGCGCCGCCAGCGCTTCGCAGCTGTGTTCAGACAGATACCCCTGCTCGATGAGCTGCACTGCCACCTGCGCATAGCGGTTGCCCAGATCGATCAGCGCCAGGCCGGGCGCCAGTTCCGGCCGGCATTTGAGGCAGGGGCGAAATCCCGCCAACTCTGCCGCCGCCGCGCTCGGATAGAAGGTGCAGTTTTCCAGCTTCGGCGTGCGGGCGCTGCACACCGGGCGGCAATAGATACCGGTTGAAGAGACGCCGACGAAAAAGCGTCCGTCGAATTTGCGGTCACGCGCGCGCAGCGCGTCGTACAACGCTTGCTGTTGAGTATTCATGGCAACGCTCGGGGTCGGTTTTTTCTGCATTATGGGGCTCGGCTGGCGTGCTGACGTGCGGAATTCGGACATTAAGTTAAGCACGCCGCAGCCGCGCCCGCTAAATTTTTCGACACTCGCGCATTGGCGCATTGCCCGCCGGCCCCGTCTCGGGTAAAGTCGCCCCCCTTCATTGGCATGGGGACAAAAAAGAGATGTTTATTGGATTCGATTACGGGACCGCCAACTGTTCCGTTGCAGTGATGCGCGACCACGGCCCCGAGCTGTTGACGCTGGAAAACAACGCGCCCTATCTACCTTCGATGCTGTGCGCGCCGACCCGCGAAGCGGTGAGCGAATGCCTGCACCGCCATTGGCAGATCCCAACCGGCAGCGAAGAAAACCAGCAGTTGCTGCGCCGCGCCATCAGTTACAACCGCGAAGAAGACATTCCGGTCAACGGCGACAGCGTGCTGTTCGGCCTGCAGGCGCTGGCGCACTACATGGAAGATCCGGAAGAGGTGTACTTCGTGCGCTCGCCGAAATCCTTCCTCGGCGCCAACGGCCTGAAGCCGCAGCAGATCGCGCTGTTCGAAGACCTGGTGTGCGCCATGATGTTCCACATCAAACGCCAGGCGGAAAATGTGCTGCAGACCGGCATCGATCAGGCGGTGATCGGCCGGCCGATCAACTTCCAGGGCATCGGCGGCGACGAAGCCAACCGGCAGGCGCAGGGCATTTTGCAGCGCGCCGCCGAACGCGCCGGTTTCAAGGACATTGAATTCCAGTTCGAGCCGGTGGCGGCGGGGCTGGACTTCGAGGCGACGCTGAGCGAAGAGCAAACCGTGCTGGTGGTGGACATCGGCGGCGGCACCACCGACTGCTCGGTGCTGCTGATGGGGCCGCAGTGGCGCGACCGCGCCGATCGCCAGCAGAGCCTGCTGGGCCACAGCGGCTGCCGGGTCGGCGGTAACGATCTGGACATCATGCTGGCCTTCAAACAGCTGATGCCGCTGTTCGGCCTCGGCGGCGAAACCGCGAAGGGCATCGCCCTGCCGGCGCTGCCTTACTGGAACGCGGTGGCGACCAACGACGTGCCAGCGCAAAACGATTTCTACAGCGCCGCCAACGGCCGCGTGCTGCGCGATCTGATCCTCGACGCGGCGGAGCCGGAAAAGGTGAAACGCCTGCTGAAAGTGTACCAGCAGCGCCTGAGCTACCGACTGGTGCGGGCGGCCGAAGAGAGTAAGATAGCCCTGTCCGGCCAAACGGCCATCAGCGCACCGCTCAATTTCGTGCAGGCCGATCTGGCGGAGAGCATCAGCCAGGATCAGCTCGCCGACGCCATCTCGCAGCCATTGATGCGCATTCAGGAGCAGGTCAGCGCCGCGCTGGCCAGCAGCCAGACCGCGCCGCAGGTGATCTACCTGACCGGCGGCAGCGCGCGTTCGCCGCTGCTGCGCGCCGCGCTGCAACAGCAACTGCCGGGCATTCCGATCGTCGGTGGCAACGACTTCGGTTCGGTCACCGCCGGGCTGGCGCGCTGGGCGCAAACGCTGTTCCGTTGACAGCCCAAAGGCGCGGCTCGCCGCGCCTTTGTTTATTGGAGGCCCTATCATGTCCACCTTGCTTACCCTCGATAGCGCCAGGCTGCGGCTGCGCCCCTGGCGTGACGACGATCTGCCGGCCTTCGCCGCGCTTAACGCCGATCCGCAGGTGATGCGCTATTTCCCGGCGCCGATGACGGCCGAGGAAAGCCGCGCGCAGGCCGAACGCATCCGCGCCTTCATGCAACAACACGGCTGGGGGCTGTGGGCGGTGGAAGTGAAAGACGGCGCGCCTTTTATCGGCTTTGTCGGGCTGGCGCGGCCAGGTGACGACCTGCCCTGCTCCCCCTGCGTGGAGATTGGCTGGCGGCTGGCGGCGGCTCACTGGGGCAACGGCTACGCCGCTGAGGCGGCGCGCGCCGCGCTGGCGTGCGCCTTCGACACGCTGCACCTGCCGGAAGTGGTGTCCTTCACCGCCGAAGATAACCAGCCGTCGCGCCGGGTGATGACGCGCATCGGTATGCGCTTCGACGGTGAAACCTTCCTGCACCCGCGCCTGCCGGCGGGCCATCCGCTGCAACAGCACGTCTTGTACCGGCTTAACCGGCAAACGTGGCGCGAACGCCACGGCGATTAATACAGCGTATCCTTCAGCCGCTGCGGCAGCGCGCTGTCGTACTCCTCACCGTCGAAGCGCGTTTGGCTCACCGCGGCCAAGATTTGGCCGGGGCTGGGCAGCGCCGAACGTTCGAGGCGGCGGCCCTCCTCCCACAACCCCGAACGCAAGATCGCCCGGCTGCACTGGAAGAACACCGCCTCCACCCGAATGCGCAGCACCGAACGCGGCAGCTGGTTGCGGTGGGCGAAGCGCTGCAACACCGCCGGCGCAACCACGATCTCCGCCCGCCCGTTAATCCGCAGCGTTTCGCCGATGCCGGGGATCAGCAACAGCAGCGCCACCCGGTTATCGTGCAGGATATTGCGCAGGCTATCGATGCGATTATTGCCGCGCCGGTCCGGCAACAGCAGGGTTTTCTCGTCTTCGATCTGGATAAAACCGGCCGGATCGCCGCGCGGGGAGACATCCATGCCGTCCGGCCCGACGGTCGAGAGGGCGGCAAACGGCGCCGCCTCGATAAACGGACGGTACGCCGGGTGGATATAGCTGACTTCTTTAAAAACCGAGGGCGCGGCAGGTTTGCCGTAAAGCTGTTCCAGCGCCGCGAGGTCGTTGATGATATCGCCAGACATTGCAGTTTCCTGAATAAGTCATATTGACCCCTTCAGCATAGAGCAAAATCGCCGGCGGCTCTTACTCAGCGCTGGCGTGGTTCAGCGTCTGAATGTCGTCCGCATCCAGCGTCAGGCGGGTGGCGCTGACCAACTCATCCAGCTGCGGCAACGAGGTGGCGCTGACGATCGGCGCGGTGATGCTCGGACGCGCAATCAGCCAGGCCAGCGAGACCTGCGCCGGAGAGCTGCCGTGTTTACCCGCCACCTGATCCAGCGCCGCCAGAATGCGGAAACCGCGCGGGTTCAGGTAGCGTTCGACGATGCGATCGCCGCGCTGGCTTTTGCCCTCGTCCGCTTTGCTGCGGTATTTGCCGGTCAGAAAACCACTGGCCAGCGCGAAGAAATTGATCACCCCGAGCCCGTGGCGCTGCGCCACGCCTTCCAGCTCGGCTTCATACCCTTCGCGCGCATACAGATTGTATTCCGGCTGCAGGGTTTCGTAGCGCGCCAATCCGTTGCTTTCGCTCACCCGCAGCGCTTCTTCCAGGCGATCCGCCTGATAGTTGGAGGCGCCGATCGCCCGCACCTTGCCGGCCTTGATCAGCACATCGAACGCCGCCAGCGTCTCTTCCAGCGGCGTATCGCGGTCATCGTCGTGCGACTGGTAGAGATCGATATAATCGGTTTGCAGACGGCGCAGCGAATCTTCCACCGCCTGCTGAATATAGCGCGGCGACAGCCCCTGTTTGCCTTCGCCCATCGGTTTGCCCACCTTGGTGGCGATGATCACCTGGTCGCGCTTGCCGCTCTTCTTCAGCCATTCGCCGATGACGGTTTCCGATTCGCCGCCCCGGTTGCCCGGCGCCCAGCTGGAATAAACGTCGGCGGTATCGATAAAGTTGAGCTGATTGTCCACCAGCGCATCCAGCAGATTGAACGAGGTCGCCTGATCCGCCGTCCAGCCGAACACGTTGCCGCCAAAGGTCAACGCCGGCACCTGAATGCCCGAACGGCCCAGTTGTTTCTTGCTCATCACAAAGGCTCCATGGGTTAAATGATTTGCCTGTTAATTATTAGCGCCAAATGCAGGAAATCGTTAAAACGTATTGGCTATAAGCCGGAATAAATCACTTATAAACATAGCACGCGCAAATCACCCACTTATTAAGACAATGCTGACGGTTCCTCCATATTTCCTTCATTTTTATGCCGTCCCTGCTGGCTAAACTAGTATCCTGTAAGGAGTGTCATTTTTGTGGCAATGAGTGCCCGCGCCCCTGCCTTTTGGAGAGAATTTTCACCACCATGAATGCAAAACCCCAACGTCGTTCCCTGCTGCTGCGCCTGCTGGCTGCGGCGATTGCGATCATCGTCGCCGTTCTGGCCTGGCGCCATTTCAGCGCAGCCCAACCGACCGCCGGGACGACGCCGGGCGCGCACCAGGCCGCCGGTAAAACGGGAGCGGGCCGCGCGGCGGGCGGCAGACGCGGCGCGCCGATGTCGCCGGTGCAGGCGGCGACAGCCACGCAACAAACCGTGCCGCGCTATCTTTCCGGCTTGGGCACCGCCACCGCCGCCAATACCGTCACCGTCACCAGCCGGGTCGATGGCCAGCTGATGGCGATCCACTTTACCGAAGGCCAGCAGGTCAAAGCCGGCGATCTGCTGGCGGAGATCGATCCCCGGCCGTTCCAGGTGCAGCTGACCCAGGCTCAGGGGCAGTTGGCAAAAGATCAGGCCACGCTGGCCAACGCCCGGCGCGATCTGGCGCGCTATCAGCAATTGGTGAAAACCAATCTGGTTTCCCGTCAGGAGTTGGATACGCAGGCCTCGCTGGTACAGCAAACCGAAGGCGCCATCAAGGCCGATCAGGGCGCGGTCGACAGCGCCAAACTGCAGATCACCTACAGCCGCATCACTGCGCCAATCGACGGCCGCGTCGGGTTGAAACTGGTCGACGTCGGCAACTACGTCACCAGCGGCAGCACCACCGGTCTGGTGGTGATCACGCAGACGCACCCGATCGACGTAGTGTTCACGCTGCCCGAAGGCAACATCGCCGATCTGCTCAAGGCGCAAAAAGCCGGGCCGGTGAGCGTCGAAGCCTGGGATCGCACCAACCAGAACAAGCTGACGACCGGTTCGCTGCTGAGCCTGGACAACCAAATTGATACCGCCACCGGCACCATCAAGCTGAAAGCGCGCTTCGCCAATGAAGATGACGCGCTGTTCCCCAACCAGTTCGTCAACGCGCGGCTGCAGGTGGATACCCTGCACGATGCGGTGGTGATCCCAACCGCCGCGCTGCAGATGGGCAACGAAGGCAACTTCGTCTGGACGCTCAGTGAAGACAACAAGGTCAGCAAACATCGGGTCACCGCCGGCGTGCAGGACAGCCGGCAGGTGGTGATCAGCGCCGGCCTCAACGCCGGCGATCGGGTGGTGACCGACGGCATCGATCGCCTGACCGAAGGCATGCAGGTGGAAGTGCTCGCGCCGAACGACGCGCCTGCGACGTCAAAAGCCAAGCGCGAACCTGACGTTCAGAGGAAGTCCTGATGCAGGTGATGCCTCCCAACGCCGGCGGCGGTCCGTCCCGCCTGTTTATTCTGCGCCCGGTCGCCACCACGCTGCTGATGGTGGCGATATTGCTGGCGGGGATTATCGGCTATCGCGCGCTGCCGGTATCCGCGTTGCCGGAAGTGGATTACCCCACCATCCAGGTGGTGACGCTATACCCCGGCGCCAGCCCGGACGTAGTCACCTCCGCCATTACCGCGCCGCTGGAACGCCAGTTCGGCCAGATGTCCGGCCTGAAGCAAATGGCGTCGCAAAGCGCCGGCGGCGCCTCGGTGGTGACGCTGCAATTCCAGCTGACGCTGCCGCTCGACGTCGCGGAGCAGGAAGTGCAGGCGGCGATCAACGCCGCCACCAACCTGCTGCCGAACGATCTGCCCTACCCGCCGATTTACAGCAAGGTTAACCCCGCCGATCCACCGATCCTGACGCTGGCCGTGACCTCCACCGCCATGCCGATGACGCAGGTGGAAGACATGGTGGAAACCCGCGTAGCGCAAAAAATTTCTCAGGTGACCGGCGTCGGCCTGGTGACCCTGGCCGGCGGCCAACGCCCGGCGGTGCGCGTAAAATTGAACGCCGCGGCGGTCGCCGCCTATGGCCTGAACAGCGAAACCATCCGCGCCGCCATCAGCAACGCCAACGTCAACTCGGCGAAAGGCAGCCTTGACGGCCCGACCCGATCGGTCACCCTGTCCGCCAACGACCAAATGAAATCCGCCGACGACTATCGCCAGCTGATCGTCGCCTATCAGAACGGCGCGGCGATCCGCCTGCAGGATATCGCCACCATCGAACAAGGGGCGGAAAACACCCGGCTGGCGGCCTGGGCCAACCAGCAGCAGGCCATCGTGCTGAACATCCAACGCCAGCCCGGCGTCAACGTCATCACCACCGCCGACAACATCCGCGAAATGCTGCCGACGCTGATTAAAAGCCTGCCCAAGTCGGTCGATGTCAAGGTGCTGACCGATCGCACCACCACCATCCGCGCCTCGGTCAGCGACGTGCAGTTCGAGCTGCTGCTGGCAGTCGCGCTGGTGGTGATGGTGATCTACGTGTTCCTGCGCAACGTGCCGGCGACCATTATCCCCAGCGTAGCGGTGCCGCTGTCGCTGGTGGGCACCTTCGCCGCCATGTACTTCCTCGGCTTCTCCATCAACAACCTGACGCTGATGGCGCTGACCATCGCCACCGGCTTCGTGGTGGACGACGCCATCGTGGTGATCGAGAACATCTCGCGCTACATCGAGAAAGGGGAAAAACCGCTCGACGCCGCGCTGAAAGGGGCCGGCGAGATCGGCTTCACCATCATCTCGCTGACCTTCTCGCTGGTGGCGGTGCTGATCCCGCTGCTGTTCATGGGCGACATCGTCGGCCGCCTGTTCCGCGAGTTCGCCGTCACGCTGGCGGTAGCGATTTTGATCTCCGCCGTGGTGTCGCTGACGCTGACGCCGATGATGTGCGCGCGCATGCTCAGCCACGAATCGCTGCGCAAGCAGAACCGTTTTTCCGCCGCCTCCGAACGCTTTTTCGAGCGGGTGATCGCGCGATACGGCCAGTGGCTGAAAACGGTGCTTAACCATCCCTGGCTGACGCTCGGCGTGGCCGTGGGCACCCTGGCGCTGACGGTGCTGCTGTACCTGCTGATCCCGAAAGGTTTCTTCCCGGTGCAGGACAACGGCATCATTCAGGGCACGCTGGAAGCGCCGCAGAGCGTCTCGTTCAGCAACATGGCCGAGCGCCAGCAGCAGGTCGCGGCGCAGATCCTCAAGGATCCGGCGGTGGAAAGCCTGACCTCGTTCGTCGGCGTCGACGGCAGCAACGCCACGCTCAACAGCGGCCGGCTGCAGATCAACCTGAAGCCGCTGAGCGAACGCAGCGACCGCATTCCGGCGATCATCAGCCGCCTGCAGCAGCAAACGGCGCAGTTCCCCGGCGTGAAGCTGTACCTGCAACCGGTGCAGGATCTGACCATCGATACCCAGGTCAGCCGCACCCAGTACCAGTTCACCCTGCAGGCGATGTCGCTGGACGATCTCAGCCTGTGGGTGCCGCAGCTGATGGATGAGCTGAAACAAACCCCGCAGCTGGCGGACGTCACCAGCGACTGGCAGGATCAGGGGCTGGTGGCCTACGTCAACGTCGATCGCGATTCGGCCTCCCGCCTTGGCGTCACCATGAGCGACGTGGACAATGCGCTGTACAACGCGTTCGGCCAGCGCCTGATCTCCACCATCTACACCCAGGCCAACCAATACCGCGTGGTGCTGGAGCACGACGTCAGCGCGACACCGGGGTTGGCGGCGCTCAATGAGATCCGTCTGAGCGGCAACGACGGCGCCGTGGTGCCGCTGAGCGCCATCGCCAAAATCGAAGAGCGCTTCGGCCCGCTGTCGGTCAACCATCTCGATCAGTTCCCGTCGGCCACCGTTTCGTTCAACGTCGCCGACGGCTACTCGCTCGGCGAAGCGGTGGACGCGGTCACCCAGGCGGAAAAAAATCTCAACATGCCAAGGGACATCACCACCCAATTCCAGGGGGCGACCCTGGCCTTCCAGGCGGCGCTCGGCAGCACGCTGTGGCTGATTTTGGCGGCGGTAGTGGCGATGTACATCGTACTGGGCGTGCTGTATGAAAGTTTCATTCACCCGGTGACCATCCTCTCCACCCTGCCGACCGCCGGGGTCGGCGCACTGCTCGCACTGATGATGGCCGGCAGCGAGCTGGACGTGATCGCCATCATCGGCATCATCCTGCTGATCGGCATCGTGAAGAAGAACGCCATCATGATGATCGACTTCGCGCTGGCGGCGGAACGCGAGCAGGGCTTATCGCCGCGCGACGCCATCTATCAGGCCTGCCTGCTGCGTTTTAGGCCGATCCTGATGACCACGCTGGCAGCCCTGCTCGGCGCGCTGCCGCTGATGCTGAGCACCGGCGTCGGCGCGGAGCTGCGGCATCCGCTCGGCGTCTGTATGGTCGGCGGTTTGATCATGAGCCAGATCCTGACGCTGTTCACCACGCCGGTGATCTACCTGCTGTTTGACAAACTGGCGCGCAACACGCATCGCCAGCCGGATACGCAGGAGTTGCCGTGAGATTCTTCGCCCTGTTCATTCACCGGCCGGTGGCCACTACCCTGCTGACGCTGGCCATCGCCATCAGCGGCGCGATCGGCTTTCGCATGTTGCCGGTGTCGCCGCTGCCGCAGGTGGATTTTCCGGTGATTTCGATCAGCGCGTCGCTGCCGGGCGCCTCGCCGGAAACCATGGCGTCCTCGGTGGCGACGCCGCTGGAGCGCGCGCTGGGCCGCATCGCCGGGGTTAACGAAATGACCTCGATGAGCTCGCTCGGCAGTACCCGGGTCATTTTGCAGTTCGATCTCGATCGCGATATCAACGGCGCCGCGCGCGACGTGCAGGCGGCGATCAACGCCGCGCAAAGCCTGCTGCCGACCGGCATGCCGAGCCGCCCCAGCTACCGCAAGGTCAACCCATCCGACGCGCCGATCATGATCCTGACGCTGACCTCGGACACCTACAGTCAGGGGCAGCTTTACGATTTCGCCTCCACCCAGCTGGCGCAGAAGATCAGCCAGACCGAGGGCGTCGGCGACGTTTCCGTCGGCGGCAGCTCGCTGCCGGCGGTGCGGGTGGAGCTGAACCCTTCGGCGCTGTTCAATCAGGGCGTGTCGCTGGACACCGTACGGCAGGCCATCGCCAACGCCAACGTGCGCCGCCCGCAGGGCGCCGTGGAAAACCCGCAGCAGCGCTGGCAGATCCAGGCCAACGACGCGCTGAAAACCGCCGATGCTTATCGTCCGCTGATCATTCATTACAACAACGGCTCGGCGGTGCGTTTAGCCGACGTGGCCGAGGTCAAAGACTCGGTGCAAGACGTGCGCAACGCCGGGATGACCGACGCCAAACCGGCGATCATTCTGGCCATCAGCCGCGCGCCGGACGCCAACATCATCGAAACCGTCGATCGCATTCGCGCCGAGCTGCCCGCCCTGCAGGAGAATATCCCGGCTTCGATTCAACTCAACGTCGCACAGGATCGTTCGCCGACCATCCGCGCGTCGCTGGCCGAGGTGGAGCAGTCGCTGGCGATCGCCATCGGGCTGGTGATCCTGGTGGTGTTCATCTTCCTGCGCTCCGGGCGCGCCACGCTGATCCCGGCGGTCGCCGTACCGGTGTCGCTGATCGGCTCGTTCGCCGCCATGTATCTGTGCGGGTTCAGCCTCAACAACCTGTCGCTGATGGCGTTGACCATCGCCACCGGCTTTGTGGTGGACGACGCCATCGTGGTGCTGGAAAACATTTCCCGCCACGTCGAGGCCGGCATGAAACCGATCAACGCCGCGCTGCTGGGCGCGCGGGAGGTCGGTTTCACCGTGCTGTCGATGAGCGTTTCGCTGGTGGCGGTGTTTATCCCGCTGCTGCTGATGGAAGGCCTGCCCGGCCGGCTATTCCGCGAGTTCGCCGTCACTCTGTCGGTGTCGATCGGGCTGTCGCTGATCGTCTCACTGACGCTCACGCCGATGATGTGCGCCTACCTGCTGCGCCACCAGCCGCCGCGTTCGCAGCGGCGGGCGCGCGGCTTCGGTAAAATGCTGCTGGGGCTGCAGCAGGGCTACGGGCGCTCGCTGAACTGGGTGCTCGGCCACTCGCGCTGGGTGCTGGCGGTGTTCCTCGCCACCGTTGCGCTCAACGTTTGGCTGTATATCAGCATCCCGAAAACCTTCTTCCCGGAACAGGATACCGGGCGTCTGATGGGCTTTATCCAGGCCGACCAAAGCATTTCGTTCCAGGCGATGCGCGGCAAACTGGAAGACTTCATGAAAATCGTGCGCGAAGATCCGGACGTGGAAAACGTCACCGGTTTTACCGGCGGTTCGCGCACCAACAGCGGTTCGATGTTCATCTCACTGAAACCCCTGTCGGTACGCAGCGACGACGCGCAGAAAGTGATCGCCCGCCTGCGCGCCCGCCTGGCCAAAGAACCGGGCGCCAGCCTGTTTCTGATGGCGGTGCAGGATATCCGCGTCGGCGGCCGGCAGGCCAACGCCAGCTATCAATATACGCTGCTGGCGGACGATCTCGCCGCGCTGCGCGAATGGGAGCCGAAGATCCGCACCGCACTGGCCGCATTGCCCGAGCTGGCGGACGTCAACTCGGATCAGCAGGATAAAGGCTCGGAGATGGATCTGGTCTACGATCGCGAAACCATGGCGCGCCTCGGCATTTCGGTGTCCGACGCCAACAACCTGTTGAACAACGCCTTCGGCCAGCGACAGATTTCGACCATCTACCAACCGCTCAACCAATACAAAGTCGTGATGGAAGTGGCGCCGCCCTATACCCAGGACGTGAGTTCGCTGGACAAAATGTTCATCATCAACAACGAAGGCAAAGCGATACCGCTCTCCTACTTCGCCAGTTGGCGGCCGGCCAACGCGCCGCTGTCGGTCAACCATCAGGGGCTGTCCGCCGCCTCGACCGTCTCCTTTAACCTGCCGGACGGCGGCAGCCTGTCGGACGCCACCGCGGCAGTCGAGCGCACCATGACTCAGCTCGGCGTGCCGTCTACGGTGCGCGGCGCGTTCGCCGGCACCGCCCAGGTGTTCCAGGACACCCTGAAGTCGCAGCTGATCCTGATCCTGGCGGCGATCGCCACGGTGTACATCGTGCTCGGCGTGCTGTACGAGAGCTATATCCATCCGCTGACCATCCTTTCCACGCTGCCTTCCGCCGGCGTGGGGGCGCTGCTGGCGCTCGAGCTGTTCGGCGCGCCGTTCAGCCTGATCGCGCTGATCGGCATCATGCTGTTGATCGGCATCGTGAAGAAAAACGCCATCATGATGGTCGACTTCGCGCTCGAGGCGCAGCGCAACGGCGGCATCAGCGCCCGCGAGGCGATTTTCCAGGCCAGCCTGCTGCGTTTCCGGCCGATCATGATGACCACGCTGGCGGCGTTGTTCGGCGCGCTGCCGCTGGTGCTGACCCGCGGCGACGGCGCGGAGCTGCGCCAGCCGCTCGGCATCACCATCGCCGGCGGCCTGGTGATGAGCCAACTGCTGACGCTGTACACCACCCCGGTGGTCTACCTTTACTTCGACCGGCTGCAGGCGAAGTTCCGCCGCAACAAGCAACTGGCCCCGCTGCCCCATTAATGGCCGACCGATGCTGATGAAACACGCCGCCACCGTACGCTGGCAACTCTGGATAGTGGCATTCGGCTTCTTTATGCAGACGCTGGATACCACTATCGTCAACACCGCCCTGCCCTCAATGGCCGCCAGCCTGGGGGAGAACCCGCTGCGCATGCAGTCGGTGATCGTCTCCTATGTGCTGACGGTGGCGGTGATGCTGCCGGCCAGCGGCTGGCTGGCGGACAAGATCGGCGTACAGCGGGTGTTTTTCAGCGCCATCGTGCTGTTTACCCTCGGCTCCCTCCTCTGCGCCCGCTCGGAAACCCTGAACGAGCTGATCGCCTCGCGCGTGATTCAGGGCGTCGGCGGCGCGATGATGGTGCCGGTCGGGCGCCTGACGGTGATGAAGATCGTGCCGCGCGAGCAGTACATGGCGGCGATGACCTTCGTGACGCTGCCGGGCCAGATCGGCCCGCTGATGGGGCCGGCGCTGGGCGGTTTCCTGGTGCAATACGCCAGTTGGCACTGGATTTTCCTGATCAATATTCCGGTGGGCATCGTGGGCGCCATCGCCACGCTGCTGCTGATGCCCAACTACCAAATGCAGACCCGCCGCTTCGATCTCAGCGGCTTTATCCTGCTGGCGATCGGCATGGCGTCGCTGACGCTGGCGCTCGACGGCCATAAAGGCATGGGGCTGTCCGGCGGCGCCATCGCCGGCCTGGTGGCGCTGGGCGCAGCGGCGCTGTTGGGGTATGTTTGGCATGCCAACGGCAATAGCCGCGCCCTGTTCTCGCTGCGGCTGCTGCGCACCCCGACCTACAAAATCGGGCTGCTGGCCAGCCTGCTGGGGCGCATCGGCAGCGGCATGCTGCCGTTCATGACGCCGCTGTTCCTGCAGGTGGGCATGGGTTTCTCGCCGTTCCACGCCGGGCTGATGATGATCCCGATGATCATCGGCAGCATGGGCATGAAGCGCATCGTAGTGCAGGTAGTCAACCGCTTCGGCTACCGCAACGTGCTGGTAGCCGCCACGCTGCTGCTGGCGCTGGTCAGCCTGAGCTTCCTGCTGGCGGCGATGCTCGGCTGGCTGTGGCTGCTGCCGGTGGTGCTGTTCTTCCAGGGGATGATCAACTCACTGCGCTTCTCGGCGATGAACACCCTGACGCTGAAAGATCTGCCGGACCGGCTGGCCAGCAGCGGCAACAGCCTGCTGTCGATGGTCATGCAGCTGTCGATGAGCCTCGGCGTCAGCGTCGCCGGCATCTTGATCGGCAGCTTCGCCCATCACCAGGTGGTGGCCGATAGCCCGGCCATCCACAGCGCATTTATTTACAGCTACGGCTGTATGGCGTTGATTATCGCTCTGCCCGCGCTGGCCTTCGCGCGCGTGCCGGCCGATAGCGCGCCCAACCGCACGCTGACCAAAGAGCCGGGTACCGGCTCAACGAGGTTGCAATGAGGATAGGCATTACCGGAAAACTGTTCCTGGCCATTTTCGCTACCTGCATGCTGGTGTTGATCACCATGCATTGGGGGGTGCGCGTCAGCTTTGAGCGCGGCTTTATCGATTACATCAAGAGCAGCAACGAGCAGCGCATCAACATGCTGAGCGAAGCGCTGGAAGAACAGTACAGCCATCATGGCAACTGGATATTCCTGCGCAATAACGATCAGGTGGTCTACCAGATCATGCGTTCGTTCGAGCAGAATAGCGACAGCAGCCACAATCTGCCGCCCAAGGGGTGGCGCACCCAGTTTTGGGTGGTGGACAGCCAGTTCAATCGCTTGGTCGGGCATTCGGGCCCCTTGCCGAAGGAGGGGCCGCGCCACCCGATCCGCTACAACAACGAGATCGTCGGCTGGGTGCTCACCACCCCGGTCGAGCGCCTGACGCGCAATACCGACATCAACTTCGATCGGCAGCAGCGGCGCACCAGCTGGATTATCGTCGCGCTCTCCACCCTGTTGGCGGCGGCGGTGACCTGGCTGCTGTCGCGCGGCATGCTGGCCCCGGTCAAGCGCCTGGTGGCGGGCACCCACCGCCTGGCGGCGGGCGATTTCACCACCCGCGTGGCGGTCAGCAGCCAGGATGAACTGGGCAGGCTGGCGCACGACTTCAACCAGTTGGCCACCTCGCTGGAAAAAAACGAGCAGATGCGCCGCGCCTTTATGGCCGATGTATCACATGAGCTGCGCACGCCGCTGGCAGTGCTGCGCGGCGAACTGGAGGCGCTGCAGGACGGCGTGCGCCAGCCGACGCCGGCGTCGCTCAGTTCGCTGCAGGCCGAGGTATCCACCCTGACCAAGCTGGTCGACGACCTGCACCAGCTGTCGCTCTCCGATCTCGGCGCGCTGGCCTACCGCAAGGCGTCGGTGGACTGCGTGCACCTGGTGCAGATCGCCGTCGCCGCCTTTCGCGAACGCTTCCGCGCCAAAGGGCTGGAGATCGTCACCCATCTGCCGGCCCAGGCGCCGCTGTTCGGCGATCCCGATCGCCTGAACCAACTGTTCAATAACCTGCTGGAAAACAGCCTGCGTTACACCGACGCCGGCGGCCGGTTGGAGATCGGCGTCGAACTGCAGCCGGGGCGGCTGCTTCTTTACTGGCAGGACAGCGCGCCGGGCATCAGCGATCAGCAACTGACGCGCATTTTCGAACGTTTCTACCGGGCGGAAGGTTCACGCAACCGCGCCAGCGGCGGTTCCGGGCTGGGGTTGGCGATCTGCCACAACATCGTGGAAGCGCACGACGGGAAAATCCGCGCCGAGCATTCGCCTTTAGGCGGCGTGCGCATTACAGTAGAATTTGCTACCCCGATAAAAAATAAGGCGCCCTGATGGACATTCAGAATCAACCCGTGCAGATCATGATTGTTGAAGATGAGCCCAAGCTGGGCCAGCTGCTGGTGGATTATCTCCAGGCGGCGGGCTACGCCACCCGCTGGCTGACCAACGGCAATGAGGTGGTGCCGACCGTGCACCAGCATCCGCCGGCGCTGATCTTGCTCGACCTGATGTTGCCGGGGGCCGACGGCCTGACGGTGTGCCGCGAGCTGCGCCGCTTCAGCGACGTGCCCATCGTGATGGTGACGGCGAAAATTGAAGAGATTGACCGCCTGTTGGGGCTGGAGATCGGCGCCGACGATTACATCTGCAAACCCTACAGCCCGCGCGAAGTGGTGGCGCGGGTGAAAACCATCCTGCGCCGCAGCTATCGGCCGCAGGAGAACGCGCGGGAAGATGACCTGCTGCATATCGATGAACCGCGCTTCCAGGCCAGCTATCAGGGGCAGTTGCTGGATCTGACGCCGGCGGAGTTCCGACTGCTGAAAACGCTGGCCAGCCAGCCGGGCAACGTGTTTTCACGCGAGCAGCTGCTGAACAACCTGTACGACGACTACCGGGTGGTCACCGACCGCACCATCGACAGCCACATCAAAAACCTGCGCCGCAAGCTGGAACTGATCGATGGGGAAAAATCCTTTATCCGCTCGGTATACGGCGTGGGCTACCGCTGGGAAGCCGAGCCCTGCCGGCTGATGAATGGGGTTTAGGGAGAAATCAGCGCGTCCAGTCTTCAACCGCCAACCCGGGCACCATGGCGAATGCGCGATCGTTGGTCACCAGCGTCGCGCCACGGCTCTGCGCGTGAGCGGCGATCAGTTGATCCATCGCGCCCATGACTTTGCCCTTTCTCTCCATGTTTGCCCGCATTTCACCGTAGCAGCGGGCGGCCTCGCTATCCCATGCATAGACCGTCACCGCAGCAAGAAAGGCCTCGACCATGCTTTGCAACGCCTTGTTCCGCCGTTTAGCCACACCATAACGCAGTTCCGCCTCCGTGACGCTGGAAATACATACGGCAGAAGGCGGGAGCTTTTCCATGACGTTAAGCACCTGCGGATGCTGCCGAAACAAGTGGCTGACGGTGTTGGTATCAAACATGTACATCGCCTACTCTTCCTCTGAGAAGGGATCGCGGTCGGCAACCCCTTGCTGACGATCTTCCGCGCCAAGAAACTCTTGCGGCACCGGCGTTTGGGCGATAATGCTCAGCAGCGGTGCCCAGCTGTCCGGCTTTGCCGGATATTTGGATAAAATCACGTTGCCCTCCCGATCGCGACGGATATAGACACGATCCGTATCAAATTCAAATTCCACCGGTAACCTCACCGCCTGATTTCTGCCGTTTTTAAACAGCTTTGCGATCCTTTCCATCTCGACACCTCCACAGCAGGCATAGGCCAAAGCATATGCCTGTAGCGTGTCGATGCCAAGATGTATCGCTCATTTTTCATCCACATTGACGAAACGGCCAAACAGTAACGCACAATCTCACGAGGTGACACCCTGTTCCCCTCGTTATGCGGCGCACTGCGCAATCACGCCTTCTCCCTTAGCTTCCCGTGCGGCGCTGTGCCTCTCGGGCGAAAACTCCGCGCCGGCGCAAAAAAACTGCGCATTTTTTCAACTAAGCTGCTGTGAGGTTTAGCCGCCGATTTTCAAGCGATTGGCTACACTTACATCACGAATCGGAACCTACAGGAGAAGAACCATGGCAATCGGTCATTACGAGCTGAAAAAAGCAAAGAACGGACAGTACCACTTCAACCTGAAAGCCAGTAACGGCGAGATCATTCTGGCCAGCGAGATGTATGCCAGCAAAGCCTCGGCGGAGAACGGCATCGCCTCGGTGCAGACCAATTCACCGCACGAAGCGCAGTACGAACTGAAGCACAGCGCCAGCAATCAGCCCTACTTTGTGCTGAAGGCCAAGAACCATCAGGTGATCGGCGTCAGCGAAATGTACAGCTCCGAAAGCGCGGCCAAAAACGGTATCCAGTCGGTGATAAAAAACGGCCCGACCACCGATATCCGCGATTTGAGCGCCTGATCCCCCGTTTCACCCGCGCGGTGGCGGCCACCGCGCGTTTTCCGTTTGACCGGGATCAATCTCCCTTGAATAAATCCGGTTAACTGCTGATTTCTTGCCGCGCTGCGGCTACAATCCCCCGCTTTTACTGCGCCATCAGGTGGCGTGGTGCTGACCTGAAATCAGACCGAGACACACTATGTTTACACCAGAACTTCTCTCCCCGGCCGGCACGCTGAAAAATATGCGTTACGCCTTCGCCTACGGCGCCGATGCGGTTTACGCCGGCCAGCCGCGCTACAGCCTGCGGGTGCGCAACAACGAGTTCAACCACGAGAATCTGGCGCAGGGCATCAACGAAGCGCATGCGCTGGGCAAAAAGTTCTACGTGGTGGTGAACATCGCCCCGCACAACGCCAAGTTGAAGACCTTCCTGCGCGATCTGAAGCCGGTTATCGATATGGGCCCGGATGCGCTGATCATGTCCGATCCCGGCCTTATCATGATGGTGCGCGAAGCCTTCCCGCAGATGGACATCCACCTGTCGGTGCAGGCCAACGCCGTTAACTGGGCGACGGTGAAGTTCTGGAAGCAAATGGGCCTGACCCGCGTGATCCTGTCGCGTGAACTGTCGCTGGAAGAGATCGCCGAGATCCGCGCCGAAGTGCCGGACATGGAGCTGGAGATCTTCGTCCACGGCGCGCTGTGCATGGCCTACTCCGGCCGCTGCCTGCTGTCCGGCTACATCAACAAGCGCGATCCCAATCAGGGCACCTGCACCAATGCCTGCCGCTGGCAGTACAAAGCGGAGGAAGGCAAAGAGGATGACACCGGCAATATCGTGCACCTGCACGAACCGATCCCGGTGCAAACCGTCGAGCCGACGCTGGGCATCGGCGCGCCGACCGACAAGGTGTTCATGCTGTCTGAAGCGCAAAAGCCAGGCGAATATATGAGCGCCTTCGAGGACGAACACGGCACCTATATCATGAACTCGAAGGATCTGCGCGCCATCCAGCACGTGGAGCGTCTGACGCAGCTCGGCGTGCATTCGCTGAAGATCGAAGGGCGCACCAAGTCCTTCTACTACTGCGCCCGCACCGCTCAGGTCTATCGCCGCGCCATCGACGACGCGGCCGCCGGCAAACCGTTCGATCCGACCCTGCTCACCACGCTGGAAGGCCTGGCGCACCGCGGCTATACCGAAGGCTTCCTGCGCCGCCACGTGCACGAAGCGCAGCAGAATTACGACTACGGCTCCTCGCTCTCCGAGCGCCAGCAGTTCGTCGGCGAATTCACCGGCGTGCGCCGTGATGGCTGGGCGGAAGTCGACGTGAAGAATAAGTTCGCGCTCGGCGACAGCGTCGAAATGATGACGCCGGGCGGCAACGTGGTGTTCACCCTCGAGAGCATGCAAAATAAGAAAGGCGAATCGATTGAGGTGGCGCCGGGCAACGGCCATATCGTTTATTTGCCGATCCCGCAGGATATCGATCTCAATTATGCGTTGCTGATCCGCAATTTGGCGGAAGAAAATAGCGCCGGGGCATAAAAATGAATCGCCGTCATTCGGCGGCGATTTTTAGCAAATATTAGAATTGGATCACATCAATGCGCGCGCAGCTTGGTTACTATCACGCTGCTTAAAACGAACAACGAAAATATTTGCATAGCAATACTAGGAACCACCTCCTTAGCCGGCCCAATCTCCCTTGGGCTGGCTTTTTCTTTATGGGTGCACCTATTTTTTCCACCATGCCTATTTCCATAACTTATTCCCGGTATCCGTTTTAATAATAATAATCACGCCGCTTCGATATATAAATAATGCTACAGCGATTAATCCTCGCTTCTTTAACACTTCGCTTATTTCTGCGTAAAATTCAGATAAATTCGCATTGCTTCATATTCACTGAGCGCCGGGAAATAAGCGGAATTAGCTGAATATTCTGATGGCCTGGTGGCGGCAGCTGGTTTATCTTGAGGCATTCTTGGTTTTCCGCCGGAGGATATCGGCAATGCCTCAACACTCACATGCGTCCGCCCTGCTTATCATCAACGGCAAAGGCGCCGGTAACGAAGAGCTGCGTCAGGCGGTCAACCGGCTGCGCAAAGAACAGATAACGTTGCACGTGCGCGTCACCTGGGAGCACGGCGATGCCGCACGCTATGTCGCGGAAGCCGCGCAGCTCGGCGTCGGTACCGTCGTCGCCGGCGGCGGTGACGGCACCATCAACGAAGTGGCCGCCGCGCTGGTGCAGCTGCCGGCGCACAACCGGCCGGCGCTGGGCATCCTGCCGCTCGGCACCGCCAACGACTTCGCCATGGCGTGCAATATCCCTCCGTCCCCCGAACTGGCGCTGCAGCTGGCGATCAAGGGCCGTTCAGTGCCGATCGATCTGGCGAAGGTCAACGGCGAGCGCTACTTCATCAACATGGCCACCGGCGGCTTCGGCACCCGCATCACCACCGAAACGCCGGAGAAGCTGAAAGCGGCGCTGGGCGGCGTGTCCTACTTTGTGCACGGCCTGCTGCGCATGGATACGCTGCAGGCCGACCGCTGTGAAATCCGCGGGCCGGACTTCCGCTGGGCCGGCGAGGCGCTGGTGATCGGCATCGGCAACGGCAAACAGGCCGGCGGCGGCCAGGAACTGTGCCCCAGCGCGCTGATCAACGACGGCCTGCTGCAGCTGCGCCTGCTGATCGCCGATGAACTGCTGCCGGCGCTGGTCGCCGCCCTGTTCAACGACGAAGAGAGCAACAGCATCCTCAGCGCGGCGCTGCCGTGGCTCGAGATCGACGCGCCGCATGAGATGACCTTCAACCTCGACGGCGAACCGCTCAAAGGCCGCCATTTCCGTATCGAAGTGTTGCCGCAGGCCATCGAATGCCGCCTGCCGCCTAACTGCGCCCTGCTGGGCTGATCTTGTCGGGCGCAGCCGCTGCGCCCCGCTTCTTCCCCTCTGTTCACCCGTTTCCGCGCACGATCAAATGTGATCCTCTCCGGCAAATTCATTAATTAATACTTGTATGGTAGTTAGTTCATGACGTATTTTCGCGCTATCTCTCCGCAGCTACAGGATGTGAAGGTTATGAAAATCGTCAACGCCGAGGTGTTCGTCACTTGCCCGGGGCGCAACTTTGTCACGCTGAAAATCACCACCGATGACGGCATCATCGGCCTCGGTGACGCCACGCTGAACGGGCGCGAATTGCCGGTGGCCTCTTACCTGAAAGATCACCTCTGCCCGCAGTTGATCGGCCGCGACGCGCAGCGGATCGAAGACCTCTGGCAATTCTTCTACAAAGGCGCTTACTGGCGGCGCGGCCCGGTGACCATGTCCGCCATTTCCGCCGTCGACATGGCGCTGTGGGACATCAAGGCCAAGGCCGCCAACATGCCGCTGTATCAGCTGTTGGGCGGTGCCTCACGCTCGGGAGTGATGGTGTATTGCCATACCACCGGCCACTCGATCGACGAAGTGCTCGACGACTACGCCAAACATAAAGAGCAAGGCTTCAAGGCGATCCGCGTTCAATGCGGCGTGCCGGGCATGAAAACCACCTACGGCATGGCCAAGGGCAAAGGCCAGGCTTATGAGCCGGCCACTAAGGGCGACTGGCCGGAAGAGCAGCTGTGGTCGACGGAAAAATACCTCGACTTCACCCCCAAACTGTTCGACGCGGTGCGCAACAAGTTCGGTTTCAACGAGCACCTGCTGCACGACATGCACCACCGCCTGACGCCAATTGAAGCGGCGCGCTTCGGTAAAAGCGCCGAACCATATCGCCTGTTCTGGATGGAAGATCCGACGCCGGCGGAAAATCAGGCCTGTTTCCGCCTGATCCGCCAGCATACCGTCACGCCGATCGCTGTCGGCGAGGTGTTCAACAGCATCTGGGACTGCAAACAGCTGATCGAAGAACAGCTGATCGACTACATCCGCACCACCCTGACGCACGCGGGCGGCATTACCGGCATGCGGCGCATCGCCGACTTCGCCTCGCTGTATCAGGTGCGCACCGGTTCACACGGCCCTTCCGATCTGTCGCCGATCTGCATGGCGGCGGCGCTGCACTTCGATCTGTGGGTGCCGAACTTCGGCGTGCAGGAATACATGGGCTATTCCGAGCAAATGCTCGAGGTGTTCCCGCACAGCTGGACGTTCGACGACGGCTATATGCATCCGGGCGACAGGCCGGGCATCGGCATCGAGTTTGATGAGAAGCTGGCGGCCCGTTACCCCTATGAACCGGCCTACCTGCCGGTCGCGCGTCTGGAGGATGGCACCTTATGGAACTGGTAAACACCATGCGCAGCGTCGTGATCGAACAGCCCGGGCGCCTGGCGCTGCAGACGCGCGCGCTGCCGCAGCCGGCGGCCGGCGAGGTGCGGGTCAAGGTGAAATTCGCCGGCATCTGCGGCTCCGACGTCCATATCTATCACGGCCATAACCCGTTCGCCCGCTACCCGCGGGTGATCGGCCACGAGTTCTTCGGCCTGATCGATGCACTGGGCGAAGGCGTCGATCCGGCGCGCCTCGGCGAACGCGTCTCGGTAGACCCGGTGGTGAGCTGCGGCCACTGCTATCCCTGTTCGGTCGGCCGCCCCAACGTCTGCACCTCGCTGCAGGTGATCGGCGTGCACCGCGACGGCGGCTTCAGCGACTATGCCTGCGTGCCGGCGCGCAACGCCTATCCGGTTCCGCCGGCCATCAGCGATCGCCACGCCGCGATGATCGAGCCCTTCAGCATCGCCGCCAACATTACCGCCCATCTGCAACCGCGCCCCGACGACATCGCGCTGATCTACGGCGCCGGGCCGATGGGGCTCACGGTGATCCAGACGCTGAAAGGGGTGTACGGCGTCAGGCAGGTGTGGGTCGTCGATCGCATCGCCGAGCGGCTGGAGATGGCGCGCGCCAACGGCGCCGACCAAACATTCAACAACGCCGAGGCCGCATTGCCGCAGGCGCTGCAACAGCGCGGCGTTCAGCCGACGCTGATCGTCGATGCCGCCTGCCACCCCGCCATTTTACCGGAGGCGATCGCGCTGGCTTCGCCGGCGGCGCGCATCGGCATCATGGGCTTTTCCGGCGACGCCTGCACCCTGACCCAGCAGAGCATCACCAGCAAGGAGCTGTCGATCTTCTCCTCGCGCCTGAACAGCGCGCGCTTTCCGCAGGTGATCGCCTGGATGGCGGACGGCAAGCTAGACCCGCAGCGGCTGCTCACCCACTGCGTACCCGCCGACGACGTCGAACGGGCGATGCAGATGTTCGAGCGGGATCAGCGCACCTGCTGCAAGGTGCTGCTGCAGTTCGAGTAACGCCAAGGCGGCATCGGGGCATGGGCGGCGCCCGCCGCCCGTGCAAACAACGAAGCATCACGATTAAAACGACACCCAGTGGAGCGCTTTATGTTTAAAAACCTGCGTTGGACCATCGTGTTCCTGCTGTTCATGGTCTACATGATCAACTACCTCGACCGCGTGGCGCTGTCGATCACCGTGCCGATGATCGAACAGGATCTGATGCTGAACGCCGAACAGTTCGGTCTGATCTTCGGCAGCTTCTTCTTCGGCTACGCCATTTTCAACTTCGTCGGCGGGCTGGCGGTCGACCGCTTCGGCCCGACGCTGGTGTTGGGCGTGGCGGTCGGCCTGTGGTCCATTTTCTGCGGCATGACGGCGATCGCCACCGGTTTTTACTCAATGCTGATCTTGCGCGTCCTGTTCGGCATGGCCGAAGGGCCGATCTGCGCCTCGGCCAACAAGATGATCAACGGCTGGTTCCCGAAGAAACAGGCGGCGACCGCCGTGGGCCTGCTCAGCGCCGGTTCGCCGTTGGGCGGCGCGGTGGCCGGGCCGATCGTCGGCTATCTGGCGCTGGCGTTCGGCTGGCGGCCGGCGTTTATGATCATCTGCGCCATCGGCATCGTCTGGATGCTGGTGTGGTTCTTCGTGGTGGCGGATAACCCGGCGAAAAGCCAACGCGTCAGCAACGAAGAACGGGCGCTGATCGCACGGTTGAAACAGGAAAATCTCGGCGAGGAAAGCGCCTTGAGCGACGCCCCGCACGGGCTGGGTTACTACCTGAAGCAGCCGATCATTCTGGTCACCGCCTTCGCCTTCTTCTGCTACAACTACATCCTGTTCTTCTTCCTGAGCTGGTTCCCCTCGTATCTGGTGCAGGCGCACAACCTGAACATCAAAGAGATGAGCCTGACCACGATGATCCCGTGGATCGTCGGCTTCGTCGGGCTGGCGCTCGGCGGCTATATTTCCGACAAGATCTTCAACATCACCGGCAAATTGCTGCTGTCGCGCAAGATCGTGCTGGTCACCAGCCTGCTGGCGGCGGCGGTGTGCGTGGCGTTGGCGGGCACCGTCAGCAGCGTGGTGCCAGCGGTGATGCTGATGTCGGTGTCGATCTTCTTCCTCTACATTACCGGCGCTCTCTACTGGGCGATCATCCAGGACGTGGTGCATAAATCCCGGGTCGGCGGCGCCAGCGGGTTCATTCATTTGATCGGCAGCGTCTCCGGCATCATCGGGCCGATCGCCACCGGCTACATCGTGCAGAACACCGGCAAATTCGACAGCGCCTTTATGCTGGCGGGCGGCGTCGCCGCGCTGGGTGCGCTGCTGGTGCTGTTGGTGATCAAGGCGCCGCGCGCAACGGCGGGCGTGCAAATCTTAAAACCCTAACGCCAGACGGGGCGGCTTCGCCCCTTTGCTTACCTCTCCAGGGACATTGAACATGAGACTTTCCGACCACAGCGCGCTGCCGGCCGCCGTTATCCGGCCCGGCTACGCACGTGAGCGCGTGAAACCGCGCATGGCGCATATCGGCTTCGGCGCGTTTCACCGCGCGCACCAGGCGATGTACGCCGACAGACTGGCCAGCGAACACGGCAGTGACTGGGGCTACTGCGAAATCAGCATGCAGCACGGCCGGCAAAAGATCGCCGATCTACGGCAACAAGACCTGCTGTTCTCGGTGGCGGAGATGGACGACGACGGTTGGCGGGGCCGGGTCATCGGCGTGGTGCGCCAGGCGCTGCACCTGCAAACCGACGGGCTGGCGGCGGTGCTGGCGGCCCTGACGCAGCCCGAGATCGCCATCGTCTCGCTGACCATCAGCGAAAAGGGCTATTGCCATCACCCCGCCAGCGGCCGGCTGATGGCGGAACACCCGGCGATCGCGCATGATATCGCCCACCCGGCACAGCCGCAGTCGGCGCCGGGGCTGCTGCTGGCGGCGCTGCGCCTGCGCCGTGAACGCGGGCTGCCGCCGTTCGCCGTGATGTCCTGCGATAACATGCCGGCCAACGGCCGGGTCACGCGCCAGGTGCTGGTCGAGCTGGCGCAGCGGCAGGATCCGGCGCTGGCCGACTGGGTGCGTCAAGAGGTCGCCTTCCCTTCCACCATGGTGGATCGCATCGTGCCGGCGGTAACGCCGGAGACTCGCCGGCAACTGCGCACCTGGCTGGGCGGCGTCGAAGATGAGGTCGGCGTGGCCTGCGAGCCGTTCAGCCAGTGGGTCATTGAGGACCGATTTCCCCAGGGGCGCCCGGCCTGGGACAAGGTCGGCGCCGAACTGGTGAGCGACGTGCTGCCGTACGAGGAGATGAAGCTGCGCATGCTGAACGGCAGCCACTCGTTTCTCGCCTACCTCGGCTACCTGGCCGGTTATCAGCACATCGGCGACTGCATGCAGGATGCGGATTTTGTCCGCGCCGCCCGTCACCTGATGCTGGCGGAACAGGCGCCGACCCTGCAGGTGCCGAACGTCGATTTGGCGCAGTATGCCGACTCGCTGCTGCAGCGTTACCGCAACCGCGTGTTAAAACACCGCACCGCGCAGATCGCCATGGACGGCACGCAGAAGCTGCCGCAACGGCTGCTGGACGCGATCCGCTGGCATCTGGCACGCGGCAGCCGCTTCGACTGCCTGGCGCTGGGCGTCGCCGGCTGGATGCGCTACGTCGGCGGCCGCGATGAACAAGGCGAGCCGATCGCCATCAGCGATCCGCTGCGCGAGCGCCTCGCCGCGTTGGTCGCCGGCAGCGAGGAAGGCCGGCCCCGCGTCCTGGCGCTGCTGCAACTCGACAGCGTCTTCGGCCGCGATCTGCCCGATTCGCCTGACTTCGTCCACGCCGTCAGCCACGCTTATCACCAACTGCTGAGCCTGGGGGCCAAAGCCGCCGTCGCCGCTCTGCCGCTTACCGACCGGGAGGTTTCCGATGACCGTCACCACGCATAACGCCGTCAATACCGGCAATCAACCGCTGCTGCGGCGCGTCGCCAGCGCGTCGGCCATCGGCACCGCCGCCGAATACTATGATTTCTTCGCCTACGGCACCGCCGCGGTGCTGTTCTTCGGTCAGCTGTTTTTCCCCAGCGCCGATCCGCTGATCAGCACGCTGGCGGCCTTCGCCACCTACGCGGTCGGTTTCCTGGCGCGCCCGCTGGGCGGCATCGTGTTCGGCCATATCGGCGACAAAGTCGGCCGCAAGAAGGCGCTGGTGATCACCATCCTGATCGTCGGCCTCGGCACCTTTTGCATCGGCCTGCTGCCTACCTATGAGCAGATCGGCATCTGGGCGCCGATCGCGCTGATCTTTATCCGCGTGCTGCAGGGCTTCGGCGTCGGCGGCGAACAGGCCGGCGCGGTGCTGATGACCGCCGAATACGCGCCGCCGCCGCGGCGCGGTTTCTACGCCAGCTGGGTGCAGATCGGCGCGCCTGCCGGTTTCCTGCTGCCGTCCGGGCTGTTCGCGCTGCTGACCGCCCTGCTGTCGCCGGCGCAGATGCTGGACTGGGGCTGGCGCATTCCGTTCCTGCTCAGCCTGCTGCTGGTGCTGGTCGGGCTGTTTATTCGCCTGAAGATCGACGAGTCGCCGGTGTTTACCCAGATCCGCGCCACCAAAGCAGTGGAGAGCCGGCCGGTGGTGGAAGTGGCCCGCCGCTATCCCGGCCTTATCGCCAAAGGGGTGTGCGCCAAGCTGATCGAAGCCTGCGCCTTCGCCATGTTCACCGTGATCGTGCTGGCCTACGGTAAGGCCAACCACCTCAACGAAAGCATTTTGCTGGAGGCGATGATCGTGGCGGTGCTGCTGGAGATTTTCGCTATTCCGCTGATGGGCCGCCTCTCCGATCGGCTGGGGCGCAAACCGGTTTACATCGCCGGCGCGCTGCTGCAGGTGGTGTGCATCGTGCCGTTCTTTATGGCGATCAACCTCGATAATTTCTGGGTGACGCAGATCGCCATGATCGTGGTGCTGACCTTCGGCCACAGCATGTGCTACGCGCCGCAGGCCTCCTACTTCCCGGAGCTGTTCCCCACCCGCGTGCGCTGCAGCGGCATCGCGCTGATCTGGCAGATCGGCTCGCTGATCGGCAGCGGCATTCTCGGGCTGCTGGCGGTGAAGATCCTGCAGGTGACCGGCGGCCATTACTACGGGCTGGCCGGTTACATGATGGTGCTGGGCGTGGTATCGGCCCTCGGCCTGAGCCTGATGCCGGAAACCGCGCCAGAACGGCGCAAGCAGGAATATCAGGATTGGCATCACTGAGTTCCCCTGCCTGGCGGGTGGATTTATCCCCCCGCCCTCAACCAATAATCTGCTAGTATGGTGGCATTCGAATTCCAGCCAGATGCCTGATTGTCGCCATGTCTGAAACGTACAGTCTCACCAACAACGTCCCGGTCAACCAGCAGATCTATCGCTTTCTGCGCAAAGATATCGTCGATTGCACCATCCCCCCCGGCACCCTGCTGTCCGAGAAAGAGATCTCCACCCGCTTTTGCGTTTCGCGCCAGCCGGTGCGCGAAGCCTTCATCAAGCTGGCGGAGGCCGGCCTGGTGCAGATCCTGCCGCAGCGCGGCACCTTCGTGATGAAGATTTCCGCCAAGCGCGTGGCCGACGGGCGCTTTATCCGTCAGGCGGTGGAATGCGCCATCGTTCGCCGCGCGGCCGAGCGCGCCACTCCGGCGCAGCTGATGACGCTGGAGCATAACCTGCACCGTCAAGAGCTGGCGGCGCAGAACGGGCAAACGCGCGAATTTTTGGCGCTGGACGACGAGTTCCACCAGCTGCTGACCCAGTTTGCCGACTGCCCGCTGGCGTGGGAGACCATCGAAACCATCAAGGCCACCATGGATCGGGTGCGTTTCCTCAGCCTGAGCGAAGTCTCGCCGCCGGAGAGCCTGATCAAGCAGCACTACCGTATCTACGAAGCGCTGAAAGCGCGCGATGCCGAGGCGGCGGAGCGCGCCATCCACGATCATCTGCAGGAGATGATCTACTCCATCACCCCGATCGCCCAACAGAATACCGCGTGGTTCGAGATCGAATAATCAACCGCTTAGCGCGCCGGGGGCGATCGCCCCCGCGTATTTGGCCACGCAAATGGCATTTCCTCTCAATCGCATCTATTGTTTGTCCTTGCCGGAGCAAGTTCGGTAGCATCGCTTTACAGCTTCAATCACCGCTTTTTACTGCGCCGGTGGTCAAAAACCCTTGCATTGCCGGTGTATGAAGAAGCTTAATCGGGAGTGAATCATGACTGATATTGTGCAGTTGCTAGGAAAGGAAGCGGAAGATCTGCTGCAACACCGCTGTACCACTATCCCCGCCGAGAATCTCTACCTGCCGGGCGCCGACTTCGTCGACCGTGTAATGATCGATAACAACCGCCCCAACAGCGTGCTGCGTTCGATGCAAACCCTGTTCAACCACGGCCGCCTGGGCGGCACCGGTTATCTGTCTATCCTGCCGGTCGACCAAGGCATCGAGCACTCCGCCGCCGCCTCGTTCGCCGCCAACCCGCTGTATTTCGATCCGAAGAACATCGTCGAGCTGGCGATTGAAGCCGGCTGTAACTGCGTCGCCTCCACCTACGGCGTGCTGGCGTCGGTATCGCGCCGCTATGCGCATAAAATTCCGTTCCTGGTCAAACTCAACCACAACGAAACGCTGAGCTATCCGACCCAGTACGACCAGACCCTGTACGCCAGCGTCGAGCAGGCGTTCAACATGGGGGCAGTGGCGGTCGGCGCCACCATTTACTTTGGTTCAGAGCAGTCGCGCCGCCAGATCGAAGAGATCTCGATCGCCTTCGAGCGCGCGCATGAGCTGGGCATGGTCACCGTGCTGTGGGCCTATCTGCGCAACCCGGCGTTCAACAAAGACGGCGTGGACTACCATTCCAGCGCCGATCTGACCGGGCAGGCCAACCACATCGCCGCCACCATCGGCGCCGACATCGTCAAACAGAAAATGGCGGAAAACAACGGCGGCTACCGCGCGGTGAAATTCGGCTATACCGACGACCGCGTCTACACCAAGCTGACCACCGATCACCCGATCGATCTGGTGCGCTACCAGCTGGCCAACTGCTACATGGGCCGCGCCGGGCTGATCAACTCCGGCGGCGCCGCCGGTGAGAACGATCTGCAGGAATCGGTGCGCACCGCGGTGATCAACAAACGCGCCGGCGGCATGGGCCTGATCCTGGGGCGTAAAGCCTTCAAGAAATCGATGAAAGACGGCGTGGCGCTGATCAACGCCGTGCAAGATGCCTATCTGGACAAGAAGGTCACCATCGCCTGATGTGACAGACCGCCTGTCCCAAAGCCCGGTTCGCCGGGCTTTTTTGTGCCCGCCCCCCACTTTTCAAGCCGCACACCTTCTCTTTCTTTCACTTTAAACTTTCAAAATAAAATATTTATCTTTCAAATTGTGATCTATTTAAAACAAATAGCCCAACAAAGTGACTACTGTAAGGCCCATGGCGACAGAGCCGCCGTTCGCTCCAGGCCATAACAGTCCATTACAGGAGAACATAATGATTGAGCTAATCACCCACGGCGCCGAGTGGTTTATCGGCCTGTTTCAGAAAGGCGGTGAAGTGTTTGTCGGCATGGTGACCGGCATTTTACCTTTGTTGATCAGCCTGTTGGTTATCATGAACGCGCTGATCAAATTTGTTGGCCAGGAACGTATCGAACGATTGGCGCAGCGCTGCGCGGGCAACCCCGTTTCGCGTTATCTGCTGCTGCCGCTGATTGGCACCTTTGTCTTCTGCAACCCGATGACCCTCAGCCTGGGGCGCTTCATGCCGGAGAAATACAAGCCGAGCTACTACGCGGCGGCCTCCTACAGCTGCCACTCGATGAACGGCCTGTTTCCACACATCAACCCCGGCGAACTGTTCGTCTACCTCGGCATCGCCAGCGGCCTGACCACCCTCGGCCTGCCGCTCGGCCCGCTGGCGGTGAGCTATTTTCTGGTGGGGCTGTTCACCAACTTCTTCCGCGGCTGGATCACCGATCTCACCACCAGCCTGTTCGAACGCAAGATGGGCATCCGTCTGGATCGCCAGGTGCAACTTTAATTCGTGGAGTGCAGCATGAGTGCTTATATCCGTATTGAAAAAGGCGCCAGCGGCTGGGGCGGCCCTTTGGAACTGCCGATCGAACCCGGCAAAAAAGTGGTGTACATCACCGCCGGCACCCGGCCTTCCATCGTCGATCGCCTCAGCGAATTGACCGGCTGGCCCGCCGTCGACGGTTTCAAAGAGGGCGAACCGCCGGCGGAAGAGATCGGCGTGGCGGTGATCGACTGCGGCGGCACCCTGCGCTGCGGCCTGTACCCGAAACGCCGCATTCCGACGGTCAACATCCACGCCACCGGCCAATCCGGCCCGCTGGCGCAGTTTATCCTCGAAGACATCTATGTCTCCGGCGTGCGCGACCACAACATCAGCCGAATCGAAGCGGCAGATAGCCAACCCGCCGCCGCCGATGCAGCGCCGCCCAAGGCGCGCGACTACGACACCAGCAAGAAGATCACCGAGCAAAGCGACGGGCTGCTGGCGAAGGTCGGCATGGGCATGGGATCGGTGGTGGCGGTATTTTTCCAGGCCGGGCGCGACACCATCGACACCGTGCTGAAGACCATCCTGCCGTTTATGGCGTTCGTCTCGGCCTTGATCGGCATCATCATGGCCTCCGGCCTCGGGGACTTTATCGCTCACGGCCTGACGCCGCTGGCCAACAGCCCGATCGGCCTGGTGACGCTGGCGCTGATCTGTTCATTCCCGCTGCTGTCGCCGTTCCTCGGCCCCGGCGCGGTCATCGCCCAGGTGATCGGCGTGCTGGTCGGGGTGCAGATCGGCCTTGGCCATATTCCGCCGCAGCTGGCGCTGCCCGCGCTGTTCGCCATCAACGCGCAGGCCGCCTGCGACTTTATTCCGGTCGGCCTGTCGCTGGCGGAAGCCAAACAGGACACCGTGCGGGTCGGCGTGCCTTCAGTGCTGGTCGGCCGCTTCCTGACCGGCGCGCCGACGGTCCTGATCGCCTGGGCCGCCTCGGCCTTCATTTATCAATAATGTGATCCCCAGGGAGACGTTTATGCACACCATTTTTCACACCACCATCACGCAGATCGGCGGCTGCGCCCGCGACGCGTTGCTGGACAACATGCTGATCACCTTCCGTGAAGGCGCCCCGGCGGATATCGAAGAGTTCTGCTTCATCCACCGCCACGGCGCGACCGCCGGCGAGCTGCAGGTCGGCGGCGTGATGGAACTGGCGCAGCAGCGCTACGCCATTACCGCCGTCGGCAGCGTCGCCACGCAGAATCTGCGCGAGCTGGGCCATATCACCGTGCGCTTCGACGGCGAAGCCGAAGCCGAATTTCCCGGCTCGATCCACGTATCCGGCCCGACGCCGACCGATATCCCGTTGGGCAGCACGCTGTCATTTATCGCATAAGGAGTAGACCATGTCTGAAGTAGCTGTAGTGATTGGCGGCGGCCAAACGTTAGGCGCCTTTTTGAGCCACGGGCTGGCGCAGGCCGGTTATCGGGTAGCGGTGGCCGATCTGAACGCCGACAACGCCAGTCTGGTGGCACAGCAGATCAACGAAGAGTACGGCACAGGCAGCGCCTGCGGTTTTCAGGCCGACGCCACCGACGAGCAGAGCGTGATCGCGCTGGCGGCGGCGGTTGACCGGGCGTTCGGCCAGGCCAATCTGCTGGTGTACAGCGCCGGCATCGCCAAGGCGGCGCCGATCACCGATTTCCCGCTGGGCGACTTCGACCGCTCGCTGCAGGTGAACCTGGTGGGCTATTTCCTCTGCGCCCGCGAGTTCTCGCGCCTGATGATCCGCGACGGCATCGCCGGGCGCATCATCCAGATCAACTCCAAGTCCGGCAAGGTCGGCAGCAAGCACAACTCCGGCTACAGCGCCGCCAAGTTCGGCGGCGTGGGGCTGACGCAGTCGCTGGCGCTCGATCTGGCGGAGTACGGCATCACCGTGCATTCGCTGATGCTCGGTAACCTGCTGAAGTCGCCGATGTTCCAGTCGCTGCTGCCGCAGTACGCGCAAAAACTGGGCATCGCGCCGGATCAGGTGGAGCAGTACTACATCGACAAGGTGCCGCTGAAGCGCGGCTGCGACTACCAGGACGTGCTGAACACCCTGCTGTTCTACGCCAGCGACAAGGCCTCTTACTGCACCGGCCAATCGATCAACATCACCGGCGGCCAGGTGATGTTCTGACGCCACCGGCGCCCCCTTCCGCGGAAGGGGGCGTAAGGAGAACCCCATGACACAAGCTTTGATCGCCTTCGCGCTGCTGGCCTGGCTGATGCAAATCGCCTTCGGCTGGTGGCAACTGCAACGTTTCAACCGCGCCTTCGATGGTTTATGCCGGCTGGGCGCCGTGGGCGTCGGCCGTTCCGGCGGCCGTTTTCGCCCGCGAGTGGTGCTGGCGCTGGCCTTCGACGCCGACCAGCGGGTGTGCGGCAGCCTGTTGCTGCGCGGCCTGACCGTTTTCGCCCGGCCACGCCCGCTGCCTCATTTACACGGGTTGCATCAGCGGAATTTGCGCCCGGATGTGATCTTCCCCGAGGATCGCGCATGCCAGTCTGCACTATCGTTAGCGATTGAACCCAAATCGTGATATTTTCACATTAAAAGACATTACCTTTCATAGTGAATTATTCAGCGAGGGGAAATGCCCAACTCTTGTGAACGGGAATCGCGATGAAACCAAAGCAGCGGCAGGCCGCTATCCTTGAATATCTGCAGCAGCATGGCAAAACGGCAGTGGACGCCCTGGCCGAGCATTTCTCCACTACCGGCACCACCATCCGCAAGGACCTCACCCTGCTGGAAGAAGAAGGCGAGGTGATCCGCACCTACGGCGGCGTGGTGCTCAGCCGCGACGACGGCGATCAGCCGATCGACCGCAAAACCCATATCAACACCGAGAAAAAACGCCAGATCGCCAGCGCCGCCGTGGCGCTGATCGCCGACGGTGACTCGCTGATCTTCGACGCCGGCAGCACGGTGCTGCAGATGGTGCCGCACCTGGCACAGTTCAACAACATCACGGTGATGACCAACAGCCTGACCATCGTCAACGCGCTGGTGGAGCTGGACAACGATCAGACCATCCTGATGCCCGGCGGCACCTACCGCAAGAAGTCGGCCTCGTTCCACGGCAGCCTGGCGGAATCGGCGTTTCAGCAGTTCAGCTTCGACAAGCTGTTTATCGGCGCGGACGGCGTCGATCTCAACGCCGGCGTCACCACCTTCAACGAAGTGCACAACGTCAGCAAGGCGATGTGCGAAGCCGCCGGCCGCATTATTCTGTTGGTAGACTCCTCGAAATTCGGCCGCAAGAGCCCGAACGTGGTGTGCGAGCTCAGCGCCGTCGATACGCTGATCACCGACCGAGACATCAACCCCGATTACCTCGCCGCCCTGCAGGCGAAAGGCATCAATATCCTTCTGGTAGGAGACCCCGATGAGTAACGCCAACGCCCTGCTCGCCTTCGCCCGCGAAACGCTGGAGATCGAGCTGACCGAAGCGCAGCGCCTGCTGGCGCGCCTGGATGACAACTTCGTCTGCGCCTGCGAGCTGCTGCTGAACTGCCGCGGCAAAGCGGTGATTTCCGGCATCGGCAAGTCCGGCCATATCGGCAAAAAAATCGCCGCGTCGCTGGCCAGCACCGGCACGCCGTCGTTCTTCGTGCATCCGGCGGAGGCGCTGCACGGCGATCTCGGCATGATC
Source organism: Serratia sp. CY81684 (assembly GCF_052166595.1). Lineage (NCBI taxonomy): Bacteria > Pseudomonadati > Pseudomonadota > Gammaproteobacteria > Enterobacterales > Yersiniaceae > Serratia > Serratia sp. CY81684. The sequence continues at coordinate 169,205 of NZ_JBJNOO010000003.1, read as the reverse complement.
GGCGCCGACGACGTGGTGGTGTTCATCTCCTATTCCGGCCGCGCCAAAGAGCTGGACTTGATCCTGCCGCTGCTGGCGGAGAACGGCATTCCGGTGATCGCCATCACCGGCGGCAAAGAGTCGCCGCTGGCGCTGGCCGCCGCCTGCGTGCTGGATATCGGCGTTGAGCGCGAAGCCTGCCCGATGGGGCTGGCGCCCACCTCCAGCGCGGTCAACACCCTGATGATGGGCGACGCTCTGGCGATGGCGCTGATGCGCCAGCGCGGTTTCAACGCGGAAGACTTCGCCCGCTCGCACCCGGGCGGCAGCCTGGGCGCGCGCCTGCTGAACCGCGTGCATCACCTGATGCGCACCGGCGATCGCCTGCCGCGCGTGAGCGAAAGCGCCAACGTGATGGAGGCGATGCTGGAACTGAGCCGCACCGGGCTGGGGTTGGTGGCGGTCTGCGACGCGCAGCAGCGTGTGGTGGGCGTATTTACCGACGGCGACCTGCGCCGCTGGCTGGTGAAGGGGAATAGCCTGCAGGATCCGCTCAGCCCGGCGATCACCCGCCCCGGCTATCGGCTGCCGGAGCAGTGGCGCGCCGGAGAGGCGCTGGAAGCGCTGCACGAACAGCACATCAGCGCGGCCCCGGTGGTCAACATGGACGGCGTGCTGGTGGGGGCGCTCAACCTGCACGATCTGCATCAGGCCGGCATCGGCTGATCGGTGCCGGGGGTGCCAGCAGCGGCGCCCCCGGTCAGATCATTTCCAGTCGGGATTGTTCTCGAACTGCTGCTTCAGCAGCGCTTTCATATCGTCATCCGGCTTGCCGAGCCACTGGTACTTGGCGTATTTCTTCGGATGATCGACGGCTTCCGGCCGATCTTCCACCTCCACCCGCACGCCCCAGGCCTGGGATTTGTCCGCGCTGAACGCCACGATCAAAAAGTTGTTGCCGCAGTCGTGCGGTTTGCACAGATTGCCGACCAGATACTCTTTGCCTTTCCAGTTCAGATTCTGCGCCGGCGTAGAGGTGCCGACGCCCTTGCGCGCCCAGCCCGGCATCCGCGCCTGGCCTTTGACCATGTTTTGCCAACTGGCCTGATACCCCGGCTGCTGAATCAAATCCGACGTGGTGACGATCTGCTGGGCAAAGCTGCCCGCGCTGAAGCTGAGCAGTGCGCCGAAGAGGGCGCAACGCAGCGCCTGGTGTCCCGTCATAGTCCTTCTCCCTAGGTTAAATCAGGTTTCGCCCATAAAACCGGGCCTGAACTAGTCAGACCACGGTTGCGGCAAAAAGTTGACTCACCACCAAGCGTGAAAATGATGCACCGGCCCAATGCCGTGCCCCACTTCCAGCGTATCCGCCTGTTGCAGCGCTTGTTGCAGGTAGTCCTTGGCGGCGGCCACCGTGGCCGCCCAGTCGGCATGGCGCGGGCGCAGCGCCGCCAGCGCGGCCGAGAGCGTGCAACCGGTGCCGTGGGTATGGCGGGTGGCGACGCGCGGCGCGGTAAAGCGCTGCTCGCCTTCGGCGGTAAACAGCCAGTCCGGGCTCTCGCTTTCGCTCAGGTGGCCGCCCTTCATCAGCACCGCCCGGCAGCCCATCGCCAGCAGCGCCCGCCCCTGCTCGCGCATCTGCGCTTCATCTTCCGCCGGCGCGCACGCCAGCAGCGCCGCCGCTTCCGGCAGGTTCGGCGTAATGATCGACACCAGCGGCAACAGCTCGCGCCGGATAGACTCTACCGCCTCCGGCGCCAACAGCGGATCGCCGCTTTTCGCCAGCATCACGGTATCCAGCACCACGAATTCCGGCCGGTAATGGCGCAGGCGTTCGGCCACCGCCTGCACGATATCGGCGTTGGCCAGCATGCCGATCTTGACGCTGTCGATGCGCACGTCGCTGAACACCGAATCCAGCTGCGCGGCGACGAACGCCGGATCGATGTAATACACCGACTGCACGCCGCGGGTATTCTGCGCCACCAGCGCGGTGATCACCGAAGTGCCGTAGGCGCCAAGCGCCGAGAAGGCCTTCAAATCGGCTTGAATGCCGGCGCCGCCGCTGGGATCGGTGCCGGCGATGGTCAGCGTGTTAATACGTTTCATCACAGATCCTCTCCGCGCAGTTGATACAGGGCGTCGAGGAACGCCGGCGTAAAGCTGCCCGGCCCGGCGGCCTGCCTGGCAGCGAGGCCGCCGCAGTGTGACATCACCCGACAGGCGGTCGCCACGTTGTCCAGGCGATCGCCCGGCAGGGCGCAAAACGCCGCCGCCACCGCCGACAGCGCGCAGCCGGTGCCCACCACCCGCGTCATCAGCGGGGAGCCGCCTTCGATCGCCCAGTCGCGTTGGCCGTCGGTGACGTAATCCACCGCGCCGGTGACCGCCACCACCGCGCCGCTGCACCGCGCCAGCTCACGCGCGGCGGGCAATGCCGCCAGGGAATCGTCGCCGCTGTCCACGCCGCGGCCGCTGGCCAGCAACCCGTTGAGCGCCATGATTTCCGAGGCGTTGCCGCGTATCGCCGCCGGTTTTTCGTCCAGCAGCTGTTTGGCGAAGGCGGTACGGTAGGAGAGCGCGCCGACCGCCACCGGATCCAGCGTCCAGGGCTTGCCGGCCTGATTGGCGGCGGCCACCGCCGCCCGCATCGATTCGGCGCGCAGCGCATTGAGGGTGCCGACGTTGATCAGCAGGCCGTCGGCCAGCGCGCTGAACTGCGCCGCCTCTTGCGGCTCCACCACCATCGCCGGGGAGGCGCCGAGCGCCAGCAGCACGTTGGCAGTCAGCGATTGCACCACTTCGTTGGTCAGGCAGTGGATCAGCGGAGGCCGCTGTTGGAATTGGGTCAGGCAGGCCGCGGCGCGGGCGCCGGGTAGTGCATCAGGTCGAGCGATCATATTCCTCCCAACCGGCGTTCAAGAAGGCGGCGCCGGTTGAGCGGCCGTGACTTCCCTACGCTGGCATTATCCAGATCAGGTAATACGGGTATTTCTCAGCCTTCACGCGGAAGGGCACCCCGAGTCATGAAAATCAATAGGTTGTGATCAACGCTGCGTTAATCCCTGCAGGGGATCATGCCAGCGGCGGCGCGGACAAACAAGCGATTAAATTGGCTCGCGCCTAAGCGATGCTTCCCTCTTTTCCCGCCAGATACAGGCTCAGCACACCGGGCAGCTCCGCCAGGGTGAACGCCACGTTCTGCGGCGCCGTTTTGAAGATGTGGTGCAAGGTGCCGGCCACCAGGCTTTGCAACAGCCGGGTTTGCTGCAGGATCTCCGCTTCGGCGGTCTCGGGGCGGCGCAGCTGCAGCACTCGGGCGATCAGCGCCAGGAAGCTGGACTTTTCATCCGGCAGGTTCATTTCCCGCATCACCGGCAGGTAGTCGGCGTGCTCGCGCAGGTACTGCGCATAGGGAGAAAACAGCCGCTGGATCACCTCTTCAGCGGAGAGGCGCCGCCACTCGTCGTCGCTGGCCAACGCCATGTCGCGCACCAGCGCCTCGATCGATTCGGTGTGCCGATCCGCCAGCGCCTTGATCACCGCGTGGCGATCGGGGAAAAAGTGATACATCGAGCCGATGGAGGTTTTGGCGTGCTTGGCGAGCCGCTGCATGCTGAGCGCCGCCAGCCCGTCCTGCGCCACGATCGCCGCCGCCGAATCCAGAATGGTTTGTACGCGTTGCCGCCCTCTTTCCTGCTGCGGCTCTCGCCCGGTGATGTGTTCGTCGATTTGCATATTCGTTTCTGCCCGCTGTCATCAACGCATTATACCCATTTGCCGCCGCGAAGGCAGGGTGACACAAAAAACTAGATTAACTCCTCTAGTTTAGAGTAGAGTATTTATTCTAGTTTCTCCTTGCGCAAGCGTGGGGAAGACAAACAGTGACCTCACTCACTGAAAAAGAGTCATTCCATTCGGCCCGTCGACCAAGCCAATCGCCAGAGAACGCCCTATGCCCGACAAAAAACTGCTTATCACCTGCCTGACCGCGCTGCTGCTCACCGGGTGCTCACCGGCACCGTCCATGGTGGTGTTCGGCGCTTCGTTCCCCGACTGGCTGTTTTGCCTGTGCGGCGGCGTGGCGGGCATGGTGGCGATCCACCTGCTGCTGCGCACCCCGGAAAAACGCGCCTGGCTGGCGCCGCAGCTGCTGACCTATCCGGCGCTGACCGCGCTGATCGCCATGCTGACCTGGTTACTGGTTTTCCCCCACTGAGACTGACGCCATGACCCAACCACAAACCTCCAACAAGCGCAGACTGCTGGTGCTTACCCTCCTGGCGTTGACGCTCATCGTGGCCGCCGTCGTCGTCTGGCGGGTGGAAAACGCCCCCACTACCGACGATGCCTACGCCTATGCCGACACCATCGACGTAGTGCCGGAGGTGAACGGCCGCATCGTCGAGATGCCGATCCGCGACAACCAGGAAGTGCGGCAAGGCGATCTGCTGTTCCGCATCGATCCGCGCCCTTACCAGGACGCGCTGGCGGCCAGCGAAGCGCGCCTGATCACGCTGAATGAACAGATCAAACTGACGCAGCGTTCGGTCAACGCGCAGCAGTACAACGCCGAATCGATGAACGCCATCGTCAAACGCTCGCAGGCGCTGGTGGCGCAGGCGACCGACACCCTCAACCGCCGGCAGAAGCTGCTCGGCAAGAACTACGTTTCGGCGGAAGAAGTGGAAACCGCCCGCACCTCCCAGCGCTCGGCGCAGGCGGAACTGCAGGCCGCATTGCTGCAGGCGAAACAGGCGGAAGCCGCCGTCAGCGGCGTCGAAGCCCTGGTCGCGCAGCGCGCCGAAGTGCAGGCCGACATCGCCATCGCCAAGCTGAATCTGGAATTTACCGAGGTGCGAGCGCCGTTCGACGGCCGCATCGCCTCCCTGAAAACCACCGTCGGCCAATATGCCTCCAGCGCCAAACCGGTGTTCACGCTGATCGACACCCGCCACTGGTACGTGGTCGCCAACTTCCGCGAAACTGACCTGAAAGGCGTGCATCCCGGCGTGCCGGCCACGCTGTATTTAATGAGCGACGCCGGCCAGACCTTCAGCGGCAAGGTGGAGTCGGTCAGCTACGGCGTGCAGCCCGACGACGGCGGCAGCGTGCTGGGCGGGCTGCCCAACGTGTCGCGCAACATCAACTGGGTGCACGTTTCTCAGCGCTTCCCGGTCAAGATCGCGGTAGAGGCCCCCAACCCGGCGCTGTTCCGCGTGGGCGCTTCGGCGGTGGCCAAGCTGAACCTGCGCCATGAAGAGTAAAACGATGTCTCGCGGCTGGCTGTCCCGGTTGATCGACGAGCTGCGCCCTTCGGACAGCCGCATCAACCTGGTGATCCGCGCCCTGCTCTCCAGCGCGATCGCCATCGTGATCTCGCAGACGCTGCAGGTACCGTGGCTGGCGCTGTCGCTGATCGCTGTCTTCTTTATCACGCAGTCCAATATCGTGATCACCCGCGCAATCGGCATCCTGTTTTTCGTCAGCTCCACGCTGGCGATCGGCGCCGCTATCCTGGTGCTGAAGTTCACCTACGACTACCCGATGCTGCGCATCTTGCTCTCCAGCGCGCTATTTTTCCTCAGCGTGTTCCTGATGCGGGTGACCAAGGTTGGGGTGCTGTTCTTCCTGATGGCGCTGGTGGTGATCTACACGCAAAGCTTTGTCGATCTCACTCCGCAGGCGGAAGTGGTGATACGGCTGGTGCTGTGGGTATGGGTGGCGATCAACTACGCCATCCTGCTCACCCTGATCGTTAATACCCTGCTGCTGCCGGCCGAACCGCTGAAACAGCTAAAGGGCCGGATGAACGCGGTGTTGGACGAAACCCGCGCTATGTTGATCAACGGCGGCGAGACGCGCGATCTGAGCGCCATCTCCCAGCACGCCACCGAGCTGCATAAGCTGCTGCGCTTTTCGGTGATGCGCAGCGATCGCTGCCGCGCCAACGAGCCCGGTTATCTGGCGCTGATCACCCTGGTGTTACAGCTCAATATCCTGGCCTACCAGCTGCCGCCGGCTTTCGGCGCGGCCGCGCGTCATTTGGCGCAAGAGATAGATGCCGCCTGCCGCGCACTGCAAACCGCGATAAGCCACGACAGCGCGCTGCGATTTTCCGTCGCGATCGCCGGCAGCGACGATCCGCAGGTGCCGGCGCCGCTCAATGAAATGGCCGGCCTCCTGCAGGTCTACGCCAACCGCAGCGACTACGCCGACGCCCTGCAGGCCGCGCCGCCGCCGAAAGTGCCCTTCTTTACCCCCGACGCCCTGACCAACCCGGTTTACATCCAGTTTTCGTTGAAAACGCTGCTGACCGTGCTGGTCGCCTACGTGTTTTATACCGCCGTCGATTGGTCCGGCATTCATACCATCATGCTGAGCTGCCTGATCGTGGCGCAGCCCAGCCTCGGCGCCACACAGCGGCGGGCGCGGCTGCGTCTCGGCGGCGCGGCGATCGGCAGCCTGCTGGCGCTGATCTCGGTGGTGTGGATCATGCCTCACCTCGACAGCCTCGTCGGCTTGCTGCTGCTGACGCTGCCGGTGATCGCCCTCTCCGCCTGGATCGCCGCCGGCTCCGAGAAAATAAGCTATGCCGGGGTACAGATCCTGTTCACCTTTTCTCTGGCGCTGCTGGAAAGCTTCAGCCCGGTCACCGGGCTGACCGAGATCCGCGATCGCCTGATCGGCATCGTGCTGGGGGTAGGGTTCGCCACCTTCATTCACGCCACGCTGTGGCCGGAATACGAAGGGGAGTCACTGCGGCAGCAGGTTGCCAACGTGCTGCGGGAACTGTCGCGCTTCCTCGGCGGCGAGAACACAAACGCCATCGGCATCTGGCAAAAGATCGAGGGCTGCGAAGCGGTAGTGGCCCGGGTGACGCTGGAGCCCACCTGGCAGCTGGCGGACGATAACCATGAAAGCTTCACCCGGCATATCCAACTGATCTTTAACCAGACGCGCAGCCTGTTGCTGACCAGCGAAAAGCTCAACACCTATCTGGCAGGCAGTGGCGCGGCGCTGTCCGCGCAGGAACGCCAGGCGCTGTTCGAGGTGCAACGTCAGGGCGGGCGCGTTCTCGCCGAGTATGCGGCGCAGCTTTCACGTGCGCCGCAAGCGTTGCGGGCGCCCGACTTTCATCCACCGTTGGCCGCCCTGCACGCCGACACCGTGCGCCACCTGGCTCAGGAGCTGAGCGACGGGGTCAATCGCCTGCCCGCCTGGGGCGACGCCTAGCATTTTCCGTTTGTGGCCATGCACGCCCGGCGCCATGCGCTATAGTGAGCAAAAACCACCGGGAGATGCCATGCAAATAAGACCTTACCAAGAGGCCGATCGCCCCTTCCTGCGCACGCTGTACCTGGCGTCACGCAAGGCGGCGTTCGGTTGGCGCGATACCTCGAACTATCAGTTGGAAGATTTCGACCGCGCGACGCTGGGCGAAGCGATTTGGGTGGCGGAAGACGGCGGCGTGCTGCTGGGATTCGTCTCCATCTACCGCGAAGACAACTTCATTCATAACCTGTATGTCGATCCCCATCAGCCGCCGCGCGGCGTCGGCAGTGCGCTGCTGCAAGCGGCGCAAGCCACCTTCACCGCCACCGGCTCGCTGAAATGCCTGGTGAAGAATGAAAAGGCGCTGGCGTTCTACCGCAAACACGGCTGGCGCATCATCTCCACCGGCAACGACGGCGAAGAAGATTATTACCTGATGCACTCACCGGCACGCTAGCTCTTACCCGCGGCATCCGGCATGCCGCGCAGCGTCAGCCGCCAAAACAGCAGTGCGCTCAGGCTGACGCCCGCTCCCAGCCAGCAGACGCCGCTCCAGCCCGCCCAGGCGTACATATGGGTGCCGGCAAAGGCACCCAGCCCGCTGCCGACGGCGTAAAACAGCATGTAGCAGCCCACCAGCCGGCTGTGCGACTGCGGGTGCGCGCTGAAGATCATGCTCTGGTTCAGCACGTGGATCGCCTGGCCCGCCAGATCCAGCAGCACAATGCCCGCCACCAGCCAAACCAGGCCGCTGCCGAGCAAACCGAGCGGCAGCCAGGCCAGCGTCAACAGCAGCAGACACGCGCCGCTGGCCGCCTGCCCCAGCCCGCGATCCGCCAGATGCCCGGCGCGCACCGCCGCCAGCGCGCCCACCGCGCCGACCAGGCCGAACGCTCCCACCGCGGCATGGGTGAAGTTGAACGGCGGCCGGCTCAGCGGCAACACCAGCGAACTCCAAAAGAGGCTGAAAGCGCCGAACATCAGCAGCGCCAGCATGCCGCGAATTTGCAGCGTGCGGTCACGCAGCAACAGGCTCAGCATTGAACGCAGCAGCGCGGGATAACTCAGCGTGCTGGGCGCGGTGCGCGGCGCAGGCAGCAGGCGCGACAGGATCGGCAGCAATACCAGCGTCACTCCGGCTGAGAAGAAGTACACCGTGCGCCAGCCGCCGACGTCCGCCAGCGCGCCGGAGAGAGTGCGCGCCAGCAACAGCCCCAGCACCACCCCGCCCTGCGCCGCGCCGACCACCCGCCCGCGCTCCTGCGGCGCCGCCAGGGCGGCGGCGAATGCGATCAGCCCCTGCGTCATGGCGGTGCCCAGTAGCCCCACCAGCAACATCCCCGCCAGCAGCCAGGGCGCGCTGTGCGCCCAGCCCACCAGCAGCAGCGCACCGATCAGCCCCAGCTGTTGCCCCGCCAGCAACCGATGCCGGTTCAACCGATCCCCCAGCGGCACCACCAACAGCAACGCCAGCGCGCAGCCCAACTGAGTCACGGTGATCACCATGCCGACCGCCGCCAGGCTGATGGAAAAATCGCGGGCGATGGCGTCCAGCAGCGGCTGCGCATAGTAAACGTTGGCCACGCTAAAGGCGCTGGCACCGGCCAACAGCAGCACCAGGGCGGCCGGCAGACGCCCCAGCGCCGCACAGGGGGGATCCAGCAGTTTGTCGCTCATCGCACACCTCAATCTGGTTTCATAATTAAACCCAATGAACTTTAGATGCGAAGGTTTTATAATGCAACCAGAATATGTCGCTGGAGATAAACGCCGTGAAACGTAAAAGCCTGGAAGACGCGCCGTGCCCGGTAGCGCGCACGCTGGATGTGATTGGCGACTGGTGGTCGCTGCTGATCGTGCGCGACGCCTTCGACGGCGTCACCCGTTTCAGCGAGTTTCAAAAAGGGCTGGGGATGGCGAAGAACATTCTTGCCACCCGGCTGCGCGCCCTGGTGACGCACGGCGTGCTGGAGATCGTGCCCGCCGCGGACGGCAGCGCCTATCAGGAGTATGTGCTGACCGAGAAAGGCCGCGCGCTGTTTCCGGTGATCGTTGGCCTGCGCCAGTGGGGGGAAGATCATCTGTTCGCCGAGGGAGAGGCGCACTCAACGCTGGTGGAAAGCGACAGCGGCCGCCCCGTGCCGCGCCTGACGCCGATCGGCAGCGCCGGGCAGACGCTCACCCCGCTGAATACCCGGGTGGTGAAGGTGGGGGAACGGTTTGAGCCGTCTTTTAACAATCCCCAATTAGCGATAAAAGAAACACTTCCAACCGAAATCGCCGCACAGATCGACGCCGCATGCAACGTGCTGACAGAGCAACTCGGCGAGACACTCTTGGGCATCCATCTGTATGGATCCGCGGCCGATGGCGGTCTTAAACCCAACAGCGATATCGACATCTTGGTCGTCATCAGCAAGCCGCTGATGTCAACCACTCGGGCCGCCCTCATGAAAGCTTTGCTGACCGTGTCGGCTCCGCCAGGTGCCGACAGTATTTTTCGCCCGCTGGAAGTCACCGTGCTGGTACAGACCGACATCAAACCCTGGCGCTATCCGCCACGACGTGAGTTACAGTTTGGTGAGTGGCTGCGTGAAGAGTTGCTGGTGGGAATTGTCTCCCCCGCCACCTTGGATCCTGATGTGGCGATCCTGCTTACCAAAGCCCGGCAGCATCATCGACATCTGTTCGGCGCCTCCTTTGAACTCCTGTATGACAGCGTCCCTCGCAGCGACTTCATCGCCGCGCTCACCGATACCCTGAGTCAATGGAACGAGCCTGATGACTGGCATGGCGACGAATGCAACATTGTGCTGGCGCTGGCGCGCATCTGGTTCAGCGCGGCGACCGGTCGGATCGCCCCCAAAGATGTGGCCGCCGAATGGCTGCTGGAACGCTTGCCATCTGAACACCAGCCGGTACTCAGCACCGCGCGGCGAATTTATCTCGGACAAGCGATAGATGATCTGCCTCAGCATCAGCAGCCGTTGGCGGCATTCATCGGCTATGCCAAAACGACGATCGCAAGTCTATTGACGACAACAGCATCGCAATAAGACGCAGGCCTGTCGACACCACTTATTGATGCAGGGACGGATTTTGTTCATGGCCGCCGCCCCCTGCATGATTCACTTCGCAGCGCCATCCGGGTAATGTATAGTCCGCGTTTTACGGAGAACCCATGCTGACTAACTCATCCATTCGTCTGAACAAATACATTAGCGAGAGCGGTATCTGCTCACGCCGCGACGCCGATCGATACATCGAACAGGGCAACGTTTTCATCAACGGTAAACGCGCCACCGTTGGCGCCCAGGTATTTGCCGGCGATGTGGTGAAGGTTAACGGTCAGCTGATCGAACCGCGCAATGAAGAAGATCTGGTGCTGATCGCGCTGAACAAACCGGTCGGCATCGTCACCACCACCGAAGACGGCGAACGCGACAACATCGCTGACTTCGTCAACCACAGCAAGCGCATCTTCCCGATCGGCCGCCTGGACAAGGATTCGCAGGGGCTGATCTTTCTGACCAACCACGGTGACCTGGTCAACAAGATCCTGCGCGCCGGCAACAATCACGAGAAAGAGTATCTGGTGACGGTCAACAAGCCGGTGACCGACGAGTTTATTCGCGGCATAGGCGCCGGCGTGCCGATGCTTGGCACGGTGACCAAAAAGTGCAAGGTGAAGAAAGAGGCGCCGTTCGTGTTCCGCATCACGCTGGTGCAGGGGCTGAACCGCCAAATCCGCCGCATGTGCGAACACTTCGGCTATGAGGTCACCAAGCTGGAACGCACGCGCATCATGAACGTCAGCCTGAAAGGGTTGCCGCTGGGCGAGTGGCGCGATCTGACCGATGACGAGCTGATTGAACTGTTCAAGCTGATTGAAGGCTCCTCGTCCGAGGCCAAGCCGGCGAAAAAAGCCCCGGCCAAATCCGCCGCGGCGAAAAAGCCGAGCGCCGGCGGGCCAAAAAGCGCCGACAAAGCCGCTGCGCCGGCCGGCCGCAAGCGCTTTACCCAGCCGGGGCGCAAGAAAAAAGGGCGTTAAACGCCTTCCCCCGTTCAGCCCGCCGTTGCGCGGGCTTTTTTATCGTGAAAGTCAGCCACAGGCCGCCACTGAGTTCTCACCATAAAAAAGGCCCGCATCAAGCGGGCCCGTCGGTACCAGAGAAGTCTAGAGGGAAAATCAGAACGACCAGCGCAGGTTGGCGTTGACCGAATTAACGCGGGTATCGGCGCCGAATTGCCCCTGATAGCCGACATCCAGCGTCGCAGCGCGCGACAGCTTCACGCTCACGCCGATATCGCCCACCATCACGTTGTCATCCACGGCCTGGCCCTGCGTGACGAACGCGTCGCTGCCGGCAAACGCCATGCGCGATGAGGTGTTCTTATCGCCGTAGGCATGTTGCCAGCCGAGCGAGCCGTAAAGGCTGACGTTCTTCGGCAGTTCGGTCACGCCGCGCACCCCGAGCGTGGAGTAGAAGGTGTTCATCGTTTCATTGCGCACGCTCAGCGCCGCCGCGCCACCCGACTCCTGGAAGCTGTCGGTATGCAGGCGGATGTAGCTCAGGTTGATGAACGGTTCGACGTTCATCTCCGGCTGGCCGAAACGGTAACCCGCTTCGGTGAACGCCAGCAGCGAGTTGGCGTCGTAATCCGACTTCAGCCGATCCGAGAAGCCGCTGAAATCGACGTTGCGCTTGCCTTCAATCTTGTGCCAGGTGTAACCCAACGCGCCGCGCAGCGAGAACGCATCCTGCTGCCCGGCCGCATACAGGCCGAGGTGGTAGTTGTCGGTATCGGCCTTGGAGCGGCGGCTGTCGACGTCATAGTCGCCGCGGCTGTAACCGAAGTAACCGCCGATGCGCACGTTATGGTCCGCCAGTTTGCGATCTGCGCCCAACAGGAAGCCGGTGGTGTTGCCATCCAGCTTGCCCACGTTGCCGTTGCCGCTGTTTCTGCCCCAGGAACTGAAGGTCTGCCCCCAGACGCCGCTGTTTTGCGCCTGCGCCGGTTGCACCAGCGACATCGCCAACGGCGGTACCGGCAGACTGTCGTTGTCGAACAGGCGCAGCATGCGCTGGTTCAGCACATTGAACAGCTGGGTGCTGCCGGCGATCAGGTTAGACTGCATCGACGGATAGACTTCGCCGGACAGCTGATTGAACGCCTCGCGCGCTTCCGGCGCGCTCAGCAGCAGCAGCGAGTTGTACAGCGCCAGCGAAGGACCGCGCTGCGCCAGCGTCGAGAGCGCACCGGCGGTATTCCACTGGTTGCCGCTCTCGGCCACCGTTTGGAAAATGCCCGGCTTGCCGCTGCCTGGATTCTCGCCCCCCGGATTTTCCCCGCCTGGGTTTTCTCCGCCCGGGTTTTCTCCGCCCGGGTTTTCTCCGCCCGGGTTCTCGCCCCCTGGATTCTCACCGCCTGGGTTTTCCCCGCCCGGATTCTCACCACCCGGATTTTCACCGCCCGTGTCTTTCTGCGCGATGGTCAGATCCACGGCGTTGGCGCTGTGCTTCAGCGCCACATCGAGGAAGGCAGACTTGGAGACCGCCGCCGCGAACTGGCCGTCAATGCCGCCGTCCGAGGTCAGAATGCGGTAGCTTTGGCCGGTTTTATAGCTGGTTTGCGGATCCAGCGCCGTCACCTGCACCTTGGCCTGATCGCTGATGGTGGTTTTGCCCGCCACCAGCAGCTGGTCGCTGCGGCCGTCGCCGGCGATATCGACGTCATAGAAGGATTCGCCGATAAAATTCAGGTAGCGTTTCAGCGTCAGCGTGCCGATATTGCCATCGCCGGGCGAGATATGACCGCCGGACTGGATCTCGGTCTGGCCCAGCGTGCCGTTGCCGCCCAGCGTGCCGCCGGCCTTGATCGAGGCGGCGCTGCTGTAGCCCAGCCCGTTATTAACGTCGGTACCCGCCGTCGCGTTCAGGATCAGCGTGCCGCCGTTCTCGGCGCCTAGGGTTTGGATCTCGAAGATGTCGTCTTCTTTCTGGGTATTGATGTCGCTGGCGATGATGAGTTTGCCGCCGCGCGCGGTGACGTTGGCCTGCAACCCAGTGAGATCGCCGTTCAGCGTCGTGTGCCCGGCGGTGTTGATCACCTCGCCTTCGCCGCTCATCTTGTTGCTGAAGACGTAATTGCCGTCGGTATGGTTAAAGTACACATAGCTGCGGAACAATCCGCCCCGCAGGGCGATCGCCGTCTGGGCATCGATGGTGCCTGCGGCGCCCGCCGCGCCGAGCGTCGGCTCGGTCAACCCAGTGCCGGTGTCCATATTGCCGCGGCTGCCGATAATCAGCGCGCCGCGGTTCGAGCCGGAACCGGTCTTGCCCAGCACCACTTCGTTGCCGCCGGCGGAGAATGTCCCGCCGTCCATGACCGCCAACACGCCGTTGCCGTAATCGCCGACGTTGACGCTGCTGCCGCTGGTAAAGCGCGAGCCGTTGCCGGCGACCACCAGCTCGGCGGTTTTACGCGCGCCCGAGACACCCGCCACCTGGATGTTGCCGACGTTGACCGCAGCGCCGTTCAGCACGTCCAGATCGCCGTAGAGCGTGAGCGCGCGGCCGACGTTCCACTGGGAATTGGCCCCGGTGACCGTGGCTTTCGGGCTCAGCGTATCGGTCTCACCCGGTCCGCTGCCATTGCCGATGCGCGCGTCAAAGGCGGTGTTCAGCACCGCGCCGTCTTCGATCGCCAGCGTGGATCGCGCCCCTAAATCGGTGCCGACACTGAGAAAATTGCTGGTGACGCGAGAACCGGCGCCGGTGGCGATAAGGTGGCTGTCGTAGCCACGGGTGGTGCCGACCACGATCTCTTTCGCGCTGGCCAGCGCGCCGTCTTCAACCCGCAGCGTGCCCCGCCCCAGATTCAGGCCGCCGCGCAGCACGAACTGATCGTTCACCGCGTTCAGCTCGGCGTTCGGCCCACGAACCGTGACCACGCTGTCGTGAATTTGGCCGTTGAACATCCGGCCGATATTGATGTTATAGGCGCTGATCTTGCCATTCTCGATCAGCAGGTTGCCGCTTTGATTACGGCCGACGTAAACGTCCCCGGTGTAGGCCAATGATTCGGTAATTTTTGAGTCGCCGTCAAAAATGGCATCGTCTGCGCGAGCGAGATCGGCGGGCGCCAGCATCAACAACGGCGCGGAAAATAGAGCGAGGTAAAGTTTGGAAAGCGGTGTTCTAACCGCTAAAGGGTGCGATGTTTTGTCATTCACGGGCTATCTCCGTACTCGTTAGCGTGATGTCGCGAAATTTATTGTTATAGGGAACTCAATACACTAGAGGAGAAGTGAGGCGTTATTTCGCGCACGCCGGTTTAGTGATCGTCGAAGCAAAAGCTTATTGCCCCCCGGCGCTGACGCTCCGACGATGAAAAACCAGGAAGCGGTAATACCGCCCCCAAAGCGAATTATTTATGCGTTACCACCGGCGTACAGGTCGGCGCGCTCAGCGACGGCGACGAACCTAAAATTCCCGGCATCATCAGCGACGAGCAATCGAAAATGCGGCCTTTTTCCGTGGTGGCGCGATAAGAAAGTTTTTGGCCGCCCAGCGCATCCGGCTGCGCGCCATTGACATTGGTCACGGTAATTTCGTCCGACGATCCCAGCCCCAGCATTTTGGCGGTTTCCGCCTGCAGTAATGGAATGGCCTGATCGGTTTTCAGGGTGGAACAACCGGCTAGCATCATCGTAACGGTTAAAGCGATAAGTGGTTTCTTCATAAATTATCCTTTATAACCAATCAGTTAAAATTACCAATTGGCTTTATGTTTTCTCTTATCCAAATCCTCGAATAATATATTTCCCTTTCCTAAACGAAAAAACCCTCCTAAAGTAGGGAGGGTTGATAATAATTCATCAGGCCTATCTGATATTTGAAGGCGAAAGGAGAATCCTTTGGGGCAGGATTATGCGTTGGTCGTTGATGACCATCCATTGGTAGCAAGCGGCATCGCCAATTTTCTCAGCACGCATTGCCGATTCAAACAGGCGCATGTGGTGACTAATGAAGAGAATTGCTACCGCCATATTAGGGAAAATGGCCCACCGCGTTTACTGGTGATCGATTTTTGGCTTTCTTCCGGTACAGCGTTGAAATTACTCAAAGAAGTAAAGCAACTTTACCCTCAGGTGCGGATCTTGGTGGTTAGCGGCGACGAGAATAACGATATCTGGCAGAAAGTGCACACTGCCGGCGGGCATGGATTTGTATTAAAAAACGAACCGCCTGAATTATTCGCCAGGGCGGTTTTTGCGTTGAATAATAATCAGGATTGGTTCCCTGACGGTAATGAAACCTGCATTAAAAGCCATCATGAGCACTTAAATAAGTTCAATTTAACGCCGAGGCAAATCGACGTATTAACTATGATGCTGCGCGGCCTGCCAAATAAAAGAATTGCGACGCAACTGTCTATTTCCGAACCCACCGTCAAAGAACATATCAGCAATATATTGAAAAAGATCGGCGTCAACAGCCGGGTGGAAGCCATCACGCTGTTGCACGGCAAACGGGATCCGTCGTCATGAGGTTTTTCCAGCATTTACAAAATGATGGCATCTCCCCACGCGCGCAGATCCGCCTGCTGGACAACACCTTCATGCGGCTGGTGTTCAGCTTTACCGCCGTGCCTTTCGTCGGCATCCCTTTCGCCATCTGGATTTATTTGCTGGGGGATGAACTTGGCCCAACCATTGCCTGGATCATGGTTTACCTGCTATGCGCCGTGGCGATCAGAATATGGCATCGGCGCTACCTGCGCGAGGCCAAAGAAAATGATGAAGACACCGTGCTGCGCCGCTGGCTGCCGCGCATTAATAAGGTAGCCTTTATTCACGGCTTGGGGATCTCCTCACTCTATTTAATTACGCCGCAGACCCATAACTTTGACTTTTTTCTGCTGCTCAATATCAGCATCGCCGCGATCGTCGCCGCCAACGCAACGCACCTGACGCCGGTTATCAGCACCTTTACCCGCTTTTTCTTCGCTTCCTGGGGGCTGCTGAACCTCGGCATCATCTGGCGGCTGGAAGACGTGATGTTCATCGTGCTGATGCTGAACTTGCTGTACGGCTTCGCTATTTACCGCCACGCGTTAACCTCGCATGCGTTCTTTATTCAGCAGGCGCTGCTCGAAGAACAAAGCTCGCGCCTGGCGGAGCAGTTCCGTCAGGCCAAAGAAGAGGCGGAACAGGCGCTGCTGGATAAGAACCAATTCCTGACCACCGCCAGCCACGACCTGCGCCAGCCGGTGCACGCCATGGGCTTTCTGATCGAGGCCATCATCCACAAAAACCGCGACGACAGCCTGACGCCGCAGCTGCTGGATCTGCAGCAGAGCGTACGTTCGGTGCATTTGATGTTCAATTCGCTGCTCGATCTCAGCAAGATCGAATCCGGCAACGTGCGCACCGCCGCCACCCATGTGGATATCGGCGCCCTGCTCGACTCGGTGGTCACCCTGTTCCGCGAAGAGGCCAACAGCCGCGCCCTGGCGCTGCGCACCTGGCGCCCCAGACGGCGCATCAGCGTGATGGGCGATCCGCTGCTGGTGCGGCAATCGCTGATCAACCTGATCCAGAACGCCCTGCGCTACACGCAACGGGGGGGCGTGCTGATCGCCATCCGCCCTCGCGGCGCCGAGTGCCTGGTGGAAGTGTGGGACACCGGCGTGGGCATCGCCGACGAAGAGAAAAGCAAAATCTTCTCCCCTTACTACCGCCCCGAGCTGGCGTGGAAAATCGACAGCGCCGGCCACGGGCTGGGGCTGGCGGTGGTGGCGCGCTGCGCCAAGCTGATGAAGGTGAAGTACGGCATGCACTCCGTCGAAGGCAAAGGCTCACGCTTCTGGATGCGCTTCACGCAATACATCGGCGAAGATAAAGCGCCGGAAACCGCCGCCGCCTACGACAACACCGCCACGCCTACCCGCTATGCACCGCTGCGCGGCGCCTGCCTGGTGGTGGACGACGATCCCTTGGTGACCTCCGCCTGGGAGAGCCTGATGAGCACCTGGGGCATCACCGTGCGCTGCGCGGCCTCCGCCGAGGAAGCCTTCGCCATTGTCGACGGCGGCTTCACGCCGTTCGCCGTGCTGTGCGACCAGCGCCTGCGTTCCGGCGAGAGCGGCTTCGACATCCTGCAGGCGCTGTTCGAACGCCTGCCGGACGTAAGCGGTGCGATGGTCAGCGGCGAGTTCAATTCGCAAATATTGCAAGAGGCCGAGCAGGAAGGCTATCTGGTGCTGCGTAAGCCGCTGGAGCCGGCCAGGCTGCATGCGCTGCTGACGCAGTGGGGGGCGGGCTAGCGCGATGCGGTACCTTAGCGGGCAAGATGGCGCAGCAGGCCTTCAAGGTTGCGCTCCCCCTCCGGGGTTTGCGCCCCGGCCTTCAGCCCGCCGCGAATCAACTGTTCCGCAGCCGGGCGGGCGAACAATCCCGCCCAGGCGTCGTGCTCACGATAAAAACCGGCCTGCAAATCCGGTGCGGGCATCGCCTGTTTGGCCGCCGCAATCACGCCCTCAGGCAGTGCCGCGATATTGCGCGCTAGCCGATCGACGAAATCATCCAGCTCGGCGGCGGGCAAGGCGCGGTTAATCCAGCCATACCGCTCTGCGGTAGCGGCATCGATAAGGTCGGCGCCCAGGATCACTTCCAGAGCGCGGCCGCGAGTCATTCGGCTCGTCAGATACTGCGTCGCGCCACCGCCGGGCGTAATGCCCATCAAGGCTTCGCACTGGGCCAGCCCCGCCAGCTCTTGTGCGGCGAAAGCCATATCGGCCGCCGCAACAAACTCGGCCCCGCCGCCGCGCGCCAGCCCGGCCAGCTTAACGAGAGTGACCTGCGGCTGGCTGCGTAGCAGTTCGCCAAACGCCTGGAACGGATTTAGCCCCTCCGGCGCGTTGCTCGCCAGTTCGTCGAAAGCGTGCGGCTCATCGATCAAGGTCATGTCGACGTGAGCGATGAAAAACGCTGGGTTCGCGCTCTGGAACACCAACACGCGCGTATCCGGATCGTCACGCACCGCCAGCAATAAACGGCTGATTTCCGACATCAGCGCTACATCAAGCACGTTTACCGGCGGGTTATCGATAGCGATGGTCATCACGCCGTGCGCATGAGACAGCCTGAGTTTGCTGAAATCTGTATCTGTCATCTCAATGTCCTTTTACCTGGGGGTACAAGTGCGGGTTTTTCGCGCCGTGTGTCGAATGGTATACTTTGCATACCTGGCGTCAATTACGCATCTTAAGCATCCCAAGGATGCAGGAGGATACCGATGGATAAGAGCGACCTTGTTTACCGCGCTGACTGCCCAAGCCGCATCGTGCTCGATCAGATTGCCGATAAATGGTCCATGATGGTGCTGGAAGTGCTGCGCGAGCCGCAGCGCTTCAACGCCATCAAGCGCCGTTTGGATGGCGTCACGCAACGCGTGCTGACCCAGACGCTGCGCAAGCTGGAACGCAACGGCATGGTGCATCGCAAAGTGTTGGATGGGCGGGTGCTTGGCGTCGAGTATTCGCTGACGCCGCTTGGCAAATCCCTTCAGGGGCCGTTCTCGATACTGTTCGACTGGACGTTAGGGAATATTGAGGCGATTCAGGAGTGCCAAAAAAGATACGACGAGCAAAACCTATAGGGTGAAAATTGAGGCTAGCTGTGACTATTGCGTAGAGCCGCCTGATTGATCTCTTCCGGATCTCTGATTTATCCTGGCACCGATATTGGGAGGAGATCAAGAAGACGGAAAACTCAAAAAGTGGGTGGAACTAAAACGGGTGTGCTTGCATGGTCACTTCCTGAAAATATAAGTTATTGGAATATATATCATGCTTTATGAAGAACTACCTCAATAACATACTATAATTTATAGTAAAAATAATAAGTTAATTAGTGCCCATATGTGAATTAAACATTACGTACCTTTCATATATCCTAAACGCACAAAGTATTATTTTTTAAGTGAAAGCCATACTTACACTACTAGATAAAGATTGAAATGGCTAACACGATGAAGCTTAAAAAGCTAATTACTGAGGATATTTGTACAAAATGGCACGTAATCAAGACAATTTTAATCAGCGAACCCAAACGATTTGGCGCTATGAACCAGATATTCTTTCATTGTGTAAATACTTAGCTGTAGAATCCAGAGACTAAAGTGAAAACACAGCAGAAATAATTCGAATCTACTGCATATATCTGTGCTACAGCATCGAATCTAAATGTGTGTCGTGATGATATAAGCTTAATATGCTGTAGAACGGTCTCATATCAACAACAGCATATGGCTATGTGAATATTGCTGCATTGAATATACCTTTATTAAAAAAGAGCTCCTAATACGGCGCTTTGAAATTCACCTTTTTTAATAGACTTCTTTATATCATCCATTGCTATACTTCTAACTTCATCCGGAATATCCATCTCTATTAAAGATAATAATTCTTGTTTGAATATATCAATTTGTTTTTTTCTCGCACTATTTAAAGATCCGTGAGTCAAATTTAAAACCCTCAATGTCTCTCTCGCTTTAATAACATTTTCATCAGAAATGCTTTCTTTTATTTTTATGCTCCCGGTTTGTAAAAAGTCAAAGTAATCATTTGGATCATCCCTATCTGGTTTAATAATTTCATTTGGTTCATAGTCCCCTGGGCCATTTTTACCCAGCCGATCTTTATAGTGACCACATGTATCTCCAGATGTGAAACCACAAGATGCAAATAAATTACCCCAATCAAAAGTCAAATGTTGATAGAGCGCGTCCCCACCCTTTTTTGCACCTTTATGATAAAAATGCTCAATATGCCCATTCCCTTTTTCAGCAATAGATTCACAATAGCAACAATATTTACCTTGCATATTCTCCAAGGCCCGCCAAATGATAATTCTATCTTTACTTTTAGGACTTTTTTTGGACCATTTATCAATTTCATAATTATATCTTGCCAAACACGCTGGCGCAAGCTGAGGCCTATTCAACTTTCTCATTTCATTTACCCTCCTCAGACTTTACCCATCTACTTTTCATTTCCATGATACGTATTTGACTTTGACATTCAATTACAACAGGATGATTTTCCCCAAAGTGTCCTAAAATCATTTTAAAATAAAGATCTCTTTCTGAGCTATTTCCATTCAGTAACGACTCTGAGAATTTTTCAACCCACTTTGCCTCCTCAAGATTTTCAGGTATTGAATTAATCCCCATTATTCTTGCCAAAACATCAGCACTTGTAACTCCTTTTGTTTGGAATGATGGTGTACCAACAATAGGTTCACCATTGTCATCTAAATAAATCTTACGAATACAAGTGTTATCAACTGTCGATAATACTTGTGGGCTATGTGTCGTCACAATAAATTGAATGTTTGGGAATGTTTCATGCAAACCTAATAATATTTCTTGCTGCCATTTAGGATGCAAATGTAATTCAACCTCATCAATTAATACAATGCCAGGCCCACTTAACGGATCTTTTGAATCTGGATTAAGAGTAACGAGTCTACGTGCTAGATCCCCAGCCAATGCAACCATTGTTTTTTGACCTTTTGAAAGTTGCGCAATATTTACTTCCACCCCAAAATTCTCTAGTAAAATCCTTGACTTACCAGTACTCCTGTCAACTTTTAAATTTTTAACATCTGATACTAATTTCTCTATAGCCGAATTAACATATTTTAGATGCTTCTGATATTTCCCAGATGAAGAGTTATTTATAAGCCTATTAAGCTCCTCTTTTTTGTCAGATAAAGTAACAAGAAGTCGGTCACCCGCAAAAGGTAATTCTTGAGCATAAACATCAACAATAACTTTTTCAAGGCTGGCGATCTGCTCCCTTAATTCTTTTATTTCTTTAGTTTCTTCACCTTCGGCCAAGTTTACTAGTTCAATATATATACTTGAAAAAGACTCAAATTTACCACTTCCCTCTAGAGCATCTTTTAATGCTTCATATCTGTTTACCGATGAGTCTAAAAAGGCCACTTCCGATACCGATTGCTTTAAGTCAAAAGCAGAGCGTTCAGCAGAGTAGAATGCTAGAAGTGGTAGCATAATAGATGTATTATGTGCAGTTTTTCTATACATTGTAGCAAACTGTTTTATGGTTGAGACTTGTGTAGGGGAACTTCCTGAAAAACCTGGAACAATACGGCCTAAAGAGGCCACAAAAAAATTGGTCTCATCGAGCTCAAACGTGCTGGACATTTCTGCATAGTCATTTGCATGAACATTAATATCAGCCATTGTGATAGGTTTTCCATTTACATCATCTTTTTCTAAATTATTATTAAACCAAGAAAAAATCTTTGAAATCCCATCCAGTATGCTTGTCTTTCCTGTTCCATTATCACCAATTATCACCGTCAGGTAACTATCAAAATCAATATTTATATTTTTAAATCTTCTAAAATTATGAATATTGAAACTCTTCAAGTGCATTCTTTTTTGAGGAAGTAAACATTGCAATTCTTGAAAGTATTTATCAGCCAGCTCGATATCCTTTTGTTCAACATACTTCCCTTCAGTATAGTTCTCATACAGCTGAAATTGCGCTTCTAGTAACCCTTTCTCCGCTTTACTGGTTAATGATTTTATCGCTTTACTATACTCTTTATGTGGCTTGTTCATTTCATCTCCCAGTTATTTTATTAATAGTTTCAGCCGAGTATTTATAAATAAGCGCCTGAATAAAAACAGGTTCAATATGATGTGAAAATGCCAACAATCCCTTTAGATGAGAAAGGTTATCTTCATTTAATCTATTCAACTTATACTGATAAATCAGGTGTTTAATATATCTTTTCCTTTCCCTCCCAAGGGATAGCTCTCCGTCATTATTTAATGTAACACCTGTAACATGCCGATTATGAGCTTTGGAAGAAAAAATAGTTTTCTTTTTATTAATCTTTAATGCCCCTTCGAAATGCAACAAAAGATACTTCTCTACCATATCTGGAATGTCAAATAGCACATTTTTCACATCTGTAGAAAAAGTCAAGTCATCTGCGTAACGCGTATAAGTCACATTGAGAAGAGAACATTCTCGCGAAATTATCTCATCAAATCTATGCATTATAAAATTAGATAAGAGTGGCGAACTCGGAGCCCCAATGCTCAAAATCAGTTTACCGCCTAAAGCCTTACTCGGTGCCCAAAAAAGAAGATTTTCAAATGCCAATTTATCTTCATGACCAGGTAATGGATAAAAATTTAGCCACTCTTTCCAAAAAACAGAACAATTAATAGAGTTAAAGAAATTTTCCAAATCAATTTTTAGTAAAAAATTATTTTTCTGATGAGACTGTGCATTATTCTTAATACTTAATTTTTCACGATACGCCATTGCGGCCTTGTGAACAGGAAGTTCATACAACTCCATGAACTTACGTTGAAAAACCTTAAGTTCTTTTGATGGTTGTGCAATAACTCGATGTCCAGACGTACGTTTTGGAATTGTATAAACTTTATATTTTTTTGGCGCGTTGACTAGAAATTTAACTATATCAGCCTCAGTTCTACCAAGTCCCAAAGCCAGCTGCTTAATTATAGTCATACGTACCCCTATAGAAAAAGCCCAAAAATCATATTCTTGGGCTTAGTTTAGCTCTTTACTAGAGGAAGCGATAGTCTCGCAACCTAAACGAGGAACGAGATTAGGTTGCGAGACTATCGCAACCATAATGCCGTTCAATAACTTAGAGTCTGGCTAAACACCCGACTAGACGTAATTGTCCAACACTAAAGAGCTTCATATATATACCACAATTAGAGAAGCCTTCTCAACCCCCAGCAACGAAAAAAAAACTTATTCATTTGTGAATCTACATCACTCATTTGGCCATTAAGCATAATGAGTAAATGCCCTCTGCGCTCAGATGGCTAGTGTCTCGTGGGATAAATAAGGTTACCGAATTTGATTTAATATTCTGAGAAGGATTAGCAATATTTGTTTAAATAGAAAAATATGCCGATGATGCTATCGTAAACCTATATTTTTACAGTTGATAACTAAGTTAAGTAATACGATAAATTAAATCTCTAACCACCTAAGAGTAATCTCATTCAACAATATCACAACACAGCCACACCATAAATTTCATAATTAACCCATCCGTGACAGAAATACAACCTCATGATAGTTTTCTGTACAGAATTCATCTGAGATAACTTGTAGTTTAATCAAAACACCATAGTTTACATCTTAAAATGGCTCGGACTAGCTTAGTGATTTAAAGTAACCCTCTATAAAATAGAGGGTTACTTTTATTTTTTTTCATTCTCTGACAGTTGTCAAATCACTCCCACTCAATCGTCGCCGGCGGCTTGCCGCTGATGTCGTACACCACGCGGGAAATGCCGTTCACTTCGTTGATGATGCGGTTAGAGACGCGGCCGAGGAAGTCATACGGCAGGTGTGCCCAGTGCGCGGTCATGAAGTCGATGGTTTCTACCGCACGCAGGGAGACCACCCAGTCGTATTTGCGGCCGTCGCCCATCACGCCGACCGAACGCACCGGCAGGAACACGGTGAACGCCTGGCTGACTTTGTTGTACAGATCGGCTTTGTGCAGCTCTTCGATGAAGATGGCGTCGGCGCGGCGCAGCAGATCGCAGTACTCTTTCTTCACTTCGCCCAGCACGCGCACGCCCAGACCCGGGCCCGGGAACGGGTGACGGTACAGCATGTCGTACGGCAGGCCCAGCTCCAGGCCGATCTTGCGCACTTCGTCTTTGAACAGCTCTTTCAGCGGCTCAACCAGGCCCAGCTTCATCTCTTTCGGCAGGCCGCCCACGTTGTGGTGCGACTTGATCACGTGCGCTTTACCGGTGGCGGAAGCGGCGGATTCGATCACGTCCGGATAGATGGTGCCCTGCGCCAGCCATTTCACCTGCTCTTGCTTGCAGGCTTCTTCGTCGAACACTTCAACGAACACGCGGCCGATGATTTTACGCTTGGCTTCCGGTTCGTCCACGCCCGCCAGTGCGGTCAGGAAGCGGTTTTCCGCCTCGACGTGCACGATGTTCAGGCCGAAGTGGTCGCCGAACATTTCCATCACCTGCTTGGCTTCGTTCAGGCGCAGCAGGCCGTTGTCGACGAACACGCAGGTCAGGCGCTTGCCGATGGCGCGGTGCAGCAGCATCGCGGTGACGGAGGAGTCAACGCCGCCGGACAGGCCGAGGATCACGTGGTCTTCCCCCACCTGCTCGCGGATGCGCTCAACCGCATCTTCGATAATGGTGGCCGGCGTCCACAGGGCTTCACACTGGCAGATGTCCAGTACGAAGCGCTCCAGCATGCGCTGCCCCTGACGGGTGTGGGTCACTTCCGGGTGGAACTGCACGCCGTAGAAGCGTTTTTCTTCGTTGGCCATAATGGCGAACGGGCAGGTATCGGTGCTGGCGACGGTCACGAAGTCGGACGGGATCGCGGTCACTTTGTCGCCGTGGCTCATCCACACGTCCAGCAGCGGTTTGCCGGCCGGGCTGATGGCGTCTTCGATGTCGCGCAGCAGCGCGCTCTCGTTGACGATTTCCACCTGCGCGTAGCCGAACTCGCGTTCGTTGGAACCCTGCACATGGCCACCCAGCTGCATCGCCATGGTCTGCATGCCGTAGCACACGCCCAGCACCGGCACGCCGGCGTTGAACACGTAGTCAGGGGCGCGCGGGCTGCCGGCTTCGGTGGTGCTTTCCGGGCCGCCGGACAGGATGATGCCGCTTGGGTTGAATTCGCGGATCTGCGCTTCGCTAACGTCCCAGGCCCACAGTTCGCAGTAAACGCCGATTTCGCGCACGCGGCGGGCGACCAGTTGGGTGTATTGCGAACCGAAGTCCAGTATCAGGATGCGATGCTTATGGATATTTTGTGTCATGTGAGGCGAATTCCAGCAACAAGAGAAAAAGAGCGAAAATGTATGTTTTCGGGATGGGGCTTGGCGCCCCACCCCGGCCTCTCACTCAGGAGAGGTTAAGGCATTAGCCCATGCGGTAGTTCGGTGACTCTTTGGTGATGGTCACGTCGTGCACGTGGCTTTCCTGAATGCCGGCGCCGCTGATGCGCACGAACTCCGCCTTGGTGCGCAGATCGTCGATGGTGGCGCAGCCGGTCAGGCCCATGCAGGAGCGCAGGCCGCCCATCTGCTGGTGCACGATGGCTTTCAGCATGCCTTTATAGGCCACGCGGCCTTCGATACCTTCCGGCACCAGTTTGTCGGCGGCGTTATCGGTCTGGAAGTAACGGTCGGAAGAGCCTTTGGACATTGCGCCCAGCGAGCCCATGCCGCGGTAAGATTTGAACGAACGGCCCTGATACAGCTCGATTTCGCCCGGAGATTCTTCGGTGCCCGCCAGCATGGAGCCGACCATCACGCAGGATGCGCCTGCGGCGATCGCTTTGGCGATGTCGCCGGAGAAGCGGATGCCGCCGTCGGCGATAACCGGAATGCCGGTGCCTTCCAGCGCTTCCACCGCGTCGGCGATGGCGGTGATCTGCGGTACGCCCACGCCGGTCACGATACGGGTGGTGCAGATGGAGCCTGGGCCGATACCCACTTTCACCGCGCTCACGCCGGCTTCAGCCAGCGCTTTGGCGCCCGCTGCGGTCGCGACGTTGCCGCCGACGATCTGCAGATCCGGGTATTTGGCGCGGGTTTCGCGGATGCGCTGCAACACGCCTTCGGAGTGGCCGTGCGAGGAGTCGATCAGCAGGACGTCAACGCCCGCCGCCACCAGCGCGTCGACGCGTTCTTCGTTGCCGGCGCCGGCGCCGACCGCCGCGCCCACGCGCAGACGTCCGTGCTCGTCTTTACAGGCGTTCGGCTTACGTTCCGCTTTCTGGAAGTCTTTAACGGTGATCATGCCCAGCAGGTGGAAGCTGTCGTCCACCACCAGCGCTTTCTCTACACGCTTTTCGTGCATCTTCTGCAGCACCACGTCGCGTGCTTCACCTTCTTTCACGGTGACCAGGCGATCTTTCGGCGTCATGACTGCGGTGACCG
This sequence comes from Serratia sp. CY81684, assembly GCF_052166595.1. Classification (NCBI taxonomy): domain Bacteria; kingdom Pseudomonadati; phylum Pseudomonadota; class Gammaproteobacteria; order Enterobacterales; family Yersiniaceae; genus Serratia; species Serratia sp. CY81684. The sequence goes on along the minus strand of NZ_JBJNOO010000003.1, from coordinate 142,918 downwards.
GCTGGGTCAGATCGGTCACGAAACGCACGTCGCGGCCGGTGATGATGCCGACCAGCTCGTTGTCTTCGGTAACGACCGGGTAACCGGCGAAGCCGTTGCGCGCGGTCAGCTCTTTCACTTCCTGCAGCGTGGTGGCCGGAGTAACGGTCTGCGGGTCAGTGACTACGCCGCTTTCATGTTTCTTCACGCGGCTGACTTCTTCAGCCTGGCGCTCGATGGACATGTTTTTGTGGATGAAGCCCAGGCCGCCTTCCTGCGCCAGCGCGATGGCCAGGCCGGATTCGGTAACGGTATCCATGGCTGCGGACAGCATAGGGATGTTCAGGCGGATGGTTTTGGTCAGTTGAGTGCCGAGCTCTGCAGTGTTAGGCAGAACCGTGGAGTGGGCTGGAACCAGGAGGACGTCGTCAAACGTCAGAGCTTCTTTAGCGATACGTAGCATGGGCAATATCTCACCAGGGTGGGCTGTGAAAAAGATAAAATATTGCCGCGGCATTATACAGAGCGGAATCGGTTGCCTCCAGCACTTTCTTACAAAAAGTCTTGATTACCTTTTTCAGCCATGTAGTATCGACCAATTAAGTGATTGTTTTGAAATTTGATCTGGGTCACATGTCGCTACCTGTTTCGCCTTCCATTTTTACCGTAAGCCGCCTGAATCAGACGGTTCGCCAACTGCTGGAAAGGGAAATGGGGCAGATTTGGCTCTCCGCCGAGATCTCCAACCTCTCCCAGCCCGCCTCCGGCCACTGGTATTTCACGCTGAAAGACGATCGCGCCCAGGTGCGCTGCGCGATGTTCCGCAACAGCAACCGCCGCGTCACCTTCCGGCCGCAAAACGGCCAGCAGGTCCTGGTGCGCGCCAGCATCACGCTGTATGAACCGCGCGGCGACTACCAGCTGATCGCCGAGAGCATGCAACCCGCCGGCGACGGCCTGCTGCAGCAACAGTTCGAGCAGCTGAAACAGCGCCTGAGCGCCGAAGGGCTGTTCGATCAGCAGTTCAAGCAGCCGCTGCCCGCGCCGGCCAAACGCGTCGGGGTGATCACCTCCGCCAGCGGCGCGGCGCTGCACGATATTCTGCAGGTCTTGCAGCGCCGCGATCCGTCGCTGCCGATCGTCATCTACCCCACCTCGGTGCAGGGCGCCGAAGCGCCGATGCAGATCGTGCGCGCCATCGAGGCCGCCAACCGCCGCGATGAATGCGACGTGCTGATCGTCGGCCGCGGCGGCGGTTCGCTGGAAGATCTGTGGAGCTTCAACGACGAACGCGTGGCGCGGGCGATCTTCGCCAGCCGCATTCCGATCGTCAGCGCCGTCGGCCATGAAACCGACGTCACCATCGCCGACTTCGTCGCCGACCTGCGCGCGCCAACCCCATCCGCCGCCGCCGAACTGGTCAGCCGCAATCAGCTCGAGCTGTTGCGCCAGCTGCAGTCGCAGCAGCAGCGGCTGGAGATGGCGATGGATTACTACCTGGCGCAGCGTCAGCAGCAGTTCACCCGCATTCATCACCGTTTACAGCAGCAGCATCCGCATCTGCGCCTGGCGCGTCAGCAGACGCTATTGTTCAAGCTGCAGCGCCGGATGGAAGACGGCATGCAGCAACAGCTGCGCCTGGCCGCCCGCCGCAGCGAGCGCGCCCAGCAGCGGCTGGCGCAGGTGCAGCCGCAGGGCCGCATTCACCGCTACCAACAGCGCGTGCAGCAGCAGGAATACCGCCTGCAGCAGGCGTTGGAGCGCCAGCTCAACGCCTACCGCCAGCGCTTCGGCGTGGCCTGCAGCCAGCTGGAGACCGTCAGCCCGCTGGCGACGCTGGCGCGCGGCTACAGCGTGACGCAAACTCCGCGCGGCGAGCTGCTGAAAACCACCAAGCAGGCGCAGGTCGGCGAACTGCTGAAAACCCGCCTGCAGGACGGCTGGGTGGAAAGCGAGGTGAAAACCATCACCGTCGCCAAAAAGCCGCGCAAGAAGCGCGCGGCTGAATAACCCCTATTCCAGCGTAAAACGCTCGCCCGGTTCGCCGTTCACCCACAGCGCGCGCGTTTCGCCTTCCGGCAGGCTGAGCGTCAGCGTGCGCCAGGCCGGACGAAAACGCCCTTCCGTCGCGATGTCCAGCATGACGCGCTGATGGTCGCAGCGCATTTCCCAGCGCAGCCACAGCGCATCGCCCTGCCGCCAACCGTCGCTTTCGCCGTCGTCCTCAAACAACAGCCCGCTGCTCACGCCGCAGCCCTTGAGCGGAAACAGCCGCAGCTCGCGCCGATCGTCGGCGGCCACGTCGACATGCGCCAGCCGCTGCGACAGCGGCAGCGCCGCCCCGGCGCGCACCAGCAGCGGCAGACGCTCCAACGGCGCCGCCAGCGTCACCGTCTGCCCGCCGCCGAACCACTGGCCGCTGTAGAAGCAGTACCAGCCTTCGCCGTTATCCGGCAGATACACCGATCGGCGACGCTGCCCCGGCTCCACCACGCTGGCCACCAGCAGATCGCGGCCGATCAGAAAATCGTCGTTTTCGCCGAAGGTGCGCGCATCCTGTTCGTGATCGAGAAAAGTCGGGCGCAGCATTGGCTCGTCGTCGGCGCAGGCCTGCCACAGCAGAGTGTAGAAATACGGCAGCAGCCGGTAACGCAGGTTGATCGCCTCACGTACCGCCGGGGTAGCGGCCGGGTACATCCAGGGTTCGTTGACCGTGGCGTCGTCGTTCCAGGAGTGTATGGTGAAACGCGGATGCATCACGCCGTTTTGTACCCAGCGCACCAGCAGCTCGGCGTCCGGCTTGTCGCCGGAGAAGCCGCCGACGTCGTGGCCGAGGTTATACAAGCCGGACAGGCTCATGCCCAGCCCCATGCGGATGTTGTAGCGCAGCGTCTGCCAGCTGGTGCGGTTGTCGCCGCTCCAGGTCTGCACGTAGCGCTGCATGCCGGCGCAGCCGGAGCGCGAGATCAGGTACGGCCGCTTCTGCGGCGCGAAGCGCTGCTGGGCCTCCATCGAGGCGCGCATCATCAGCAGCGGCATCACCGGGCGGATGTGCTTGATGGCGATCGGCCGCCCGAAGCCATGGCAGCGCGCTTCGCCATCCCACACTTCGTACTCGTTGTTGTCGTTCCAGGTGGAATCGATGCCCATCTCCAGCAGCTGCTGCGTGACGCCCTGCTGCCACCAGCGCACCGTCGCCGGGTTGGTGAAGTCGAGGTGCGAGCCTTCGTCGTCCCAGAAGCTGGAGCGTTCCGGCGCGTCGCTTTGCGAATCGCGGATAAACAGCCCCTGCGCCGCCACCTCTTGATACTGCGGATGATCCTGCAGCAGGCACGGCTTGATGTTGGCCGCCAGCCTGAGGCCGGCGTCGTGAAACGCCTGGCTCAATTGCTTGGGCTGCGGCACTTTGTCGTAATTCCAGTTGAACACGTAGCGCTTGTTGTTAATCGAGGTGTAGCCCGACGACAGCTGGAAGGAGTCACAGGGGATGGCGTGCTGGCGGCACAGCGCAATGAACTGTTGCAGCTGCTGCTGGGCGTCCGGCGCGTCGGTATAATGCATGGTCGAGCCGCTGTAGCCCAGGCTCCACTTCGGCCCGAAGTGGGTGCGGCCGGTCAGGCGCACGAAGGCCTTGGTGACGTCCAAAACCTTCGGCCCGAGGAACAGGTAGTAATCCAGATCGCCCGCTTCGGCCTGATAGCGGCGATAGGCCGCGTGGTAATTGTCGATCTCGTTGCCCAGATCCAGCCAGCAGCTGCTCAGGTTGTCGTAGAACAGACCGAAGCTCGCCTCCGGCCCACGGGTGATGGTGAACGGAATGTGCTTGTACAGCGGATCGGTGCTGGCGGCGTTGTACCCCATGGCGTCCAGGTTGCGCATCTCGAAGCGGCGGCCGGTGCGCTCCAGATCGCCGGCTTTCTCCCCCAGGCCGTAATAGCGCTCATCGGCGAAGCGGCGCTGGTAGTGCGCCACGCCGTCGCCGTGCGCATTGAGCAGGTAGGCGCTGGTCGGCCGATCCGCCGCCAGCGGCCGCCACTCGCCGGCGGCATTGCAATGCTCCCATTCCAACCACAGCGGCTGATGCACCGTCACGCGCAGCAGCGGCGTGCTGACCACCAGCCGATCGCTCTCCTGGCGCAGCTGATAGCCCGGCAGGCTGAAACCGGCGACGCTGAGCCGATCGCGCCCCTCCCAGGGCACATCCTCCTGCGGCGCGATGCTCCAGGTACGATCCAGCGCCAGCTCACCCTCACGTTTGATCAACACGCGGAACAGACCGTCTTCCAGCACGTACAGGCAGAAACGGTGGCGTTCATCGACCAGCAGCTCGACGTGGTCGGCATGCTGCGCCGCCAGCGTCCAATTTTTCAAGGTTTTCATAAATATTCCACTTAGCTGTGTGAAGGGGTTTTCTTACCGCCGCGCTCGGCGATCAGGGCAATCAGGAACACAGCGCCGATCAGATCGAAGAAGCCCATCGCGATGAACAGCGGGTTGAAGCCGATGGTGTCGGACACCGCGCCGATCAGGAGCGTGAACAGGAAGCTGGCGATCCAGGCGCTGGAGCCGCGCATGCCGTTGACCGTCGCCATCTGGTTTTTATCGAACGACTCCACCACCAGCGCGCTGAGCATGCAGGAGATCACCTGATGGCCGAAACCGCCGATCGAGATCAGCGCGATCGCCACATAGGGATCTTGGGTGATCGCCACGAACGCCAGCGACACCATCAGGAAAGCGCCGGTCACCGAGCTGGCGACCACCGAGTTGACGCGGCTGCAGCCGAACCATTTGCGGTACAGAGTGGTGAGATAGCCGCTGGCGACGCTGCCGATATCCGCCGCCAGGAACGGCAGCCAGGCGAACATCGCGATCTGCTTCAGATCCATGCCGCGTTCGGTGGCCAGGTACAGCGGCACCCAGAAACTGAAGACCGCCCAGGCCGGCTCGGCGAGAAAGGCCGGGATGGCGATGCCGTAAAACTTCTTGTTCTTGCACAGGCTGGCCAGCGAAGTGAAAAACGGCAGCTTCGGCAACACCGGCTCGTTGTCTTCGCGGATCAGATCCAGCTCTTGCTGGCTGAGGTTCGGGTGCTGCTGCGGCGAGTGGTAGAACAGCCACCACAACACGACCCAGATCAGCGCCAGCCCGCCGGAGAACAGGAACGCCCCCTGCCAGCCGAAGGAGACGTGAGCGATAACGATGATCGGCGGCGCCAGCATGGCGCCGATGGAGAAACCGACGCCCGCCCAGCCGGCGGCGATCGGCCGCTCCTTTTTCGGGAACCAGTCGGAGATCGCCTTGGCGTTAGCCGGGGTAGCCGCCGCCTCCGCGCCCCCCATGAAGAAGCGCAGAATGGCCAGTTGCAGCCAGCTGCCGGCGCCGGCGTGCAGCATACACACCACCGCCCAAATGCCGGCGCAGATCAAAAAACCCATCTTCAGGCCGATAACGTCGATCAGCCAGCCGCAGATCGGCTGGAACACCGTGTAGGCCAGCTGGAACGACGCCACTACCCAGGCATATTGCTCGGTGCTCATGTTCAGGCTGGTTTTCAGTTCCGGCGCCAGAATGCCCAGCGAGTTGCGGGTGATGTAGTTGACCGTGACGCCCAGCAAGAACAGCGCCAGCATCCACCAGCGCAGCGATTTAAACTTGCGCCGCCCGCTCTGCGCGACCGCCTGATTGATCTCCACACTCATCAGTTCTCTCCCCGCGGCCGCCGGCTATGGCGACGCGCGTTTTGGTAGGGTACGTTGTGCTAGCAAACACGGGACGGTGAAAACGGATCGGTGCCACATCATTGGCCGACAGACAATCACAACCCCATGATTTATTTTTTGTTTTCTTTTTCGCACACCGTTAAAATTGGACTGACAGGTCGTTAAAATTGGTGTACCAATGCAGACTACTCAGCGATAGCGCACAGCGAAACGGGGTTTTTTGCAAAGATTTTCACGAGAGGGTGAAAAAATAGCCATAATGACCGATAAATCCGGTCAAGACGCTGAAAATCCGCAGTGAAAATATTCTCATGGACGAATTTGAAGGAGATCACAGAATGAACGGAAAGCTGAAAATCCAGGAGATCGCCCGCCAAACCGGGCTGTCGATCAGCACCGTTTCCCGCGTGCTGGCCGGCAAGGCTAACACCAGCGCCGAGGCGCGCCGCAAGGTGCTGGACTGTGCGCAGCAAAACGGCATTCTGCAGGGCATTTCCAGCGGCCGGCTGATGCTGAACAACGTGATGGTGTTCGCGCCGCAGCGCGCGTTCGACGTGCGCACCGACATCTTCTACTACAAGGTCATTCAGGGCATTGCCGCCGCGCTGATGGAGCACGAGGTGCGCATCCGCTACTGCGGGCTGGAAGAGCAGCGCAGCGACGGCGCGCTGTTTCTGGAAAAGATGAGCGATCCGCACACCGAAGCGGCGCTGATCATCGGCATCGACGACGAGCATATCCACACCCTGGCGGCCGATCTGCACAAACCTTGCGTGCTGATCAACTGCAGCGATCGGCAGATGCGGCTGGACAGCGTCTCGCCGGATCATCAGTTGATCGGTGATTACTCCGCCAGCTACCTGTTCCAGCAGGGGCACAGCCATATTCTCAACCTGCAGTGTCTGCGCCGCCACACCATGGAGCTGCGTCTGGCGGGCATCCGGCAAGCCTACGCCCGGCATCATCTGCCGTTCGACGACGGCCGCCATCTGGTCACCACCTCCGGCTTCGGCAGCGAAGAGGCCGAGCAGGCGCTGACCACCTATCTCGATGGCATCCACGGCCACGCCCCGCTGCCGACGGCGATCCTGGCCGGCGGCGACTACATGGCGGTCGGGGCGGTCAAGGCGCTCAACAAGCGAGGGCTGAACGTGCCGGGCGACGTGTCGGTGATGAGCACCGACGGCTTCAACCTGGCGGAAATCCATGATGTGCCGCTGACCTCGGTGCAGGTGCCGCGCGACGAACTGGGTTACGAGGCGATCCAACTGCTGCAGCGGCGCATGCTGCGCGCCGACGCACCGCCGTGCAATCTGCTGCTGCACGGCCGGCTGGCGGTACGCGCCTCGGTGCGGCGCATCAGCCCGCACAAGACTGCGCCGGCGGTGAGCACGCATGACCACAGGCTTTATGACGAGTAGGCTACACTTAGGCACAGTGCATTCATTCGATGAGGTAAAATTTTTTGCCTAAGGAGAGCCACTATGCCAGCCCAGCGCATGCGTTCCGTCATTCCTCCCTACATGCTGCGCCGCATCATTGAACACGGCAACGCCCCGCAGCGCGACTGCGCGCTGCACACCCTGAACCACGTGCAAAGCCTGCTCGGCAACAAGCCGCTGCGTTCACCGACCGAGAAAAACGCTCGAGCCGGCGAAGCGCTCCGCGATATCTACGACGCCCAGAACGGCACCCAACTGCCCGGCAAACAGGTGCGTAAAGAGGGCCAGCCCAGCAACCACGACGTGGCGGTGGACGAAGCCTACGACTACCTCGGCGTCACCTACGATTTCTTCTGGCAGGCCTACCGACGCAACTCACTGGATAACCAGGGGCTGCCGCTGGTCGGCAGCGTACACTACGGCAAGGAGTACCAGAACGCTTTCTGGAACGGCCAGCAGATGGTGTTCGGCGACGGCGACGGCGAGATTTTCAACCGTTTCACCATCGCCATCGACGTAGTCGGCCACGAGCTGGCGCACGGCGTGACTGAGAGCGAAGCCGGGCTGATCTACTACCAGCAGTCCGGCGCGCTCAACGAATCGCTGTCCGACGTGTTCGGTTCGCTGGTCAAGCAGTTCCACCTGCAGCAAACCGCCGATAAAGCCGACTGGCTGATCGGCGCCGGGCTGCTCGCCAAGGGCATCAAAGGCAAAGGGCTGCGTTCGATGTCGGCCCCCGGCACCGCCTACGATGACCCGCTGCTGGGCAAAGACCCGCAGCCCGCCAGCATGAAGGATTATATCCAGACCAAGGAAGACAACGGCGGCGTGCACCTCAACTCCGGCATCCCCAATCGCGCCTTCTATCTGGCGGCGACGGCGCTGGGCGGCTTCGCCTGGGAGAAAGCCGGCTACGTCTGGTATGACACGGTATGCGACAAAGCGCTGCCGCAAAATGCCGATTTCGCCACCTTCGCCCGCGCCACGGTGAAACATGCGCAAGCGCGTTTCGACCAGAGCGTGGCGGACAAGGTGCAGCAAGCCTGGCATCAGGTGGGGGTGGAATAATGAAACCGCTGCCGACGCTCAATCAGGATACGGTCATTGAGCTGGCGCGCGAGGGAGGCTTCGCCTACATTCCTAAACTGGCGGGCCAGCGCCGCATCGCGCTGGCCGATATCACGCCGGAGCAGCGGCAGCGCCTGAATCAGCTGCTGAACCAGACGCTGCCCTATGCGCAGGAAGAAGGCCAGCCCAACTCCCCCGGCTGCGGCGACCAGCGCTACTACCGCATACAGATCAACTACACCAGCCCCACCCTGAGCACCGAGATCGTGCTGTTAATCCCGGAAAGCAGCGCGCCGCAGGCGCTGGTGGATCTGTGGAAAACCGGCCAGGTGGATGAGTGAGGGCTTACAGCGGCTGATAGCTGAAATTCACCCGCTTTTTGGAGATCAGCCCGTGCCCGTTCTGGCACAGATAATCCACCGCCCCGCAGGCTTTCAATTCTTGCAGCGGCTGCCCGCACTCCGGGCAGCTCGCCAGCTGCCGATAATCGCGCTGACAGGCGGCACAATGGTAGTGACCCGCTACCCAATTCATGGTCTGACGACAGTGCGGACAATGCGCGTCCATAACGACTCCCAGGTTAAATCGCGCCCCATGAGCGCAAAAAATAGATCCCCAACGCGGTGGTGAAGAACGATCCGACGGTGGTGATGGCGATAATATTGGCCGCCAGCGTGGCGTTGCCGCCCATGGCGCGCGTCATCACATAGCTGCCCGAGGCAGTTGGCGTGGCGGAAAACAGGAAGATAATGCCCAGCGCCGCGCCCTGGAACCCGCACAGCCAGCCGGCCAGCGTCATCAGGCACGGCACCAGAAATAGCTTGGCCGCCGACGACAGCGCCGCCACGTTGGACGAACGGAACATGGCGCGAAAATCCAGGCTGGCGCCGGTGCACAGCAGCGCCAGCGGCAGCGACAGCGCGGAGATATAGCTGCCGGTCTGGCGGATCACGGCCGGGATGCCCAGCCCGGTTTGCGCATACAGCAACCCGCACACCAGGCCGATGATCAACGGATTGGTGACGATGCTGCGCAGCAGCGACAGGTGGCTGATTTTCTTGCCCTGCCCGCCCTGCAGGCTGCGCGTGAGGGTGATGACCGACAGTATGTTGAACAGGATCACCGTCACCGTAAGGTACAGCGAGGCGAGCGCAATGCCTTCGCTGCCGTAGGCGGTCATGGCGTAGGCCAGGCCGACGATGGCGGTATTGGCGCGGAAGCCGCCCTGCACGAACACCCCGCGCTCACGCGGTTCTTTCACCAACCACCTGGCCGCCAGCTCCAAAAGCAGGAAGGTCGCCAGCGTGCCGACCGCGCCGAACAGCACCAGCGGCAGGTTGCCGAGCAGCTGCGGATGGTTGGTGGCAATGCTGAAAAACAGCAGGCACGGCAGCGCCAGATTGAACACCAGGCGGGTCGCACCGTCGACGAAGCGGTCATCCATCAGGCGCCAATGGCGCAGCAGGATCCCCAGCAGCATCATCAGCAGATTCGGCACGGTGACGTTAAACGCAAAACTCCAGGTTTCCCAGGACATGGTGTTCCTTCAGGCAGGCGAGGTAATCTTCAGATAATAAAACGATTTCGGGCCAATAAAAAAGGGCGCGGCATCACTGCCGCGCCCCTCATGAGCGATTACTTGCTCTTTTTCAGGTGGCTCATCAGGCGCTTGCGCTTACGCATCTGGGTTGGCGTCAGCAGGTTGCGTTTGCCGGCGAACGGGTTGTCACCCTCTTTGAACTGGATGCGGATCGGCGTCCCCATCACATTCAGCGAGCGGCGGAAGTAGTTCATCAGATAGCGTTTGTACGAATCGGACAGATCGCTGACCTGGTTGCCGTGGATCACCACGATCGGCGGGTTGTAACCGCCGGCATGGGCATATTTCAGCTTCACGCGGCGGCCGCGCACCAACGGCGGCTGGTGATCGTCAACCGCCATCTGCATGATTTTGGTCAGCATCGAGGTGTTTACGCGGCGGGTTGCGCACTCGTAGGCTTCCTGTACCGATTCGAACAGGTTGCCGACGCCGCTGCCGTGCAGGGCGGAAATGAAGTGCACGCGCGCGAAGTCGACGAAGCCCAGACGCAGATCGAGCATCTCTTTCACGTGCTCGCGATCTTCTTCGCTCATGCCGTCCCACTTGTTGACCGCAATCACCAGTGAGCGCCCACTATTGAGGATAAAGCCGAGCAGCGAGAGGTCCTGATCGGAAATGCCTTCACGCGCGTCAATCACCAGCAGCACCACGTTGGCGTCTTCAATCGCCTGCAGGGTCTTGATCACCGAGAATTTCTCGACGGTTTCGGTCACCTTGCCGCGTTTACGCACCCCGGCGGTGTCGATCAGCACGTACTCGCGTTCGTCGCGCACCATCGGAATGTAGATGCTGTCGCGGGTGGTGCCCGGCATGTCGTACACCACCACGCGCTCCTCGCCGAGGATGCGGTTAGTGAGCGTAGACTTACCGACGTTCGGGCGGCCGACGATCGCCAGTTTGATCGGCAGATCCTGCGGATTGAACGCTTCTTCCGGCTCTTCGTCTTCTTCGCCTTCCAGCGTTTCGCCGTTTTGCTCAGCCCAGTAAGCGGCGTTGGCCTCTTCCTCGGTCAGCTCGACGTCTTCCGGTTTTTCCGGCACGAACGGCACCAGCACGTGTTCAATCAGCTGGGTCACGCCGCGGCCGTGAGAAGCGGCGATAGCGAACACTTCACCCAGGCCAAGCGAGTAGAAATCGGCGGTGGCGGTGTCCGGATCCAGGCCGTCGGTCTTGTTGGCCACCAGGAAGGTCGCCTTCTGGCGGCTGCGCAGGTGCTGGGCAATGCCCTGATCCGCCGGCATCAGGCCGGCGCGGGCGTCGACCATGAACAGCACGATGTCCGCTTCTTCGATCGCCAGCAGCGACTGACCGGCCATGCGCGTTTCTACGCCGTCTTCGGTGCCGTCGATGCCGCCGGTATCGACGATGATGAATTCATTGCCTTCGATTTCAGCACGACCATACTTGCGGTCACGCGTCAGCCCCGGGAAATCCGCCACCAGCGCATCACGCGTATGGGTTAAACGGTTGAACAAGGTGGATTTACCCACATTCGGGCGCCCGACCAGCGCGACGACAGGTATCATTGTTGAAGCCTCATTACTTAATAATCAATGCGTTACTGCACTGTGGATAGACACCAGCGGTGCAGCTTATAAAAATACGAAACGGCCCCTGAACATTCAGGAGCCGTTTTCAAGCCATGCGACGAGCGGCGTTAGCGGGTGAAAGCGTAAACTTTCCCACCGCGAGCCTGGATGATCAGCTTGTCGCTGGCCACCATCGGCGCAGACAGGAAGCCGGAGCTGTCCACTTCCTGCTGGGCGACAAAACGGCCATCGGTGGTGTTGATCCAGTGCAGATAACCTTCGGCGTCACCGGTCACCAGATAACCATTATACATCACCGGCGGCGTCAGGTTGCGGTGCAGCAGATCGCTCTGCGTCCACACGGTCACGCCGCCTTCGGTGCTGAGTGCCACCACGCGATCGTTCTGGTCGATCAGGTAGATGCGGCCCGCGTCGACGATGAAATCATTCACCGAACCCAGCTCGCGTTTCCAGATAATCTGGCCGGAACGCAGATCCAGCGCCGTCAGGTTACCGTTGTAACCCAGCGCGTAGACCACGCCGTCAACGATCACCGGCGTGGTGTCCACGTCGTTCAGACGATCGATTTCGGTCGCGCCGCTCGGCTGAGAAATACGCTGTTGCCAGATAATCTGGCCCTGCTGCATCAGCACCGCACTGACGCGGCCGTTGTCACCGCCGACGATGGCGGCGCCAAAAGCGACGGCCGGCGCGGATTCACCGCGCAGCGACAGCGAAGGCATGTCCAGGTTAACCGTCCACTTCACCGCGCCGTCGGCTTCGTTCAGCGCCTGCAGCATGCCGTTGGAGGTGTGCACCAACACCATGCCGTCGCTGACAACCGGACGGGAGATCGCTTCGCCGGCCACTTTGGTCTGCCAGGCGATGGCGCCGTCGGCGGTGTTCAATGCGTAAACCACCGCTTTTTCGCTGCCGACGTAAACCTTGTCACCCGCGACCGTCAGGCCGCCCGACAGCAGCGCAGACAGGTTGCTGGAGAAGAAACCGGTCTTCTCGGAGAGATTGACCTTCCACTTCTCGTTACCGCTGTCGGCGTCCATCGCTTTCACGATGCCGAAGCGATCGGCGGCATAAATGGTGCTGTCCTGATAGGCCGGACGCAGGTGGGAGTAATACTCACCGATACCGTCGCCCACCGAGGTGCTCCACGCCTTGCTCGGCGTAAACTGATTTTCAACTTTCGGCAACGGCGACATGGTAACCACGTCTTCTTCGCTGTTAAACAGCGAGCAACCACTCAGCAAGGCAGCGGAAACCAGTCCGACCAAGAGTGTTTTACGCAATTGCATGGGAATTCCCCTTAGCTGGACAAGTTATTCAATTTCATGCGCAGCAGAACCTGCAGCGCCTGAGAAGCATTGGACTCAATGCCTTTGCTGTAAGCTTCGCGCGCGCCCTTGGCGTCGCCCTTGGCCAGTAGCACATCGCCGCGCACATCCTGCATCATCGCCGCCCAGCCTTCGCCTTTCACGCCTTCCAGCGTTTTCAGCGCTTCATCCAGCTTTTTCTCCTGCAGCTGGACGCGCGCCAGACGCAGATCGATCATCGCCAACAGGTTGTCGTCTTTGGTCTGGCCCTGCGCCAGCGCCAGTTGTTGTTCCGCCTTGGCGAAATCATTCTGTTCGACAAAATGCTTGGCCAACTGCAGCGCGGCCAATACGCCGTAGCTGTTGCCGTTAGCCTGGACAAATTTCTCCGCGGCAGCCACGTCATCCGGCTTACCGGCCGCCAGACGATCGCTGGCTTCCTGATAGGATTGCGACGCAGCCATCATGTTGGAGTTTTCATGGCTCTGCCAATAACGCCAGCCAACCAGGGCACCAATTCCGAGCACCACGCCCACCGCCAGCGCTTTGCCGTTCTCGGCAAAGAACCGACGCAGTGCGTCGACTTGTTCGTTTTCAGTGGTATAGACTTCCACGGTGTCCTTCTCCTTAACCTAACATCAAAGCCAGACGCGCAGCGACTTCGCTTTGCGCCAGCGTTTCTTGTTCACCACTGCGCAGGTCTTTCACCACCACCTGCTGCGCCGCCACTTCGCTCTCACCCAGGATCAGCGCAATGCGCGCGCCCCATTTGTCCGCACGGGTGATCTGCTTCTTGAAGTTGCCACCGCCGTAATTGGTCATCAGCTTCAGCTGCGGCGCCGCGTCGCGCACCTGTTCAGCCAGCCGCATTGCCGCACTCTGGGTGCCCGCGCCGGAAGAAATGACGTACACGTCGATAGCCGACGGCGCCTTGAATTCCGGGTTGACCGCCTGCACCAGCAGCACCAGACGCTCAAGACCCATGGCGAAACCGACCGCCGGGGTGGCGCGGCCGCCCAGTTGCTCGACCAGGCCGTCGTAACGGCCGCCCGCGCAGACGGTGCCCTGCGCGCCCAGGCTGGTGGTCACCCACTCAAACACGGTGCGGTTGTAGTAATCCAGACCGCGCACCAGGCGCTCGTTAACGGTATATGGGATACCTGCCTGCGCCAAAAGTTCACACAGACCGGCGAAGTGAGCACGGGATTCTTCATCCAGGTACTCGGACAGGCGCGGCGCGTCGTTCAGCAGCGCCTGCACCTCAGGATTTTTGGAGTCCAGCACGCGCAGCGGGTTGCTGTACATGCGGCGTTTGCAGTCTTCGTCCAGCACCTCAACGTGCTGCTCCAGGAACGCCACCAGCGCATCGCGGTAGTTGGCGCGCGCCTCCAGCGAACCGATGGAGTTCAGCTCCAGCGTGACGTGCTCGGCGATGCCCAGCGCTTTCCACCAGCGGGCAGTCAGCAGGATCAGCTCGGCGTCGATATCCGGGCCTTGCAGGCCGAACACTTCCGCGCCCAGCTGATGGAACTGACGGTAACGCCCCTTCTGCGGGCGCTCGTAGCGGAACATCGGGCCGATGTACCACAGACGCTGTTCCTGATTGTACAGCAGACCATGTTCGATGCCGGCGCGCACGCAGCCAGCCGTCCCTTCCGGACGCAGCGTCAGGCTTTCGCCGTTGCGGTCTTCGAAGGTATACATCTCTTTTTCCACGACGTCGGTCACTTCGCCGATCGCGCGTTTGAATAACGGGGTCTGCTCTACAATCGGCAACCGGATTTCGCTGTAACCGTAGCCGCCCAGCACCTGCTTGAGGGTGCCTTCAATACGCTGCCATAATGCCGTTTCTTCCGGCAGGTAGTCGTTCATGCCGCGAATGGCTTGAATGTTCTTTGCCACGTGAGTTCTCTGTCCGTTGTCTGTAAAAATGAACCCGATTATAGGGACTTTGCCGCCCGGTATTCAACGCGGATGCGGTTTTCTGCCCTTCAGGTGCATAAACAAGCGGGCCAACAGGCCCGCCGTGTAGCGATAACGCTTATTTTTCCAGCAGGTTGACCGTGATACGGTTGCTTTCGTCCATCATCGCGGCCTTGGCGCGAATTTTCGCTTCCAGCTGGTCGATCATCTGTTCGTTGTCGAAACGCTCTTTCTGGCGCACGCCGTCTTCATAGAAGCCGCTCTTCTTGTGGCCGCCGGTTACGCCCATGGTGGACACCAGCGCTTCGCCCGGGCCGTTCACCACGCAGCCGATGATCGAAACGTCCATCGGCGTGATGATGTCTTCCAGGCGCTGCTCCAGCGCGTTCACCGTGCCGATCACGTCGAACTCCTGACGTGAGCAGGTCGGGCAGGCGATGAAGTTGATGCCGCGCGCGCGAATGCGCAGCGACTTCAGGATGTCGAAACCGACCTTCACCTCTTCGACCGGATCCGCCGCCAGCGAGATGCGCAGGGTATCGCCGATGCCTTCAGACAGCAGCATGCCCAGGCCGATGGCCGATTTGACCGAACCGCTGCGCGCGCCGCCGGCTTCGGTGATGCCCAGGTGCAGCGGCTGATCGATGCGCGACGCCAGCAAGCGGTAGGATTGCACCGCCAGGAACACGTCCGACGCCTTGACGCTGACCTTAAACTGGTCGAAGTTGAGGCGATCGAGGATGTCCACGTGGCGCATGGCGGATTCCAGCAGCGCTTCCGGCGTAGGTTCGCCGTACTTTTCCTGCAGGTCTTTTTCCAGCGAGCCGCCGTTGACGCCGATGCGGATCGGGATGTTCTTGTCGCGGGCGCAGTCCACCACCGAGCGAATGCGCGATTCGTTGCCGATGTTGCCCGGGTTGATGCGCAGGCAGTCTACGCCATATTCGGCCACCTGCAGTGCGATGCGATAATCGAAGTGGATATCGGCGACCAGCGGCACGTTGACCTGCTGCTTGATCAGTTTGAACGCCTCGGCGGCGTCCATGGTAGGAACCGAAACGCGGACGATGTCGACGCCCACGCGCTCCAGCGCTTTGATCTGATTAACCGTTGCTTCAACATCGGTGGTACGGGTGTTGGTCATCGACTGCACGGCAATCGGCGCGCCATCACCAATAGGCACCTTGCCGACGTAAATGCGTGTAGATTTTCGACGGTTGATGGGCGCTTGGTTATGCATTACTTACTCTCCATTGCTGCTCTGACATCACGACCGCTGCCGCGCGATTACTGCGCGGCGACGGTCAGGCGAGCAACACGGTTTGACTTAACGAACCGGCTTAGATCAACCGGTTTACCCTGATACTGGATCTGTACTGCCGCCGGCGCGCCGATGGTCAGTTTATACGGCGCAGTGCCGGCCAGGTTCAGCTTGCCGCCTTGCTTCTGGGTGCCGCTGAACAGCGTTTTACCGCTCGCGTCGGTCACCTGCAGCCAGCAGTCGGCGGAGAAATCCATCACCAGCGCGTTCGGATCGGCCGCCGGCGCAGCCACGCCCGCATCGGCGGTCGGCAACGGCGCTTGTGCCGCCGGCGCGGTTTCCGGCAGGGTGGTCTGGCTTGGCGACACCACGGCAGGCTGCTGCTGAGCCGCGCTCGGCGCCTGGGCGGTCGCCGCCGGCGCCTGAGCCGCTGCGCCGGTATCAGCCGGCGCGGCGCTGTTGTCGGTCAACGGCACGTTGGTGCCGGCGTCGGCATTGCCGTCGGTCAGCGGCACGGACTGCCCTTCGTTATTCTGTGAAAGCTGCGCCGAGGATTGATCGGCCATGGTGGCGATCTCTTCCTGCTGCGCCTTGTGGTTTTGCCACCACCAGGCGCCGGTCAGGCCGATCACCACGAACACGATAAGCCAGGTGAAGCTCATCAGCCAGCCGTCGCGTTTCTTGCGACGCTTGCCCAGCGAGAAACTTTGCATCGGCGCCACTTTCGCCATCTTCAACGGCGCCTGCTTGGCCAGCATCGGCAGCAGTTCGTCTTCCGGCAGATGCACCAGCTTGGCGTAGGAACGGATGTAGCCGCGCACGAAGGTGGACGCGAGGTCAGCGGACACGCTGTCTTCCTCGATATCGCGCACGGTGGACATTTTGAGACACAGGCGTTCTGCAACGGTCTGTTGGCTCAGCCCGAGTTGCTCACGGGCCTGACGCAGGCGCTGGCCCGTCGTCATGGATACGGTTTTATCTTGGGAGGCTTCAGTATTCATTAGCTAAGAACTGCTGGTACTGTTTGGATTGTGGAAAACTTCGCGCTAGCTGCTTGCCATAGCGTTGAACGCTATCCTGGCGGCCGGCTAACGCGGCGAAACGAATCTGTAACCATAAGCTGCTGGCGCTGGCCGGCAGAACATGCTGATAAACATCCAATAAAAGTTGCGACTGGGCGCGCTTCCCTTCTCCAAATTGCTTTTCGGCCTCCGCCAGCAGCGGAGTGCCTTTGTCCGGATCGACTTTCAGCGCGCGGCTCAACAGCGTGCGCGCTTCGTCGTTTTGTCCGGCCTTGAGAAAACAGTAACCTGCGTTTTCCAGGCTGTCGGCGACCTGGCCATAATCGGGCGCCAGCGCCGCAGCGCTAAACTGCTGTTGCGCCGGTACATACTGCCCTAAACCGCAAAGAAACGCACCGTAATTATTCAGTACGGTGCCATTGCCCGGCGCAAGTTTGAGCGCTTGCCGATAACGCTGTTCGGCCTCGGCGTTTTCACCGCTGCGCTGCGCGTAGAGCGCCATGCCCAACTGCGTGCGGTAATCCTGCGGGGCCGCGTCCAGCGCCTTTTCCAGGTTCTGGCGCGCGGCGTCCATGTCGCCTTGCTGCAGGTACTCCAGCCCCAGCTGCAGGCGCGTCTGGCCCGCCTCAGAGACCTGTGCTTCCTTTTCCGGCGCTGAACCGGAACACCCGGCCAACAACCCGGCCGCCAGCCACATACCCCACAGTTTCAGCTTCATGCCCGCATTCATTTCCTTATCGGCCGTCAGCTAACGCCCGCCAGCGACACGCTTTCGCATAACAGGCTGTTAGATAACAAAAAATGGTGCTATAGGATTCAGACCGCCCGTACGTTGATAGGTTCCCCGGCCATTTTCTTCTTCAGGGTACGCTTGGTACGGTCGATCACTTCACCCGCCAGTTGCCCGCAGGCGGCGTCGATATCGTCACCACGGGTTTTACGAACAATAGTCGTAAAGCCGTATTCCATCAACACCTTGGAGAAACGATCCACCCGGCTGTTGGAGCTGCGGCCGTACGGAGCGCCCGGGAACGGGTTCCATGGGATCAGGTTGATCTTGCACGGCGTGTCTTTCAGCACTTCCGCCAGCTGATGCGCGTCGTCGGTGCTGTCGTTGATATGATCCAGCATCACGTACTCGACGGTGACGCGGCCCTGGTTGGCGTTGGATTTCTCCAGGTAGCGACGCACCGCGGACAGGAAGGTCTCGATGTTGTACTTGCGGTTGATCGGCACGATCTCATCGCGGATGGTGTCGTTCGGTGCGTGCAGCGAAATGGCCAGCGCCACGTCGATCATGTCGCCCAGCTTGTCCAGCGCCGGCACCACGCCGGAGGTAGACAGGGTCACGCGGCGTTTGGACAGGCCAAAGCCGAAATCGTCCAGCATGATTTCCATCGCCGGCACCACGTTGTTCAGGTTGAGCAGCGGCTCGCCCATGCCCATCATCACCACGTTGGTGATCGGGCGTTGGCCGGTCACCTTCAGCGCGCCGATGATCTTCGCCGCGCGCCACACCTGGCCGATGATTTCCGACACGCGCAGGTTGCGGTTGAAGCCCTGCTGCGCCGTCGAACAGAATTTGCACTCCAGCGCGCAGCCTACCTGCGAGGAGACGCACAGCGTCGCGCGGTCGGCTTCCGGGATATACACGGTTTCGACCTGCTGATCGCCCACCTTGATCGCCCACTTGATGGTGCCGTCGGCCGAACGCTGTTCTTCAGCCACTTCCGGCGCGCGGATTTCCGCCACGCGCTGCAGCTTGCCGCGCAGGACTTTGTTGATGTCGGTCATCTGCTCGAAATCGTCGCAGCAGTAGTGATAAATCCACTTCATCACCTGATCGGCGCGGAACGGTTTTTCGCCCATTTCGGCGAAGAACTCGCGCATTTGCTGGCGGTTCAGATCCAGCAGGTTAATTTTGGCCGCAGCCGGTTGCTCCACGTTAACGGAGGGGGTAGTCAGCGAATTATTTTCAGACACGGTGTGCTCGGACGTGATGGGTTCTAACATAATGATCTCTGGCCTCGTTATTACACGTTATGGCGCTAAAGAATGGAAAGTAAGTTGTGCATTTCAGCCCGCATGATTCGGGTGGCGGCACTAAAAACACGCCCCTGACAAGTCGTCTTATCAGGGGCGCGGCATTGTACAAATTTTAGTAGCGGGTTTCTATGGCTGAAAGGCATTCAGGGCATTTTTATTGTTTCAGCCGGTGAATGCCTGGTTATCAGCAACGGCACGATTAACGTGCGCAGATTTCGCTTTCGTTGAAGAAGTAAGCGATTTCACGCTGTGCGGATTCAACGGAGTCGGAACCGTGAACGGCGTTAGCGGTGAAGCTGTCCGCGTAGTCGGCGCGCAGGGTGCCGGCCAGTGCGTTGTCCGGGTTGGTTGCGCCCATGATGTCGCGGTTGCGCTGCACGGCGTTTTCAGATTCCAGAACCTGCACCATGATTGGGCCGGAGGTCATGAACTCAACCAGACCGTCGAAGAATGGGCGGCCTTTGTGCTCAGCGTAGAAGCCTTCAGCTTGCTCGCGAGTCAGACGCAGCATTTTAGCGGCGATGATTTTGAAGCCGGCGCGCTCGAAACGCGCGTAGATAGCGCCGATGTCGTTGTTGGCTACAGCGTTTGGTTTAACGATGGAAAAGGTACGTTCTACGGTCATGATGGCCTCTGTATGACTTCCAAAACAGGCCGGTCTGCAATGTTGCCGGCCTTCTCAAGTGGCGCAGATTATATGTGCGCCGTTAACGCTTGCCTACGGGAAAATCAACATTTCATTAAAAAAATATGATCTTCATTCGCCACTTTCAGCGGCACGCCGACGTTATTGGGTCTTGTCGGTAGACGGGATCACATTGCGCAGCCAACTGCCCCAGCGGCGCTGATAAAACGGCTGCGTATGGGCGATCAGGTAGTGGCTGATGCCCCGCTCTTTCTCCGATACCAGGCAGAAATCCACCGGTTCGTCATTCGGCGCCGTTTCGCTGGCGACGCTGCCGGCCTCGTTGATCAACGCCTCGATCTCCGCCGGCTCGGCATCCACTTCCAGCCCGATCAGCAGATTCGGCTTCTCGTCCGCCGCCTGGTCGTGCATCAGCGCCAGAAACGCGCGGCGCACCGGCTTACGCTGGCTGAACAGCGTGGTCAGCGCATCCACCATCGCCGACGGATACTCTTCGGGCTGCCCCAGCAGGATTTGGGTCTCTTTATCGACGTAGTGCTCCACCGGTTTGACGACGCCACCGGTCGCCAGCAGCATCGCCACCTCTTCCGGATAGAACTCTTTGCCGTACTCCGCCTTCGGGTTGAGGAACAGATCCGCGCCCTGGGTGATTTCAAACAGCACCCGCGCCGGCATGGCGATGAACGGCTGTTCGTCCTCAACGGCCTTCTGCAACGCTTCCAGCGAAGTGAAGAACGGAATGATGCTGCCGCCGTCCTGTTTTTCCCAATGCTGGATATTGACCGGCGTATCCGCGTTCAGCGTGATGTCGCCGTCCTGCTGCACCTGCTCGCTGTCGCCGAGGATCAGCACCGTGGCGTCGAGCAGTTCACGGAAGAACGCCGGGCGATGGGCCGGCTCCGTCACCGCCAGCTTCAGCAGGCGTTCAAGTTCGTTCTCGCTCGGGGCGGCATCGTGATGATGGGCACTCATGGCAAACTCCAGGGATCAAAGAGCGAGGCCCAGCATGCTGGGCCTCGAAGATAATGCGCATTCTAGCGCCCGACGCGGCGGGCGTTCAATTATTTGGCTTTGCTCAGCAACAGATTGGCCAGGGTGCGAACGCCCAGCCCAGTCGCGCCGGCCGACCACTGATCCACCGCGCCTTTGCGGTAAGTGGCTGAGCAGTCGATGTGCAACCAGCCTTGCTGGTAGTTCTTGACGAAGTGCGACAGGAAGGCCGCCGCGGTGCTGGCGCCGGCGGTGTAGGCCGGGCCGGCCACGTTGTTCAGCTCGGCGAAGTTGGACGGCAGCTGGCTGCGGTGGAACTCGGCCAGCGGCAGACGCCAGAACGGCTCTTGCTCGGCGGCGGCGCTGCTCAGCAGCTCCTGCGCCAGCGCGTCGTCAAAGCTGAACAGCGCGTGATAGTCGTTGCCTACCGCCGTTTTCGCCGCGCCGGTCAGGGTGGCGCAGTCGATAATCAGCTGCGGGTTCTGCTCAGAAGCGTCGATCAGGCCGTCGGCCAGCACCAGGCGCCCTTCCGCATCGGTGTTCATCACCTCAACGGTTTTGCCGTTGCGGTAGCGAATGATGTCACCCAGTTTGAAGGCGTTGCCGCTGACCATGTTGTCGGCGCAGCACAGGTACAGCTTCACGCGCTGCTTCAGGCCGCGCGCCGCCGCCAGCGCCAGGGCGCCGGTGATGGTGGCCGCGCCGCCCATGTCGGATTTCATCGAATCCATAAAGGCGCTTTGCTTCAGGCTGTAGCCGCCGCTGTCGAAGGTGATGCCCTTGCCGACCAGGCATGCGAACACCGGCGCATCCGGGTTGCCGGTCGGGTTGAAGTCCAATGCCAGCAGCACCGGCGGGCGCTCGGAGCCGCGGCCGACGGTGTAGATGCCGGCATAGTTCTGCTCGCGCAGATCTTCGCCCTTGGTGATGCGGTAGCTGACGGCATCGCAGCCGACGTCGCACATCAGATCGACGGCGCGGGTCGCCAGTTGCTCCGGCCCCAGCTCTTCCGCCGGCATGTTGATGGTGTCGCGCACCCAGTCGACGATTTTCAGACGCTTATCCAGTTCCTGACGCGCGGCTTCCGGCAGCTCGGGCCATTCGACGTTGCGCTGCCCTTTCGGCCCGCGATAGCCTTGCCAGAACGCCCAGCTGTTTTCCAAATCCCAACCGTCGCCGGCCAGCTTGACGTTTTTGATGCCCTGGCCATCAATTTTGCGGCCCGCGCGCTGGATCGCGCCCAGCTTGTCGGCGCCGGTCAGGTGAATGGTCATCCCTTCGCCGTTGGTGCTCAGCAGCGCTTTTTCGCCCCAGCGGGCGTCGGCAGGTTGTTGCGACAGCGTGACCTGCATGAATTCTGTTGTCATAGCCTTCTTACTCCGGATTATTCTTTTATTAATCTTGTCGGATACAAAATAAACGGGCCGCCCATGGCAGCCCGTTACGCTATTTACTCCGCTTCATCTAACCAGACCAGCAGGATCGCTTCCAGTATTTTTTCGTTGGAAGCCTGCGGATCGTCATCGAACTCTTCCAGATCGCAGATCCACTGATGCATGTCGGTAAAACGCACGGTTTTCGGATCGGTATCCGGGTATTGGTCGTACAGGGCTTCGCCGATTTCACGGCTGTCGGTCCACTTCAGTCCCATTATGATCTCCGGGTTGACGCTGCGGCTAACAATTAATGCTCACGCGCGTGGTTGACGGTGTAGCGCGGCATTTCGACCACCAGATCTTCGTCGGCGACCAGCGCCTGGCAGCTCAGACGGCTTTCCGGCTCCAGCCCCCACGCTTTGTCCAGCATGTCGTCTTCCAGCTCGCTGCTCTCTTCCAGCGAATCGAAGCCTTCACGCACGATGCAGTGGCAGGTGGTGCAGGCGCAGGATTTCTCGCAGGCGTGCTCGATTTCAATGCCGTTGCGCAGCGCAACGTTGAGGATCGACTCCCCTTTTTCGGCTTCCAGAACCGCCCCTTCCGGGCAAAGATCTTGATGGGGCAGGAAAACAATTTTAGGCATGGTTAAACCTCATCCACAGAATGGCCAGCCAGCGCGCGGCGAATGGAAGCGTCCATGCGGCGCGCGGCAAAATCTTGCGTTTGTGCATCTAATGTTTTGATGGCGTCTTCGATAGCGGCGGGATCTTCACCCTGCGCCGCCTGCTGCAACGCCTGGGTCGCGGCGGCGATCGCCTGGCTTTCCGCCTCGCTCAGCAGCGCGGCGTCGGTGGCCAGCGCGCCCTGCAGGCTTTCCAGCACCCGCGCGGCTTCCACGCGTTGCTCCGCCAGCTTGCGCGCGCCCACGTCGCTTTGCGCGTTGGCCATCGAGTCTTTGATCATGCCGGCGATTTCGCTGTCCGACAGGCCGTACGACGGCTTGACCTGGATCGACGCTTCAACGCCGGTGGATTTCTCCATCGCGGTGACGCTCAGCAGGCCGTCGGCATCCACCTGGAAGGTGACGCGAATGTGCGCGCCCCCGGCAGGCAATGGCGGCAGGCCGCGCAGCGTAAAGCGCGCCAGCGAACGGCAATCCTGCACCAGCTCGCGCTCGCCCTGCAGCACGTGGATCATCATCGCGCTCTGGCCGTCTTTAAAGGTGGTGAACTCCTGCGCGCGCGCCACCGGGATAGTGGTGTTGCGCGGGATCACTTTCTCCACCAGGCCGCCCATGGTTTCGAGGCCCAGCGACAGCGGGATCACGTCCAGCAGCAGCATATCGCTGTCCGGCTTGTTGCCCACCAGGATGTCGGCCTGGATCGCGGCGCCGATGGCGACCACTTTATCCGGATCGATCGCCGTCAGCGGCGTGCGGCCGAAGAAGGCGCCCACTTGCTCACGCACCAACGGCACGCGGGTGGAACCGCCGACCATCACCACTTCCAGCACCTCGTCGGCGGCGACGCCGGCGTCTTTCAGCGCCCGGCGGCAAGCCATCAGCGTGCGTTTCACCAACGGAGCGATCAGCGCTTCAAACTGGGCGCGGGTCACCTCGCCCTGCCAGCCGGCCACCTCGACGCGCACGCTGTCGGCATCGCTCAACGCGATTTTGGCGGCGATGGCGGCATCCAGCAGTTGGCGCTGCACGCCGTGGTCGCTGCGATCGGCCACGCCGGCCTGCTCGCGCAGCCAGTCGGCCAACAGATGATCGAAGTCGTCGCCGCCCAGCGCGGAATCGCCGCCGGTGGCCAGCACTTCGAACACGCCGCGGCTGAGGCGCAGAATGGAGATATCAAAGGTGCCGCCGCCCAGATCGTAAACCGCGATCACCCCTTCCTGGCCGGAATCCAGCCCGTAGGCGATCGCCGCCGCGGTCGGTTCGTTCAACAGGCGCAGAACGTGCAAGCCGGCCAGACGCGCCGCGTCTTTGGTGCCCTGGCGCTGCGCGTCGTCGAAGTAAGCGGGAACGGTGATCACCACGCCGTCCAGCTCGCCTTCCAGCGCCGCGCGCGCGCGCGCGGACAGGGCCCGCAGGATATCGGCGGAGACGCCGACCGGGTTAACCGGGCCGGCGGCGGTGACGATCAGCGGCAGGCCGTTGTCGCTGGCCTGAAATTGATACGGCAGGTTCGGGTAACGTTGCTGCACGTCCGCCAACGAGCGGCCCATCATGCGTTTGATGGAGCTGACGGTATTGGCCGGATCCTGCGCCGCCTGTTGGCGCGCCTCCCAGCCGACGCGCTGCGCGTCCGCCTGATAATGCACCACCGAAGGCAGCAAATGGCGGCCCTGTTCGTCGGCCAGCGTTTCCGCCTGCCCGCTGCGCACCGTGGCGACCAACGAGTTGGTGGTGCCTAAGTCGATGCCGGCGGCCAAGCGTCGCTGGTGCGGCGCGGCGCTGAGGCCAGGCTCACTAATTTGTAATAAGGCCATGTTGAAGCTTCCACAATCAGAATCAGAAGGTGTTACTCAAAACCCAGCAGTTTTTCTTCGAGTTGTTCAACCTGTTGCTGGAGTTTGTCCAAAAAGCGCAGCTTGCGCACGGTGTCGGCGGCGTCCGCCCACTGCTCACTGTCCAACTGCTGCAGCATCAGCGCGCTGCGCTGTTTGATGGAGACGGCCAGCCGCGCGCCGAAATCGGCCAGCAGGCTTTCCGCCTCCGGCTTGCGCTCAATGGCGTCGAGCTCTTCGCGCAGTTCCAGCTGTTCCATCAGGAACGCGGTGTCGCGCATCGTATGCTGTTCGTTGCCCAGATCGAAGCCGTGCAAAGATAGCATATACTCCGCGCGTTTTAACGGGTGCTTCAGCGCCTGGTAGGCTTCGTTGATGGTCGCCGCCTGCTGCAACGCCATCAGGCGTTCGCGCTCCGGCTGGTTGGCGAAACGATCGGGGTGGAATTGGCGCTGCAGATCCTGGAAGCGGGACGCAAGCAGGCTGCCGTCCACGGTGTAGCGAACTGGCAGCCCGAATAAAGTAAAGTAATCCATAGCGTGCTCTGGGCGTTAGCGGATGAAGTTCCCCCGCCGAAACGGGGGAGCACGATGGACTGTCAGACGTTGAAACTCTCGCCGCAGCCGCACTCGCTTGAGACGTTCGGGTTGTTGAACTTGAAGCCTTCGTTCAGGCCTTCCTTAACGAAATCAAGCTCGGTGCCGTCAAGGTAGACCAGGCTCTTGCCGTCGATGATCACCTTGATGCCTTTGTCTTCAAACACGATGTCGTCATCGTTGGCTTCGTCAACAAATTCCAGCACGTACGCCATCCCGGAGCAGCCGGAAGTTCGCACTCCCAGACGCAGGCCGAGACCTTTGCCGCGGTTCGTCAAAAACGCCTGAACACGCTGCGCAGCGCTGTCGCTCATGGTAATAGACATCACAACCTCACACTTCACATCAAAGCCCGGCGCGGCCGGGCCGACTCAGACAAATTACTTGGCGCTATGCTTGCTCTTATAGTCGGCAATCGCTGCTTTGATGGCGTCTTCGGCCAGGATCGAGCAGTGAATTTTGACCGGCGGCAATTCCAGCTCTTCGGCGATCTGGGTGTTTTTGATCGCTTCAGCCTGATCGAGCGACTTGCCTTTCATCCATTCGGTCACCAGCGAGCTGGAGGCGATGGCGGAACCGCAGCCGTAAGTTTTAAAGCGCGCGTCTTCGATGATGCCTTCATCGTTAACCTTGATTTGCAGCTTCATGACGTCGCCGCAAGCCGGCGCCCCTACCATGCCGCTACCGACGGTAGGATCTTCGTTGTCGAAAGAACCCACGTTGCGCGGGTTTTCATAATGATCGATTACTTTTTCGCTGTAAGCCATGACCTTGCTCCTGAAACCTGAGAATTAATGATGCGCCCATTCGATGCTGTTGATGTCCACGCCCTGCTTGAACATTTCCCACAGCGGGGACAGATCGCGCAGACGGCCGATGGATTTACGCACCAGTTGAATGGTGTAGTCGATCTCTTCTTCCGTGGTGAAACGCCCCAGGGAGAAACGGATCGAGCTGTGCGCCAATTCATCGCTCATGCCCAGCGCGCGCAGCACGTAGGACGGCTCGAGGCTGGCGGAGGTACAGGCTGAACCGGAAGAAACGGCCAGGTCTTTCAGCGCCATGATCAGCGACTCGCCTTCAACGTAGTTGAAGCTGACGTTCAGGATGTTCGGTGCGCCGTGCTCCAGATCGCCGTTCAGATACACTTCTTCCATATCTTTCACGCCGTTCCACAGACGATCGCGCAGGGTGCGCAGACGCGCCATCTCTTCGGTCATCTCTTCTTTGGCGATGCGGTAAGCTTCGCCCATGCCGACGATCTGGTGGACAGGCAGGGTGCCGGAACGCATGCCGCGCTCGTGACCGCCGCCGTGTACCTGCGCTTCGATGCGGATGCGCGGCTTGCGGCGCACGTACAGCGCGCCGATGCCTTTCGGGCCATAGATTTTGTGGCCGGAGAACGACATCAGGTCGACTTTCAGCTTGCTCAGATCGATAGGCAGTTTGCCCACGCTCTGGGTAGCGTCAACGTGGTAGATGATACCGCGCGCGCGGCACATTTCGCCGATCGCTTCGATGTCCTGCACTACGCCGATTTCGTTGTTGACGTGCATGATGGAGACCAGAATGGTGTCATCGCGCATCGCCGCTTCGAGATCCTGCAGGCTGATGATGCCGTTGCTCTGCGGCGCCAGGTAGGTCACTTCAAACCCTTCGCGCTCCAGCTGACGGCAGGTGTCGAGCACGGCTTTGTGTTCGGTTTTGCTGGTGATGATGTGCTTGCCTTTTTTCTGGTAGAAATTGGCAGCGCCTTTGATCGCCAGGTTGTCGGATTCGGTCGCCCCGGAGGTGAAGACGATTTCGCGCGGGTCAGCACCCACCAGTTCGGCGATTTGGTTACGGGCGATGTCTACCGCCTCTTCCGCCTGCCAACCGAAACGGTGGGAACGGGAAGCCGGGTTGCCGAAAGTGCCGTCCAGGGTCAAAAACTGCATCATCTTCTCAGCAACGCGCGGGTCAACCGGCGTCGTTGCTGAGTAATCCAGATAAATCGGTAATTTCATTGCTCTTGTGCTCCGTACATCACTTCCAAAAACTAAAATAATTTCGCCAGCTGCTTATGCGCGCAGATTAACGTTGATAGTTTCTTGCGGACGGCCGTTGGCCGTGCGGCGCGTATCGTTGTTTTGACGATCCGCCACCACCAGCACTTCCTGGTTGTTGACCAGTTCTGCCAGCGTAATGTTGTTCAGGAACCCGCTGATGCGCTCGCTCAGATCGCGCCACAGGGCGTGGGTCAAGCAGCGATCGCCGCCCTGACAGCCTTCTTTGCCCTGGCAACGGGTTGCATCTACCGATTCATCGACAGCAGTGATGACAGCGCCAACGGCGATCTCACCCGCGTCTTTACCCAGCAGATAACCACCGCCCGGACCGCGCACGCTGGCCACCAGGCCATTCTTGCGCAGACGGGAGAATAATTGTTCCAGATAAGAGAGCGAAATACCCTGGCGTTCGGAAATGTCCGCCAGTGGCACCGGCCCTTCCTGAGAATGCAGCGCTACGTCGAGCATAGCGGTTACGGCATAACGGCCTTTGGATGTCAGTCTCATAGCTCAATGGTTACCTGTTGGTCAAATATGGCCGAAAGTCTGACATTCCTGAGTAAAACAGTCAACTATTTAACCCAGTAATTAACTCAAGTATTAGCACGTTTTGAACTTAGCAAGAACAAAGGTATATAAAATACATGTTATAACCTTTGGATAACTAATACTATTGTCGCCCACCGTGATGCCACATCAATTAATTACCTTGATGTTTATCCTGTTTCTCGATCGACGTCAGCATGCCGCGCAGGATATTCAGCTCCTGCCCTTCCGGGCGCGCGCGGGTGAACAGCCGGCGCAGGCGGCTCATCACCTGGCCCGGATGCGACGGGCGAATGAAACCGGTGCGCTGCAGCGTCTGCTCCAGATGCTGATAGAAACGCTCGAGGTCGTCCACCAGCGGATACGGCGTCTCTTCCAGCTGCGGCGCACCCGCCTGTTGGCGATCGAGGTAAGCCACGCGCACTTCGTACGCCAGGATCTGCACTGCCATCGCCAGGTTCAGCGAGCTGTAGTCCGGGTTGGCCGGAATGGCGACGTGGTAGTGGCACTTCTGCAATTCATCGTTGGTCAGCCCGACGCGTTCGCGGCCGAACACCAGCGCCACCGGCGCGTGCTCGCCCTCGTGCACCGCGCGCACGCCGCATTCGCGCGGCTCCAGCATCGGCCACGGCAGGGTGCGAGAACGTGCGCTGGTGCCCACCACCAGGCTGCAGCCGGCGATGGCGTCATCGAGGGTATCGACGATAGTGGCGTTGCCGATCACGTCGCTGGCGCCGGCGGCCAGGGCGATGGCCTGAGAATCGGGTTTGATCAGCGGATTAACCAGATAAAGGTTGGTTAAACCCATGGTTTTCATGGCTCTGGCGGTCGAGCCCATGTTGCCGGTATGTGAAGTCTCTACCAGAACAATGCGGATATTGTGCAGCATACAAACTCTGAGCGTGGCGGAAAATCGCAGCATCTTAACACAGCCGTAGGCAATTTGCCGAACAGCTGCTATACTTCGCGCCGTTTCCTGTTCTTTAACATCCTAGTTGGAAGATACCCATGCATCCGATGCTGACTATCGCCGTGCGCGCTGCGCGCAAGGCCGGTAACCTGATTGCCAAAAACTACGAAACCCCGGACGCTGTAGAAGCGAGCCAGAAAGGGACCAATGACTTCGTCACCAACGTCGATCGCGATGCAGAGCATCTGATCATCGACGTCATCCGCAAGTCTTATCCGCAACACAGCATCGTGAGCGAAGAACGCGGTGAGCTGATCGGCGAAGATCGCGATGTGCAATGGGTGATCGATCCACTGGATGGCACTGCAAACTTCATCAAACGCTTCCCTCATTTCTCCGTTTCCATCGCCGTACGTATCAAAGGCCGTACTGAAGTGGCCGTGGTTTACGATCCGATGCGCAACGAACTGTTCACCGCCACGCGCGGCCAGGGCGCACAGCTCAACGGTTACCGTCTGCGCGGCACCAACGCCAAAGATCTGGATGGCACCATCCTGGCGACCGGCTTCCCGTTCAAAGTCAAACAGCACGCCACGCCTTACATCAACATCGTCGGCAAACTGTTCACCCAGTGCGCGGACTTCCGCCGCACCGGTTCCGCTGCGCTGGATCTGGCCTATGTCGCCGCCGGCCGCGTAGACGGTTTCTTCGAAATCGGCCTGAAGCCGTGGGACTTCGCCGCAGGCGAACTGCTGGTGCGTGAAGCCGGCGGCCTGGTCACCGACTTCGTCGGCGGCCACAACCACTTCAGCTCCGGCAACGTGGTCGCAGGCAACCCGCGCGTGGTGAAAGCCATGCTGGCCACCATGCGTGAAGAACTGAGCGAAGCGCTGAAGCGTTAATCGCCAGAAGCGAATCGAAAAAAAGCGCTGCCGATGCAGCGCTTTTTTTATGCCCGTTAGCGGGAGAAGGGGCGGATGCCGCCGCCGAATTCCGGCTGCGCGCTGACGTACAACAGCAGCCCGGCGGCCAGCAGGATCAGGCCACCGGCCAGCGCCAACGCCCCCCAGGCCACCGCGCTCCAGGCGGCGGGCGCGCGCGAACGGCTGAGGCGCACCGCCAGCCGGCGGCTGTAATGCACCAGCAGCGCCAGCATGGAGATGGTCAACGATGTGCCGAACGCCATCGCCAGCGCGGAGAGCACGCCCCAGCCAAACACGCCGATCACCTTGGAAAACAGCAGCACCAAAATCGCCCCCGAACAGGGACGCATGCCCATCGCCAGCACGATGGCGGCCTGAGTGCGCCAGTCGCTTCCCGCCTGCAGCTCGCTGTCGCTCGGCAGATGCCGGTGGCCGCAGCCGCAGTCGGCGCTGTGCACATGATCCGCCGCCAGCGGCGTCAGGCTGTTGATGCGCAGCGCCGGCGCCGGGCGCATCGCCTTGATCGCCGCAAACAGACGTTTCAGCGCGCGCCAGCTCAGCAGCACGCCAAGCAGCATCACCAGAATAAAACTGCCCTTCTCCAGCCAAAAGCTGCTTTGGTGCAGCTGGCGCGAAGAGAGCTGCAACACCACCAGCATCAACGTGACCAGCGCGATCGCCACCAGCCCCTGCACCAGCGAAGCGGCGAAGGTCAGCTTCAGGCTGCTTTTCAGCCGCGCCGGGTGGGTGGCCAGATAGGTGGCGATCACCACTTTACCGTGGCCGGGCCCAAGCGCATGCAAAACGCCATAACCGAGGCTGAACAGCATCAGCGCCAGCCCGGCCTGCTGCGGCGCGGCCTTCACCTGCTGCAACAGCCCCGCCATCTGTTGATGCAGCGCTTTTTGCCATACCACGCTCTGCATCAGCAGCTGCGGCCAGTAGTGCCACGCCAGCAGCGCGGCGGCCGTCAGCGCCAGCGTGAACGGCAGCAGCGGCCACAGGCCAAAGGCCCAATGGTGTCGGCTTGTCGTCGGCGGCGAGAAATTTAGCGACATTGCAGCGTCACCCGCTGGGCAAACTGTTGCCCCAGCGCCAGGTCTTCGCCGGGCGAGTCGTTCTTGTCGAGCGACAGCGCATAGGCCTGCAGCGACGCATTCGGCTTCGGCGTCATCAGCTTGTAGCTGCACAGCTGCGCCATCTCCGGCGGCAGATGCAGCGCATTTTGGTCTTTATAGGTCATATCCACGAAATAAGTCGGATCGTAAGTAGAAAGTTGAAACGGCTTACCCGCCAACGGCTGCGGCTCGGCCAACGGCAGCACGAACTCCAACACCGCCTGGTTGCCCTGGCGCGACAGGTGATATTCGCTGGGCAAGTTCAGGTATTTCACCGGCTTGCCGTCGCGGTAAAGATCGGTGAAATAGTGCTGCCCCAGCACATTGGCCATCACTTCCGCCGCCAGCTTTTTCCACACTTCCGAATCGCTCTTGGCGTTTTTCGCATCGTAGAGCAGATCCGCCGAGGTAATTTCATCCATCACCCACACCATTTTCAGGCCAACCAGCCGCTGGTCTTTGGCGACGAAGGTGGTGTTCATGTCGATAAAGCTGTGCGGATGAGCGATCGCACCGGCGCTGAACACGGCGCCAAAGGCAGCCAAAAGTCGACGTAACTTCATCATTATCCTGCCTTACCTGCATTTGTTATAACGTAACACAAATAACTGCCGAACGGTCCGCCTCTCCCGGCGATATTTGTGACGAAAGTTGTAAGCCGAAGTAAAAGCCGCGCTGTCATCCTGACGTTACAAAGCCTTTTGCTATGCTTAGGCATAATCGCAACCTTTTATGCCGGAAGGTGATAATGAGCCTGGACACCTCTCCCGTGCCCGAGCTCTCCGGACAACAACGGCGCTGTCATCTGCTGCTGATGCTGTACACGCCGGAGCCCGAGTTACAGCTGGAGACCTTAAGCCGAATCAATGGCGTCGCCCCCCCGATAACCCGGCAAGATATAGCCGAGGTGGCCAGTGAAATCCAGCGTTTCCATCACCTGGAGATCGCCGTCGATCCCGACCATGGCTACCAACTGCGGGGCAGCGCGCTCGACCAACGCCTGTGCCTGATCCATTGGCTGCGGCGGGCCCTGCGCTGCAGCCCGCAGTTCGTCGAAAGCGACTTCGCCCCGCGCCTGCGGCTGGCGCTGACGGCCGATGCCGGGTCGGCGTCGCAGCTGGCTCAAGTGATAGATGCCTGCGAGCCGCTGCTCAACCGCCACTTCGACGCGCGCGACCGCCAATTCCTGCAGCATTATCTGCTCTACTGCGCCTGGCAAAACCGCCTGCAGCGCCATCCGCGTTTCGACGCCGTTCAACGCGACTGGCTGCGGCAAAAGCCGGAGCAGCAGGCCGCCGCCTGGCTGCATCAGGCCTGCAACCGGCTGTTTAACCAGCCGCCGCACGCGGACGAGCGCGATTTTTTGGCGCTGACCTTCACCCTGTTGAAAAATCACAGCTACCACAGCAATGACTCGGCGCAAGAGCAGAGATTGATGGCGGCGATCGGCAGCATGGTCGAGCGTTTCCAGCAACTTTCCGGCATGGCCTTCAGCAGCAAGGCCGAGCTGGTCAGCCAGCTGTTCGCCCACCTGGCGCCGGCGCTGGAGCGCTGCCGTTTCGCCATCGGCATCGACAATATGCTGCTGGAAGACGTGGTGCGCAAATACCCGCGGCTGATGCGCACCACACAGGAAGCGCTGATACCGCTGGAGCAGGAGTACGGCGTGCATTTTTCCAACGAGGAGGCAGGCCTGATGGCCATCAGCTTCGGCGCCTGGCTGATGCAGGACAACGCGCTGCAGGAAAAACAGGTGCTGCTGCTGACGCTGGACAATCCGCAGCTTGAAGAGGAAGTGGAATATCAGATCCGCGAGCTCACGCTGCTGCCGCTGAACATCAAGTATCTGCCGCTGAGCGACTATCTGCGCGGCGGCGCGCCGCAGGGCGTCACGCTGGTGATAACCCCTTATACGGCGGTGCACAACGATCCGCACCCGCCGCTGATCTATACCGAACTGCCGCTGGAAAACCGGCAGCGCCAGGCCATTCGCGCGCTGCTGGAGGCGCCTTAATCAACGGCTGACGCTGACCGCCGGCGGCCGGATGAACAAGGCCGGCGCCGCGACCGCCGCCATCACCCAGAACACTCCGCCCTGCCAATGTTCGAACAGGAACCCGGCGATCACCGTCATGACGGCGATACCGCCGCCCATCGCCAACGCCGAATACACCGCCTGCAGCCGGATCACCTCTTGCCCCTGGCGCGCGGCGATAAAGCGCATCGCCGCCAGATGGCAGACGGTGAAGGTGCCGCAGTGCAGGATTTGGATCAGCAGCAGCCAACCCAGCTCGGTGCTGTAGGCCATCAGGCTCCAGCGCAACACGCCGCAGCAGGCGGAGAGCAACAGCAGGTTGCGCGCATTCCAGCGGCGGAACAGCACGTTGCTGCTGGCGAAAATAATCACCTCCGCCACCACGCCCAGCGACCACAGATAACCGATGGTCGAGGCCGAATAGCCCGCCTCCTGCCAGTAAATGGAGCCGAAGCTGTAGTAGCCGGCGTGCGCCCCCTGCAGCAGCGTGACGCACAGCAGGAAGCGCCACACCGGCCCCTCTTTCAGCAGTGCCCACAGCGAGCGCTCGGCTTCGCTGTGCGTGCGCGCTTCGCCCTGCGGCATGACGCTCGGCTTCAGCAGCATGCCCAGCAGCATCGCCAGCACGCTGAGGATCAGGCTGTAAAGAATGGCGTTATGGCCCCACACCGCCACCAGCTGCCCGGTCAGCGCCGAGCCGATGACGAACGCCAGCGAGCCCCACAGCCGCACCCGGCCGTAGTCCATGCGGATCTGCTTTTGCCAGGTGGCGGCCAGCGCGTCGGTCAATGGCACCAGCGGCGAGAAGAACAGGTTGAACCCCGCTATCACCAGCATCAGCCAGCCCCAGCCGTTGCCGAAGCAGAAGCCAACCGCGAAAGCCAGGGTCAGCAGCGCCAGCAGGCGCAAGGCGGAGACCAGATGAGAGGGATCTTTAACGCGGGGAGCAATCAGTAAACTGCCGAGGAAGCGGGCCACCAAACCGGCGCCGAGCAACATGCCGATGGTTTCGGGCGCGATGCCCTCGCCTTTCAGCCACACGCCCCAGAACGGTAAGAAGATGCCGTAGGAAAAGAAGTAGGTGAAATAACTGAGCGCGAGCCAACGCGTGGATTGCAGAACCATGATCCCTCCGGTGTGAGGGCAATACTTTGACAGAGCTCACACCGGCCCGCAATCTTCATTCCACTTCAATGCGTTAGAGTGCCAGACAGCTCACAGTTTGCCGCAAGCGGCCATAAAAAAACCCGCCGCAGCGGGTTTTGTCAGGCAAAAGCGGGATTAGGCGTAAACCGGCAGGCGGGCGCAGATATCCAGCACTTTCTTCTTGGTGCGTTCGATGGTGGCTTCATCGTTGATGTTGTCCAGCACATCACAGATCCAACCGGCCAGTTCGCGCACGTCGGCTTCTTTGAAGCCGCGACGGGTCACGGCCGGGGTGCCGATACGCACACCGGAGGTGACGAACGGGCTCTTCGGATCGTTCGGCACGCTGTTTTTGTTGACGGTGATGTTGGCGCGGCCCAGGGCGGCGTCAGCTTCTTTACCGGTCAGGTTTTTGTCGACCAGATCCAGCAGGAACAGGTGGTTATGGGTGCCGCCGGAGACCACTTTGTAGCCGCGCTGCAAGAACACTTCCACCATCGCCTTGGCGTTGACCGCCACTTGCTGCTGGTAAACCTTGAACTCAGGCTCCATCGCTTCTTTCAGCGCCACCGCCTTGCCGGCGATCACGTGCATCAGCGGGCCGCCCTGGCCGCCAGGGAACACGGCGGAGTTCAGCTTCTTGTACAGCTCTTCGTCGCCGCCCTTCGCCAGGATCAGGCCGCCGCGCGGGCCCGCCAGGGTTTTGTGGGTGGTGGTGGTGACGATGTGCGCGTGCGGCACCGGGTTCGGGTACACGCCGGCGGCGATCAGGCCGGCCACGTGCGCCATGTCGACGAACAGATAAGCGCCGATGCTGTCGGCGATTTCGCGCATTTTGGCCCAGTCAACCACGCCGGAGTAGGCGGAGAAGCCGCCGATGATCATTTTCGGCTTGTGGGTTTGCGCCTGTTTGGCCAGATCGTCATAGTCGATTTGACCTTTGTCGTCGATGCCGTAAGGCACCACGTTATACAGTTTGCCGGACAGGTTAACCGGGGAACCGTGGGTCAGGTGGCCGCCGTGCGCCAGGTTCATGCCCAGAATGGTGTCGCCCGGCTGCAGCAGCGCGGTGTACACGGCGAAGTTAGCCTGGGAGCCGGAGTGCGGCTGCACGTTGGCGTAATCGGCGCCGAACAATTCTTTGGCGCGGTCGATAGCCAGCTGCTCAACGATATCCACGTATTCGCAGCCGCCGTAGTAACGCTTGCCCGGATAGCCTTCAGCGTATTTGTTGGTCAGCTGGGAACCCTGAGCCTGCATTACGCGCGGGCTGGTGTAGTTCTCAGACGCGATCAGCTCGATGTGCTCTTCCTGACGCACCACTTCCTGCTCCATGGCACGCCACAGTTCCGCATCGTAATCGGCAATGTTCATTTCACGCTTTAACATCCGGCATCTCCTGACTTAAATCAGCTAACTAAAAAATCACCAAATAACTACCCGTTTGGGGTCTGGGCCACAGTGTAAACCGTTTCGCCCTACCGAAGATAGGTCTTGACAGAGGTTTTTACGCAAACGATTGGCATAAGGTAGCGCAAGGCTTTGATCCGCGAAACGCCGCCGTTTATCAACGGACATTTCCTCATGCGAACAATGCGCTTTTTTCATGTTCTGTGAGCGCGATCGACGCCCGAAGAACACCGCAACGAAAACAAGGGTATTTACAAGCGGCGCGGAACCCAATAAGATGTATTTAAAATACATCATTAAAATTCTCGTCAAGATCCCAACCCAAGGAGCGCTCCCATGCTGGATAGCCAAACCATCGCCACCGTGAAATCCACCATCCCCCTGCTGGCAGCAACCGGGCCGAAGCTGACCGCCCACTTTTACGATCGCATGTTCGCCCACAACCCGGAATTGAAAGACATTTTCAATATGAGCAATCAGCGCAACGGCGATCAGCGTCAGGCGCTGTTCGACGCCATCTGCGCCTATGCCGCCAACATCGAGAACCTGGCGGCGCTGCTGCCGGCGGTGGAGCGCATCGCGCAGAAGCACACCAGCTTCAATATCCAGCCGGAGCAGTACAACATCGTCGGCGGCCACCTGCTGGCGACGCTGGACGAGATGTTCAGCCCGGGTCAGGAAGTGTTGGACGCCTGGGGCAAAGCCTACGGCGTGCTGGCCAACGTGTTTATTCAGCGTGAAGAGCAGATTTATCAGCAGAGCGAAACCGACAACGGCGGCTGGCGCGATCTGCGCGCGTTCCGCATCCTGAAGAAACAGCCGCAGAGCGACGTGATCTGCAGCTTCGTGCTGGCGCCGGTGGACGGCGGCCGGGTGGCGGACTTCAAACCGGGGCAATACCTGGCGGTCTACATCAAGCACGACAGCCTGGAGCATCAGGAAATTCGCCAGTACTCGCTGACCACCTCGCCGAACGGCGAGTTCTACCGCATCGCGGTGAAGCGTGAAGATCAGGGTAAAGTGTCCAACTACCTGCACCAGCAGGCGCAGGAAGGCGACGTGATCGACATCGCCCCGCCGCACGGCGACTTCTTCCTCGACGTGACGCCGACCACGCCGGTGGCGCTGATCTCCGCCGGCGTCGGCCAAACCCCAATGCTCGGTATGCTCAACAGCCTGCACGACAGCCAACATCAGGCGCAGGTCCACTGGCTGCACGCGGCGGAAAACGGCAGCGTGCACGCCTTTGCCGAGGAAGTGGCGGATATTGCCGGGCGCATGCCGAATCTGAGCCGCCATGTGTGGTACCGCGAGCCGGGCGCCGATGACGTGGAAGGCCGCGACTACCGCAGCCGCGGATTGATGGATTTGAGCGCGCTGCAAGGCAGCCTGGCCGATCCGCAGATGCACTATTACTTCTGCGGCCCGGTGGCCTTCATGCAGTTCGTGGGCAAACAGCTGCTGGAAATGGGCGTAGAGGCCGAACGCATCCACTACGAATGCTTCGGCCCGCATAAAGTGCTGTAATGCGTGCGGAGCGCGGCCGTCAGACCGCGCTCCCCCTTCATTTCTCCTGCAGTTGGCGCGCGTCCTGCACCTGCTGCACCGTCACCGGCGCCGCCTGGTTGCCCCAGCTTCCCCGCAGATAGCTCATCAGATCGGCCGCTTGACGATCGTTCAACGCCCAGCCATAAGCCGGCATGTCGAACGCCATCGCCTGCTGCGTGATCGGCGTATGCGCCCCTTCCAGCACCACCCGCAGCGCGGTCAGCGGATTATCCGCCGTTACCGTGGCATTGCCCGCCAGCGCCGGAATGGCGAAGTCGGTGCCCTCCCCCTTATTGCCGTGGCAGGTCGAGCAGTACATTGCATAGGTCGCCTTGCCGCCCGAATTATCCGCCTGCGCAGCAGATGAGGCAGGTTTGGCGGCGGTGTCCGGCGCCAGGCTGCGCAGGTACACCGCGATGGCGTTCAGATCGCCGTCGCTGAGGTACTGCGTGCTGTGGGTCACCACCTCGCTCATTGGCCCGGCGACCGCCGCATGGCGGCTGCGGCCGGTTTTCAGCAGCGCCGTCACCTCTTCCGGCGGCAGGCCGCGCAGATTGGAGGCGTACCAGCCGTCCAGCTCGGCGCCGCTCAGGAACACCGGCTCCTTACCGTCCAGGCCCTTCTCCTGCATCGCCCAGCCGCGCGGCGTGTGGCAGCTGCCGCAGTGGCCGGCACCCTGCACCAAGTAGGCGC
Source organism: Serratia sp. CY81684 (assembly GCF_052166595.1). Taxonomy (NCBI): domain Bacteria; kingdom Pseudomonadati; phylum Pseudomonadota; class Gammaproteobacteria; order Enterobacterales; family Yersiniaceae; genus Serratia; species Serratia sp. CY81684. The sequence continues at coordinate 105,498 of NZ_JBJNOO010000003.1, read as the reverse complement.
CGCGGTTCCACTCGGTGCTTTGCTGCGGATCCGCCTGATACGGCTGGTCGTCGTGGAACAGCTGATTCCACACCGCCAGCGGCCAGCGCATCGACAGCGGCCAAGTGATGTCGCTGTCGCGGTTGGCGACGTTCTGCGCCGGCACCTCGTTCATCAGATAGTCATACAGCGCGCGCATGTCTTCCGTGCTCATTTTGGCGTACGAGGTGTACGGCATCGCCGGATAAAGCCGGTGACCGTCTTTGGCGATCCCCTGACGCATGGCGCGATCGAACTCTTCGAATGAGTAAGCGCCGATGCCGTGCAGCTTGTCCGGCGTGATGTTGGTGGCGTAGATAGCCCCGAGCGGCGTCGGGAACTTCATGCCGCCCGCCAATTCGGCGCCGCCCGGCGCGGTATGGCAGGCGGTGCAGTCACCGGCTTTGGCAACGTATTCCCCAGCCGACATCGCCTGGGCCGAGCCGCCGGCGGCCAGCAGGCTCAACAGGTACAGCGAACGCAGACTCATGCTCCCTCCTTGGCGGCAACCTTGCCGTAGGCCAGTTCGTTAACCGCGCGCCACGCCTGATCGATCGCCGAGTTGGCGTACGGGCTCCAGTCGGCATCGGAGTTGGCGATAGCGATCTTGCCGATCGGCTGCCGCGCCGTTTCGATGATTTTCTTGGCTTCGTCTTCGTCGTCAAACAACCCATTGAGGAAGTAAGAGTAACCGTGCGACCAGCGGTTGACGGTGATCGCCTGAATGTCGCGCTGATGATCGAAACCGGCCTCGCCCAGCATGCCCTGCAGCTGTTCGCGGATCATCTGTTCGTGCACTTCGAACGGCGTGCCCAGCAGCAGCGCGCGCCCTTTGCGCGACTGTTCGCGCGTGCTGAGGCCGCTGCCCGGCAGCGTCGGCACATACACCATATGCAGGCCGATCGGCCGATCCGGATCGCGCGGGTGCTGATAGCCGCCCATGCTCACCGGATAATCCAGCTTCACGCGGCTGTAGGGCGCGGCCGGCGAATAGACCTCGTGCACGCCCAGCTTGATGAACGGCTGCCAGTTGCGGATCACTACCTTGCTGTACACCAGCGGCGCCTTGACGTTCTGCTTCAGCGCCTCCTGCTGCTCGTGCGCCATCTCCGGCACCAGATACGGGATCATCATGTTGTAGCCGGCCATCACCACCTGCCCGGCGCGCACTTTGGTCATCTTCTCGCCGGTCATGTAGGTGACTTCCACCTTGTCGCCGACGTTGGCTGCGTGCAGCCCGGTGCTGTTCAAACGCAGCTTCACCGGCGACGTCGGCCGATCGAGCTGGCTGTAGTCGAATTTAGCCAGCACCACATCGTTCATGTCCTTGCCGGCCGGCGCCACCGCCGGGATCAGCTGGCGCACCATCAGGCGCGCCAGCGTGGCGTTGCCGTCCGGGAAGTGGAACACATAAGGATCGTCGAGATCTGCCTGCGACTCTTCGTCCAGCGGCGGCAGATTCATGCCGTTCAGGCCCGGCAGATCGCAAATGCGCGCATCGCTGCACGAGGTGCCATCGATGCCCACCGCCTGGAAATCGTTGGTGGTCTGCTGGAAATAACGGATCGCCAGCTCGCTCAGGCCCACCTTCTCGCGCAGGAACTGGGTGTAGCTGTGGGTGTCGAGCCACTCGACCTTCTGCTCCAGCGTCATCTCCGGCAGATAATCCTTCTCCACCGTGTGCAGCGCGATCAGCGCCTGGCGATCGCTTTCCGGCAGCGGGAAATCGCCGATGAACGCTTCATAAGAGCGGCCGTTGAGGCGATCGCGCGGGATGTCGTCCGCCACCGTGCGGCCCGGATCGCCGCTCACCACCTTGTCGACGCCGAAGTTCTTGCGATCGAAGTAAACGCCGCGGCTCAAATTCAAATCCGGGTAGAAGGTGGTGTCAAAAGCCTGTTCCAGTTGGTCGATATCGACGCCGAGCTTGCGCAGCAGCCCCATCGCCACCGGGCTGAAGTTGGAGCGCGGCGACTGCAGCGATTCGCTGCCGCCGTAGCCGAGCAGCATGCCGTCGTCGCTGTTGAACTCGTTGCGCTTGGCGTGGCCGCCGAAGTCGTCGTGGTTGTCGATCAAAAGAATGCGCTGCTGCTCGCCCTTCAGCTGCTGCCAGAAACAGGCGGCCGCCAGCCCGCTGATGCCGGCGCCCACCACTACCAGATCGAACTCTTCAACGGCGGGCACGCTGCCGAAATCAAAGGTTTTGCCGTCGCGCCCCAGCTGGTGCGCATGCTCGAACGAGCCCGGATGGTTACCCCGCAGCCCGGTCAGCGCCGGCGGGTAGTACAGGGTTTGATTGGCGGTTTGCGGTGACGCGCGCAGGATTTGCAGCGGCGTCAACCCGGCGGCGATGGTGATCGCCACCCCGTTGAGAAAATCGCGTCTGGTGATACCCATATAGGCTTCCTTTCAATTTTTATTATCATCGGCCGGCCGGGGCCGGCCCAAAGGCCGCGCTATTGTGCGGATAATTATTGTAAAATCAATGTTTGAACATCACATGACGAATGGCCGTGTAATCCTCCAGCCCGTACATCGACATATCCTTGCCGTAGCCGGACAGTTTCTGGCCGCCGTGCGGCATCTCGCTCACCAGCATGAAGTGGGTGTTCACCCAGGTGCAGCCGTATTGCAGGCGGGCGCTCAAGCGATGCGCGCGGCCCACGTCGCGGGTCCACACGGACGACGCCAGCCCGTAATTGGATTCGTTCGCCCAGGCCAGTACCTGCTCTTCGTCGTCAAACGGCGTCACCGTCACCACCGGGCCGAACACTTCGCGCTGCACGATCTCATCGTCCTGGCGCGCGCCGGCCAGCAGCGTCGGCTGGAAATAGTATCCCGGCCCCTTCACCTTCTCGCCGCCGGTCACTACCTGCACGTGCGGCAACGCTTTGGCTCGTTCGACAAAACCTGCCACCCGCTCCAGATGCTGGGCGGTAATCAACGGCCCCAGCTCGGTGGTCTCGTCGTCCGGCGCGCCGATCTTCAGGCTGGCCACCGCCTCGCCCAGCCGCTTGACCAGCTCGGGATAAATGCTTTTCTGCGCGTAGATGCGGCAGGCGGCGGTGCAATCCTGGCCGGCGTTGTAAAAACCAAAGCCGCGAATGCCGTCCACCACCTGCTGCAGATCGGCGTCGTCGAACACCAGCACCGGTGCCTTGCCGCCCAGCTCCATATGGGTGCGCTTAATGCCGGCGGCGGTGTGGGCGATGATGTGCTCGCCGGTGGCGATCGACCCGGTCAGCGACACCATGCGCACCTTGTCATGCCCGGTCAGCCGATCGCCGACGCTGGCGCCGCGCCCGAACAGCACGTTGAGCACGCCCGGCGGGAACAGCCCGGCGGCCAGTTCGGCCAGTTTGAAGATGGTCAGCGGCGTCTGCTCCGAAGGCTTGATCACCACGCAGTTGCCCGCCGCCAAGGCCGGCGCCAGTTTCCAGGCCGCCATCATCAGCGGGTAGTTCCACGGCGCGATCGAGGCCACCACGCCGAGCGGATCGCGGCGGATCATCGAGGTGTGCCCGGCCAGATACTCCCCGGCCGCCATGCCGGTCAGGCAGCGGCTGGCGCCGGCGAAGAAGCGAAACACGTCGGCCACCGCCGGCAGCTCGTCGTTCAGCACGCAGTGATAAGGCTTGCCGCAGTTGAGCGACTCCAGCCTGGCGAAAGTCTCGGCATGCTCGTCGATCAGATCCGCCAGCTTGAGCAGATGCTCGGCGCGCTCCTTCGGCGTGGTTTGCCCCCAGGCGGCGAACGCGGCGTCCGCCGCCAGCACCGCGCGATCGACCTGCTCCGGGCTGGCCTCCGCCACCTGCGCGATCACTTCGCCGGTCGCCGGGTTATACACCGGCTGGGTCGCGCCCTGGCCATTCACCAGTTGGCCGTCAATCAACAGTTGGCTTTGCATAGGGTTATCCTTTTGTCAGAGGTCGGGTAAGGAAATTATTTGCCGCTGCCGGCGACGCTTTCCCCACCCTTGGTCAGGTAGTAAGCGCCGAGGATCGGCAGCATGGTCAACAGCATCACCGACAGCGCCACCACGTTGGTGATCGGCACGTCGCGCGGGCGACCGAGCTGGTTCAGCAGCCACAGCGGCAGCGTGCGCTCGTGGCCGGCGGTAAAGGTGGTCACGATGATTTCATCAAACGACAGCGCGAACGCCAGCATGCCGCCGGCCAGCAGCGCCGAGCCGAGGTTCGGCAAGATCACGTAACGGAAGGTTTGCCAGCCGTCGGCGCCAAGATCCATCGAAGCCTCGATCAGGCTGTACGAGGTGCGGCGGAACCGGGCGATGACGTTGTTGAACACGATCACCACGCAGAACGTCGCATGGCCGACGACGATGGTCAGGATGCCCGGCTCGATGTTCAGCGCCTTGAACGCCGCCAGCAGCGCCAGGCCGGTGACGATCCCCGGCAGCGCGATCGGCAGCAGCAGCAACAGCGAAATGCTGTCCTTGCCGAAGAAATCGCGCCGATACAGCGCCGCCGCCGCCAGGGTGCCGAGCACCAGCGCGATGGCGGTCGCCAGGCAGGCGATCTGCGCCGACAGCAGCACCGCATCGAGGATGTCCTGCCGCCCGGCGGCGACGTTGAACCAGTGCAGCGTAAAGCCCTTCGGCGGGAAGCTGAAGGCCGCGTCTTCGGTGTTGAAGGCATAGATGGCGATGATCGCCAACGGGAAATGCAGGAAGACAAGTCCGCCCCAGGCGGCCAGCTTCAGCCCTAAGGGCGCGCGTTCAGAGTGCATCGAAAGCCCCCAGACGTTTGACGATGGAAAGGTAGATGGCGATCAGGACGATCGGCACCAGCGTAAAGGCCGCGGCCATCGGCATATTGCCGATCGCGCCCTGCTGGGCGTAGACCATGCTGCCGATGAAATAGCCCGGCGGCCCCACCAGCTGCGGCACGATAAAGTCGCCCAGCGTCAGCGAAAAGGTGAAGATCGACCCGGCGGCGATGCCCGGCACCGCCAGCGGCAAAATGACGTGGCGGAAGGTCTGCGCCGGCCGCGCGCCCAGATCCGCCGAGGCATGCAGCAGCGAGGGCGGCAGGCGCTCCAGCGCCGCCTGGATCGGCAGGATCATGAACGGCAGCCAGATATAGACGAACACCAGAAAACGCCCCAGCCCCGAGGTCGACAGCGTGTTGCCGCCGACGCCGGGCACCGTCAGCAGCGAAGCCAACAGCGGCTCCAGCCCCAGGTGCTGCAGAAACCACTGCGCCACGCCGTCTTTCGCCAGCAGCAGGGTCCAGGCATAGGCTTTGACGATATAGCTGGCCCACATCGGCATCATCACCGCGATGTAAAAGAACGCCTTGACGCGGCCGCTGGTGTAGCGCGCCATGTAATAGGCGATCGGGAACGCCAGTACCGCGCTGGCCAGCGACACCAGCACCGCCATGGTCAGCGTGCGCAGGATGATGTCGTAGTTGGCCGGGTTGAACAGCGCCGCCAGGTTGGCGAAGGTCAGATCCGGCGTCACCGCCATGGTGAAATCGTCGAAGGTGTAGAACCCCTGCCACAGCAGCGTCAGCAGCGAGCCGAGGTACACCGCGCCGAACCACAGCAGCGGCGGCACCAGCAGTAACAGCAGATACAGCGTCGGCCGGCGATAGAGCCAGGTCGACAGCGCGCGCACGCTACCACCGCGCGCCGAGGGGGAATCGATGCTCATGTCCATCTCACCTCTCCTCCAGCAGCGGCACCATCGCCGCGCGCGGCCAGCAGGCGACGATCGGCTGGCCGATCTGCCGCTGTTGCCCTTCGGCGATCCACTGTGGATTGGCCTGGCTGACCAGCAGCTTTTCGCCGCCGTTCAGCGCGATCTCATAGCGCGTGGCCGCGCCCTGGTAGTGGATTTCCTGCAGCGTGCCCTGCACCTGGATCTCGTCCTGCGCCGCGCCGCCTTGCTCCAGCAGGCGAATATGCTCCGGCCGGATCGAGAAGGTTCGGCTTTCGCCGAGCAGGCGCTGCGCCAGCTCGCTGCGCACCACGTTGGAGGTGCCGACGAACTCGGCGACGAACGGCGTCTTCGGCCGCATGTAAAGCTCGCGCGGCGTATCCACCTGCTCGATGCGGCCGTTATTGAATACCGCCACCCGATCGGACATCGACAGCGCTTCGCTTTGATCGTGGGTGACGAAGATAAAGGTGATGCCCAGCTGGCGCTGCAGCTTCTTCAGTTCGCCCTGCATCTGCTCGCGCAGCTTGAGATCCAGCGCGCCGAGCGGTTCGTCCAGCAGCAGCACCCGCGGCCGGTTGACCAGCGCGCGCGCCAGCGCCACGCGCTGCCGCTGGCCACCCGACAGGTGCGCCGGCTTGCGTTCGGCGACGAAACCGAGCGCCACGCTCTCCAGCGCCTCTTGCGCCCGCGCCTGCCGCTCGCGTTTGGCGACGCCCTTCACCATCAGGCCGTAGGCGACGTTTTCCAGCACCGACATGTGCGGAAACAGCGCGTAATCCTGAAACACGGTATTCACGTCGCGCTGATACGGCGGCAGGTTGGCGGCTTCCTGGCCGTGAATGCGAATCGAGCCGGAAGTGAGCTGCTCAAAGCCGGCGATCAGGCGCAGGCAAGTGGTTTTGCCCGAGCCGGACGGCCCGAGCATGGAGAAGAATTCCCCGTCCTGAATGTCGATGGATACCCGATCCACGGCGCGAACATCGCCGAAAGTCCGCGAAACATCGATGAATTGCACGGCAATGGTCATTTTCTGTGCTCCATTCTGATGTAATTCGGGCGCAGCGGGCTGCGCCCCGCGGCTTAGCGGCCGCCCATGATGGCGATGTAATCCTGGGTCCAGCGGCTGTACGGCACGAACTTGCCGCCCTGCGCCTGCGGTGTTTTCCAGAAGGCGATTTTGTCGAACTGGTTGAAACCGTTGGTTTCGCAACCCTTCTCACCCAGCAGCGCGCTGGCCTTGCAGCCCGCCGGCGAAGCCGGCACCGACCCGAACCAGGCCGCCACATCGCCCTGCACCTTCGGCTCCAGCGACCAGTTCATCCACTGGTAGGCGCAGCTCGGGTGTTTGGCGTCGCTGTGCAACATGGTGGTATCCGCCCAGCCGGTCACGCCCTCTTTCGGGAACACGGTGGCGATCGGCTGCCCTTCGCCCTTCAGGGCGTTGGCCTGATACGGCCAGGCGCTGGAGGCCACCACGCCTTCGTTTTTAAAGTCGCTCATCTGCACCGAGGTATCGTGCCAGTAGCGGTGGATCAGCGCGTGCTGGCTGCGCAGCAGCTTCAGCGCCGCCTGATACTGCTCTTCGTTGAGCTGGTAAGGATCGCTGATGCCGAGCTGCGGCTGGGTGGCCTTCAGGAACAGCGCCGCGTCGGCGATGTAGATCGGGCCGTCGTAAGCCTGCACCCGGCCCTGGTTGCTCTTGCCGTCCGGCAGGTTCTGCTGCTGGAAGATCACCGCCCAGCTGTCCGGCGGCGTCGGGAAGGTTTTGGTGTTGTACATCAGCAGGTTCGGCCCCCACTGGTACGGCGTGCCGTAGGTTTTGCCGTCCACGGTGTACCAGGCGCCGTTCAGCAGGCGCGGATCGATGTTCTTCCAGTTCGGGATCAGCGCGGTGTTGATCGGCTGCACCCGCTTGCCGAAGATCAGGCGCAGCGAGGCGTCGCCGGAGGCGGTCACCAGATCGTAGCCGCCCTTGGCCATCAGGCTGACCATTTCATCGGAGGTGGCGGCGGTCTTCACGTTCACCGCGCAGCCGGTTTGCTTCTCAAACTGGGTGACCCAGTCGTAGTTTTTGTCGGACTGGCCGCGTTCGATGTAGCCGGGCCAGGCGATGATGTCCAGCCGGCCTTCGCCTTTGCCCAGCGACTGTGGCAGATCGGCCGCCTGGGCCAGGCCGCACAGCACGGTGAGACAGAGCGCGGAGACGGTGGTGGTGACTGCGGTAGTTTTTCCCATCGTAATTACCCCTGTGTTGCTTATCGGTATGCGGCAGGGAACGGCTGCCGCCTGATTTTTCTTGATATAACCGTTAGAAGCTGGCTTTGAACTTCGCCATTACGTGCCTGACAACGCTGTAATCCTGCAGCGAATCGCTGGACAGATCCTTGCCGTAGCCGGAGCGTTTCAGGCCGCCGTGCGGCATTTCGCTCGCCAAGGTGAAATGAGTGTTGATCCAGGTGCTGCCGTACTGCAGATGGGCGGCAATGTGCAGCGCCCGATCGATATTTTGCGTCCACACCGACGAGGCCAGCCCGTATTCCGAGTCGTTGGCCCACGCGACCGCCTGCTCTAGGTGCTCGAAGCGCGTGACGCTGACCACCGGGCCAAACACCTCACGCTGCACGATCTCGTCGCTTTGCAGGCAACCCGCCAGCAGGGTCGGCTGGTAGTAGAACCCCGGTCCGGAGTGCGCCGCGGCACCGGTGATCAATTCGATATGCGGTTGGCTGAGCGCCCGCTCGACAAAGCTGGCGACGCGATCGCGCTGGCGGGCACTTATCAACGGGCCGATCTCGTTGTCCTGATCGCGCTTGCGGGCGAAGCGCAGGCTGGCGACCGCTTCGCCCAGCGCGTCCACCAGTTTGGGATAGATGCCGGCCTGCGCGTAGATGCGGCAGGCGGCGGTGCAGTCCTGGCCGGCGTTGTAATAGCCGTAGGTGCGAATGCCGTTGACCACCTCGTCGAGATCGGCGTCGTCGCAAACGATCACCGGCGCCTTGCCCCCCAGCTCCAGATGGGTGCGCTTGACGCTTTTGGCCGCCGCCTGGAGGATTTTTTGCCCGGTGACGATATCGCCGGTGACCGACACCAGCCGCACCTGCGGGTGCCCCACCAGCTGGCTGCCGACCCCTTCACCGCCGCCATAGACGATGTTCAGCACGCCCGGCGGCAGGATCTCTTGCAGCGCAGGCACCAACGCCAGAATGGTCAGCGGCGTATGTTCGGAGGGTTTAAACACCACGGTATTGCCCGCCGCCAACGCCGGCGCGATCTTCCACGCCGCCATCATCAGCGGATAGTTCCAGGGGGCGATCGAGGCCACCACGCCAATGGGATCGCGACGGATCATCGAGGTGTGGCCCGGCACATACTCACCGGCCAGTTGCCCTTGCTGCGTACGCACCGCGCCGGCAAAGAAGCGGAACACGTCGACCGCCGCCGGCAGATCGTCATTGAGCGCCTGATGCAGCGGTTTGCCGCAGTTGAGGGCCTCCAGCTGCGCCAGCTGCGGCGCCTGCCGCTCAATGGCGTCGGCGATACGCAGCAATAAGGCGGCGCGCTGGCCTGGCGTGGTACGCGACCAGTGGCCAAACGCCTGCTGCGCGGCTTTCACCGCGCTGCCGACCTGCGCCGAAGAGGCTTCGGTAAGGGCGATCAGCGTCTCGCCGTTGGCCGGATTGACGATGCACTCCTGCTGGCCTTCGCCGTCGATAAGCTGACCGTTAATGAACTGCTGACAGGACAAACCTGAGAGAACCTGCACATCCGCCATCGCCTGACGCCCCTAAGTGACAAAAACGTTAACCAAATGTGAATAAGTTAGTTTTAATCAGCCTAAGCGAGCCTCTGGCGGGCAACAAATTCTAAATACTGAACGCCGCGTTCGATTAAATCGAATGCTTAAGCCCGGCGGCGTGTTTGCTACCGTTCTCGCGCGCGATGGTGAGGAACGGCGTCACCAGCTCCGGCCGCGCGCTGCCGCGCCGCCATGCCAGCCCGATATCCAGCGGCTCCAGCAGATCGTCCAGCTTGCGCGCCTCGATCATGTTGCCCTCCAGCGACCAGGCGCGGTACGCCATGTCCGGCTGGATAGAGACGCCCATCCCCGCCGCCACCAGGCTGCGCACCGCCTCGGTCGAGGCGGTCTTCATGGCGATCTCCGGCTTCAGCCCGGCGCGCGCCCAGATGCGCCGCGCGTGCACGTCCATTTCATCGGCGTTGAGCTGGATCAGCGGCTGTTTGGCCACGTCCGCCAGGCTGATGCTCTCGTGCTCCAGCAGCGGGTGCAGCGGCGGCAGCCACAGACGATACGGCGAGTGCATCAGCACCTCGGTCTGCAGCGCGTCGCGGTCCTCGATGTTCGACAAGATCAGCACGCCGATGTCGATCTCGCCGCTGACCAGCAGATGCTCGATGTACGGGCGTTCGTCTTCAACCACCTGCACGGTGACGTTGGGATAGGCAGATTTAAAGCGCGTGAGCAACTCCACCAGGAAGTAACCGGCCACCAGGCTGGTGACGCCGACGGTCAGCTTGCCGGTCAGGCTTTCGGTGCCGATCTGCAGGCTGCGCTTGGCGTTGTCCACCGTCGCCAGGATCAGATACGACTGGCGCAAGAACTGGTGCCCCTGATGGGTCAGCGTCATGCCCTTGGCGTGGCGATCGAACAGCCGCACGCCGATCTCGGTTTCCAGCTGCTGGATCGCCAGCGTCAGCGAAGACTGGGAGACAAACACCGCCTGGGCGCCGGCGGAGATCGACCCGGTTTCCGCCACGGCGATGAAGTGGCGGATTTGGCGTAACGTCATCATGGGGGTGATTCCTCAAGCAAAAACATTGCGTTGAGTGTAGACGCCAGCCGTGAAGCGATCGGGAAAAGTGTCAAAAACGCGATAGCGTTCGCTTTTTTAGAATGCCCGCAGGCAAAAATGGGGGAAACGGCGAGGCGAAGAAGTGTGATGTACGGGGAGCAGAAATGACAAGGGCGCAGCATGCTGCGCCCTGATGGCCGATGATCCTGCGGAGGATCAGATCGCTTCTTCGTCCTGCTCGCCGGTACGGATACGCACCACGCGCGCCACGTCGAAGACGAAGATTTTGCCGTCGCCGATCTTGCCGGTCTGCGCGGTTTGCATAATGGTTTCCACGCAGGTGTCGACGATGTCGTCGGCAACCACGATCTCGATCTTCACCTTAGGCAGAAAATCGACCATGTATTCGGCGCCGCGGTACAGCTCGGTGTGGCCCTTCTGGCGGCCGAAGCCTTTGACTTCGGTGACCGTCATGCCGGTGATGCCCACTTCGGCCAGCGCTTCGCGGACGTCATCCAGTTTGAACGGCTTGATAATCGCGTCGATCTTTTTCATCTTCTTTCCTTTTACCAATTTTTGCGGCCAAAACCGGATGTGATGGGGTAGCGGCGGTCTTTGCCGAAGTTACGGGCGGTGATGCGCGGCCCGACGGCGGCCTGACGCCGCTTGTATTCGTTGATGTCCACCAGGCGGATCACCTTGCGCACGATCGCTTCATCGAAGCCTTCGGCCACCAGATCGGCGACCGACTTGTCGCGCTCGACGTAGCCTTCCAGGATCGCATCCAGGATATCGTACGGCGGCAGGCTGTCCTGATCGACCTGATCCGGCGCCAGCTCGGCGGACGGCGGACGATCGATCACCCGCTGCGGGATCACGTAGGAGACGGTGTTACGGTATTCAGACAGCTTGAACACCAGCGTTTTCGGCACGTCTTTCAGCACGTCGAAACCGCCGGCCATATCGCCGTACAGCGTGGCGTAACCGACCGCCATTTCGCTCTTGTTGCCGGTGGTCAGCACGATGCTGCGGCGCTTGTTGGACAGCGCCATCAGCACCACCCCGCGGCAACGCGCCTGCAGGTTCTCTTCGGTGGTGTCGCGCTCGGTGCCGGCGAACATCGGCGACAGCTGACCCATGAAGGCGTCGAACATCGGTTCGATGGAGACGATATCGAACTCCACGCCGAGGATTTCCGCCTCTTCCTTGGCGTCGGCGATGCTGATATCCGCGGTGTAGCGGAATGGCATCATCAGCGCCTGCACCTTGTCTTTGCCCAACGCATCCACGGCGATCGCCAGCGTCAGCGCCGAGTCGATACCGCCGGACAGCCCCAGCACCGCGCCTTTAAAGCCGTTTTTGGTCACGTAGTCGCGCACCGCCAGCACCAGCGCCTGATACACCTGCGCCAGCTGCGGCAGCTCAGCGGCCGGATCGGCCATCGGCACCACATCCAGCTCGTTGAATTCCAGGCGGGTCACCTGCTCGTCGAAGGCCGCCAGACGGTGAGTCATGGTGCCGGCGGCGTCGAAGACCTTGGAGCAGCCGTCGAAGATCAGCTCATCCTGGCCGCCGACCTGGTTGAGGTACACCAGCGGCAGCTGAGTGCGCTGGCAGTGGCCGGCCATCAGCGTTTTGCGGATATACGGTTTTTCGCGATTATACGGCGAGGCGTTGATCGACAGGATAATCTCCGCGCCGGCCGCCTTGGCGGCGTCGATCGGCTCAGGGAACCACAGATCTTCGCAGATCAGCAGCCCCAGACGGTAGCCTTTCAGCTCCACCACGCAGGTGTCGTTGCCGGCGTGGAAATAGCGCTTCTCATCGAACACGCCGTAGTTCGGCAGCTGCTGCTTGAAGTAGCGGGTCAGCAGGCGGCCTTCGGCGAACAGCGACAGCGCGTTATACAGCTTGTCGCCTTCGCGCCACGGGTGGCCGACCAGGATCGCCGTCTCGGCGGAGGCCTGCTGCAGGCGCAGCAGCTGCGCATCGCAGCGCTCATAGAAATCATTGCGATACAGCAGATCTTCCGGCGGGTAGCCGGACAGCGCCAGTTCGCTGAACATGACCAGATCGGCTCCCGCCTTCTGCTGCTCCTGCACGATTTGCAACATGCGTTCGGTGTTGCCTTCAATGTCGCCGACCAGCAGGTTCAGCTGGGCCAGGGCGATGGAAAGTGATCTGCTCATTTGTGTACGATCCCGCTTAATACGTTCCATGGTGCTCTACGCCGGGGCGCGCCGCGGCAAAGAGAACGGAGTGTAAATCATTCCGCCGGATTTGTTGAGAACCTGCTTGGCAGGCGCCGGCGGGAAACTGTCATTCTTTAAAATCGTTGGCGTCCAGCTCGTGGCGCGACAGCAATTTGTAAAACTCGGTGCGGTTGCGGCCCGCCATGCGCGCGGCCTGGGTCACGTTGCCCTTGGTGATCTGCAGCAGTTTGCGCAGATAGTGCAACTCAAACTGGTTGCGCGCTTCGGCGAAAGTCGGCAGAGCGGTGTTTTCCCCTTCCAGCGCCTGCTCCACCAACGCTTCGCTGATCACCGGCGCCGAGGTCAGCGCCACGCACTGCTCGATGACGTTGACCAGCTGACGCACGTTGCCCGGCCAGCTGGCGGTCATCAGCCGCTTCATGGCGTCGGTCGAGAAGCTGCGCACGAACGGCTTGTGCCGCTGAGCCGCTTCGCGCAACAGGTGATTGGCCAGCAGCGGGATATCTTCGGCGCGCTCGTTGAGCGCCGGGATCTTCAGGTTCACCACGTTGAGGCGGTAGTAGAGATCCTCGCGGAACTCGTTCTTCGCCATCGCCTTTTGCAGATCGCGGTGGGTGGCGGAGATGATGCGTACGTCAATGTCCAGATCGCGATTGCTGCCGAGCGGCCGCACCTTGCGTTCCTGCAGCACGCGCAGCAGCTTCACCTGCAGCGACAGCGGCATATCGCCGATCTCGTCGAGGAACAGCGTGCCGCCCGCCGCCGCCTGGAACAGCCCTTCGCGGCTGCTGACCGCGCCGGTAAAGGCGCCCTTGGCGTGGCCGAACAGTTCGGACTCCAGCAGCTGCTCCGGCAGCGCGCCGCAGTTGATGGCGATGAACGCCTTGCTGGCGCGCGGGCTGGCCGCGTGGATCGCCTGCGCCACCACCTCTTTACCGGTGCCGCTCTGGCCGTTGATCAATACGCTGACGTCGGACTGGGCCACCATTTTCACCTGCTCCAGCAGGCGCAGCATCAACGGGCTGCGGGTGACGATGTCTTCCCGCCAGGCATCGTCGCCAGCCGGGCTGGCCGACAGCGCGAGCGCCTCGTCGATGGCCTTGTACAGCGCATCGCGATCCACCGGTTTGGTGAGAAAGCTGAACACCCCCTGCTGGGTGGCGGCCACCGCATCGGGAATCGAACCGTGCGCGGTGAGAATGATCACCGGCATGCCCGGCTGATGTTTTTGGATCTCGGCGAACAGCGCCATGCCGTCCATCTCATCCATGCGCAGATCGCTGATCACCAGATCGATCTGTTCGCGCGCCAGCAGGCGCAGCGCTTCCTGGCCGCTTTCGGCGGTGGTGACGTGAAAACCTTCGCTGGTCAGGCGCATGCCCAGCAGCTTCAGCAGGCTGGGATCGTCGTCAACCAATAACAGGTTGGCCGGTTTGCGTGCGGTCATTGCGCGTGGGACTCCTTATTGGCAGGGTGCGGCGTATAGGTGTCTTCCGGTTCAACCGGCAGCGCAGTGCCCTTTTCCGGTTCGTCCTGCGGCTCAGCCCCTTTCGCGGCCGCGCCGTTTTTACCGGCGGCTTCGCCCTTTTGCGAGCCTGTGCCGTTGTCCGGTATTTCCCCTTGCAGCTGCTTGCGCGATGAGAGCTGGCGCTCGATGTCGGTCAGGTTTTCCAGCTTGCGCGAGGTGTCCTGCAGCTGCGATTGCAAGCGCGCCTGGCTCTGGCGCAGCGAATCGATCTGGCTGTCGCTGCTTTCCTGCAGATGCTGATAACGCGCTTTCTCATCGAACAGCGTGATCTGCAGCATCTGCTGCTGGCGCCACAGCTGCGTCAGTGGACGCAGCGAACCGGGAAACTCCATCCGGTAGCTGTTGATCCTGTCGATCATCTGGCGGCGTTCGCCGGAGGTCGGCTGTGCGCTCCCCAGCAGGATGCTCTGTTTGAAAACGCCGGACCAGCTGTCGCCAGGCACCGTTTTCGCCAGCGCGCGCGCCTGGGTTGAGCCGATGCGATCGGCGCAGTCCATCGCACGCAGCCAGTAGAGCGCGTTATCCAGCGCGTCCTTGTCGTCCAACTGCCACAGGGTATCGCAAGCCGCGGTGCGGTAATCGATCACCTTGGTATCCGGGATCGCTTCTTGCTGCTGAGCGCTCAGGCCGCCGCTGACCGCGCGATCGACGCAGCCCGCCAGCAACAGCGGCATAAAGAAAACGGCGCCCAACCAGCTGATCGGGCGTTTGCCGAGCGGCGCTCTGTGCGTGGCACGCGGTGAACGTTCGGTCTGTGAAAGACGAAGGCGTTTAGACCATGTGTACATTATTTATTCATTCTCGGCGGTTAACGGCAGTTCAATGCGGAAGCAGACGTCTGCACCGGCGACCGTCGCCAGTTGCAGCTCACCGCGCATGCGACGAATACAGTCCTGAGCGATGCTCAACCCCAGTCCGCTTCCTTTTACCGCCCCTTTTCGCTGGTGACTACCCTGGAAAAAAGGCTCGAAAATCATGGCTCTTTCAGCCTCGGGGATCGGCGTGCCGGTATTGGCGACGTCGATTTGCACCCGTTGTCCAACCTGACGGCTGCGGATCCAAATGTTACCGGATTCCTTGCCGTAGTGCACCGCATTGGAGTAGAGATTATCCAGCACGCGCATTAATAGCGTAGGCTCTGCCCAGCAGATTTCCGCCTCCAGCGCGATTTCGGTGGAAATCATCTTCGCCCGCGCCGGCAAACTGTGCGCGGCAACCACCAAATCGACCATCTCGCGCAGCTCGACGTTCTCGTGTTCCGCCGGGCCGTCGGCCAGTTTGCGGTTGTAATCCAGCAGTTGTTCAATCAGCTGTTGCAGATGACGGCTGCTGTTGTCGAGGATCGCCACCACCTCTTTTTGATCGGAGGTCAGCGGCCCCGCCACTTCGTCGGCCAGCAGTTCGGTGCCTTCACGCATGCTGGCCAGCGGCGTTTTCAACTCGTGCGAGATATGGCGCAAGAACTCGTGGCGCTGCGATTCCAGCCACGCCAGCCGCTCGCTCAGCCAAATGATGCGCTGCGCCAGCGAACGCAGCTCGCGCGGCCCTTTGAACGACGCGGTGCTGCCCAGCGCGCGCCCTTCCCCCAGGCGATTGATCATCCGTTCCACGGCCTTGACCGGCCCGATGATCATGCGGGTAAACAGCACCACCAGCAGCACGCTAACCAGGAACAACAGCAGCGCCTGCCAGCCGAAGAACTGGCCGCGCTCGGCGATGGCCTGCTGCAGCTGCTGGCCGCGCGAGAACACCACCGCGCGCGTGGCCTGCACCATTTCGGCGTTGGAACGGGAGAACGATTCGAGCAGAGCCGAGGCCTCTTGGTCCGGCCCGCTGTTATGGCATTTGATCGCCGCCAGCTGGGTCAGCAACTGACGCAGCGTTTGGTAATAACGTTCGTCCGGCAGGATCGGCGCGTGGGCGTCCAGCATCTGCGAATACTGTTTGCGCTGGTTCTGGTACAGCTTCTGCAACGTAGGATCGACCAGCACGCAGTACTGACGATAGCTGCGCTCCATCTCCAGCGCCACGCTGGTCATCGCCTCGCTGCGCCGCGCGTCCACCAGCGTGGTGCGGTTGATGTCCGCCGCCTGCGCGCTGAGGTGATCCAGGCTCTGGTAGGCTTGATAGGCCAGCACCAACAGCGGCAGCAGCACCAACAGGAAGGCCAGCAGCACCAATTGCCGCAGCGAACGGGGGAATAAACGCCATTTTTTCAACGAAATCATCTCATTCTCTCAGCTCTGTCACGATGCTAACTGACTCGCCGGAAAGAGAAAAGCCCGGCAGGGGAGAATCCTGAACGCGCAAGGAAAAAGCCGCGGGATCGGCGAAGCGCGCCCATAGGCCAGGCCTGCCGACGGCATGCGGCCCCGGTAACATCAACCGGTGCGAAAACGAGAGTGTGGGGATAGCGTCTGCGTTCGAGGGCATAGGCAACGAAACGGACATAAGCGCAGCGTTGAGAATTGACGCCGGGGCAAGAAACTTGCCCCAACGCAAGGAAAGTGTGGATGCCCTTAAACCTCGTCCCCAGGGTGATGTAGCGCAGCGGCTGGCATCGAACAGGACGAATAGCATCCGTAAGTATCCAGGATTGATGAACCCTTCATCACAGTTGGATACAGGCGGTGCCTCACTCCACGTGTCGCCCGATGCTTGATAAAGCCGCTTGCGCGGTCTGTTATCGGTTTGGTTGGACGATAGGCACCATTTCTTTGGCATCATTCGGAGGCTTATGAGGCGATTTGCCGTCTAATTACGGCGCCGTCATAAAAAGGTGAATGAGCAGCCGCCGAGAATAATGCACGTAGCGTGCCAACTTTGCAATAAAAATCATAAAACAATGATTTTATTTAAAAATAAAATTACATCAGCAAATTCCCCCACCCATTACGCACTGATGAGCGATGAAAAAAACGCCGCGCTGTCGCCAAATGCAGACAACTAAAGTCAAACCTGCTTACCTACAATAAAATCAATGAGTTAAATGTCTCCATTTGGCGACAGGGAAAATAGCGCTTGTCGCAAAATGCAGACACTGCCGCCAGACGGCGAACGCCGGCCATAAAAAAGGGCGCAATTGCTTGCGCCCTCTGTACGGTGGTGGCCGTTTTTAGCCCAGCTGCTTACGGGCATTGCGGAACATACGCATCCACGGGCTGTCCTCGCCCCACTCTTCCGGGTGCCAGGAGTTGCTGACGGTGCGGAACACGCGCTCCGGGTGCGGCATCATCACCGTGGCACGCCCGTTGGCGCTGGTCACGGCGGTGATGCCATTCGGCGAACCGTTCGGGTTAGCCGGGTAAGCTTCCGTCACCTGACCGGCGTTGTTGACGAAACGCAGCGCCACCAGGCCGTGGCTTTCCAGCGCCGCCAGATGCGCCGCATCGCGCACTTCGACGTGCCCTTCACCGTGGGAAACGGCGATCGGCATGCGCGAGCCGGTCATGCCCTGCAGGAACAGCGACGGGCTGGCCGCCACTTCCACCAGGCTGAAACGCGCCTCGAAGCGATCCGACAGGTTGCGCACGAAGCGCGGCCAGTGTTCGGCGCCCGGGATCAGCTCACGCAGGTTGGACATCATCTGGCAGCCGTTGCATACGCCCAGCGCCAGCGTCTGCGGACGGTGGAAGAACGCTTCAAACTCGTCGCGCACCCGCTCGTTGAACAGGATAGACTTCGCCCAGCCTTCGCCGGCGCCCAGGACGTCGCCGTAAGAGAAGCCGCCGCAGGCCACCAGCGTGTGGAAGTCCTGCAGATCGCGGCGCCCGGCCAGCAGATCGCTCATGTGCACGTCCACGGCGTCAAAGCCGGCGCGGTGGAACGCCGCCGCCATTTCAACGTGGGAGTTCACCCCCTGCTCGCGCAACACCGCCACTTTCGGGCGAGCGCCCTTGGCGATGTACGGCGCGGCGATGTCTTCCTCGGGTGCGAAGGTCAGCTTCACGTTCAGGCCGGGATCTTGTTCATCCTGCTTGGCCTGATGTTCCTGATCGGCGCACGCCGGGTTGTCGCGCAGGCGCTGCATCTGCCAGGTGGTTTCCGCCCACCAGGTGCGCAGCGTATTGCGGCTTTCGCTGTACAACGCTTTGCCGTGCTGATTGATGACGAAACGATCGCCGGCCTGTACGCTGCCGATCTGATGCACGTTGTCGGTCAGACCGTGCTGCGCGAACGCCCGCTTCACGTCGTCGAGACGTTCGGCGCTCACCTGGATCACCGCGCCCAGCTCTTCGTTGAACAGCACCGCCAGCGCATCGTCGCCGAGGCCATCGAGGTTAACCTCTACGCCGCAGTGACCGGCGAAGGCCATCTCCGCCAGCGTCACCAGCAGGCCGCCGTCGGCGCGGTCGTGATAAGCCAGCAGCGCGCGATCGGCCACCAGCTGCTGCATGGCGTTGAAGAAGCCCGCCAGCTGCGCGACATCGCGCACATCGGCCGGTTTGTCGCCCAGTTGGCGATAAACCTGCGCCAGCGCGGTGGCGCCCAGCGCGTTATGGCCGTTGCCCAGGTCGATCAACAGCAGCGCGCTGTCGCCCTTATCGGTGCGCAATTGCGGCGTCACGGTGTGGCGCACGTCTTCCACGCGGGCGAAGGCGGTGATGACCAGCGACAGCGGCGAGGTCATTTCGCGCTGTTCGTCGCCTTCCTGCCAGCGGGTTTTCATCGACATGGAGTCTTTGCCCACCGGAATGGTGATGCCCAGTGCCGGGCACAGCTCTTCGCCCACCGCTTTCACCGCTTCGTACAGGCCGGCGTCTTCGCCCGGGTGGCCGGCGGCGGCCATCCAGTTGGCGGACAGCTTCACGCGCTTCAGGCTGCCGATTTCCGTGGCAGCCAGGTTGGTCAGCGCTTCCCCGACCGCCAGGCGGCCGGAAGCGGCGAAGTCCAGCAGCGCCACCGGCGCGCGTTCGCCGATCGACATCGCTTCGCCGTAATAGCTGTCAAGGCTGGCGGTGGTGACCGCACAGTCGGCCACCGGGATCTGCCACGGGCCGACCATTTGGTCACGCGCCACCATGCCGGTAACGGTGCGGTCGCCGATGGTGATCAGGAAGGTTTTCTCCGCCACGGCCGGCAGATGCAGCACGCGCTTCACCGCGTCGGCCAGCGTGATGTTCTCACGCTGTACCGCCTGGCCCTGCGCCTGCAGACGGGTGACGTCGCGGGTCATCTTCGGCGTTTTGCCGAGCAGCACGTCCAGCGGCATGTCGATCGGCTGATTGTCGAAGTGACGATCGTTCAACGTCAGATGTTGCTCTTCGGTCGCTTCGCCGATCACCGCGTAAGGCGCGCGCTCACGGCGGCAGATCTCGTCGAACTGCGCCATCTGCGCCGGGGCGATCGCCATCACGTAACGTTCCTGCGATTCGTTGCACCACACTTCCAGCGGGCTCATGCCCGGCTCGTCGTTGAGAATATCGCGCAGCTCGAAGCGCCCACCGCGGCCGCCGTCGCTCACCAGCTCCGGCATGGCGTTGGACAGGCCGCCGGCGCCGACGTCATGGATAAACAGGATCGGGTTCTGGTCGCCCAGCTGCCAGCAGCGGTCGATCACTTCCTGACAGCGGCGTTCCATTTCCGGGTTGTCGCGCTGCACCGACGCGAAATCCAGATCGGCATCGGACTGGCCGGACGCCATCGACGACGCCGCGCCGCCGCCCAGACCGATATTCATCGCCGGGCCACCCAGCACCACCAGCTTGGCGCCGACGGTGATTTCCCCTTTCTGCACGTGATCGGCGCGGATGTTGCCGATGCCGCCCGCCAGCATGATCGGTTTGTGGTAGCCGCGCAGCTCAACGCCGTTATGGCTGTTGACGCGCTCTTCATAGGTACGGAAGTAGCCCAGCAGCGCCGGGCGACCGAATTCGTTGTTGAACGCCGCGCCGCCCAGCGGGCCTTCGGTCATGATGTCCAGCGCGGTGACGATGCGTTCCGGCTTGCCGAAGTCCTGCTCCCACGGCTGTTCAAAGCCGGGAATGCGCAGGTTGGACACCGAGAAGCCCACCAGGCCGGCCTTCGGCTTGGCGCCGCGGCCGGTGGCGCCCTCGTCGCGGATCTCGCCGCCGGAGCCGGTCGCGGCGCCCGGCCACGGCGAGATCGCCGTCGGGTGGTTGTGAGTTTCCACCTTCATCAGGATGTGCGCGTCTTCCTGATGATAATCGTACGTGCCGTTCTCCGGCGCGGCGAAGAAGCGGCCGACCTGCGAACCTTCCATCACGGCGGCGTTGTCTTTATACGCCGACAGCACGTAGTCCGGCGTCTGCTCATAGGTGTTTTTGATCATCTTGAACAGCGATTTAGGCTGCTGCTCGCCGTCGATGATCCAGTCGGCGTTGAAAATCTTGTGGCGGCAGTGCTCAGAGTTGGCCTGCGCGAACATATAGAGTTCGATATCCGTCGGGTTGCGCCCCAAACCGGTAAAGGCATTCAGCAGGTAGTCGATCTCGTCCTGCGCCAGCGCCAGGCCGAGCCGGACGTTGGCTTGCTCCAGCGCAGCGCGCCCTGCGCCCAGCACGTCGACCGACTGATACGGCGCCGGCTGATGGTGCGCGAACAGCTGTTCAGCCTGTTGCAGCTCGCTGAAGACGGTTTCCATCATGCGATCGTGCAACAGTGCGGCGAGCTGGCGCCACTGGGTTTCCGTCAGCTCGGGCGCCTTGACGTAGAACGCCAGGCCGCGCTCCAGGCGCAGCACCTGTTGCAAGCCGCAGTTGTGGGCGATGTCGGTGGCTTTGGAAGACCAGGGAGAAATGGTGCCCGGACGCGGCGTAACCAGCAACAACCGGCCTTCGGGAGCGTGTTCGGCGAGAGAAGGACCGTACTTGAGCAGACGCTGAAGCTTGGCGTGTTCTTCGGCACTTAGCGGTGCGCTGACATCGGCAAAGTGGACGTACTCGGCGTAGATATCACTGACGGGCAGGTGAGCGTCCTGGCAGCGGGACAGCAGTTTGGTAATGCGAAAAGCCGATAAAGCGGGCGAACCACGCAGAATTTCCATAATCAAAGTTCTCTCGTCTTCGAAGCGAAGGATAAGACGCTTCATTGGGCGCAACAGGGGAAAACGCGCGTCATTATAGAGAATCCTCGGCGCCGACGAAACCGTTTGCGTAGGGATTATTGATAAAAGCATGCCGCACCGTCGAATTGTCATAACGTGTCAATAAAGTTGCACACTGGCGTTTTGTTGCGCAAAATGCCCCCCGCACTGGTGATTTAACCATGAGAAAAGTCGCGGTTGTCGTCGCCGGTGTACCTGTGCCACCACTGGATAACTATTTGAAACGTCTTAAAATAAACTACATCCTCATCGGCGTTGTCACTCTGCTTCTGGCTCTCGCGCTGTGGCCCAACATCACCTGGCGCAGCGGCCAGGGCGGGCAACTCCAGGAGATCATTTCCCGCGGCGAGTTGCGTATCAGCACGCTGAATTCACCGCTGACCTATTTCAACACCAAGCAAGGGCCGGGTGGGCTCGACTACGAACTGGCCAAGCGCTTCGCCAACTACCTCGGGGTGAAGCTGGTGGTGATCCCCCATCAGAACATCAATGACCTGTTCGACGATCTGGACGACGACGACGCCGACCTGCTGGCGGCGGGCCTGATCTATAACCAGGAGCGCCTCAGCCGCGCGCGCACCGGCCCGGCC
Source organism: Serratia sp. CY81684 (assembly GCF_052166595.1). Taxonomy (NCBI): domain Bacteria; kingdom Pseudomonadati; phylum Pseudomonadota; class Gammaproteobacteria; order Enterobacterales; family Yersiniaceae; genus Serratia; species Serratia sp. CY81684. Next base: position 83,586 of record NZ_JBJNOO010000003.1, on the reverse strand, counting down.
TACTACTCCGTTTCCCAACAGCTGGTGTACCGGCTGGGCACCCCGCGGCCGAAAAGCTTCGCCGACATCAAAGGCAAGCTGGCGGTCGCCTCCGGTTCCGCGCACGTCAGCACGCTAAAACAGCTCAAGCAGGATAAATACCCGGATCTCGCCTGGGAGTCCTCCAGCGATCTCACCTCCAAAGAGCTGCTGGAGCGGGTGGCCGACGGCAAGCTGGACTATACCCTCGGCGATTCGGTGACCATCGCGCTGCTGCAGCGCATCCATCCGCAGCTGGCGGTGGCGTTCGACGTCACCGACGAAGAGCCGGTCACCTGGTACCTCAAACGCGACGGCGATGACAGCCTGTACGCGGCGATGCTGGATTTCTACAGCCAGATGGTGGACGACGGCACCCTGGCGCGGCTGGAAGAGAAATACCTCGGCCACGTCGGCAGCTTCGACTACGTGGATACCAAAACCTTCCTGTCGGCCATCGACTCGGTGCTGCCCAACTTCCGCCCGCTGTTCGAGAAACACGCCAACGAAATCGACTGGAAGCTGCTGGCAGCCATCGCCTATCAGGAATCGCACTGGAATCCGCAGGCCACCTCCCCCACCGGCGTACGTGGCCTGATGATGCTGACCCGCGCCACCGCCGACGGCCTGGGGGTCAACGATCGCCTCGATCCGGAAGAAAGCATTCAGGGCGGCGCCCTTTACCTGCAGCGGCTGATGGCCAAGGTGCCGGACAGCGTGCCGGAAGACGAGCGCATCTGGTTCTCGCTGGCGGCCTACAACATGGGCTGGGGCCATATGCTGGATGCGCGCAAGCTGACCAAAACGCAAAAAGGCAACCCGGACAGCTGGGTCGACGTCAAACAACGCCTGCCGATGCTCAGCCAAAAGCGCTACTACCCGCAGCTGACCTATGGCTATGCGCGCGGGCGCGAAGCCTACAATTATGTAGAAAACATCCGCCGCTACCAGGTCAGCCTGGTGGGTTATCTGCAGGAGAAAGAGAGAAAGGCGGCGCAAGCGGCCGCCGAGCAGGAAGCGTTGGGGAAAGGCTATCCGACGGTGATGCCGGAACTGGCGCTCAACTACTGATTATTCCGGCTTATCCGCCGCCCGCTGCGCCAGCCTGAGCGCTTTTTTCTGTTCGCGGCGCAGGCGGAAGAAATTGCTCAGGGTGGCGGCGCATTCGTCCGCCAGCACGCCTGAGACGATCTCCACCTGATGATTCATGCCCGGATGGCGCAAAATGTCCACCAGCGAACCGGCCGCGCCGGTTTTCTCGTCGGCGGCGCCGTACACCAACCGGCGGATGCGGCTGTGCACCATCGCGCCGGCGCACATCACGCAGGGCTCCAGCGTGACGTACAGCGTGGCGTTCAGCAGGCGATAGTTTTGCAGCACCGCGCCGCCCTGGCGCAGCGCCATGATCTCGGCGTGCGCGGTAGGATCGTGGCGGCCGATCGGCCGGTTCCAGCCCTCGCCGATGACCTGATTGTCCAGCACCAGCAGCGCACCCACCGGCACCTCACCCTCTTCCTGCGCGCGCAGGGCCAGCTGCAATGCCTGACGCATCCAGTACTCATCGTTATATTCAGTCATCGCATAATTCCTCGTGCGCTTTTGCGGCGGGCATTATACACACTAGCCCTCCTTTGTCGTAGCCGCCCGCCAATGGCTATACTGGCCGAATCGGCAGATGATTCAGGGACAAGAAGCATGAAACTCAGTAAAAAGAACGCCGTCGTGGTGCGCAAGGCGCTGGACGGCTGGGTTGGGGAAGGCGCCATGACGCCCGAACAACGGCAGCAACTGCTGCAGCATGTGGACGTGCAACCTTTCGACTGGCGGCGGCTGGCGCGCTATGCGTTTCTCGCCGCGCTGGCCTCGCTGCTGATCGCCGTCACCAGCCTGTTCGCCGACAGCGAACTGCTTGCATGGCTCAGCGGACTGTTCCGCTTCGACGCGCCGGTGCGCATGGCGATCGCCGGCGTACTCGCGGCGCTGGCCTATGTCTGGGCGCTGCGCCGCCGCCAACGGCACCCGGAAAAACGTTACGGCAACGAGGCGGCATTGTTTGTCGCCGTGTTGCTTACCGCCTGCGCCTTATGGCAGTTGGGGGTCTGGCTGGATAACGGCAGCGGCCGGGTTTCCGTACTGCTGCTGGTCGCCGCGCTGCTGTACGGCGCGATCGGCTGGCTCAGCCGCTCCGGGCTGGTGTGGTGGTTCGCCCTGCTGTCGCTCGGCAATGCCTTCGGCGCCGAGACCGGCTACCTTTCCGGCTGGGGCGCCTACTGGCTCGGCATGAGTTACCCGATTCGCTTTATCGCCTTTGGCGCGGTGCTGATCGCCGCCGCATTGCTGCTGCGGCCGCTGTTGGCGCAGCGCGGCCTGCAGCGGGTGTCGCTGGCGATGGGGCTGCTGTACCTGTTCATCGCCCTGTGGCTGCTGTCTATCTTCGGCAACTACGGCGATCTCGACAGCTGGTACCGCGCGCGCCAGATCGAGCTGTTCCACTGGAGCCTGCTGTTCGGGCTGGCCGCCCTCGCCGCCATCTGGCTGGGGCTGAAGCATGACGACGCCATGCTGCGCGGTTTCGGGCTGACCTTCCTCGGCATCAACCTGTATACCCGTTTGTTCGAGTTTTTCTGGGACAGCATGCCGAAGACGATTTTCTTCGCGCTGCTCGGGCTGAGCCTGTGGGCGTTGGGGCACTATGCAGAAAAGATTTGGCAACTGGGGCGCAAGCCGCACGACGTGAGCGACGACTGATCGCGGTACCGATAAAAGCAACCAAGGGCGGAATTCTCCGCCCTTGGCTTATTCCAGCTGCTGCAGCTCGCCCTGCTTGCTCACCCGCCAGCGGTGCTCGCAAAAGAACAGCAGCGGATTATCCTGCTTGCTATCGCTGTAACCGCTGTACAGCTTCAGCGGCGCGCCGAGCCGCTGTTCCAGCTGCACCACTTTCTGCGCCCCCAGGCAGCGCAGGGTCAAGACCCAACCGCCGCAGCGGCGCGTGATGCGGCTGCCGATCAACCGCACCCGCGGCAGAAACGCCGAATCCCGATACACCTGCTCCACCAGTTGCTCCGGCGAGCCGGTAATCAGCCACACTTCGGCATCGTGCTCATCCAAATACTGCCGCAGCCGCATTTGCACCACCGGAAACGCGGTCACCTTCTGGCGGAAAGCCTCGATAAACTGCCGCTCCAGCGCCTTCAGCGTCGCTTCAGAACGCCCGAAAGTAATCGCCCACAGCAGCAGGCTCATCGGCCAGCGCGCGGCGCGCCCCAGCAGCAGCAGCGCCAACCCGATCGGCGGCAGCAGCGGTATTACCAGCAGCAGGTTCAGCGATAGGCGGCGCAGCAGAAAGCGCAAAAAACTGCCGAACATATCCTCCTGATGCAGGGTGCCGTCCAGATCGAAAAAGACCACGCGGCGCCCCTCTGCGGCCGGTTGTTGCTGCTTGTCGCTCAAACGCTACTCCTCGGGATCGTCGAACCCCATCATCCAGGTGAAGAGAAAACCGGCGATAATCGTAATCAGCATCCCCGCCAGATACAACATCACCTTACCTGAGACGATGGTCAACGCCAAAGGCAGCCCCGAAATGCCGAAGGTGATGACCGTCGCCACCTTCCAGTAGCTGATGAGCGCACCGCCGACCGCCCCGCCAAGGCAGGCGCCGATAAACGGCCGGCCCAGCGGCAACGTCACCCCGAAGATCAGCGGCTCGCCGATGCCGAGAATGCCGACCGGCAACGCCCCTTTGATCACCTTCTTCAGCCGCGCGTTGCGGGTTTTCAGCAGCACCGCCAGCGCCGCCCCCACCTGACCGACGCCAGCCATCGCCAGGATCGGCAAAAGCGGGTTGGAACCGTGCGCCTGCACCAGCTCGACGTGGATCGGCACCAGCCCCTGATGCAGGCCGGAGAGCACCAGCGGCAGGAACAGCCCCGAGAGCAACGCCCCCACCAGCAGCCCGCCCTTGTCGATCGCCAGATTGGCGCCGTGGGCGATGGCATCGGAAATACCCCCCCCGAGCGGCTGCAGGATCAGGATCGCCAACGAGGCGGTGACCAGCGTGGTCAGCAATGGGTTAAGGATCAGTTCGACCGACTCCGGCAACAGCGTGCGCAGGCGCTTCTCCACCCAGCACATCAACGCCACCACCAACAATACGGCGATCACCCCGCCGCGCCCCGGCTGCAGCGCCTCCCCGAACAGGGTGATCTGCGCCAGCGCCGGACTGGAGAGAATGCCGGCCATCACGCCGCCCATCGCCTGCGAACCGCCAAACACCCGCGCGGCGTTGACCCCAACCAGAATGTTCATAATGGCGAACACCGCGCTGCCGAAGATCGCCAGCAGCCCCAGCACGTTCGGGTAGTCCACCGCCAGCTGGCCGGCGATGTCGGGCCGTTTCAGCAGGTTGATGATGCCGGTGATCAGGCCCGAGGCGATAAACGCCGGGATCAGCGGAATAAAGACATCGGCCAGCTTTTTCAGCGCGCCGCTCATCGGCGCAGCGTATTTTTGCTTGGCCTGCGCCTTGGTGCGGGCGGCGTCACCGACGGCGGCAACGGGCTGCGCATCACCGCTCAACAGCCCGCGCATGGCGTCCACCACCTTGGCGGCGGCGCCCGGACCGACGATAAACTGATGCTGTTCACCCTGCTTGATATAGCCCTTCACCCCCGGCAGCTGCTTGAGGGCGGCCAGATCCAGGCGCTGCTCATCGCTGACCTCGACGCGCACCCGCGTCATGCAGTTTTCCAGTTTGAGGATATTGCCCTCGCCCCCCACGCCCGCCAGGATCTGTGTCGCCAATGCCGTTGTCTTGTCCATCGCCGCCCCCACCGTGAATTAACGCGCCAGCGCCGCGCGCAGGTAGCCATCGTGCCGCTGCAGCCGCTGCTGCGCCTCTTCAGCGCTGACGCCGGCCAAAATCATCAGGATCGCCGGTTTAACCTCAAAGACGGTCTGCGCCAGCGCCGCTTCCGCCTGAGCGCGTTCGGCGCCGGTGGCCTCCATCACGATGCGGCAGGCGCGATCCACCAGTTTGACGTTGGTAGCCTTCACGTCCACCATCAGGTTCTGGTAGACCTTGCCGAGTTTGACCATCGCACCGGTCGACAGCATGTTGAGTACCAGTTTCTGCGCGGTGCCGGATTTCAGGCGCGTTGAGCCGGTCAGCGCCTCCGGCCCCACCACCGGCGAAATCGCCACCTGTGCTTCGTGCGCAATCGGCGAATCCGGGTTGCAGGAGATGGCCGCCGTCGGGCAGCCCAGCCCGCGCGCATAGCGCAGTGCGCCGATCACGTAGGGCGTACGCCCCGAGGCCGCCAGCCCCACCACCATATCGACGGCGGTGAGGCTCAGCGCCCGGAGATCGGCTTCACCCAGCGCCTCGTCATCTTCCGCCCCCTCCACCGCTTTGAGCAGCGCGCCCGGCCCGCCGGCGATTAGCCCCACCACCACGCCGTGCGGCACGCCGAAGGTCGGCGGACACTCGGAGGCGTCCAATACGCCCAGGCGGCCGCTGGTGCCTGCGCCCAAATAAATCAACCGCCCACCGGCCTTCAGCGCCGCCGCGGCCAAATCGACCGCCTGCGCGATCGCCGGCAACACCTGTTCAATCGCCTCCGGCACCTTGCGATCTTCCTGGTTAAAGCAACGGACCATGTCCAGCGTCGACATTTCATCCAGCCCCATGGTGGCCGGGTTGCGGGTTTCCGATACCAGTGCGCCTAAGTTCATCTGTTCACCTTTGAATTTTTAATTCACAAAATTAAATCAATATTTGAATATTTTATTCAACAAAGCGAGCGCTATTTGCTATTTTAACGGTGAGCTCACAAAAATTTTCACCGCGCGTTTTCGCCCTCTGCATGGCAAAATGGCCGCTGGTTTCCAGGGAAAGAACAATGAGTACCCTTCTGCGCATTCGCCAGATGTATCCGACACTGGCGCAAAACGACCGCAAGCTGGCGGACTTTCTGCTGAATAACGCCGAGCAGGCGCGCCATCTCAGCTCGCAAAAGCTGGCTCAGTTGGCCGGCATCAGCCAGTCGAGCGTGGTGAAGTTCGCCCAAAAACTGGGCTATAAAGGTTTCCCGGCGCTGAAGCTGGCGCTGAGCGAGACGCTGGCCCAACCGCAGGCCGAGCCGGTGGTGACCGTTCACAACCACATCCTCAGCAGCGATACGCTGAAAACCGTCGGTGAAAAGCTGCTGGCGGAAAAGCAGGCGGCGCTGCGCGCGACGCTCGACATCAACAGCGAAGAGCGACTGCACCAGGCGTTGGACATGCTGCGCCAGGCGCGCCGAGTGATGCTGATCGGCATCGGCGCCTCCGGGCTGGTGGCCAAGGATTTTTCCTTCAAGCTGCTGAAAATCGGCGTGATGGCGGTGGCCGAAGCAGATATGCACGTCCAGCTGGCGGCGGTGCAGGCACTGGACAAACGCGATCTGCTGCTGGCTATCTCCTTCAGCGGCGAGCGGCGTGAAATCAATCTGGCGGCGGAAGAAGCGCGCCAGGCCGGAGCCAGGGTGCTGGCGCTGACCAGCTTCTCGCCCAACGGCCTGCAGCAACGCGCGGACCACTGCCTGTATACCATCGCCGAAGAACCCCACACCCGCAGCGCGGCCATCTCCTCCAGCACGGCCCAGTTCGCCCTCACCGACCTGCTGTTTATGGCGCTGATCCAGCACGACCTTGATCATGCCCGCGATCGCATCAAACACAGCGAACAGTTAATGAAAAAGTTGGTTTGACGCGTATAATGGCGGCCGATAAAACGCCGCCAGTTCAATTATTTCCATTCTCTGCATTCGAAAAATAATGTGCAGGTGGTGAACAGCTCAATTGTCGAACAGTAATTGAGCGTGCATGGACGGCATTATTTGACGATATCATTATGAATACACACACTGTTATTTTAGATAAGTTACGGCATTCCGTGGCTCATCCGATTCTGCGTACCTTTTTACTCTATGTCATTACTGCATTGATTCTAATCAAGGCGATGGGATATAGCGGTGGAAAAGGCATTGATATTCTTTTTATTGCGCTTATTTTGCTATTATTATCTATTCATTCGCTTACCCGATATGGCCTGATTATTCCGTTTATTCTGCTGTGCGCGCTGTATGCGCCGGTCGGGGTTATTTACGGTGCCCCTTCCACTGCCGTGATGTCCGCCCTGTTGCAAACCAACCTAATAGAAGCAACGGAGTTTTTGCAGACTCTGCCGGCCAGCTGTTATCTGCTGCCTGCCGCCATTCTGGCTATGCTGGCCATTCTCGGCCTATTTATTTGGCGGCAAACCATTTCAAAACAAACAATACTTCCCTTGCTAGCCCTGCTGGGGGTTATCATTGTCGCCAGAGCCTTCAATGGCGGCGTGGCGAATCTTAAATTGCCTGACTTCTTTTTATCCCTCTACTCGGCTTACCATCAATACCAACAACAGGTCGATGAATTAAGCGCCGGCGCTTCAACGCCGAACACTTGGTCAATAACCGCAGGCGCACCGACGAATGAAAACTATGTCATTATCGTCGGCGAAAGTATGCGCAGGGATCATATGTCCTTATTTGATTATCCCGTGTCCACTACGCCGTTTCTGGATAATGCCAAAGGACGGTTTTACAGCAATTATATTTCCACCGCGCCAAATACGTTCGAATCGCTCCCCCGCACGCTGGCTTTAAGCAACGGCCACAACATTGCCATCGGAGATAATATCATCACCCTGGCAAAAGCCGCCGGCCTCAAAACCCACTGGCTGTCCAATCAGGGCATGTTCGGACAATTCGATACGCCGGTATCAAAAATCGCCATGTTCAGCGATAGCCATTATTTCCTGAAGAAAGGCGACTTCCAATCGCGTAACACCGACGATGATGCGCTACTGCCGATATTTGACCAATTATTGCGTCGCCAGGGGCAAGGCAATCTGTATGTGTTGCATCTGATGGGCTCGCACGCCGACTTTTGCGAGCGGCTTAACGGTGAAGCACCCAGCGTCGAGTCGCCGAATAAGGAGCTGGCCTGCTATCTCTCGACCTATCGCAAGACAGACCATTTTATCGAGCAGGTTTATCACCGTCTGAAGCAGAGCGGCGCGCCGTTTAAACTGTTCTATTTCTCCGATCATGGTCTTTCCCATAAGGATATCGGCGGCGAGCGTTCTTTGCGCCACAGCGGCGATACCCGGCAGAATTATCAGGTGCCGTTGCTGGTGCTGACCGATCGCGATCGACAGCACCAGATCACTGATGCTCCCTTGAGCGCATTCGATTTTATCGGGCTGTTTGCTCAAGAGGCGGGAATACGGGTTGCCTATCCGGAGGTGATGCCCACCATGCGCATGGCGGATGAAGACAAGCGCTGGGTGTTTGACGGACAGAGAATGGTTGATTTCGATCAGTTGGCTGATGACCCGCCTGAGTTACCCTAAGCGGTAAGATGACGAAAAAGCGCCCGCCGCGCGGCGATTCTATGATAGATTGCGCGCCAGCCCGAGCACACCGATGGAAAGATAACTGACAATGGCACTGCTGATTACCAAGAAATGCATCAACTGCGACATGTGCGAGCCGGAATGCCCGAACCAGGCAATTTCGATGGGCGATGAGATCTACCAAATCGATACCGACCGCTGCACCGAGTGCGTTGGCCATTATGATACGCCGACCTGTCAGCAGGTCTGCCCTATCGACAACACCATCATCACCGATCCGCAGCATCGTGAGACCAACGAACAGCTGTGGGATAAGTTCGTGGTGTTGCACCACGCCGATCGCATTTAACTCGCCGCAGGACTGACAAGGGCGCCGCAGGGCGCCCTTTCTATTTTCAGCTTTCGACGATCACCGTCGCGCAGGCATAGCGCCTTTCATCGGCCAGCGAAACGTGGATCGCAGTGACCCCCATCTCCCCCGCCAGCTCGGCGGCGCGGCCGTGCAAACGAATATTCGGCTTGCCCAACGCATCGTTGAACACCTCGAACTGGTTGAACGCCAGGCCGTTGCGAATGCCGGTGCCGAACGCCTTGGCGGCGGCCTCTTTCACGGCGAAACGCTTGGCCAGAAAGCGAATCGGCTGCTGGTGCTGCTGATACAGCGCCCACTCGGCGTCGCTCAACACCCGGCGCGCCAGACGATCGCCGCTGCGCTCCACCACCGCTTCGATACGCGCCATCTCGACGATGTCGGTACCCAGCCCGAGCACCGCCATTACCGGCGCGCTTCCCGCATCAGCACTTTCATGTCGGCAACCGCGGCCGGCAGCCCGCTCATCACCGCCTGGCCGATAATCGCATGGCCGATGTTCAGCTCGTGCATTTCCGGCAGCGCGGCGATCGGCTGCACGTTATGGTAGGTCAGGCCGTGGCCGGCGTTGACCTTCAGCCCCTTCTCGGCCGCGTAGGCGGCGGCGACCGCGATGCGGTGCAGCTCGGCCTGTACCGCCAACTCGCCCTGCGCTTCTGCGTAGGCGCCGGTGTGGATTTCGATATAGGGAGCGCCCACCGCCACCGCCGCGTCAATCTGGCGATGATCGGGATCGATGAACAGCGAAACCAGAATGCCCGCCTGTGCCAGGCGCTCGACCGCCACGCTCATTTTGTCCAGCTGGCCGGCGACGTCCAGGCCGCCTTCGGTGGTCACTTCCTCGCGTTTTTCCGGCACCAGGCAGCAGAAATGCGGCTGCAGCTCAATGGCGATGTCCAGCATCTCGTCGGTCACCGCCATCTCCAGGTTCATGCGCGTCTGGATGGTCTGGCGCAGCAAGCGCACGTCGCGGTCGGTGATGTGGCGGCGATCTTCGCGCAGATGCACGGTAATGCCGTCGGCCCCCGCCTGTTCGGCAATGAATGCCGCCTGAACCGGATCCGGGTATTGGGTTCCGCGCGCGTTACGTAACGTGGCGATGTGATCGATATTGACGCCCAGCAGCAAATCAGCCATGACAACCTCTAAATACGATTTTCAGTGCCAGCAGTTTACACGCGGGCGCAGGGCGGCAAAAGGGGAAAAGGTCAGGCGTCGTCAACCGGCGTATTCGGCTGTTTGCGCACGAACTGGCGGAACAGTTCGCGGCTCTTCAACGGTTTGCCGCCGAGGTAGGGTTTCAGCGCCATGCGGGTGAAACGCTTGGCGGCGCGCAGCGTCTCGGCATCGGGAAACTGCCGCTCCGCCAGCGCGCGCAGTTCACGCCCGGTGAAGCTGTAGTGATCCACCACCAGGCTGGCGATAAAGCCTTTCTCTTCGCGGTAACGGTAGGTCATGGCGTCATCCACCGGCAGGCCGCTGCCGGCGCAGTGCAGAAAATCGAGGCCGTAGCCGAGATGATGCAACAAGGCCAGCTCAAACTGGCGCAGCGCCTGTTCCGGTGAACTGTCTTCCGCCGCCAGCGCCTGCAGGCATTGCAAGTAGTCGAAGAACAGCACCGAGTAGTTGGTTTCCTGCTCCAGCACGCGCGCCAGCAGTTCGTTCACATACAGGCCGCTGTAAAGCATCATGCCGCTGAGGGGTAAACCGAGAGAGACCGCTTCGGCGTTGCGCAGCGTTTTCACTTCGCCGCGGCCGCCCCAGCGCACTAACAGGGGGGTAAAGGGCTGCAGGCAACCCTTCAGATTGGAGCGGCGGCTGCGCGCGCCTTTTGCCAGCAAGCGCACCCGCCCATGACCTTCGGTAAACAGATCCAGCATCAGACTGGTTTCACTGTACGGCCGCCCATGCAGGACGAAAGCGCGCTCCCAGCCGTCCACGGATCGTTACTTCAGATCGTCAACATAGCCCAGGCTGCGCAGCGCACGTTCGTCGTCCGCCCAACCGGATTTCACTTTCACCCACAGCTCGAGATGCACTTTGGCGTCGAACATTTGTTCCATGTCCTGACGCGCTTCGATGCCGATGGTTTTGATCTTGGCGCCCTTGTTGCCGATGACCATTTTCTTCTGGCCTTCGCGCTCAACCAGGATCAGGCCGTGCACATCGTAGCCGCCGCGATCGTTAGCCACGAACTGTTCGATTTCTACCGTCACCGAGTACGGCAGCTCTTCGCCCAGGAAACGCATCAGCTTCTCGCGGATGATCTCGGACGCCATAAAGCGCTGGGAGCGATCGGTGATGTAGTCTTCCGGGAAGTGGTGTTCCGCTTCCGGCAGCAGCTTGCGCACGATGCCGGCGATGGTGTCGACGTTCATCCCTTTCTCGGCGGAGATAGGCACCACGTCGAGGAAATTCATCTGCTGGCTGAGGAACGCGATGTGCGGCAACAGCTTGGATTTGTCGGTAACGTTATCGACCTTGTTGATCGCCAGCAATACCGGGCAGCGCAGGCTGCGCAGCTTGTTGACCACCATTTCGTCGTCGGCGGTCCAGTTGGTGCCTTCGACCACGAAGATAACCAGCTCAACGTCGCCGATCGAGCTGCTGGCCGCGCGGTTCATCAAACGGTTGATGGCGCGTTTTTCTTCGATGTGCAGCCCTGGGGTATCGACGTAGATCGCCTGATAGGCGCCATCGGTGTCGATGCCCATGATGCGGTGACGGGTCGTCTGCGGCTTACGCGACGTAATGGAAACCTTCTGCCCCAGCAGTTGGTTCAGCAACGTCGATTTGCCCACGTTCGGGCGGCCGACGATGGCGATAAACCCGCAGTGTTGTTTTACTTCGCTCATTCAAGCTCCAGCTTTTTCAGCGCTTGTTCCGCTGCCGCCTGCTCGGCTTTACGGCGGCTCGAGCCGGTGCCCACCACGGGCTCGCTCAAACCACTCACCTGGCAGTGGATGGTAAACTCCTGGTCGTGCGCTTCACCGCGAACCTGCACCACCAAATAAGAAGGCAACGGCAGATGACGCCCCTGCAAAAATTCCTGCAAACGGGTTTTCGGGTCTTTCTGCTTATCACCGGGGCTGATTTCGTCCAACCGGCTGCGATACCAGTCCAAAATCAGACGCTCGACGGTCTGGATGTCGCTGTCCAGGAACACGCCGCCGATCAATGCCTCCACCGTATCCGCCAGGATTGACTCGCGGCGGAACCCACCACTTTTCAATTCGCCCGGCCCAAGCCGCAGACATTCGCCCAGGTCAAACTCGCGCGCCATCTCCGCCAGCGTGTTGCCGCGCACCAGCGTGGCGCGCATGCGGCTCATGTCGCCCTCGTCTACGCGAGGAAAACGGTGATAGAGCGCATTGGCGATGACAAAGCTCAGAATCGAGTCACCCAGAAACTCAAGACGTTCATTGTGTTTACTGCTGGCGCTGCGGTGAGTCAAAGCCTGCAGTAAAAGCTCCTGCTGTTGAAAAGTGTAGCCCAGCTTCCGCTGCAGCCTGTTTATTACGATGGGGTTCATGAGTTACCAATAGATCAAGAATGCGTCAAAAACTTGCAGCACACGGAACAGGCCTGCTTCGCCGAAAGCCGATCCAAAGCTGTTTCGTTTGCAGTGGCTCCCAGCAGGAGCCAACTTTTATCGCTCGAGAAGGTATTCTACAACGAGTGGAAACATAATGCTGTGTTTATATCCTCTTAATCTTTCACGCCGCAGTAGGCTGCGGCGTGAAATTGACAGGGAATAAATCAGCGATTAATGAATGCCGCCGATCCGGCTGAAACGCACGCCGGTAGGCCACTCGCCTTCCTGTTTTTCAAAGCTCATCCAGATGGCCGTGGCTTTGCCCACCAGATTCTTCTCCGGCACAAAGCCCCAGTAACGGCTGTCCGCGCTGTTGTCACGGTTGTCGCCCATCATGAAGTAATGCCCGGCCGGCACCACCCACTCCGCCAACGGTTTGCCCGGCTGTTGGTAGTAAGCGCCCACCCGATCCTGCGCGTCCGGCACGGTCAGGATGCGGTGCGTGACGTTGCCGAGGCTTTCCTGGCGCTCACGCATGCGAATGCCGCCCGACGGCACGTTATCGTTCAGCGGGATCTGGTAGAAGCCGTTGCTGGCCTCGCCCATGCCGCTGCGGCTGAACAGCTGCACGAAGTCGCTCGGCTGCGCATCGGCGTAGGTCACGGCCAGCGCGGTATCACAGGACTGCCCGCTGTTGCAGGACGGCTGCACCGTGACGCGCTTATTCACCGGATCGTAAGTAATACGGTCGCCCGGCAGGCCAATCACGCGCTTGATATAATCCAGTTTCGGATCCAGCGGATATTTAAATACCGCAATATCACCACGCTTCGGATGGCCGGTTTCAATGAGCGTCGTCTGGGTAATCGGATCTTTAATGCCGTAGGCATATTTCTCCACCAGAATGAAATCGCCAATCAACAGCGTCGGCATCATTGAGCCTGACGGGATCTGGAACGGTTCGTAAATAAACGAACGCACCACAAACACCAGCAGCAACACCGGGAAGACCGATGCGCCGGTCTCCACCCAGCCTGGCTGCTTCGCCACTTTCGCCAGCGTTTTATCGTCTACGGCGCCCGCGGTCTGTGCGTTGACCGCCGCGATCTTCGCGCGGCGGGCCGGCGCCCATTTAAAGCGCTCGAAGCACCAGATGATCCCGGTGACCAGGGTGGCCAACGCCAGGATCAGGGCAAACATATTCGCCATGCAAACTCCCTCGTTTCGCGAACTCGTCGCGGTTACTTGCCGTCTTTACCGACGTGCAGAATGGCCAGGAACGCTTCCTGCGGCAGCTCGACGTTGCCGACCTGCTTCATGCGCTTCTTACCGTCTTTCTGTTTCTGCAGCAGCTTTTTCTTACGGCTGACGTCACCGCCGTAGCATTTCGCCAGCACGTTTTTACGCAGCTGCTTCACGGTGGAGCGCGCGATGATGTGCGTGCCGATCGCCGCCTGAATCGCGATGTCGAACTGCTGACGCGGGATCAGATCTTTCATCTTCTCCACCAATTCACGGCCGCGGTACTGCGAGTTGTCGCGGTGAGTGATCAGCGCCAGCGCATCCACGCGCTCGTTGTTGATCAGCACGTCCACGCGCACCATGTCAGAGGCCTGGAAGCGCTTGAAGTTGTAATCCAGCGACGCATAACCGCGCGACGTGGACTTCAGGCGGTCGAAGAAGTCGAGCACCACTTCCGCCATCGGGATTTCATAGGTCAGCGCCACCTGGTTGCCGTGGTAGACCATGTTGGTCTGCACGCCGCGCTTCTCAACGCACAGGGTGATGACGTTGCCCAGGTATTCCTGCGGCATCAGCATGTGACATTCGGCGATCGGCTCGCGCAGTTCCTGGATGTTGTTCAACGGCGGCAGCTTGGATGGGCTGTCGACGTAGATCACTTCCTTGCCGGTGGTTTCCACTTCATAGACTACCGTCGGCGCGGTGGTGATCAGATCCAGATCGTATTCACGCTCCAGACGCTCCTGAATGATCTCCATGTGCAGCAGACCGAGGAAGCCACAGCGGAAGCCGAAGCCCAACGCGGTGGAGCTTTCCGGTTCGTAGAACAGGGAGGCGTCGTTAAGGCTCAGCTTGCCCAGCGCATCGCGGAAAGATTCATAGTCGTCGGAGCTGATCGGGAACAGACCGGCGTACACCTGCGGCTTCACTTTCTTGAAGCCCGGCAACGCTTTATCCGCCGGCTGACGCGCCTGCGTCAGGGTATCGCCCACCGGCGCGCCGAGGATGTCTTTGATCGCACAGACCAGCCAGCCCACTTCGCCGCAGTTCAGCACGTCACGATCGACCTGCTTCGGCGTGAAGATGCCCAAGCGATCGGCGTTATACACCTGGCCGGTGCTCATGACCTTGATCTTGTCGCCCTTGCGCAGCGTGCCGTTCTTGACGCGCACCAGCGACACGACGCCCAGGTAGTTATCGAACCAGGAGTCGATGATCAGCGCCTGCAGCGGCGCATCCGGATCGCCCTGCGGCGGCGGAATGTCGCGCACCAGGCGCTCCAGCACGTCGGGCACGCCGACGCCGGTTTTAGCCGAGCAGCGCACGGCATCGGTGGCGTCGATGCCGACGATGTCTTCGATTTCCTGCGCGGCGCGATCCGGATCGGCGGCCGGCAGGTCGATTTTATTCAACACCGGTACCACTTCCAGATCCATTTCGATCGCGGTGTAGCAGTTGGCCAGCGTCTGGGCTTCTACGCCCTGGCCGGCATCCACCACCAGCAGCGCGCCTTCGCAGGCCGCCAGCGAGCGGGAAACTTCATAGGAGAAGTCAACGTGGCCGGGAGTGTCGATAAAGTTAAGCTGATAGGTCTGCCCATCCTGCGCTTTATAATCCAGCGTCACGCTCTGCGCCTTGATGGTGATGCCGCGCTCGCGCTCCAGATCCATGGAATCGAGCACCTGCGCAGCCATTTCACGGTCGGTCAAGCCACCGCAGATTTGGATAATGCGGTCAGACAGCGTCGACTTACCGTGGTCAATATGGGCAATAATGGAGAAATTTCGTATATGCTTCATTATAAAAGTTTTTCTGCCTTGGTATTTCTGAATTACTCGCCTATAGAAACCCGCATGGACCTAAAGCGACAGTGAATGGGTGAGGCCGTCTTGCACCTGAATCGCTGCATTCTACATGCCACACCACTGAAAACCTAGCGATCGGTGCAGTGAAGGCATTCTATTATGCGCCGCTAAATGTTACAGGGCGCCCCGGCGGGTGAAAACAGATGTTAACGCGGACGATGCGGCCTGAACCCAAGGCTTGCCGGTGCTTCGTGGCCGTCAAACTTCGGCGCTAATACATAACCGGCCACAGCGCAATAAACCCTCTCCGAAATTATAAAAAAAGAATATTTGGATCAACCTCTTAGAATTCCATTTTGCCCCACTTCCTTTAGGAAAAACCCCATATACGCCACCACCGTCCCTCGGATAGAAAGGGCATGAGCTCCGCGACAAAACATTATTCAGGGCACTACATCGGCAGCCCACCGGGGTTCACCAGCATATCTGCGTACGTTGATTGGAAGGTGCATTATGATCGATAAAGGGCAAATGCTGAGCCGGCACGATTTTTCAAAGGTCAACTGGGGCATACTGGCGGCGGCGGCGCTGCTGTTTAGCGTGGGGGCGGCGCTGTTGGTGCTGCCGCTGCTGAGCAGCATTGACGAAAGCCAGGTCATCACGCTGTTGCAAGCCGGCGCGGGCACGATTTTACTCGGCTGTACGCTGCTGGCGCTGCGGCATTATCTGCGTCCGACGCTGACCTATCGTCTGTACGAGCACGGCGTGCGGGTCTTTGACAGCCACCATCACAAAGAGCGTTTCATCCCGTTTGAGAAGATCGGCGACATCTATCGCTTTCGCGGCGGCCAGGCTTTTGGCGGGCTGTTTGACGTTACGGCGTTCCGCGCCGGTGCAGATCAGCCCTGGTGCACGGTTTTCAGCAACGTCGCCCACTCGTGGCGATTGGCGGACGTGATCGTCGACCAACAGCTGCAGCAGCGCGGGCCGCTGGCGCTGAATGCGCTCTATCAGGGGGGAACGGTGTCGTTTCACACCATAGAGGGCGACGCGCGCTGGCTGTGGCAGTTGCTGCTCGGCAAGCAGCAAGGCACGCCGACCGAAACGCTGCGGCTGAGCGCCACCCTGCTGACGACGGAACGGGGAAACGTGCCTATCGAACAGATCCGCGCGTTGGAAAATCATCCGCAGCGCGGCATCCGCTTATTCGACGGCCAGGGAAATGTGCTGTTCGCGATTAACTACGATTCGCTGCTCAGCGCCGATCTATTCATCGCGCTGTTGGAGCATATGATCCACAACCGCATCCCCGCCTATCACAACCCGGCGATGACGCGGCCATCGGTTTAAATCAGCGGGGAGTTTTCCGCCTGCATGCGCATCGCGGTAGGCGGCAACCCAATTTGCAGCACCACCGGCTGGTAATCGGCCTGTTCGCCCAGACGTCGGGCCAAGCGGCGAGCCAGCATAAAGGCCGCACCGCCGCCCAACACGGCGCCGACTGCCGCCGAGGCATCGCTGCCGAAACAATATTGCAGCAGCGTGCCGCCCAGCATCATACCCAGCAGCGGCGTCAGGTAAACCAGCATGGCGGAGCGCAGCAGGCTGCCTTCCGCGATGCCGACCTCGACGCGCTGCCCCGGTTCGAGCGGCTGATCGATATGTACCTGCAGCTGATGCTCGGTTTCCGGCACCAGCTCGTTCAGCGCACGCGCGCCACAGCCGGAGCGCGCGGTGCAGCTGCCGCAGCCGGCCTTGGGTTCACAGCGCAGCAGCGCTACGCCCTGTTGCCACGAAACCACCGTGGCCCACTCTTTCATCATTACGGCGATACCTTGAAAGAAATGCTGTCGGCGATGCGCTTGGCCGTCGCCGGCGGCAATTCGCCCACAATCGTGATTTCGTTGCCCGCGCGCACTTCGGTCTGAATGGTGCGGCGCCCCTGACGGTAGTACTGCTGCCCGGCTCCGCTGCCCGCCGGGCTGACGTTGACCGAGAAGCTGAACAGGCCATCGCTGTAGAGCCGGGATTCCACCGGCACGGCGACGTTCGGCAATTTGCGGCGATTGCGCGCCACCTCGTCCACGCCGGCCGGCAGCCAGCCGGTGCTCCAGCTGAGCTGGACATTTTCCACCGCCGGCAGCGACAGCAGCGGCGGCAGGTTGGCTTTGAGCAGCCCCTGCATCGCGCCCTGCACCTCGGCACCGACCGCGAAGGAGATCACCCGGTATTGCTCCAGCGTTTCGCCGTCGCGATCGAGCAGATCTACCCGCAGCGGCAGCTTGGTGTCTTCGTCCATCCAGACGATGTAGCTGTAGCGGGAACCGTCGCGCGCCACCACGCGCAGCACTTCACACGGCCGATCGGCGATGCGGGTGCTGCCCACGGAAATGAAGTCGTAATACTTCGCCAGACGGGTGAAATCGGCATAAACGATCGCCGGCAGCGCATCGACGATGTGATCGCCGGTGAGCGTGAACGGCTCCAGACCGGGTTCGAAGTAGCTGATCCCGCCGCCGCGCTGCAACACTTCGCGGCGCGGGCCATCCATATGCAGCAGCTGGCCGAGCGGCACGTTGCCGATCACCGCATGGCGATAGCGCAACGACTCGATTCCCTGCTTGCTGACGCTGATGTAGGCGAGCTCGTAATTGAGAGAACGGCTGGCGCTGCTCATCTGTTGCAATAACGCCCCGGACGCAGTTGGCTGCGCCGGGGCGATGCTGGAATAGAGCAGGCTGCCCGTCAATAAACAAACGGAGAACCAGATTTGCTTCATTACTGCTGTTGCATTCCTAAAGACTGAGTTCCGGGAACCTGAATGGCAGCCTGTTGCGGGTTGCCTTGCTCAAGCTGCAGCTGATCCGAATGCAGGCGACGTTGCAGTTCATAGTCCTGCAGCATGGCGTTGATACGCTTGCGCTGTTCCTGCACCTGCTGCTGTTGGCCGCTGCCGGTGGAGAAACTGTCGGCAGGAACGCCCAGGCTGACCGGCGAGGCCTGCCCCATGATCGGCAGCGTGGTGAAGGCCGGCGATTCGGACGCGTTCGATGTCGCAGAAGGCTGGTTGTAGTGCTGCACGCCGACGATCACCGCCAGCGACACGCAGGCCGCCATGCCGATTTGCGTAATCTGGCTCGCCCAAGGACGCACTTTGTCCCAGAACGGCATTCTCGGCCAGGTGTGAGGCTGCGGCTGAGATTCCTGAACGGCGGAAAGCACCAGCCGGGCGGGTTCTTTCTCAAGTGCAGCGGCGACGCGATCGGCGATGTCGAGATGCATCACTTGTCCGACATCACCTCGCAGTGTGTCACGTATCAGGTGATAGCTCTGCCAGCTTTGTTGAAGCGTTCGATCTTGCGACAGAGAACTCAACAGCTCGCTGTCGAACGATTCACCATCCATCAGAGCGGAAAGCTTTTCTTTCTGCATGCCTAAGTACCCTTCCTGTGCCCGCCATTGCTAACGCTGGATCAGCGGTTGAACTTTATTATCGATAGCTTCCCGGGCGCGGAAAATACGCGAACGTACGGTTCCGACCGGGCAATCCATGATGGCGGCTATTTCTTCGTAGCTTAGACCATCCAACTCCCGCAGGGTAATCGCCATGCGAAGATCCTCAGGGAGAGACTCAATGGTACGGAAAACTATCTGTCTCAGCTCTTCTGACAACATTAAGTTCTCAGGGTTCGAAATTTCTTTCAGTGCGCCCGCACTTTCGTAATTTTCCGCATCGTTGGCGTCCACATCACTGGATGGCGGACGGCGCCCCTGAGCAACCAGATAATTCTTTGCCGTGTTCACGGCGATTCGATACAACCAGGTATAAAAAGCGCTGTCGCCACGGAACGATTCCAGTGCGCGATAGGCCTTGATAAACGACTCCTGCACCACATCGGGCACATCGCCCTGCGGCACATAGCGGGAAACGAGACTCGCCACCTTATGCTGATAGCGCACTACCAGTAGGTTAAACGACTTCTGGTCGCCCTTTTGGACCCGCTCGACCAGAACTTGATCCGTTAACTGCTCGCTCATCCGAGGTAAACTCTCCCCAAATCCGTCTCCACGCGTAAAATTGTACTGCCAGCCATACATTATTTTCCTGAGCAAGCACTCGCTTGGAGTTCATATAGAACACGAAGTTCCATATCGCCATTGTTTTTTCTGTTGATGTCACCCTATCCGTGGCTTTTGCCCGGACAGTTAGGCTAACATGAAATTCACTCTTCTTCTGCACACATCATACGTTATGCAACCATCATCTGAACATGTTAGCGATGTACTGATCGTCGGCAGCGGCGCTGCGGGCCTGTCACTGGCGCTGCGCCTGGCGCAGCATTGCAAGGTTACCGTTCTCAGCAAGGGGCCGCTCAGCGAGGGAGCCACCTTTTACGCCCAGGGCGGGATCGCCGCGGTGTTCGATGAGACGGACAGCATTGCCTCACACGTTGATGACACTTTGATTGCCGGCGCCGGCCTGTGCGACAAAGAGGCCGTCGAATTCATCGCCGGCAACGCGCGCCACTGCGTGCAATGGCTGATCGATCAGGGCGTGCTGTTCGACACCGAGGTCAACGCGCAGGGCGAGGCGCATTATCACCTCACGCGCGAAGGCGGCCACAGCCATCGCCGCATCCTGCACGCCGCAGACGCTACCGGTAAGGAAGTAGAGACCACGCTGGTAGGGAAAGCAAGCGCTCACCCCAATATTTGCGTGATGGAACGCCGCAACGCGGTCGACCTTATTACCTCGAACAAAATCGGCCTGCCTGGCACCCGCCGCGTAGTGGGCGCTTACGTCTGGAACCGCGAGCTGGAGCGGGTGGAAACCTACCGCGCCAAAACGGTGGTGCTGGCGACCGGCGGCGCGGCCAAGGTATACCAATACACCACCAACCCGGACATCTCCTCCGGCGACGGCATCGCCATGGCCTGGCGCGCCGGCTGCCGGGTCGCCAACCTGGAGTTCAACCAGTTCCACCCGACCTGCCTGTTCCATCCGCAGGCGCGCAACTTCCTGCTGACCGAAGCGCTGCGCGGCGAAGGCGCCTACCTGAAACGTCCGGACGGCAGCCGCTTTATGCCGGATTTCGACCCGCGCGGCGAACTGGCCCCGCGCGATATCGTCGCCCGCGCCATCGACCATGAAATGAAGCGCCTGGGCGCCGACTGCATGTACCTGGACATCAGCCACAAGCCGGCGGCGTTCATCACCCAGCACTTCCCGATGATCCACGAAAAGCTGCTGACGCTGGGCTTCGATCTGACCCGGCAACCGATCCCTATCGTCCCGGCGGCGCACTACACCTGCGGCGGCGTGATGGTCGATCAGCACGGCCGCACCGATCTCGACGGGCTGTACGCCATCGGCGAGGTCAGCTACACCGGCCTGCACGGTGCCAACCGCATGGCGTCGAATTCACTGCTGGAGTGCCTGGTTTACGGTTGGTCGGCGGCGGAAGACATTCTGCAGCGCCTGCCGTTCATCCAGCAGGCCAAACAGGTGCCGCACTGGGATGAAAGCCGGGTGGACGATGCAGACGAACGGGTGGTGATCCAGCACAACTGGCACGAGCTGCGGCTGTTCATGTGGGATTACGTCGGCATCGTGCGTACCACCAAGCGGCTGGAGCGCGCCCTGCGCCGCATCAATACGCTGCAGGCGGAAATCGACGAGTACTACGCTCACTTCCGCATCTCCAATAACCTGCTGGAGCTGCGCAATCTGGTGCAGGTGGCTGAGCTTATCGTGCGCAGCGCCATGGCGCGCAAAGAGAGCCGCGGCCTGCACTACACGCTGGACTACCCGGATTTGCTGCCGGAAGCGCTGCCGACCATTTTGCAGCCTTAAACAAAGCGACAGGGCGCCTTATCGGCGCCCTTTTCCTTTCAGTAGAACAGATAGAAGTCGGCGATCAAGCGGCGGAAATCGTCGGTATAGCTGCCGTCGGCCTGTTTGATCGCCAGCGCCTGCTCCCGCAGCGGCGTTTCCTTACGCGTCAGCGCCAGCAGCACCCGGTGCCGCGGCGTATCGGCCCGATCGCTGACGTTCACTTTCGCCGCCGTGTGCCAGCCGCTTTGCTGCGCCAGGCGTTCAAATTCGGCGCCGATGTCGTGCGGCAGCACCACGCAGAACGTTCCTTGCTCCACCAGCAGCTGCGCCGCACTGGCCAACAGCGCGTCGTGCGTTAAGGTTTCGGTGTAGCGCGCGTTGTGGCGCGCCTGATCGCGGCAGGCCACCGCCGGCTCAAAATAAGGCGGATTGCTGACGATCAGATCATACTCAGCGGCATGCTGCTGCGCATAATGGTGAATATCCTGCGCATGCACGCGGATGCGCTGCGGCCACGGCGATTCCGCCGCGTTTTCGCGCGCCTGGCCGGCGGCGGCTTCGTCCAGTTCCACCGCGTCGACGGTCACCTCGTCGCCGCTGCGCTGCGCCAGCATCAGCGCGATCAGCCCGCTGCCGCTGCCGATGTCCAGCACCCGGCGCGCCTGCCCCACCGGCGCCCAGGCGCCGAGCAACACCCCGTCGGTGCCCACTTTCATGGCGCAACGATCGTGGGCGACAAAGAATTGTTTAAAGGTAAATCCCCCGCGGCGCGGGGTAAAATCGGCTTTCGATCGCTTGCTCACACTCACCACCTGACTATAAAACTGGCGTAGCATAAGGCAATCTGATCGGCGGGAAAAGAGCGGCTTTCCGCTTAAATAGGTGAAGATCGCGGCCAACCCGTCTATAATCGGCGCCCCAAGTAGAGGTAGACCATGACAGCAACCACTTTTTCCGAACTCGAACTCGATGATCGCCTGATCGACGCGCTGCGCGACAAAGGCTACGATCGCCCCACCGCCATTCAGGCCGCTGCGATCCCGCCGGCGATGGACGGGCGCGACGTCTTAGGTTCGGCTCCGACCGGCACCGGCAAAACCGCCGCCTTCCTGCTGCCCGTGTTGCAGCACCTGCTGGACTTTCCACGCAAGAAATCCGGCCCACCGCGCGTGCTGATCCTGACGCCAACGCGTGAACTGGCGATGCAGGTCGCCGACCAGGCGCGTGAATTGGCTGCTCATACCTCGCTGGATATCGCCACCATCACCGGCGGCGTCGCTTACATGAACCACGCGGAAGTGTTCAGCGAAAACCAGGACGTGGTGGTCGCCACCACCGGCCGCTTGCTGCAATACATTAAAGAAGAGAACTTCGACTGCCGCGCGGTGGAAACCCTGATCCTCGACGAAGCCGACCGCATGCTCGACATGGGCTTCGCGCAGGACATCGAAACCATCTCCGCCGAAACCCGCTGGCGCAACCAGACGCTGCTGTTCTCCGCCACGCTGGAAGGCGAAGCGATCCGCGAATTCGCCGAGCGCATCCTGAAAGAGCCCGTGGAAGTGGAAGCCGACCCGTCGCGCCGCGAACGCAAAAAAATCCTGCAGTGGTACTACCGCGCCGATGACGTGCAGCACAAAACCGCGCTGCTGATCCACCTGCTGAAACAGCCGGACGTGCAAAAATCGGTGATCTTCGTGCGCAAGCGCGAGCGCGTGCACGAGCTGGCCACCTGGCTGCGCGAAGCGGGCATCAACACCTGCTATCTCGAAGGCGAAATGGTGCAGGCCAAACGCAACGAAGCGGTCAAACGCATGATGGATGGCCGGGTTAACGTGCTGGTGGCCACCGACGTTGCCGCGCGCGGCCTGGATATCCTCGATATCACCCACGTATTCAACTTCGACATGCCACGCACGGCGGATACCTACCTGCACCGTATCGGCCGTACCGGCCGCGCCGGGCGCAAAGGCACCGCCATTTCGCTGGTGGAAGCGCACGATCATCTGCTGCTGGGCAAAGTGGGCCGTTACCTGAACGAGCCGCTGAAAGCACGCGTGATCGACGAACTGCGGCCGAAAACCAAGGTGCCGAACGAGAAGAGCAACGGTAAACCGTCGAAGAAAGTGCTGGCCAAGCGCGCGGAAGACAAGGCGAAGAACAAAGAAAAGGCCAAGGTGAAAGTGCGCCATCGCGACGCCAAGAACGTCGGCAAACGCCGTCAGGCGAAGGCCAAACCAACCGGCGACGCGCAATAACCGCCACTGTTCAAGAAAAAACCGCCTGTGCAGGCGGTTTTTTTATGGGCGTTTACTGCTGCGCGTAATGCGTGGCCAGGCGGTGCCCCTGCAGCCATTTATCCAGCTCGCGGAACTGCGCCTTCAGCTCGTCATTCTGCAAATGCGCCGGCGTTTGCGAGAAATAAAACTGGAACGCAAAACCCTGCTGATTGCGCGCCCGGGCATCGGCCCCGGCCTGCAACAGCAACAGCGCCAGATGCGGCGCATTAATCTTCGCCGCCAGATGCAGCGGGGTATCCCCCAGCCGATCGCTCAGGGTGGTGTCCGCCCCGGCCGCCAGCAGCAGCCGCAGTTGCTCCTCACGCCCGGCCAGCACCGCCGCCGCAAGCGGTGTGGCGCCGGTAACGGCATTACGCACGTTCACCTGCTTAACCTTGGCCAGCAGCAACCGCAGGTACTGCGCATCGTGCAATATCGCTGCGGTGTGCAGCGCACTGTTGCCGTCCAGCCCCGCCGCCGCCGCATCGGCGCCGAGCTCCAGCAACGTCTGCACGCTGGCCGGCTGTTGCGAAAGCACCGCCCACTGCAACAGCGTGACCTGCCGATCGCCCCGTTCGCGCAAGCGCTCCTGTGTGGCCTGCGCACCGATGCCCTGCGTATCGCCGCGCGCCACCGCCTGAGCCAGCGCCAGATTGCTGCGGCCGTCAAACGGTGAAATCTCCTGCCCCATCTGTTGCTCCTTAGCCATCATCAGTAAACCGGTCACCGCGACCAGCGCCAGTAAGGCTATCGCCAGCGCCCGCCGCAAGCGACGCCCTTCAGGCATTGGCCTTCGCCTCCCACGGCTTTTGTTCCGCCATCGAGCTTATCACCTTGTCGATGCCGTGCGCCGTCAGGCTGCGATCCAGATGCTTGCTCGGCCGCCAGTCATCGATGCCGGTCAGGGTATCGTTGTTGGCCAAAGTGATGTTATGGCCGATGGCGTCCGGGATCAGCGAGGTCGACTCCTGGGTGCTGGTCAGCATGTCATATTGCTCGCTGTAACGGCGAATGCCGCCGGCTTCGGCATCTTTCTTCGCCGCCGCCGGATCGATACCCAGGCGATTCAGGGTGTAATCCGACACCCCGGCCGCATTGAAGGTGACCGCGACGGTGCCGGTCGCCAGCGCCGCCGTGGCCGCCAGACCGCCGCCGAGCGAATGGCCGGCGATCACCAGCGCATCGCCGAAGGCCGCCTTGGCGCTTTTGGCGGCGGCAACCGCCTGATTGTACTGCACATCATCATAACCCGTCGCCTGCCGCACGTTGCTCAGCCAGTCGCGCCAGTCGTTGGTGCCGGCGAACGCCAACACATACTGCTTGTCGTTGCTGTAAACCCCGGCCTGGAAACCGCTGCCCGCGTCGTGCAGGCTGGCGGGATCGATGCCGAAACCGAGCAGCGCGCTGTCGCTCAGGCGGTTGAACCCGGCGGCGCCCTGGCCGTTCAGCGAGTAAACGTCCTTGGCCAACAGCGCCAACGCATAATCGCCCTCTTGCGATTGCTGCCCCCGGGTCACGCCCGGCACTGCCGCCGCCGCCGTCGGCGCCGCTGCGGAGAGATCGCCGACCAACGTATTCAACAGATTCTGCGCATTGAGCGTGTTCTGAGAGGGGGTGGCCACCGGCGCGGGACTTGCCGGCGCGGCTGCGGGCTGCGCCGCCGGTGCCGTCTCGGCGATGGCGCGAGATGTAGGGATCGCGGCCACCGGAGATACTGCAGAGGTAAAACTTAAAGGCATACTCATGCCGACTCCTTGTCGATAGACTTTTTATTGAGCACCTGAATAGGTACTGACTTAGCTATCGGCAGGTCGGATGAGTTCTGTATCAGGAATGCTTAACTTTGTGCAAATTGTGATCCACGTTTGGTTTTCGGCCGCCAAACGCAAAAAGGGAGCCGAAGCTCCCTGATTGACTGCGCCGCCGATTACAGGCTTTCGGTAAAGGTGCGGGCGATAACGTCGCGCTGCTGTTCCGGCGTCAGGGAATTGAAACGCACCGCATAGCCGGACACGCGGATGGTCAGCTGCGGGTATTTTTCCGGATGCTTGACCGCGTCTTCCAGGGTTTCACGGCGCAGCACGTTGACGTTCAGGTGCTGGCCACCTTCTACGCGCACGGTCGGCTGCATTTCCAGCGGCACTTCACGGTATTCGATCTGGCCCAGATCGCTCACCGCGACAACCTGATCTTCCGCGTAGTTAGCCTTGGCGCACACGCAGCGGGCTTCCGCTTTTTCATCGTCCAGCAGCCAGAAAGAATTCACCAGCGCCTGGTCGTTCGCTTTGGTAATTTGAATACCGGTAATCATTATGTTGCCTCCGTACAAGGGCGTAAAAATTCACGTCGTGAGAAAACCCAATTCTGGTTTCGGCCATTTGGTAAAACCATTGTTGTCTTGTTGTTCTGTATACCAGCCTGACCGGGCCAGTTCTTTGATTAAAGTCAATTTTTACCGGGTAGGCACAGGGCGTTAAGGGGCAAATTTATGTTTTATATCAATTTTCCCGCTGCGCCAAAAACCAATTATTTTTGTAAATTTTCAAAAATAATTGCATTGCGTGTGACGGCGAGAAACGAAAAGCGGGTTTCGCTGCGCGCGCCGACACGGTAAGCTATAGCCTATGAATTGCTAAAGAAAACAAAGGAGAGCGTTTATGGCCACCTCCCTCACCTGGCATGACGTGATCGGC
Organism: Serratia sp. CY81684; assembly: GCF_052166595.1. Lineage (NCBI taxonomy): Bacteria > Pseudomonadati > Pseudomonadota > Gammaproteobacteria > Enterobacterales > Yersiniaceae > Serratia > Serratia sp. CY81684. Next base: position 57,365 of record NZ_JBJNOO010000003.1, on the reverse strand, counting down.
AAAGAGAAAGAGCAGCCCTATTTTGTTGAAACGCTCGCCTTTGTTGCCGCTGAGCGCCAGGCCGGTAAGACCATTTATCCACCGCAGAAGGACGTGTTCAACGCGTTCCGCTTTACCGAGCTGGCGGACGTTAAAGTCGTCATCCTCGGCCAGGATCCGTATCACGGGCCCAATCAGGCGCACGGCCTCTCTTTCTCGGTGCGCCCCGGCGTGCCGGCGCCGCCGTCGCTGGTGAATATGTATAAAGAGCTGGCAACCGACATTCCCGGTTTCGAACGCCCGGATCACGGTTACCTGCAAAGCTGGGCCGAACAGGGGGTGCTGCTGCTCAACACCGTGCTGACGGTGGAAGGCGGCCGCGCGCACTCGCACGCCAATTTGGGCTGGGAAACCTTTACCGATAAAGTGATCGCCGCCCTGAACGAGAACCGCGAAGGCGTGGTGTTCCTGCTGTGGGGCTCGCACGCGCAGAAGAAAGGCAACTTTATCGACCGCAACCGTCACCATGTGCTGAAAGCGCCGCACCCGTCGCCGCTTTCCGCCCACCGCGGTTTCCTCGGCTGCCGCCACTTCTCGCAGGCCAATCAGCTGCTGGAGCAGCAAGGGCTCACACCGATCGACTGGATGCCGCGCCTGCCGCAGGCGTAGTCCAGAGACAAAAAAGGCACCCTCGGGTGCCTTTCTTTATGCCGTTGCCGGGGCGATTACGCCTTGGCTTTGGAGACCGCGACCATCGCCGGGCGCAGCAGGCGGCCGTTCAGCGTATAGCCTTTCTGCATCACCATCATCACATGGTTCGGCTGGTGATCGGCGGATTCCATCATGCTCATTGCCTGATGCACTTCCGGGTTGAACGGCACGTTGACGTCGCCGACGATTTCGATGCCGTACTTGCGCACCACGTCCAGCAGCGATTTCAGCGTCAGCTCGATGCCTTCGATCATCGCGGCCAGTTCCGGATTGTTTTTATCCGCCAGATCCAGCGCACGCTCCAGGTTGTCGATCACCGGCAGCAGATCGCCGGAGAATTTCTCCAGGGCGAACTTGTGCGCTTTCTCGACGTCCAGTTCGGCGCGGCGACGGATGTTCTCCGCTTCCGCTTTGGCGCGCAGCAGGCTGTCGCGCTCGTGCTGCTGAGCTTCCGCCAGTTGGGCTTCCAGTTCGGCGATACGCGCATCGCGCAGATCGACGCCTTCCGCCGCTTCCGGCAGCGTATCCTCGTGATGAGCGTGTTGTTCCATTTCTTCCGAGACTTGCTCGTTTGGCGTCTTCTGTTCTTTACTACTCATGAATATCTCCGCGTTTTAGCATTAATCTCGCAACTTGGCTTATTATGGGGATCAAAACCGGGGTTTCAAGTCAACCGGTCACAATGTGGGGCATAAACGGGTCCCGGTGAGGAAAATCACAACAAATGAATAAAAAATTCGCCTGTATTGGCATTGTTGGCCACCCGCGTCACCCTTCAGCGCTGGCAACCCACGAGATGCTGTTCCACTGGCTGGTGGCCCGCGGCTATTCGGTGATGGTCGAACGGCAAATCGCCCATGATTTGGGGCTGAAAGATGCCGTCACCGGCAGCCTGGCGGATATCGGCCAGCGCGCCGATCTGGCGGTGGTGGTCGGCGGCGACGGCAACATGCTCGGCGCCGCGCGCGTGCTGGCGCGCTACGACATCAAGGTAATCGGAGTCAACCGCGGCAACCTCGGTTTCCTCACCGATCTCGATCCCGACAACGCCCTGCAGCAGCTGGCGGACGTGCTGGAAGGCGAGTACATCGACGAACAGCGGTTCCTGCTGGAAACCATCGTGCATAAAGAACACCAGCAGTGCCGCATCAGCACCGCCATCAACGAAGTGGTGCTGCACCCCGGCAAAGTGGCGCACATGATCGAATTCGAGGTGTATATCGACGATCGCTTCGCCTTCTCGCAGCGCTCCGACGGCCTGATCATCGCCACGCCGACCGGCTCCACCGCCTACTCGCTCTCCGCCGGCGGGCCGATCCTCACCCCGTCGCTGGAGGCGATCGCGCTGGTGCCGATGTTCCCGCACACCCTTTCCGCCCGGCCGCTGGTGATCAACGGCGACAGCACCATCCGCCTGAAATTCTCGCAGATCGGCAGCGATCTGGAGATCAGCTGCGACAGCCAAATCGCACTGCCGATCCAGGAAGGCGAAGAAGTGCTGATCCGCCGCAGCGATTTCCACCTGAATCTGATCCATCCGAAGGACTACAGCTATTTCAACACGTTAAGCACCAAGTTGGGCTGGTCGAAAAAATTGTTCTAAAATCTGCGCCGGCCACTTTACTGTATATAAAACCAGTTTATACTGTATTAAATTACAGTTATGTGTTTATACACAGGAAGGTTCCCATGCTGGCGCAATTAACCATCAGCAACTTTGCTATCGTTCGTGAGTTGGAAATCGATTTTCAACCGGGCATGACGGCGATCACCGGTGAAACCGGCGCCGGCAAATCCATCGCCATCGATGCGCTGGGGCTGTGCCTCGGCAACCGCGCCGACGGCAACGTGGTGCGCCTGGGAGCCGCCCGCGCCGACATCTGCGCCCGCTTCTCGCTGGCGGACACCCCGTCCGCGCGCGAGTGGCTGGAGCAAAACCAGTTGGACGACAGCAACGAATGCCTGCTGCGCCGGGTGATCAACGCCGACGGCCGTTCGCGCGGCTTTATCAACGGCACCGCCGTGCCGCTGTCGCAGCTGCGTGAGCTGGGGCAACGCCTGATCCAAATCCACGGTCAACACGCCCATCAGCTGCTGCTCAAGCCGGAGCACCAAAAAGCGCTGCTCGACGCCTATGCCGACGAACCCGCCCTGCTGGCGGCGATGAGCCAGGCCTACCAACGCTGGCATCAGAGCTGCCGCGAGCTGGCGCACCATCAGCAGCAGTCCATCGAGCGCGAAGCGCGCAAGCAGCTGCTGCAATACCAATTGAAAGAGCTGAATGAATTCGCGCCGCAGGCCGGCGAGTTCGAGCAGACCGACGCCGAGTACAAGCGCCTGGCCAACAGCGGCCAGCTGCTGACCCTCAGCCAGCAGACGCTGCAGCTGCTGGCCGACAGCGACGAGAACAACATGCTCAGCCAGCTTTACAGCGCCAAACACCTGCTGCTTGAGCTGGCCGGGTTGGACGATAAGCTCAGCGGCCTGCTGGACATGCTGGAAGAGGCCTCTATCCAGATCAGCGAAGCCAGCGACGAGCTGCGCCATTACGCCGATCGCATGGATCTCGATCCCAACCGCCTGCACGAGCTGGAACAACGCCTGTCGCGCCAAATCAGCCTGGCCCGCAAACATCAGGTCGCGCCGGAGGAGCTGCCGCAGTTGCATCAGCAGTTGCTGGATGAACAGCAGCTGCTGTCGCAGCAGGAAAGCGACCATGAACACCTGAACGAAGCGGTCACCCTGCATCACCAGCAGGCGCTGGCGCTGGCGGAAGAGCTGCACCAGAAACGCCTGCACTACGCCGCCGAGCTGACCACGCTCATCACCGACAGCATGCAGGCGCTCTCCATGCCGCACGGCAAATTCAACATCGACGTGCGCTTCGAACCGCAGCACCTGAGTGCCGAAGGGGCCAGCCGCACCGAGTTCTGCGTCTCCACCAACCCGGGGCAACCGCTGCAGCCGCTGGCGAAGGTCGCCTCCGGCGGCGAGCTGTCGCGCATCGCGCTGGCCATTCAGGTGATCACCGCCCGCAAGATGGAAACCCCGGCGCTGATCTTCGATGAGGTGGACGTGGGCATCAGCGGCCCGACCGCCGCCATCGTCGGCCGCCTGCTGCGCCAGCTCGGCGAATCCACCCAGGTGATGTGCGTCACCCACCTGCCGCAGGTGGCCGGATGCGGGCATCAGCACCTGTTCGTCAGCAAGCAGACCGACGGCACGGTTACCGAAACCCAGATGGCGCCGCTGGATAAACGCGCCCGGCTGCAGGAGCTGGCGCGCCTGCTCGGCGGCAGCGAAGTCACCCGCAATACGTTGGCCAACGCCAAAGAACTGCTGGCCGCATAAAAAAGCTCAACTTTTTCACTTTCCTGCGGTCTGACAGTGACGCTGTTGGCCCGAGAAATATCTAAAGTGCGGCGCGGCGGTGATCCAAAGCCATCTCAACGGCCTGAAAAAGGCCAAGCGCTTGAGGTGCTAAAAGAAAGCCAATGCGTCGCAACGTGAAAGATGAAGGGTATAAAGGTTTCCAACTGCCGCAAGGTCTATTATCATCGGCATCCTATGCCCTAAAGGAATGTGATTACTATGCGCTGTAAAACGCTGACTGCCGCCGCTGTAGTTCTTGTGATGCTGACTGCAGGCTGTTCTACTTTTGAAAAGGTGGTTTATCGTCCTGACATCAACCAGGGGAACTACCTGACGTCGACCGACGTGGCAAAAATTCAGAAAGGGATGACCCAACAACAGGTCGCTTACACATTGGGCACCCCAATGCTGCAAGACCCGTTCGGAACGCAAACGTGGTTCTATGTGTTCCGTCAGCAGCCTGGCCATGAAGACATCACCCAGCAGACGCTGACGCTGACCTTCGACAGCGCAGGCGTGTTGACCGATATCCAGAACAAACCGGCGCTGACCAAGTAATCGGTGCCGCCCGCTCTTCCGGCCCATGAGGGGGCATGATGTTCCTCATGACAGTCGCAGGCTGCAACGCGGAAGAAAAAGTCAGCTTCAGATAAAAAAATAAGGCGCTATAAGCGCCTTATTTTTTTGCCTTTTCTGCCCGTTGCCGGCGCAGCTCTTTCGGATCGGCTATCAAGGGCCGGTAGATCTCCACCCGGTCGCCGTCGTTCAGCGTATCGCCCAGCTTGGCTGGGCGGCTGTAGATGCCGATTTTGTTGCTTTTAAGATCGATATCCTGGCGCAGCTCCAGCAGGCCCGAAGCCTGGATCGCCTGCTCAACGCTGCTGCCCTCGGCCAGCTTCACCTTGCGCAGATACTGCCGCTCCGGCAAGGCGTACACCACCTCGACCTGGATATCAGACACTGTAGACCTCTTTCGCCCGCTGGGTGAATGCCTGCACCATGCTGCCCGCCAGCTCTTTGAACACCTTGCCGAACGCCAGCTCAATCAGTTTGTTGGTGAACTCGAAGTCCAGGTGCAGCTCCACCTTGCAGGCCTCTTCGCTCAGCGGTGTGAACTGCCAGCCGCCCATCAGCTTGCGGAACGGGCCATCAACCAGCTGCATATTGATGCTCTGGTTATCCAGCAGCGTATTGCGCGTGGTGAAGGTCTTGCTGATACCGGCCTTGGCGACGTCCACCGCGGCGGTCATCTCGTTGGAGGTAGCGTTAAGCACCCGGCTGCCGGTGCAGCCTGGCAGAAAATCGGGGTAAGAATGAACATCGTTAACCAACTGATACATCTGCTCGGCGCTGAACGGCACTAATGCAGACCGACTGATCTGGGGCATATCATTTCCTGTAAGACATAAAACGTACAGATAATACCATTTATCTGGCGGCAAACAAAAAATCTGCTAAGGGATGAGGGAACCAAAAATGCGAAAAATTGCGCAGGTGCTGACCGGGAAAGGATTTCTTTCGCTGAAGCATCCAGTATAATGAACGCACTATGACAAAGAAAAAAGCACACAAACCCGGTTCCGCCACCATTGCCCAAAACAAGCGCGCGCGTTTCGAATACTTCATTGAAGAAGAGTTCGAGGCGGGCCTGTCGCTGCAAGGGTGGGAAGTTAAATCGCTGCGTGCAGGCAAAGCCAACCTCAGCGACAGCTACGTGACGTTCCGTGACGGTGAAGCCTACCTGTTTGGCGCCACCATCACCCCGCTCAACGTGGCTTCGTCGCATGTGGTGTGCGATCCGACGCGTACCCGTAAACTGCTGCTGAACCGGCGCGAGCTGGACACCCTGCTCGGCCGCGTCAACCGCGAGGGTTACACCGTGGTGGCCTTGTCCCTGTATTGGAAAAATGCCTGGAGCAAGATCAAGATCGGCGTAGCCAAAGGCAAGAAAGAGCACGACAAACGCGATGACATCAAAGATCGCGAATGGCAGACGGCGAAAGCCCGTATCATGAAGCACGCCAATCGTTAAGCCGCTGGCTTATCGAGGTAAACTTCTGGTATACTGCACAAAGTTACTTGGGGCTGATTCTGGATTCGACGGGATTTGCGAAGCCCTAGGAGCATGCCGAGGGGCGGTTGGCCTCGTAAAAAGCCGCAAAAAAATAGTCGCAAACGACGAAAACTACGCTTTAGCAGCTTAATACCCTGCTTAGAGCCCTCTCTCCCTAGCCTCCGCTCTTAGGACGGGGATCAAGAGAGGTCAAACCCAAAAGAGATCGCGTGGACGTCCTGCCTGGGGCCGAAGCGTTAAACTCAATCAGGCTAGTCTGTCAGTAGCGTGTCCATCCGCAGCTGGCCGGCGAATGTAAAGATTGGACTAAGCATGTAGTGCCGACGGTGTAGTAATTTCGGACGCGGGTTCAACTCCCGCCAGCTCCACCAAATACGTCGCCAGTGAACCAGATAGACCCGGCGATAATAGCGAAAAAGCCCACAACTTCGGTTGCGGGCTTTTTTGTTTTTGTCACATTCAGGGGGAACCCCCTTGGCACGGGTTCCCCCGGGCCGATGCAGGCTAGTGATCCAGATAAAGGTAGTGCAGCCAGCTGGTCATGCGCAGCAGCACTTTGCGCATCACGGAGACGTGCTCGAAGTGGCCGGTGTAAACCGCCGCCTGGGCGCTCACGCCGTCGGGCAGATGATCCAGATCCGGGTTGGCTGCCAGATCGATCATTACGTACACCCCTTCCCGCCCTGGCGTGGCGCTCAGGCCCTGCAGTGCGCCGCTGGCCTGGTAGCTGCCGTCCGGTATCGCCGGCAACACCCGGCTCACGGTGCCGCCATAAACCTGTCCCGGCAAGCCGTTAAACACCACCTCAGCCTGATCCCCCTGCGCCAAGCGCAAGATGGCGTTCTGGCGGAATACCGCCACCACCTGGCGCTTTTGCTGCGGGATAAAGATCATCACCGGTTTGAACGGCAAGCGCACCGCCGCCGTGCCCGGCCGCGCCAGCACCTGCGTGACATAGCCATCGCTCGGCGCACGCACCACCGTTTGTTCCAGGTTGTAACGCGCTTCGGCTATTTGCGATTTCAGGCTGGCTATCGTGGCGTCTTCGCCGTCATAGCGTCCGGACAACCGAGCCTGTTCCTGTTGGAACTGGGCTTTCGCCGCCTGCAGCGCGGCGGATTGCGCCTGGTACTGCTGCTGCGCATGGCTGACGTCCTGCTCCGAGAATGGGTTGACCGGCATGGCCGCCCCTTTCGCGTAGCGCTGGTAATCCTTGCGGGCACGATCATACTCCGCGTTCGCCCGCTGCACGTTGGCGGCGGACTCGCTGAGCGCCGCCCGACGCATTCTGATCTCCGCCTCCGCCCCGGCCAGATCCGCCTCCAGCCTGGTGAGCCGCGCGCGGTAGCGGCTGTCGTCGAGCCGGAACAGCACCTCGCCTTTGCGCAGCAGCACGTTGGTTTTCTCCGTCACTTCAACGATCATGCCCGAGACCTGCGGCACCATCGGCACCGACACGGCAATTTTCTGCGCCCGATCGCTGTACGGATGGTTGTAGTTCATCGTCAGAATCAAAGCGCCGACGATAACGATCCCGCCGAGTACGGCGGTCGGCACGGTCCATTTGTTGACCGGAATGCGGAACAGTTTAAATACGCCGTAGCTCAGCGCCACGTAGCTGAGAATAATGAGCAAATCCATAGGCTACGCTCAACTTACCGTGGGGCCGGGAACCGCCGTCGGCTTTTCCTGCAGGCGTTGTAATTCGGTTTCGAGCAGTGCGATGCGCGCCTGCAGATCCGTTGAGGATTCCGTTCTTTCACTCATGCCCCAGCCGCGTTCCGGCCGATAGAGCGTCGCCCAGATCCACAGCAGCGGCCAAATGGCGTGCAGCGTAAACAGGCTGACCCAACCGGCAACGTGAATCGCATCCTGATGCGGGTGCCGGCGCTTTTTCGCCAGCAAATAAGGAATGTCATGAATAATAATGACGCCGTAGAATAATATCAGGAATACCGCAATCAGTACGCCTAACGCAAAATAGTTAAGAAACATGTAAAGTCCTGGTTGAGAATAATGGAAATAAATAATCTCTATAGCGTGTTATATTGTCTGATGTCGTTGGCGATGGTATCGATGGCGTTCTTCACGTCGGTGACTTTCAGCTGTGCTTTCTCATTATTAAGATTTTCTCCCGAAGCCTTACGCACCACTTTAATCACCGGCTGGTTGGTCGCGGCATCGATAAACTCGCCTTCCATATAAACCGCGCTCTCCATGGTGCGGTGCCCGGTTACGCTTTGCGTGGCGGCGATCAGCAGCGTGATTGGCAAGACTTCATAGACCTGCAGCCCTTTCTTCTGCGTGTCGATCGCCGTGATGGCGCCGCGGAAGATCAGCGTATGCTCGCGCGGCATGTCCACCAGCGTAAAGTGGGTGCCCATCGCCTGTTTAAACTGCTGGTTGGTGTAATTCAGGATATTGTCGAGCGCGCGTTGGCTGACCATTTCGCTCGGTTTCGGCCGCGGGAAATAGATCATCGGTTGATACACCAGATATTGATAACGGGAAAAATCGACGCTCTGATCTTTCCAATATAAAACGTCTTTACCGGACGCGGATTGGCCTTTGTTAATATCGTTATAATTGGTCAGAAAGGTCGAATATTTTTCTTTTTCGGTCACGGCGGACGAGCACGCGGCCAATAATAACAGCGCAGGTAAAATCACCGTTCTTGTTACTTTCATTGACGGATTTCTCTTTATTTATGTGGATAGCAAATAATCAAATCGAATGATACCCACCCGCCCGTGATAAGTCATATGACAATGCCGCCAAAGACGTATATCATTTTTGATATACATACTCATACGAGCCAGCCAGTGAAAGAGAAAGACTTCCGTATTGAAGAACTCAGGATTGTAAGCGTCATCGCCGAAACGGCGAGCGTCAGCAAAGCGGCGCAGCTGCTGGATATGCCGCAGTCGAATGTGTCGCGCGCCCTCACCGCGCTGGAGCGGCGGCTGGGTCTGGAACTGTTCTTGCGCGGCCCGCGCACTCTGTCACTGACCGAGTTCGGCGAACAATTCTTGCGCCGCGCCTCCCAGTTGCTGAACGAGCATAGCGATCTGCTCGATATGGCCGGCACCTATAAGCGCAGTATGAGCGGCATGGTCACGCTCGGCGCGCCGATCGGTATCCACGCTTTCCTGGCCAGCTATTTGCTGCCGCCGCTGCTGCACGCTGCGCCGGCGCTGACTGTCGATCTGGTGACCCGCAACCCCGACGAACGTGAGAAAAAATATGGCGCAGTATTCGACAGCGACTGCGATTTGCTGATCAGCTTTTTCCAGCCGCAAAACGAAAGCCTGATCGCCAGGCCCTTTACCCGTTTTCGCGTCGGGCTGTTCGCCGCGCCGGATTACATCGCCCGCATGCCGTTGAAGGAGCTGGATGAACTGTCGCAGCATCGCTGCATTACCTTGCGTATGCTGGGCGGCATCCGCAATACCTGGAGCGGCTACAATGCACAGGGGGAGTTGGTGCAGGTCGAGATCAACGGCGCCAGCGTCTGCGATAACATTCTGCCGGCGATCGAGCTGGCCAAACAGGGCCTGGGCATCGTCTACGCCCCGTATTATTCCGTGGCCGCCGAGCTGGATGCCGGCACACTGCAGCCTTGCCTGGCGCGCGAGCGCGGCATCGATATGCAGGCCTACCTGATCTACCGCCGGCGAGGCGTGTTGCCGCACCGCGTGCAGGTGACGATGGACAGCATCATGGAAAGTGTCAAACTGCACGCGCACCGGCTGATGTAACCAAGAAAAACCCCGCCGCAGCGGGGTTGAACGCCTCACATCAGCGCAAAATACCTCACCGCCCCTCTTTTTCCCCCAGGAAGAAATACCACAGCGGAATGGAAAGCAGCAGGGTGAACACCAGCGTATACAGCAACACCATCAGGCTCTGCATCACGATCATCTGGGCGCTCCAGGCACCGATCGGCAGCTGAAACTGCTCGACGGTGCCGCCGAGGATCGCCCGGCCCATCACGCAGCCAACCACCACCGCGACCGTCGCCACCGCCGCGCGGAACTTGCGCACCTCGGCGCGGCGGGCGGCCGCTTCCGGCGTTCCGTCCCGAAGGCCTTGCCGCTGGCCGCGCCAGCGCCATACGTCCACCAGCAACAACGCCGCGAGGCTCACGCCCATCACCGGCAGGCAATAACCCAGTACGGCTGCAACCAGCAGCGTGACGGCGCGCGCCGGCAGGGAAAGCGCCAGCCAGGCGGCAACCAGCGTATGCACCGGATGCTGCGCACCCGCCGCCGGGCGGCGACTCCACCACATGCGGTAACCCAGCACGATCGTCAGGCACAGCCCAAGGCCAAACGCCGCCAGCAGCAGCTGATTCGGCAAGCCGAACAGAATGCCCATGTGGGCGTCGATGCCCCAGCGGGTCAGCTTGGCGATGAGCGGGAAGGTGTCGAACCGCACCTGGTCGACGACGGCGAAGCTTTGCGGCGCGATGGCGACCGAGTCCACCTGCGTTGGCCAACTGCGATCCACTTCGGTCACCGTCCAGGCTTTGCCCTCGCCTTTCGGCTGGCGAAGCTCGACCTTAGCGGCGTCTATTCCGGCGGCGCGCGCGGCGTGCAGCGCCCGATCCCAATCGCCGTTCAGCGCATTGCTTTGCGCGGCAGGGCCCATCTTCATGCCAGGCATCATCCCGCGGTGCTCGGCGTGCGGATCGGCCGGCATCTGCGGCGCATCGGCCTGCAGGCTGGCGTTGACCTGCGGCGTCAGCCAGCCCAGGTTGGCCCGCAGCGCGTCGATGTTGCCGCCGGCCCACTGCGACCAGGTCAGCCCGGTAGCCGAGAAGAACAGCAGCCCGGCCAGCAGCGCTACGCCCAGCGTGATATGCCACTGGCGGTTAGCGGCGAAGCCCCCTTTCACCCTTTTCAGCTTGCGCTTCGGCCGCGTCGCCAGCCACAGCGCCACGCCGCCCAGCGCGGCCACCCACAGCCAGGAAGCCGCCAGCTCGCTGTAATTGCGGCCCATATCGCCGAGCAGCAGGCTGCTGTGCAGCTTATCCAGCCAGGTGCGCAGCGGCAGTACGCCGGAGGTGCCGTACACCGTCATATCGCCCTTGATCGCCAGGGTGTAAGGATCGACAAACAGCGCGCGCGACTCGGAAGCGCCCAGATCGGCTCCCACGAACTGTACGCGCGTGGTATCCGTCGCGCCGGGCGCCGGGCGCACGGCGTAAATGCGCGTCTCGGCACCCGCCACGCGGCGGGCGGCGGCGATTTGGTCGGCCAGCGATGTCGCCTGTCCGTGCGGTTCGGTGAAAAGCGCATCGCGATACAGCGCCTCTTCAAGCTGCGGGGTTAGCACATACAGCGTGCCGGTCAGTGCGGCGACCAGAATAAAAGGGGCAACCAGCAGGCCGATATAAAAATGCAGCCGTCTGATCAGGTTCAGCATCGCGCCTCGCGGCGATGCGGCAGGTGGAGTTTTGGTTATTGAAGACATGGCCTTTCTCGTTTTTCAAACTGTGTGCGCAGGCAAACCGTCCGCAGCGATACGGACGGCGTGACCCATGATCAAGCAATAGGGAAAAACGATTGGCCGGGTGGCCCGCGCGGGCTCGGCCGCAGATTAAGGCGCCGAATGGGCGGAGAAACGATGCGCGGCGCGCAAGGCAGGCGTGCGATGCGCGCCATCAGCCACAGCAGCGGGACGAATGTCCACAGCAGCAGCGGCACGTGGATCAGCAGCTCGCAGTAGCCGCAGAAAATCATCTCCGCCGGATCCATGCCGTGGTGGCCGGCATGCTCGGCGGCGGGCATCGCCATCCCGTGCATCTCGTGCGGCATGGCGGCTGCCGGCTGCGCCATGCCGCCCATCATCTGATGGTGCATCAGCGATTTCGACACCACCGGCGCCACAAACAGCAACAGCACCGCCATAATGGCGATGCAGGCGGTAAAGCGTTGCGGTAGCTGGCGTGGCACTCTCATCGCGCGGCGAATTAATCCGGTCGGTGGCGAACAAGCGGCCAGTGTAACCCGCGATGCGCGATGAGGTGAATGAAAAGTCAGGTTTGTCTTACACGGCGGCGGCGATCACAGCACCCGCGAATAGACCCGCGAGGTCTCGCCCCAGGGGTGATACCCAAGCCCGTTATAAACGAAACCGCTGCGCTCGTAGTAACCCTCCAGATCGGTGCACAGGTGCAGCTGCGGGAAGCCCAACCGGCGAGTTTCCGCCGCCACATGCTCAATCAGCTTGGCGCCGCAGCCCCGGCCGCGCTGCGTTTCCTCTACGTAGAGCGCACACAGCCAGGGATACAGCTCGCCGCGGCTGATAAAGTCGTTGGTAATCAGCCCCGCACAGCCGAGGATCTGGTCATTTTCCATCAGCAGGTACCACTGCGGCAGCGGGTTGGCGGCGCCGAGGCTGCGGTTGATGGCGTCTTCATACATCATCAGCGTCTCTGCCGTGGCCCAGTGCCGCTGAAAATATGCAATGGCGCGCGGCGCCAGCTCGGGCGCTTGCCGCACCGAAATCATGTCCATCGTCATTCCCGTTATTCATGTTGTCAGCGTAGAATTATGCAGCAATATGCAGAGTATGGCAGCGGCATTCCGCCGCCGTCATTCATCCCAAGGAGTCATCATGACGCAAAACATCTATGACAATCAGGCCTTCTTCGACGGCTACGCGCAGCTCAGCCGCTCGCAGCACGGCCTGGACGGCGCGCCGGAATGGCCCGCCATCCGCCGCATCCTGCCGGACTTGCAGGGAAAAAGCGTGGTCGATCTCGGCTGCGGCTACGGCTGGTTTTGCCGCAGCGCGCGCGAACAGGGCGCAGCCAGCGTGCTGGGGCTGGACGTCTCGGAAAAGATGCTGGCCAAGGCGCGGGAGATGACCGCCGACGCGGGCATCGAGTACCGCCGGCAAGATTTGGCGCAGCTGCAGCTGCCGCCGGAAAGTTACGATCTGGTCTACAGCTCGCTGACGCTGCACTACCTCGAGGATCTGGCCGCGCTGTTCGCCACGGTTTACGCCGCGCTGAAACCCGGCGGGCAGTTCATCTTCACCGCCGAGCACCCGATCTACACCGCCCCGGCGCAGCAGGGCTGGCTGACCGACGGCAACGGGCAGAAATCCTGGCCGGTCAACGGCTACCAGCGGGAAGGCCAGCGCGTCTCCAACTGGCTGGCGGAAGGCGTCATCAAGCAGCACCGCACGCTCGGCAGCTATATCAACCCGCTGGCGCAGCAAGGATTTATCATCCAGCATTTGAACGAATGGGGCCCCAGCGCGCAGCAAATCGCCGCTACCCCGGCGCTGGACGAAGAGCAGGAACGCCCGATGATCTTCATTCTCGCCGCCCGCAAACCCGCCTGATGCTTGCCTGATTCACCTGCAGTACACCATTAACACCGCCAAATTTGGGGAGGCCGCCTCCCCCCAACGTTACTCACCAATCGGCAGATACCCCTGCCACAGCGGCCGGGCCGGTTTGCCGTGCGGGTTGGCCCGCAGATGAACGTGATAACCCTGCAACGCCTGCAGCAGCAGGCAGTCGTCCACCTCGGCCAGGTCATCCTTGTGCTGCTGCGCGCTGTCGGTCAGCAGCACTCGTTTGGCTTTGTCTTTCGCCTCGTCGGCGGAGCGCGCCACGAACAGGCCGAACTGGTGCAGTTCCGCCAGCTCATCGCTGCGGTAACCGCCCACGTTAACGAAAAACAGCTTCTCTTCACCGGCGAACGGCGCAGGCTCCAGACTCACGTCGTAACCGTCCGCCCAGTCGATGCGCGCATAGCCGTCGACATGCACCTTGCGCTTATCGCCGAACCACTTTTCGCGCAGCAGTGGATACGCCTCATCCGGCCGATCCGCCGCCGCGAACTGCACGTCGTGCAACTCAATATTGGCGCCCGGCGCCGTACCGCCCACATAAAACATCAATAATCCCGGCATGTTAGTCTGCTCTCCCTGGTGATAATCGCTGTATAAGTTAATACATAACGAAACATCTGCCAACGGTAGCGCCATTCTGTGTTATCAATAGGTGAGGTTTAATCTGTTGTGGAGGAACGCATGGCATTCAATATCGGTGATTTTGTACAACGCACCACCGGCGGCCCAAAGATGACCGTGGTGGCGATCGACGGCGAAACCCTGGTTTGCAGCTGGAATGAACTGGGTAAAGAGCAGCGCACGGAGGTGCAGGCCAGCGAGGTGGCGCTGTACCACGAAGACGGCGATTTCGGCGTCTGCTGAACGCTCGGGGCGCGCGCCGCGCCCCGTTATCGCCTCAGGCGCGAATGTCCTGATAGGCTGGCGTGGTATCAAACTCATGCTTGGCGAACGGGCACAGCGGAATGATTTTACGCTGCTCCGCGCGCATTTTCTCCACCACCAGCGCCACCAGCTTTTTGCCGACGCCCTGCCCCTTCAATGACTCATCCACCCAGGTGTGATCGATAATGGTCAGCTTGTCACCGCTCGGCACGAAAGAGATCTCGGCGATCAGCTTGCCTTGCTCATCATTGATATAAAAACGCTTGTCGTCTGCCAAGATTTTATGATCCATACGATTTCTCCCTATATTTCAGTGCGCCGCTGGGGCAGCTGTCGATAACGCGTTTCACCTCGGCCGGCTCGGCATTGTCCGGCATAATCCACGGCCGGCGGTTCAGGGTAAAAATAGCCGCGTTGCCACGCACGCAGTTGGCGGAATGGCGGCATATCGCGCTGTTAAAATAAACGTCAATCTTGTCGCCGGAATAACGGCGGTAACCGGCGGCGGTCAATTCCTCATCCATCACGACCTCACATTGCCTGTTTTATTGTTTTTGCTCCAGGCTCAAGTATAGGCAATGTCGCCGGCTTCACCACGCGTCTCGCCCAACGAAAAAAGTGGCGCAACCGCCCGTCGCCGCTAGAAAAAAACGTAAATTGTTCTAATCTTTATACAGTAAGACAACATAATTCCGACAGTGGCTAAGGAGTTCGAAATGGGTGATAGCTCAAAAGACGGCGTAATTCTGCTGTCCCGCATATTGCTGATGATTCTGTTTATCATTTTCGGCTGGATGAAACTGGTCAACTTCGGTGCGACCGTCACGGCGATGGAAGGTTACGGCACGCCGATGCCTTATTTGGCGGCGATCGTTGCCGTGGTGGTGGAGTTTATTTTCGGCATCGCGCTTATTCTCGGCCTGTTTACTCGCCCTATCGCGGTCATTTTCGCCCTCTATGTTTTGGGCACCGCGTTTATCGGCCATCCATTCTGGAAAATGACCGGTATGGAAATGATGGGCAACGAAATCAACTTCTTTAAAAACATCAGCATCATTGGTGGTTTGCTGTTGCTGGCGGTGACCGGCGCCGGCCGTTATTCGCTGGACTATAAAATATTTAATAAATAATTCATCGATGGCCGGCGTCTATCGCCGGCCATTTTATTTCGGCAATCCTTTCAACGGCTACGCTTGGCGTGGCGCTCAAAGTTTTCCGCCCTGGCCTGCACCGATTTACGCAGCGTGACGTAGCAGGCGCCCTCGCCGCCGTCGCGCGGTAAGGCGCGGCAAAACGCCTGCACCTGCTCAAACTGCGCCAGCCATTTGGCGACGTAACTGCGCACGATATTCGGATGGCTGTCGTTCTGCCGCCCGCGGCCATGCACGATCAGCAGCGAACGCAGGTTTTGCGTCTCCGCCTGCACGATGAAGCGAAACAGCGCCTGCCGGCTGGCTTCGACCGACTGACGCAGCAGGTTCAGCGACGCCTGCGGCGGGTAACGCCCGTTGCGCAGCTTGTCCAGCACGCCCTGCTGAATGCCTTCTCCTTTGAACTCCAGCGGCTGTTCGCAGGGGATCACCTCGAGAAAATCGGTGCTGAGGAAGTTTTCCTGCCGCAGCCGCTGTGCTTCGCGCCGCGCGCTTTTGTCCACCGTCTCCTGCGGCCGGAGGTGCAACGTCTGCCGCCCGTTCGCCAGCGGCACCACGTCCGCCATCGCCTGTTCAAAAAAGTCTTTTTCCTGCTCGCTCATGTTCCACCTCTCTTGAACGGCAGCCTTTACGGCTGGGAATGGGGTCGATTGTAAGACGCCTTGCCACGGTTGCAAGCCGGGAATTGTCAGCGGCATGTGTCTCATTTGTCGTCAACGGGTGAGCTTGCGAACAGTTTTCGCTATACTGCTAAGCCATCATTGAGTGCCGCAAAGGATCGAGCCCATGACAATGCGCGAGCTGGAAATCCAGTTTCAAAATGCGATGAATGAGTTGCAGAGCAGCTTCGAACGGCAACACCGCGAATGGCAGCAGAGCTACCAGGCGCTGCAGCAACTGCTGGAAGAAGCCAAACAGCGCGAAGCCGCGCTGCGGGCGCAGAATGAACAACTGGCGCGCAAACTGAGCACCGCCAGTTCGGTGCCGGAACAACATGCGCTGGTGAAGCAGATCAAAATGCTTGGCGCCCATCTCGACGCGTTGGCCAAAGACGCGGCCACCTTTAACCACCATCTGCGCCAGCAGAGCGCGGTCGGTAATTTCAGCGGCGAACAGCATTGATAGCGGGCGCTGTCGCACAGCGCCTCTCCCTCTTCTGGCGTATTGAGAGTGTAATAAAGCCTAAATGACCTGGATCATCCTCGCCGTCCTGATCGTCGTATTTATTATCGGTTACCGCATTCTGACGTCCGACACCCGCAAAGCCATCGATTCGCTGGCCCATCTGCTGAGGGTCAAACCGATGCTGATCGAATCGATGATCCAGGAAATGGGCGGCCGCCAAAGCCAGACCTTTATCCGCATGCTGAACAACGGCTACACCGAAGAGATGCACCAGGCCGCTTACCTGCTGTTCATCTATCTGACGTTCATCAAACAGGCGGACGACGAACAGATTGCCCTGTGGCGCGACGTGCTGCTGCGCGCCGGGCTGTCGCCGGAGCTGCACGCCGAGCACACCGAAGCGGCGCTGTTTTACTTCGCCGAGCTGGATATCGATGCATTTGAACTGGCGCAGTTCCGCCGCGCCTACAATGAGCGTTTCAACCGCGAAGCGTTGGCCCACGGCTGATCGCGTCCCCCGGGCGGGGGACCGATTACAGGAACATGCTGTAGAGGTAGCGCGACAGCGCTTCGCGCGAGCTGAAGCCGTGTGCGATGCCGTAACGCAGGTTCGGGGCGTCGCTGCTTAAATCCAGGGGAAACTCCAGATACTGCTCGCTGGTGCGCACCGGGGAGGTCGGCGTGGCGAAATGCACGCTTCTCTCTTTCAACGCCGGGTGGATCACCAATGCGGTTCTGCCCATCCGCGCTTCGCGATTCACATACACATAATGCGTACCCTTGCGGTAGCCATAGGCCTGATCGGTGACATAATCACGCTCAAAGCCGGTATTCTCCAACACTTTAGCCACTTCATCCGGCCGTAAATACATCGATTCCTCCTCTCATTCTGGACCGCTGAGCGACCTTACCGTAATCATTCACCGAAACAACGATTTTCTGGGGAGGAATCCGGGTTTCGGACTATTCCTGAATCAGCGCCGGCTGCGCTGCAGCAGACGCAGGGTGAGCAGCACCCCGATCGCCACCAGCAGTGCCGCCGCCAGATAGATCGACGGCACGCCCGCTTGCCCAATCAGCAGCCCGGCCAGCGGGCCGGTGATGCCCAACGCCAGGTCGAGGAACGCCGAATAAGTGCCGAGCGCTGTGCCCTGGTTCTGCGGCGGCACCTGTTTCACCGCCTCAACGCCCAGCGCCGGGAACACCAGCGAAAAACCGGCGCCGGCCAGCAACGCGCCGGTTTGCACCATCCAGGGTTCGCCGGCCTGCCAGATCAACAGCAGCCCGACGATCTCGACCAGAAACGATGCCAGCGTCACCTTCAACCCGCCGTGGCGGTTGATGACGTTGCTGAAAATCAGGCGGATGCCGACGAAGGCGCAGCTGAACAGCGTCAGCGAAAACGCCGCGCCGCTCCAGCCCTTGTCGGCGTAGTAAAGGGTGATGAACGTGGCGATGACGCCGAAGCCGACGGTGCCCATTGCCAGCCCGAGACCATAGGCCCAGATGCGGCCGAACACCGCGCTGAAGGCGATGCGCTGCCCGGCGGCGATCGAGACGTCCAGCTTGTCGCTCGCCAACAGCAGCGCCACCGCGACCGCCAGCACGATCAGCGCCGCCACCCCGGCCAAGCCCCACTGCTGATTCAGGTACACGCCGAGCGGCGCGCCGGCCGCCATCGCCCCGTAGGTGGCGACGCCGTTCCAGGAAATCACCCGTGCGGTGTGCATCGCTCCGACCCGGCCGATGCCCCACAGCGTGGAACCGGTGCTGGCGAAGCTTTCGCCGACGCCGAGAAACACCCGCCCCACGCACAGCAACAGCAGGCTGAGCCACGGATAACCGTCAACGCCAAACGCCAGCGCGTAAAACAGCCCGCTGGCGCCGCAGCACGCCAGGCCGAACAGCACCACCTTCTTCGGCCCCAGCTGATCGGCGTAGCGCCCGGCATGCGGGCGGCTGAACAGCGTGGCGAAGTACTGCGCGCTAATGATAAGGCCCGCCAGCACCGAGTTGTAGCCCAGGTGGTCATGCACAAATCCCGGCAGCACCGCCAGCGGCAGGCCGATGGTCAGGTAGCAGACGAAGGTGAACATCACCACGGACAGAATGCGTCGGTTCAGCTGGAAGTTATTTTCTGCGGTCATCGAAGGTGGCTCGCATCGGACGAGGTAGACGAAGCCCTCCAGCATACCCCGATGAGATTTGATGATAAATGAGAGAGTGATAACGAATTATTATTTCGCTAACGGTTTGCCGCCACCCGCACGCGCAGAAAATCGATAAACGCCCGCACCTTCTCCGGCACGTGGCGGGTGTTCGGGTAGAGCGCATAGATGCTCTGCTCGGGGAAACGGTGATCCGGCAGCAACCGCTGCAGCCTGCCGGCGTCGATCTCGGGCTGCGCCAGCCACGCCGGCAGCAGCGCCACCCCGGCGCCATGCAGGGCGAACGCCAGCAATGCCGCAGCGCTGTCGCCGGTAAGCGTGGCGGCGTCCGCCACCTTGAACAGCACCGCTTCGCGCTGCGGCGTGACCACCTGCCAGCTGAGCGGCGAACTGAGCCGGCTGTGGGCTATCCACTGCGCCTGCGCCAGATCCGTCAGCGAATGCATCGGCCGGTCGGCCAGATAATCCGGCGCCGCCACCGGAAAAATGGCGAAGCTGTCGATCAACGCCGCGCGGTGGCTGGAATCCGCCAGCTGGCCCAGGCGGATCGCCACGTCGAAGCGCTCCGAAATCAGATCGGCATGATAAGAAGAAGAGACATGCTGGATGCGCAGGCGCGGATGCTGGCGCGAAAACGCCGCCAGCGCCGGCGCCACCACCTGCGCGCCGTACTCCGGCGTGCTGGTGATGCGCAGCACGCCGCTCAGCCCGTGATGATCGCGGCGCACGTCGTCGAGCACGTTCTCCGCCTCCTGCAACAGCTGCAGGCTGCGCTGGTAGAAGCGTTCGCCGGCATCGGTCAGCGATAATCGGCGGGTGCTGCGCGCCAGCAGTGACACCCCCAGCTCATTCTCCAGCTGCTTGACGTTAAAGCTCACCACCGCCTTGGTTTGCCCCAGTGCCACCGCCGCTGCGGTAAAGCTGCCCGCCTCCACCACCGCCGCGAAGATCGCCAGGCGCTGCAAATTCAGCATTTCGCCACCCTTATTGTCAAAATTATTTTGACAGTGTAATCGCCCGCCGCCGATTTATCCGCACTTTTCCCCCCGCTACACTGCTCGCCTTCAACCGGAGGCACCATGTCTTATCGCAGCAAAGTGGCAATCGTCTATCTGCTCGGCTTTTTCGTCGATCTGATCAATATGTTTATCGCCAACGTCGCCTACCCCGCCATCGGCCAGGCGATGCGAGCATCGGTCAGCCAACTGGCGTGGGTCAGCAACGGCTATATTCTCGGCCTGACGCTGGTGATCCCGCTCAGCGCCTGGCTGGCGCAGCGCATCGGCGGGCGGCGGGTGTTTCTGCTCTCGCTGGCGCTGTTCATGCTGGCCACCCTCGGCGCAGGCAACGCCGAGAGCATCGGGGCGCTGATCGGCTGGCGCACCCTGCAGGGCATGGGCGGCGGCTTGCTGATCCCCATCGGCCAGACGCTGACCTATCAGTTGTATCGCAGCCATGAACGCGCCGGGCTGTCGGCCGCCATCATGTTAGTCGGGCTGCTGGCGCCGGCGCTGTCACCGGCGCTGGGCGGCTGGCTCGTCGATCGGTTGGACTGGCGCTGGGTGTTTTTCGCCAACCAGCCGCTGGCGGCTCTGGCCCTGGCGCTGGCGGCGCTGTGGCTGCGCGCGGAAGCGCCGACGGCGGTGCGTAAACCGCTCGACGCCACGGGGCTGCTGAACGGCTGCGCGGCGCTGACGCTGCTGCTGCTCGGCCTGACCCGGCTGAGCGAGGGCGGCCATCAGGCTTCCGGCGCGGCGCTGCTGGCCGCCGGTCTGCTGGTGCTGGCCTATTATTTGCGCCATAGCCTGCGCACCCCGCAGCCGCTGCTGAACCTGCGGCTGGTCGGCGATCCGCTGCTGCGCAACGCCATGGCGGTTTATTTGTGCATTCCCGGCCTGTTCATCGGCGTCAGCCTGGTGGCAATGCTGTATCTGCAAAACCAGCTGGGGATGCCCGCCGCACAGGTCGGCGGCCTGATGCTGCCCTGGGCGCTGGCATCGTTCCTGGCCATCACGCTAACCGGCAAAACCTTTAACCGCCTCGGCCCGCGGCCGCTGCTGATCGTCGGCTGCCTGCTGCAAGGCGCCGGCATGCTGACGTTGGCGCAGATCGATCAGGCCGGGCAGCACGTGTTGCAGATCGCCGCCTTCGCCCTGATGGGGTTCGGCGGCAGCCTGTGCAGCAGCACCGCGCAGAGCAGCGCGTTCCTGCAGATCCCCGACGCTCAGCTGGCGGACGCCAGTGCGCTGTGGAACATCAACCGCCAACTCAGTTTTTGCCTCGGCGTGGCGCTGCTCAGCCTGCTGCTGAATCTGCTGCTGGCCGTGTTGCCGCCCGCGGCGGCTTACCGCACCTGCTTCATTCTGGCGGGCGCCAGCACACTTATCCCGCTGTTACTGTGTCTGCGCCTCGCCAACCGCGCCATCGTGCGCCAACTCAACGCTCAACAGGATGCTTTATGAACCCGTATTTTACCGAAGTGATCGACGCCCACATCGCCATTGAACGCTGGCTGGGCAAAGGTGCCGGAGAGGAGCAAGCGCTGCTGGCGCGCTTTACGCCGGATTTCAGCATGATCGCGCTGAACGGCGCCCCGCTGGATTTCACCGCGCTGTGCGCTTTTTTCCGCGCGCATCGCGCCGCCAAACCGGGACTGGAAATCGAGATAGAAGAGATGAAGCTGGTGGCCGAATGGCCGACGGGCGCGGTAGTCAGCTACCGGGAAAAACAGAGTCTGCCGGGGCAAAGCGCCACGCTGCGCTACTCCACGGTGGTGTTTGAACGCCAGCTCAACGCGCTCGGCTGGCGGCATTTGCATGAAACCGCCGCGGCGCAATGATCACAGGAAGCTGCCGGCCAAAAACAGTTCCCAGCCGACGATCACCCCGCACAGGGTTACCGCGCTGAAAATGACTTCAAACAGATAGCGATTGATCATCGTGCGTCGCCTCAAAAGAAGACACCCGGAAGAACCGGGTGTCTGGAGTACGGACTGGAGCGTGCGGAACCTTTCGGTTCCGCAAACATCACTTAATTATGCTTTTTTACCGGCTTTTTTGTGGTGTTTTTTAGCGGCCTGAGCTTTCTGCACTGGCGCTTTTTTGTGGTGCTTTTTAGCGGCCTGGGCTTTCTGAGCTGGCGCTTTTTTGTGGTGCTTTTTAGCGGCCTGAGCTTTCTGGGCTGGCGCTTTTTTGTGGTGCTTGGCTTTCTTGTGGTGCGTTGCTTTAGCTGGCGCTTTTTCAGCAGCAGCCGCTGGCGCAGCGGTAGTGGTGGTCGCAGCTGGCGCGGTGGTGGTAGCCGGAGCAGTAGCTGCAGTATCAGCAGCGAAAGCAACAGAAGACAGACCCATAGTGGCAGCAACGATCAGCGCTAATACTTTTTTCATCTTTAAATCCTCAGAGTGTTGTTTCGGTAAGCTCCGGTGGAGCCGTTGAAACAGATACTAGTGGAATCAAACCGCCGCTTCCGTGAGTGATTGGTTTCGCCGAGTAACCAAATGTACAAAGCCCAGGCGCCGGCAAACACCTGCGTGACGGCGGTTTTTTTCCGTGATCGGCCACGCAAATCTCGACATGGTCTACACTTAAAAGACATGTGTCGAAATGGAGAGCTGAATGTTTAAGAAAGCGGAAAGAACAGAACGCGACATCGATCAGGACGTCACTCTGTTGGCCGATACGCTGGATGAAGTGTTGCGCGAGTCCGGTGACAAGACCAAAGAGGAACTGAAAGAGCTGCACAGCAAGGCGAAAGGCGTGTTGCGCGACGCCCGGGCGCGGTTCAACGGCTCCACCAGTCTGACACAGCATGCGCGCGACGCGGTCGATCAAGCCGACAGCTATCTGCGTGACAAACCTTGGCAGGGCGTAGGGATCGGTGCCGCCGTCGGCATCGTGCTCGGCGTGCTGCTGGCCCGGCGTTAACACCCCTGCAGTCATAAAGATAAAACAGATGTGCGTCTGGCCCGCGGAAATCGCGGGCCGTTTAATTTGCGTGTTTAAACAGCTGCGCTAGCCCCTGCACCGCCCGCTCCGCCTCCTCTCGCCGGCTGAAATTGGCGAACCCCAACAGTAACCCCTGCCCCGCCGGATGGTCGATGCGCCAGTCTGAGAGCGCCTGCACCGCCAGCCCCTGTTGCCACGCCTGCGCCGCCAAGGGCGCATCCGCCATGCCGTCGCACAGCCGGGCCAACAGCTGAATGCCGCCCTGCTGCGGCACCACCGTCAGCCACGCCTCCAGTCGCCGTTCCAGCGCCTGCGTCAGCCACTCGCGCCGCTGGCGGTACAGCGGCCGCATGCGTTTCAGGTGGCGGTAGAAATGCCCTTGGCGGATGAAATCCGCCACGCTTGCCTGCAGCAACGGCGGGCAGCCGCAGCCGCGCAGCCGGCTGCTGCGCACGAATGCCTCCGTCAGACCGGCGGGCACTACCAAATAAGCCATGCGCAGCGCCGGGAACAGCGTTTTGCTGAAGGTGCCGGCGTACAGCACCCGCCCCTGAACGTCGAGGCTTTTCAGCGGCGGCAATGGCCGCCCGTGATAGCGAAACTCGCTGTCGTAGTCATCCTCGAGGATCCAGGCCCCACACTGCTGCGCCCAGTCGAGCAGCGCCATCCGCCGCGCCAGGCTGAGCGAGACGCCGAGCGGGCTCTGATGAGTCGGTGTGACCACCGCCAGCCGCGCCTCGGGCTCCGTCAGAATACCGGCGGCCACGTCCATGCCCTGTTCATCCACCGGCACGGCGACCGGCCTCACGCCGGCGGCCCGCAGCAGCGGGCGCGTGACCGGATAGCCGGGATCTTCAATCCATACCGCGTCACCGGCGTGCAACAGCGTCTCCACCACCCAGTCCAACAGCGCCGGGTAGCCGGCGCAGAGGAAAATCTGCTCCGGCTGGCAGCTGATGCCGCGCGACAAATGCAGATAATGGGCGATCGCCTCACGCAGTTCAAGCAGGCCGCCAGCCGGCGGCAGCGCCAGGGAAGCCACCGTAGAACCGCGCAGCTGGCGGGCGACAATGCGCTGCCACAGCGCACGTGGAAACGCATCCAGCGCCGGCACGCCCAGTTGGAAAGGCTGCAGCATGCCCTGCGGCTGCAGCGGATCGGGCGCCACCGCCGGCAGCGGCGGTGCAGCGGACGCCGCCCCCTGCATGGGCGGCAACTGCGGCGAGACATAGGTGCCTGCCTGCCCCCGGCTCTGCAAAAAACCTTCGGCAATAAGTTGCGCGTAGGCGCTTTCCACCGTGGCGCGCGCCACGCCAAGATCGCTCGCCAACCCGCGTACCGAAGGCAGCCGGCTGCCCGCCGCCAGGTTGCCCTGGGCGATGGCGTCTTTGATTCGCAGATAAATCTGCCGGTACAGCGGTTCGGCGAGCCGGCTGTCCAAACGCAGCGAGGTCAGGAAAGTTGGCATCATGGCCCGGTTAAATAATCATTTTATGGCCCTATAGCATAGACCATAAGGCCGCTAAAGTAGCGGCATGATTTCGTTACTATCGATTGAGGTTGACCATGATTAAGCAACGTTTGAATTACGCCGAGCTGGCGCCCGTCCCGTACAAAAATATGGTGAGCGCGCTGATGGCGCTGGAGAAAGGCGCTCTGGACAAAGCGACCATCGAGTTGATGTTTATGCGCGTTTCGCAGATCAACGGCTGCGCCTACTGCCTGGACATGCACGGCAAAGCGCTGCGCGAAAGCGGCTTCAGCCACGCCAAACTCGATACGCTGGCGGGCTGGCGCGTCAGCCATGAGTTCAGCGAGCGCGAACGCGCCGCGCTGGAATGGGCCGAGTCGGTGACGCTGATCGCCGCCACCGGCGCGCCGGACAGCGCTTTTGAGGCGCTGAAAGCGCACTTCAGCGATACCGAGATCGCCGATCTGACCTTCGCCATCAGC
The DNA here is from genome assembly GCF_052166595.1 of Serratia sp. CY81684. Lineage (NCBI taxonomy): Bacteria > Pseudomonadati > Pseudomonadota > Gammaproteobacteria > Enterobacterales > Yersiniaceae > Serratia > Serratia sp. CY81684. The sequence goes on along the minus strand of NZ_JBJNOO010000003.1, from coordinate 32,632 downwards.
ATCATGAACGCCTTCAACCGGCTGGCCGTCAGCATGCGCCAATAATGCGTTCGCCCCCCCCCTCTTCTCTGAGAGGGGGGAATTTCCCACCCGCAAAAAAATTTTCCCCTCGCCTTCCCAGCTCCGACGCGGTCTGCGCACCCAACCCCAAAAAACACCATATATAGCGTGGTTGATAAAACAAATATCAACATATAGTATTTTATAGGTCAGCCGCAGGGAATGTCGTTCGGTTGATAACGCCGTCAGAAACGCCAGGAACGATGCTCCGTTATCTGACTTGTCCGCCTTTCCTTCAGCCTAAAGGTAAATGCGAATCATGAGCATTATTATTTACAGTAAGCCGGACTGTGTCCAGTGCAACGCCACCTATCGCGCATTTGATAAGCAGGGGATTGATTATCAGGTGATCGATCTCACCCAGGATCAGCAGGCGCTGAACCACGTTAAATCATTAGGTTATCAGCAGGTTCCGGTGATTATCGCCGGTGACGATCACTGGTCCGGTTTCCGGCCGGACAAAATCGGCGCGCTGGCGCTCACCTGCTGAGGTTCGACGATGAATCCGCTGGTCTATTTCTCCAGCAGTTCGGAGAACACCCACCGATTCGTTGAGAAACTGGGCCTGCCGGCGATCCGCATTCCGATCGCCGGCGCCCGCAGCAAATTGCTGATGGAACAACCCTATATCTTGATCGTGCCCAGCTATGGCGGCGGCAGCGCCGTCGGCGCGGTGCCGATCCAGGTGATCCGCTTTCTCAACGTTCCGCAAAACCGTTCATACCTGCGCGGCGTCATCGCCGCCGGGAACACCAACTTCGGCGCAGCGTACGGCATCGCCGGCGACATCATCGCCAAAAAATGCCAGGTGCCTTTTTTGTACCGCTTCGAGCTGCTCGGCACCGCGCAAGACGTTGAAAACGTTCGACAGGGAGTAACCGCATTTTGGCAACGACAGAACTGACCAGGCCCGAGACGGGCGCGCTGGATTACCATTCGCTCAACGCGATGCTCAATCTTTACGATGCGGAAGGCCGGATCCAGTTCGACAAGGATCGGCTGGCGGCGCGGCACTACTTCCTGCAGCACGTCAACCAAAACACCGTGTTCTTCCATAACCTGGAGGAAAAGCTGCGCTATCTGGTGGAAGAAGGCTACTACGAGCCGCAGGTGCTGGCGCAATACGAATTCCCGTTTATCAAGCAGCTGTTCCAGCAGGCCTACGCCAAAAAATTCCGCTTCGAGACCTTCCTCGGCGCCTTCAAGTACTACACCAGCTATACGCTCAAAACCTTCGACGGCAAGCGCTATCTGGAACGCTACGAAGATCGGGTGTGCATGGTGGCGATGACGCTGGCGGCGGGCGACACCGCCCTGGCGCAGGATCTGGTGGAGGAGATGATTTCGGGCCGCTTCCAGCCGGCCACGCCGACCTTCCTCAACTGCGGCAAACGCCAGCGCGGTGAGCTGGTCTCCTGCTTCCTGCTGCGCATCGAAGACAATATGGAATCGATCGGCCGGGCGGTGAACTCCGCGCTGCAGCTGTCGAAGCGCGGCGGCGGCGTGGCCTTCCTGCTGAGCAATATTCGCGAGGTGGGCGCGCCGATCAAGCGCATCGAGAACCAGTCTTCCGGCGTCATTCCGATCATGAAAATGCTCGAAGACGCCTTCTCCTACGCTAACCAGCTCGGCGCGCGCCAGGGAGCCGGCGCGGTGTATCTCAACGCCCACCACCCGGACATTCTGCGTTTTCTCGATACCAAGCGGGAAAACGCCGACGAGAAGATCCGTATCAAGACGCTGTCGCTGGGGGTGGTGATCCCGGATATTACCTTTGAGCTGGCGAAGAACAACGAAGAGATGTACCTGTTCTCGCCCTACGACGTCGAGCGGGTGTATGGCATGCCGCTGTCTGAAATCAGCGTCAGTGAAAAATACCGCGAGATGGTGGACGACAAGCGCATCCGCAAGTCGCGCATCAACGCGCGCGAGTTCTTCCAGGTGCTGGCGGAGATCCAGTTCGAATCCGGCTACCCGTATGTGATGTTCGAGGACACGGTCAACCGGGAGAACCCGATCGCCGGGCGCATCAACATGAGCAACCTGTGTTCGGAGATCCTGCAGGTCAACCGCGCCAGTACGTATCATGAAGATCTGAGCTACGATCGCATCGGCAAGGACATCTCCTGCAACCTCGGCTCGCTGAACATCGCCAAAACCATGGACGCGCCAGACTTCGGCAAGGCGATCGAGACCGCGATCCGTGCGCTGACCGCGGTGGCCGACATGAGCGACATCCGCTCGGTGCCGTCGATCGCCGAAGGCAACCGCAGCGCCCGCGCCATCGGTCTCGGCCAGATGAACCTGCACGGTTACCTGGCGCGCGAGCGCATCTTCTACGGCTCGGAAGAAGGCATCGACTTCACCAATCTCTATTTCTATACCGTGGCCTATCACGCCATCCGCGCCTCGAACCGACTGGCGATCGAACGCGGCGGCGCGTTCGACGGCTTTGAGCACTCGCGCTATGCCAGCGGCGAGTACTTCGACAAGTACACCGAACGCGACTGGCTGCCGCAGACCGAGCGGGTGCGCGAGCTGTTCGCCGCCGCCGGTATCGCCATTCCGGGCCGCGACGAGTGGCGCGCGCTGCGCCAGTCGGTGATGATGCACGGGTTGTACAACCAGAACCTGCAGGCGGTGCCGCCGACCGGTTCCATCTCGTACATCAACAACGCCACCTCCAGCATTCATCCGATCGTTTCGCGCATCGAGATCCGCAAGGAAGGCAAGATCGGCCGCGTTTACTACCCGGCGCCTTACATGACCAACGACAACCTGGCGTATTACCAGGATGCCTACGAGATTGGCCCGGAGAAAATCATCGATACCTATGCCGCCGCCACGCAACACGTCGATCAGGGGCTGTCGCTGACGTTGTTCTTCCGCGATACCGCCACCACCCGCGACATCAACCGCGCGCAGATCTACGCCTGGCGCAAAGGCATCAAGACCATTTACTACATCCGCCTGCGCCAGATGGCGCTGGAAGGCACCGAGGTGCAGGGCTGCGTGTCCTGCTCGCTGTGAGGCAACTTATGACGACCGTAACATCGGCGCCGCTGGTGCGCGCCATCAACTGGAACATCATCGAAGACGACAAGGATTTGGAGGTGTGGAACCGCCTGACCTCCAACTTCTGGCTGCCGGAGAAGGTGCCGCTGTCCAACGATATCCCCTCCTGGGCTACGCTGACGCCGAAGGAGCAGCAGCTGACCATTCGGGTGTTCACCGGGCTGACGCTGCTGGACACCATCCAGAACACCGTCGGCGCGCCGGCCCTGATCGCCGATGCGCTGACGCCGCACGAAGAGGCGGTGTACTCCAACATCAGTTTTATGGAGGCGGTGCACGCCCGCTCTTACAGCTCAATCTTCTCCACCCTGTGCCAAACGCCGGACGTGGATGACGCCTATCGCTGGAGCGAGGAAAACCGCGCGCTGCAGAAGAAAGCCGGCATCATTCTGGCGCACTACCGCAGCGACGATCCGCTGCTGAAAAAAGTTGCCAGCGTGTTCCTCGAGTCGTTCCTGTTCTATTCGGGCTTTTACCTGCCGATGTACTGGTCCAGCCGCGCCAAGCTGACCAACACCGCCGATCTGATCCGCCTGATCATTCGCGACGAAGCGGTGCACGGTTACTATATCGGCTATAAGTTCCAGAAAGGGCTGGAGAAAGTGGACGCCGCACGGCGCCAGCAGGTGAAAAACTTTGCCTTCGATCTGCTGCAGGATCTGTACGACAACGAGGTGCGTTACACCGAGGAGCTGTACGACGGCGTCGGCTGGACGGAAGACGTGAAGACCTTCCTGCACTACAACGCCAACAAGGCGCTGATGAACCTCGGGTATGAAGCGCTGTTCCCACCGGCGATGGCGGAGGTCAACCCGGCGATCCTGTCGGCGCTGTCGCCGAACGCCGACGAAAACCACGACTTCTTCTCCGGCTCAGGTTCGTCTTACGTCATCGGCAAGGCGGTCAACACCGAGGATGAGGACTGGGATTTCTGAGGCTGGCTAGCCGTATCAGGAATAAACCTTCACGGGAGTGCGGCGTGTCGTGCTCTCGCGACTATGTGTTTTGCTTGAATTCCGCACGCAGCTCAAGCCGCCGCCAGATGGCGCGTTTTTCCGCGTCGCTGGCGGTCGGCCAGGCGGCGATCTCCGCCCGCGTGCGCCGGCATCCGCGGCACTGCTGGGTTTCGTCGTCGATCCGGCATAGGCTGACACAGGGCGATCTGACGCCAGGATGGGATTGCTGAGTGTGGCCCGCCATACGTTGCCCTTGATGTGATATGTTCCGCCACAGGATACCCGATCCGGCGGCGGCGCGTCGCCAATCAGATGATGCCGCCGTTGGCGCGCAGGGTTTGGCCATTGATCCAGCCGCCGTCGGCCCCGGCGAGAAAAGCCACCGCCGCGGCGATATCGTCCGGCGTACCCAGGCGTTCCAACGGCGCCATCTTCGCCAGCCGCTCGATAAGCTCCGGGGTTTTGCCGTCGAGGAACAAGCCGGTGGCAGTCGGCCCCGGCGCGACGGCGTTCACCGTGATATTGCGGCCGCGCAGCTCTTTCGCCAGCACGCTGGTCAGCGCTTCGATCGCCGCCTTACTGGCGGCATACATGCCGTAACCCGGCTGCAGCAACCCCACCACGCTGGAGGAGAAGTTGATGATGCGGCCATTGTCGCGCAGGCGCTTCGCCGCCTCGCGCATCGCATTGAAGCTGCCTTTCAGGTTGATGTCGAGCAAGCGATCCGCGTCTTCATCCCTCATGTCCGCTATCGGCGCCAGCGCGATCACCCCGGCGTTATTGACCAGCACGTCGACGCCGCCAAACGCCTGTTCGGCGCTGTCGAACAGCCGGGCGACCGCAGACGCATCGCTGACGTCGGCCTTGACGCTCAAGGCGCGGCCGCCGCGCTGTTCTATCTTGCATGCCAGCTCGTCGGCCGGCGCCGGGTTGCCCGAATAGTTGATGACGACGGTAAAGCCGTCGGCGGCCAGACGCTCGGCGATGGCCGCGCCGATGCCGCGGGATGCGCCGGTGACGATGGCGACGGAGTGAGTTTTCTGGTTCATCGGGAGCTCCTTAAAGAAAACGACAGGCATGACGTTAATCATGCACTGTTTATCACGGCGAATCAGCCCCGATTCTCTGGCATCATAATCCCAAATTATCGAACAATGCCGCGGGGCTCTGTTCGATGGCCGCCCAACGGGCGGCCATCTCCGTTACAGCGCGCCGTAATTCAGCGGCACCCAGGTGTAACCGTCGCCCTGGCGGTTCAAATACCCCAACCCCGGGAACGACAGGTGTGCGCCACCCACCAGCTCGCTCTGCCGCGCGCTATCGCCAAATATCCGCAGCCGCTGAGCGACCGCCGCCTTGGCGTCATTATCAAAGCTGATAGCCACCTTCGGATGCGGCATCTGCACCGCCGCCACGTGGATCAGATCCCCCAGCAGCAACAGCTTCTGGCCCTGGCTGGTCACCTGATACACGCTATGCCCCGGCGTATGGCCGTGGGCGGCAAAGGCGGCAATGCCCGGGGAAAGCTCACCGTCGCCGCTGAACGGCTTAAAGTGGCCGGCCGCCTGATACGGCTTGATCACTGCCTGAGCCCTTTCGAAGTTGCTTTTACTGCCCGCGCTGGCCTGTTTCAGTTTGTCCGCGCTTAGCCAGAAGTCCGCGTCCTGGCTGGCGGCGCGCACCACCGCATTGGGGAATACCGCCTTGCCGTCGTGCGTCAGGCCGCCGAGGTGATCCGGGTGCATGTGGGTCAGGTAGATCTCATCCACCTGCTCCGGCTGGTAGCCCGCCGCACGCAGGTTATCCACCAGCTTGCCCAGGCCGTCGCCCAGCAGTTGGCCGGCGCCGCTGTCGATCATCACCAGCTTGTCGCCGGTATTGATCAGATAAGCATTGACCGAGGTGACCACCGGCAGGCTTTGATGCCGCTCGGCCAACCCGGCGGCGATCTGCTGCGGCGTGCTGTTCAGCAACAGCTTGTCCGCCGGCAGCCGAATGATGCCATCGGACAACGCGGTCACTTCAAAACTGCCCAGCATGATGCGGTAGAATCCCGGCGTCGGGGTTTTGGCCTGCGGCGCGGCGGCCCCGGCCTGTAATGACATAACGGCCAGCGCCGCGCCCAGCAGACAACGTTTCCAGAACATGATGACTCCTTGCGAGAATTGAACAACGCTAAGTATTGACGCAAAAAGCCCGATGCGCCTGTTTAATAAATGCCTTTGATAAATATATAAATAATATATTTATTGTGAATAATTTTGTTTGCCGACTCACACAACCCCAATCCATATTTTCTCGTTCGCCACTTGGTTATTTTCCTTACTCCCTAAACCAAGAGTGAGGAAATATCATGAGCTATCAATTCGAAAACCTGGTCTTTGAAGGCGGCGGCGTAAAAGGCATCGCCTATGGCGGCGCGCTGGAACTGCTGGAAGCCAAAGGCATCATGCCGCAGATCAAGCAAACCTCCGGCGCCTCGGCGGGCGCCATCGCCGCGCTGCTGGTCGGCCTGGGCTGCAGCTCGGCAGACGTAACCAAAATTCTGTCGGCGATGGATTTTAAAAAATTCCTCGATTATAACGGCGGCTTTTTCGGCACGATCCAGGACGCCTATCGCCTGTTTAATCAATACGGCATCGCGCCCGGCGATTATTTCTATCAATGGTCGCGCGATATTATCAAGCAATATACCGGCAACCCGGATATTACCTTCGAGCAGTTCGAAGCGATGAAGGCGGCGAAAGGGTTCAAGTCGATTTACTTTATCGGCGCCAACCTCAACAGCGGTCAGCGCGAGGTCTATTCTCACCGCACCACGCCGCGCATGAAAGTGGCGGACGGCCTGCGCATTTCGATGTCGTTCCCGTTCGCCTTCGTGGCGAAGAAAAATGCCCTGGGCGACCTGTGCATCGACGGCGGCATGATCGACAACTATCCGGTGCGGCTGTTCGACTATGACTTCTCCGCCACGCCGCCTTACATCGACAGCACCAGCCAGCGCATCAACACCCGCACGCTGGGCATTCGCCTGGATTCCGCCAGCGAAATCGCCCAGGCCGCCGGCCAGGCCGGCCCGCGCACGCCGGTCAACAACCTGTTTGATTTCACCCTGGCGGTGGCCAACGTGATGCTGGACATCCAAACCAAGGTGCATCTGGACAGCGATGACTGGAAACGCACCGTGTATGTCGACACGCTCGACGTCGGCACGCTGGAGTTCGGCATCAGCGAGGAGAAAAAACGCGCGCTGATCGAATCCGGCCGTCGCGGCGTAGAGCGCTACTTCGCCTGGTATGACGCCGCCATGAAACAGGCGGCGTAACCGGTGTTTTCCCGCCTGCGCGGCCGGCCGGCGCGCGGGCAAAAAAAATCCCCGCGGGGGCGGGGAAAGGCAAAGTAACGCTAAGGATTTATAGGAGTTATACGAAGAACTTGGCCAACACCAGCAGCGACAGCGAGACGTTGATAGCGCCGCCGATACGGGTTGCGATCTGGGCGAACGGCATCAGCGACATGCGGTTGCCGGCGGTGAGGATCGCGACGTCGCCGGTGCCGCCCTGCCCACTCTGGCAGCAGGAGACGATCGCCACGTCGATAGGGTGCATGCCGATTTTCTTGCCGACGAAGAAACCGGTCGCCACCAGCGCGCTGACGGTGGTGACGATCACGATCAGGTTCTGTACGGTAAACGCGTCCACCAGCTCCTGCCACGGCGTGATGGCTACCCCGACCGCGAACAGGATCGGATAAGTCACGGCGGTGCGGAAGAATTTGTACACCACCTGCGAGCCTTCCTGAATGCGCGGCGACACCCCGTGCGCCAGTTTCACCGCCACGGCGGCGAACAGCATGCCCACCGGCGCCGGCAGGCCGATCAGACGGTGCAGCAGCATGCCCACCATATACAGCAGAATGGCCAGCAGCGCGCCGCAGGCGATGGTGCTGACGTCCACCTTGCCACTGATTTTTTCCACCGCGTTCATGTTGCTGTCGCCCTGCTTACTCGGCATCAGGCTGCCTTCGCCGGTCAGGTGCGGATAACGCTTGCCCAGTTGGTTGAGCAGACCGGCGATGACGATGGCGGTCAGGCTGCCGAGCATCACGATCGGCAGAATGCGCCCCAGCGCCACGCCCTGCTCCATGTGCAGGATCGCCGCGTAGCCCATCGATAGCGGGATCGCCCCTTCACCCACGCCGCCAGCCATGATCGGCAGGATCAGGAAGAAGAAGATCTGGAACGGCTCCAGGCCCAGCGCCATGCCGACGCCCATCCCCACCAGCATGCCGACGATCTCGCCGCACAGCATCGGAATGAAGATGCGCAGGAAACCCTGGATCAGCACCTGGCGGTTCATGCTCATGATGCTGCCGACGATGATGCAGCAGATGTAGAGATAAAGAATGTTGGTCGATTTGTAGAACTTGGTGGTCGATTCCACCACCACGTCCGGCAACAGGCCATAGTGCACCAGCGCGGAAGGAATAAAGGTGGCGCAGATCGCCGCCGCGCCCATTTTGCCGATCAACGGCAGGCGTTTGCCGAATTCGCCACAGGCGAAACCGAAGAACGCCAGGGTGGCCACCATCACCACGATATCGCTCGGCAATTTGCCTTCCAGGCAGTCGAGCAGAATCAATACGCCGGCCAGAATAAAGAACGGTAACGGAATAATCCCTACTTTATAATTGTCCAGTATCCGCCACCATTTCTCACGCAGAGGAATATCGGCGGTCTTGTCTTTGGCTACGAGGTAAGAATCATCTGTTGTGCTCATAATCTGGCCTCTTATTAGTTTGTTCAGCCATCATAGAGAAGCGCACGGATTATCTGCTGTGATTATGTTCAAAGTTAAAAAGGGTTTTTAATGGTGGTTATGGTTTCTATGGGGTTAATTAAGATTATGTAAAAACCGACGTGGTTTTAATGGTGTTAATACCGTTTTTATTTTAAAGCTTATCAATTTTATCGCAGGCGAACAATTCTCGTCCGGTTCACTCTAATCCCGTGTGAAGGATCACAAGTTGATCGGGCGCAATATTACAGACCCCGCTTCTCGTGATAGGGTAAGGCTTCAGGATCTCTTTACGGTGAAGCTCCGCCATGCGCCTCAAACTCTCATTTCAAATCAAGCTGTTTCTGTGCCTGGTGGCCTTCTCCTGCCTGCTGCTGACCTGTATCGGCGCCTACACCTATTACCAGTTGGATGCGCAGCTGCACCGCGATCTCGGCGCCCGCGCCCAGGTGCAGGCGCGGGAAATCGCCCTCATTCCTTCGCTGGTGGACGCAGTGGAAAAACACGACGCCGCCAGAATTGCCGCGCTGATGAAAAAAATCCGCGCCAGCAGCGACGCCAGTTATATCGTCATCGGCGATAGTCATGCCCGCCACCTTTATCATTCTGAATACGAAGGCCGCCTGGGTACGCCGATGATCGGCGGCGATAATAAAGAGGTGCTGGAAGGAAAAAGCATTATTTCCATTCGCAAGGGCGGCATTGGCGTTTCATTGCGCAGCAAGGCGCCGATCCTGGATGAAAATAATCACGTGATCGGCATCGTTTCCGTCGGCTATTTGAAATCGCACATAGATAATTTAAATGCCAGGACGTTGACGCAAATTATCGGCTCCATCGTCCTGCTGCTGATCGCCCTGTTCGTCTTTTCCTGGCTGCTGTCGAAAAACCTCAAGCGCCAGATGTTCTGGCTGGAACCGAAAGAGATCGCGCTGCTGGTGCGTCAGCAAAAAGCGCTGCTGGAAGCCATTTATGAGGGCGTGATCGCCATCGATCCGCAATTACGGATCATCACCATCAACCATGCGGCGCGCGAGCTATTGGATCTGCACCAGCCCGCCGCCAGCTTGCTGGGCCGGCCGATCGGCGAGGTGATCCAGGCGCAGCCTGACTTCTTCGCCGCCGCGCAACTGGGCCAGGATACGCACGACGAGGTGTGCCGCTTCAACCACGTGCGGGTGATCGCCAGCCGGGTGCGCATCATGCAGGAGCAGGAGCTGCAAGGCTGGGTGATCAGCTTCCGCGACAAAAACGACATCAATACCCTGAGCAGCCAGCTCAGCCAGGTGAAACGCTATGCCGACAACCTGCGCATCATGCGCCACGAGCAGCTGAACTGGACCGCCACGTTGGCCGGGCTGTTGCATATGCAGCGCTACGACGAGGCCATTCGCTATGTGGAAGCCCAATCCGAGGGCGCACAGGAGATCCTCGATTTTATCTCGCAGCGCTTCAGTTCGGCGGCGCTGTGCGGCCTGCTGCTGGGCAAATATTCCAGCGCCAGAGAAAAAGGCATCGAGCTGCGCTTCGATCCGGCCTGCCAACTGCGGCAGATCCCGGCGGCGCTGAATGAGACCGAACTGATGTCGATCGTCGGCAACCTGCTGGATAATGCGGTGGAGGCGACGCTGCACTGCCCGGCGCCGCACGACGCGATCGAACTCTATATCAGCGATGGCAGCGACGAGCTGGTGATCGAGGTGGCGGATCGCGGCACCGGCATCGCCGAGGAGATTCGTGATACGCTATTTGAACAGGGCGTCACCACCAAAGCGGATAAAAGCGACCACGGCATTGGCCTGCATCTGGTCGCCAGCCATGTGGCGCAGGCGCACGGCAGCATAGAAGTGTCGGACAACGAGCCGCACGGCGCGATATTCTCTATATTTATCCCTAAATAAAACCCATAACCCGATTTTTTGAGCACCCGATTATGTCACACCTAGCACTGGACGTTCTGATCGTGGAAGACGAGCCGCAACTGGCGACGCTGCACGCGGAGTTCATCGAGAAAAATTTCAACCTGCGGGTGGTGGCTTACGCCGCCACGCTGGCCGAAGCGCGGGCCAAAGCCAACGAGCATCAGCCGAGGCTAATCCTGCTGGATAACTTCCTGCCGGACGGCCAGGGCATCGAGTTGATGGAAGAACCGGCGGTAAAAAACCCCGCCTGTTCGGTGATCTTCATCACCGCCGCCAGCGACATGCATACCTGCAGCCAGGCGATCCGCAACGGCGCCTTCGATTACATCATCAAACCGGTGTCCTACAAGCGGCTGCGCAATTCGCTCGAACGCTTCATGCAGTTCGTGCAGACCCAGCGCACCTTCAAGATCATCGATCAGGACAACGTCGATGCGCTGTATAACCTGCAGTCGAAGCAGTTCTCTAGCGAGCCGAGTGCCAAAGGCATCGAAACCAACACGCTGGAGCTGGTGCAGGCGCTGTTTATCGCCCAGCCGGCGGTGGCGCATGCGGTGGAAGACGTGGTTGAGCAAGTCGGCATCAGCAAAACCACCGCCCGCCGGTATCTGGAATATTGCGTCGCCACCCAGTTCGTGCGGGTGGAGATGCTGTACGGCAATATCGGCCATCCGCGGCGGCTGTATCGCAAGGCCTGAGGCTGCCATCTGGCTGTCATACTAAGGCGATAACATGACGCTCGACGATATCCCCCTCGATATCGGCACCTGTCGTTAAAACTGATGAAATACTGATGACTTTTGCCCGGCCTCTGGTCGGGTTTTTTATTATCCGAACGGCAGGCGCGGCGCCAAAATATCTCTCTGCGCCACACCGTATTATTTTCCCAAAAACCAAACCATTATGCCGAATAATGGCCGTCAATTTTGAGTCACGGGCCAAATTACCATAACTAATTAAAACCTTGATGTAAACCACTAATATCCCATTTAAATGACATTGAGGGTTGTCTCAGATATTCACTGTGTTAGGGTAAAAAGCTCTTTTATTTTGCTAAGGACAGCCCATAACGCGTTAATTAAACCAGAGGAAACAGCAAATTGCATGGCAATTAAACTCGAAGTAAAGAACCTGTATAAGATATTTGGCGAACACCCGGAACGCGCATTCAAACTGCTGGATAAAGGTCTGACAAAAGATCGGCTGTTTGAAAAAACCGGCTTATCGCTCGGTGTAAAAGACGCCACTCTGGCCATTGAAGAAGGCGAGATATTTGTCATCATGGGGCTCTCCGGTTCCGGCAAGTCCACCCTGGTACGCCTTCTCAATCGTCTGATAGAACCCACCCGCGGTCAGGTGCTGATCGACGGTGAGGACATCGCCAAAATATCCGACACCGCGCTGCGCACCGTGCGGCGAAATAAGATCAGCATGGTATTCCAGTCATTCGCGCTAATGCCGCACATGAATGTCCTGAATAACACCGCTTTCGGTATGGAATTAGCCGGCATACCGCTGCAGGAGCGCCAGGAAAAAGCGCTGGATGCCCTGCGTCAGGTCGGGCTGGAGAATTATGCGCTGTCTTATCCGGATGAATTATCCGGCGGTATGCGCCAGCGCGTGGGATTAGCCCGCGCCCTGGCCAATAACCCGGATATATTATTGATGGACGAAGCCTTCTCGGCGCTCGATCCGTTAATTCGTACCGAAATGCAGGATGAGCTGGTGAAATTACAGGCTCAGCATCAGCGCACCATCGTGTTTATTTCCCACGATCTGGACGAAGCGATGCGCATTGGCGATCGCATCGCCATCATGCAGGGCGGTGAGGTGATCCAGGTCGGCACGCCGGACGAGATCCTGAACAACCCGGCCAACGACTATGTGCGCACCTTCTTCCGCGGCGTGGACATCAGTCATGTATTCAGCGCCAAGGATATCGCCCAACGGCGCCCGGTGACGCTGATCCGCAAAACCCCCGGTTTTGGCCCCCGCTCGGCGCTGCAGCTGCTGCGCGATGAGGACCGTGATTATGGTTATGTTGTTGAACGCGGGAAGAAATTTATCGGCGTGGTGTCGATAGAGTCGTTGAAAAAGGCGCTGTCCGCCAATCAAACGCTGGACGATGCCCTGCTCGAGGCCCCCGCCGCCGTGCCGGCCGACACGCCGCTCAGCGATCTGATTTCCCTGGTCGCCCAGGCGCCGTGCGCGGTGCCGGTGGTGGGCGAAGAACATAACTATCTCGGCATCATCTCCAAGGCCATGCTGCTGCAGGCGTTGGACAAGGAGGGCTCAACCAATGAGTGATACCACGCAAACCCAAGATCCCTGGGCTACCGCACCGGCCGATACCGGCGCCGCACCTGCCAGCGATGCCGCCGCCAACGCCGGTGACGCCTGGTCCAGCGCGCCGCCGCCGGCCGCACATGACGCCGCCGGGCAAAGCGCCGATTGGCTCAGCGGCGCCCCGGCGCAGCCGGAGCACTTCAGCCTGCTCGATCCGTTCCACAAAGCCTGGGTGCCGTTCGACACCTGGGTTACGCAAGGCATCGACTGGCTGGTGCTGCACTTCCGCCCTCTGTTCCAGGGCATCCGCGTGCCGGTGGACATGATCCTGAGCGGCTTCCAACAACTGCTGCTGGGCATGCCGGCGCCGATCGCCATTCTGGTGTTCTCGCTGCTCGCCTGGCAGGTCTCGGGCCTCGGCATGGGCGCCGCGACGCTGCTCTCCCTGATCGCCATCGGCGCCATCGGCGCCTGGTCGCAGGCGATGGTCACGCTGGCGCTGGTGCTGACCGCGCTGTTCTTCTGCATCCTTATCGGCCTGCCGCTCGGCATCTGGCTGGCGCGCAGCAAGCATGCCGCCAAGGTGATTAGGCCGCTGCTCGACGCCATGCAAACCACTCCGGCCTTCGTCTATCTGGTGCCGATCGTCATGCTGTTCGGCATCGGTAACGTGCCGGGCGTGGTAGTGACCATCATCTTCGCACTGCCGCCGATCGTGCGTCTGACCATTCTCGGCATCAAGCAGGTGCCGGAGGATCTGATCGAGGCCGCCGAATCCTTTGGCGCCAGCCCGCGCCAGCTGCTGTTCAAGGTGCAGCTGCCGCTGGCGATGCCGACCATCATGGCCGGCGTTAACCAGACGCTGATGTTGGCGCTGTCGATGGTGGTCATCGCCTCGATGATCGCCGTCGGCGGCCTGGGACAGATGGTGCTGCGCGGCATCGGTCGGCTGGACATGGGCCTGGCCGCCGTCGGCGGGGTCGGCATCGTGATCCTGGCGATCATTCTCGATCGCCTCACCCAATCGCTGGGGCGCGATCGCCGCAGTAAAGGCATCGGCCGCTGGTATCGCCGCGGCCCCATCGGGTTACTGACTCGCCCGTTCATCAAGCAAGCCTGACGCTTTTCCCGCCGGCGGCTGCGGCCCCGGCGGGCTATGACACCACCACATCGAAAGAGGGGAAACACTATGCGCACCACGGGCATCTGGGCTCTCGCCCTGACGACGCTGATTGGCTCACAGAGCGTGAGCGCAGCAGATTTACCCGGCAAGGGGATCGCGGTACAGCCGGTGCAAAGCACCATTTCCGAAGAGACTTTCCAGACGTTGCTGGTCAGCAAGGCGCTGGAAAAATTGGGTTACGACGTGAAAGAACCGCGTGAAGTGGATTACAACGTGGCCTACACCTCGATCGCCTCCGGTGACGCGACCTTTATCGCGGTCAACTGGGATCCGCTGCACGCCGATCAGTACAAGGCCGCCGGCGGCGACGCCAAGTTCTACCGCGAAGGCGTCTACGTCAACGGCGCCGCGCAGGGCTACCTGATCGACAAGAAAACCGCCGAGCAATACCACATCACCAACGTCGAGCAGCTCAAGGATCCCAAGATCGCCAAGCTGTTCGACACCAACGGCGACGGCAAGGCCGATCTGACCGGCTGCACCCCGGGTTGGGGCTGCGAAGCGGTGATCAACCACCACATCAAGGCCTATGGCCTGAGCAACACCGTCGAGCACAATCAGGGCAACTACGCGGCGATGATCGCCGACACCATCACCCGCTACAAAGAGGGCAAACCGGTGCTGTATTACACCTGGACGCCGTACTGGGTCAGCGATGTGATGGTGCCGGGCCGCGACGTGGTCTGGCTGCAGGTGCCGTTTTCCTCCCTGCCGGGCGAGCAGAAAAACGTCGACACCAAACTGCCTAACGGCGCCAACTACGGCTTCCCGGTCAACACCATGCGCATCGCCGCTAACAAACAGTGGGCCGAAGCCAATCCGGCGGCCGCCAAGCTGTTCGCCATCATGAAGCTGCCGATCGCCGACATCAACGCGCAAAACCTGCGCATGCATGAAGGCCAGGCTTCGGAAGCCGATATCCAGAACCACGTCAACGGTTGGATCAAGGCGCACCAGGCCACCTTCGACGGCTGGGTGAAAACCGCCGCCGCAGCGGCGAAGCCGTAACCGTTCAGGGGCGCCGCCTTTGCCGCGCCCCTACCCCGCCATATCGATGCCGCTGAACTGTAAAAAACGTGCGGCGGCGTTCGACAAGGGCTGCGGCCAAATGCAATACACCTGGCGCCGCGGCCCGTCTTCAATCGGAATCGACACCAACGCGCTTAAGCGTTGCGCGGTCGAGACAGGTACGATACCCGCCGCCAACCCGCGCCGCACCAGATTCTCCAGCCATTCGATATGATCGATCTCAAAACTGACGTGCCGGCGGATGCCCGCCGCCAGGAAGGCGCGATCGGTTTGGCGCCGCGCGCCGGTGCCGCTGTAGAAATCCACCAGCGGCACTTCCGCCAGCGCTTGCAGGTTGACCCGCTCACGGTTGGCCAGCGGGTGCTGCGGCGCCACCAGCGCCACCAGCGGCTCATCGGTCAACTGCCGGTGCGACATCGGCAGTAAATCGACATCGCCGGGCCAGATGCCGACGAACGCCATATCACACTTCTGCTGACGCACGTCCTCCAACAGGGCTTCGCTCATGCCAACGTAAAGGCGGATGTTCACCGCCGGATAGTGGCGATGAAACTTGTCGAGCTTTTCGGTCAGATCAATCGCGTTTATGGTTGAAATCGTGCCGATGGTCAGGGTGCCGGACACCGCATCGCCGGCGGCGGTCACCTCTTCCACCAGCGCCTGCTGCGCCGCCAACAGCCGCTGCGCCGACGGAATGAAAGCCTGGCCGGAGGGGGTCAACCGCACCCGGCGCGAGGTGCGTTCAAACAGCGTACAGCCCAGCTCTTCTTCCAGTTTGGCGATCTGGTGGCTGAGCGCCGACTGCACCGTATGGCAGCGCTGCGCCGCCCGGGTGAAACTCTGTTCTTCCGCCACCGCCAGCGCATAGCGGATCTGTTTCAGGTTCATGGCATCTATCTTGAAATGAGATAAATCAAATGAAAATTATACATTGGTTTCCGCAGACGCGTTGCCGGATACTGCGCGCTATCTTCTTCCCGTGATGAAAAAATCATGAACCAACAAAACGCCCATCCGGGCCTCAGCCCGGCGCTGACCGTGCTGATTGCCATCGCCACCGGCCTGGCGGTCGCCAGCAACTACTACGCGCAACCGCTGCTGGAAACCATCGCCACCAGTTTCAACCTGTCGGTCAACCAGGCCGGCTTTATCGTCACCGCCGCGCAGCTCGGTTACGCCACCGGCCTGCTGCTGCTGGTGCCGCTCGGCGATATGTTCGAGCGCCGCGGGCTGATCGTTTTCATGACGCTGCTGGCCGCCGGGGGCATGCTGATCACCGCCACCTCCGCCACGCTGCCGATGATGATCCTCGGCACCGCGCTCACCGGGCTGTTCTCGGTAGTGGCGCAGATCCTGGTGCCGCTGGCCGCCACGCTGGCCCACCCGGAAAAGCGCGGCAAGACCGTCGGCATCATCATGAGCGGCCTGCTGCTCGGCATCCTGCTGGCGCGCACCGTCGCGGGCGCACTGGCGTCGTTCGGCGGCTGGCGCACCATCTACTGGGTCGCCAGCGTGCTGATGATCCTGATGGCGTTGATCCTGTGGCGCGCGCTGCCGCGCTATAAGCAACACTCCGGGCTGAACTACCCGCAGCTGCTGGCCTCGATCTTCAGCCTGTTCTGCCGCACGCCGCTGCTGCGCACCCGCGCCATCCTCGGCGCCCTGTCGTTCGCCAACTTCAGCGTGCTCTGGACCTCAATGGCCTTTCTGCTCGCCGCGCCGCCGTTCAACTATTCCGAGGGGGTGATTGGGCTGTTCGGCCTGGTGGGCGCCGCCGGGGCGCTGGCCGCTTCGCGCGCCGGGCATCTGGCGGACAAAGGCAAGGCCGGGCTGACCACCACCGTCGGCCTGGTGTTGCTGCTGCTGTCCTGGATCCCTATCGCGTTCGCCAAACAATCGCTGTGGGCGCTGATCGCCGGCATCCTGATCCTCGATCTGGCGGTGCAGGCGGTACACGTCACCAACCAGAGCGTGATGTACCGCATCATGCCGGACGCGCGCAACCGCCTGACCGCCGGCTACATGACCAGCTACTTTATCGGCGGCGCGCTCGGTTCGCTGCTCTCCGCCTCGGCCTATCAACATGCAGGCTGGTACGGCGTGGCTGCCGCCGGCGGGGTGTTATGCCTGCTCAACCTGCTGACCTGGTGGCTCGGCAAGCACCACGATCCGCAGGGGCCGGCGACAATCTGATTATCGTGCAAATAGTCACTAAAGAAATTTATTAGCGGTGCAGGGTATAAACATTACTTACTCTCTGGTAATGTTCTGGGCATAAACTATTGAAGTCCTATCTACCCTGCGATCCACAACCATGCAAAGCCAAGCTGCAGACAGCCTCAATCCGCCCGCCGTCAGCGCCACCTTCGCCAACGGCGTCGTCGACAGTTTGCCGATCGTCATCGGGTATGTCCCGGTGGCGTTCGCCTTCGGCCTCAGCGCCGTCAAACTGGGTTTTTCCCCGCTGGAAAGCATTTTCTTCTCCTGCATCATCTACGCCGGCGCCAGCCAGTTCGTGATCACCGCCCTGCTGAGCGCCGGGATGTCGCTGTGGGTCTCCGCATTGACGGTGATGGCGATGGACGTGCGCCACCTGCTGTACGGCCCGGCGCTGCGTCACCGCATCGTCTCGCGCATGTCGCCCGGCAAAACGGCGATATGGGCCTTTGGCCTGACCGATGAGGTCTTCGCCGCCGCCACCGCCAGGCTGATGCGCAATAACCGCAGCTGGAGCGAAAACTGGATGCTGGGCATCGCGCTCTGTTCCTGGCTCTCCTGGGTGGCCGGCACCGCGCTCGGCGCGCTGTTCGGCAACGGCCCGCTGGAGCAGTTCCCGGTGATCGAGGCCTCGCTGGCCTTCATGCTGCCGGCGCTGTTTCTCAGCTTCCTGCTGGCCGCCTTCCGCCGCCCGCAGAGCCTGACCATCGCCGCCGCGCTGGCCGGCGCGCTGCTCGGCGTGGTGCTGTTCTCCATTCCGGTCGCCATTTTGGCCGGCATCGGCGCCGGCTGCATTGCCGCCCTGTTCCAGCCAGCCCCTGCGGAGGCCAGCCATGAACATTGATGTGCTGGTGATTGGCCTGGTGGTGGGCTGCGCCAATTACCTGTTCCGTTATCTGCCGCTGCGGCTGGCGCCGGCGCGCGCCCAGCCCGGCCTCAAACGCGGTAAAGCCGCCCTGTTGCTCGACAGCATCGGCATCGCCTCGATCTGCGCCCTGCTGGTGGTCTCCAGCACGCCGGTGGTGATGCGCGAACCGGACAAGCTGCTGCCGACGTTGGTGGGGTTCGCCGCGCTGGCACTGTGCTTCTACCGCAGCAAAAGCATCATTCTGTCGACGCTGCTCGGCGCAACGGCCTTTGGCGTCACATTAAAACTGTTAATGCTTTTCGGTGCAGGCTGACGCCGCTCCCGATCGTTTGGCTTCACACTGGCGTTTTCAGGCGCCACATCTTTACAAACACTGACAAATGACACGAATTGCTAAATTATCCGCACGGCTGAACATTTACATTATTTGTCACCGTCGTTACTATCTCGAACGAAATTAATGAGGCCCTAAATTATGGAAAGCTCGTTTGCCCCCATAGAACAAATGCTGAATTTCCGCGCCACGCGGCAGAAAGATTTCCCTTATCAGGAAATCCTGCTGACCCGCCTGTGCATGCACATGCAAGGCAAGCTGCTGGAAAACCGCAATAAGATGCTGAAAGCGCAGGGGATTAACGAAACACTGTTTATGGCGCTGATTACCCTGGATGCGCAGGAAAGCCACAGCATCCAACCTTCTGAGCTAAGCTCTGCCCTGGGCTCCTCGCGCACCAATGCGACCCGCATCGCCGACGAGCTGGAGAAGCGCGGCTGGATCGAGCGCCGGGAAAGCGACAACGATCGCCGCTGCCTGCATCTGCATCTGACGCCGCAGGGGGAAGAATTTCTCAGTCAACTGCTGCCGCCGCAGCACCAATGTCTGCATTTCCTGTGGTCCACGCTGACCGACGATGAGCAAAAACAGCTGGAACAGCTGACGCGCAAATTGCTGGCACGTCTGGATCAAATGGAAATCACAGAACAGTTACCCTAATTCACAATTTCTGTTCAGGTACCTACTTATGCGATCCCCATTTCACTGGAGATTCACCCCGCTGTTCGCCGTGTTGCTGCTGGCCGGGTGTGCTTCGACCGATAATATTGCCCCGCAATCCACGCTGATGGATCCGCAGAGCCTGCAGTTGGCTCAGCCGAAAGTCAGTTCGCTGGCCGTCAGCCCGCAGTGGTGGCGCGCCCTCAAGGATCCGCAGCTGGACGCCCTGATGACGCAGACGCTGCAAAGTTCGCCGACCCTGCGTCAGGCCGCCGCCCGCGTGCGCGAAGCGCAGAGCGTGGTAGGCGAAGCCAGCGCCGCCAACGGGCCGAACCTGGATCTGAACGCCAGCACCCAGCGCCAGCGCGTGCCGCAGAACGTCAATATGGGGCTGGGGTATCCGCATAAGCCGATCTATTCAAGCTCCAACTCGCTGGGGTTGAACCTGGCGTACGAGTTCGACTGGTGGGGCAAATACCGCAACCAGGTGAACGCCGCCAAGGCGCAAGTGAACGCAGCGCGCGCCGAGCAGGAACAGGCGGCGTTGACGCTGACCAGCTCGGTGGCGTCCGCCTACTACCAGCTGCAGAGCAATCTCGCGCTCGAGAAGCTGCTGCAGCAGGAAGTGAACAACAACGAGCGCCTGACCGCGCTGCGCCAACAGCGCTATCAGGCCGGCCTGACCGGCGTCGATGTGCCGCAACAAACCCAGGCGCAGTCCGACGTCGCCAAGCAGCAGATCTTGCAGCTGCAGTCGCAAATCGAACAGCTCAGACACCAGCTCGCCGCGCTGGCGGGCCAGGGGCCGAACGCCATGCAGCACCTGCGTCAGGTGCCGCTGCCTGCAGACAACCTGATGGCGCCGCAGGGCGAACTGACGGCGGATCTGCTGGGCAAACGCCCGGACATCGCCGCGCAACGCCAGCTGGTGGAGTCTTACAGCCAGCGCGTCAGCGCCGCGCGTAAAGAGTTTTACCCCAGCCTGACCATTTCAGCCTTCGCCGGCCTGATGACCACCAATACCAGTGGCACCAGCCCGAATCTGTTTGAAGCGGCCAGCCAGGCCTGGAACGTGATGCCGGCGATCTCGCTGCCGATCTTCCACGCCGGGGCCCTGCGCAGCAAGCTGGGCGAGGAATCCGCGCTGTATGACGAAGCGGTGGAATCCTACAACCAAACCATCCTGAATGCGGTACAGGAAACCGCCGACGCCATCACCATCCAGCAGAGTTCTGCGCAGCAGCAACTGCAGGCGGCGTCCGCGGCCCAGTCGATGCAACAGGTGTATCAGGTCGCCAACGCCCGTTACCAGGCAGGGATTATCGGGCGCGACGATCTGTTGACCAGCCAGACGCAGCTATTGCAGCAGCAACAGGCGGAGTTGAATGCCAGCAGCAATTTACTGCAGGCGAAGATAGGACTGATCCGCGCGTTGGGCGGTGGCTATCAGGCCCCGGCCGCAGCGGATTCGAAAGCATAATAATATAAGGCTTGGAGAACACCATGAGCGCAAGCGCGGAAACCCAAAACCCGCAGCAGCCGAGCGGCAAAAAGAAGCAGCGCAAATTTTGGCTGCTGTTGCTGACGGTTATTTTCATTGTTATAGGGGTGGCTTATTTAGTGTATTGGTTCCTGGTGCTGCGTCATCACCAGGAAACCGACGACGCCTACGTCTCCGGCAACCAGGTGCAGATCATGGCCCAGGTGTCCGGCAGCGTGAACAGCGTCAACTTCGACAACACCGACTACGTCAAGCAGGGCGACGTGCTGCTGACGCTCGATCCGACCGATGCCGAGCAGGCGTTTGAACGCGCCAAAACCGGCCTGGCCAACAGCGTGCGTCAGACCCACCAGCTGATCATCAACAGCAAGCAGTATCAGGCCAACATAGCCCTGCGCAAGACCGATCTGAGCAAGGCCGAGAACGATCTGAAACGCCGCGTGGTGCTGGGCAGCGTTGACGCCATCGGCCGCGAAGAGCTGCAACACGCTCGCGATGCGGTCGACAGCGCCAAAGCCGCGCTGGAAGTGGCGGTGCAGCAATACAACGCCAACCAGGCGATGGTGCTGAACACCCCGCTGGAACAGCAGCCGGCGATCCAGCAAGCCGCCGCGCAGATGCGCGACGCCTGGCTGGCGCTGCAGCGTACCAAGGTGATCAGCCCGATTACCGGCTATGTCTCGCGCCGCAGCGTGCAGGTCGGCGCGCAGATCGCCGCCGGTTCGCCGCTGATGGCGGTGGTGCCGGCCGATCACATCTGGGTTGACGCCAACTTCAAGGAAACGCAGATCGCCAATATGCGCATCGGCCAGCCGGCGACGGTGGTCAGCGACGTCTACGGCGACGACGTGGTGTATCAGGGCAAAGTGGCCGGTATCGACATGGGCACCGGCAGCGCCTTCTCGCTGCTGCCGGCGCAAAACGCCACCGGCAACTGGATCAAGGTGGTGCAACGCCTGCCGGTGCGTATTGAGCTCGACGCCAAGCAGGTGGCCGACCATCCGCTGCGCATCGGTCTTTCGACGCTGGTGACCGTCGACACCGCCAATTTGGACGGCCGCGTGCTGGCCGACGTGGTGCGCGACAAACCGCTGTATCAGAGCGACGCGCTGGCGTTGAATCTGGCGCCGGTTAACCAGCTGATCGCCGACGTGATCCATGCGAACGCCGGCTAAGCGCGCGGGAGGCCATCTTGCCACAGAAACCGCTTGAAGGTGCCCAGCTTGCCTGGATGACGGTCGCGCTCGCCATGGCGACCTTCATGCAGGTGCTGGACTCCACCATCGCCAACGTGGCGATCCCCACCATTTCCGGTAACCTCGGGTCTTCCAACTCGCAGGGTACCTGGGTGATCACCTCGTTCGGCGTGGCGAACGCCATCTCGATTCCGATCACCGGCTGGCTGGCGAAGCGTTTCGGCGAAGTGCGGCTGTTCCTTTGGTCCACCGCGCTGTTCGCCATCGCCTCCTGGCTGTGCGGCATTTCCAACAGCCTTGGCATGCTGATTTTCTTCCGCGTGATCCAGGGCGTGGTGGCCGGGCCGCTGATCCCGCTGTCGCAGAGTTTGTTGTTGAACAACTACCCGCCCGCCAAGCGAGCGATGGCCCTGGCGCTTTGGTCGATGACCGTTATCGTCGCGCCAATCTTCGGGCCGATCCTCGGCGGCTACATCAGCGACAACTACCATTGGGGCTGGATCTTCTTCATCAACATCCCGATCGGCGTCTTCGTGATCGTGGCGGCGATGGCGACGTTGAAGGGGCGGGAAACCAAAACCGAGATCAAACCGATCGACACCGTCGGCCTGGTATTGCTGATCGTCGGCATCGGTTCTCTGCAGATCATGCTCGATCAGGGCAAGGAGCTGGACTGGTTCAACTCGACTGAGATCATCACGCTCACCGTCGTGGCGGTGGTGGCGCTGCTGTTCCTGGTGGTGTGGGAGCTGACGGACGACCATCCGGTGGTGGATCTGTCGCTGTTCAAGTCGCGCAACTTCACCATCGGCTGCCTGTGCATCAGTCTGGCGTACATGCTGTACTTCGGCGCCATCGTGCTGCTGCCGCAGCTGTTGCAAGAGGTGTACGGCTATACCGCCACCTGGGCGGGGCTGGCGTCGGCGCCGGTCGGGCTGATCCCAGTGTTGCTGTCGCCGATCATCGGCAAGTTCGGCAACCGGCTCGACATGCGCCGGCTGGTGACCTTCAGCTTCATCATGTATGCCGTGTGCTTCTACTGGCGCGCCTATACGTTTGAACCGGGCATGGACTTCGGCGCATCCGCCTGGCCACAGTTCGTTCAGGGCTTCGCCATCGCCTGCTTCTTCATGCCGTTGACCACCATCACGCTGTCCGGCCTGCCGCCGGAACGCATGGCGGCGGCATCGAGCCTGTCGAACTTCACGCGAACGCTGGCGGGCTCGATCGGTACCTCGATCACCACCACCCTGTGGACGCAGCGCGAATCGCAGCACCATTCGCAACTGACGGAGTTCGTCAACCCGTACAACCCGCAGTCGCAGGAGATGTACCGGCAACTGGAGCAGCTCGGCATGAGCAAGCAGCAGGCGTCGGCGTATATCGCCAACGAGATCACCGCGCAGGGCCTGATCATCTCCGCCAACGAGATATTCTGGCTGTCGGCCGGGGTGTTCCTGGTGTTGCTGGTGCTGGTGTGGGTGGCGAAACCGCCATTCAGCTCCGGCGGCGGCGGGGGCGGCGGCGCTCACTAAGCCTCAATAAACGAAACGGGCGCCCTGGGGCGCCCGTTTTTTTATCCGACGTAGAAAATTACGCCTGATTCTGACGCCACCAGTCCGCCAGCAAAATGCCGGTCGCCACGGAAACGTTCAGGCTTTCCACCTTGCCGGTGCCGCCGATGGACACGTTCATATCGCCCTGCTGCCAGGCGCTGTCGCTCAGACCGTCGCGTTCCTGGCCCAGCACCAGCACCATCTTGGCCGGCAGCTTGGCCTGCGCCAGCGCGGTGCCTTTGTGGCTGGAGGTGGTGACGATGGTGTAACCCGCCTTGCGGAAGGTATCCAGCACAGACAGGAAATCATCGGCGTTGATCGCCTTGATGTGCTCCGCGCCGCCTTCTGCGGTGCGCACCGCCGCGCCGGATTCCAGCAGCGCCGGATCCTGCAGCAGCACGCCGTTGACGCCGAAGTGGGCGCAAGAACGAACGATGGCGCCCAGGTTATGCGGGTTGCCCACTTCTTCCAGCGCCAATACGCAGTCGGTCGCCGGCGCGCTTTTCAGGTAGGTCTGCGCATCCAGGCCCTGACGCTTTTTGATCAGGAAGCAGACGCCGCCGTGGTGCTCGGTGCCGGAAGCCTTGGCCAGTTCTTCTTCATCCACCACGTGGTAAGCTTTGCGGTTAGCCGCCATCCAGCGCAGCGCTTCGCGGAAGCGCGGGGTGACCGACTGCACGAACCAGGCGCGCACGATCGCTTCCGGACGGCTGGCGAACAGCGCCTGACAGGCGTTTTCACCGTAAACGCGGGTTTCTTCCGCGCGCTGGCGGCGCAGCTGCTCAGGATCGATAAAGCTTTTGCCGCTGATGCCGCCATGATCGAACGCCGGCTCTTCATTCGGCGCGCGCGAGACGGTTCTCCACGGCGACTCATTGCCACCGCGATCTTCAGAGCGCGCCGGACGGCGAGGACGATCGCTTTCACTGCGGCGGGAGTCGGCGCCGCGGCGATCGTTGCCGCCGCGCGCCTTGTCTTGACCGGTGCGGCCCGATCGCGCACCGTCAGCCGGACGGCCTTTGCCGGCCGGACGTTTATTCTTGTTACGGTCGTCGCCGTTGTCGTCGTCACTGCGGACGTACATCACTTTGACTTTACCGTTCTTGCCACTAAATGAATCGTTCATTGTCTTCTCCACCAACGCGCAGGGCGCGAAGATTACCTGATGTTGGTGCACGAAGCCACCAACTTGCGCTAAAAGCTCCCAACTATCACATCCATTGAACAAACCTCATTGTTCACGCGCCGGGTTTTGCCGATAATTGTCAGCATTAAAGAAACATCTCCGCAACCGCGTTGCGGGGACCATGCTTTCTCTGTACCCGAGGTCAACATGAATACAGTTTGTGCAGCTTGCAATGCCACCAACCGCGTGCCGGAAGAACGTCTGGCGGACAATGCGAAATGCGGCCGCTGCGGCCATGAGCTCTTCGACGGTGAAGTGATCAACGCCACCGCCGCCACGCTGGACCAGTTGCTGCAGGACGATCTGCCGGTCGTGGTCGATTTCTGGGCGCCGTGGTGCGGCCCGTGCCGCAGCTTTGCACCGATCTTTGAAGACGTGGCCGAAGAGCGCGCCGGCAAAGTGCGCTTCGTGAAAGTGAACACCGAAGCCGAGCCGGAGCTGAGCGCCCGTTTCCGCATCCGCAGCATCCCGACCATCATGGTGTTCCGTCAGGGCAAGATGGTCGACATGCTCAACGGCGCGATGCCGAAAGCGCCGTTTGACAACTGGCTCAACGAGTTAGTGTGATTCGGCAAGTATAGGCCGTATCCCGCCATTGCGCGCGAACGCGCCCCGATCGAGCCCGCCCCTCCCGGCGGGCTTTTTTCTGCGTTACAATAGCGGTTTTTCCCCAGGATCGTTATGACCGACAACGCCGTACTTCGCCTGCGCCAATTCCGTTTAGACCGCGCCACCCGCCCTTTTTTGGCGCGCGGTTGCCGGGTGGCGCGTTGTCAGGGTTGCCTGCTGCCGCATAAAAACTGCCTGTGCGACACCATTCGCCCACAGCAGGCCGGCAGCCGTTTCTGCCTGATCATGTTCGGCGCCGAGCCGCTCAAGCCCAGCAACACCGGCCGCCTGATCGCCGATATCCTGCCGGACACCCAGGCGTTCCTCTGGTCGCGCACCGAGGTCGATCCCGCCCTGCTGACGGCCATCAACGATCCGACACGGCAGCCTTATGTGGTGTTCCCCGCCTCTTACGCCGACGCCGAACGGCCGGTGTTCAGCGCGCTGCCCGTCGGCGGCAAACCGCCGCTGTTCATCATGCTGGACGGTACCTGGGCGGAGGCGCGCAAAATGTTCCGTAAAAGCCCGTATCTCAATCAATTCCCGGTGTTTTCCCTCAACGTCGACGCCGCATCGGACTACCAGCTGCGCGAAGCCAGCCGCGCCGAGCAACACTGCACGGCAGAAGTCGCCGCCGCCCTGCTGCAACAGGCGGGCGATCTGCCGGCCGCCGAAGGGTTGAATCAGCATTTTCGCTATTTCCGTCAACAGTATCTGGCGGGAAAACCGACCCGGCCGGAGGCACCGGTCACAGCAATGCAGCCATAAAGCGCCTAAAATCAGGCATAACGTTGCCAAAAGGAGCCGTGCATGAGCCAGCGAGGGTTAGAAGCGCTACTACGTCCCAAATCGATCGCCGTGCTGGGCGCTTCGCAGCAGCCGGGCCGCGCCGGCAACCTGATGATGAGCAACCTGCTGGCCGGCGGTTTCGGCGGCCCCATCCTGCCGGTGACGCCGCGCTACAAGGCGGTATGCGGCGTCATGGCCTATCCCGACGTCGCCAGCCTGCCGCTGACGCCGGATCTGGCGATCATCTGCACCCACGCCAAGCGTAATCTGGCGCTGCTCGACGCGCTGGGGCAGCGCGGCTGTAAAACCGCCATCGTGCTCTCTTCACCACCGGAACAGTTCGCCGAGCTGAAAGCCTGCGCGCAGCGCTACGCCATGCGGCTGCTGGGCCCCAACAGCCTGGGATTGCTGGCACCGTGGCAGGGCATTAACGCCAGCTTCTCGCCGGTGCCGATCCAAAAAGGCAAGCTGGCGTTTATCTCGCAGTCCGCCGCCGTCGCCAACACCATTCTCGACTGGGCGCAGCAGCGCGAAGTCGGCTTCTCTTACTTCATCGCGCTGGGCGACAGCCTGGATATCGACGTCGACGACCTGCTCGACTTTTTGGCGCGCGACAGCAAGACCAGCGCCATCCTGCTGTATCTGGAAAACATCAGCGACGCACGGCGCTTTCTCTCTGCCTCGCGCAGCGCCTCACGCAATAAGCCCATTCTGGTGATCAAAAGCGGCCGCAGCCAACAGGCGCAATTACTGCTCAACAGCCAGCAAGGGCTGGACGCCGCTTACGACGCCGCCATCCAGCGCGCCGGCCTGCTGCGCGTGCAGGATACCCATGAGCTGTTCTCGGCGGTGGAAACCCTCAGCCATATGCATCCGCTGCGCGGCGAACGGCTGATGATCGTCAGCAACGGGGCGGCGCCGGCGGCGATGGCGCTGGACGAGCTGCTCGGGCGCAACGGCAAGCTGGCGACACTGAGCGAGGAGAGCCTGGCGAAGCTGAGCGATGCGCTGCCGGATTTCATTCGCGCCGGCAACCCGCTCGATCTGCGCGACGACGCCACGCCGCAGCGCTACCTGGCGGCTCTTGAAGCGCTGCTCGACAGCCACGACTATGACGCGCTGCTGCTGATCCATGCACCGAGCGCGGCGGCGCCGGGCACCGCCACGGCGCAGCGGCTGATCGACGCGCTGCACCGCCATGCGCGCGGCAAACGCATCACCTTGCTGACCAACTGGTGCGGCGAATACTCTTCTCAAGAGGCGCGCCGGCTGTTTACCGAGGCCGCCATTCCCACCTATCGCACGCCGGAAGGCGCTGTGACCGCTTTTATGCATATGGTGGAATACCGCCGCAACCAGAAGCAGCTGAAGGAGACGCCGGCGCTGCCGGTCGGCCTGACCGCCAATACCGCCGACGCCCACCGCCTGATCCATCAGGCGCTGGCCGAAGGCGCCACCCAGCTGGATACCCACGAGGTGCAATCCATTCTGCAGGCTTATGACCTGAGCACCCTGCCGACCTGGATCGCCGAAGACAGCGCCGAAGCGGTACATATCGCCGAACAGATCGGCTACCCGGTAGCGCTGAAGCTGCGTTCGCCGGATATCCCGCACAAGTCGGAAGTTCAGGGCGTGATGCTCTACCTGCGCACCGCGACCGAAGTGCAGCGCGCGGCGGAGGCGATCCTCGACCGCGTGAAGCGTACCTATCCTCAGGCACGCATCCACGGCCTGTTGGTGCAGAGCATGGCCAACCGCGCCGGCGCCCAGGAGCTGCGCATCGCCGTGGAGCAGGATGCCATTTTCGGCCCGCTGATCATGCTGGGCGAAGGCGGCGTAGAGTGGCGCCAGGAAAATCAGGTCGCGGTCGCGCTGCCGCCGTTGAATATGGCGCTGGCGCGTTATCTGGTGCTGCAGGCGGTGAAAGGCGGCAAGATCCGCGGGCGCAGCGCGCTGCGGCCTTTAGATATCCCCGGGCTAAGCCGCTTGCTGGTGCAGGTCTCCAACCTGATCCTCGACTGCCCGGAGATCGCCCGGCTGGATATCCATCCGGTGCTGGCCTCCGGCAGCGAATTCACCTTACTGGACGTTTCGATGCAGCTCGCGCCGTTCAGCGGCGATCCGCAGGCGCGGCTGGCGATCCGCCCTTATCCGCATGAGCTGGAAGAGACCATCGCGCTGAAAGACGGCAGCCAGTGTCTGTTCCGCCCGATCCTGCCGGAAGACGAACCGGCGCTGAAGCATTTCATCGACCGGGTGACCAAGGAAGACCTCTATTATCGCTACTTCAGCGAGATCAATGAGTTTACCCATGACGATTTGGCCAACATGACGCAGATCGACTACGATCGAGAAATGGCCTTTGTGGCGGTGCGCGCAGAAGAGATCATCGGCGTGACCCGCGCGCTGTCCGATCCGGACAACACCGACGCCGAATTCGCCGTGCTGGTGCGTTCCGACCTGAAAGGCCTGGGCCTGGGCCGTCAGTTGCTGGAGAAAATGATCGCCTATGCGCGCGCCCATGGCCTGACCCGTCTGAGCGGCATCACCATGCCGAATAACCGCGGCATGATCGCACTGGCTCAGCGGCTGGGCTTTGGCATCGAGGTGCAGCTTGAGGACGGCATCGTCAATCTGACGCTGCCGCTGCGGGCCGCCGACGCGCAGTGACCTGCGTCGCAATGCGCTACGAATCCACCACTTAACGCCAAAACATACGCACAATCGGGGCAACTAATGGTATTATCGCCCGATTATTCGGTTTATTGTTTTTATGCCTGTGGCGTTCTGGCCATCAATCATGAGAGAAGAAACGCACTGTGATGTTGTCAAAATTTAAACGTAGCAAACATCAACAACACCTTGCACAACTGCCCAAACTCCCCCAGACGGTTGCTGATGTTCGTACGTTGTACGCGCCGTCCGATTTTCGCACCACGCTGCTGGACGCCATCGCCAACGCCACCCAACGCATCTATCTGGTGGCCCTGTATTTGGAGCATGACGACGCCGGGCGCGAGATCCTCAATGCGTTGTATCAAGCCAAACAGCGGCGGCCCGAGCTGGAAATCTGCGTACTGGTCGACTGGCACCGCGCACAGCGTGGACGCATCGGCGCCGCCGCCGCCAATACCAACGCCGACTGGTACTGCGCCATGGCCAGCCAACATCCGGAACAGTCGGTGCCGATCTACGGCGTGCCGGTCAATACCCGCGAAGCGCTGGGCGTATTGCATCTGAAGGGCTTTGTGGTCGACGATACCGCGATCTACAGCGGCGCCAGCATCAACGACGTTTATCTGCATCAACATGAGAAATACCGTTACGATCGCTACCAGCTGATCACCAATGAGGTGTTGGCCGATACCCTGATCGATTACATCAAGCAGCATCTGCTCACCGCCGGTGCCGTACAGCGCCTCGATCGCAGCGATCGGCCGAAAAGCCCGGAGATCAAAAACGAGACCCGCCTGTTCCGTTTCGCCCTGCGCCGCGCCGGTTACCACTTCCGCGGCAAGGCCGGCAACGATGAGCTGGCGGTGACGCCGCTGGTTGGGCTTGGCAAGCAAAGCGTGCTGAATAAAACCATTCATCACCTGATGTCGTGCGCCGACCAGAAACTGACGCTCTGTACCCCCTACTTCAACCTGCCGGCGCTGCTGGTGCGCAACATCATTTATCTGCTGCGCCAGGGTAAACAGGTGGAGATCATTGTCGGCGACAAGACCGCCAACGACTTCTATATTCCTGAAGACCAGCCGTTCAAAATCATCGGCGCGCTGCCCTACCTGTATGAGATCAACCTGCGCCGCTTCCTGAGCCGCTTGCAGCGTTACATCGACACCGGCCAACTGATCGTGCGGCTGTGGAAGGATGGCGATAACAGCTATCACCTGAAAGGCATGTGGGTAGACGAAGAGTGGCAGCTGATTACCGGCAATAACCTCAACCCGCGCGCCTGGCGGCTGGATCTGGAAAACGCCATTCTGATCCACGATCCCAAGCAAGAGATGCGCGAGCAGCGGCAGAAAGAGCTGGAGTGCATCCGCACCCACACCACCGTGGTCGGCCACTATCAGGAGCTGCAAAGCATTCAGCAGTACCCGATCAAGGTGCGTAAGCTGATTCGCCGTCTGCGCCGCATCCGCATCGATCGGCTGATTAGCCGTATCCTGTAAGCGGTACTCTGACCCCGGCCAAGGCCGGGGTTTTTATTACAGCTGTATCTCCTTGCCTTTGCGATGCAACCGAAGCGAAACCAGCAGCGCCAGCAGGCACATGCCGGAGACATACCAGAAGAAAGCGTTCTCCACGCCGAACGATTTTAGCGAGAGCGCGACATATTCCGCCGAGCCACCGAACAGGGCGTTCGCCACCGCATAAGACAAGCCCACCCCTAACGCGCGCACCTCCGGCGGGAACATCTCGGCTTTAAGCAGCCCGCTGATCGCGGTGTAAAAGCTGACAACGAACAACGCCAAGACGATCAGACCGAACGCCATAAAGGGGTTGGTCACCTCTTTCAAGGCAAACAGGATCGGCACCGTCAACACCGTGGCGAAGGCTGAGAAGATCAGCATCGAGCTGCGACGGCCGATTTTGTCCGAAAACGCGCCTACTGCAGGCTGCAGCAGCATAAAGACGAATAGCGCAACGGTCATGATGGCGCTGGCCAGCTTGGCGTCCATACCGGCGGTGTTCACCAGGTATTTCTGCATGTAGGTGGTGAAGGTGTAGAAGGTCAGTGAACCGGCAGCGGTAAAGCCCAGCACCATCAGGAACGCCTTGCGATTTTTCCACAATCCCGTCAGCGAACCGGCATCTTTGTGGTTACGCGTCTTCGCATCGGAGGTTTCATTCAGCGAGCGGCGCAGGTACAACGCGACTACCGCCAACACGGCCCCCAGGGCAAACGGAATACGCCATCCCCAGGCCTTCAGCTCTTCAGCGGGCAATATCTGCTGCAGGATCACCAAGACCAGCAGCGCCAGCAGTTGCCCGCCGATCAGCGTGACATACTGAAACGAGGCGTAGAAGCCACGCCGACCCTTGATCGCCACCTCGCTCATGTAGGTGGCGCTGGTGCCATACTCGCCGCCCACCGACAACCCCTGAAACAATCGAGCGATCAGCAGCAGCGCCGGCGCCCAGCTGCCGATCGATTCATACGTCGGCAGGCAGGCGATCACCAGCGATCCGGCGCACATCATGCAGACTGAAAGCAGCATTGAGTTTTTTCTGCCATGCTTGTCGGCAATATAGCCGAACAGCCAGCCGCCGATCGGCCGCATAAAGAAGCCGGCGGCGAATACCCCGGCGGTTTGCAACAGCTGCGTGGTGCTGTTGCCCGCCGGAAAGAACGAGGCGGCAAAGTAAATGGAACAGAAGGAGTAAACGTAAAAATCAAACCACTCCACCAGATTGCCTGATGAAGCTCCGACGATAGCGAAAATGCGTTTCTTGTTATCCAGCGCCCCCTGTTCGACGCCGTGCTCATCCCCAAGAGCCGAGGTTGTTTCTGTCATGATATTTTCTCCGAGCCATAGCAATGATGAAATTCGGCTTCCTGCCGCCCTGGTTGTTACTTTATTGTTATTTATAAGTTAACAGCCAAACTTAATAGCGGACGAAGAATATCTGACATTCAGAGAAACAATGCGTTGGTTTTGTGATGAATATTAAACAGTACGATGAAAGCTGAAGCGGGTTACAACGGGGACTTTCCATTTTTCCCAAAGCAAAAAGCCCTGAACGTCAGTTCAGGGCTTTCGGCTTTGTTTGATGCCTGGCAGTGTCCTACAGTATTCGTCTCATCCTGAGACTCTCCCCTGCGGGGCCGCCGCACGCGGCGTTAAGGCCCGTTCCCGACGGGCCTTTCGCATGCCCATGCTCGGGCAGAACACCAGATAACAGACAAAACAAAAAGCCCCATGCTTTCGCATGAGGCTTGTTGTTTTATTTGATGCCTGGCAGTGTCCTACTCTCGCATGGGGAGACCCCACACTACCATCGGCGCTACGGCGTTTCACTTCTGAGTTCGGCATGGGGTCAGGTGGGACCACCGCGCTATTGCCGCCAGGCAAATTCGTTTCATTCCAACCGCTTCACTTCCATGAAGCCATCAGAACCAATCTCGGAACTTCGCTGAAAATCTCTCTAAAAACACCTTCGGTGTTGTAAGGTTAAGCCTCACGGATCATTAGTACTGGTTAGCTCAATGCATCGCTGCACTTACACACCCAGCCTATCAACGTCTTAGTCTTAAACGTTCCTTCAGGGGCCTTGAAGGCCCAGGGAAGACTCATCTTGAGGCAAGTTTCGCGCTTAGATGCTTTCAGCGCTTATCTTTTCCGCACTTAGCTACCGGGCAATGCCATTGGCATGACAACCCGAACACCAGTGGTGCGTT
>NZ_JBJNOO010000002.1:0-63558 GCF_052166595.1 Serratia sp. CY81684 | reverse complement strand
GAAGCGGTGGTGAAACGCTATCGCGAGCGCATGGCCGCCGACGGCAAACTGGCCAACCTGCTGTTCGTCACGCCGGATTACTACGAGGAGCGGCCTAAAGGCTGCATGGGCGGTTGGGGTGCCATCTTCATGAGCGTGACGCCGGAAGGCATGGCGTTACCCTGCCACAGCGCCCGTCAGTTGCCGATTACGTTTCCGTCGGTGCTGGAGCACGATCTGCAGCATATCTGGTACCACTCCTTCGGCTTTAACCGCTATCGCGGCTATGACTGGATGCCGGAGCCCTGCCGGTCCTGTTCGGAGAAAGAGCAAGACTACGGCGGCTGCCGCTGCCAGGCGTTCATGCTGACCGGCAACGCCGACAACGCCGACCCGGTGTGCGGCAAGTCGCCGCACCACGGCACCATTCTGGCGGCGCGTGAAGCGGCGAATCGCTCGCAGATCGGTATCGATCAGCTGCGCTTTCGCAATCAGACCAACTCCCGACTGATCTTCAAGGGCTGACGATGACACTCGCCACCTCATGGCAGCTCGATAACGGTTTGGCCGTCAGGGCGATAAGCACCCCGGCCGCTGAGGGCGCCGCCGCGCTGGTGTGCATCGAAGCGGGCAGCTTTCAGGCGCCTGCCTCCTGGCCCGGCCTGGCGCATCTGCTGGAGCATATGCTGTTTCGCGGCAGCGCGAACTTCAGCGCGCAAGATGGGCTGATGGGCTGGACGCAGGCGGCCGGCGGCCGGCTAAACGCCACCACCCAGGCCACGCAAACCGCGTTTTTCTTTGAAGTGGGCGCTGACCCTCTGGCGGAGGGGTTGGCTCGGCTGAGCGATATGCTCGCCGCCCCGCAGCTGGCGGCTGAGGCAATCGCCCAGGAGATCGAGGTCATCGACGCCGAATACCGCCTGCTGCGCGCCGACGGTGAAACCCGCTGCGAAGCGGCGCAGCGGCAGATGTTCAGCGGCATTGACGCGCTGCATCGCTTTCATATCGGCAGCCGCGCCGCTTTCGGCAGCGATATTTCCGCATTGCAGCAGGCGTTGCGGCAGTTTCACCACCATTATTACCGCGCACCGAACATGACGCTGTGGCTGCAAGGCCCGCAATCACTCGAGCAGCTGCATGCGCTGGCACAGCGCTACGGTGGCGGCTTGCCGTCGGGCAGCGCCACGCCGCCCGAGACATTGCCGCCGCTGGCCGCCGGACAAGATTACACGCTGTCTCTTCCCGGCGCGCCGCAGCTGCGGCTGGTGTTTGCCCTGCCGCACTGCCGTTCACGCGGCTGGCTGCGACGGCTTGAGCGTTTATTGCTGGACGATGCCCCTGGCGGGCTGCTGGCACGGCTGCGCGCGCACGCGTGGGGCGACGCCGTTCGTCTGGATTATGCCCGCTGCGGCGAAAACAGCGCCCTGCTGAGTTTTATTTTCACCGTCAATCACGGCTCGGCGTCTGAGGCCGCCCATATCGAAAGCGCCTTGCTGGCATGGCTGCAGGCGCTGAACGCGCTGACACCGGGCCAGCTTGCGCATTTCGGGCAACTGGCGAACCGCGATTTTCACCGTTTGGCGCCGCTCGATCAGCTGCGGGCCAGGGCATTGGGGCTGCCGCCGACGGAACAGCATGACGACTGGACACGGCAACTCGCTATGCTGATGGCAGCGCCGCGCCGCCGCCTGGCCGTGCTGCCCGAGGGGGGCGGTGAAACGCGCGAAATCCAAGGGCTGCCGCTGACCCTTGGCCCCTTCGTCGGCGCCGTGCTGACGCCTACAGTGGAGCCTTTCCGCTTTTTCTCCGCTTCGGCGGCGCTGCCGATACCGCCCTTGCCGGCCGGCCAGGCGCCGCTGCAGCATCTACGTTCCGGCGAGGCGCAGCCGGTGCTGTTGCTGCGCCCATCGTCGCATGGCGCACTCAGCGAAGAACAGGCCTGTGGTTTGCAGGCGGCATTGCGCCCAGGAGCGGCCGAGTTAGCGCATCGGGAGGGACATTTAAGCGTCGAACGCCACCAGGGTGTGTGGCTGCTGCAGCTGGCGGGCAGTCACGGGCTGATCTGCCACGGTCTGAACGTCGTGAACCGGGCTCTGGCGACGCAGCCGCCGGCCGTCATCAACGAGGCGGCGAGAAACCTGCGCCACGCGCAGTTAAAACAACAAAACGATATCGCCATTCGCCGCCTGTCAGCCCAATTGCCGGCGGCGTTGAACGTCTCTACGGCAACGGCGCCACACTGGCATGCCACCCTTGTCGGCGGCGATGGCGAGTTAAAACGGCGGCTGTCACATTTGCTGTATGACTTCCCCTACGCCATAACGGCTGAGCCGCAAACGCCGCCGCGTTTACATCCTCCTGTCACGCTGACGGAAAGCGGCGCCGAACACGCTTTGCTGCAGTTTTACCCGCTGCAAAGCGATGAGGCCGAAGGCCGCTGGGCGCTGCGCGTGCTGGCCCGGCTTTACGCGCCGCGCTATTTTCAACGGCTGCGCGTGGAACGCAACGTGGGCTACGTGGTGCAATGTGCCTTCCACCGCTGCACCCATGCCGAAGGCCTGCTGTTCGCGCTGCAATCCCCGACGTTCACCGCGGAACAGCTGCGGCAGTTAACCGACGAATTCTTGCAGCAGATGCATCATGAGCTGAAGCACGTTAGCGTTGGTGAGCTGGAGCAAACGCAACAGGCGCTGCAACAAAACTTGCAACGCCTCAGCGCCGAGCCGTTGCAACGCGCGCGGGAGATTGCGTTGGAAAATCGCGCGACCATTGCTGCCGCTGCGCCAATCACGCTGACACAACTGTTGCACTGGCAGCAGCGGCTGTTCGTTGCCGGCTGATATTGCGCCGGTGTCCACCCGACGCAATATAAACGCAGCAAGACAACGAATAACCAAGGGAACGATATCTCAGAAAATCGTGAGCGGAGCGACGTGAAACGTGATGACCGCGTTCAGAAGCGCCGGCCGAGGCCGAGGGATAAGAAGGCGTTGTTGGCTAGTTATTTCTCTTCAAGATCTTCCCTGTCTCAGCCCAGATTTGACTACGGTAATGATCGTCTTCCTGAGAGAAGAAAAGTACGGTTAGCCCATCCTTGTCCAACAGCGCAATGCCATCGGGGGCGGGACGCCATGCGGCAGGCTCTTGCGGCAATACGTCGGGCGTGCAATCAGACAAGAATTTCAGGCTATAGCCGCCAGCCGAATCCACACTTTCCGTGTTGAGCTGCACAACACAAGATTTTGATTTATCACTGACCGTCCACTGCCCGGATAGCGTTTCGGCGGAAGGTAAAACCAGGCTGCTTGCCATAGAGACTCCTGAAAACAAGAATATTATTCCGACAAGAATAAATTTATACATAGGTGGCCCATGTGAAACGGTGGGCATCATCGCCCACCGTTGCCATTTTAAACGATAAAATCAACAGCGACGTCAGCCTGTCCAACGATGTGCACCAGGAAGTCTGGATTTGCACCGCCCTGGATGTTGAAGGCCAGTTCACTCAGATTGTTCTGGCTATCATAGGACAATAGCGCCTCACCGGCCTGCCCGCTGAAATGATCGACGAACTGAATGAAATCACTGCCTTTATCGCCTTGGTTGAAGAAGGACAGATCGATCTTGTCCTTGCCTGACTCAAAGTCCCAAATTGTATCAGGTGCCTGAACAGGCGAGTCATTAAGATCAGAGAAGACAAAAATGTCATTACCGTCTCCTCCCCATAATTGATCCTGACCAGCCCCGCCGTAAATAACATCATTGCCGGCGCCGCCTTTGAGCGTATTGTCTGCGTGATTCCCAACGATGATGTCATTACCTGAGCCCCCTATCGCGTTTTCGATGGTGACACCGGCAGCGATGGAAACATTCCCTTTTAATCCCCCGACGTCGGAGAAAGCGCCTTCGTTCAAGTTGATACGTTGATTTTGGCTATACCCCGAGAAATCAAGGGTATCATTACCACCTGCATCCCAGACAGACATCACCAGCTTGTCGTGGCTGCCATTGAGTGTATAGAAGTCTCGGTCTGTATTTGAATTAAACCCGTAAACGGTGTCGCCGGTTCGGGTGGTCATGTTGGCACCGTAAAGATGTTGGATGGCCGCGATATCATCAACCAGCGGTGCAGCGGCATAGTAGTGGCCATGATCCGCATCGGTAATGGATTCATTCCAGTAACTCATTACGCTAAACTGCCGGGTATCTTCGGCGTAAACTGCCTTGGTATAATTTGGGCTTCCTTGCCCCGCATTATACGTTCCCGGATGATCTAACCCGAGAGTATGGCCAACTTCGTGGGTAATGGTTAAACGGCCGTAATTACCCAGCTCAGGATGCAAGTTTTCAGAATGGTTCTTAATATTATACCAACTTTGCCCATCAGAATTGTATCCTCTGTAGTCATTGCCATTATATGAGAATGGTTTCAAGGCATACGCTTGCCCTTTCCCCTCATAATTCCCAAAAGTAATATTGGAAGGTTGATCCGATGCCACTTCGACAAACTTTAGGTTGGCAACATCGGCCCAGGATTGCAAAGATAACTTCGCCTGTTCTTGTTGATGTTGCGTGAACGCACTTAGCCCCGTATCGCGTTCTGAGGAGCGGTGGCCCAGATTCAGTTCGTTATATTCCCAATCCGGGAATGAATAGGTCACCGTCGCATCTTTGCCCGTGACGTGAACGCCATTCCAGGTTTTATCGCTGCGCGCTATCTGCAACCCCGCATCATTTATGTCATAGGACGGTTTATTATTGATCGTCAAACCATTCCCGCGCTCATGGTAGTGAATAAGATCGTTAACACTGTCCCAACCTGTTTTGTTTCCATTCATGGTATTACCCATAGCTTTCTCCACAAAGAAGCTAGTATTAATATGACATCCGAAATGTCTCTTGGGGTTAATCAAAGTCCTGAGAATAGCGGTAACCCGATACGCCCCATTCTTTTTGCCAATTCCTTTACAGCCAGAGAGTAAATTTAATTTTAACCGCCCGAGGCCTCCTTACCTATGATTGAGAACGTATGCAACTCCGTGAGATCGCGATATATCCGCGAAAAATGCGTGGAAATAATAGACCGCCTTGATCCGGCCATGGCTTAATACTGAGATCTGCTGGTTGAGGCTAAGTGAAGATGCCGCCCAAGAGGCCTGATGACAGCGGCCGTTCGATACATTGTCTCGTTGCCAGAGACCACAGCAGACGTGGTCTCGTGTTATGAACGTTGCCTGTCATCCGAACCGCTACCTGGGGATCATTACGTGAATGCATTTGCGACACCATCCAGTTTTGCTAATGATTATCATTCGCGAGGCTATCTCACACGTCAGCAAAGTGTCAACAGATGAAACAAAACATTTCTTGATTTATATCATCACTTTTCTCGTCATCGCCCGGGAGCCGTGCTTTGGCGCCTGTTAAAACGTGCATAAAATGGTGAGCATCACCGCCATAAGCGAGGATTTCTTCAGCATTGGTGCATAGCGCAAGCAAAATGCCGAGCGCAACAACAGCATGGCAGCTAAACATTTCGCCACATTGAAACATCAATATTGATTACTTTTTCAGACAGTAAAACATCGTGGTCGGAGCACTTATTTTTCGATGCAATATAAGAGAGGCTTATAAATAACAGGAGTATTCCTAATGCGTTCTTGCGTAATCTATTTCATGCTACCAGGCTGGTTCTTAGCCGCGCCCGCTGGCTATTCCCATTTTCATTGGCAA
The DNA here is from genome assembly GCF_052166595.1 of Serratia sp. CY81684. Classification (NCBI taxonomy): domain Bacteria; kingdom Pseudomonadati; phylum Pseudomonadota; class Gammaproteobacteria; order Enterobacterales; family Yersiniaceae; genus Serratia; species Serratia sp. CY81684. The sequence continues at coordinate 57,846 of NZ_JBJNOO010000002.1, read as the reverse complement.
TGACTATATTGAAAGAGGCTCTGCTATAGAGCAAGAATATGGGTAATTTTCCGAGGAAATACCGCATGACCCTGTTGCCCAAGCAGAGTAATAACAAAAATCCGATTGATCTCTATAGCGAAATCGTAGACGACTTGCCGGGTCTGATTTGCTTCGGCAACCGCCTTGGCGGTTACTTCAATAAGCAGTGGCGCGACTATACCGGCGCCATCGCCGGTGAGCACGCCGCCGCAGACTGGCTCGATGCACTGCATCCCGACGATCGCGATCGCCTGGCCGCGCAATGGCGCCAGGCGATCGTTGCCCTCTCCTCGTTCGCCGGCGAAGCCCGTCTGCGCGAGCGCAGCGGCGCCTACCGGTGGTTTATGCTGGCGTTTAACGCCCGTCAGGACGGCATGGCGCAGGAGCCCAGCTGGTACCTCACCGCCACCGACATCCATCCGCAAATGCTGCAACGCCAGCAAAACGTTCAGGCGCTCTCTATCCAGCAAGACATGCTAGACGCCAGCGTCGACTGCATCAAAGTGATCAATCACGACGGCACGCTGCGCCACATGAATCGCTCCGGCAGCCTGGCGCTCGGTCTTGATCCGGCGCAAAAAGAGTTTGGCATGCCCTGGCTGGGGCTGCTGTCCCCCGAGATCCGTCGCCGCGGCAGCAAGGCGCTGCGCAACGTCAGAGCCGGAAAAAATGCGCGCTTCACCGGATTGAGCGTGACGCCGCAGGGTAAAAAACAGCACTGGGACAACATTCTCACACCGGTCAGCGATGAACACGGCGCCGTGGCCGAGATCTTGTGCGTTTCGCGCGACGTGACGTCGCAACGCGTGATGGAACAACGTCTGTTGCTCGCCAGCGAATATGACGAATTGACCGGCCTGCCCAACCGGCGCTTATTCAAGAAAAAGCTGAAGCAAGAGATGAAGCGCGCCCTGCACGGCAAAAAGTCGCTTGGGCTGATGCTGCTGGATCTTGACCACTTCAAGCTGGTGAACGACACGCTGGGCCACGCGGCGGGCGACCATCTGCTGCGGGTCTTGGGTAAAAGGCTCAGCGCCTGCATGAATGCGCATTCGTTCGTCTCCCGCCTCGGCGGCGACGAGTTCGCCGTGGTGATCAGCGATGTCGAAAACGAGCAGGATATTTTCCGCATCGCCAACAAGTTTCTGCTGCAGTTGGAGACGCCGATCACCCACGGCGGCAAGACGCTGCATTGCGGCATGAGCATCGGCGGCGCCATCTATCCCAAAGACGCTCGCGACGCTTCGGAGCTGATGAAATGCGCCGATACCGCGTTGTATGAACTGAAAGACGGCGGCCGCGGCGGCGTCTACATGTTCGATCGCAAGATGATGGACAAAGCCCGCGCCCGCGCCAGCCAGCTCAACTACGCGCGCCAGATCGTGCGCGACAACTGCATCCGCCCCAGCTACCAACCGAAAGTCTGCCTGATCGACGGCAGCATCGTCGGCTTTGAAGCGCTGCTGCGCTGGCACTGCCCGCAAAACGGCGTACAGCTGCCGGCGACGGTAAGCGAGGCGTTCAACGACTACGAATTGGCAACCAAAATCAGCGAAGCCATGCAGCTGAAAGTCTTCGCCGATATCGCCCGCTGGCGCGCGGCCGGCGTGGCGGTGCGGCCTATTTCGCTGAATGTGTCGCCGATCGAGTTTTTACGCGACAACTACGCCGAAACCTTCCTGCAACGCCTGCTGAAGTTCCACATTCCCCATCACCTGATCGAACTGGAAGTGACCGAACACGCGTTCAACAAGCACGGTTCGAAATACGTACTGCGCGCGCTGCAAATGCTCAAAGAGATGGGTATCCGCATCGCGCTGGACGACTTTGGCACCGGCCACTCCTCATTCAGCCATATCATGGATTACCCGCTGGACTGCATTAAGCTGGACTGCGACTTTATTCAACGCATGAACACCGAACCGGCGATCCTGGCGATCGTGGAAAGCATCGGCATTCTCGGTCAAAAACTGTCGATCGATATCATCGCCGAAGGCGTGGAAACCGAGCAGCAGCGCCAAACGCTGTGCGAAGCCGGTTTCCATATCGGCCAGGGTTTTCTGTTCAGCCCGGCGGTGGAGTCCCAGCAGGTGCCGACGCTGCTGCAGGCGATACTTCAGCCTGCCGAAGGCGGCATGGCGAATCGTTAAATCGGCATCGCATGCCCCACATTCGGGGGGTTGATCCCCCCTCTTTTCCTCTGCTTGTTTCACGCCTCCCGCACCGGAATATTTGTGAGAGCCCTCACAAAGCATAAACGTATCTTTACATTTTTGAACGGTTAAGCTTCCGTTCTGTCAGATTTGAGTGTATTCCAGAGCGTCAAAACGATTCTTTTTCCACTCAATTGGGAACGTTACCGGAGACTTGTTAAGAAATAGTTAATTTAAATCAATGCACTACAAATAATAGCAGGAGGTACTGCGATGCACGAAAGGCAAGAGAAGAATGCAATGTTCATTTCGTTCGATGCCGTCTCGGTCTCGGGGATCACGGTGGAAGCAATGAAGATTGCCAAACGACTGCAAGCCTGTGGATTTCGCTCTTATCTTGATCTGGGATACGACATCAAGATTGATAAGGGAAACTTTAATAAACCCTATCAGCATGAGCATGACATCTACCGCGATGTCTTTACGCTGGTCCGCCTGGACGACATCACGTCGATTCCAGATTACCACCCCGCCTTTCTCGACTACGCACACGCGGCGTTGATCGGCCAGAAAACGCCCATTGACGAGCAAGAAAAAGCCGCTTTGTTGCATACCATCGCGTTGACGGCGCGGCAGCTGGCGGATCGCCTCGTCGCCCAATGGGAAGCGCTCGCAGTCAGCCATGTGGTGGTGGAAAACGGCACGCTGCCGGAAAACATCATCTATACCAAAGCGCTGTATCTGGCGATCGAAGATTATGGCCGACGTTATCGACTGACGCGTTTCGTCATCTGGCGCGATCATGACCTGATGTGGAACAGCGAAAAAAAGGTGCTCAAATACGGCCCGCCACCTTATTCTCACGCCATCAAACCTATCCCTTCAAAATACATTACCTATGTCACGCTCAATCACGATCTGAAGCAAAAGCTGGAGGCCTGGTGCAATCATGATGTCCATGTCGAGGTAAAGAAAAATACCTATGACTTCTCGGACAGTCACGAAAGAACGAATGTCAGAAAGCAGATGAATATTCGCGATAATGATCTTCTCATTGCCAGAACCACCCGCATCATCCCTCAGAAAAGATTGGACCGCGATATTATGCTGATCAGCCGGCTTAATGATTTATTTATCCGCGACCACAACACTCGACGCGCCTATTTGGCGATCGCCGGCAATGAATATGAAAACCCGTCATGTTATCTGCAACTCGCCAAATTGGCGCAGGAACTGAATGTTCTCCCCTATGTCAAATTCGTCGGCATGCTTCCCCATGTCGATATGCGCTCGGAAAACGACGCGTTTTGCATAGAGGACCTCTATCACTCTTGCGACCTGGTCTCTTTTCTCACCTCGTATGATTATGATAGCTATGGCAATCCTATCGGTGAAGCGATCAGTTGCCGCCGTTGCTATATCACCACTCGCTACGAATATTATCACGAAGTCTACGGCCGGCATGGGTTTGAAGCGCCCGTCATGCCGATCTCCGAGTTACAGGATGGGCCGCCGAACGACGAATTCATCCAGGAAGTCTACCGGTTCATTAATAACAAGGAGCAGATGAAGCGCGTGGCGGAAAAGAATTACGCGCTGGGCAAGCGAATTTTATCCAACAACGTCATGGAGTTCTTAAATATCAGCTAATCATCGAATAACGTGACATTTCATTTTCAGACAAGCCATTTCTAACTGTGGACTTTTATTAGCCCTTGGAGGATCTATGCGTGATACTGTTTTTGTGTCTGTCGTACTACCCGTTTATAATGAAAGCGACCGTATTGAGGCGGTTTTACTTTCGCTGTTCAATCAGCACACCAAGAATGAATTAATCACCCACGACACTTACGAACTGATTGTCGTTGATAACAACTCCACCGATGATTCCGTCGCTAAAATAAACGCGTTTAGTGAAAGGCATCCGGCTATGGCCATTCATGTTATCGCCGAAACGGTGCAGGGTGTCTCCTCGGCCAGAAAACGCGGCATGGACTATGCGTCGCTGCGTTCTAAAGCCCGCGACAGCCGGCTGGGAAATAAACGCAAGCACTATATCGTTTCCGCCGATGCCGATTGCACCGTGGATGCATTTTGGCTTTACGAGCTGGTGAATACCATGATCGAGCAACAAGGCGACCTGGGCACCTGCAACTATTACTACCCTCCCGCAGAGTTTGAGCACCGCCCCAACCTGTTCCGCGAGATCCAAAAAACGCTGCGTCTGCGCGAATTTTCGTTCTCCCTGTTCGGCGGCTTCCCCGATGGCAAAGGGTTCGGGGTGGAGCGCAGCCTGTATGACGCGGTAGGCGGCATCGAAATCTTCTACCAGCTCAACCATGGCCGCTTTGTCGAACACCTGTCCGACGACTGGGACTTCGGCATTAAGGTCATCGCCTACGGCGGCAAGCCGGTTTACGCTCGCCATGCTTACGTTGAGATCAACAGCCGCCGGGTGGACACCATTCTCGATGAGGTGATCAACGGCATCGCCTACGGCAAGGACGGCATCATTATCATGAAGGACGTCCGGCCGGACGTTGAGCGGCAGAAAACCGCGCTGGCGGACGCCACACCGGCGGAGGCGAAACTGGCCTGGGACTACTCGGTCAAGGATTACACGCCAAAGAATATCTTACTGCCGGTGCTGCTCAATCCGTATCTGCTGTTGGAAAACAGCGAAGTGCGCGATTTCTTCTCCGGTTCGCTGGCCGACAGCCTCTACCGCCGCATTCACGAGCTGAAACACGAGATGCGCATCATCGATTTCAAACCGATCCATGCCTACAAAACCCCCGCCTATCGGCTCTACCTCGAATTTCGCGATGCGCTGTTTGCCGCCATGCGGCGCGCCGTCGGTGACGATATCGGCTTCCCGCCCGCATTGCCGGCCTGCTTCGATACGATCAAAGACGAGGATTTCACCCGCTTTGTTTATTACTTCTGTGAAGACCGCGAGTCCGGCGAAGCCCACAACTATTTCGGCAACGGAGGGGTATTCTGATGAACGACGAAGCTTTGCACTCATTGCTGGATATCGATGAAAACTATCCCACGCCGCGGGTGAACGCGTTCCTGGCGCAACCGGAAAACCGGGCCTTTCTGGAGTACGTCCATAAGGATCCGTTCGGCTGTCACGTGTTCCCCGGCGATCTCGTCGACTACCCGCTGGCCGCGTTTTTTGCCGATATGGAGGCCGACATTCGCCAGGCGGGCAAAATCCACCTCTGGGCCTATATCCCGACCTGCCGCTATCGCTGCCATTTTTGTCAGTACCCCACGGTGATCCTCAATCCCAAGGCGCCCGCCTCTCAGGCGGTATTCCGCGATTTGGTCGATTTCAACATCAAGGAGGCGCAAATGTGGCTGGCGCGCGTGCCCAGCCTGGCCGAAGTGGAAATCGGTGAATTCAACGTCTTTGGCGGCACGCCGTCCTTGCTGCCGGAGCCGGAACTGCGCCGCATGATGGCCTTCTACTTCAGCCACTTTAACTTCGCCAACGCCACCCTGCGCTTCGAAGGGGAGCCCGGCACCCTGAACAAAGCCTATCTGGCGCTGCTGAAAGAGCTCGGCTTCAGCAAAATCAGTTTCGGCACCCAATCCTTCAATGACGACATCATCACCGCCTGCGGGCGCATGCACTCGGCCGAAGAGTGTGTGGAGACCATTCATCACGCGCGCGCGCTCGGCATTGATTGGGTCAGCGTGGATCTCATTTACGGCATGCTGGGCCAAAGCGTGGACGACGTGAAATACGACATGGAAAAAGCCCTCGAGCTGAATCTGTCGCACGTCGTCTGCACCAAGCTGCACATGGATGAGTTTATTAAAAATCGCACCGGCGTCTCGGGCGAGCGCGAAAGCCTGTGGCAGAAAAAGGGGCTGATCAGCATCAACAACCTGCGCTTCCCTGGGCTGGGCAAACAGTACCAAATGCGCGAGCTGGTCGAGAACTACCTGAATGGCGGCTATACCGAACACCCCACCATGTACTTTCACCGCAATGACCAACAGCCGGAAAAGTGGAAAGCGCTCATCACCGATCTCGACAAGCAGTATCCGGAAGTGGCGATCGGTTTGGGCGGCAGCTCCAAATCGACGCGATCCGAAGCCATCAACATCACCGGCTACAAGAAGTACAAGGAAGCGCTCAACCAAGACCGCCTGCCCATCGAGGAAAGCCGCGGCTTCTCCCCGATCCAGCGTGAAGTGAACGCCTTCAAAATGGCGCTCTCCACCTTGCTGCCGGTGGACGATCGGGTGTTTAAACGGCGCTTTGACGGCAACAGCCTGTTTGCCAACCCGGTCATCCGCCGCACGTTGAAAATCCTGGTAGATAAAGCGCTGGTCACCGTCGATGGTCCGTGCGTGACGCTCACGCCCATCGGCGTCACGCTGGTCGAAGCCATTATCAATACCCAATTTTCCGCCGCATTCGCCAATCAGGAGTGAAAGATGACGACGATAGTCTCCGATCCCAAACCGGTATTCAGCTTCTATTACATCGGCATCGATACCGAAGCCGGCGTCACGCCACAACAGTTTGAAACCTTCGTGCGCGAACAAGGCGTGCATATCCCCTGTTATCCCGGCTGGCGCTGGACGTTGCTACGCGGCCTGCGCGGCGAACGCGTCGGGCAATACCTGATGCTGTACGAGATTGACAGCGCCGAGCAGCGCGATCGTTACGTCACCGCCACCGGGCAGCGAACGGCGCACGCGCACGAATTCTGGCGGCGGCATGCCGCCGCGCAGGAAATCCTCGCCGAGTGGCGAAAACTGGGCACCTACAGCCTGCTGCCGACGCTGTTCAGCGATTATCGCCTGCTGGCTGAGAACAGAAAAAGCGACGTGCCGCCCGGCCCGCGCTACCGGGAACGGCCGGGCGAACCGCCCGAGGCGCGCATTATCGGCATCCACAATCTGGCGCTGCGCGAAGGCGTGACCCCGGCGCAATTCGAACGCTTTATCGCCGAAAATCACCATCGCATTGAGGATTATCCGGGTTGGAAGTTTCACTTGCTGAAGGGAGAGCGCGGCAATCGGCTCGACCAGTACGCGGTGATGATGGAAATCGTCAGCCTGGCGGCGCTGGACGTGTTCTATCCGGAGCCCGATATCGCCACCGCCGAAGCGGCAACCTTCGCCAAAGCGCATCGCGACACCAAGCAAATGTATGAAGAGTGGAAGCAACTGGCGTCATTTTCCGGTTCACCGCAGATTTATACCGATTATCTGTCCGTCGCACAGAGCCGATCGTCATGATGCTGCCTTGGCTAACCGGCGAGGCCGCAGAGAATCATCGCCGGCAAATCGCCACCCGAGCGATCTTCTTCCTCGCCGGGTTGGGCATGGCTGCCTGGGCGCCGTTGATCCCTTTCGTGAAAGCGCGATTGGGCATCGATGACGGCGCGCTCGGTTTGCTGCTGTTTTGCCTCGCCGCCGGCTCCATGGCGATCATGCCCTTCGCCGGTTATCTGATCGCCAAACTGGGGTGCCGCGCCGTGTTGCTGGGCGCTGGCGCCTTGCTGTGCATCGACTTGCCGCTGTTGGCGTTACTCGATGCTCCGCTGTTGATGGGGGCGGCATTGGGGGTATTTGGCGCCGTCAACGGCATCATGGATGTGGCGATGAACTCACAGGCGATAATCGTCGAGCGGGAGAGCGGCCAGGCGAAAATGTCCGGTTTTCATGGCTTCTACAGCCTTGGCGGCATTGCCGGCGCCGGCGGCGTCAGTCTGTTGCTGCTGGCGGGCCTCGCCCCGGCCCAGGCCATCGGCCTGATCGCCCTCCTCATCGCGATCCTGCTGCTGATCGTCGCCGGCGATTTACTGGCGCACGGCGGCATCGGCGAGCGGCGACGGGGCGGCGCGCGGTGGGCGCTGGCCCACGGCAAGATCCTGTTTATCGCCCTGCTCTGTTTCTTCGTGTTCCTGACCGAGGGGGCGATGCTCGACTGGTCGGCATTATTCCTGCATGCCGAGCGCGGCGTGGCCAAATCGCAGGCGGGGATCGGGTTCACGCTGTACGCCGTCGCCGTGGCCTGCGGGCGGCTGTATGGCGACAGGCTGATCGGCGCCGTCGGGCGCTTCCGCACTCTGCTGCTCGGCAGCCTGTGCGCTGCGGCAGGCGTGCTGTTGACCGTCACCGTCCCTCTGGCATCGGCCGCCTTTGGCGGGTTGATGCTCGCCGGCCTGGGCATCGCCAACATCGTTCCCATTCTGTTCAACGCCGTCGGCAATCAAAAACAGGTGCCGCCTGGCCAGGCGTTTCCGGCCGTGACGCTGGTCGGCTATCTCGGCTTATTAACCGGCCCGGCGCTGATCGGTTTTATCGCCAATTACACCAGCCTGGCCCTGGCGTTCGGCTGCACGCTGCTGTGCCTGTTGCTGGTCAGCATCAGCGCCAAAGCCGTGACGAACACATCTCACTAACTTAACTTGCGAGGATCGTTTAATGCATGCATCAACCACGCCGGTTTTCTCCCTGCACTACGTGGGAATCAACCTGAAACGGGGCGTCGCCTCGGATCGTTTCGAAGCGTTCGTTCGCCGTAAAGGCGTCGCCATCCCGGCCTATCCCGGCTGGCGATGGACGCTGCTGCGCGGCCTGCGCGGCGAGCGTGAAAATCAGTACCTGATGGTTTATCAGGCTAAAGACGCCGCCACCTACGCGCGCTATATCGACGGCAACGGCGAGCTGACCGACGAGGCGCACGCCTTTTGGCGGCAGCGTCCGGAGGCCGCCGCGCTGATTGAGGAGTGGAAAACCTTCGCGACCTTCGCCGAACTGCCGACCCTTTACACCTGTTACCGCCTGGTGGCCGAGAATAGCCGCAGTTCATTGCCGCCCGGCCCCAATTACCGCAGCGAACCGGGGAAGGAAAACATTCAGCGAGTCATCGGCATTCATAACCTGGCGCTTAAAGCGGGCGTCTCGCCCGAGCAGTTTGAACGGTTCATTATCGACAACATCCACCGCGTGGAAGACTACCCGGGCTGGAAGTTTCACCTGCTGAAGGGCCAGAGCGGCAATCGGCTGGACCAATACGCGGTGATGCTGATCATTGAAAGTCTGGCGTCGCTCAACGCGTTCCATCCGGAGCTCGATGTCTCAACCGAGCAAGCGCTCAGGTTCGTGGCCGAGCATCAGGACACCGAACGCATGTACGACGAGTGGAAAACACTGGCGTCGTTCTCCGGCGCGCCGCAAATCTACACGGATTACCTGGCGATTGGCGGCAACGAGAATGACGCCCATCCGGCGTAAACCGCGCGGCGGCGTTGAGCGCCGCCGCTTTCACGGCCGCCGTTCGCCGAACGGCGCCAGCTTCATGCCGACCAGCGTCACCACGCAGATGATCGCCCCGGCGTAAAAGGTGGAGGCGGAACCGAACAGTTCCCACAGGGTTCCGGCCCCGAGACTCGCCAGCAGCAATGCCACGCCGCTGATCAGATTGAACATGCCGAACGCGGTGCCGCGCAGGTGCGCCGGCGCAGTGTGCGCCACCATCGCCGCCAACAGTCCCTGCGTCATGCCCATGTGCACGCCCCACAGCGCCACGCCAAACAGCACGCCCGCCCAATGATCGCTCAGCGCCAATACCAGGTCGGCGGCGATCAGCACCAGCAGCCCGGCTTTCAGCAATCCTTCATGGCTCATGCGGTCGGACAATTTACCGAACGGATAGGCCGAGCAGGCGTAGACCAGATTCATGGCGACCATCACCAGCGGGATCAGCGCCAGCGGCGTGCCGCCCTGCTGCGCCTTCAACACCAGGAACGCTTCACTGAAGCGCGCCAGCGTAAAGATCGCGCCGATGCTCACCACCCACCAATAGCTGCGCCCCAACAGCCGCAGGTTGGCGCGGGTAATCGGGTTGGTGCGCTTGTGGGTTATCGCGGCGGCCGGCTCTTTCAGGCCGAAAAACAGCAGCGCAATCGCCAGCGCCGCCGGGATCGCCGCCACCCAGAAGATGGCGCGAAAATCGTTGTGCCACAGCAGCATCAGGCCGACGGCCAGCAGCGGCCCTAAAAAGGCGCCGACGGTATCCAGCGACTGGCGCAGCCCGAAAGCCGCGCCGCGGATCTCCGGCGGCGTCACGTCGGCCACCAGGGCATCGCGCGGCGCCCCGCGGATGCCTTTGCCCACGCGATCCAGCAGGCGCGCGCTCATCACCATGCCGGACGACGACGCGATGGCGAAAAACGGTTTGCTGATGGCGCCCAGCCCATAGCCCAGCAGCGCCAGCCCCTTGCGTTTGCCGAGGTAATCGCTGAGCACGCCGGAGAACACCTTGACGATTAACGCCGTCGCCTCCGCCAGCCCTTCGATCAGACCGATGACAATCACGCTGGCACCGAGCGTCGTCGCCATAAACAGCGGCAACAGGCTATGGATCATCTCCGAGGAAACGTCCATCAGCAGGCTCACGCCACCCAATACCCACACGCCGCGCGGTATGCGGCCCAACGTAGCGAAACGCGACGACATGGTTCATCCTCGATCGATTCAGCGCCGCCAGAGGCGCCTCATGATTTTTCCAAGATTGGTTAGTTGATTTTGTTCGTTCACAGATCTGCCGCCTTTAGAGATAGTGCAACGACCGTGTGACACCCATAATAATGAAGGTAATTAACATAATGATATATAGCAAAAAGATGATAGTGATTGCGGCGCTGCTGAGTTTTTCCGCCGCCGCCGCACCAGGCGTGGATCTCGTCGCCAACGAAACGCCGATCCACACGGTGAAGAGCGCCGAAGCCGTGGCCAAAATCCCCGCCGGCTTCCGGTTCGTGGAACCCGGCACGCTGACGGTTGCCATTTCTCTGCTGGGCAGCGGCCCGCCGTTCGGCCTGTACGCCCGCGACAATAAAACGGTGATCGGCAGCGAGGCGGACATTGCGCGCCTGGTGGCCGACGGTTTGGGGTTGAAACTCAAGCTGGTGCCCACCTCGTGGGAAGACTGGCCGCTGGGGGTGGCCTCCGGCAAATATGACGCCGCGGTTTACAACATCACCGTGACCAACGAACGCAAGACCAAATTCGATTTCGCCACCTATCGGCAGGATACGCTGGGTTTCTACGTCAAGTCCGACAGTAAAATCACCCAGATCAAAACCGCGCCGGATATCGCCGGTAAAAAGATCATCGTCGACTCCGGCACCAATCAGGAAGCGGTGCTGCTGGCCTGGGACAAAGAGAACCGCGCCAAGGGGCTCGCGCCGCTGCAGCCGGTGTATGTCACCGACAAGGCCGCCTCCACGCTGGCTATTCAGTCCGGCCGCGCCGACGCCACCTTCGGGCCCAACGTTTCCGGCGCTTATCAGGCGCGGCTGACCGGCAAAACCCGGCTGGTGGGTATCGTGCCCGGCGGCTGGCCGAAGACCGCCAACATCGCCGTCACGCTGAAGAAAGGCAACGGCCTGGTGGACGCGGTGCAGGCTTCGCTCAACAGCGCCATCGCCAACGGCAGCTATCTGCAGGTGCTGGATCGCTGGGCGGAGAGCGACGAGAAGATTGCCCATTCCGAGATTAACCCGCCGGGGCTGGGGGATTGAGAGAGCAACAGGCCCCGCGCAGCGGGGCCTTATCGCCGCTCAATCGCGCCGCCTTATTCCGCCGCCGTTTTCTACCTCCCCAGCTTGCGGTACAGCGTGCTGCGTGAAACGCCGAGCGCCTTCGCCGCCCGGCTGAGATTGCCGCCCGCCCTGTCGATCGCCGCCTGCAGCGCCCCCAGATCGGTATCGGCGTTCTCTTGCCGCGGCGCCAGCACCGCGATGGACTGAGGAAGATCGTCCAGGGTAAGCACCGCATGATCGTCCGCCAGCGCCAGCAGCACCTTGAGCGTACTCAACAGTTGCCGCACGTTGCCGGGCCACGGATAGCGCGCCAGCATCGCCAGCGCCTCCGGCAACAGACGAATGTCGCGCCGCTCGCCGCCCAGCTCTCGCCACAGCTGCAAAATGAAGGCCTCCAGCTGCGCCCGCTCTCTGAGCGGCGGAATGCGCAGGCTGTATTCCTGTATGCGGTACAGCAAATCCTCGCGAAACGCCCCCGCCTCTACCTGCCGATGCAGATCGTGGTGCGTGGCGCAGACCAGCGCAAATTCGACCGGATAAGCGCTGCGGCTGCCGAGCGGGGTGACCGTTTTTTCCTGTAACACCCGCAGCAGGCGCGTTTGCACGCCCGCCGGCATGTCGCCGATTTCATCGAGAAACAGCACGCCGCCGTCCGCCTCGCGGATCTTGCCGATGTAGCCTTTCGGATTGGCGCCGGTAAACGCCCCCGGCGCATAGCCAAACAGTTCGGATTCGATCAGCGGCTCAGGCAGCGCCGCGCAGTTGATCGCCACGAAGTTGCCATTACGCCAGCGGCTCTCTTGAAACAGGCGGCGGCTGAAATGCTCTTTACCGCAGCCGGTTTCGCCGGTCACGCACAGCGAAAGGCCGGCGTTGAGAATGCGCAGCGCTTTCTGATGCTGCTCGTCGTGCCGTTCCGCCGGCGGCGCAGAACGCAAAGCGCTGACGCGGCGCTGCGGCGCCTCAAGCAACGAATAATAGTGCTGTTGATTGCCGGCCAGCGTCTGGCGCGGTGCCCCGGAAGGCTGTCGCAACAGGTCGGGAAACAGCTGGGTGAACTCAACGGAGCCGAATGAGGCCGATGAGAGCTGGAACTCCATCATCGCCAGTCGATTGGCGGCGATCAGCACTTCGTCGTGAAACACCAGCAGCAGCTCTTGCGCGCTGCCCAGGCAGCGGGCATCGGCGTGCAGACGCAGCGTCCAGTGGCGGTCGGCGATCGCGCTTCTGACCCAGCGGTGTTCGATATGCCGCACCGCCTGCATGATCAGGCGCTGTGCATCGCGGTACGGGCGCTGCGCGGGTGCGGAGAGATCCAGTATGCCGGCAATGCGGCCATCCGGCCGATAGATCGGTGCGGCGGTGCAGTTCAATCCGGCATTTTGGTTGAGAAAATGCTGGTCGCCGCGCACTTCGCAGAACGCGCCCAGCGCCAGCGCGGTGCCGATGGCGTTGGTGCCCCGCTCCGCTTCTCCCCACTGGTTGCCCGGCGCCAGCGCAAAGCGCGACGCCTTATGCAGAAAGTCGGTATTGCCGCGGGTTTCCAGCACCAGCCCGGCGGCGTCGGCGATCACCACAATGGCGGGCTGGCGCGTAATTTGCGCGCCCAGCTGCTCGATCAGCGGCTGTACCCGCTGCGGCACCCAATCGTTGCGGCTGCGCAGCTCTTCGAGCAATCCGGCTTTGATAAACGGGATATGTTGATCGGTGCGCGTCAAGCCATAACCCTGGCTGCGTTGCCAGGATTCCGCCAACGGCTGGGTCAGCAAGCTGGTGCCCTCTGCGGGCAAGCGGTCGTCAGACAACATGCGTTTCTCCCCCGTTCGCGAGTGTTGCAAATGTGTATCATAAATGTGTATCAAGCGTTGCGACACGGGACACAAAAAATCATCGGCGACGGCGGCGCCGCCCGAAGTTCTCAGCCCTCTCAATGCTTAAGGTTTTAATAACTCGTTCTTTTTTTACGGATGCTACTTCTGTCGCTAATCTGGCACGCGCCGTGCTTCTCTGTGCTGCGGCGACAGGCCGCATTCACAGGCGCAGCCCAATAGCGCCGCTTTTCATCTGCAGAGAGGTGCTTAACATGAAATATGTCCACCCCGGTTTGCCTGGCTCGCTGGTTTCGTTCCGCAAACGCTATGGCAACTACATTGGCGGCAAATTCGTCGAACCGGTATCCGGCAACTACTTCACCAACACCTCGCCGGTGACCGGCCAGCCGATCGCCGAATTCCCGCGTTCCGACGCCAAAGACATCGAGCTGGCGCTTGACGCGGCGCATGCGGCGGCGGACGCCTGGGGTAAAACCAGCGTGCAGGAGCGTTCCAACGTGCTGCTGGCGATCGCCGATCGCATCGAATCGCGGCTGGAGATGCTGGCGCTGACCGAAACCTGGGACAACGGCAAACCGATCCGCGAAACCCTGAATGCCGATCTGCCGTTGGCGGTCGACCATTTCCGTTACTTTGCCGGTTGCCTGCGCGCGCAGGAAGGCACCGCGGCGGAGATCGACCAGAACACCGTGGCCTACCATATCTATGAACCGCTGGGCGTGGTCGGCCAGATCATTCCGTGGAATTTCCCGCTGCTGATGGCCGCCTGGAAACTGGCGCCAGCGCTGGCGGGCGGTAACTGCGTGGTGCTGAAACCGGCGGAACAAACGCCGCTCGGCATCAGCGTGCTGATGGAAGAGATCGGCGATCTGCTGCCGCCGGGCGTGCTCAACGTGGTACAAGGTTTCGGCGCCGAGGCCGGCGAAGCGCTGGCGCGCAGCAAACGCATCGAAAAAATCGCCTTCACCGGCTCCACGCCGGTCGGCCGCCACATCCTCGCCTGTGCGGCGGAGAACATCATCCCCAGCACCGTCGAGCTGGGCGGAAAATCGCCGAACATTTATTTTGAAGACATCATGCAGGCGGAACCGGAGTTTATCGACAAAGCGGTTGAGGGGCTGGTGCTGGGCTTCTTCAACCAGGGGGAGGTGTGCACCTGCCCTTCACGCGCGCTGATCCAGGAATCCATCTACCCGCAGTTTATGGAGAAAGTGCTGGCGCGTATCGCTACCATCCGCCAGGGCGATCCCTTCGACACCGAGACCATGATCGGCGCCCAGGCGTCAAAACAGCAGTACGACAAGATCCTGTCCTATATCGAGATCGCTAAAAACGAGGGAGGCAAAATCGTTGCGGGCGGCGAGCCCGCCCAGCGCGGCGACGAAGTGCAAAACGGTTTCTACCTGCAGCCGACGCTGATTACCGGCAACAACAGCATGCGTTTCTTCCGCGAGGAGATCTTCGGGCCGGTGATTGGCGTCACCACCTTCAAGGATGAGGCCGAAGCCCTGGCGCTGGCCAACGACACCGAGTTTGGGCTGGGCGCCGGGCTGTGGACCCGCGACATCAACCGCGCTTACCGCATGGGCCGCGCGATCAAGGCCGGCCGCGTGTGGACCAACTGCTACCACCTGTACCCGGCGCACGCCGCGTTCGGCGGCTACAAGAACTCCGGCATCGGACGCGAAACCCACAAGGCGGCGCTGTCGCACTATCAACAGGTGAAAAACCTGCTGGTCAGCTACGACGCCAAGCCGCTGGGCCTGTTCTGAATCCGGCGTAATGACAAGAAGGCCACCCGCAGGTGGCCTTCTTTTTTCGCGTGGCCTACTTCGCCATGCCGAGATCGATCACCATGCGACCGCGAATGGTGCCCGCCTTCATCTCGTCGAAGATGGCGTTGATATCCCCCAGCGGCCGCTTGGTCACTTTCGGCGTCACCTTGCCTTCGGCGGCGAACTGGAACGCCTCCTTCAGATCTTCGCGCGTGCCCACCAGCGAACCCACCACCTGAATGCCGTCCAGCACCAGGCGCGGAATGCTCAGATCCATGCTCTCCGGCGGCAGCCCCACGGCCACCACTTTACCGCCGGCGCGCACCGCATTCACCGCCGAGTTGAAGGCGGCTTTCGCCACCGCCGTCACCACCGCCGCGTGAGCGCCGCCGGTTTGCTGCTGAATGATCTCCTCCGCGTTTTGCGTTTTGGAGTTGATGGTCAGATCGGCGCCGATCTGTTTGGCGAACTCCAGCTGACCGTCGTTGACGTCGATGGCGACCACTTTGGCGTTAAACACGTTCTTGGCATACTGCAGCGCCAGGTTGCCCAGCCCGCCCAAGCCGTAGATGGCGATCCACTGCCCCGGTTTGATATCGGAAATCTTCACCGCCTTGTAGGTGGTGACGCCGGCGCAGGTGATGCTGCTGGCGGCGAAAGAATCGAGCCCATCCGGCACTTTCACCGCGTAGTCCGCCACCACGATGCACTCTTCCGCCATGCCGCCGTCAACGCTATAGCCGGCGTTTTTCACCGAGCGGCACAGGGTCTCGTTGCCGCTGACGCAGTATTCGCAATGGCCGCACCCCTGGTAAAACCAGGCGACGCTGGCGCGGTCACCCACTTTTAACGAGGTGACGCCCTCACCGACGGCGGAGACCACGCCGATGCCCTCATGCCCCAACGTAATGCCCGGCACCTCACCGAAATCGCCATTTTTCACGTGCAAATCGGTGTGGCACACCCCGCAACACTCCATTTTCAACGCCGCTTCGCCGTGCTTCAGCGGGCGCAGCACTTTATCCTGAATGTCTACGGTATGGTTTTTCGTCACTACGGCAGCTTTCATGGTGTTTTCCTTAGCAGAGTGGGAAGTACAGTTGTTAATGTAGTGACTGTATTCGGTGAGGGCAAGTACCACCTGTTTTGTGTAAAAACAAATAATTAAATATGAATCAGTCTGCTTATTTCATAAAAAACCATTAACAGACGGCGCGATCGTTTTGAGATTGGCAGCCGTGAACGATCGCGCCTCCACGGCTTGATTTATCCCTTGAAGCGATTAACTGGGATTTTGAGGTAGTGCCGCCCATCATCTTCGCAATCTGGCAGAACGCCGCCGCGAATATTGACCTGCAGCGCCATCAGCATCAATTCCGGATGCGGCAACGTGGCGTCTCGCTGCTTTCTTTGCGCGATAAATTGGGCCTTATCCATGTTGGCCACCCAGGGGTTGTTCTCGCGCTGCTCTCGCACGGTGCTTTCCCAGCGGGCCTCACGCCCCGCTGGGCGATAATCATGGCCGGTAAACAGGCGGGTATCCGCAGGCAGGCTCAAGATCCGCTGCAACGAATCCCACAGGGCTTCCGCATTTCCGCCGGGGAAATCGGCCCTTGCGGTGCCGCTGTCCGGCATGAAAAACGTATCGTGAATAAACGCCGCATCGGCGATGTGATAAGTGACGGACGCCAAGGTGTGGCCAGGAGACAGCAAGACTTCAGCACGCAGGTTGCCGATAAAAAAGACGTCCCCATCCGCAAACAGCGCATCCCACAGGGTCTCGGCGGGAGGCAGTTCCTTCAAATTATAAATGTCTTGCCACAGCCCCTGCACGGCGGTAATTTTTTCGCCTATGCCGGTGAGGGCGCCGGTTTTCTGCGCCAGCCAGGTGGCGGCAGAAAAATGGTCGGCATGCGGGTGCGTATCCAACACCCAGGCCACTCCCCATCCTTGCTGCTGGATAAAGCTTAAAATGGTGCGGGCCTGCTGATGCGAGACCGTGCCCGATCGGCGATCAAAATCCAGCACCGGGTCGATGATGGCGCAGCGACGCGCTGCGGGATCGGCGATGACATACTGCAGGCTGCCGCTTTCCGGCTCATAAAACGCGTGCACTTGCGCGTGAGGCTGAACGGCCTGATGCCGGCCATACCAGCCCAGCGCCTTATCGGCATCGGCGCCATACTCTGCACACTGGCTGCGAAATTGCGCTTCGTCTATCTGGCCTTCGCGCAGCGCATACAGCAGGGAAAGGCAGGCAGAACGCGCTCCGCTCCTGCAATGCGCCAGGGTCTTCTCACCCCGCCGCAACAGGTAATGGAAGATATAAACGGTCTCCCAGGTCAGCGTGTCGAATGTGTAAGGCAGATAGACGTAGCCCATTCCCCATTGCTCAGCCAACGCTTTTTCTTGTTGATGGTTAAGGTACTCGCCCGGCTCTTCATCTGGCCGATTGTTGACGATAAACCGATAGCCTTGTTGATGCAGGATGGCGAAATCATTCGCTGCGGGCGCCCCCGAAAAGGAGAGCTGATGATGGTAAGTACGGATGTGCATATTTTTTCCTTTTGTTTTATAGGCTTTTAAAAAGCATATAAAGGGCCAGCACCAACAACATGCCGGCATAGAGCACACGGATAATGTCCTCGCGTTTTTTCAGGCGCTCGGTGAGCGCCACCCCCACGACGCCCCCCAGAACGCCGCCGACGATGAGCCAGCAGGTAATGACCAGCGACACCTTGCCGGACATGGCATAGCTTGCGCTTGTCGATAATCCCATGGCGGAAACCACGACCAGTGAGGTCGCCACCGCTTCAACCAGCGAAAAGCGGAAGAACCAGAGCAGCGCCGGCACCACCAAAAATCCGCCGCCGATGCCCAAAAAACCGGCCACCGCGCCCAGCGCCAGCACGCTGGGCCACACGATGGCGGGATGAAATGTCGGATGGGAGGACGGTAATCCGTTGCCTGCCCGATGATTTTTTTTCAGCGTCAATCCGGCGACAACCAGCATCAGCAGAGAGAAAGGCAGGGTTAAATGGTGCCCGTCCGTCATTTTTCCCACCTGAGAGCCCGCCAGCGTTCCCACCACCGCCACCAGCGAAACGGTAACGCCGGTTTGCCACCGGACGTTTCCTTTGGCGGCATGAACAAAAAGATTGATCAGCGCGCTAATGGCAACGGACATGGCACTGGTGCCTATAACCAAGTGCGTATCCGGGATTTTCACCATATACAGCAGCAAGGGCACGCAGACGATGGATCCGCCTCCCCCGGTCAGAGCCAGGAGAAATCCGACTATTCCCCCGGTTATCACCAACAGCATCAGGGTATAAAAAGTAAAATGGAAAAAATCCAATGCATTAATTCCCTTTCGATATTTATGGCATTTATTAACGATCAGTTTGCGTTGATTGTCAAATAACTTATTACATTTAGCTATTACATATAACTAAATCGAATATGTGATTTTTAATATAACCATAAGTTCTATAAATTATCTTTAAATCTGAGCCACAACCCCCTACTTTCTTATGAAAGGAGACCTGCATGAAACCAGAAAAAATAAACACCCTGAAGAAAGTTGTTGTTATTGGCGGTGGTTCATCTGGCATCGGCGTCATCGCAAGCATAAGGAAGCGAGTTAAAGATGCGGATATAACTGTCGTTGAACCCAATGACTGTCATTATTACCAGCCGGCATGGACCCTGGTGGGCGGCGGGCTCTTTGATATCAATAAAACGCAGCGCGCCATGCGCGATGTTATTCCTTCTGGCGTCTCATGGCTCCAGGACAGCGTTGTCAGGGTTGATCCCAGTGAAAAATATATCGAGACCCGTCAGGGTAAACGCGTAAGCTATGATTTCCTTATTGTTGCCTGCGGCCTTGTTTTACGTTGGGATAAAATAGAAGGCCTTGAAGAGACGTTAGGATTTAACGGCGTCACCTCTAATTATCGTTTTGATCTTGCAGAATACACCTGGCAACTGGTCCGGGAGATGCAAGGCGGCAAGGCGATATTTTCCCAACCCACGCTTCCCATAAAATGCGCCGGCGCGCCGCAAAAAGCCTTATATCTTTCATGCGATCATTGGCGGCGGCAAGGCGTTCTGAATAATATTAACGTCAATTTCTGCCTTGCGGGCACGGTGGTTTTCGGCATTCCGCAATTTGTCCCCCCGCTGAGCGGCTATTTGGAAAAATACCGTGCACAGGTCAACTTCAATCATAATTTAATCCGTATAGATGGCGAAAATCGGCAAGCGATATTTGCCGTGGAGACAAATGAAGAAGAAAAACGCGAGTTAACCCTGCCCTTCGATATGCTTCACGTGGTGCCGCCTCAATCAGCCCCGGCGTTTATTTCGCAAAGCGGACTCGCGGATGGCGCCGGCTGGTGCGATGTGGATAAATTGACGCTGCAACATAAGCATTGGCCGGATATTTTTGCGGTAGGCGACTGTTGCTCAACGCCAAACGCCAAAACCCTGGCGGCAGCGCGAAAGCAGGTGGTAGTGGTGGCGGAAAACGTCGCGGCACGTATTCATGGCACGCCTCTCACAGCCCATTATGATGGTTATGGTTCCTGTCCATTGACGGTCGAGAAAGGCAAAGTTGTGCTGGCGGAGTTTGGCTATGATGGTAAATTGCTGCCCACGTTTCCACTGCTCGACGCAACCCAGCCCAGCCGTATGGCCTGGTGGCTGAAAGCCTGGTTTTTACCCCGGTTTTACTGGGCGGGCATGCTGCGCGGGGTTGAATGGTTTGCCGGAAGCAAGCGGCCGTGATGCACACTCGGCTCCCCTTGTCGCTCTGGCCGCAGCAGGCGCTTGACTATTTGGCGATACACAGCCACCATCGCTTGCGAGCCAGCAGGCTGATTGCAAGCCGTCACCACTAACCGGTCGATCAACGATGAAAAACGCACCCGCCGTTACGATTCACTACTGTTCACAATGCAACTGGCTGCTGCGCGCCGGCTGGATGGCGCAAGAGCTGCTGAACACCTTCGGCGACGATCTCGCCTCCGTCACCCTGATGCCGGGCACCGGCGGGGTCTACCAAATCAGCGTCGATGGCGTGATGATTTGGGATCGCAAGATTGACGGCGGCTTCCCCGATGCGGCGCAGTTAAAGCAGCGGCTGCGCGATCACAGCTTCCCCGATCGTTCACTCGGCCACAGCGACGGTAAAAAAGCCAGACACTGAAGGCCGTCAGCGCCCCGTCGGCGGCTGCGCGCCGAGAATGCGCGGCATTGTTTCTTTCATCATTTCCATGAATTTGCGTAAACGCGCGGGATAATAGCTGGCGTAGGGATACAACAGGTAAATAGGCAGTGGCTCAGCTCGCCACAGGGGTAACAGCGTCTGCAGAGCGCCTTGCGCCAATTCTTCTTTCACCACCCAAGACGACACTATCGCGACGCCCAGCCCTTCCAGCGCCGCCTTGCGCGCCGCATAAAGGCTGTCGGTGCTCAACCTCGGCGCGATGTCGAAACGCCGCTGTTCACCGCTGGTCGCGTGGGTCAAGACGACCTCATTACGATAAAAACTGTTTACCGCCAGCCACGGCAATGAGGCCAAATCGTCGAGATCGACGATCGCCGGTCGTTCAGCCAACAGCGCCGGTGACGCCACCGTGCTGCGCGGCACCTCCGCCAGCAACACCGCCACGACCGACGGATCGGTCACCGCACCGACGTGAATGGCGCAATCCACGCCTTCGGGAATAAAGTCCGGAGAATGATCGTTCAGCGTCCACTCAACGTAAGTTTGCGGGTAGCGCCGCAAATACTCGCCCAACGGACCGATCAGCTGATCCTGGCCGAATGCGTGCGGCGCCCGCACGCGCAACACGCCGACCGGTTCGTCGCGCGCGCCGCCAAGCCCTTCTTCCAGGCTTTGCCATTGTTCAATCAGCCCCCGCGCCTGGCGGTAACAGCGCTCGCCGTCGTCGGTCAGTTTGAGGGCGTGGGTGGTCCGCTGGATCAGTTTGGCGCCCAGCAGCTGTTCCAATGCCTGCAGACGCCGGCTAATCGTCGGCTGCGAAGTGCCCAGCTGCTGCGCCGCCGCCGACAGGCTGCCGCTTTTGACGATGCGCACCAGCGTATGCAGCAAAGTTATGCGGTCGCCGTTAGGTAAGTTAATTTTATTCATACGTTGAGTGTATAACAGTTTTACCTGCGAGGGGGCTACAGCGGCATGAAGCAAGCGGTAAAAATGGCCACACATTCACCTTGCAGGAATTTTTGCCATGAGCACCGCCACCACCCACGGCGCACCGTCCGCCAACGTCGTATTTCTGCTGGCCGCCGGCGCCGGCCTCAGCGTCGCATCAATCTATTACAGCCAGCCCATGCTTGGCATGATGGGCGCCGATTTCCACGCCGGCGTCGCCGATGCCGGCATGGTGCCGACGCTGACTCAGTTAGGCTATGCGCTGGGCATTTTACTGTTGGCACCGCTCGGCGACCGGTACGATCGCCGGCGGATCATTCTGGTAAAAGGCGCGCTGCTGACGCTGACGCTGTTACTCTGCGCTTTTGCTGCCTCGTTCCCGCTGTTGTTGCTCAGCAGCCTGGCGATAGGCCTGACCGCCACCGTCGCGCAGGACATTATCCCCGCCGCCGCCACGCTGGCGCCAGAGGCCAGCCGCGGCAAAACCGTCGGCGCAGTGATGACCGGGCTATTGGCCGGCATTTTGCTGTCGCGGGTGTTCAGCGGCGCGCTCGCCGAGTACGCCGGCTGGCGCAGCGTCTACGCACTCGCGGCGCTGGGCGTTTTGCCGATCACGCTGGCGATCTGGCGCATGTTGCCGCGTCTTCGCCCTCATAACGCGCTGAGTTACCCCGCGCTGCTGCGCTCGCTGGGACATCTGTGGGCCGAGTATCCCGCGCTGCGGCGCGCAACGCTGGCGCAAGGCTTTCTGTCATTGGGCTTCAGCGCTTTCTGGTCAACGCTGGCGTTGATGCTGGCGGAGCGCTACCAGATCGGCAGCGCGGCCGCCGGCGCGTTTGGCCTGGCGGGGGCGGCGGGTGCGCTGGCGGCGCCGTTGGCGGGCAGTCTGGCCGATCGGCACGGCCCTGACGTCGTGACCCGTATCGGCGCGGGACTGGTTCTGGCCTCCTTCGCCTTGATGTTTCTGCTGCCGCTGTTGCCGCTCCCGGCGCAACTGGCGCTCATTGCGCTGAGCGCCGTCGGATTCGACCTGGGCATCCAGGCTACGCTGATCGCGCACCAAACCATCGTTTACGGTCTCGATCCGGCAGCCCGCAGCCGATTGAACGCCCTCTTGTTCACCGGCGTGTTCATCGGTATGGCGACCGGCGCCGCCCTCGGCAGCCGCATTCTGGCAAGCACGGGCTGGCCGGGCGTCGTGGCGCTGGCGACGGCGGCGGGGGCCGTGGCGCTGTGGATCCGCAGCGGGCGCAAAACGGCGCGCGTAGTGGCCTGATAGCGCCCTCTGCTGGCGCAAGCGGTTGATTTCACCCAGGCCTCTTGCGCTATACTGAGCGCCCTTTTTGCTACGCATTTAAAACAATTTTATGATGGAACGCTTGCTAGAAAACGCGATGTACGCCTCCCGCTGGCTGCTCGCGCCGGTTTATTTCGGCCTTTCGCTCACTCTGGTCGCCCTGTCGATCAAGTTTTTTCAGGAAATTCTCCACGTCCTGCCAAATATTTTTGCCGTTACCGAAGCCGATCTGGTGTTGACCTTGCTGTCGCTGATCGACATGGCGCTGGTCGGCGGTCTGTTGGTGATGGTGATGTTCTCCGGCTATGAAAACTTCGTCTCGCAATTGGATATCACCGAAGGGAAAGAGAAACTGAGCTGGCTGGGCAAAATGGACGCCACCTCGCTGAAAAACAAGGTCGCCGCATCTATCGTCGCCATCTCCTCCATTCACCTGCTGCGGGTGTTTATGGACGCCAAGAACGTGCCCGACAACAAGCTGATGTGGTATGTGATCATCCACCTCACCTTTGTGCTCTCCGCCTTCGTGATGGGTTATTTGGACAAGGTGACCCGCTCCAAGCACTAAACGCGCCACCACGCCCGATCGTCAGGATCGGGTGTCTTCCCCTCCTTCACTGTTCCCCAACCGTCACCGCCGTCATGTCTTTCATCTGGCACATCTGATGATAATTTTATTATAATATCATTACACTCATTATGGACCGAACGCCGGCCACGCACCGGATTCGCCGCAGACAGGATCACGCACTTCCATGCCATTAAACGGTCACCCCCTGCAATTCAACGATATTCAGGCGATTCTGCCTCATCGTTATCCCTGCCTGTTGGTCGATCGCGTGCTGCCCGCCGGCACCTGCATTGCCGAAGGCCGGCTGAGCGCCATCAAGAACATCACCGCCAATGAGCCGACGTTCTGGAACGGCCATGCGCACTTCGCCGGTTTTCCCGGCGTGCTGTTGGTGGAAGCGCTGGCGCAAAGCACCGGGCTGCTGGCGCATTATTATCTCGGGGCGTTGAATGAAGGGGAACATTACTACTTCGCTTCCATTCAGCGGGCGCGGTTTTATCGCGCCGCCCGTCCCGGCGACCAGGTGTTGATGGAGGTCGCCTTTGTACGCCGGCGGGGCGCGATCGCCCGCTTCACCGGCCGCGCCAGCATCGATGGCCGGCGCATTTGCACCGCCGATTTCATGTGCGCCCGTAAATAGGCCGCTTGCCAAAGGAAACCTGCGAATACCATGTCTCTGGTTGACAGCTTACTCAGAACCCTCGATTTTTCCCCGCGCGGCCAGGTGATCGCTCGCGAAACCGACGCCTGGGGCGAAATCATCGTTTCCGATCACAAGGACTACCGCACGCTGCGGTTTGACGGCATCTGCGAGCAAAGCAAGATGAGCCTCAGCAACCCCGCGCAGCCGATCCACAACTACATCAAAGCGATGCTGATGGCGGTGGCCTGGCAGCCGCCGACCTCGGCGCTGATCCTGGGGTTAGGCGGCGGCAGCTTGCTGCGTGCGCTGCACGCGCTCGATCCGGCCATGCGTCTGGACGTGGTTGAACTGCGCGCCGCGGTGATCGCCGTCGCGCGCCGCTATTTTACGCTGCCGGCCACCGACACCATCAGCCTGCGTACCGCCGACGCCATGGACTTTGTGCGCCCGCCCGCCGAGACGCGTTACGATCTGATTTTCTCCGATCTCTATTCGGCGTTCGCCATGGATCCGCAGCAAGGCACCCAGACATTCCTGGAAAACTGCGCCGCGCGGCTGAACGACGGGGGCTGGCTGGTGCTCAATTACCACGATCTGCCCGATGAAAACAGCCTGCTGTACCACAGCCTGCACCGGATATTCGGCACCGTATTATTTTGCGTCGCCCCCAGCGGCAACGTGATCATTTACGCCACGCCGGCGCAGGTGACGTTGCCGCTCAGCACGCTGCGCACGCTGGCCGCCGGCAGCGGCAGGCTGTTCAACTGCGAACTCGGCTACCTGTCACGCAAAATAGAACGGCTGCATTTCCGCTAAGAACGAGCGACGACGCGGTCTGGCTGGCCGCTTCGTCCACATGGTATTATCATTCAGTCATCATTCTCTGGAGGATCCTGATGGAAAAGAAAACGGCGCGGCTAACGGTGCTGATTGACCCGGACAAGAAGAAAGCCCTGGAAGAGCTGTGCCTGCAGCAGGACGTCACCCCTTCTCAGGTGGTGCGTCAGCTGATCCGCGATTATCTGCACAAGCATCAGGTGGATTATCCCAGCCAGCCGACCCACGCCAATCCGCGCGTCGAGAGCAATTGAACGGCAGCCTGCCCCGCGAACCGTGAAGCGCGCTACACCTGCGCGCGTCCCTAATCCGAATCCTCCACGGCGGTCTGTCCATCCTGCGATATCGCTGCTACTGTTTTAGGCGTTCATTATTCTCTCTTGGGGAAGGAAACGCGCCATGTTCAGCCATATTACCGTCGGCGTCAGCGATCTGGATGCCGCCGCCGCGTTCTACGACGCCATTCTGTTGCCATTGGGCTTACAACGGCGGGAAGTGACGCCGGACGGCGGCCCCGCCGCCCGCTGCTGGGTGATGCCAGGCCAAACGCTGCCGCGTTTTTACGCCTACCAACCCTTCGACAGACAGCCCGCCAGCGCCGGCAACGGCAGCATGCTGGCCTTCCTCGCCGCCGACGAGCTGGCGGTTAAACGCGCCTACGCCGCCGGTCTGCTGGCGGGCGGCAGCAGTGAAGGCGAGCCCGGCGAGCGCGCGCACTACGGCAAAGGCTATTTCGGCGCTTACCTGCGCGATCCCGACGGCAACAAGGTGCATGTGGTTTATCGGGGAGATCTCGCCTGATGAAATGCTCGGTTTACATCGCCACCAGCGTAGACGGATTCATTGCCGGCCCGGATGGCGACATCGACTGGCTGCTGCGGCCCGAATATGCGGTTTCGCTGCTCAATGGGTTGAGTTTTGAAGCGTTTGTCGCCGACATCGACGCGCTGATGATGGGCCGCCATACCTATGATAAAGTCCGCGCCTTTCCCGAGTGGCCCTATGGCGCACTGCCGGTGGTGGTGCTGTCGACGCAGCCGCCCGCGCCGCACGCAACGGGCCACGTTCGCTGGATGAATGGCGAACCGGCGGCCATCGTGGCGCAGTTGGCCGAACAAGGCTGCCGTCACCTGTATATCGACGGCGGCCAGACCGTGCAACGCTTCCTGCAGGCCGGCTTGATCGACGAACTGACGATTACGCGCGTGCCGCTGCTGCTGGGCGGCGGTATCCCCTTATTCGGCGCCGATGGCCAGGAGCAGCGCCTGCGCCTGCTTGCCGTCACTTCATCGGACAACGGTTTCGTGCAAGAACGCTACGCGGTTCAGCGCGCGCCGTAACGCAGCATCAGGCGGCGGCCGCCGAAGGCGATGAGCAACGCCGCCAATGCCAACAGCGCCGCCACGCCGTAGGTCACCCGCATGCCGTAAGCCGCGGCGGCCGCAGTGCCCGCGACCTGCTGCGAAGCCAGATAAAACAGCGCCCCCATCGCCGACGCGCCGGTGATCGCCCCAAGATTGCGCGACAGGTTCACCATGCCGGCGATCAGCCCGCGCCGTTCAGGAAACAGATCCTTCATCAGCATGGTGTTGTTGGCCACCTGAAACAGCGCATAGCCGGCGGTCAACAGCGCGATGGGGGCGATATAGCCGAGCACGCCCCAACGGTTAAACAGCGACAGCAACGCCGCGCCTGCGGCCACCGCCGTCAGCCCAAACTGGGCGATGCGCTGCGATCCGAAGCGATCCACCAGATAGCCGGCCGGTATGCCGGTCAGGATCGCCACCGCCGGTCCCGCCGACATCACCAGCCCGACCTGCGCGGCGCTTAAGCCCAGCGCCCGCGACAGATAGAACGGCCCGACCACCAGCGTGGCGGTCATCACCGTCATCACCAGCGCACTGGCCGCCAGCCCCGCCGTCAGGGCCGGATGGCGGAACATCGACGGCGCAAGCAGCGGCGATGCGGCGCGGCGTTCCACGCTGATAAACAGTGCCCCCGCCAACAGCGCCCCCAACATCAACGCCAGGTTAAGCGCGCCGAAGTCGCCGCGCCCGAGGGTCATCGCCAGCGAATAGCAGAGCAATGCGCCGCCCAGCAGCAACGTGCCGGCGCGATCGAACGGTTCCGCGCGCGTTGCCGCGCGCGGCCCATTAGGCAAGTATCGCCAGGCAAGCCACAGCGCCAGCAGCCCCAGCGGCAGGTTGATCAGGAACATCGCCCGCCAGCCGAAACCGGCGATCAGCGCGCCGCCCAACGACGGCCCCAGCGCGGTGCCCACGGCTGACATAGTGCCGAGCAGCCCCATCGCGCGGCCGATTTTTTCCTTCCCCAGAACCTCGCCCGCCAGCGCCATGGCGATCGACATCATGACTGCGCCCCCCAGCCCCTGCGCCAGGCGCGCCGCCAGCAACAGCCACAGTTGCGGAGCCAGCGCGCAAGCCAGCGAAGCGGCGGTAAACAGCGCAATGCCCGCCAGCAGCAGGCGGCGACGATTGAGGCTGTCGCCCAAACGGCCGATGCCGATAATGCAAGTGGTGACGGCCAGCAAATAGCAGAGCAACACCCACTGCACCGCCTGGAACGAGGCATGGAACGCAGTGGCGAGCGCCGGCAGCCCGACGTTGGCAATGCTGATGCCAAGCGATGACAGCAGCATGCTCAGAGAAAGAGCGGCCAGTATGCCGCGGACGCCTTGCGGCGAAGGGTGGGATAACATGATGAACACTCCTGACATAGACTGCGGGTAAGCCTATGTCAGGGGTTAGCATGGCGGAAGACGCATGGCATGCACTGTATCCATGCGCCTGACGCCTTATCTGACGCGAGCCGTTACCAGGCGGCGATTTCCGCCTCGGTGAGCGGCAACGGCTGAGTCACACCGGTTTCCGCCGCCAGGGTGGCCGCTTCCAGCACCGCCATCACTGCCAACGCCTGCGCCGCGGTAACCGGGTTGGCGCCTGCGCCGCGCAACGCATCGCGCACCTGGAAGTAATACTGGCGCTGATCGCCATCCGGCGTCGGCAGCGTACGCATCGGCTCCGTACCGATAAACAGGCTCATCGCGTCGTCGTCTTTGCCCCACTCCGCCGAGCCCGGCGTCACGCCGGCCAGCAGCTGGCTCTCCTGCCCGTCGGCGCGCGCTTTGACCACGCTGCCTTTCTCGCCGTGCACGGTAAAACGCGCCACGCCGCCCGCCACCAGCATGCTGCCGTGCAGGATCACGCGGTGCGTCGGATAGTTGAGCACCACGTGGGCCCAGTCGTTAATCTGCGCGTTGGGGCGCAACGTGGCGATGTTGGCCTGCACGCTGTGCGGCAAACCGAACAGCTGCAGCGCCTGATCGACCATGTGCGGCCCCAGATCGAACCACAGCCCGCTGCCTGGGAGGTTTTGTTCACGCCAGCGCACCCGTACTTCAGGGCGATAGCGGTCGATATGGGACTCAAAGTGCGTCACCTTACCGATCAGCCCCTGCTCGATCACCTGTTTCACCCCCAGGAAATCGCTGTCCCAGCGACGGTTCTGGAACACCGACAGCAGGCGGCCGTGCTTCTCCGCCGCGGCAATCAGCGCGCGCGCCTGCGCCAAATCCAGCGTAAACGGCTTATCCACCACCACGTGCTTGCCCGCCTCCAGCGCGGCCAGCGCCAGCGGCGCATGGGTGTCGTTCGGCGATGCGATCACCACCAAATCCACCTCCGGCCGGCGGATGGCCTCCAGCGGATCGGCGATCACCTGCGCGTGCGGCAGATCGGCATGTACCTTGGCGGCATCGCGCGAAGCCACCACGCTCAGTTCCAACCCCGGCACCGCGTTAATCAGCGGCGCGTGAAACGCCTTGCCGACAAAGCCGTAGCCAATCAGGGCCACCTGCAACGGTCGAGCGGTATCGTTCATCAGTGTTCTCCTCTAGCGGTCGTCGGCGACGACACAAAGTTCAATCAATGATTGTTCGTCCAGGTTGTCCCACGGGCGATCGGTAAACAGGCGTTGGATCTGCGCCAGATCCGCAACGTGATGCGGCTCGCAGCGATCCAGTTTCATATGGTCGGCCACCAGCCAGCGCTCGCCGCTGTTAGCCAGCATGGCGCGTTTGACCTCTGCATCGGCCTCTTCGCCGGCGCTCAGTCCCAGCTGAGGATGCACCGCGCAGGCGCCCAGCAAGGCGATATCCGCACGGTAGCGCGCCAGCAACGCCAGCGTGGCGCTGCCGGCGAACAGCCGCTGGCGCGCATCCCACTGGCCGCCGAGCAAGATCAGATTGATCTCCGGCCTGTCGCTCAGGCACTGCGCGATATCCAGCGAAGCGGTGATCACCGTCGCCGGGCCGCGCAACGCCTGCGCCACCGCCAACAGCGTACTGCCCGCATCCAGCATCAGGGTGCTGCCGGGCGGGATCTGCGCGGCCACCGCGCGGCCAAGCCGCTGCTTGACCTGCGGCAACAGCGCAGCGCGCGCCTGGCGCGGCATGCCGGACGGTTCGAGCGCTATCGCGCCGCCGTGATGTTTCTGCGCCAACCCCTGCCGCTCGAGATCGGCCAAGTCACGGCGCACGGTATCGACCGAAACACCGATGGCGCTGGCCAATTCCGCCACCGCCGCCTGCCCGCGTTCGCTGAGCAAATCCAGTAAATGGCGCTGTCGTGCCGCTTTGTGCATGGGTCATTTCCGCAGTAAAAAGCATAAAACGGCAATATACAGCAGATAACAGCATCAGAGAAGACGCATTTGCGCGCACAGGAGATCAAACATCTTTTCGCCGCCAGGACAATGATGGAGGCAGAACGCATAACAATCAGGAGAAAGGCATGAACATCGATCTGACGTTTGAAAACCTGAACGCGCGCGCCGTGCAATACAACGCCCGCGCGTCGGTGGAGGATTTTGACGCCTGCATGGCGGAATACGCCGCGCTGGCCCAGCGCGCCAAGGCACAGACGCCCGGCATTTACGATCTGCGTTACGGCATGAGTGCCGCCGAGCGCCTCGATCTGTTCCCGGCCTGCACGCAGCCCGCCCCGCTGCTGATCTTTATTCATGGCGGCTACTGGCATTCGCAGCGCAAAGAGGAAGCCTGTTCGATGGCCGCCGCGTTTGCCCAGCGCGGCGTGGCCGTCGCCACGCTGGAATACACGCTGGCGCCAGAAGCGACGCTGGCGGAGATCGTGCACGAGGTGCGCAGCGCCGTCGCCTGGCTTTATCATCACGGGGCGCCTTTCGGCATCGATCCGGCGCGCATTTTCGTCAGCGGCAGTTCGGCCGGCGGCCACCTGTGCGGCATGCTGATCGCCGACGGCTGGCAGCAACGCTATCGTCTGCCGCCCGATGCGATCAAAGGCGCGCTGGCGCTGAGTGGCCTCTACGATTTGCGCCCGCTGTGCGATATCTACATCAACGACTGGCTGCATCTGACGCCCGAACAGGCGCAAACCCTCAGCCCGCTGTTTCTGCTGCCGGAGAAAGACCATGCGCCGCAGATCCTGCTCGACGTCGGCCAGCGCGAAACGCAAGGGTTCAAAAACCAAACGCAGGCCTATTATGACGCCTGCCTGGCGCGCGGCCTCGACGTTCAGTTGCTGGCCGATCGCCACTGCAATCACTTTACGCTGGTCAACGAACTGGCCGATGCGGAAAGCGCGATGTTCCGGCAGGTGATGGCGATGATCGACGCAACGCAGCGGTAGCCTGCCGCTGCAACCGCAGCCTGGCGGCGATCGTTATCACCGCCAGCGCGGCGAACAAGGCTCCGCACAGCAGGCTGCCCTGTAGCCCCCACGCGGTGATGGACCAGCCGCCCGCCAGCGAGCCCAGCGCCACGCCCAGATTGATAAAGGCGATATACAGCCCGGTGGCGAACGCCGGCGCCTGCGGCGCTTCGGATGTCAACCAGACCTGCGTCACGATCAAACCGCTGGTGTGCGCCGCTCCCCAATACAGACAAAGCGCCGTCATCGAACCGATATTCGCGCTACCGTAGTGATACAGCAGCGCATAAGCCGCAATCAAGGCTAGCGGGTGCAGCAGCACCGTCAGCGCTCGATGGCGGCTCAACCCCTTGCCGGCCAACAGGTTGCCCGCGACACCGCCCACGCCGAACGCCACCAGAAGAAAGCCGATGACGCCGCCGCTGAGGCCGATTTCACGGCTGAGATATGCAGCCGCGTAAGCATAGACGGCGAACATGGCGGCAAAGATCAGCACGCAGGTGATGATATTCAGCCACAGCGTCCCGCTGCGCAGGATCATCAGCTGTTTGCCATAACTGAGGCGTTGAACGGCGACGTCGGGCAACCGCATCAGCAATCCCGCCGCTGCCAGGAGATTGACCCACGCACAGAACCGGAACGAGGCTTCATAGCTGAACTGCCCGGCGATCCATTGCGTCAACGGTATCCCCAACACCATGCCCATGCTGGTACCGATGAACGCATAGGCGGTTGCTTTGGTGGCCTGATGCGGCGGATAAAGCGCCGCGGCCGCCACCATGGCCAGCGAAAAATAGATCGGATGAAACAACGCCGGCACAATGCGCAGCAACATGAGCATGGCGAAGCTGTCCGTCTGAGCGGACAGCGCGCTGGCCGCCGCGAACACGGTCAACGCGATCAACAACATGCGTTTGCGATTGAATCGCGACGCCAGCAGCACCAACAGCGGCCCGAGCAGCGCGATGGTCAGGGCGAAGATCCCGACCAGCCAGCCGGCCTGCGCCGTGGAGATGCCATACCGCGCGATGATCTGCGGCAAAATGCCCACCACGCCAAACTCGATGCAGTAAACGCCGAACAGCCCCAGCGCGATGAAGAAAATCGGTGGCATCAGACGCATGACATCGCTCCCGTCGCGGCATAGACCGCCTGACAAATCTCGCCGACAAAGGCGCCGGACATGCCCTCGAGCGCCGTGTTGGTAAACGCCACCACGCTCAGTTGCCGGGCGGGATCGACGAACCACGAGTGGCCATAGGTGCCGCCCATTCGCCAGCTGCCAACGGACTCCGGCGTTTGCGCGGCGATGGGGTCTTTCAGTACGGTAATGCCGAGGCCGAAACCGCGCCCTGGCCAAAACGGCATCGGCAGATCGCCGATTTGGTTGGTGGTCAGCGCCGTCACCCATTCGGCCGGCAGCACCTGCCCGCCCCCCTGGCGCAACGTTTCCAGCAGGCGCAGGAAATCCTCCGCCGAACCGACCATGCCGGCGCCGCCGGAGGCGTAAGCCAACGGATCCAACGCTCGCGCCGGCGACAGATGAAAACCGGCGCTGCCATCGATAAAGGGTAAATGATCCGGTTGGCGCAAACGGCGCGGCTCGCCGGGATGATCGGCGTAAGCGGCCGCCAAACGTGCGGGATCCACCGCCAGGAAATCGGTATCCGTCATCGCCAGCGGCCCGGTCACCCATTTTTTTACTGCCTGCGCCAGCGGCAGGCCGCTCGCCTGTTCGATCGCCGCGCCCATGACATCGGTGGCGATGGAATAGCGCCACGCCGCGCCGGGCGGAGCCAGCAAAGGGGCGCAGGCAATACGCCGCACGTTCTCCTGCAGGCTGACAGACGCTTCATCCATGCCGTCGGAGACGCCCAACTGGGCATAGAATCCCCCTTCCGGCTGGAAAAAACGGTAGCTTAGTCCGGCGGTGTGGGTCATGAGATGCCGTAGCGTCATCAACGGAGTGGTGCCGTCCGCCAGCCGCGGGCGAAAATTCGGCAGCCAACGGGTGATCGGATCGTCTAACCGCATGGCGCCTTGCGCCATCAATGCCAGCGCCGCCGTGGACACGATCGGTTTGGATACCGAGGCCAGACGAAACAGCGTATTGAGCGCCATCGGCTTGCCCGCTTCGCGATCTGCCATGCCCGCCGCGCGGTGATAAACGATCTCACCGCCCTGCGCCACCAAAACGACCGCGCCAACCAATCGTTTTTCACGCAAGGCTTGCTCTATCGCGCCGTCAATCGCGTTGGCAGAGGATCCGTATTCATTCATTTTTATTACCCCAGGTAGTCAGCCCATGCTGTCGCCACCGAGCATAGAGCGTGGTGATTAACGAAAAAACAGGCTAGATTTCCTTTCATAGCGGACACTCAAGTCCGCAATGGGGCAAGCAATGGATAATCTGTCTGGGGTGAACGTCTTTGTGCAGGCCGCAGAGACGCTGAGTTTCGTAGAGGCCGGGCGCGTGCTCGGCATTTCCGCTTCCGCGGTGGGGAAAAGCATCGCCCGCCTGGAAAATCGGCTGGGCGCGAGTCTGTTCCACCGCAGCACGCGCAGCATGACGCTGACCGCCGAAGGCCGGCTGTTTCTGCACCGCTGCCAGCGCATTCTCGGGGAATTGGCGGCGGCGGAACGGGAAATCAGCGATACGCACAGCGCGCCGCGCGGCAAGCTGCGTGTCAGTTTGCCGCTGGTGGGCGACCTGCTGAATCCGGTGCTGGCGGAATTTGTCCGGCGTTACCCGGAGATTGAGCTGGAAACCGATTTTTCCGACCGTCGAGTCGCGGTGATCGAAGAAGGGTTCGATGCGGTGATCCGCGTGGGCGATACCGAGGACTCTCGCTTAATGAGCCGCCAACTGGGCACGTTTCACCTACAGCTGGTGGCGGCGCCAGAGTATCTGCGCCGAGCGGGAATACCCCGCCAGCCGGCAGAACTGCGCGATCACGCCTGCCTGTTATACAGATTCCCCACCACCGGCAAAATCGAGACCTGGCCGGTGGCGGGCGGAGATAAACTGCTCGACGAAGGCCTGGGCAAGCGCACGGTATGCAACACCGTCGACACGCTGATTTACCTGGTGGAACAGGGCCTGGGCATCGCCTGCTTGCCCGATTTCGCGGTGCGAGAGGCGCTGGAGCGACGGCGGCTCCAACCGGTGCTTGGCGACCACTGCCGACACAGTGGCAGTCTCAAAATTCTCTGGCCTTCAAGCAAACATCTTACACCGCGTCTCAGGGCATTTATCGACATCATGAGCGTTCGCCTTTTCTCGGCCTGAGTCCTCTATCGTGCTAGAGCAAATACAGCTTTGCTTTGCACAAAAATAGCTAAGGCGCAGCCTGCCGCGCCTGCCAGCAGCTCTGACGGCGGCGCAGTGCCGTCGTTATATTCCATTCAGAGATATGGAAGCGCCGTTCGTTCTTTCGGGACAACGAAAATCGCCACACAATACCTTTCACCCCGCACTCGTGCATAACCGTATATAAATTCAGGTGTTAACGCCTTGTCATTACCGATAACCGCCCAATTCGCCCATCTGATATTGAACAGCCAGCCGGATGAAAACGCCCTGTCAGCCGCTCGCCGCGGCGTGAAAGATTACTTCGCCTGCGCGCTGCCGATTGCCCGCGGGGCGTTGAGCGATGCCGGTCTGGCAGCGATCGGTAAGACGTTTCCGCCGAACGGCAGCGAGAACCGCGCACTGCGCTATGGCTATGTCAGCCACGCGTTGGACTTCGATGATTACCATCCTGCGCTGCGTGGCCATCCGAGCACCGTAGTGCTCTCGGCCCTGCTGGCGCTGAACGGCGAGAGTGACAATGTCACTGAGCTGTTAACCGCCTATGTCATCGGCGTAGAGGCCGCTGGCCGGCTGGGATTGGCCGCTGGCACGCAACATTACGTGCTGGGTTTTCACAGCACCGCCACCCTGGGCGCGGTCGCCGCCTGCGCCGCCGTGGCGCGTTATCTGCAGCTTGACCAGCGGCAGACGCAGATTGCTCTGGGCCTGGCGGCCACGCAGGCAGCGGGCCTGCGCAGCCAGTTCGGTTCGGCGGCCAAACCGCTGCACGCCGGGTTGGCGGCACGCAACGCGGTCAACGCTGCCCTTCTGGCTCAGGCCGGTTTCATCGGCCAACCGGAGGGCGTGCTGGACAGCCTGCTGACTTCCCACGGCGGCGGCCGGCAAAAACCGGAATGCCTGACCGCCGGCTGGGGTACGCCCTGGCGCATCCTGCAGCCGGGGCTGGAGTTCAAGCGGTACCCGACTTGCGGTGGCACTCACAGCGCGGCCGAGGCGGCGCTCGCCCTGCGCGCGCGGCTGCTGGCACAAGGCGACACCCTTGCGGAGATCGCACAGGTTGAGGTCAGTTTTCCGCCCGGCGCAGATACTGCGCCCTTTATTCGCCAACCGGCCACCGGTGTGGAAGCGCGCTTTAGCCTCGAATACGTCATTGCCGATGCGCTATACCACGGCGAGGTCCCGCTGACGCATTACGGCGAACAGCCTGTCGATGCGGCTATCGCCGCCCTGGCGGCAAAAGTTGAGCGCCATGCCGATCCCGCGGCCCCGCCGGACGCGCTCGATCCGGAGATGCGCTTCCATCGCCTGACCCTGACGCTGCAGGACGGGAGGCAAATAAGTGACATAGTCACAAGAAAGCAAACCGCCGCCCGGCCGACAGACCTCGACGCCAAGCTGCGCGCCATTCTGCAGCTGCTTCCGGGCCTCGAAGGCGAGAGCGTTATCCGCGACTGCGCGCTTATGTCCCCTGGCGCGCTGCCGCGACTGATTGCATTGTTAAATTAATAATAAAACAGGAATAATTATGAGTACTTCACCTTCAACACCATCGCGCCAACTCCGTCTCGGCCTGTTCGTTCAGGCGCTGGGGCACCACATCGGGGGATGGCGCGCAGAAGGCGCCAGCGGTTCACCGACCGATATCGACTGGTTCACCTGGATCGCAAAAAAAGCCGAAGAAGGCACCTTCGATATGTTCTTCGTCGGCGACGCGTTGGCAACCAGCGTGCACCGCCTGCCCTCGACGATGTCACGCCTGGAGCCGCTGACGCTGCTCGCGGCGCTGGCGGTCAACACCCGCCATATCGGGCTGGCGGCGACCGCCTCCACCACGTTCGATCAACCCTTCCACCTGGCACGCGCCATGGCCTCCATCGACCATATCAGCCACGGCCGCGCCGCCTGGAACGTCGTGACCTCTTTCTCCAGCGATGCGGCGCGCAACTTCAGCCGTGAAGATCTGCCGTCGCACGCCGAACGCTATGAAGTGGCGCGGGAATTCCTCGAAGCCAGCTACAAACTGTGGGACGGCTGGGAAAAAGACGCCATCGTGCGCGACAAGCAAAATGGCGTGTACGCCATCGACGAGAAAATCCACGCCGCCAACCATAAGGGCAAGCATTTCTCGGTGCAGGGCCCGCTGAACATTTCCCGCTCGCCGCAGGGACGGCCGGTGATCATTGAGGCCGGCTCTTCTCCGGCCGGTCAGCAGCTGGCGGCGGAAACCGCCGAAGTGGTGTTCACCGCCGCCGCCAGCCTGGAAGAAGGACAAGCTTTCTACCGCAGTCAGAAAAAATACGTGGCCGACGCCGGCCGCAACCCGGACCACCTGCTGATCCTGCCAGGTGTGATGCCGATTGTCGGGCGTACCAAAGAAGAAGCGCAGGAAACCTGGTATCAGCTGAATCAACTGGTGGATATCGATAACGGCATTGAGCAGCTGTCGGCGCGCTTTGGTTTCGATTTGAGCGATTATCCGCTGGACGGCCCGGTGCCGAACGTGGGCGCCACCGAAGGCGGCCAAAGCCGCGTGAAACTGCTGACCGATCTGGCCGCGCGGGAAAACCTGACGCTGCGTGAGCTGGCGGCCGTCGCGGCCGGTTCGCGCGGCCACCGCGTGGTGGTAGGCACCGCCGAAGAGATCGCCGACGACTTCCAGCTGTGGCTGGAACAGCAAGGCGCAGACGGCTTCAACATCATGCCGGCGGTATTGCCCAACCAGCTGGAACTGTTCGTCGAGCTGGTGATCCCGGAGCTGCGTCGCCGTGGCCTGTTCCGTGAAGAGTATCAGCATGCAACCCTGCGTGAAAACCTGGGTCTGCCGGAACCGGCAATCAACTTCGCTAACGTAAAATCGGCTTAATCCGCAGGGAAATCATGATGAAAACCACATTCAAACGCACCGTACTGTCCCTGCTGTTGGCTTCCTCCACGCTGGCGCCGTTGGCAGCCGGTCATGCCGCTGAAGGCGATGTTCCCTTCAAGGCGGCGGTGAAAGCTGCCGTCGATCCGGCGCTGCACGACAGCCTGCCTGAAGCGATCAAAAAGGCCGGCTATATCGTTGCCGGCACCAACCCGAACACCCCGCCGACCACCTTTTACCAGGCGGACAACAAAACGCTGGCCGGGCGTGAAATCGACGTGATGAGCGCGATTGCCGATCGCCTGGGCGTGGCGATCCACTGGAAGGACACCGGCGGCTTCGACAACATCATCCCCGGCCTGAAGTCCGGCCGTTATGACGTCGCGTTGGCCAACATTGACGCCAACAAAAAGCGCTTCCAGCAGGTGGACTTCGTCGGCTATTACAACGCTTCCAAGCTGGCCTTGATCGCCCGCAAAGACGCTGCGCTAGGCCCTTACACCGAGCTGGCGCAGCTGTGCGGCCAGACCGTCGGCGCCGGCGCAGGCACCTCGCAGATCACCCGCCTGCAGCAGGCCAGCGATCAATGCGTCGCCGCCGGCAAGCCGGCCATCACCATGCCGATCTTCCCGGACCGCCCGGCCGGGGTGCAAGCGGTGATCAGCGGCCGCGTACCGATGTTTTTCGGCCCGTATGAAGGGTTGCGCTACCAGGCCACCCACGTTAAACCGCTGACGCTGGCCGGTGATATCAACATTGACGGCACCACGGTGGCCATTGCCCTGCCGAAAGGCTCCGAACTGGTGAAACCGGTGCAGGCGGCGCTGAATTCTCTGATCGCCGACGGCAGTTACCAGAAAATCCTCGACGGCTGGGATATCGGTTTTGGTGCAGTGAAAACCGCCGGCATCAATGAAGAGATCGCCAAATGAGTGGGCAACCCCCTGTCGACGACGCGGAACTGAGCATCGTCGGCCATCGGCATTACGGGCGTTGGCTCAGCGCCCTGGTTGTGCTGTTGATCGTCGGCGTTATCATCAATTCCATGCTGCACAACCCGCGCTTTGAATGGGCGGTGGTGGCGGAAAACCTCACCGAGGCTTCCATCCTCAACGGCGTGCTCATGACGCTTAAGCTGACGGTGATTTCGGTAGTGTTCGGCTTCGCCGGTGGCGTGCTGCTGGCGCTGATGCGCCTGTCGGCCAATCCGGTATTGGTTGCGGTAAGCTGGTTCTACACCTGGTTCTTCCGTGCGGTGCCGATGCTGGTGCAGCTGTTCCTTTGGTACAACATCGCCGCGCTTTATCCGCGCATCAGCCTGTGGATCCCGTTTCTTGGCGAAGTCGCCAGCGCGCCGACCAATACCCTTATCAGCACCTTCAGCGCGGCGGTGATCGCGCTGGTGATGCATCAGTCGGCCTATGCGGCGGAGATCGTGCGCGCAGGCATCCAAAGCGTCGGCAGCGGCCAGCTGGAAGCCGCCAAAGCGCTGGGATACCGTCGTGGGCAAATCCTGTGGCGCGTGGTATTGCCGCAGGCGATGCGCACCATCCTGCCGCCGGCGGGCAATGAGGTGATCGGGCAGTTGAAAACCACCGCGGTGGTGTCGGTGATTGCCCTGCAGGACGTGCTGTATTCAGCGCAGATCATTTACCAACGCACCTACGAGGTCATCCCGCTGCTGCTGGTCGCCACCCTGTGGTATCTGGCCATGACTTCGATTCTGTCGATTGGCCAATACTACGTGGAGCGCTATTTTGGCCGCGGCACGCAGGCAACGCGCCGCGGCGGGTTCTTCCTCAACCGCAAAGCCCCTCAGGGAGGTGAACAATGAGCGCATCCATCCACATCAACCGGGTGCGGAAATCCTTTTCCGGCACCGACGTGTTGAAAAACATCAGCCTAACCATCCCGGCAGGCTCGGTGACGGTGATCCTCGGCCCTTCCGGCTCCGGCAAATCCACCCTGTTGCGCTGCATCAACCACCTGGAAAAGCTGGACGGCGGCACCATTCGCGTCGGCGAACAGCTGATCGGCTATCGTCAAAAAGGCCGGCATCTGTACGAGCTGAAAGAAGCCGAGGTGGCCGAACAGCGTAAAAGCATCGGCATGGTATTTCAGCAGTTCAACTTGTTTGCGCACCGCACCGTGTTGCAAAACGTCAGCGACGCGCCGCTGCGGGTGAAAAAGGAAAAAAAAGCCGAGGTGCAGGAACGGGCGAAGCAGCTGCTGGCCCGCGTCGGGCTGGAACATCGCATCAACGCCTGGCCGCGAGAACTGTCCGGCGGCCAGCAACAACGCGTCGCCATCGCCCGCGCGCTGGCGATGAACCCGCAGGTGTTACTGTTTGATGAACCGACCTCCGCCCTCGATCCTGAATTGGTTGGCGAAGTGCTGCAGGTGATGAAAGACTTGGCGCATTCGGGCATGACCATGGTGGTGGTCACGCACGAAATCGGCTTCGCCCGCGAAGTGGCCGACCAGATTGTCTTTATGGATCAGGGAAAGGTGGTTGAAACGGGCAGCGTGCAGCAGGTTCTGGATGCGCCGGGACATGAGAGGACGCGCAACTTCCTGGCGACGGTATTGTAGTCCTGCGTCAGGGGGCGTTGCGTCCCCTGACGTTCAAATTCAGCCGTTATTTTTGCGGCCGATAGCGGAAAAGACGTTGAACACTTCACCCAAGCCGTAAATCGCGCCGAGCAAGACGGCCACCATTACCGGCACCAGGACCACCACGGTGGCCAAGCTTTCAAGCATTTCTAACATCGTTCTCTCCTGGTTTATAAGCACAGCGAATCTGCGCCGGAAGAAAAGGTTTCCGGCCAATCGATCGATTATCGTGGGGAGGCAGTCTAAAACGTGAGCCACATCACACTTGATGCGAGCTAATGTAACTTACACAATTACATTAACGCAATGCAAAAAATGCTCTGCGGGAAGACGGAATTGGCGTGGGTTTTTATTGCGTATCCGCTTGATATTGCGCTGAACAAGGGACAAAAGGATAGCCGGCTTGCCGCTCGACCTGCCCGGCCATTTCGGCGATGCTGGTTTGCGCCAGGCTGGCCTCCAGAGCGTGACCAACGCGCGCAAACTCTTGCTCCAGCACCGGGGTAATCGCGTGGCCGATATAACACGCATCGTTAGGCCGGGCGCGGTGCAGCATGAAATAGGGTTGATCCTCCACCGCGCGATACACGTCCAGCAGCGAGATCGCTTCTGCCGGCCGCGCCAGCAGCGCCCCGCCGCCTTGCCCCATCTGCGAATAGGTCAGCCCGGCCTCCGCCAGCGCGCCGAGGATCCGCCGCACCACCGTCGGGTTGGTGTTGACGCTGCGCGCGATATCTTCGGAACGCACCGTCTGGCCACGACACAGCGTGATGTTGGTCAGGATATGGATGGCAACGGCAAATCGCGTAGAGGTAGACACCTTGGCACCTGCTCAGAGTTTCGTTTATGTCGGATTAAAACATAAGGAAAGCGTATCAGTTTCCAGTAATACACATAATGAGTAGGGATAAGCGGAATGTCAACCTGCCCCCGCCCGGCGGCGGCGGCGGCAGGTCAGGCTTCAGTACTGATTTCTGTCACTTTGTCGGGATAAAATGCCAGATAATCCTTGATCGCCACCACGGCGTTGTAAGGCATTTCATAGCTCCAGGCCGTATTGGCCCCCTGTGCGCCGTTCAGCGCGAAGGTGAAATAACTGCAGTCGCCCTTATACGGGCAGTAGCTGACGTGCTCGTTTTTCTGCAACAGCACCATCTTCACATCCTCACGCGGAAAGTAAAACACCGGCGGATAGGTGGCTTCCTGCAGGATGAGCGCATTGCGACTGTCGGCCAGGGTTTTCCCGGCAGCACGCACCACGACCCGCGTCGGATGACGAGTCAAGGTGATCGGGTGATCCGGGCCGGGGATTTTCACCGGTTTGCCGGACGCGGAAACGAGATCGGACATGGCGGCCTCCAGAGTGTGTGCCCCGCCCCCGCGAGGCGTCTTCCCAGTATAGACCAGCGGTTTTGTCGGTGGCCGCACATTCGGCGAGCAATCGCTTTTCACCGCCGCAAAATTAAGAATTTTTACCTGTTCGATTTTCTTTCGGAGGAATACATTCATCCCAACTTCTACCGGTGGGTTAATCGGATTATTTTTAATCCATTAATCAGCCAATTTACCAGGAACTCATTATGAATATTAAACGTGCCGCAGGTGTGTTGGTGGTGGTGATGGCAACGCTTTCCGTTACCGCATGTGGGCATATGTCCAATCGCGATCGCAACACGGCGATCGGCGCGGGCGTCGGCGCGGTCGGCGGCGCAGTGCTGACCGACGGCAGCACGCTGGGCACCCTCGGCGGCGCAGCGCTGGGCGGCATTATCGGCCACCAGACCAGCCGTTAATCCTCCCGTTAAAATAATCTCTGCAGGGCGGCGCTTTTTTAATCCATAAGCGCCGGCCTGTTTTTATTTATCGAAATAACGTCCCTCAGCACAGGGAAATAATGAATAACATTAAGCGCAGCTTTATTATTCATTAACCCGCGTCAGGGTGATTTATTGCACCGGCAGCCTGAAGCGCGCCATCGCTTTATCCAATCGTTCCGACTCCCCCTGCAGCAACTGCGAAGCCTCGGTCACCGCGCTCACCACGGCGCCGGTTTGCTGCGCCACCTGATTCAGCGCGGTGATGCGCGCCGTCACGTCCTGGATGCTCTCCCCTTGATTGAACGACGCCAGCGAGATTTCCCCCATCAGCGCACTGCATTTGTTCACCAGATCGATAATTTTGCGCAGGTTGCCCGTCAGCCGTTCGACCGCCTGCGAACCTTGATCGATTTGCTGCAATGAGCGGCCGATCAACTGCTGAATATCGCGCGTCGAATGGCTGCTCTTTTGCGCCAGCAAGCCCACTTCTTTAGCCACGATGGCGAAACCGCGGCCGTGAACGCCGGCGTGCGCGGCCTCGATCGCCGCATTCAACGCCAGAATATGGGTCTGAAACGCCACGCTGTCGATCAGCGCGACAATGCCGCGCATCTCGGCCGATTGGTTGACGATCCCGAGCATCGAAACATTGACGGTTTGCATCATCTGCTCACCGGCGCCGGCGCACTGCCGGGCCTGTTCGGTTCGTTGGCTGGCCTGCTGCGCGTATTGGCCGTTTTCTTCCACCCGCGCCGCCAACTGCTGCACGTGCTCGGTCGCCAACTGCAGTTCCCTGTCCTGCTTTGCCGACTGTGCCGTCAACTGTCGATTGCCGTCCGCCAGCCGCTCGACGCCGTTCAGGATCCCGCTCGCCGCATCGCGCACCTCGCTTACCAGGCGCTGCAGACCGCCCTGCATGTGGCCAATGCTGGTTTGTAGCTGACGCATCTCGCGGTTCAACGCCCGCTCAGGCGGCAGCGGCCGCGAAAGATCGCCGGCGGCCAGCACGTTGAGGTGGACAATTGCCCGCTGCAGCGGTGCTATCACCCAGCGGGCGACGCCGAACCACACCCCCACGGCGATCAGCACCAGCGCGGCCAATGCGCCAAGCGCAAAGGTATTGGCCTGCTCCAGCGCCGCCAATTGCCGCACGTTGACGTCATTGCCATGCTGTTCGTTCAGCGCCTGATAAGCGAGGTACTTTTCGTTGAAATCCGCCTGAAACGCCTGGATCGGCACGGCGAAAAACGCATCGATGCTGGCGCTGCTTTGCAACCCTTGCGCCTGTTCCTTCAGACCGTCATAGAACAGGCGATAACTGTCTTTCAGGGCGCCCGCCGCTTCGGGCGCGGCCGCGCTCAAGCGCTCGAACCGGGCAAAGGCCTGCTTTGAAGTCTCCAACGCCGCCAACGATTCATCCAGCAGGCTATGCCAACTGCCGTCGGAGCCGGTGACTTTGTCCTGCAGATAATAGATGCCCGCACGGTTCAGGGTGTCGCTGGCCGTCAGCAGCGACAGTCTGGCGCGATCCATCGTCGCCTGCTGGCGATGCAACCCGTCTCCCGTCACCAGGTTAACCTTGGCGTCGTGCAGAATAGTGGAAATAAATACGGTGGAAAACAATTGCAGCAGAGAAAATAGCGCAATAACGCAAATTACGCCGCCTAATAAGCCCATGCTCTTGCCGATGCCAAACGCGTGCGGCAGCGCTGCCGCAGGTTTTACCCGGCGGCCAAGTGTCAGTTTCATGTTCATGATTTTTAGCCAGTAATGCCAGAATGCCGCGAGTCTAACGCGCATTTATGACACGACTATTTCAGCCTGCTTTGTGTCGCCCCCGCAAACCAGGGCGACCCAATAATCGGAATTTCTCGTCAACGCTCATTTTTATTTCTTGACTTGTTCAATACCGGATTTATAGTTTTCCCATTAAACAAGAAACAAAGTTTCATATATTAACCGGAAATGAATTTAATATATGAAACGCACAATGAAACGTCTCAAATATAAAACAAACGAGCAATAGCGCCTTATTCACAGGTAAACCCCGCTCGTCTTAATAAAAACCAAATATTCACCAGGGGCAAAGCATGCGCAAGATCACCCTTTGTTTTTTTCTTGTTTCACCAGTGAGTTACGCGACTACCGTCGCATTACCCAGCGACGCTGCTGCCACCGTGGCGCCGGTAAAAAAAAACCGCCCGGCCTTTCCGCATATTCATTGGCAAAGCGAGGATAATAAAAAGAATATTGATATCGGCGGCGCGCTGCGCGCCAATTATCGCTATGAAGACTGGCACAGCAGCAATTATCGGCATCCGCCGCATTTACGCTTTGACGCCTTTCGCATCGATGCCGCCGGCCAGATAAACGACGCGTTTTTTGATAGCGGATTCTGGTTTCAGGATCGGCGTAAATACGCCATCGACCGCGCCTATGTCGGCTACCACCTGTCTGAGCGCTCCACCGTGCAGCTGGGCGCGCCGTTCAAACCGTTCGGCCTGATGCCCTATCCGCAGTTCGGCTGGTCGTACGGCATTCCGTTTTACCTCGGCTTTGGCGTCAACACCGGGCTCGGCGCCAAATACCAATACCAACGGGGCGATTGGGCCTTTGACGCCGCCTACTACCCGCGCATGATGCCGACCGGCGTGCGTTACGCCCCCGACGTCGCCAGCTACGACGATCTGAAGAACACCAACTTTGCCTCACAGCATCTGCAGCGCAACGAAAAACGCGATCAGGTAAACCTGCGGCTGACGCGGGCTTTCCACCAGGGCGGCTGGGACAATGAGCTCGGCGGTTCGCTGGCGGCCTCGCGGCTCTACAACCAGGCGACCGGCGATAACGGCAGCTTCTGGGCGGCGGGCCTGCATACGCTGGTGAATCGGGATGCCTGGCATCTGTCCGGC
Organism: Serratia sp. CY81684; assembly: GCF_052166595.1. Taxonomy (NCBI): domain Bacteria; kingdom Pseudomonadati; phylum Pseudomonadota; class Gammaproteobacteria; order Enterobacterales; family Yersiniaceae; genus Serratia; species Serratia sp. CY81684. The sequence continues at coordinate 13,732 of NZ_JBJNOO010000002.1, read as the reverse complement.
CAGGTGATCCGCTACGGTTACGACGCCAAAGGCCCGGCCGGCGCCAGCAATTCGGTGATCCTGATGGGCGGCAACGGCCTGACGCCGGCCTATCTGATCCCGTCGCAGGCCACCACTGCCGCCATCAACCTGGCGCGCGACGTCGAGGTGCCCTGGGGACCGGTGAAAAAGCTGCGCTTCTACAACGACTACAGCGTGCTCTGGAAGGACAGGCACGGCGGCTCCGACTCCAAAATGAATACGCTCGGGGTGCAGGTGTTCGCCATGCCGGTGATGCTGTGGGTGGATCTGACCTGGGCGCAGAACGCCAATCCGTGGGGCGGCGTGGAAAACGCCACCGGCTGGACCGGCACCCAGTCCTCCGGCAGCAATAAATGGTATTTTCGCACCAACGTAAACATCGGTTACTACTTCTGAGCGCGGCGGGATCTACACTGAAGTATCGCCGTCAACCGGAGAAATCATGATGCTGAGCGCGCAAACGCTGCATGTCGCCATCAACCGCCCCTGTGACGAGGTGTACGCCTTTCTCAGCCGCCCGGAAAACTTCCCGTTGTGGGCCAAAGGATTAACCAATAGCTTACGGCGGGAAGGTGAAGATTGGATGGCGGAGACCCCGCAGGGGCGGATCCGCATTCGATTTAGCGCGCCCAATGCCTTCGGCGTGCTGGATCATTGGGTGACGCTGCCGGACGGCGGCGTAGTCTACGTGCCGCTGCGCGCGCTCGCCAACCGACAAGGCGCCGAGGTGATCTTCACCCTGTTCCGCCAGCCGGACATGGACGACGCGCTGTTCGCCCGCGACGTCGGGCTGGTGAACGCCGATCTGCAGGCGCTGAAGCGCCTGCTGGAATCGCGCTAATCCCCTTACCCCTTGACCGACGACACCACGTTAAGCGGCTGGGCATCCGGCAGAATATTCATGTGCTCCAGCACCTGGGCCATGATCTTGCCGAACACCGGCCCGGCCACCGAACCGCCGAAGTGCTTGCCGGCTTTCGGGTTGTTGACCATCACCACCAGCGCCACCTGCGGATCGCTGGCCGGCGCCACGCCGGCGGTGTAGTTGATGTAGCCGCCGTCGTATTTGCCGCTCGGGCCCATTTTCTCGGCGGTACCGGTTTTGATCGCCAGCCGGTAGCCCGGCACTGCGGCGCTCACCCCGCTGCCGCCCGGCAAGGCGTCGCTCTCCATCATATGCACCACGGACCGAACCGTATCCGCCGGCAGAATACGTTGCCCCATCACCGGCGGCGTCACCTTGGTGATCGACAGCGGCCGATAAATGCCGAAGGAACCGATCGCGGCATACTCGCGCGCCATCTGCAGCGGCGTCACGCGCAGCCCATAGCCGAAGGAGAAGGTAGCGCGTTCGATATCGGCCCAGCGTTCGCGATGCTGCGGCAAGTAGCCGCTGCTCTCGTTACCGATGCCGAGCTCGGTCGGTCGCCCCAGGCCAAAGCTGCGGTAGACCGCCGGCAGCACCGTGGCCGGCAGCGCCAGCGCAATGTGCGATACCGCGATGTCGCTCGATTTTTGCAGCACGCCGGTGATGGTCAGTTTCGACCAATGGCCGACGTCTTTGATCAGGTGACCGTTCACCCGATACGGCGTGGTGTCCAGCACCGTATCCGGCCGGATCAGCTTATGCTCCAGCCCCACCATTACCACCACCGGTTTCACCGTCGAGCCCGGTTCGAAGCTGTCGCTGCTGCACACGTTGCGAATATCCTTCGCCGGGGTGCTGCCATAGTTGTTCGGGTTGAACGACGGGTAGCTGGCCATGCCGAGGACCTCGCCGGTGTCGATCTTGACCAGCACCGCACAGCCGGAGTCGGCCTGGTTAGCCACCACGCCGTCGCGGATCTGCGCATAGAGCACGTACTGAATAAATTTATCGATGCTGAGCGTCACGTTCGGCGGCGGCACCGGATCCACGCTTTTAAGCACGCCGATCACCGCGCCGCTGCCGTCCTTCTGGTAGACCCGCAGGCCGTTTTTGCCCTGCAACAGCGGGTTGAAGCCCAGCTCGATGCCCTCCAGCCCCTGATTGTCCTGGCCGACGATGCCGATCAGTCCGGCCGCGTCCTGGCCCATCGGATAGAAGCGGCTGAAATCCTGCTCGGTGCTGACGCCGGTCAGGTGCAGCTTACTGATGTAGGCGGCGTTATCGTCCTCCACCTTGCGCGCCAGATAAACGAAGCGTTTGCGCGCGTTGCTCTGGATCAGGTGCTGGATGTCCGCCAGCGGGATCTTCAACACGTTGGCCATGCTCTGCCAGCGTTCGTTGCCGGTATCGGTCTGGGTATCGAGAATATGCTTCGGATCCAGCACGATGTCTTTGGACGACACGCTGACCGCCAGCGCCTCATCGTTGCGATCGGTGATCATGGCGCGGTTGGTCGGCACCACCTGGGTGCGGATCGAACGTTGGTCAGCCTGATTGGCCAACTGCTGGTGTTCCAGCAGTTGCAGGTAGCCGACCCTGAACGCCAACAGAAAAAAACAGACCAGCATGCCGGCGCAAATCCAGCCGAAACGAACTGTGGAATAGGTTTTACCGCTCTTTTTGGTCGATGGCGCCACTGTTGTGTTAACCCTACGTTTTTATTCAGTTTATGGTGTTATTTCAGTCTACCTTGCCGGAAATGGTCAGGAGATTGCAGTTTGTAAGAAAGTAAAAACAAACCGCATCACCGTTGCACATCCGCGCTGTCGTTTAACTGCGGTTTACTTTGCGGCGTATCGCCGGGCTGTGGCGCGTTGGCCGGGTCAAAAATGTGGTCGAGGATCGCGCGCGCGGTCGGCCCCGCCACCACGCCGTCGCCGCCGCCGTTTTCCAGGATCAGCGCCATCGCCACCCGGGGATTTTTGTAGGGCGCAAACAGCGTATAAAAGATGTGATCGCGCAGCCGCACCGGGATCATTTTGGCGTTGTAAGTCTGGTTTTGCTTCAGGCTGAACACTTGCGAGGTGCCGGATTTGGCGGCGATCTGATACGGCGCGGTGTGGAACAGCTTGTAACCGGTGCCGTTCGGCAAGTTGGCCATGCCGTACATGCCGTTGCGCACGATGCCCCAATAAGGCGAGTTGGGATCGCCGATCTGCGCCGTTTGCGCCGGCGGCTGGTAGCGCATCACCCGGTTGCCCTGCTGCAGCGAATACAACAGATGCGGCGTTTTCACCCGGCCGTTGTTGAGCAGCGTGCTCAAGGCTTTCACCATCTGGATCGGCGTCGCCACCCAATACCCCTGGCCGATGCCCACCGAGACCGTATCCCCCTGATACCAGCCCTTTTTGTGCACCTTCAGCTTCCAGTCGCGGCTCGGCAGCACGCCGCGGTACTCTTCGTTCAGATCGATGCCGGTGGACTGGCCATAACCGAACTGGCTCAGCCAGTGGTGAATGCGATCGATGCCCATCTCATACGCCACCTGATAAAAGAAGGTATCGGCGGACTCTTCAATCGCTTTGGTGACGTTGAGCATGCCGTGGCCGGTTTTCAGCCAGTCGCGGTAGCGCCGCTCGGTGCCGGGCAGCGTCCAGGTCGGCGCGCCGAAAAAGGTGGTGGTGGGCGTGATCACCCCGGCGAACAGCGCCGAAACGGCCATGTAGGGCTTCACCGTGGAAGCCGGCGGGTACAACCCCTGGGTAACGCGGTTGATGAGCGGCAGATCCGGGTTGCCCAGCAGCGCCTTATAGGCCTGATAGCCGATGCCTTTGACGAAGGGATTGGGATCGTAACTGGGGCTGGAGACCATCGCCAGAATGCCGCCGTCGCGCGGATCTTCCACCACCACCGCGGCGCGTTGCCCCTTCAGCACCGATTCGATGTACTGCTGCAGCGGCAGATCCAGCGTCAGGTAAATGTTTTTGCCGGCCTTCGGCGGCTGTTCCTTCAGCAAGCGGATCACCCGCCCATGGTTATCCACCTCCACCTCCTGATAGCCGGTGGTGCCGTGCAGTTCGGATTCGTAATAGGCCTCGATACCCTGTTTGCCGATGTTGCGGTCGGCGGCATAGTTCTCGCTCAGGCCGGCCTTGTCCAGGCGCTTGAGATCGCTGTCGTTGATCTTCGACACATAGCCCAGCACGTGCGCCAGCTGGGCGCCGTAAGGATATTCACGCTGCTGATAGGTATCGATGGTCACCCCGTCGAAACGGTATTGATTGACGGCAAAGCGCGCCACCTCAGTGTCACTCAGCCCGGTTTTTAGCGTCACCGGCTTGTAGCGGCTGTTGTGGTGCATATCGTCGCGAAACGCGCTGATGTCCTCCGGCGTCAGATCGACGATCGGCGTCAGCGCCTGCAGCAGCGCCGCCATGTCGGTGATTTTGCTGGGCGTGATTTCGACACGATACAGTGTCACGTTTCGCACCAGCGGAGTGCCATTGCGATCGAAGATTAACCCGCGGCTGGGCGCGAGCGGCAGCATTTTGATGTCGTTCTGGTTGGAACGCGTCTGGTAAAAGCCGTGCTGGCGGATTTGCAGCCGGTAGAGGTTAACGATCAGCGCGCCGAAACAGACCACCACCAGCGCCAGCGCTACGCCTGCCCGGCGGATAAACAGCCTCTCTTCCGCAGAGTGGTCGCGAATTTTTTCTTTTAACAGGGCCATGCGGTGCCGATACCTTTTGCGTCACATTTCCCCGTAAAATCAGGGAACTGAAAAGCCGGCAAGCATAGCGTTATCGAGCGCGCCGCCCCATGAAAAGGTTGCTAATGAAATGGCATAACTGTTTCAGCATATTGGAATGTTACCGTCGGCGATTTTTTCACCGCGCTGCCCATTGAGCCGCCGTTCGCCCCAATGCTACAATGTGATCTGAATCACATTATTCCCGTTATTCCCCCGCATTTCCCTGTCGGCGCCCTGCCGGATGCGGCTTTTTGTTACATAGGATCGAGTTCGATGAGTACCATTGCCACCGGTTTAGTCATGATGCGCTGGGAGTTGCTGAGCGCCGTGATGATGTTCTTCGCCAGCCAGTTAAACGTCGTTTGCCGTAAAACCAGCCGCAACGGCATGGCGTTCATGTTCAGCAGCCTGGGCCTGTTTACCGCCTGCTGGTTCGTGATGGGCCTGATGGGCATCCACCTCACCCTGGAAGCCTTCACCCAATTCTGGTCATCGGCCTGGGATCGCTACGTGGACGTCGTCAGCACCATGCCGGCCGATTGGCCGATGCCGTAACCTCGCTGCACGGGCGGCGCATCTGCCGCCCCGCCGATTATTCCGCGTCCGTTGACGGCGCCGCCGCCAGCCGCGCCATCAACGCCCCCGCTTCGATCAGCTGCGCCTGTTCTTGCTCCGTTAAACAGCTTTCCATCGCCGCCAGCAGCCACGCCTCGCGCCGGCTGCGGCTTTGCTGCAACAGGCCCAGACCGGCGGGCGTCAGGCGCACCCGTACCCGGCGTTTGTCTTCGGCATCCGGCGTGCGCACCAGCAGCCCATCGGCCTCCAGCTCCCGTAAGGCGGCCGCCAGGTTAGAGGAACGCATGCGCTCCGACTCCGCCAGCAGCGACGGCGTCGCCTCGCCGCCGTGACGATCGATAGCTCCCAGCAGCATCAGCTGGGCCCAGGATTTTTCGTCGCTGCGCGACTCGCGCCGCAAACGGCGCACCAGCGACATTAATTGCGTGCGCAGCAGCGTCACGTCTTCAGGATGATCTTTTTTCATTGGCGTCAATAGATAACGATAGATTTGTCCGTACTTTCACACCGAGACCGGGAACGGTCAACCGAAATTGGCGGACGAAATATGCCAGCTCGCTATTGGCGGGTGCCGGCGTTGAGCGGCAACACCGCATGCACCACCAAAGCGAACAGCAGACCGACGCCACCGCCCAGCAACACATTGACCACCCTTTCTGCGGCGATCGACGGCGCTTTTCCGGCAATCACCAACGCGCAGGCGATGCAGGCGCAACGGGCGCCAAATCCCAAGGTATAACGATGAAAAGACACCAGGGTGAGCATCGTCACCACGCTCAGCAGTTCATAACCCACATTGCCATGCGGCATGAGGCTGCCCAGCAAAATACCGACGGGCACGCCCAGCAATGCGCCTGACGCACGCTGGCGGAGTTTGTTGCGCGTACCGGCCATATCGCCGCTGATCACGCTGACGGCCGACCAGATCACCCATTGCCCGTAATCGAGGTGTTGCCACTCAACGATCGCGGCCGACAGTGCAACGGCACAACTTACGGCGAGCAAAGCCTCGCCGCAGGCCACGCGAGCGCCAAGCTCATCGCTGCGACGCAGCTGGAGATAATGATGCAGGCTGTCACTCGTCGACAGCCGCGCTAGCCGCCGATGCTCTGCCAGTGCAAGCATCAGCACCGGCAAGACGGCTGCCCCCAGAAAAGGGAGTAGCGCCCAGCCGCATTGGGCTAATGGCGCGCCGGCGCCACCTTCAGCGGTTTCACACGCCAGATAAAGAGCCGGAATAAAAATAAAATTCCCCAGGGATCGCAGCTTGCCGCCGAACGCGGAGATCCCAACCGCCGCCGCCGCTGCCAACACGCACGCCAAAATGAAGATGACCGGCGAGTGCATGGCGCACAGCAGCGCCATAAAGAGCAGCAGCAATGCCGCCGCATGTAGCGCCACGCCGAGCGGCGCCAGTTCAAGGCGCTCACAAACGACAAACAGCGATATGGTGACCACCGAAGCCTTCAGCCAGTTGGCATTGCCTGTCGCCAGGCTCAGGGCCAGCAACGGCGCCAACACCCATGCTCCCCGTCGCAGCTGACGCCAAGCGATTTCTTCACGCAGCAGCTTCACAATGCGCTCAGCTGTTCCAGCGTGACGATATCGGCAATAGTGGCAAGCGTTTCCATCGAGATCCGGTGCTCTTCCGCCGTGGCCGCCGCGCAAGCCTCTTCCAGTATCAGCACCTGATAATCGCGATCGTGCGCGTCGCGCGCCGTCGCCTGTACAGCCCAGGTGCTGCTGACCCCACAGATCACCAACCGTTCAATGCGGCGGGCGCGCAGCGTCGCATCCAGATTGGTGCCATAAAACGCGCTGACGCGCGGTTTTACGATGGTTAACTCCCCCAAATCAGACGCTAAATCAGGATGAAAATCCGTGCCCGGCTGGCCCAGTGCGATAGCGCCAAATTGATGCGCCTGCCCAAACATCCGCGAGTATTTGGGTTGATCGACATAGCCGGCCGCGAAACCGACTTTAACCAATATGCGCAGCCAATCCTTGCGCTGCGCGAGAGACAATGCGCTATTTGCCCGCGCGATAGCATCGCGCTCGATGACCTGCTGCGCCGAGCGCGCAATTTTTCCTTCCGGGTGGGAGATATCCACGATGTAATCCAGAGCGATCAGTGCGGTATTCATAGAAAGCGTCTCCTTGCCGCCGACACGGCGAAATGGGTAGAGAGAGTGTGGCGCCGCCGAATTGTTGAGCGGCTTGGTGGAGTAGCTTAAAATAAATACCTATGATAATATAGCTATTAATTTATAGCGAAATGTAACAACACCGCCGACGAGCTTTACGTTTTCTCACGCATTTCCCCCGCGCCGGCCAGTTCGCGGTGTTATTATTATCTTGCTTAACAAATCCCTCCAAATTCAAAGTGGTACGACAAGTCGATGGAAGCGTGGAAAGTCAATCTGATCTCGGTCTGGCTCGGGTGTTTCTTCACCGGGCTGGCGATGAGCCAAATCCTCCCTTTTCTGCCGCTGTACGTCGAACAGCTCGGCGTCAGCGATCATCAATCCCTCAGCCTGTGGTCCGGGCTGGTGTTCAGCGGCACCTTTTTGGTCTCGGCGGTGGTGTCGCCGCTGTGGGGCAGCCTGGCCGACCGCAAAGGCCGCAAGCTGATGCTGCTGCGCGCCTCGCTGGGCATGGCGATCGTCATCGCCCTGCAGGGGCTGGCCACCAACGTCTGGCAGCTGTTCGCGCTGCGCGCCCTGATGGGGCTGACGTCCGGCTATATTCCCAACGCCATGGCGCTGGTCGCCTCGCAGGCGCCGCGCGATAAAAGCGGCTGGGCGCTGGGCACGCTCTCTACCGGGCAGATCTCCGGCGTGATCGCCGGGCCGCTGCTGGGCGGGCTGATGGCCGACCATCTGGGGCTGCGGGTGGTGTTTTTCGTCACCGCCGGGCTGATGTTCGTCAGCTTCCTGGTGACGCTGTTCCTGATTAAAGAACGGCGCATCACGGTGAAAAAAGCGGATCAGCTAAGCGGCAAGGCGGTATTCCGTTCGCTGCCTTATCCAACGCTGATCGTCACGCTGTTCGTTTGTACCCTGATGATCCAGCTGGCTAACTCCTCCATCAGCCCGATCCTGACGCTGTTCATCCGCGAACTGTCGGGCGACGTCAGCAATATCGCCTTTGTCAGCGGCATGATTGCCGCCGTGCCCGGCATTGCGGCGCTGATCTCGGCGCCACGCCTCGGGCGGCTCGGCGATCGCATCGGCACCGCGCGCATCCTGATCGCCGCGCTGCTGTTCACCACCGGTCTGTTCGCCGTGATGGCCTGGGTGAATACGCCGCTGCAGCTGGGCATTCTGCGCTTCCTGCTGGGGTTCGCCGACGGCGCGCTGATGCCGGCGGTGCAGGCGCTGCTGCTGAAGTATTCCTCCGATCAGGTGACCGGGCGCATCTTCGGCTATAACCAATCCTTTATGTACCTGGGCAACGTGGTTGGCCCGCTGCTGGGATCGGGCATTTCGGCGATGATGGGGTTCCGCTGGGTGTTCGCCGTCACGGCGGTATTGGTGCTTTGCAATGCGCTGCAGCTGCGACATCAGTTCAAAAAAGTGGAAAATCAACGCGCGGGATAACGAGGAATGTGGGGAAACGCCTCAAGCAGTGGCGGGACAATGACGCCCATCAACCGTGCCACCACTGCCAAAGGCGGCCGTAGCCTACTCGACACGATGAACGTTTGGTATTTATGTAAGTAAATAAAGTGTTACCGGCATGTAGAGGGCCGCCGCAGCGGCCCTTTTGGATCAGAACATGGTATTGTCGTTGGCCGATTTTTCCGGCACATCCTGATTGACGTCCCAATGCTCGGTGATTTTACCCTGATCGTTCACCCGATAAATATCCACGCTGGCGGTGCCGCGATCCTGCGGGTTATTTTGGTATTGGACGTGAACGTAGACCAGATCGCCGTTGACCGCGCTGCGGTATATTTTGGCGCTGTACTGCGGATTGTCTTTGAAGGTCTGGCTGAAGAAATCCAGGAACGGCTTGATGCCGTCGCCGACGAACGGGTTATGCTGCTTGTAGTTCTCCACAATCAGCTTTTGCGCCACGCTGATGTCATGACGGTTGAAAAAGCCCGCATACAGATCTTCCACCACCTTCAGCTTTTGCTGGGCATGATGATAACCGCCCTTGCCGGCCGACTTGTAAGACGCCGCCTGATCCGTTGACAGCGCCGGGTAACTCGCCAGCAAACCGCCGACGATCGCACAGGTGATCAATACCTTTTTCATAACTGCTCCTTATTTTCCTGAGTGACCTACGATTTTCAGCTGCCCTTTCAGATGGGTGAAGCTGCCGTCCCTGGCGGCGATGTTGGTGTACACCTCGCCGCGCTCAAAGTCCTCGACATGCGTCACGTTGTCGCCGGACTGCGGTTCATGCCAATAGACCATGTAGACCTTCGGCCGAATCTCCACCGCGGTGTACTGCACGGTATCGGTGATGCCCTGCGAAGCTTCGCCGATACCGGTGAAGGTCATGGTCTTGTCATCGGTAAAATCCAGCTTGAAGGCGAAATCGCCGAAGGTCACCTGCACCACTTTACCGACCGCAATAAACTGCCCGTGTTTTTCCGTCATCGTCGCCGCCTTACTGTTTGTCAGGGTGGTTTGCGCCGCCAAAGCGGCAGGCAATGCCAGGGGGAAAGTCAGGGCTATCGCCAGCGCGATGCCCGTTCGTTTCACTGTTTTCATCGTTCCTTCTCCTTTCCGTGGTTGAAAACGAGAATCATTATTATTTCTTAACGGTTGGCGGAAATATAAGAATAATCTCTATTCCTATCAGGCACCTGGCGGCGAAAAAAGCGGGCGAAAAATCGCCGTAAAATGGCATAGCAATAGCGCGTTCTGGCCATTGGTTTTTACGCAATGAACGGAATTACTGCTTTCAGGAAGGGAAACCACTCGGGGATTTGATGGGTCTATAGCGCAGATCGCTTTAAGCTAATGCGTATTTATTCTTAAGCCGCCCGCCGCAGGGAAACGGCGGCGAACGGCGTGGCGTTTAACGCAGCCAGGGTGTATAGGTGACGCCAACCAGCAACCCTTCCGGGCTGAGCAAACGGGTAACGCTTTGCCCCCACGGCTCTTCACGATTGGCGACCAGCAGCCGATAACCGCGATCGATCAGTCCCTGGGTGGCGGCCGCCATGTCGGCCACGTCGAACTCGATCCATGCCTGCGGCACCGCGAGATCCGCCGGCCAGCGATCGTCGCCAAAGCAGGACTGCGCCGCCTGCGCCAGCGGCCACAGGGCGAAGTGTTTCACCCCGTCCAGCGCGCCCTGCTCGGCCAGCAGATAGGTTTCGTTGCCCGGCATCGGCTTGAGCGGCAACCCCAGCGCCTCGACATAAAACGCCTTGCTCTCGTCGCTCTCACGCGTGATCGGCCCGAATCCGGCGACGAACAACACGCCCAGCCCGGCAAATGGTTGATCCATGCTTGCACTCCCTTCCGGTTAGCGCCCCTGCCGCACCTGCAGCGGAGCAAGTCCATAGGCCGCCTTGAAGCGGTTGCTGAAATGGCTGGCGGAGCTGAAGCCGCACGCCAGCGCGATCTCGGTGATCGGCTGTTGGCTATGCCGCAACAGCTGTTCCGCCCGCTGCAGCCGCGCGCGCATCACAAACTGGTGCGGCGCAAGGCCGGTCGAATGTTTGAACATGCGGGCAAAATGGTATTCGCTCAACCCGGCCTGCGCCGCCAGATCGGCCAACAACAAAGGCCGATCCAGGTGGCTTGCGATATATTCCCGCACCCGCCTGGCTGCCGCGGGAGCAAGGCCGCCGCGCGCCGCCGGCAGCTTCCACTGCAGCTGGCTGTAGCGCTGGATCAGGTGCGACATCAGCAGGTTCGAGGCGCTGCTGAGCGCCAGCAGGTTGGCGCTGTCCCGCCAGTCGCAGTTGAGCAAAAACTGGCGATACAGCAGCGTGATCTGCGGATCTTCGCCGAAGCTGCGCGGCTCCACGTTGATCGCCGCCGGGCTGCGATCCCAGGTTTGCTCCGCCAGCCGGCGCAGATGCCCGTCGGTACAATACAGATGCACGAACGACAGATCGCTGCGCACATCCCAGGTGGAAGCGTACTGGCGCGGCATGATGCAGAAGCGATCCGGCCCGCCGCCGTTGCGCCAGCCGCCCGGCACCTGCTGGTAGCACTCATAGCCGTCGGCGACGTACAGGCTCAGGGTATGGTGGTCGGCGCTTTCCTGCGTGACGCGATCGTTGCAGTTAGACCAGGCCGCCAGCTCCACGCCGGTGCCCAGCAGCACGCTGCCGTGCAGCCGCGCCTTGTGCTCTCGCAGTGTTTCAAACGCCTGATAGTTGGACATCGCCGGCCCCGTTGTTCGACATGCTGACAGTGTAAAGAGTGGCGCCGCGGCATGCCAGCGGCCGCCCCGCGCTTTTGGCAAAAAAAGCGCAAGAATATGCAACTGGGCGCAAAGCGCTGCAAGCGCCGCCGCGCGCCAAAGCGGATACTGCGCCATCGGTTTTTTCGGAGTGAATAGAATGAATGCGCTGTTGTACCTCGCCGTGGTGCTGATTTGGGGCACCACCTGGATAGCGATTACCCTGCAACAGGAAGGCCCGGTGGCCATTCCTGTGTCGATCGCTTACCGTTTCGCCATTTCCGCCGCGGTGATGTTCGCCGTGCTGTTGCTAACGCGCCGCCTGCGCCGCATCGCCCCGCGCGATCATCTGTTCTGCGTGCTGCAGGGCTGCTGCGTGTTCGGCTTCAACTTCTTCTGCTTTTACCACGCGGCGGCTTATATCAGCAGCGGGCTGGAATCGGTGATTTTCTCGATGGCGGTACTGTTCAACGCCCTCAACAGCCTGCTGTTCTTCCGCCAGCGCCCCAGCCCCAACCTGCTGCCGGCGGCGCTGCTGGGGTTGACCGGCATCGTGGCGCTGTTCTGGCAAGATCTGGCCGCCACCCGCATGGCGCCGGAGCTGCTTAAAGGCATCGGCCTGAGCGCGCTCGGCACCTACGGCTTCTCGCTGGGCAACATGATCAGCGCGCGCCATCAGCGCCGCGGGCTGGATATTTTTTCCACCAATACCTATGCCATGACCTACGGCGCGCTGCTGATGGCGCTGATCGCCCTGGCGCAGGGCGTATCGTTCCAGATGGAATACAGCAGCCGCTATATTGGATCCCTGTTGTATCTGGCGATCTTCGGATCGGTGATCGCCTTCGCCGCCTACTTCAGCCTGCTCGGCCGCATCGGCGCCGGCGCGGCGGCCTACAGCACCCTGCTGTTCCCGCTGGTGGCGCTGACCATCTCAACGATCTACGAAGGCTACCAGTGGCACTTCAACGCCGTGCTGGGCCTGTGCCTGATTTTGCTGGGCAACCTGGTGATGTTCGCCAAGCCGGGGCTGAAGTGGCGACGGGCGGGTATCTCAAAACAAAACTCAACCCTTTGAAGCCATTGGCGAATATCGTTATTATCAGGTTTTGTTGATAACGGACGATGGCAAATGCTCAGAAGTGATGATGTGACACCCCGCGCCTACCAACAGGTGGACGTGTTTACCGCCACGCCGCTGCTCGGCAATCCCGTGGCGGTGGTGCTGGAAGCCGAAGGGCTGAACGACGAGCAGATGCTGGCATTGGCCCGTTGGACCAACCTTTCGGAAACCACCTTTGTGCTTAAACCGACGCACCCGGCGGCGGATTATAAGGTGCGCATTTTCACCACCGAAAAAGAGCTGCCCTTCGCCGGCCACCCAACGCTGGGCACCGCCCACGCCTTGCTGAAAGCCGGATTGACGCCTAAACGCCCTGGAACGGTGATGCAGGAATGCGGCGTCGGCCTGGTGGCGGTCAATATCCAGCCGGAAGGCGCATTGGCCTTCGCCGCGCCCGAAGTAGAGTTCCGCCCCATGGCGGCCGAGGAAACCAAACGGTTGACGGCCGCTTTACGGCCTGCAGTGATTGCAGCAGGCACCCCGCCGGTGATTGCCGAGATGGGCATTCGCTGGCTGATGGTGCGCCTGCCGGACGCGCAGTCCTGCCTGGCGGTAACGCCGGATCAGGCCACGATTAAACAGCTGCAAACCGCCTGTGATGTGGATGGCGTAGTGATTTATGGCGCCTGCTCCGCAACCGAACCGGCCGATTACGAAATGCGCGCGTTTATGGTGGAATGCGGTGTTTTGATTGAAGATCCGGTAACCGGCAGCGCCAACGCCTGCCTGGCGCGCTTATTGAAGGCCAGCCGCTTCCCCGACGGCGGCCAGACCGCACAGGGTTACCAGGTGCGCCAGGGCACCCAACTGAAGCGAGATGGCCGCGTGAGCGTGCGCTTTATTGACGGCGAGCCCTGGATCGGCGGGCAGTGCTGCACCCTGATTAATGGTACATTGGGTATTTAGTTTGGGGGGTAACAGGTTGGAGGGAGTGGTTTTATCTGCCCCTTCGGCTTGCCCTAATGAGGCTCAGTAATTATCTCTCGCGGAAAGAAGTTCAGCTAGCGCCTGGTTCTGT